>NZ_SRSG01000053.1 GCF_005543295.1 Halalkalirubrum salinum
TTTAAACGAGTAACGCCCCCAGCAGCCACTCCTGCAAACCGAGTATTGAACGTTTTTGCGTTGGACTGGTATCGCCCGAGTTCACTGAGTTTCGATCCTCTTCAGGCACTCGCAAAACACGGAGAAGATACCCCGATAGACACTTTCCGACCACGGCTACAGGACCTCATCCACCGACGATTCCTTCTTGATACCTGGAATTACGACTACATTACAGTCTATCCGGGTCACGAAGCCCGGTCACATAGTTCACAATTAGTAGAACTAGCACAGGACGCCGTGCTTGAAACCGAAATCATCTATACGCCGCTTCTTGAACGAACTGAAACCGTCGAACGTCAACGCGAGAAATCGGAGGAAGAACGCCGACAAGTCGCTTTCCATCCCTCTGAATCGCTCCGCACACGAGCAAAACTCCACGATGATACCGTCATTTTGCTCGACGACATCTGCACGACTGGTAGCTCACTCCTTGCGGGGGCTCATCTTCTCCGCAAGGCCGGTGCTGACCGCGTCGTCTGTATCGCTCTCGGTCTTACCCCTGGCGGACCACAGACCGACGTGAAAGAGATCACTGACCCAGAGGCCTCCGCATCAGAAATCATCGCAGGAGTAGACCAATGAAGCTCAAAAATAAAGCGCTACTGGCTGCCCTCACCGACATCTCTGGGATTGGGGATGCACGTGCATACGAACTATACAACTACTTCGACGACCCGAGAGATCTACTCAGCGCTCCAGCGTCTCTGACCGACAAATACCACTACGTAGACGAAACCACACTTACAGACATCCGGTCGCTCGAAGACGAGGTCGAAGGCTATATTGACCGTTTCGGTGCCTACGAATCGAATGGAATCACAATTCTTGGTATCACGGAAGATCGGTATCCGGAAGCAGTCCGTGCCGGCCCAGCACCGGTTCTCTTATACGCAAAAGGAAACGTCGGACTCCTGATCGAAGACGCAATCGGTGTCTCAGGATCGCGTGAAACGAACGAAACCGGGCAACAATGGATCGAATCGCTCTCGGCAGAACTCGGAGAAAATGGGTACACACTCGTTAGTGGTGGAGCCCGTGGAGCTGATACCGCCGCTCACCGGGGCGCGTTAGGCACGGATGGTTCAACCATCGCCGTTCTCGGAACGGGCGTCAACGTCGCATACCCGCCAGAGAATCAATCCTTATTCGACCAAATCATCGATACAAGCGGGCTCATCCTCTCAATGCGCCCACCCGACGCTGACCCCGCCCGTCATGCGTTCCTTGACCGAAATGAACTCATCGCGGCACTGAGTGACGGGATGATTTTCGTTGCCACCGATGGAAATGGGGGAACCATGGCTCAATACAAAATAGCACTCAAACACGATCGGCCTATATTCGTTCCCCCAACAGATTTGAATATCGCCCCGAACGACGGATTGGCTACGATCCGAGAAGCAGACACTACAAAGAGTATAAGTACTGCTTCCGACCTGCAGAATACACTTGCAACGAGGGATGCTGAGCAAAAGAATCTCGATGAGTGGACGTGACACTCGCTTAGTATCGGAACGAGGTGTGCCGCATCAATAACAACAGTACTCACCTAACAAATCGGAGTTCAAACGGTGACAGAGGCTGGCTGCCAGTCATATTATTCGGTATTTTTTGTCCCCGTACGTAGATTCTCTCGGTACATCACCCACGCTTGATACATCTCTGCTCGTTCCGCTTCGGTCATCGTATCGTGCTCGTCCGAATCGAAAAACGGGAGTTCTTCCTTTTCGGGCATTGCCATCACCTGGCTGAGCGGGTAGAGTTGCTGATAATAATGCTCCAACACCCAGTCTTCGCCGTGCTTATCAATGGCTTGCTGGATATACGAAGCACCATCAGGGTACTTGTCAGCGAGTGTTTCAGTCATTGATTGTCGTGTGCTGTTGTGTTTGTCCAAGTCTGTATATCCACAAGTCAGAATTCAGGCGCTCGTGAATTCTGCGAGCGAGTAATTCTGGCTGTCACTATTCCACTTCCCGATTTGAATCAGGTCGAACGTGTCCAGGGGCTCGTCAAGTTCGTCGTCGATCTGCGTCCGGACTGCGGTGGTGAGATTATCCACACGGATCGCGGTGAGCGCGTGCTGGCCGAGGAAGTAACTGGTTGCGAGGCTCGTGGGGGCGACGATAATGACGTTCGACCCATCGACGTCATCAAGCGCGACTTGAGCATCTCGGTATTGGAGCACTGTCGCATCCAGTTCCTCAATAGGGAAAAGACAGCCAGCAGAACCGTATTCGATACTCGCCCCTGCCGACGTAAAATGTCCTTTGGGCATAATCAAGTAAAAATATATGTTTGATAGACATTAACTTTGTGGGAGATGGATGTATTAATCCGCGACAACACCGCAGACAGCCCCCCATTTTGACTAGCACTGCCCCCCCAATTAGCCGATATGCCCCGGGACCTCTACGACTGCACCGCAGCCGAACTCGCAACTCGCTCCGTCGAACACCTTGGACAAAACACACCACCAAGCGACGCCGCTGCATGGCTGAATTCGAACGGCTACGACGCCGCCCCTGTCTACGCTGGCGACGACCCGATCGGATTCATTCACAAACACGACGTCACCACCGACGACGACGGTGACACTCTCGACAACCACCTCACCCCGCTGACCATCGATTACATGATCAGCGGCGACACCTCGTTCACAGACATTCTTTCCGCAGTCATTGAGCAACCCGTCTTCTTCAAGTCGGTGATTGAACCCGAGTCTGGCATCGTTCTGATTGTCAGGTCGTTCGTGGAGCGTACCGCTCGCGGACAACTGGTGAAAACAGCGAAATGAGGAGTACTCTTATCACTGGATCAACCAATTTTGTACGTATCCGAGGTTCGAGTCCGTGCCATTATCATCTGTTCAACAACAGTTCACAGGAACGCTAGTCTTGTCATCGTTCGGTACAGAGAACGTCACACAAACCGTAGAAAATGAGTACCGATCGCTTCTTGATGAGCACGATTCTGAGGAGGTGCTCGTGATTACGGGCGCACCAACGAGCACCAAGACGTTCCGGGAGGCGTTGAGTGAGGAGATCCCGGGCCCAGCGATACCGTACGTGACGTCGCTTGTCGTGCACGCGACTGATGTTCTCAATCAGACTGACGATCGTGTCATTCTCTCCGACGCGTTGCGGCGTGAACTCCTCCACCGATTTCTCGCAGACTACGAGTGGGAAACCGAGTACTTGCGACGAGCGGCTGTGCAACCGTCGTTTATTGAGGACGTGGATGCAGTGATGGGCACGATTTCTTGGCAGACAGTCACGCCTGACGAGGCGCCGGAACTCCAGGCGATCGCGGCTGCACTTGAGGCGTTCCACGGATGGCTCGCTGAGCACGGTCACATGGAGCGCGGGCAACTCATTTCGGAGGCGCTTGCCGTGCTCGCTAGTGATACCCGCAATGATGTCGTTGATGTAGAGGCGGTGTTAGCAGTGGAGTTTGAGGAGTTCTTCCCGCTCGACCGCGCGTACCTCGACGCGCTCGCGGGGGACTGTGAGCTCGTCTGTATCGCTGAGGAGAACGGGAGTGTGCGTCGTACGTGGGTTGAGGACGGCCCTGTCACGGAGTATGTCTCGTTCAACGAGTCTCGACGTGGGGTATCGGAGACACCGTCAACGCGACCGGCTGCAACGGCAGCGTATTTCGCCGAAGAAACGGTTCTAAAAGATCCGGGAGCAGGGTTGGTTTCGGTCCTTGCTGCAAACTCTAGTGACGAGCAACTCGCGGAGATTGCCAACGAGATCGAAGACCTCGTTGCGCAGCCGGACTGGGGGTACGACGACATCGCGGTCGCCACGAAACAAAGCGGCAGTGCTGTAACAGACACGATCGAAGCGCTCGAAGGCACCGGAATTCCGACGGAATCGACGACTGTCATAGGATTCGGTGACGATCCTGCGATTCGAGAACTTCTCGCCGCCGTTCGACATCTCGCCGAAGAGGATGAAGATGAAAGTCCCGAGCACGGCCCTGACCTTGATACGGAACGCTTAGATCGGGTCAGCGAAATGGATAGCCTCGAAAACGCGATCCGGTGGTGGGCGACAGATTCGGGGTTAAAACAGCGGATCGCGGATCGAGCGTCACCGCTTGACGCGCGGGCGCAGTTCGGGAACGTTCGACGGGCGTTCCGCATGGCTGAGTTTCTCGAAGAGACTGCGTTCGTGGATACGACGTGGGGATCGTTCAAGCAGATGCTCGAACGCGCCCACGAGTACGCCTCGCAGCAGAATCAGACGAGCGCGACTGACCTCGACGGTGGCGTCCGTGTCGATCACTTGCAGGCGATTAAGAACGAGTCGTTCCGCGCGGTTTTTCTGGTGAACCTTGTGGACGGTGAGTACCCGGGTGACGCGTTCTTGACACGGTTGTTCCCGACTGAGCGTGTCGTGTCGATGCCGGATTATCCGGGTGTCACGCAACTCGATGAAGGGGATGTGGATGCAACGTTCCCAACGACATCGACCGCGTCTGGACTACCGTTCGCGCAGTACCACACAGAGCACGCGCGACGCCAGTTAGCGATTGGGGCTGGTGCCGCGACAGAGCGGCTGTACTGTTGTCTCTACGAGTACGAAGATACGGCACTCGAAGAACGTACGCAGGCGTCTCGATTCCTCACCACAGCGTATGAAGATCTCCCGTGGGTGATCGAGGCGGACGAACCACACATTACGAGTGAACGAGCAGCGGAAAAGTACCTGTTGTCGCGGGTTGATGACACGCTCGCGGAGGTGCGTCGCGCGAATAGTCAGAACGTGACGGTGTCGCTTGACGAGGTTGAATCGGAACTCGGTGAGATTCAGGACCTCCTCGATGAAAGCGGTTCCCGCGGTGCCGAGCTCCGGGAAGCGTTGCGTGCGCGTGTCGAATTTGCGAACGGGGAGGTCCGGCGATGAGTTCGTCGCTCTCCCCGTCGCGGTTAGCGACGTACGCGACGTGTCCGCGCCTGTACGACTACCGGCACGTACAGGATGTTAACACTCCAGATCGGACTGAACTGTACCTTACTCAAGGAACGATTTACCACGAGACGATCGAGGATGTCTGTGATGCAACCAGCCGTGACGATGATCCGGGGGTGATTTACGACCGGGCGATGCGGATCTTCGATGCGAAGTGGGACGAGCACAGTACGCCGGATGATTACAAATCACTGGCACATCAAGAGTACCAGCGCGTTGAGAATCGTACTGCTGTGGAGTCGTTTTTTGAGCCGGATGGTGGTGATGGGATCGAGCACGCTCGGCGATCGCTTGCCACGGAGTGCTGGGTTGAATGTGACGTTGATGGGCGAGCGCTGCATGGGAAAGCAGACAATGTTGTCAGAACTGACGAAGGTCTCCATATTTTTGATTACAAGCGGAACACTCGCGGTGTGCTCTCGTCAGGGACAGCCGAGTATCTCGGAGCGCATCTCGACGGAGAGGCGCACGAACCGAAGCGCGTGCGAAATGCGTTCCAGACAGCGACGTACATTGAGGGGGTAAAGAACGAACCGTTCTACGAGGACGGTATGGAGGTCCGGTTCAGTTTCTACGGGCTTCTCAACCACACGTCGTTCGAAAGTACCCCGGACGGGTACGACGTGTCTGCACGTGGGTGGTCACGGGAAACGACTGAGATTTACGACGAGCACTACGACACAATTTGGGCGTTGATTCGGCATGCGCACGACGGCATCACGGCCGAAACCTACGCCCCAGAGCCCTTCGAACTCATCCACGATGAGGCGTGCGCGGACTGTGACTACCGGGAGATGTGTGCTGATCGGTTGTCACCGGAGGTGCGACAATGACCGACCACAGTGACGACTACCCGTCGTGGTACCCGGTCCCAGAGGAAGAGGTGTCGCCGGAGCCCCAGCAGCGAACGATTATCGACTCTGACGCGTACCCGATGCGTGTGCTCGCCGGCGCGGGAACAGGAAAAACGTTCACAATGGTGCGGAAAATCGAGCACCTCATCGACGAGGAAGACGTGTCCCCAGACCGGGTTCTCGCGTTGACGTTCACGAATAACGCTGCGGACTCGATGCGTGAGAAACTCAACGCGAAACTCGGGACGGCCGGGTACGACATTGACGCGTACACGTATCACTCCATTTGTAACGAGATTCTCACTGACTACGCGTACGACGCCGGGATCGATCCTGACTTCGAGGTCGCCACGGATGCCGAAAAGTATGCGATCGTCATCGACGTCCTTGATGAGATTGAGTATCGGTCGGTGAAACCCAACGTGTACGGCAGTGACGGGTACGCGTCAGGTGCGGCGTCGAAACTTCTGAATTTCATCGGGTCAATGAAACGCAGCGGGATTACGCCCAACGACATTGACGCATTCCTCGGCCCCGCTGACCGTGTCTACGAGGTCGCCGGCCTCTCGGAACGCGTCGAGACGATCGCCAGCGACCACTTGGGCGGCCGCTCCGTGTCGAGCGTACTGGACTCGCTTCCAGACGTGCGTGCCGACCTCGTCACTGAACGCGACGCGCTCAGGATAGACGGAATGGTGGCCAGCGCACACGAATTCCTCGACGGTCTCGTGGATCTTTGTGACGCACTAGAAGCAGCGTTCGAAGCCCATGAGGCAGGCAAGCGGGAACTTCCAGAGAATGCACATAAGCTCCCGAAGTACCTTCTCGGTGGATACGCGAACGGTGCACCGACAGGCATTCCGGACGATCTCAACATCGAACTCACAGACCATCTCGACTCGTTCCTCTCAGACTGTCTCACCGCCCGTGATTTGACAGCAGGGTACGCGGCGTATGAACGCGAACTTGACGAGCGGAACCTCATCGACTTCGACGGCCTGGTCGTCAAGACGGCTGCGCTGATGGACTCGCCGGTCGGTGAGAAAATCGCTGAGCGGTGGGACTACGTGTTCTGCGATGAGTTCCAAGACACCGATCGCCTTCAGTTTGAGCTCGTCACGTCGCTTGTCACCGATGATAACCTGTTCGTTGTCGGCGACGACGATCAGGCGATTTACGAGTGGCGCGGTGCGCACGTCGCCAACATCACTGAGGAACTGGACGACGCGTTCGCGGCACTCACGGACGAACCTCTCGAAGAGAACTTTCGTTCCCGACAACCGATCCTTGACCTTGCGAACGAAGCGATTCAGAAACTCGATCATCGTGAACGGCACAAAACCCTTACTCGTGTCAACGAACCCGCGTACAACGGTGACACCGTCGCCACCATCGAACTACCTGCTGACGATGATTCGGACGGTGCAGCCCAGCTTCGCACCGTCGTGCAGAATCTAATGAGTGGAGCAGCAGAAAATCTCGATACAGCGTACGACCCCGGTGAGATCGCGTTACTCGTTCGGAAAAACAGTCACGCGACCCCTGTCATCGAGGAATTCGACGACGCCGGCATCCCGTACCAAGTTGCTGGCGATCTAGCCACGGAATCCGTCGGTGTCAGGACCGTCACTGCGTACCTCAAAGCGCTTGCACGGCCGAAAGACGAAGTGAGTTGGAATCGTGTCCTCTTGATGCGATACCGGCTCTGTGACGCAGACCTCCGCACACTCAACGCCGGTGACGACTTGCTCGTGGAGACGCTCCAAGAAACACCGCTCGACGAGTTCACAGAGCCCGATCGCGTCGCAAAAGCCCGCGAGCATGCGACGGAGCTACTCGAACTCCGCGACGCAGCGTCACTCAGCCGTTTGTACCGTGAACTCACGGATCTTACAAACATTGAGTGGTATCTCAGCGAGCAAGAACGCCGGGACCTCGCCCAACTTGAAGACGTCATCGAACAGTACGGCGATAGTGCAGTCCAACCACCGCTTACTCCGGAGTTCATCGATTCGCTCGAACATTACGATTCTCTGTTCGATGAGAGTGGCACTGCACCCACGAGTCAACCGGATGTCGCCGACGACGCGGTCAACGTGATGACCATCCACAAAAGCAAGGGCCTGGACTTCCCGGTCGTCCTCATCCCGCAAGTCACGGCTGACGAGTGGGCACCGAGTTCACGCACGTACGACGCGTTCGAAACAAGCCTTTCAGATGGCGCACAGGCAGCGTTTGCTGAGGACTTCGTTGAGCGTGATGCTCATGAGACCCGTCGTGTGTTCCACGTCGGGATCACGCGTGCCGAGGACATCCTCGTCCTGCAGGGTGGTAGCGAGGAAAGCGACGATACTGCGGACGAAGACGCTGTTTCTCGATTGGTTGACGACGTGCTTCCATCTCGAATCCCGTGGCAGCCAAAGCGAGGACAGCTCCCGCTCTGGACCGACGTCGAAGAGTGTTTCCCAGACGAAGCAGCAGACTGGACTCACACGTTAGCCAGCAAGCCGATCGGGAACGTCGGTGGGACCGTTACGCATCATGGGGAGGAGCTCCCAGTTGAGACTGCACGCGACCGCGTGGTACACCTCGCAACAGCCTCTCTCAACGGGGGCCTCTCACCGGGAGATGGGCGAGAAACACTCCAAGTTACGTCATTGAGTGGTCCATCGACACCGTCACCATCACTCACCCATAGCTACACCTCACTCGCAGCGTACGAACAATGTCCGCGGAGTCACTACCTAGACTACGTGGTAAACGCGTTCGCTGATTACCAGGAATCTACGACAACTGATGGGAGCGATGTGTCCCAACGTGATATCGGGTTGTTGTTCCACGACACTGCAGAGCAAGCCGCGAATCATGGCACGGACCGCCGTGAGGAGTGGTATGAAATCTGCGAGCGGATCGCCAGTCAACGCCGCGCCGAGGATACACTCCCAGCGGCGAAAGAATGCATCGACCGCTACTTTCAGTTGGATCTCCCCAAGTACGAAATCATCGATTCAGAGCGGGAGTTCGAACTCGATATCAATGGGTACGAACTCGTTGGGTACATTGACGCCGTCTACCGGACACCTGGCGATGAACTGGTTGTTATCGATTACAAAGCGACCGAACGTCACCGTGACCTCCAAGACGACAAGCAACTTCCTATCTACCTGTTGGCATGCCGAGACCTGTACGATAAACCAATCAAACAGGCAGGATACGCGTACGTCGGTGAGATCGGCCCAAAAGTTGAATCACGGCTGTTCACCGAAGCCGAACTAGAAGCAGTCAAAAAAGACGTGACAGAATCGATGAACCGTATTACTCAATTCTCGTTCAGCCGGTACACTGCAGGTGAACACTGCCAATGGTGTCAACACAACCAGCTCCCCTGCGCACCAGATTCGCTCGCGGTCGGTCTTGGACTCGAAAAGTGACCTCCATCTACGACTGATGTTGTGGATTTTCTCCGTGATTTTCCGTACTCTACTGTCTATCGGTTACCGAGCGAAGCCAGTTCGATTCCACTTTCACTACGGTTGGCTGGAGCTTTTTACTCCAGAACACAAACGAGTATATGGAACTTGGACACTGTCACACGCTCCAAGTTCTTCCCCCTTACACTCATGTCGCACGCAGCATCCACGATCGGAACCTGCCCATTTTGCAGCGCTGTGGTCCCCGAAACTGCTGTACTCATCGAGTACGTGGTAAATGCCGAAAAGAGACTCTTTGCAGAATGCTCTCAGTGCGGTGACCCAGTTAGGCCCCAGTAGTTACGTAGGACCCACGTTGCTACTCGCATTTCATGGGATAATTTGTATGCGCAGTCTTGATATTCTCCACACAACTGAAGTCGTGGGATTTCTCCTCAATGTTCTGTAATTAGCTCATCGACGCGCTCACCGATCGCAATTGCAGGAGCGTTGGTATTGCCACTGGTAATTTTCGGCATGATCGATGTGTCGGCGACCCGGAGGCCTTCGACGCCGCGAACGCTGAGCTGTCGATCGACACCAGCGTCTCGCCGCTGCGGCACTACCAGATGATCGCCCAGGGCGGATGCGTGATCACAGTTCCCATTGGTGACGAAGTTGGCTGTCTCGATCGAAGTCCACTCAGTGTGGTGGCCTGTGACTGCCGGACCTGTACCGTATTGATGCAATAAACACACAAGTAGCGTCCCCAGTAACCAGTAGCTATGGCATCTACACTTGCCGATGAGAGCTGTGAGGCCTGTACAACAGACGACGAACCGCTCACAGAAGAGGAGTACGCCGAGTACCTGGCTGCACTCGACGAGACGGTCTGGGACGTCGTTGACGAGCACCATCTGCACGCAACGTATCCGTTCGAGGATTTCCGTTCTGCGCTTGAGTTCACCTATGAGATCGGTGAGCTTGCAGAAACAGAGTGGCATCATCCAGACATCCAGCTTGAGTGGGGAGAAGTGCAAGTCGAGATGTGGACTCACAAAATCGACGGCCTCCACAAGACCGACTTCGTGATGGCCGCACGCATGGATCGCATCCACGAGCAATACGCTCCCGAGTGACGTTTGAAAGACAGTTTGACACATTGGGATATAGTAGCGTTTGCAATTATTTTCTCAGTTCGATTCAGGAACTGCGGGTTCACGCTCTCTCGGACTGCTTTTTGAGGTGCTTGGTGCAAAGCGTTGCAAACGTTACTATAGTTGAGCCATTCAGATACTGGCGTGCTCTTGTATATGTGTATCTCTGTGTCTTCGCAGTATTGTCCGAGGTCGAAACTGATCGAGTTACCGTATAATTCGATTACGAGCTATTGTGCTGGCTTACCAGCAAGCAGAATTTTCATACTCACGTGCTGGATCACCTCAGATTGTACGACCTGTTTCAATTTCGTGCTGGGTTATCTGGGGGTATTGACGGCCGCAACCGCAAATGTAGCGTAATCACTTGTGTGAAAAACATTCATAATCTTATTATACAGATCTCATATATACGTACTCACTCTAACAGTCAGTATATGATTACCCGTCGTGACACTTAGAATTATAATAATGCCGAATAGAGAAACAGTCACCGCCTCACGGGAGCCCAGTGACAAGCCGATCACGGTGTTGCTCGTCGACGACAACGAGCAGTGGGCCCAATTTGTCGCCACTGATCTCGAAGCTGAGTATCCATCACTCACTGTTCATGTCGCTCTCAGCCCCAACGAAGCAATGTTGCGGCTCGGAGAGCTCGACATCGACTGCGTTGTCGCCGACTATCAGATGCCCGAAGTCGACGGACTTGAACTTCTGAAGCGGTTCCACCAAGAGCATCCAGAGATCCCCTACATTCTTGCAACGAGCGAGGGAAGCGAAGACGTTGCGTCGGCAGCTATCGATGCGGGCGTTTCGGATTATGTTATCAAAGATCCACGAGTTGACCAGTCGTCGATGTTCGCCAGCAAGATCAAGCGAGCCGTCGAGACAGCACGTCTCCGGAACGAGATCGCCGAAAGTGAACGTCGCTATCGGTCACTATCTGAACAGAGCAGTGATGGGATCATTATCGTCCAAGACGGTACGTTGGTGTTCTACAATCAGCGGTTCGTCGACCTCACGGGGCGACATCGACGGTGGTTCGAGCCGACTCGACGACTCACAGAGATCGTCCATCCTGCGGATAAAGATGACGTTCGAAGCGTTGTTGATCACTGGAAAGAGAATCCGGGTGGCAGGCAACTTCACGAGATTCGGTTGGTAACTCCCGATGGGGAGGTCCGCCACTGTGAGTACACTGGCCAAAGAATCAGCCACGACGGAGAGCAGGCAGTCATGATCTCCATCCGTGACGTGACCGAGCGGAAACAACGCCAACGTGAAATCCGCTGGCAAAGAGACCTCAATCAAGCTGTTAACAACATCCTCGTTGCAGCCCAAACTCGAGATGAGATTGAGCGTGGCGTTGTCGATCTGTTGGCTGACCATGGCTACGCGCTCGCGTGGATCGGTGTTCCCGAAGGTGGTACGCTTACACCCCGAGCACAGAGCGGCGACAATAATTCACAGACCACAGATTTCACTTACCTAGCGGCAGTCGACTACTCGCTGGAAAGTGGGGCTGCCGACAGCGAGCCAAGTCTCTGGGCGGCCCGCTCGGGCGACAGTCGGTTCGTCACCGACTTCGAGGAGTTGTTCCCGACAGACTGGTGTGAAAAGGCGCTCACAAGAGGTTACCGATCGGGAGCGGCGATTCCGCTTTCGTACAACGGGATTTGGTACGGTGTGTTGGCCATCTATCACGCCGAATCCGATCGGTTCGACCAAACTGAACGCCGACTGCTCGAAGCGCTTGCCGACAGTATCGCCTTTGGGATCCATACTGTCGAAACTGAACAATCACTTGCCTCGGACCATACTGTCGAGGTAACCCTCCGAGTGGCTAACGAGGCGTACTATCTCGTTGCTATCGCCCGCGAAATAGGGTGTACTGACGATGGAACAATCACAGTCCACGGAACCCTCCGTCACGCAAATGGACAGTTACTACAGTATCTATCTGTAGATGAATCAACAGTCGACGCACTCAGAACAGCCCTCGCTGGTCGCCCTGAAATCATTGATGTGGAAACGATTGGTGCGGGACCCACGCCTCGTCTTCAAATCATCGTCGACGCTCCGACACCGGAGTCGCTTCTGATCGATCACGGCGCTGTCGTCCGGTCGACTACCGTCGATACCCGTGGGGCGGATTTGATTGTCGAACTCCCAGCACGAGATACCGTGCGAACGACCGTCGAGAGCGTAGGAGCGGCGTTTGTGGACGTGTCAGTACGCTCGGTGACCGAGGTCACGCACTCCGATACTGACTCAGCAGAGGTGAGCTGTATCGACAGGAGCGAACTCACTGACAAGCAGGCTGCCGCGCTCAAAGCGGCGTTCCATCATGGCTACTTTGAGAAACCACGAGGGAGTTCGGCCACAGAAATCGGGGAGTCCCTAGATATTGCCCACTCGACGTTTCTCCAGCATCTCCGCACCGCCCAGCAGAAGCTCTTTTCTGAATTATACCGGTAACCGAGCGGTCGACGAACAATTATGCTATCGGCCGACGTGTGATTTTTGTCATTACTGCAACCACAATGTTTTCCAACCGGTTCCGCAATGAAGTCGTATGGATTGGCACGTACAGTTGGGATGGTACCGCTGTTGTTCGGTTCGGCATTCCTCTGGGCAACTGTTGGCACTCGGCTCTTGTGTCGACAGGCTGGACGGCGCTCATCCGGGCAGTTACTCGCTATCGGATCTGTTGCTGCGGTAAGACTCTCGCTCGGACTAGAAATGATTCATGCATATGTCAACTGAACTTTAATTTCTCCAAGTTCTCCTCATCGCTAACTTCGTTCTTGGATTAGTTTTTATTTATTATCTTCTCAACAATCGGGACCAGCGAGCAGCAACATCACTCCTCGTCTTGTTTGCTGGACTACTAGTTTGGTTGCTTGCAGACATCATACAAATCTGGACACCCACAAATCCCGCACCACCAATCGGAACAGTACTGAGATTGCCGGGTGCAGATATTACGATTATCGGACTCCTACTGTTTGCATTTGAGTATACTGGCAGAGAAGACCTGATACGCAAACGGGTTCTCGCTTTACTATCCATCAAGCCCATTGTTTCTCTCGTCGTGGTTCTCACACCCACGTTAGATGAGCTTGTACAATTCACCACACCTGAAACGGTTGTGCAAGGATACCAGTTTGTAACGACCCCGTTTTTTGTTTTTCATATCACGTATAATTGGATTTTGACAGGTCTTGCAATAGCAATCCTTGTTCGAATGACGTTCCAGTTAGAGTACCAAAAGTATCGCCAACTATCTATACTTTTTATTGCATTCCTTATTCCAATCGGTGCGAATGTGTTACTCCGTCTTAATGTCACTCGACTAGATCTAACGACTGCCGCGTTTTTTGTGACGGCGACAGCACTAATGTATGCCACATTTAGACTTCAAATATTTAATAAGTTGCCGGTTGCTCGCCGGGCTGTCTTAGAAAAAATGGATGAGCTTGTATTCGTCTTAGATGAGACAGGAACTATTGTGATGGCAAACAGTGCAGCCAGTGAACTGTTCAATCATAAAAGTACGCTAGTAGGGACACAAATATCGTCGATATTAGGCGAGGATACGACTACACTGTCGAATACTGGAGAGCGTCAAGTCGATATTGCCACCAGTATTGATGGTGAATTGCGATACTTCACCGTCAGTCAGACAACGCTAACGGATTACTACGAGAGAGTCGGCGGACACCTGCTTGTCTGTCGAGATGTAACCGAGCGCAAACGCCGCGAGCGCGAAGTTGAAGCCCTGAATACACGCCTCGAACTCGCTCTCGATGAAACCAATACCGGTGTGTGGGAGGCCACTTTAGACGCTGAAGTGCTATTTTTCGATGAGGCATCCGAGCGGCTTTATCGATACGCCCCTGGGGAGTTTCCGAACACTGTCGAGGGGTTTACCGACCGGCTCTCGGATGCGGATTTCGAGGATATCGAACGCAGATTTCAAAAGGCAGTCGACGGCGATGGTGAGTATAGTGCCGACTTCAGAGTCACCCTCCCCGACGGCAGTCATCGATGGATTCAGGCTCGCGGTGTCGTCCAAGATGATGAGGACGGATCACCGGGACGAATGGTTGGTATTCAGACCGACATTACAGCGCTAAAGCGGCATGAACAGCGACTCGAAAATCAAAACAGCCGCCTTATGTTGCTCAACAAACTCGTCCGCCATGACATCCGTAACCAAGCCAACCTGATTACGACACTCACAAGCAGACTCAACACCGATTTGAGTTCCGCGACTGCTACTGGGGAGTACATTACCTATGTCGATCAGATCGCCGCCAGCAGCGACCAGATCATTGACCTCACTCAGCAGGCCCGAGATCTGATGTCTGTCATTTCATCAATAGGGGAGTCGCTGTCTCCCATGGGATTGTCAGAGACGCTCGACCGCGAGATCGCCAGCGCCTCGATGATCGATATGGAGACGACGATCCGAACCGATGGTGTGCCCGATGTCGACGTCGTTGCCAACGAACTGCTCGGCGCGCTGTTCCGCAACCTACTAACCAACGCGATCAAGCATAATGACTCCGAGGCTCCAGAGGTTGTTGTCTCGGGGACGGTCGACGATGAGATGGCGTGTGTTACGATTGCTGACAACGGCCCCGGTATCCCCGTATCCGACCGCGAGGCAGTGTTCATCGAGGGAAAAACACTCCCTGGCAGCGACGGCACCGGCTTCGGACTGTCTCTCGTCAAAACGCTCGTCGAGCAGTACGGCGGGAGCGTCGAGATCGGCGAGGCCGAGGACCTCGGCGGGGCGGCTTTCACGGTCCGACTCCCACTTGCCGAACCGACCGCTACGGACGATGGGACCGCTACCGACACATGACGGTGGGAGAGCTATGTTGCGGCGAGCATTTGTACTGCCATGTCTGATTCACTTGGTGAAGCCGCGATCACGGTCTCGCTTCGGATCGCTGGGCAGAATGCCACAACCAACTGATGACCTTTCCAGCCGAGGCCTGCGCCGAAATTCGTCACATGTCGGTAGTAGAGCTATGACCCAACAGAGCGAATGATTAGCATGTCCAACCGAATTCGGATCCTCTACGTCGACGACAGCCCCTTGACGACGCGGGCCCATAGCAAAATACTGGTCGAGTATGGCTTTGAGGTAGTGACTGCCAATAGCCCCCAAGACGGGCTCGATCACCTCGATGGGGAAACAGTCGATTGCATAGTGAGTGATCTGGAGATGCCTGGCACCGACGGCCTCGAGTTCCTGTCGACGATCAGAACCAACTACCCCGAACTGCCGTTTATTTTATTTACTGGAAGGGAATCCGAGCAAGCTATCGTCGAAGCCTTCGACCGAGGCGCAACCGATTTCGTCCCGAAATCCGTCTGTCGCATCTCTGAGGAACTACTGTGTCGACGGATCGAACAGGCAGTCTCAACAGCATAGATGTCATAGTCATCGGCACAGCCTGACGGAGTCGATTGGAACCTCGTGATCCAGTATTCGGGCATTGGTGGCTCGCTACTCGGGTGGACTGCGGTCGTGGCAGCAGTCGTCTCTTCGGCGCAATTTTTGTGAGCCCAAGACAGCGGGGATGGTATTCCCGTTGCCCGCCGAGAGGAGGTGTTCCAGCCCGGCCGATCGACCCATCCCGACAGGACTGGTCTCGGACTGCCGATCGTCAAGGAAATTGTCGACGCATATGGGTGGTCGACTACTGTCACTCAAAGTCCCGAAGGCGGTGATTGAATCGAAATCACGGGAATCGAGTGACTGACATCGGTGTTTTCGAATAGGTACCCGGCGTAGTCGCGTGGTTCAGTGCGGGTGCGTGAGTAAATCTCTATCTCATCCGTGTCATACCGACATATGAAGCCATCAAAAATACAAAACAGGAACATATCGTTTTTCTGCATTTCAGGGGCTCTAGGGCGTATTTTCAACTCAAAACACGACTTCTCGAAGCGGTTCTGCGCTACAGTTATTGCAAATGGGAGTTGCAGGCGAGACTCACTGATCTCGATACCTTCAGATGTCGCAGTTTAGTATAAGACATCTACTGGTATTTTTATTCTATGTCTTTCGAACGGGTAACGCGGGTCTGTACAGGTTCTCATCCCTGTGATAGGACCTGGCAATGGCGGAACATGGAACTGTTGCCGACCAAATGGGCACTCAATGGTGATAGCCGGTGAGTCACCAGTCGGTTCGGGTCCACGCAGTTGTGTTCACTCGTCAACGTTCTCTCGCAAGTCGCGTAGTTCACCGCTTTTCGGGGATCGGCGGCAGTCTCCTCGGTGGCAGGGCGTTGTGGCCCAGTCAGCCAGCGACAACTCTCGGAGGGATGTATGAATAAATCTAGCCAGCGCGTTGGCGCGGTGGCGTTTGTTTTCCTGCTGGTCGCTTCGTTAGGGCTCGTGTCCTTTGCTGCCGTCCCCGCCGCAGCCGATCACACCGACACATCCGGCGACGGTCACTTCACTGAAGGAAGTAGCGAGAATGTCTCTGTAAATCAATCATTATCGCTGAATATCGATGACAAGGATCAGACCGTCGACGAAGCACGGATCATCCTCGAGAATCCACATAAGGATGACACTATCGAGGTCGACGACTCGGTCAACGACAACGTCGACGTCAAGAGTACTGCCGCGAACACCACCGATGAGATCGGTGAGACGCGGATGGTCATCGAACTGGAAGGGCTTGATAGCAATGGTGACCCTGCCCCGACAAAGGTCAGCGACTTCGAGGAAGTGTTCCAGACCGCCGAGTTCAGGAACACCGCATCGGACACCTCGCTCGAAGAGCGCCGGATCCGGTTCTCGCTGGGGTCACGGCTTCCACTGCCTGAGACCGGCCACTACTACGGAAAATCGTCCGACCCGAAATCGTGGCCGGATGCTAACGATGCCACGCACACGTACCCACTAAACGGAACTCTCGAGGTTGACGGATACCTCGCAACGATTCGCTCCGAGACCGAGAACGAGTGGGTCAAGTCGGTCGCCGACGGGGACTATGTCTTGATCGGTGCCTACGATGGCAACGACGATCAGTCCCAGGGAGTATTCGAGTGGGAGACCGGTCCCGAAGACGAGGTTCGCTTCTACGATGATAACAAAGATGATGGCGAGAAGTTGTTGCGTGGGTACGCGAACATGGACCTCGACGGCGGTGACTACCTCGTAATGAGGGACTCAGGGGTCTGGGCGGACACAGATGGCACGACCAAATTCGACTACGTATATGAGTACGGTGACCACGCCATCGGCTCGGACCTGAACATGGTGTCGACGGTCAAGATCTCGGACCCGGACGCGGGCGGCGCAAGCTTCCCCCTGACCGAAGATTTCAATTCCGGTTCCGTGCCGTCGAACTGGACCATCGGCGGTGACGCGGACTGGTCAGCCCCACACAACGGATCGGCGAGCGATGAGACGCTCCGGCTCACGACTGATGGTGAATTCGAGGCTGGCTACGGGCTCTTCGACAAGGGGTTCGACTCTGAAAAGGGTGTGTACGCAGAATTCGATTACTACGCTGGTGATGGAAGTGGCGGCGCTGATGGACTCTCATTCTTCCTCGTGAACGGGACAGTCACCGACGCGTCGAATATCGGTACTTCCTCTGTTGGCGGTGCTGGCCTCGGCTACACACAACTCGACAACGGCTCAGACCTTGATGGCGTTAACTCGAACGGCGCTAGCACACCAGGATTCATCTCGGACTCCGAGGAACAGGGCGTTCCTAATGCGTACGTCGGCGTCGGGTTCGACGAGTATGGTTTGTTCTCTGACGACGGAGAAGGCAAAGACGGTGGCCCAGGACAGACTGCGAACAGCGTCGCCATCCGCGGCGAAGGCGACCTCGGCACGTACGGGAGCGGCTACGCCTACGAGACGGGTGAGGACGTCACCGAGATCGATTCTGCCTATCGCATCGACGGTGGCTGGCGGAAGGTTCGTGTGAACGTTCAGCCAGCCGCTAGCGGTGGGACCAACCTGACCGTGGACATGAGCTGGGACGACGGCGACAACTGGGAGACGGTCGTCGATGAGTACACCTACTCAAATGACCCGCCGTCGACGTTGAAACTGGGTTTCGCTGGCTCGACGGGGAGTTCGACAAACTATCACGCAATCGATAATTTGGAAGTCAGTCAGTTACCGATTATCGACGGTGTCCGTGCCTCGAATCCGACGAGCGACAAACTCGACTTCCAGTTCGATGCCGATCAGGAACTCTCGACGATCAAAGTCGACGTTTCGGGCCCCGATCCCAGCAAGCGTACGCTCGACGAATCAGATTTCACCGAAACCGAAAATGCGGACGGGAACTATACCTACTCGCTCGACACGGAGGTGACGGGTGATGAGGAAGGCGATTACGACTTTACATTGAACACCGCAGAGAACTCGGCTGGACTCAAGGGCGCTGCAGGCCAGTCGGACTCGGTGAATATCGCGTCGCCGCCATCGGTGTCGACGTTCTCGCTCGACGAGGGCAAAGGTGACGAGATCAAGACGACTGTCGAATCAGACAAGGATCTGAAAGGTATCGAGGTCGACATCGAAGACCCGGATAGCGAGACGGAGACGCTCACGCGTACCGACTTCACCGAAACTGAAGATAGCGGCACCTACACGTACACCGCTGACTACACGACGGAGAAGACCGGGACCTACACCGGGACGCTCCAGTCCGCCGACGACGAAGACGGCAGGGACGGCGCAAGTTCGGAGGTGGACACTGTCGATATTTCGGAACCCGATGACAGCGAAGGTGGTGTCCGCCATACGACCAAAGATGGCAACCTCTTCCTGGGCAGTGATTTCATCGAACTCGGCATTCGATCGGACGGTGGCTTCGGGTCGGAGGTCACTGCGCCGAGTAGCTTCTTCGGCAACGACCGTGGGAACATCGGGATCTACGCCGACGTGGATGGCTTCTACAACGACACCTACGACTTCCGCTACGAGTACTTCCTACCGGGCTCCCCGGAGGAGCGTTGGTCGATGGGCTACGGCGGACCCGATACTGGAACGACCGCCTCGAACGGCCGCAACGTCTATAGCGACCCGCCAGAGATGCCGACGATCGGCGGCGGACTTACGGACCAGAGCACCGACAAGGTCGGCGCTGGCAACCTGACCAGTGAGTTTGACGACCTCGAAATCGACCAGCGGTACGAGTTGCAACCCGACAGTCGCTACTATAAGACGACCGTCAAAATCACGAACACCGGTAGCGAAGTCGAGGACGTCCGCTACCAGCGGTCGTTCGACCCAGATAACGGTGTCGACGAGGGCTGCGGCTTCCCGACCAACAATACGATCGTGAATCAGCAACCCACGGACGACAACGTGCTGGTGAAAGCTGAGTTGACGGACGATGACCTCGACAACGATTGGTGTGACGTCGGTTCGGTCTCGAAGATCCCTGTGTTCTACTACTCGGTTGAACCGGACGCACGCGTCTCCTACGGCGACTTTGGGCTCACGCCAGATAACCCACCGTACGCAGACCGTGAATACGACAACCCACCCGAGGCAGGGAGCTCGAAAACTGCCGACAGCTACATCGCCATTACCTTCGATGCCGGGACGCTCAAAAAAGATGAGACCGTCGAGTACACCTACTATACGGGTTTAACAGACGATATTGAAACGACGGTTGCAGACGTCGAAAAAGAGACTGAAGCACAGCCACCGAAGGCGGATGCAGGCGATAACCGTACTGTCGACGTCGGCAAGACGGTCGAGTTCGACGGTTCGAACTCCACGGCGAACGTCAGCATCAACAGCTACGACTGGGACTTCGGCGATGGCTCCAACGCAACCGGTGAATCCGTCAGCCATAGCTTCGACGACGCGGGAACCTACGATGTCGAGTTGAACATCGCCGATGGGAAGGGACAAACCGATACTGACACCGTGACCATCGAGGTCGAGGATCCGCCGGGATTGAACACCAGTGACGGCGAGTCGGAGTTCGTCGAGTTCCGCGATCCAGTGACGGTCGATCCCGATATGGAAATCACCTCACCGTCGGACATCGACGGGGCGACAGTGAAAATCGAAGACGGGTTCGACTCCGACGCAGATGTTCTTGAGGCCACGGATGATCACGGGATTGAGTCTGATTACAACGCAAAAAAGGGCGTGCTCAACCTCTCCGGAGAGGCCTCCGCCGCTGACTACCAGGAGGTGCTGCGCAGTGTCACCTACAAGAACACGGAGGGCAAACCAGCGGCAAGCGAGCGAAAAATTGTCTTCACGGCTGGCCCGGATGTCCTTCGGTCGGAGGAGACCGGCTACTTCTACGAATACGTCGAGGACGAGGGAGTGACGTGGAAAGAGGCACGAGGCGCGGCGGAATCGAGGGATCACTTCGGTCTCGACGGCTCGCTCGCGACGATCACCTCCGAAGCCGAAAACGACTTCCTCGTCGACCAGTATGACGGAGGCGGCTGGATCGGTGCGAACGATGCCGACGAGGAGAGTGTCTGGCGCTGGGTAACCGGCCCCGAGGGTGAGGAAGCCGACGGCGACGGTCGCCACTTTTTCGACCAGACGGCCTCACATACGGGCAGCCACCGGTTCGCACCGATGTACCCAGACCCACCAGAGGGTGTTCCGGGGGGCGGTGAGGCAGTCGACGGTGAGTACGAGAACTGGGACCCACGCCACGAGCCGAACAACAAGTTCCCGATGAAGGATGGCCAGGACTACGGCTACCTCTGTTCGGACACGCGGGGCTGTTCGGGTGGACAGTGGATGGACCTCAACGGCGAGCTATCGAGTGAGCCCACACCGGCGGGCTACTTCGTCCAGTACGGCGGCATGTCCGGCGACCGCGACGTGACGACGAGCGCCAACCGCACCGTAGCGGTCACACCCGACCGAGAACCAACCGCTGAGACCGGGACAAGCGAAACGGAGGCGGACCTGACCGAGGAGATCGAGTTCGACGCCTCCGAGTCCAGCGACGACTTCGGCATCGTCGACTACGAATGGGACTTCGGAGACGGGGACGACGACAGCGGCGAGACGGTCACACACACGTATGATTCGGATGGCACCTACACTGTCACCCTGACAGTCGAGGACAATCAGCGTCAGACCGATTCCAACACGATGACCGTCAACGTCATAGACGATACGGTCCGCATCGCCGACGCGGGCCCCAATCGGACGGTCGACGAGGGCACAGCCGTCGAACTCGACGGAAGTAACTCCGAGGCGAGTGGCGAGATCACGGATTACGACTGGGATCTCGGCAATGGCGATTCGACCACCGGGGAGCAGCCGATCATCTCCTACGACGACCCCGGGAATTACACTGTCGAATTAGAGATCACCGACGTGTACGACAAGACTGCGACTAACACCAAAACGGTCGAGGTGCGCGATACGACGGCACCGAAAGCGGATGCGGGATCGAATGAAAGCGTCGACGAAGACAGATCCTTCGAGTTCAATGCAAGCGGATCTGCCGATAACGTCGACATCGACAGTTACGAGTGGGACCTCTACGGCAACGGAACGACGGACGCAACTGGCGAAAAGCCGAGCCACACGTTCGATGAACCGGGCAGCTACGAGGTCGAGTTGACGATCAGTGACGCTGCTGGCAACACCGACACGGATTCTGTCACCATCACTGTCGACGACAACACGGCACCGACGGCCGTCGCCGAAGCCGACGGGACCACAGTTCGTGAGGGCGAACTGATCGAATTCGACGGTAGCGACTCCGAAGACAACGTTGCCCTGGAATCATTCGAGTGGGATTTCGACGACAACTCAACCAACGCAACGGGGTCGTCACCAACACATCGCTTCGCCGAGGAGGGAACGTACGAGGTCGTACTGACAGCGACTGACACCAGTGGGAACACGGACACCAATACGACGGATATCACCGTTGAGGCTGTCCCCGAACTCTCCGCGAACGGGAGTGACGCGGAGTACGTAGAGAAACGCGATCCAGTATTCGTCAACGAAAGCTTGAACATTTCCGGCACCGGTGACCTCGGCGGGGCGACGGTCAGCATCGACGACGGGTTCGAGGCTGCCGATACGCTTGAGTTCAACAAATCGCTGGCCAACGACAAGGGCATCTCGGGTAGGTACGATTCCGACAATGGCGTCCTCTCCTTCGATGGGATGGCGAATGAGACGGACTACCGCGACGTCCTGCGAACGGTCACCTTCGAACACGATGGCGACGATCCCTCGGAAACCGACCGAACGATTACCTTCAGCCTGGGTAAAGACGGACTGTACTACGAGGGAACCGGCAACTACTACGAGTACGTCGCCGACGACGGCATCACCTGGCACGACGCCCGGGCGGCCGCCAACGAGAGCGATCACCTCGGTTTGCAGGGGTATCTCGCTACGGTAACGAGCGAGGGCGAAAACGACTTCATCCAGAACAAACTCCGTGGCGCAGGCTGGATGGGTGCCTCCGACGCCGAAACTGAAGGTACCTGGCGGTGGGTCACTGGACCGGAAGGCACAGAAGACGGCGGCGACGGCCGGCACTTCTTCACACAGACGGCCTCCGACGACGGAACGCCGGACGACATCTACGACGGCTCCACGCCGGGTGGCGGCAGTGCAGAAAGGTCCAACTACACGAACTGGGATATCAACGAACCGAACGATCACCTTGCTGGCGAGGACTACGCCCACTTCTGTATGGGTATCAGCTGGTGTCCGAACGGTTACTGGAACGACTTCGAGTACGACCACTCCGGTATCGACGGCTACGTCGTCGAGTACGGCGGCCGGACGGACGATCCCGATTTGAACCTGATAGACACGACGAACGTATCGGTCTCGCGCGACGAAGCGCCTCGGGCCGAAGCTGGCAGCGACATCGAAGTGGGCCTCGACGAGCAGATCGAATTCGACGCCAGCAGGTCCACCGATGACTACGGCATCGACGGCTACGAGTGGGACTTCGACGACGGAAACACCAGTCGCGGGGAAACTGTCCTCTACGCGTATTCGGAGGACGGCCGCTACGACGTCACGCTCACGGCGACGGATACCAGCTTGCAAACGGACGCAGATACCATCGGCGTTCGCGTCATCGACGATTCAGTCCTCGTCGCCAGCACAGGCGGCAACTACACTGTCGACGAAAACACTGAACTCACACTCGACGCATCAGAGTCGGAGGCCAGCGCGGGGATCAAATCCTACGACTGGAAGTTCGATAACGGGTCGACGGCGAGTGGGGAGACTGTCGAGTACACCTACGAAGACCCCGGCACTTACGAGGTGAACCTGACGATCACCGACGAAGGCGACAATACCGCGTCGACGGCTGCTGCCGTCGAGGTGGCGGATACAACTGACCCGACAGCGGACGCTGGTAGTGATTTCACGGTCGATAACAGCACGGCGGCAGCATTCGACGCCACCGATTCCGAGGACAACGACGCCATCGAGTCCTACGAGTGGGATCTCACCGGCAACGGCGAAACCGATGAGACTGGCGCCGAACCCGAGTTCACCTACGCAACGCCCGGCACGTACACGGCAGAACTGACGACGACCGACGCTGCCGGGAACACCGATACTGACACCGTCGAGGTTACTGTAGAGGACATAGAGGCGCCGACGGTCGACGCAGGTCCAGACAGGACTGTGGATGTTGACGAGGAGGTAACCTTCGATGGCTCCAATAGCACCGACGACCTCGCTATCGACACCTACGAGTGGGACCTATACGACAATGGCACGACAGACGCCACCGGTGCCACTATCAACCACACCTACGCTGTCGGCGAGGAAGGAAGCTACGAGGTCGAACTGACTGTGACGGATACGGCCGGAAATAGTGACACGGATACAACGACGGTCGCTGTTGAGGACCCGCCATCGATCTCTGAGTTCTCGATGGCGAATCCGACTGACAAAAACCTCACAATCAGCTTCGACAGTGACGATGATTTGAGCACTGTGAAGGTCGATGTTGAGCATGATGGGACAGCCGAAACGACGTTGAACGAGGCTGACTTCACCAACGAGAGTGGAACCTGGTCTGCAACCTACGAAGGGAACAGCGATGGAATCTACAACGCGACGCTCGTCACAGCGAAGAACGCTGACGGTTACAACGGAGCCAGTGGCCAATCGGCCAGCACCACTCTTGATGAGGACCTCGACGCCGATATCACCGCCAGCAGCGGGGACGTGAGCGTGGAAAGTGAGGTTGAGTTCAACGCCGGACGCTCGTCGTACCCGGACAATGCTACGCTGAGCTACGAGTGGCGTGTCGACGGTGACCTCAGTTCGACCAGCGAGAACTTCACTCACACCTTCGACTCGCCCGGCGAGTACCCCGTGGAACTCAGCATCACAGCTGATGGGGCGAAGTCGACTGACACGGTGAATATCACCGTCGAAGACCGCACCCCGCCGGTGGTCTCGCTAGTGGCCAACGACACCACACCGTCGGTCGGCGACACCGTCTCCTTCGACGCGACGAATACGACCGACGACGTCGAAATCAAGGGCTACGACTGGTCGATCACCGGCAACGTGACGATCGTCGACTCCGATGACGGCATCCGCAATGTCACCTACGAAGAGCCCGGTATGTCCAGCGAGTCGGTCACGGTCACCGACCCCTCGGGGAACGAGGACACCGAGACAGTCATGATAACGGTTCAGGGCGGAAACGCCACTATGGATACCGAGAGCGTCGACTAAGGCAAGGCGACGATCAACTCGACGAACACGACGAGCCTTAATATCAGAAACGACGGCACTGCACCGTTGAACATCACGGAGGCCACATTCGATGATCCCGACGGTCCCTTCGAACTCGTCGGTTCGGCCGCCGATTCGCTTCCTGTGATAGCGCCCGGTGAAACTCGGTCAGTGGGTGTTGGCTTTGCACCGACGATCGCGTCTGAAAGCGAGACGAATCTCAAACTGAAACACAATGCAAGTCACCAAGCAAACTTCACCGTCGACTTGAGCGGAGAAGGCGTCGAGAGCAGCATCAATCCGACAGATTCCACCCAGGAATTCGGCGATGTCTCGGTTGGGAGTAGCACTGATGAAACGATCACACTCTGGAATAACGGGACGACCGATGTCGACATTGAAGACGTTTCGATCACCGGGTCGACGCCCGACGCGTTCGAAGTTGTCGACAGCCTGCCAGGCACACTTGAGAATGACAGTAAGGCGACCGCCGAGATCGAATTCGATCCGGTCAAAAGCGGCGAGCAAACGGCTAACTTGCGGATCGAGACGGTAGACGGAAACGTTACCATAGTCAGCCTCGAAGGAACCGGTAACGGCCCGGAAGTCGGTGTTTCAGATGACGACACGGACTTCGGTGACGTTGGAACCGGTGACAACGCAACCGAATCAGTGAGGATCTCGAACTACGGTACCCAGCCACTAGACATCGAAAATGCCACACTTGATGGAGGGGACGACGATCAGTTCACTGTGACGGACGCGCCATCGACTGTCGCCCCGAATAGTGACGAATCGGTGACCGTTAAGTTCGAAGCCGAAGACGCTGGCAACTACTCCACGGCGCTCGATATTGCCCACAACGACTCGGCCTCGGAGACACAGCGAGTCGATCTGAATGCAACAGCTGTCGCGCCATCAGCCGACGCGGATCCGCGAAACATTGATTTCGGTAATGTGAGTGTCGGTGAAACCGTCACGGGTAATATTACCGTGACGAACCTTCACACTTCATTGTCGAATCTCAGCGTCGAATCGACCTCGATGGTCGGCGAGGATGCAGCCGACTTTGAGGTCAACAAGTCGAGCGATGCGCCGTTCAAGATTGCACCAGGCGATAGCCAAGATATCCAAGTAGACTTCTCACCATCGAAGCCTGCGGGCGAGAAAAAGAAGGCTCAACTGCAGATCATGAGCAATGCGGGTAACGATCCACAGATGGACGTGTGGCTCTCGAACTCGAAGACTTACGTTATCGTTCAAGAGGTTGCCGCAGATGTTGACAAAGATAATGCTAAAGTCGATCTCGATGCAAACAATGTCGAATCAGGGACTGATTTCGATATTAATGTCTCCAAACCCGGCACTCGGGAAACCGAGATGGGCTTTGATACCGTCTCGATGGAAACGGACTACGAAGGCGATTTCGAGATGGACTTCAACCATCAGTCGACGCCGGTAAACCACACGCTTGATGTCGAAGATAGAGACACGACACAGTATGTTCAGCAGAATTACACTATAGACGGTGAGGAGTTCGACAACACGTCATTCGAATACCGAATTAAAGCCGATAGTCTTCCCGACGGCACTGATCCGGAATCGGTGACCTTCAATCGGTACAACACAACACAGGACAAATGGGTCAGCCACGACACTACGCTCGAACGTGAGGGTGGTTCCTATTATATCTTTAGTGTCGATACACCAGGCTTCTCAGAGTTCGCTGTGACAGTGCCAGAATTAGACGACGGCGGATCAGACGATGGTGGATCAGACGATGGCGGATCAGACGATGGCGGATCAGACGATGGCGAATCAGACGATGGCGAATCAGACGATGGTGGATCAGACGATGGCGAATCAGACGATGGTGGATCAGACGATGGTGGATCAAACGATGGTGGATCAGACGATGGTGGATCAAACGATGGTGGATCAGACGACGGCGGATCAGACGATGGTGGATCAGACGATGGCGGATCAGACGACGGCGGATCAGACGACGGTGGATCAGACGATGGTGGATCAGACGATGGCGGATCAGATGACGGCGGATCGGATGCGGCTGATTCAACTGAAGGTAGTGCTCCACAGATCTTCGGCATAACGATTACGCCAGGATTGTTGGGAGGAATTGGCGGTATTTTGCTGGTGGCTGGCGTGCTGGGCTACTTATTCTTACCCGGTCGACAGCGCACACAGCAATACGGGATTTCGATCGGCTCAGACGACGATGCTTGGAGTCGGATGGCAACTGCTGTGGCACTCGAACAGCGCGACGAGCGAGACCTCACCGGAGGCATCGACATCGTTGCTGTCTCCGAGGGTAACGATGACGAGTCAAAGCAGGACCAATCGAGTGAGCAAACCCTTCTTGAGGGTACGGACATTGATGCTGTCACCTGTATCACTGAATCGGAACTCACCGATTGCGACCTCATCGTCTGGGCTGGTGAGCTGCCGGTCGGGTTCGATGAGTTCGGTGACGAGACTAAACTCGTTCGCTGGCCCGCTCCTGAAGGTGAACAGTTCTTCGACGACGAGATCCAGAACGTCGACAGCGAATTTAACCAGAGAATCGCAGCACTGTTTAATCGACTTGGACAATAAATTGGGAAATGATCAAGACTGGCTACTAAAAGATTGAAATTGCCGATTTGCAGCCGACCCACAATTATTGATCTGAATAATTAATCCGTTTCAGACGCGTGTTTTTTCGATCTTCTTATGCGATTACTCGAGTAGAATCTCGTGAGCATAACACTTACACCGGCTCGATGGACTCCAAGTCAGTCGATCACATCGAGAGCCTCACGACCTCCTCCAGTAGATGCTGAATCTGTGTCTGCGGTGGCTGGCTAGCCTTCAGCAAGACGGTGACCGTGAATTCTACTGCTAACCAGTCGCTGTCGGCGGCTAATCGCCGCCGACAGCGACAGCTCTCCGTTGGTTCGTCCAAGATCCTCTCGTCGAGACCACCAGTGCAACCGCTCCGCCACAGAACTCAGGCTTCAGAAACAGCTAGCCGAGGATGCCTTGTGAGGTACTGACGATGGACCGCCATTATCCATTCAGGCTTCAATACCGAGACAAGGCCGTATCCCAACAGCAGGAGCGGTATAAAGTCTACCATGAGCGCACGTTCACAGAACTAATTAAAAAAATAATTCGGGAATTTTACTCTTTGAGCCCTTCGTGCACGGTCGTAGCTTGGGATTCAGGTTCGAATCGAAGATGAAGCTCGCCGTCCCACTCGCACGAATCGATCTCCTCTGCAAACGACGGCGCAACGTCGAGGACCTAGATGGAGTTGACGTCACCACTCACCCGTTGGCGGATGGATGAGTCATCGGGAGCGTCTATCGCCCCAACGGCTGGAAACGCTTCACGCGCAGCTTCGGCCGTGGCGTCGGTGAGCGTTATCGAGACGACACTCTCTCCGGCTTCGTTGTCATTGGTCGGGTCAACGGCCTCGATATCATCATAAAAAAGCTCCTCGGTTCCGTCTGTGCCTGAGATCTTGCCGATGAAATCGATCTCCTGAGAATAACGTAGAAGACTCTTTCAACCAGCGATCACCGTCTGTTCGTGTGCGTCGGCACACAATCTATGATTGGATACCCCTATGCGATTTTGGAAAAAACGTTGTAAGATCGAGTATCGCTATTGTGCTCCACGCGCGGATATTCTTCGATCGATGACTCCTCTCAGTCCAACCGTGACTACACGAAATAGCATGCTGCCTGTCAACTGTTATCAAAATATTTATTACAGAAAGAACACTTTCGGCTAATAAGAATCCCAGACGGCGGCGACCCCCGTGCAGAGAATGCATGGGCTAACGCGCGAGTACGAGGAGATATAGGGCCCCCAAAAGACAGAAAAGGCGGCCACAACCGCTAAGACGGGCGTTAAACGGGATCTAAGATGGGTTCAGAAACTGAGTGGGCCAACGCGGATTTGAACCGCGGACCTCCCGGTTATCAGCCGAGCGCTCAACCTGACTGAGCTATTGGCCCAAGGTGGCGCATTTACGGGTTGCGCGGGGTTCTGTTTAAGAGTTTCCTTTCGGGATCGCCATCCCGTCATTCGGTTTCAGGGGTCACAGTCACAACCCGATCGGCCCCACACAGATTGCTCAAAACCCCGTTACTCCCGATCAGTCGATCGATCTTCCTCGTCTGTGTCAACCGTGTCAAAATCAACGTCAACGATATCATCGTCGGAGCGATTGGCTCTGTCGCTCCCAGCGGCGTAGCTGCCGAAGGGCTGTCCGTCAGTGGATCCGCCGCTGTCGGCCATGCCACCCCCGTCTGGGAATCCGAATGTGTAGACGTTCCCCGAGACGAAACCGCCGGACTGTTTGTCGAGATACGGGCCAATAACGTACCGTTTGAGCACCGCTCTGATCGGGTACCGCGTAACCGGAACCGCAAGCAGGAAGCCAATAACGTCAGTGACGAGTCCGGGGGTGAGTAAGAACGCACCGGCGGCGATCAACAGCCCGCCGTCAAGCAGTTGGTTCGTTGGCACGTCACCAGTCGCGAGCTTACGCTGTGTACTGCGAATCGTTGATCGACCCTCGGCGCGAACGAGGAGCATCCCAAGCAGTCCTGTCAAAACGACGAGTGCGACCGTCTGCAGCGCGGTCAACAGCCCTGAGGCGACGATCGCGACGAGCACGAACGAGTCCGCAAGCGGGATCAAAAGCAAAAGCGCGATCAGAGTGCGCGTACGCATACTCGAGGCTTGACGCTCCGGTGTGATAGCCCTTTTGTCCGCCGCCGGCCGCAGTAGGGCCGCTGTCGGGTCTCGAAGCGCTTAGGACCGCCACGTCCCACCACACCCGTATGAGCGAACCAACGCGGGTTCAGTGGCGATCGTGGGACTCAGATGCCTTTGCGGAGGCCCGCCAAACCGACACGCCGATCCTCCTGTCGCTGACTGTGGCGTGGTCGAAAGAGTGCCAGGAGATGGATACCCGGACCTACGCAGAGCCGCGGATCGCCGCCAACGTGAACGATCGCTTCGTGCCGGTTCGCGTCGACGCCGACAGACATCCTCGCGTCCGCGAACGGTACGCAATGGGAGGGTTTCCGACAGTCGCATTTCTCACGCCGGACGGCAAGCTGTTGACCGGCGCAACATACGTCGGCCCAGAAGGGTTTCGCAAGATTATCGAGCGCGTCCGCGACATGTGGCGACAGAATGGGGCAGACGCCGGGCGCGTCCCGCGGTCGCTCGCGGACAATCCGACGCCGCGGGCACCACTGGACGCGGCGATCGAAGAACACCTCGCAGGCCAGCTCACAGAACAGTTCGATCGGGAGTTCGGCGGGTGGGGAACCGACGCAAAATTCCCGCTACCGCGGACGATCGAGTTTGCGCTCAAACGCGAACGTGAGACGGCAACCCGGACACTCGACGCAATTGAATCGAACCTGTTTGATTCGGTTGCGGGCGGCTTCTTTCGGTTCGCCGGCAACCGTGATTGGACCGACGTTCGATACGAGAAGACGATTGAAGACAACGCTGGACTGCTTAGCGCGTTCGCAAACGGCTATCTGTACACCGGCGAGGAACGCTACCGCGAGACCGCAGCACAGACGATTGAGTTTCTCACAGATGAGCTGTGGACTGGAGTCGCCGTCGGCGGGAGCCTCGGTCCCGGACAGGGAGCGTCGTACTACGCAGCAGACGCCGAGGAGCGCGAATCGCTACCCGGCCCACAATGCGACCTGACTGTGTTCGCCGGGGGGAATGCCCTCGTTGCGGATGCGTTGTTGACCTATCACGCGTACACCGACGACGAACGCGCACGGACCTACGCCGATCGAATCTTGACGGCGATCGAAACCGATCTGCTTGAAGATGATGTCGTCGTTAGGTTCGACGACGGGACCGAACAGGGCGAACGGCTGCTTTTGACCGACACCGCCCGCGTGATTTCGGCGTTCGTCAGCGCTCAACAAGTTCTTGGCGACCGCAGGCGGGTGGAGAAAGCGGCGGCGATCGCCGATCGCGCGATCGAAGAACTGTTCGTCGACGGGACGTTCCTTGACGGTCCTTCTATTGACGTGGGCATGCTCGATCGGCCGCTCCGGCCGCTGGATGGGACCGTTGAAATGGCCGACGCACTCTACGAGTTGTCGGTACTCACGGGAGACAATGGATACGAGTCTGTCGCGCGCGAGGCAATCGAGGCCTTTGGGGGCGCCTGGGACCGGATGGGCGTCCACGTCGCTGGCTACGGTTCGATTGCCCACCGACTGCTCGAAGACCCACTCGTCGTCGAAATCGGAGGGCCCGCAGGCACTGATCTTCACCGCGCAGCGCTCCGAATCGCGGATCACGATGCGATCATCGTTCCTGACGCCAATGGGGTCCCACCCGGGGAAGCGACAGTTCGGGGAAGCGACGATGTCGCAACCCATCCAGACGAGTTACTGTCGATCGTCGCCGATCGACTGGCGTGACCGCAGTAGCTGTGACTAGTGTGGGATAATCAATTCAAACTGAGTTGTTCAGTTGTAAACATCCGGTGTGTTTTTTATGTCGGTAGAGAGTGGATGTAGGTATGGCAAGTCTACGCGATCTCGGGCTGTCTGAGTACGAGGCCCGATCGTACAAATCGTTGCTCCGAACCGGCCCGACAACGGCCAAAGAGTTGTCTCGTACCAGCGAGGTACCGATGGGACGGATCTACGACGTGCTCAGCAGTCTCGAACAGCACAGTCTCGTCCGCAGTCAGGCGGCAAGTCGACCAAAAAAGTACGTCGCGGTGGAACCAGAGGCGGCGCTCGATCGGCTGCTTGAGAACAAACGCCGTGAACTCACAGAACGAGCCGAGCAGTACGAAGAAGTGGTCGACGAACTCGCCGATGAGCTTGAAGCAACCGAGCCGGTGAGCGGGAAGTTCTGGACCGCAGCAGTCGGCAACGACGAAACGATCGACCTCCTCGTCGAGCGGATTGCTGCCGCTGAAGACGAGATTGTCATGATCGCCGGCGCGCCGGGATCGGGATTCGATCTGGCCGCAGTCGGCGACGAGGTCACAGAGTGTCTCGAATCAGCACTCGATCGAGGTGTCGAAGTCTCGCTTCTGATGGCACGGACACTTGTTGATGAGCTCCCAGAGAGTGTCGGCGAGCGGTACGTCGATCGACTTGTCGATCATCCACGGTTCGAGGTACGGGTAGCCGAAACAGTGAACGGTACGTTCAATGTTATTGACGGTGCTGAAGTGTGTATCGAAGTGCCAAATCCACTCGATCCCGATCAGCTGTTCGCGATGATCGATCTCAAGGATCCGGAGTTCGCGACAAACGTCCAAGACGTGTTTGCACCCCAGTGGGACAAAGCGACCCCACTCTCGTTCGGTCGGTAACAATTATCCCGATCGGTCGTGATTACGAAGAGCCGTTCAGTTCGGCGCGGAGCTGGCCGATCGTCACTTCCCGCTCGGCGTGGGCGTTGTGCTGGTGAATCGACTCGTCGTTCGACTGTTTCATCTTGATAATCGCCGAATTCGAGAGGTGATCGAACTCCTCAACAACACCCTCTGCGAGCGCGCGAACGCAGTCCTCGACGAACTTTGCGTCCGAGTGGGCGGCAAACGTCATGTGGTCCTCGTCGGGCCGCTTTGCCATATTGTAGATTCGTGCGCTCATCGAGTCCCGAGCGATATCGATGATTTCTCGCAGATCGACGTCCGGATTGCCGGCGCTCGTAATTGTCAACGTGGCATGGCCGCGCTGAGAGTGGCCGGGCTGTGGGACGCGATCGAGGAAGGAGTCAATCGTCTCACGGTCGACATCGAGGGTTTCGAGTTCCTCGCGCGCACGCGACTCTGACATTCCCTGTGAACATGGACAGACCGTCATCCCGGTGACCTCCGCGCCGATCTCCTCTTTTGTCCCCTCGTCGGTTGCAATGGCGCTCGCAATGATAGTCGCGGTCGACTGAGTCGGCCGATCGCTCGCGGGAGTTCGTTCTTTTGTCACTAGTTCCGCACTCATGCGAACCTCGGCAGTGGAAGTGTAGTCGTGTTTCGCCAAGAGGCGTTCAGCAGCGTCACCACAGACGTCTTCGACGCGATCGAACTCCCCGTCGGTCGCGTCCTCGAGGATTTCGTCGATCGTCTCCATGTTGCGGCTCATGTCGATTCCCTTGCGTCCACCCGGGAGGTCGACGAAGACTTCGAACTCCGCCATGAGGACGATCGGTCGCTTCCCGTTGCGGGCAAGTTTGACCAGTTTTTCGACGCCTGTGACCCCAACTTGGCTGAGCCCGACGGCGATGTCTGGGCGACTCGCCTGTACGTCGGGCAGTTGATGACTCATTACCAAAACGAAGGGTTCCGAGTTCATTAGGGCTTTCGATGCCTGCGGTTTCGACCGTTTGATCTGCCCTAGGCGGTGGTTCCGCTTACGGCCAGTCGTCGCGATCTGATCCCTCGAAGGGATCATCTTTGGCCTCTGGATCAGTGAGATCCCAGCCGGCTGCGTCGGCAGCAGCTTCGAGATCGAGAAACTCCCAGCCGCACTCTGCAGCGATGGCCTCGTCTTCGTCTGTGGTTCCGATAAAGACGTGCCGATCGGTGTCAAACTGCCGTTTGACGTTCGAGAGGCTCTCGGTGACGCCGCGGGGCCCCGAAAAGAAATCCTGTCTGATGCGTTCTTTCCGGGTGAAGTTCGTGACGACGTAGGTTGGCTTCTCGCTGACGACGCCGACGTACTCGGTCCACCCGCGTGCGTCGTTAAATACCGCGTTCGGATCGGCGAGGCGCTTGAGCGCGGCGAGTTCGAACGCGAGCGTCATCGATCCACTGGTGTCGCTACCACTGTCCATGATCGTACGTTCCCTCGGTTCGGTGAAAACGGCTTCGTCTCGGGTGACGCCTTTGTGTGACCGAGACGTGAGTAACCGCAAAGATTTACCCTAACCCGAGTAAGCTATCAGTATGGCCAAGGACTACGCTGACTTACACGACCCGAACGCGGAGTACACCATGCGCGAGCTATCAGGCGAAACGATGGGTGTCACCGCCTCGCGGGGCGGCGATCGCGACGTCGAGATTACCGACATCCAGACGACGATGATCGACGGCAACTTCCCGTGGACACTGGTGCGCGTGTACACTGACGCGGGGATCGTCGGCACCGGCGAAGCGTACTGGGGTGCGGGCGTTCCTGAGCTCATCCAGCGGATGAAGCCATTCGTGATCGGCGAAAATCCCCTCGACATCGATCGGCTCTACGAGCACCTGATTCAGAAGATGTCTGGAGAAGGCTCGGTCGAAGGTGTTACCGTGACCGCGATCTCGGGAGTCGAAATCGCGCTGCACGACGTCGCCGGGAAGATCCTCGACGTGCCAGCCTATCAGCTACTCGGGGGCAAGTACCGCGATCACATGCGGGTGTACTGTGACTGTCACACCGAGGAGGAAGCCGATCCCGACGCGTGTGCAGACGAAGCCGAACGCGTCGTCGACGAGCTGGGATACGACGCGCTGAAATTCGATCTCGACGTTCCCTCTGGGCTCGAAAAAGATCGCGCGAACCGCCACCTCCGTCCGGGCGAGATCCGTCACAAGGCCGAGATCGTCGAGAAGGTGACAGAGCGGGTCAAAGACAAAGCGGACGTGGCCTTCGACTGCCACTGGACGTTTTCGGGCGGCTCCGCAAAGCGGCTCGCCGCAGCGATCGAAGACTACGATGTCTGGTGGCTCGAAGACCCCGTGCCGCCGGAGAACCTCAAAGTCCAAGAGGAGGTCACGAAATCGACGATCACGCCGATCACGGTCGGTGAGAACCGCTACCGCGTGACCGAGCAACGGCGGTTGCTCGAAAACCAGGCCGTCGACATCATCGCTCCGGACATGCCGAAGGTTGGCGGGATGCGTGAAACGCGAAAGATCGCCGACGTTGCGAACCAGTACTACGTGCCGGTCGCGATGCACAACGTCTCGAGTCCGATCGCGACAATGGCATCTGCACACGTCGGGGCAGCGATTCCGAACTCGCTGGCGGTCGAGTACCACAGCTACGAACTCGGCTGGTGGGAGGATCTGGTCGAAGAGGATGTCATCGAAGACGGCTACATCGAGATTCCGGAGGAGCCAGGGCTCGGGGTCACGTTGGATATGGACGCCGTCGAGGAGCATATGGTCGATGGCGAGACGTTATTCGACTGAGCGAAAGCGAGGTCGGACTCGCTGAGCTTGTCTCAGCATTGTTCGACTGAACGGAGTGAAGTCGAGTCAGTGAATCTCTGATTCACATTTATTTGACTGGGCGAAAGCGAAGTCAAGTTAGTGAATCTCTGATTCACGTTTATTCGACTGAACGGAGTGAAGTCAGGCCTGTACAGCGCGTATTCACATCAGCCGATCGAACTACGCCCGATCGACCGACGCGAAAGACCAGACGCTCTCAGACGGATCGAAACACGAAATATCAATAATCGACAATCTCGAAAATAGCGTCGAGCGACGGGATCGGCGATCGGGCTACTGCTCAGTCGGTGCCGCGAGATCGTCGACAGAGAAGTCCTCCTGCATCAGGACCTCTTTTTGATCGCCGACGTAGACCTGTTCGCGCATGAGCTGTTTGTAGGCGCTCTGTGCGGCGAGGTTACCGATGAGGACGCCACCGACGATCTTGCCGTCTTTGAGCGCGACACGACGCCATTCAGTGTCAGAGAACTTCCGCTCGACGGAGTCGTCGCCGAGCGTTGGGTGGCCAAACGAGAGGAACGGGAAGTCAAAGTGGGTAATTGAATACGACGACACCCACCTGAACTCCTCGCTTTCGGGATTGACCATGTTCCGTGCGGCGACCGTCCCCTGTTCTTTCGCCGAGCCCCACGAGCCGTTCTGGGCGCGCTCGCCCAGAATGAGGTCGTGGAACTGTGTGAGATCGCCTGCAGCATACACATCCTCGACGGAGCTTTGCATGTACTCGTCGACGACGATTCCGTTGTCGAGTTTGATATCGGTGTCTTCGAGGATCTCGGTGTTGAAGTTCAGGCCGATCGCAATGCCAACGAAGTCTGCCTCGTAGCGGTCGCCGTTGGGGTCGATCGCAGCGGTCACGTGGCCGTCGTCGTCGACCTCGAAGCGATCAACGCCGCTTTCGAATACCGGCTCAACGCCGCGTTCACGCATGGCGTCGTGCATGATCTCTGCGCCCTCTTCGCTCAGCGCGTAACGCCACCAGGCGTTGCCGCGCATGAGGTACTTCCCGGAGACGTCCTGTGCGCCACAGATCGCTGCCAAGTCGATCCCGAGCAGGCCCGCCCCAACAACGACCGCGTTGTCGGCAGCTTCCATCCCCGCTTTGATTTTTCGGGCATCTTGGAACGTCCAAAAGTGACTGATTCCGTCGGCATCGGAGTTCTCAACCGGCAGCTGCGTCGGCGTCCCGCCGGTCGCGACGAGGAGTTTGTCGTACTCGATCGTCTCGCCCTCGTGGGTGCCGACAGTATGCGCGCCTGTGTCGATACCGGTAACGAGTGTGTTGAGACGAAGGTCGATATCTCGGTCGTCGTACCACGACTCGTCGTGGATCGAGATTGGTGCCTCAGGGAGTTTGCCTTTCGCGAACTCCTTGATGAGAATCCGGTTGTACAATGCCTCGCCTTCGTCGGTGATGACAGTGATGTCGGCCTCGGGGGCTTCCTCCCGCAGTGTCTCCGCGGCCGAACTGCCCGCGATCCCGTCGCCGATGATCACATACGACGCTGTCATGGTGGGGCGTTCGTATTCGGGGTTAATGTGGGTTGCTATTAACTGATCAATAGTGAGAGAATAACACACCCGCTATTTTTTATTTCTACTATGCGAAGTTCTCTAGAGCGTACTGTTCAAGTTGGCGCAGACCATATTTGCAGTATAGATGAAAATTCACCAGAATCCGCGACACTGGGCGGCAAAAAAGGCGCTAACGACGCCAGGAATCGCGTCAGTCGCCAACTACGGCCTCGTCAAACTCCACACGCGGATCTTCCTCGGGAAAGCCGAGGAAGCACACCGAGAGGAACGCCGCGAGCACCTCGACGACTTTTTCGACGCCACAATGGGCACCTACGTGGCGGCCCTTCAAGCGGGCTACTCGGAGGCCCAGGCTCGCGAGATAACCCACATTCAGGCCAACTTCGACTTCTTCAACCATGGATGGACGGAGATGATGGAGATCCCCGGCGACGAACTCGAAGCACACTATCGCCGATACGACGAGTTCTTTACCGAACACGGGATTACGATCGACGACCCACTCGGAGACTTCCGACTATCGAGCGGGATCGCGGAGGCACCTTCGACGCCTGAAAAGCTCGAAACGCCGGAGTACGAGAACGCGATCGCCGGCTTTTCGGACGACGTGTACACCGAAACCGAGGATGGCGAAATCGTCGTGGGCGGGACTGCCGAGCCAAAAGAGGTCGATCCGACGAAGGCCCCCGGCGTTCCCTCCGGAGACGCTGACGGCGAAGCGAACGCGTAGGCATCGACGACTGACGCGATCGAGTAGCCATCGACGACTGACGCGATCGAGTGACTGGAACGCGACGTTTAACCGATCGCCGCGAATACACGAGGTATGGCCCAACCACGCGTCCCTGGTGGACGTGGCGAGGAGATCGACCTCCCCTGTGGAGAGACGGTCACGGTCAGGGAGTTCGACCTCGGGATGCGAGAGTTCGCGTGTGACTGCGGAGCGGTCCATGCAGTCGTCATGGACGTCCATCCGCCCGATCGCTTTCTGCCAGAGTTTCTCGTCGGGGTACTCCAGGAGGCGATCGAGACGACGAGCGAAGAGATGCCGGAGTTCGGCACCCCACACCTTATGGGAATTGTTCTGGAGGAGTTTCCAAATCGCGTCGTCGCGACGGATGCGAGCAACGACCAGGATGTTGGCTTTTCGATGTTGTGGCTCACCGATTTCGACTCGCGACGGCTCCACGAGGTAATCGTCGAGCTCGTAATCGAGCTAATGGAGCACGCGGTAAGCCACGGCTCCGACGATCAGGCGCTTACACAGTTCGAACAGCAGATGCTCGAGTTTGACGTGAGTGAGTTCGTCACGCAGTACCGCGATCAGCGAGATCTCAGCGACGAAGACGTGTACACACAGGGCACGCAAGGCGTCTGACAGCCGTCTTACGTAGGTTGAAGTCCGATTAGGCCTATGTATGACGTATGCGCGCCCAAAACGCCGAATTTGAACGGCTACGAGGTGTGCTTGCCGAGGCTGATGAGCCGTTGACTGCACGCGAGATTATGTCGCTCCTCGAAGAGCACGACGAGGAACCCTTCGAGAGCGCCCACACTGTCGCCACTATTCTGGGTCGGCGAGCCCAACGCGGTGAGGTAACTGTTATTTCCGATCGCCCGTACCGCTACCGGCTTCCGTAGGACCACACCACGTGCCACAGCGGGAGCGGCTTGGGAAACCCACAGCAGCCACAATTGCGATCAAATTGGAGTACACCGGCAGCAATCCGTGACAACCGCTGTCTTACGAAATACAAACTCTCGTTACGAAATTCGTATCTTTTCGCCGGGCTTATTACGATGAGCGTACTCCACTCCGCTAATGAGCGACGAGACGACTCAGACGATCGCTGCGGACACGGACGTGAAGTCCGGGGAAGACAGAACGATCCTGCTGATCGGGAGCGGGCCGATCCAGATCGGTCAGGCTGCCGAGTTCGACTATTCGGGCGCACAGGCGTGCCGAGCGCTCCAGGAGGAAGGCGCACGAGTCGTCCTCGTCAATTCGAACCCCGCAACCATCATGACCGATCCCGACATGGCCGATCGAGTCTACATCGAGCCGATCACCCCTGAGGCGATCGCCGAGATCATCGAGACCGAACAGCCAGACGGGGTCATCGCCGGACTGGGTGGACAAACTGGCCTGAATGTCACCGCCGAACTCGCCGAACAGGGCATCCTAGAGGAATACGACGTTGATATTCTGGGCACACCGTTGGATACGATCTACGCCACCGAAGATCGCGATCTATTCAGAAAACGGATGGAAAAAATCGGCGAGCCGGTCCCCAAGTCGACGACGATCTCTCTCGACGAGGGTGAGTCTGTCACTGACTTCGACGAGGAGGCCTTCCGCAATCGCGTCCAGGACGCCGTTGATACGGTTGGTGGACTGCCCGTCATCGCGCGGACGACGTACACCCTCGGGGGTTCGGGTTCGGGCGTCGTCGACGAGTTCGACGAGCTGGTCGAACGGGTTCGCAAGGGACTTCGCCTGTCGCGTAACAGCGAGGTACTCGTTACCGAATCGATCGCCGGCTGGGTCGAACTCGAATACGAGGTGATGCGGGACGCAGCGAACTCCTGTATCATCATCTGTAACATGGAGAACATCGACCCGATGGGCATCCACACGGGCGAATCTACGGTCGTGACGCCGTCGCAGGTCATCCCAGATGACGGCCACCAAGAGATGCGCGACGCGGCGCTCGGCGTCATCCGCGAGCTCGGCATCCAGGGCGGTTGTAACATCCAGTTCGCGTGGCGCGACGACGGGACACCGGGCGGCGAATACCGCGTCGTCGAAGTGAACCCTCGGGTGTCGCGCTCGTCCGCGCTTGCTTCGAAGGCAACAGGATATCCGATCGCCCGCGTCACGGCGAAGGTCGCACTCGGCAAGAATCTCCACGAGATCGAAAACGAAATTACCGGCGAGACGACCGCGGCATTCGAGCCAGCGATCGACTACATTGTCACCAAGGTGCCGCGGTGGCCGATCGACAAGTTCGACGATGTCGACTTCAAACTCGGGACCGCGATGAAATCGACCGGCGAGGCGATGGCGATCGGCAGGAACTTCGAAGAGAGCCTGCTGAAGGCGCTTCGCTCCTCAGAGTACGATCCCGCTGTTAACTGGGGAGATGTCGACGACGACACGCTCGAAACCGAGTATCTCGAACGTCCCTCGCCCGATCGGCCCTACGCGATTTTCGAGGCGTTCGATCGCGGCTACACAGTTGAGGCAGTCGAAGCGCTGACCGGGATCATGCCGTGGTACCTCGAGCGGTTCAAGCGCGTAAGCGATTCCGCCCAGGGCGCAGCGGAGGGCAATTTCGCACAGGCGGCGACCGCTGGCCACACTAACGCCGAGATCGCGGCGATCGCTGGCGGCATCGACGTCGACACCATCGAACAGGACGTCCCCGGTCGGACGTACAAACAGGTCGACACCTGTGCGGGCGAGTTCGCCGCACAGACGCCATACTACTACTCTGCACGGCAGTCTGAGTTTAACCGTGGACCACTGAAAGGCAAGGCGGCAGCGGGCGAGCTCGTCGTGGACAAGGAGATCGACAGCGTGGTCGTCGTCGGCGGCGGTCCGATTCGGATCGGCCAGGGCGTCGAATTCGACTACTGTTCGGTCCACGCGATCCAGGCGCTCAGAGAGCTTGGTGTCGAAGCTCACGTGGTCAACAACAACCCCGAAACGGTCTCAACAGATTACGACACCTCCGATGGGTTGTTCTTCGATCCGATTACCGCAGAGGAGGTCGCCGACGTAGCCGAGGCGACCGGCGCGGACGGCGTCATGGTCCAGTTCGGCGGGCAGACTTCGGTGAACATCGGCGAACCGCTGGAAGATGAGATCCAGCGCCGCGGCCTCGACTGTGAGATCATGGGGACGACCGTCGAGGCGATGGACCTCGCGGAGGACCGCGATCGGTTCAACGCGCTCATGGACGACCTCGGAATCGCCCAGCCGAAAGGCGGGACCGCGACCTCCGAAGCCGAAGCACTAGAGCTTGCACACGAACTCGGGTATCCCGTGCTCGTCCGTCCGAGCTACGTGCTCGGCGGCCGCGCGATGCGGGTCGTCCACGACGACGCCGAGTTGGAACACTACATCGAGGAAGCGGTCCGTGTCAGCCCCGATAAGCCGATCCTCGTCGATCAGTTCCTCGCAGACGCGATCGAACTCGACGTGGACGCGGTTTCAGACGGCGAAGACGTCCTCATCGGTGGCGTGATGGAACACGTCGAAAGCGCGGGTGTTCACTCCGGAGACTCCGCGTGTATGATTCCGCCGCGTTCACTCGACAAAGCAACGCTCGCTCGAGTGCGCGATGTAACAGAGGACATCGCGGGTGCGCTCGACACGATCGGGCTGTTGAACGTCCAGCTCGCGGTGAAAGACGGCGAGGTATACGTCCTCGAAGCGAACCCGCGCTCGTCGCGGACGGTCCCGTTCGTCTCGAAGGCAACCGGCGTCCCGATCGCAAAGCTCGCGGCGAAGGTAATGGCCGGCAAGTCCCTAGCTGAACTCGACGTGGACGAGCAAATCCCCGAAGACATAAGCGTCAAAGAGGTCGTCTTGCCGTTCGATCGGCTCCCGGGCAGCGATCCACGACTCGGGCCGGAGATGAAATCGACCGGTGAGGTCATGGGAACCGCCCAGACGTTCGGAAAAGCCTACGACAAAGCCCAGGATTCGGTGGGCAAGCCGGTCCCCCGCGAGGGCGTGGTCGCCCTTGACCTCTCTGCAGACGAGTTCCCAGATCCCGATACGCCGGAGGGCGAGGAGCTCGCAGACGGATTCGGCGAATTCTACGAGTTCTCCGAGGCAGTCGATCTGATCGACGCCGCCCGCAGCGGCGAACTCGACCTCATCATCTCGCGGGATCGCGACCTGCTGGAGGTCGCTGTCGAAGAGGAGATCACCTACTTCTCGACGAAAGCAAGTGCACGGGCGGCACTCGAAGCCCGGCGTGCAAAAGACGAGCCGATCGATGTCCTCGCTGTCTCCGATCGCCCACGTAACGTCGGGACGTGGGGCGGTGACTGACGCAGTCTGGCAAATCGGCTGTCCCTGGGTCAATTAGACCGTTCAGTGGTTGATACAAACAGTTCCTGTGGAATTACCTCACATATATCGGTGAAAGCACCTTCTTTTTACACATGTAGCTGGACTTCCACTGTATGAGTCATACGAGGTCGTCACGGGAGGCACCAAATCCGGCCGTCCGAGCGGTGTATGATGAGCTCGGTGCGCTCCTTGACCGCGGTGACGACGTGTTTGTTGAAGAGGGGCCGCCGCTCTTAGAGGATGCAATCGAACGCGACGGGTTCTTCGAGGGTGTGACGTCGGATTCCGCACCACCGGACGAGTACACCCGCGAGAAGGTGATCGGCGATCCGGGCGAACACGTCATCCGGTTCATGGAGTGGCCGCCCGAGTACACGCTGATGCCCCACGAGCACCACGGCCGCCCGTGTTTTGAAGTTCTCGTGGAAGGACACCTCGTGCTTTCTGATATGAAACAAACCCGTGTCGGTGATAACGAGTTCACGTTCGATGTGATCGACTCAACGGTTGCCCAGCCCGGCGAATCGGCAGTCGTCGATCCCCGGAAAAACGAGATTCACGCGGTTTACAGCCCGGTTCGGAGCAGGTCCCTGCACGTCTATCCCGAAGATGACTGGCGGGCCTACGGGTACGTCCACAAAAAAGAAGAGAATAACACCGACATCTACGAGCGCCGTGAGTTCCAGCTCCGGGAGCCAGAGAACGGGCCGGACAATCAATAAGCGACGAGAAAGCACACCGAACGATGTCAACAGCGCCGGTCAGGACAGTTTTCCGAGCGCCTCAAAGAAATCACCTGTCGGTCCAGCAATCCGAAGCGGCGGATCGCTGCGGGTGATCGTCACCTCAGCGGGCGGCTCGATCGGATGAGTGAGTCGGCCGTCACTCGCGACGATCGCCCGGTCAGTGCCCGTAACCGTCACTGTGATTGTCGCATCCTGATCGACAAACAGCGACGGCATTCCACCTGTTGCGCACATCTCAGTGATGAGTAGCCCACGAACATCCGGGTGGACGATCGGCCCGCCCTCGCTAAGGTTGTAGGCCGTACTGCCGGTAGGTGTCACAATCAGGACGCCATCAGCGTGCCCACTCGAGTACAGGGATCCGTCCACGCGGGTCTCAAAGTCGATGCCGGCCCCGGGGCCGCGTCGGTTTCCCTGCACCAGCACCTCGTTTGTCGCCGCATCGCTTGTCCAGTCGCCGACGGTCGCTGAAAGCCGCGGTGCTTCCCGTATCTCTGCAGTGCCGTCAGCGATCGCTGCTGCCTCTGCAGCAACCGCATCGATCGCGTCGTCGGGATCAACCGCGTTCAAAAAGCCGACCTCACCGAGATTGACACCGAGTATTGGCGTGCCACCGGCCCCGCGTGCAGCGAATAAAAAGGTTCCATCACCGCCGATGCTAACGACCAGATCCGATCGGTCGAATGTCTCAATCGGGTCACCGGAGTGACTGAGGTCGGCCGCGGTCGCAGCGTCGAGGCGAACGGTAACCCCGTCCGCACGGAGGCGATCGCGGATCCCGTCGGCGATCCGGGCGGCACGAGCATTGCCGCGCTGGGCGACGATCCCGACTTCCATACATCCCCGTTTCCGAGCGGCAATAAAAAACACACCGTGTCGGCGCGCTGGTACGGGTGAAAGCGTAACACAGGCCCGGACGTTTTTCGTTATTTACCCTCGAATTCAGGATCGTCGTCGCCCATGAAGGCCGTAATTCCTTCCATCAGGTCCTCAGTGTTCATCAGGTGGCCGAAGGCCTGCGACTCCAATTCAAGCCCTGCGGTCGTACTATCGCGGCCGGCCAGCATGGCTCGCTTGGTGTACCGTTGGGCGATCGGCGGCCCGCTTGCGAGTTTCTTTGCCAGTTCCATGGCCTTCTCCTCTAGTTCGTCGTTCCCGACCACTTCATTGACGAAGCCATATTGCGCCATCGTCTCGGCATCGTAGCGATCGGCGGTGAGGATGATCTCTTTTGCGCGTCCCTCGCCAACGATATGTGGAAGCCGCTGGGTGCCACCCCAGCCGGGAAGAAGCCCGAGATTGTGTTCGGGCTGGCCGAACTCCGATCGCTCGCTTGCGATCCGCATGTCCGCACACATCGCCAACTCCATGCCGCCGCCCAGACAGTAGCCGTCAATACCCGCAACAACCGGTGTATCGGCAGATTCGAGTTTGCCGAACGTCTGCTGGCCGGTTCGTGAGAGCTCAACAGCCGTGAGTGGATCTGCACCGCCGCCGGCCATGCTCATCACGTCCGCACCGGCTGAGAAGGCCTTGCCACCCTCACCGGTGATGAGGATCGCCCGAACCTCCTCGTCACTGTCGAGGGCGTCGATCGCCTCGGCGAACTCGTCGAGCAGTTCGTTGCTAATCGTGTTCATCCGGTGAGGGCGGTCGATCACGACGCGAGCGACGCTATCGTCGAACCCGATTCGAAGCGTCTCGTAGTCGTACTCGTCGCCGCCTTCGTCGTCGCTTTCGTGGAACGTCCCGCCGTCTTCGCCGAGTTCTCTCAACAGCGACGTTGCTTCGTGGCGCGCGGATCCAGAGTCCTCGTGTAACTCATCGAGCGTATCGAGAAGCACATCCAATCCCGCAGCGTCAGCGAGCTTTGCCGGTCCGTCTGGGAATCCCGCCCCAAGCATGACAGCGGTGTCGATCGACTTGGCGTCGGCCACATCGGCTTCGATCAGCCCCGCGACCTCGTTTGCCATCACCGCAAGCAGGCGGTGTTCGATCGCGTCGCTGCCGGCATCGCTTGGAATCTCGACCCCGCCATTCTCGTAGTCGTAGAAGCCGCTCCCGGTCTTTTTCCCCAGATTCTCCTCATCGACTTTCGCCTCGAGCAGCGGACACGGCCTGTAGGCCTCCCCGAGGGTCTCGTGCATGTACTCGAGGACGTGATAGCCGACGTCGATTCCGACCTGATCGGCAAGTTCGAACGAACCCATCGGCAGCCCCATGTCGAACTTCGTCGTCGAGTCTACCTCGGCGACGGTTGCGTCGCCCTCTTCGACGATCCACGCGGCTTCGTTCATCAATGGGACAAGGATCCGGTTGACGATGAAGCCGGGGCTGTCCTTGTGGACCCGCACGGGCGTTTTGTCCATTTCTTCGGCCAGCGACTCGATCAGGTCGAGGGTCTCTTCGGCCGTGTGGGCGCCGGAGATGACTTCGACAAGCGGCATCCGGATCGGCGGATTGAAAAAGTGCATGCCACAGAACTGTTCGGGCCGATCTGTGACCTCAGAGAGTTCAGTGATAGAGAGGCTTGAGGTGTTCGTCGCGAAGATCGTCCGATCGGGTGCGTGTGCTTCCACCTCGTCATAGACTTCCTTTTTGATATCCATGACCTCCGGAACGGCCTCGATCACGACGTCCGCGTCGGCGACGGCCTCTTCGAGTGGGACGACCGGCGTGATGCGATCGAGGGTCGCCTCCGCCTCCGCCTCGGTTATCTGGTCTTTTTCGGCGAGTTTACCGAGACTCCACTCGATGTCGTCGTAGCCGTTTTGGACGAATTCATCGTTGATGTCCCGCAGAACCACATCGTACCCTGCCAGTGCGGCGACCTCCGCGATCCCGTGGCCCATGTTTCCGGCACCAAGAACCGTGATAGTGTTGATATCTTCGAACTCCATGCACGTACCGACGGAAGACAGCAGTTTCAACGTTTCCCTCTCTGAGTAAAGAAACTGTAGTTAGATTTATTTTGGTGATTTTAGCAATGGCGGTGTTCACACAGCGTGTCAGCCACCGCACGCGAGGGGTCTTACCTGTCCAGGTTCGAACGAAGGATATGGACGAGTCGGACGCACACGGACTGACAGACGATCGAGAACCATATGGAACGCTTCGCAGGACAGATCTGGCACCGCTCGTCGATCGCTACGGCGAACTCGAACTGTCACCCGCTGATGATCTCTTTGAACGAATGGTCGTTTCGATCATTAACCAGCTCATCTCGACGGAGGCCGCGCGGACGATCCGCGGACGGGTGTTCGATCGGTTCGAAATAACCCCCGCGGGAGTGGCGACTGCACCAGAGGAAGCGCTTCGTGAGGCAGGAATGTCGCCGCAGAAGATCGACTATATCAAGCGAATTGCCGAGGAATTTGAGGCAGGAACACTCACCCGCGAGCAGTTAGAGGAACTGGACGACGAGGCAGCGATCGATCGGCTCACCGAAATCAAGGGAATTGGCGACTGGACGGCGAAAATGACGCTCATGTTCGGACTCGGGCGACCGGATGTGTTCCCTGTCGAGGACCTCGCCGTGCGCCGGGGGATGGAGGCGTATTTTGGTGATGACAGCCGGGGGGCAATGCGTGAGCGCGCAGACGGCTGGCGGCCGTGTCGATCCTACGGAACATTGTACATTTGGAAAGAATACGTCCGTGAGAACAGCGCAGTCGATGGACCAGTCACCGAGTGAGCCACGCGCGATCGCGTAGCTATTTCACGCTCGATTGTCGGTTACTCTTCGAGGTACTCTTTGTCTTCGGTAGTCCCGCCACGCTGATCGCGATCGGCGCGCTTTCGAACGTCAACACGGTAGTGTTCGAGGATATCTCGGCCGAGCAACAGCGGATACTCCATGTGACCGCGGTCCTCGACACTTGCGGTAACGGTATGTTGGGTCCCGCCGATTCCGATGACAAGATCGATCACCGGCCGAGATCGGCCGCCCTTCACCGATCCGGATTTGATCTTCGTCATACTCTTTATTGGCCCAGCGCCGATCTCGGCGGCGAGGCTGGTGTCGATGCTCGTGCGAGTCGCCCCGGTATCGGATTTCGCCATGACCTGTTTCGAGCCGCTGGTTCCGATGACGAGCACCTCCTCGATGTAGCCGATGAGGGGCGTGTCTTCGAGCGACGGCGGCTCAACCCGAGGCATGCACGAGGGTGTCGAATCGTCGAGCGTGGCCGACAGCCCCACAACGCGATCGTCGTCGACGGTCCCGCCAACTGATTCGATCGCCAACTGTGCGATGTACGGTGCCGGGCTGGTGCCGGTGGCCTGGTACAATCCTTTGAATCCCGCAGTTGGATTGACTTCGAGGACATACCAGCCGTCGTGGCCTTCGATCAGATCGACGCCGGCGTAGTTTAAGCCGAGTACGTCCGCGGCGTACAGTGCGGTGTCAGCGGCCTCCTCAGGCATTGAGTCGGTTGCGTCCTCAACCGCGCCGCCAAGTGCGACGTTCGTTCGCCAATCGCCCTCTGGCGCGTAGCGGTACATCGCACCGATGATCTCGTCACCAACGACGTATACGCGGAGGTCGCGGTGTTTCTCCTCGTCGCGATCGATCAGCTCCTGTAAGAATGCCTGCCGATTACCGACTTTCGGGTTGACCGGCTCCGTGAGGTCGACTTTCCACGTTCCGCCGCCGTGGGTGCCGATCGCCGTCTTGTATACGGCAACGTCGCCGAACCGCTCGCGATCCTGATTGAGTCGATCGTTCGACAGCGCGAGAAGGGCGTCCGGCACTTGGATGTTCCAGTCGGCGAGCGTTGCTGCGGTCGCGAACTTGTGGATCGACGTGAGTACCGTGTTTGGCTCGTTCAACATCGGACGGATACGGTTAAATGTGGTCGCAAGCCCCAGCAGTTCGGCTGGCTCCTCGGTGTTTGAGAGCAACAGCCGGTTCGCGATGACATCGACATCAGGGTCGATCGTGACCTTGCTGTCTTCGACAGTGACCGCAGTATTTTCAGACCGCAACCAGAACGGCTCGTGACCGAGATCCTCGACGGCGTTGAGGATTGCTTTCGTCTCTTTGCTGTTGTGGAGTGATAACACTCCAACGCGTACTGCCTCCCCGTCGCTCATATAGGATGATCCTGTGCCGGAGACATATGCGTGCCGGTCTACGAAGCCGATAGGTGAACAGCCGAATCAGGCAAAGATCGAGTCGACGTACGGCGAGTACAGGAACTGCAGCCCGTAGTAGCCTGCGTACAGCAACACGAAAAGCGACGCCACGATCGAGCTTTTCGGCCACTCGATCGCCATCCGATTTCGCGCTTCGACCTTTCGGGATTCGAACTCGAAGAGGTCAGCAATGAACGCCGCCACGACCGGCAGCGCCATGATCGCGCCGCTCACGGGACGGTACAGCATGAACGCGAACACGAGAAACACAAGCGCGAAGTTCGAAACGACGTGTGGGAGGTACGGTTCAATCCCCGAGTCGTCACCCTCCTCAGCCTGACTTTTGTGTACTCTGTGGGCCAAAAACCGAGTGAGCATGTTTCCGATTGCGACGACGAGAAGTGCGATCGGAAGGAACTCGCCGATCGAGTCGACCCAGCCGAGCGGAACGAGAAACTGCAGTGGATCCATACGTGTGTGTGGGCAGACGACTCATTAGAGTTTTTCCAATCGCGGCCGACGGTCTCCGCGTCAAGTGTGTTCGTGACTGTCGACCGAGGTACCTGGGTTCTCTGGTCGGAATATCACCGTTCAATCGGGACGACAAGCGTATACGAATCCTTGACGGAGACCCTGAGTAGTTCGCCTGTGGTCGTGGTCGCCTGCTCAACGCCATCGATCACGACGGTGATTTCGTCATCGCGCTCGACGCCAATCCAGAGTGGAGTATCGTGGACCCAGGATCGAGTGTGCGTCGAAAACGGGGCGATCGGAGCGACCGCAAGCCCTGCAGTCGCGTGTAACACGGGCGTGCCGACTGCGCCAGCGTATCCACCGCTTCCGAGCGGTGTCGCCACCACGACGCCGTCGGCACGGAATCGGGAGCGATCGCGCGTCGCATCCGCATCGGGGCGCACGCTGTACTCAGAGATATGTGCGGGTTCGGCGGTCACGAGTGTGAGATCACTCACGAATGTTGCGACTGGCTTGTCGTCGATCGACAGCTCAAACGAACGATGAGTTTCCTCCCGATAGTGACCGTTCTCAATCGCTCTGACGGCATCGCGGACTGCCGCCGGTCGGACCGTGTACGGTCGTCGCTTCTGGTCAATGAACAGGAATCGTCCATCCCACGTCGCGATCGCCTGCGGCTCTGTAACGACAGACAGCGACGCTTTTGGCGTGATCGAGTGGCCATCGCGCCCCAGCGCGTCGCCGACGCGCTCGGCGAGCGACCCCTCACCGATGACGGCGATTTTCATGGACCCTCCGAGAGCGATCGTTCATGATCGACCCTTTCGTCGGGGGCGCAAAAACCCCGCTGCTTCCGCCCGATCGAAGCTCGCTTCAACGCCGCTCAGTACGGCCAGTCACCAATGACTTTCATTCCCTCGGCCAGATCCTCAGCTTCGAGCGCGGCTGCGATTGCCGTCTCGGATTTGTGTGTCGGTTCAACGGTGTCGTCTGCAAGCTCAACGACAAGCTCACACAGGAGGATCGACTGTTCAGTGAGATTTCTGTGTTCAAGTTTTTCGAGCGTATCGGCGAAGGTGTGTCCCCACCCGCGGCCGCGATCCTCGGTTTCGCCGCTCACCATGTAGCCTGGAACGCCGCGCTGGACGAACGGCCAGTGATCGCTGTGAGGGACGAGATTCGAGGACAGCGAAATCGGGTGGTCGAAGCGATCGCCGACCCGGTCTGCGGCCGCCTCCAGCGCCTCAAAGCCGTGGTATCCAAGCGACAGTGTCCGGCCGTAGACGTTGCTGTCGATGTTGACGATCGCTTTGATCGCCTCGAGATCAGCCTGTTCGGCCTCGTATTCGGAGCCAACGAGCCCAACCTCCTCGGAGCCGTAGCAGATGAACCGCACACGGGTGTCAAGTTGGGCTTCCCGGGCCGCCAGCGATTCGGCGAGTTGGACGACCGTGGCGGTCCCTGCGCCGTTGTCCATGGCACCCTCAGCGATATCATGGGCATCGACGTGGCTGGAGACGATGACCTCTTCGTCGGTGTCAGGGCCCAACTCGGCGTGGACGTTGCCGCTCGTCGCCTCGGGAGTCGCACACGTCACGTCGACTGTCACCGATTCGCCGTCGAACCGGCGGGCGAGACGGCCGCCGACCTCCTGGCTTACCCCGACCGCAGGGATATCGCCGATCGGGGCGTCTGCGGTCCCGACGCTACCAGTCGGTGGGAGACAGCCGGGGACGTGGTTCGCGAAAACGAAGCCGGCGGCACCGCCTTCGACAGCGTAGTAGTACTTCTCGCGGCGGTGGATGAACCGATCGTAGTCGTCGGGAACCGTCGTCGAAACCATGACGATCTTGCCATCGATATCTGCCTCGAAGTCGTCAGGAAGACCGTAGCCGAGATCAACCAGCTCACCGGTCACCGCCGCCGAGGGACTTCTTGGGAGTGCGATGCAGTCCTGTTCGGTCTCGCCGGCTTCGATCGTACTTTCGCCGCGCTCCCATCCTTGAATCGAGAAGTCGTCGATCCGGGCGTTTCGGGCGCCTGCATCCGCCAATGCGTCGCGCGTCAGTTTGAGTCCCGCCCGCTCGCCGTCGCTGCCAGCCATTCGGTTGCCGATATCGACGAGCGCTTCGAGGAAGTCCCAGCCCGTCGTACTCACAAAGGTGTTGCCGATCCAGTCGGTCATACACACTGGTTCTGCGGGTGCGTGCTAACCGTTTCGGTGGCCGACGGGTTCGCCGCTTCGGCGCGCCCAGTGGGCTACAGGAAAACGATCGCTGCCTGTGCGGCCTCGAACGTTGAGTCGTAGACGTGATTCAACAACAGATAGGCAATGACGCCAAGCGTCAACGAGAGGAGCCACGCACTGGCAGCGATCCGTCCAACGCGCTTGTGGGGCGTCTCGGTTCGGAGCTCGTGTTCGGTATGTGTGAGTCCAAGGATGACCGCGTACAGGACGACGGGCACCGAGACAATCGACAACAGAATGTGGATCCCAAGCATGAGCAGGTACGCGTAGTACGCCGGATCCGGGCCGACGAAGTACTTTGTTCCACCGCCGGCGACCCGCGGGAGGTACATGCCGAGGAACACGAGGATGAGCACGAAGGAGCTCGTCATCGCCATGGCGTGGCGTTTGACCTGTCCCTTTCTGATCCAGTAGACGCCGAGGCTGATGGTGACAATCGTGACGCTGTTGACCGCGGCGATCGCGTGCGTCAGAAACTCGACCTGTCCGCGGGACAGTTCGGGAAACAGTGCCGCAAAATCGGGGATCAAGAACACGCCCAACACCGCGACGTAGCCGATCGCCGAGAGGATCGCAGTGACCGTGCCGGGGCGCTCCCGTATCGGGCCGCTGATGACCGGATGTTCCATACAGGCTGTTGTGACTCTGGGGGTATTCGTGTTCCGGAACGACGATCGATCGGCGATTACATTCACGATCGGTTTGGTAGGAGGGACAGTGACATCCTCGCCCGCCGTGAACGGCGGGGCTTCCACACCACGTGGAATACCCAGATTGGCCGGGATTAAGGTTTCAAGACGTGTTCGCGCCACT
>NZ_SRSG01000054.1 GCF_005543295.1 Halalkalirubrum salinum
AGCCAACAGGGAAACAGGTTAATATTCCTGTACCGTCGTCGATTCAACGCCAACGCTTTGAGGACCACCGAGCCGCGTTTTCGCGCGGTCGAATCAAGGAACACCGTGGAAGCCGTAATGGCAGGAAGCGGTCGAAGCTTGAGACAGCGCAAGTCGGTGTTACTGAGAGCCCGTGAAAAGGCAACGACGATGTCCGTACCGAGATCCGACACAGGTGCTCAGGCAGCGAAAGCCAAGGTCTGTCGGGAGAACCGACGTTAGGGAATTCGGCAAGTTAGTCCCGTACGTTCGCAATAAGGGATGCCTGCCTTGCAGAAGGCAGGTCGCAGTGACTCGGGCGCTCCGACTGTCTAGTAACAACACAGGTGACCGCAAATCCGTAAGGACTCGTACGGTCACTGAATCCTGCCCAGTGCGGGTATCTGAACACCTCGTACAAGAGGACGAAGGACCCGTCAACGGCGGGGGTAACTATGACCCTCTTAAGGTAGCGTAGTACCTTGCCGCTTCAGTAGCGGCTTGCATGAATGGATAAACGAGAGCGCCACTGTCCCAACGTTGGACCCGGTGAACTGTACGTTCCAGTGCGGAGTCTGGAGACCCCCAAGGGGAAGCGAAGACCCTATAGAGCTTTACTGCAGGCTGTCGCTGAGACGTGGTCGCTACTGTGCAGCATAGGTAGGAGCCGTTACACAGGTACCCGCGCCAGCGGGCCACCGAGGCAGCATTGAAATACTACCCGGTAGTGACTGCGACTCTCACTCTTTCGAGAGGACACCGATAGCTAGGCAGTTTGACTGGGGCGGTACGCGCTCGAAAAGATATCGAGCGCGCCCCAAGGTTTTCTCATCCGGGTCGGGAACCCGGAGAAGAGCGCAAGAGCACAAGAAAGCCTGACAGTGACATTCCCAACGAGTGTCGCTGACGCGAAAGCGTGGTTTAGCGAACCTACGAGGCCTATTGATGAGGCCCGTAGATGACAGAAAAGCTACCTTAGGGATAACAGAGTCGTCACTCGCAAGAGCACATATCGACCGAGTGGCTTGCTACCTCGATGTCGGTTCCCTCCATCCTGCCCGTGCAGAAGCGGGCAAGGGTGAGGTTGTTCGCCTATTAAAGGAGGTCGTGAGCTGGGTTTAGACCGTCGTGAGACAGGTCGGCTGCTATCTATTGGGGGTGTAAGGTACCTGCCGTGAACGATCGTATAGTACGAGAGGAACTACGATTGGGCACCACTGGTGTACCGGTTGTACGAGAGTGCAGACGCCGGGTAGCCACGTGCCACGGGGTAAGAGCTGAACGCATCTAAGCTCGAAACCCACATGAAAACGAGGTACCGTAGAGGTCACTC
>NZ_SRSG01000009.1 GCF_005543295.1 Halalkalirubrum salinum
GCGGTATCAACATCGGAATTGAACCCAGTGAGTCGCAGCCTGCGCAGCGAAGCAAGCAGGAACGTCTCATGTCGGTTCAATTCCCGGACGGCGCATTTTCTGAGCGGAGTGAAGAAAATCGCTGGACGGAATTGAATCAGCGAGCGAACGCAGTGAGCGATCGCGGTTCAATTCCCGGACGGTGCACTCTCATCCAATCGAATTCCTGCGGTTTTGGCTTGTGTCGAGGAGGCGACAGCAGCACGATCGAACAGTCACGTTTCTAGTTCCGCTTCGCGCTCGGCGTCGTTGGAGTCCGCAGTAGCCTCCTCGGCATGCGTTGTATTCGAGTCACCATCCTTGATCGCCTTGGCCTCCTGTTCGAGCGCGGTAATGTCCAGCTCAGCGGCCTTTTCGATCTCACCGAGGATTTCTTTGATGTTGTCAAGTCCGAGGAGTTCACGCGTCTCAGCGTCGAATTTGAGGCTGTCCAACTGCTGGCCATTCGCTGCAACGTCGCTTCCAGAAAGATGTTTACCGTACCGCCCGACCAGCGAGGTGAGCTCCTGTGGGAGCACGAATGTCGTCGACGCTCCCTGTCCGATCGCCTCGAGCGTTTCCATGCCGCGTTCGATGATCGCCCGCTCGCCCATCGAATCGGCAGCCTTCGCGCGCAAAACTGTCGAAATCGCCTCACCCTGGGCTTCGAGGATCTGGCTCTGTTTTTCCCCTTGGGCGCGAATGATGTTCGACTGTTTGTCACCCTCGGCCTTCTCGACTGCACTCCGGCGTTCGCCCTGTGCCTCGAGGATCGTCGCCCGGCGTCGCCGCTCTGCGCCGGTTTGTTGTTCCATCGCGTTTTGCACCTCCTGGCTGGGATTGACCTCGCGAACTTCGACCGACTCGACGCGAATTCCCCATTCGTCAGTCGGTTCATCGAGTTCTTTCCGAATCCGAGCGTTGATTTCTTGGCGCTTGTTGAGCGTATCATCGAGTTCCATGTCGCCAATGACTGCCCGGAGCGTGGTCTGTGCGAGGTTTGAGACGGCGTGTTTGTAGTCTTCGACCTCCAGAAAGGCCTTTTTGGCGTCCATCACACGGAGATAGACGACCGCATCTGCGGTCACCGGAGAGTTATCCCGCGTGATTGCCTCCTGGCGAGGAACGTCCATCGTTTGGGTCCGCATGTCAAACCGGTACGTGCGCGAGACGAACGGGGGGACGAAATTGATCCCTGGTTCGAGCAGCTTTCGATACTCGCCAAACACGGTGAGTGCCTGTTTGTCGTAGGCGTCCACGAACCGGACCGTCTGCCAGACAGTCACCACGGCCAACAGCAGTACCAATAGGCCGATGAGTCCAAATGCGAGAACGGAGGTTTGCACCGTGACCGGGGCGTTCATGTAGTCTGTATTCAATCTGTAACTGCATCAAGGGGCGAGATTTTTACACTCAATCGGTTTTTAATTATTCGAGAGACAAAAGACAGCACCCAGTGGTCGATCGTCGTCGCATCCCTCACACACAGGCCAACACGCGGCCTATCGATCGACTTCGCCCATGATCGTATCCAGACTGCCAAGTGTCGCGATCAGGTCCGGCACGTGTTCGCCAACAGCCATTGCAGGAAGCGCCTGGAGATTCGAAAACGACGGGCCGCGAATCTTGAACCGAGCCGGTTTCTCGCTGCCATCTGCCCGAATGTAGATTCCCAACTCGCCTTTGGCTGCCTCGACAGCCCAGTACCCCTCGGCGTCATCAGCTGGTCGGATCGTCCGCGGGACGTTTGACTGGACTGTTCGGTCGTCGTCGGGCCACTCAGCGAGGAGGTCGACACACTGTTCGATAATTTTGGCTGATTCTTCGACTTCCTGGATGCGAACCAACAGCCGCGAGTAGTTGTCCCCGTGCGGCTCAGTTATCACGTCCCAGTCAAGACGATCGTAGTAGCCGTAGGGGTCGTCGCGTCGCAGGTCGTAATCGATACCCGAGCCACGGGCCACCGGGCCAGTGCAGCCGTAGTTTTTGGCTATCTTGGCCGGAAGGATGCCAGTGTCGACGGTTCGGGCCTGGATGATCTCGTTATTAGTGAGAAGGTTGTGGATATCAGTGAGGCGCTCGGGGAGCCCATCGAGATACGAACGGACGCGATCGAGGAACGCCTCGCGTGACTCCGGCAGGTCCCAGGCGACACCGCCGAGTCGGAAGTAATTGAACATCAGTCGCTGACCCGTGAGGTCTTCAAGAATATTCTGGACACGCTCGCGCTCGGTGATCGCGTACATGAACGTGGCCGTGAAATCCCCCGAGATATCGAGCGCATAGGCTCCGATCGCCAGCATGTGCGCCAGTATGCGGCTGAGTTCCGCAGACAGTGTCCGAATGACCTGTGCGTACGCAGGCACCTCAATGTCGGCGAGTGCCTCAGCGGCGCGGGCGTAGGCCCATTCGTTGCAGAGCCCGCCGCCGCTCCAGTCCCATCGATCGGGGTATGGCATGATCTGGTGGCGATAGGTGCAAGTTTGGGCCATCTGCTCCTCACATCGGTGGATGTAGCCGATATCAGGCTCGACAGCCGCGACCTGTTCGCCCTCGAGGGTGAGCTTGAGATGCATTACGCCGTGTGTGGCCGGATGGTGTGGCCCGATGTTGATGAACATCGTCTCTCCTCGCCCCTCGCTTGCCAGTGCGTGAGCCGAACCGTCTTGCTCTCGAAGCGGAACGATCTGAGGCTGGGTTTGATCATAGCCCAGTGAGAGTGGATGACCCTGCCACGTCTCGGGCAGCAAAATACGCCGCAAATCGGGATGGTCTTCGTAGTTAATGCCGACCAGATCGAAGGCTTCCCGTTCGTGCCACGCGGCAGTCTGAAACACCTCGGACCCGGAGGTCGATCGCGGGCGCTCGCTGTCTGTCGGCACGACGATACTCGCCTCCTGTGTCGGATCATCGTAGGATCGCAGATGATAGATCGTCTCATACCGATCAGCGTACTGCTGGGCGGTTACACAGGAGAGATGGTCCAGCCCAGATTCATTTTTGAGCGTGCTGAGGACAGCCGGCACATCCCGTGGGGAGATCCGAGCTGCTGGCGCGTTGCGGTGTGTCTCTTGTCCGATAATTTTGTCTGCGATCGGGGCGAGGATGTCTGCCAGCGCTGATTCCGCTGGCATATGGCTACCGACTTCGCTCGACATACCTGTAGATGAATCGCCATTTACCCAACAATTCTGCCTCACTGCTCCGGTTATTTATATACGCCGGCTCACACTGTGGTTATGAAATACCTGCAACTCACACTTCGATTTGCAGCCAATGCGAGACATCCGATGCATCAGTTCATCGACGAGTCTGACGCAGTCGATCGGGACGTGTTAGTCCACGGCAATACGATTGGGGAACTCGACACCTTCCTCTTTTACATCGTCGGTGATCGGGAGCCATACGCTGCGGCCCTGGAGGCTGCCGAAATGATTGCCGATTTTCAGATTACGGCAATCGACGATCGGAGCTTCTACTGTTTTCTGACGCAGCGACGCAACGCCGTCGACGAAGCCATGTTCGCCTCGTTTAACAGAACCGGTGTCATCATTGTGCCGCCGATCGAATTCCGCCCCGATGGAGTCGCAGACCTCACTGTCGTGGGCGACGCCGCCAGCGTTCAACAAACACTTGCAGAGATCCCCGACGAGGTGGCGGTAGACATCCAGCAAGTCGGCGAGTACGACTGGCGACAGGCGCTGTTCGATCCAGGGCTGACACACCGACAAAAAGAAGCCGTGAACGCTGCCGTTGCGGCAGGGTACTACGCAGTTCCGCGTGAGAGCGACGTCGAGACGATCGCTGACACCCTCGATTGTGCGGCGAGCACAGCGGCCGAACACCTGCGAAAAGCTGAGCAGGCGGTGATGACCGAGTTCTGTGCGCTTCACCACTACGAGTAAAAATCCACACTCGTCGTTTTCGGTACGGTTGTCGATCGGTCAGGACCACGACGTGAGTACGACGGGATACTTATACGGGCGTTTGCAACGCTTCCCAACAAATAGTATTAGATTCGGTTCGCAAGCCTTCGCGCCGACAGTTACTGAACGGAAGTGGCGGGTGGAGTTTTGGGCACCGGGTTCGTACGTCAATACGTGACAGACCAGAATCAGAACGCAGCCGACACGGAGTCTGAGGACGCCGAGAACGAAACAGAGGAGTTCGAGTTGGAAGGGATGATGACCCACGAGGAGGGAGCAGCAGTCCTCCGAGAGCTCGCCGACCACATCGAAGCCGGATCGGTGGAACTCGGCGACGGCGAGGAGCCGGTGAGCGTCCCCGAGCAGTTCGAGGTGGAATTCGAGTACGAGGAGGGGGACGACGAGGCCGAACTGGAGATCGAACTGGAGTGGCCGATCGGCGACGACAAGCGGTCACCTACGACGGAATCCGACACGGACGACGGTGAGGAGACAGTCGACGAGGAAGTAGGCGAAGCGGAGACCGACGACGAGGAAGTTAGCGAGGTAGAGACGGACGACGAGGACTAGAGCAGTCTGTGGATAGAGTACCCGCCACGATCGCTCAATCGCCACGGACGGGATCGCGTGGAACCTCCGAGTCGTTCTGGGTAGGTTCGTGGAGCGCGCGATCGATCGAGAGGGGGCCGCCACCGGTGACAAGCAGCGCCGAGACGAGCCCAAACAGCGAAATATGCGCCAACACAGGATCGTCAGGCAGGCCGAACAGGGTTGTGACAAAAAGCAGGAAGGCAACGCCGGCGGCCGCACGGGTGAACGCCCCCACGATGAGCAACACGCCGACAAACGCCTCCGTGAGGCCCGCGCCAAGGACCCAAAGTTCCGGGGGAACTGGAACGACCGCGGTAAGATCGTACTTTGCGACGACCGCAAGCGCCTCACCCGGACGCATCAGCTTCTGGGCGACACCAAGATAGATGAACGAGATGCCAACGCCTATCCGGATGACCGTCGGGACGTACGCCGTGAGATGTTTCGTCCGCTCAACGAACGGGAGCGCGACCTGACGATAGAACGGATCGATACGCGAGTACAACGTCCGGTCGTCGGCAGCCATGGATGCGACGACGTGATCCGCGCTCGGACGGCCGCCCCCGACAAGCGCGATCGCCAGAAATCCCGGCACGTACTCAAAGGCAAGCATGAGTGCTGGCTGGACGGTGAACGCGACAAGGTACGAACCGAGCCCGATCGCAGCAACGAGTCTGGTGCCGAATCCAAACAACAACAGAAAGCCGATCGTGATCCCAAACAGCCGGACAAACACCGGCGCAGGGGGCTGGACGGCTGGCGAAAAGAAGTACCCTGAGAACCCAGCGCCGACCAATGGCAGGCCAATCGAGAGCCGAAGCAGCCACGGCAACAGTTCCTCGTAGGACCGAAGGATTCGCCGGAAGACCGCGATGTCGGTCCGAAGCGGCTGGAGCCGAAGGTACGCAATACCGACAGCAGTAACGGCAATCCCCCCGGCACCGATGACCGCCAGGTTGAATGGGGTCGTCAGGGCAGCGAGGAGAAATTCGATGACGTCGATCGGATCGCTACCCGGGGTGACGTATTCGACGTGTGCAGTCGCTGATCCAACTCCGGCGACCAACACCGAAAGGAACCCGGCGATCGCGGCCACGCCGCGAACGGGAGAGAACATGCCTAAAGTTGTGCTTACGGTCGTATAAGCGTTCGTCTGCTGGCGATCGGGCGATGCGTCGGTAGCATATTTCAGGAGTCGTATTGTCGCTTCGAAACCAACCCGTCGTGTTCCAGCATCATCTGCGAGATGCAGTTGGAGACGTCGAAATCCCCCCGTTGAATCTCAAAGAGACGTTGCTCGAAGGTGACGGGAACACTGAACAGCGTCGTGTGTGAGCGTCGGTGTCAGTCGTCGACATCTTCGTAGATGGCCTCGCCGTCGAAGAGTCGCTCCGCAATCGTGACCGTTTGCTCGCGCTCGCGGCGAGTGGGGAAGTGAGCAGCCATATACCGTGCCGGCGCGATCAGCGCCAGTCGTCGTTCCCGGTCGCTTTCGGCCAACTCGAACTGTCGGAAGCCAGCTTCGACGTTCTGCAGGGTGTGGAAGTTAGCGTCCTCTCGTAACAGGCCCTCGCCCAGTGTCTGTTTGAGTGCTGTGGGGTCACCGTCGGCGTCGAAGTGCCCGGCGACGATCCGTGCCGCCTCGTCGACGCCGCCCTGCTGGTCGAGGACCGCCAGCAGGCGGTTCCGGAGTTCAGACGGGGTGCCGTCCGCGCCTGTCCCGGGGTTGGGAATGGTCGCCGGCGGCTGATTCAGGAACCGATCGAGATACACCGACATCGCACCCTGCCAGCAGGCCTCGTAGATGTCCGGGGCGTCGGTGCGACGGGCGAGGTTGTCGACGGCGTTGGCAAACGAGAACGTGTGGTGGACCGTGTTCCAGTCGCTGAATTCGTTCCCGGTGCCGAAGTGTGCGACCCGACGGAGTGCGGCGACCGCGATCGCGTGTGCGAGTTGCTCGGTATTCGCGCCGCCGGCGACGGCATCGCGCAGAGCGTCATCGATTTCGTGTGGGTCGCTCGACAGCAGCGTGTCGATGAAGTCGTTGGGGCGGTCCCACTCCTTGCCGGTCCCGGCGGCGACCATTTCGGGGAGGTCCTCGGCAGCGTCGAAACACAGCCCGGCCACGTCGATCGGCCGGGTCCACGTGCTGGTTTCTTCGCCCCGTGAGGCGTCCGCAATGGCGTCGACCACGGTGGCGAGGACGGGTTCCCGGCGGTCCCAGCCAACGTGGTCCAGTGTCTCGACGGCTTTGTTGAGGAAATCGATCGTGTGGCTGTTGTTCATATAGATATGGTCGGTGCCAGCGGCGACCAAGACTTCGACGAGGTCCTCGCGGTCGAGGACGGCCGCCGCGGTGCGAAGACAGCGCTCGGCACCCGTACTGTCGCGAACATCGCAGGTGTCGCGGAACCACGATTTGAGCCGCGGCTTCGAGAGGTCGTCGTTGCCAAGCGCGTACTGTTCGAACCGAGGTGGTTCGCCGTCGCAGTTGTCCGCGACCTCGGTGACACCAACGATCATCGCCCGCAGTTTCTCGTCGTGGGCGAGGGCATCGTAGAGGTTCGCCATCGCGCCGAGCGTCGTCATTCCCCGCCCCCAGCCGTCGGCGCGGTACTGCGTTCCGAAATCGACTGCGGTCTCCAGTGGTGTCGTGAACCCGTCGCCGTAGTGGTCAAGGTGGATGACGGCCTTCGCGGCGACCAACGAGAGGTTTTCCGCTAGGCCGTCGGCCAGTCTGTTGCGCCAGTGGGTCTCCGGGGGCACGTCGGGGTCGGGATCCGGGTCGATGTAGACGGTCCCGTCCTGAACCTGGGTGGGGAACGTCTGGACATCGTCGGCCCAGATGTCCAGCGTGTCACCCTGTGCGAGTTCGAACCGCGCGTGGTGCCAGTCACAGGTCAACAGGCCGTCTTCGACGCTGCCTTTCGAGAGCGGAAATCCCATATGCGGACAGCGGTTATCAACTGCGTACACCTCGCCCTCGTGGTGAAAAAGTGCGACCGGGCGGCCGCCTGCCATCGTGACTGTCCGTCCGTCATCGCGGAGACTGTCGATGTCGGCGACCGCGGTCATATCGTGGTCCGAGAGGTCAGATGACATACCTAGTGGTCCGAGAGCGAGACAAATATGTGTTCGGCCGCGACTGCGTTCGACTCTTCACGTCGGGTTAACGGGCTGCGAGTCTGCCGTGTTGCAGTAGTCTCTGTCAGCGAAGTCACTCCTCATTCTGATGGGTTGCGAAGAGACGAATCTCAGTCGGCGTGATCGTGCATGACGTTCGATGTTACCCCTCTTCGTGTTCGCAGACCCAGCGGTAATTGTTCCCGCCGGTTGGTTCCACGTTCCATACCCAATCATCGCATCAAGCCGATCGTGATCGATGGCGATCGTCGGTGCGCAACGAAACGCAACCGGTCGGCCAAGCGAATCTCCACACGCTAACCCGAGAAGGACTTCACAGGCTTGATCCGGATGCAGGTGTTATCTACAGTTTATTTCTGCGAAAAGTATAGAGAAAAAATCACTCATTGGGTCTTGTTCCTGTCCGAAGGTGTCCCGATATTTTGCCCACGTCTGGTACATCTCTACCCGTTCTTTCTCCGTCATTGAGTTCCCCTCGGTTGGATGTCAATCACTCGAACTGTCGTACATCGCTTCGAATTCTTTTTCACCGCGGATTAATTCGTCTACGCCACTTGTGAGCGTCACCTTGCCGAACACTGTCGCGCGGTAGTACGTGTACAAGCCATCTTGTCCTCGGTCAGTGTGTTGCCGTTTTTCAACGAGTCCCACAGCAACGAGTTTGTTCAGGTGGTAGTGGAGGGTACTATCGTCTATATCGATCGCCGCTTCCAGTTCTTTGGGGCTCATGTCTCCGCTGTGAACAAGTCGGTAGAGGATCTCGTATCGAGTGCGGTGGCCGATCGCTGCATGCATCGCTAGATACTCATCCAGGCTGAGAACGCTATTCTCAGGCAGCAAATCTTCAGGGTCCTCTGGAGCCCCTGGTTCGACTGTCTGCGTGGAATTCGTCGCCATCTTGCTTCGTGATAGGGATTGAAGACTCTTAGACATTCTCAAGCCGAACTCTCTCAAAAACTCTGGTTTTTAAATACTAATCGAGGTCATAATTCCTCATGGCTGTGGAAATCACACGCGATTTAATTGTCGAACGGTTGGGTCACGTGACGTACGACCGGTTCCTCTTTTACTTGATGGGGCCATACAAATCATTCAATCTCAACTACGTTCTCAGCGAGCAAGAGCAGCAAGAAATCGACGTGGAAGACCTTCCTGGGCCGCTTCGTCGATTATTCCAAAGCAAAGAAGCGATAGATGCGGCACAGGCACTCTTGCGACGAGTACAAGGAGCGCTTCGCGTGAATCCCGGAGTGAACGCGTTTCTCGCGCTTGATGTTGACGTGGATACTGATGATGTTGATGCTGCAACGCAGAGTATCGACTACACACGGTGTAGCAACGCGACGGCGTTCATCCTGCCGTTTCTCGGGCATAATTTCGGTGTCGGAGAAGAAGCTGGAAGTATTCTAGAAGCGCTTTCTGAAACCCACGGCGACCGGTTGATTTTTATGCACGAGGATGACGTTACGAGTGCGATGATACGATCGGCGCAGATGCGATGGGACTTGCGGGTAGAAACATACGAGAATGAGTCAGAGCTCGTTTCGAAGCTTCGAATGTTCGCCGGCGGTATCATGCATCAAGAACGCCGGGGAGATCTCGCACCGTTAGATTGAGTTTACGCAGAATTGCGAGGGAAGGAATTCAAGTTTCATTCGCACGAACTCGTCGCTTTCATATTGGCAGTCCTGCCTGGAAGCAGGTCCTGACGTGAGGCCAACCCCGGATGATTTCCCGTCGATTTTGCCGATCGCCAGACAGCGATCGGGTTTTCCATTGAGATTCATTGCCTCCGAGAAAACCGGAATCGACAGACAGCGTCGGGGCCAATACCCCGTTTGAGACGAATTGCCTTCGAACATAGGTTTACGTCTGGTTAGCCACGCAAAAACCAGCAGAATGCGACGCGATCGGAGTGCTCCTATGGGGATTTGAACCCCAGTCATTGCCGTGAGAGGCCGCAGTGATTCGCACCGCGTACAAGTCTGTCTCTCAATCAGATCCCCCTGGAACTCGGGTTCTGATCTGTTACAATAGACGTGTTCAGCAGGTAAGTACTTAAAACACCTAGACGATTGCCGCACTGGCAAGTGGTCTTAGAACGATTCACACCTCAAACCTCAGCATATTAGAGCACACCAATGGGGTTATAGAATAGTTCACATTGTCTGAAACCCACAACAAATGGGGTACAAAACACAGAGGATGTAGTCAACACAGAGCAGTCGGAAGTTCCATTAAGCGGTGCGTTGGTCGTATTGTTTGACCAACACTCGGAGCCACCACAGTTTCAGGCCGACGCTGGCCACGACACCCAGTGTCGCTCCCGTTGGTGACTGACGCCATGCGGCGTATATAAATCCAAGGGCACCGGCGGTGTTACAGACGTTCGGATAGTCGGGCCCCACCGATCGATTCTACCCGATCTGATTTGAATCAGCAGTAGTTCACTCGACTACTCTTGTATATATGAGATCCATCCAAATATATAATTGATAGTAGTGACTACCTCAGTATATGACTGAATCTGGCCTGGGATCGTGGACTGATGATCTCTCTGCACGAGAGCGCGTCAGACAGATTGCGACGACGCTCACTGAGGATCGCTCTGTTGAATGGGTGCGAAAAGAAGCGCAGATCTCCTCGTGGCAAACTGCGAAAGATGAGTTGGAGATGCTTGTTGAATTCGGACAACTACAGGCTGTCGAGGGTGATGATGGCAACAGAAGATATGCGCCAAACTACCAGCTCCGGTATTTCAATGAAATAACGGAGTTAATTAACACACATACCCGCGAAGAACTTCGTGAAGAAATCGCAACGATCCAAGCAGACATTGACGAGTGGAAACACGAATTCGCGGTCGAATCAAGCGATGAATTAGAATCGACGCTCACTAATGACGACCTCAATAGTGAGGCCGTACGGCATCGCAATCGCGTGCTTCGACAGTGGGAGCACTCCGAGGACAACAAACGTCTACTCGCTCATGCGCTTGAACTCTACGACGATGCTCGTGAACTCTACTCAGGCGAGGACGGCTCATCAAACTCGTCGATCCCGCTCTCGCAGTAAATGATCTTTCTCGCAAATCGCGCCAATCTCGATAAGCGAACGCTGCTCACACGAATTCATAACTGGTTACAGACGCAAACCACCACGCGGGATTCTCCGGTTGAGCAAGTGTGGTATCATCCCTCTCAACGGAACAAACTCAGCGTCCGAGCCACAGTCATCCCGGAGGCGTTTCTTCAGGCGTCGTATCCAACTGCCGAGGCAGAGTTGCAGATCTCATTTGATTTTCCGCAGGGCTATGCGTACGATTTTTACAGAATTCAGTGGGTTGAACCAGATCGGAACCTCATGCTTGGATGGCACCAGGACGAAACCCACATGGATCTCGGCGAGTGTCACTTCCAAATTGATTATCACGGCGACACTGTACAGAGAGCCTCGGCCACATTTCTTGACTCACATCCGTTGAATGTCCTCGACCAACGAATCGACGATCTTGTCGGCGTAATTGACGCCCTCGTGTGGGAAGATACAATCCCACAACTGCCGACAGCGGCCGTGAGATGAAAGATCGCTCGCTGTGGGACGCCCAACGATGTATCGCACTCCAATACCTACTCCCGAGATCACTCGACGACTGCATGAGTGCGACCTGGAGACGAGTACCGAGGTACGGGACTGATTCACATAGCACAGCAGACACAACCAGTCCGGGAAAACGAGCACTGAGAAGGGCCGATAGTAGACTCACGGCCGGGCAGTCGGACTCACAGCATGACCATATCGTATCCAACTAACAACAATCAGGCACATAGCCGCGTGAATGAGGGGCCGTACGTGCAGGCGATCGCGTAGCTAAATTTGGGAGAGATACACGCAGTTCAGGTCGCCGATTAGTACACCTATAGGGCATCATACTTTTCGTTTTCACTTTCACTGTGGTCGGCACAGGTATTTATAAGCAGAACACAAAGTTGTAATTGGAACTTGGGCATTGTCACACGCTCCAAGTTCCTCCCCTTACCCATGTCACAAGCAGCAACCAGTCTCGGTACGTGCCCCTTCTGTGGGACGCTGGTCTCGCCAAGCGAGATACTTATCGAATACAAAGTTGAAGGTGAGCACCGCCTGTACGCTGAATGCTCTGACTGTAAGGAGCCAGTTCGGCCAGAATAATCGTCACTTCCCGAGCGTACGCGACTGTTTGAGCTACCACTGCCCCATCACATACGATAGACACAGGACTTGTGAAGGGCCCCAGGATCACGCATGAGCAGTACGACAGGCGTTCGATGATTCCGAGTACTGCATAGCAATGCATGTAACACCTCCTCTGGGCCACCCCAATGCAACAAGATTTCTGTACTAAAGTCAGCGTCTACATCTACAGACAATTAGGCAGCATCACGCAGTAGGCAATTCAATTGAATAATCCACGGACTTTGTTGAGTATGCCGTCATCAGGTGCTGTTTCATTCGTTTCTGTGGTGGGGTCGCTACTAATTCGTCTATCTAATTCAACGCCAGTAGGCACCTCTCCTAGCCAGTCTAAGAACTCATCTGGGGATTTGATCAACAGATCTCGACCACGTCGCTCAACGCGTGCAACCGTAGGCGGATCACGGGCGTACGTGTAGGTGTCTGTAGACATCTCTTCGGGGAATGACACACGTAGCCGTTCGCCCTGATCTTCTGTTGCAACATCCTCTCGTTTGAGCAGGTCAAACCACCGATCACGACCCGCATCGTGCTCACGCTCGGCTGGCCGACGCGGGAACCACGCTGGTACATCACGGTCAGCATAGTCGTACAGTTCTAACATCACTGTTCGAGCTGTTCGTAGCGCATCATCATCGTTCGAGAGTGTCAGCTCACGCGTCAGCATTTTGTGAGTGAACCAGAGAAACACCGGGTTGTCCTGCTCAATCAGGCGATTCACTTCGGCTTCGCCTTTGTAGCTCGTATCGAAATTCACGTTGAAATGCAGGATCTTCGATCGGTTCCGAAACCATTCGTCGGGCCGCTTATCATTGCTAATGAAGGCAAACAACGGGTAACTTGCGTCTGGCGTCCAATTGCCCCAATAATTCCGGAATGTATCTAATCGATTCACGGTCGTTTTCGTGATGTCATCGACAACGACAGGGAACGCAGTATTCGTAGAGCGCATTCCACGAACCTTTCGCTTGCCGACTTCATCCGCATCAACCGGATTCAACACCCGTCCACCACTGATCATTGACAGAGCAAACTGCGCGAACGTTCCTTTCCCCGCGTCGGATTCGCCGAGGATATAGAGATTCGGAAGCGTCTTATCAAGATCAATCCCATAGTGGTCATAGAACGCCGCGTCGCGGACGTGATGAAAACAGGCGATTTGCCCGCAAAAATCATGCTCCGATGGGGATTTGAACCCCAGTCATTGCCGTGAGAGGGCAATATGATTGGCCGGACTACACCATCGGAGCGCATTCGATCGTAGCCCACAATACAGTAAAACAGTTGCGTTTCGATCGACCCGTGCGTCAGTTCCGCACAGTAACACGCCGGGTTGGTAAAACGAGTTCGGACGCCGACAGCGTGGACGAACAGTGGTGTGGTCAGTCACGGAAACGATCGGACACGCATCGACGACCAGCCGCAGGCAATGCGACTGGATCCAGTGTAACTCAACGAACCGCTCAGTCGGCGGTGACAGCCGTTCCCTTGTCAACGAGGCCGAGCACATCGTCGAAGAACCCAAGCGAGTCGTGTGGGCCAGGGTTGGCTTCGGGATGGTACTGCCGGGTGATGATGCCGTGTTCCTCACTGGCGAGCCCCTCGGCGGTTTCGTCGTTGACGTTGATCTGAGTGACGTCCAGGTTGCCGGGATCCGACACCGTGTAGCCGTGATTTTGGGTCGTCATGACGACCTGGCCGGATTCGACGTCCATGACCGGTTGGTTCACACCGCGGTGGCCGAAGGCCATCTTTGCAGTGTCCCCGTCGAACGCACGGGCGACAATCTGTTGGCCAAGACAGATGCCGGCGATCGGCAACTCGCCGGTGAACGTCTCCACGAGCGACTGCGCTTGCGTGAAGTTCGCCGGATCGCCCGGGCCGTTCGAGATGAAGAGCACGTCCGGGTCGACCGCACGCACGTCTTCGGCGCTTGCGTCGTACGGCAGGACGTGAACGTCAGCGCCGCGCTCGTTCAGCGAGCTGATAATCGATCCCTTCGCACCACAGTCGATGAGCGCAACGTCGTACTCACCGCCACCCAGATGGACCGTGTGCTCGACGGTGGTGACGCGCTTGCCGATATCGATGTGTTCGCTCATGCCCTTACACTCGGCGAGTTCGGCTTTCGCTGCCTCGGGCGTTGCGTCTGGACCCGCAGCGATGCCGCATTTCATCGCCCCATCCTCACGGATCGCCGTGACGAGTTCGCGGGTGTCGAGGTGGTCGATCGCAGGCACGCCGGCCTCGGTCAACCACTCGGCGACGTCGTCGGTGAACTCCTTGGCAACCGCCGCGCGTGGGTGGACTCGGTCTGATTCGAATCGCTCCGATCGCACGCCGTAGTTGCCGATCAACGGGTACGAGAACGTGAGCACCTGCTCCTCGTAGGAAGGATCGGTGAGGCTCTCTTCGTACCCCGTGTACGCGGTTGTAAACACCAGTTCGCCGCGGGTGCGCCCCGGCGCACGGCAGCGGGCTTGCACCACGCTCCCGTCGGCCAGCGCGAGGTAGGCGTCCGACATTACGAGTTACGTATGGTTGGTCGGCAATAAGTGCGTCGTTCGAAGTTGAGTTACGAAATTCGTAATTGGTAAGTCACCGCAGTGTGGACGTGCCGTATGGACGACCTCGATCGCCAGATCCTCGACATCCTGCGGCGCGACGCCCGCACGCCGTACACCGAAATCGCCGCACGGGTCGGGACATCAGAAGGAACCGTCAGGAACCGCGTCGATCGGCTCACAAACGACGGGATCATCGAGCGATTCACCGTCACAACCCAGACAGGCAACGTGAAAGCGATGATCGAGGTCTCCGTCGAAATGAACGTCAACACCAGTAAGGTTAGCGAGCAGATGGCAGAGTGGGAGGAAGTGGACTTCGTCTGGCAGGTCTCCGGCGAGGAAGATATCGTCCTCGTTGTTGACTGCGTTGACACCCGTGCGGTGAACGAGCTGATCACACAGGCCCGCGAGCTCGACGAGGTCAAACGAACGAAGACGCGACTCATTCTCGACGAACGGCTCGGGTAACGTTCGGGTTGATAACAGCGGAGTATTGAGGCGATCGACCGACTGTTGAGGCGATCGATCGACCGATGTCCCGCGCGCGATCGAACCCTTATTGACCCCGCTGGCCGTTCATGCGTGCATGAGCACCGACGAAGCCGCGAACGAGCGCGGCGAAGTCCACAAGAACGCCCGCCAAGATGTCATTGCCGTCGATCCAGACGACAACGAAGAGGGGCTCGTCAACCGTCTCGATGCCCACACCGGCGACGGCGTCAGACACCGAGCGTTTACCTGTCTCGTATTCGACCACGATGGACGAATTCTGCTCGCACAGCGATCGCCCGACAAGCGCCTGTGGGACACCCACTGGGACGGGACTGTTGCCTCTCATCCAGTCGAGGGACAATCACAAAAAGACGCCACCGAACAGCGTCTCGAAGAGGAACTCGGGATCACTCCCGACCAGTACAACGACCTCCGCATCACCGATAAGTTCGAGTACAAACGCTACTATCCGAACGAAGGCGTCGAGTGGGAGGTCTGTGCAGTCCTGAAGGTGACACTCGACGACACCTCACTCGACCCAGACGAGGCAGAGATCGGCGGGATGCTGTGGGTCGACTACGAGCACCTCCACACGCACCCGAAGCTGTACCGCCAACTGCGGCTGTGTCCGTGGTTCGAGATTGCGATGCGCCGAGATTTTGAGTAGTCGCCGGCGTCAAGAATTGAGTCGGCTATCGATCGGTCCCGGTCTGTGGACCGCCGCGAATAAACCCAATCAGCTCGTTGGCCACCCGCACCGGCTCTTCGTGCAAAACCCAGTGTGTCGCCATATCGAGCATACACACATTTCCGTCCTCACAGAGATCGATGCTTTCCCACGCCATCGACTGTTTCAAGAATTCGTCTTTTGCGCCCCAGATGACGAGCGTCGGCACCGTAACCATTGAGTCGACGGCGCTCGGGCGGTGGCGAACGATCGCGCGATACCAGTTAATCATCGACCTGAAGGCATCGGGTTGGGACCACGCCTCGCGGTATCGCTCGAAGTCCTCCACAGTAAACGTCCCCGGCTGGCTCGTCGATCGCATCGATCGGACGATCCCACGGTAGTTTCCAAGTTGTGACAGCGTCTCGGGCACGACCGGCAGCTGAAACGCGAGGAAGTACCAGCTTTTCAGCCGCTGTTCCCAGCTTCGGCTGAGGGTTCGCTCCATCACGGTCGGGTGCGGGACGTTGACCGCACAGAGCTTCGAGACACGGTCAGGATAGTGGAGCCCAACCCACCACGCCACCGCAGCCCCCCAGTCGTGGCCGGCGATCACCGCAGTGTCGCGATCGGCGGCATCGATGAGCCCGACAACGTCGGCAGCTAATTCGTCGATGTGATACGAGTCGATTCCCGGGGGCTTGTCGCTTCGATTGTAGCCGCGTTGGTCGGGAACAACGACCCGGTAGCCCTCGTTGACGAGTGGGCGGATCTGGTTGTGCCAGCCGTACCAAAACTCCGGGAAGCCGTGAAGCAACACGACGAGCGGCCCGGATTCTGGGCCAGCCTGTACGGTGTGTAGTTCGATTCCGTTGGTCTCGACGAATACCGACTCCCCGAGCACGTCGGACGGAATCGACGCCGATCGCGAAGACTCAGACATAGGTGTACATATATCGCAGACCGGCAAATAGCTGCCTCCAGAAGCGAGCCCGCCGAGGCGTCAAGGAGGCGATCGCGGGGCTACGTTGCGGCGGTCATCGACCAGACGGCAACCAGCCCGAGGATCACCGCGGGGATGAGCGGCAAGACGAGGAAGGTCGCCACGAAGCCGAGCCCGAAGCCCGGCAACACAGTCGGAAACAGGTAGATCGCGCCAGGGATCACGAGGAAACAGCTCACGACCGCGGCGACGAGGATCCACCCCTGTGCACCAAAGCCGGTTGGCTCGGGCTCCGCGGGCTCCGATTGGCGATCGCCATCTGTGTCGCCGCTCACGGCGTCGTCGGGGCGGTGAACGTACCCCCCGTCGGATGTCGTCTCGGGGTCGTCGTTAGCGCTCACTGTCTGGAATTACCACTACCTTGCCAAAGCCCTCACGGTTTTCCAACAGCTCATGACCACGGGCAGTTTCGCTCATCGGCAGTGTCTCTCGAATTCGTGGGGAGAAGGTCCCGTCCCAGACGAGCGAGAGCACGTCGTCGAACTGGCCGGGCGTCGCCATCGTCGAGCCGATCACCGACAGCTGGTTGCCGAAGATTCGGTGTAGCCCTGCACCGGGATTCGGGCCGGTCGTCGCGCCGCAGGTGACGATCCGTCCGCCTTTCGCCAGCGACTTGAGCGAGTCAGGGTAGGTCGCTTCGCCGACGTGGTCGACAACCATGTCGACGCCGCGGCGACCTGTCCGAGAGCGAATCTCGTCGGCAAAGTCGTCGGTCGTGTAGTCGATGACGTGATCCGCACCGCAGTCTTCGGCGTGTCGGCGCTTTTCAGCGGTCGAGGCTGTCGCGTACACGGTCGCGCCAGCGTGGGCAGCGATCTGCACTGCGGCGTGGCCAACGCCACCGGACGCGCCCACCACGAGCACCGACTCGCCTGCTGAGAGATCGCCACGATCGACGAGCATCCGCCAGGCGGTGCCAAAAACGAGCGGGACAGCAGCGGCGGTTTCCCAGTCGACATCGTCTGGAACGGCGACGAGGTTGTCTTCAGCGACGACAGCGTACTCGGCGTGAACGCCGGGGAGATGTTCGCCGAGGATCTGGTAGCGAACACACAGCGTCGGATCGCCGGCTCGGCAGAACTCGCAGGTTCCACAGGAAACACCCGAGGTCACCGTGACGCGATCGCCCGGCTCGAACCGCGAGACGTTCTCCCCGACGCGATCGACGATCCCCGCCGCGTCACTGCCGGGTGTGTGCGGCATCTCGAGGTCAAGCCCAGGCAGTCCTCTGCGAGTCCAGACGTCGAGGTGATTGAGCGCCCCGGCTTTGACGTCGACGCGCACCTCGTCTGGTCCAGGCGTGGGGACTGGGGTTTCGTTGTAGGAGATCACGTCGTGATCGCCGTGTCCGTCGAACTGAACAGCCATCATCGTCATAGAGTACGATCTGCGGCACCCGACAAAACAGTACGGGAGACGCGAGGGGTAAGCAGTGAAGATTTTTGAACCATGATTCAATCACTAGGCTAGACCGGGAGCGAGTCGTTTCGATCGCCGAGTAATGTTTATACAATCGTATAGGCTATGTGGAGGTATGAGCACCGATCGACAGTCTGTTCCGGTTTCCCTCCCACCAGAACTGGTTGAGCGTCTCGATAGACTCGTCGACGACGGCGTCTTCGGGTCACGGTCGGAAGCGCTCCGTTACGGTGCTCGGCTCGTCGTTCGAGAAGAGCAGCTAGAACGCCTCCACGAACAGGCAGGCAGCAAAGCGAAAAAGGACGTTGAAGAAAGGCTCGATCGAAAACGTGTATCTTGACCTCGACGTCATCCTTGCGGAGCTGAAAGCCGATGACTGGTTGGCGAGTGACGTCGATATCGATTCGATCGAGGATCCGAAGACGTCGGTTGCGACCGGTATCGAACTCCAGTACGTGATGGAAGATGTGTGGGATCGGCACCGCGTCGTTCGGGCCCATCAAGAGATCACTGAGAAAAACATCGAACTGGTACCGCTGACCAGCGACGCACTGGCCGCCGCTGCCGATCTCAGAGCACAGTACGACGCACTCAATGTATTCGATGGCGTGCATCTCGGTAGTGCGGCTGTCCTCGACGAACCGATTGTTTCAACCGATACGCTGTTCCCTGAGATCTCGGAAGTCGAACATATCGATCCCCGCAATCTCGAATAGAGACATACAATTGGAGGCAGCCGTTGGTCCCGATCGGTTTTGTATCCCGCGCGTGTATCACACCGCATGAGCGATCACACAGAGCACAGCGATGAGGGTGATGAACACGATCATGGGGAGGACGATCACAACGGACACGAGCACGGCGAACACGACCACCACAACGGACAGGATGATCACAGCCATGAGCACCACGGCAACCACAGCCACGACCACCACGGCAACCACAGCCACGACCACCACCATCACGACGTTTCAGACGTCGGGATCGCCGTCGTCACCGTTTCGTCCTCGCGGAGTCTCGATGACGACCCCGCCGGGGATATACTCGCTACCGAACTCGAGGCGGCGGGACACACGGTGGTCACCCGTGAGCTGGTGCGCGACAGCTTCGACGGGATTCAGTCTGCGATCGGGAACCTCTCGAACCGCGGGGACGTCGGAGCGATCGTGACCACCGGCGGGACGGGCGTGACGCCAGACGACGTGACGATCGAGGCCGTTTCAGACTTTTTTGAAAAGGAATTGCCCGGATTCGGCGAGCTGTTTCGATCGCTCTCGCGCGAGGAGATCGGTACGCGAGTTGTCGGGACGAGGGCGACCGCAGGAGTGACCACAGACGGGACCGTTGTCTTTTCACTCCCAGGCAGCGAAAACGCCGTACAGCTTGGGGTTGAAGAGATTATTCTCCCAGAGGTTGGCCACCTCGTTGGGCTTGCGGGCCGCGAGGAGTAGACGACGTGAGGCTCGTCGAACTGCCCTAATAACAGAGAGACCGCAACGGTTGTCGATTCGCGGTCTTTTAAGCCCGTCGGGCATAACCGATCGGTATGAGCAAACAAGAGCCACGGCCGGATTCCGACCGGTTCGCCGGCCGTAAGGAGGACAATCTCCGAAGCAAAGACGTGACCGAAGGGGCCGAACGCGCGCCGCATCGGGCGATGTTCCGCGCGATGGGATTCGACGACGAGGACCTCTCCTCGCCGCTTGTCGGCGTGGCGAACCCGGCCGCAGACATCACACCGTGTAATGTTCATCTCGACGACGTGGCCGACGCCGCGATCGCCGGCACTGACGCGGCGGGCGGCATGCCGATCGAGTTTGGGACGATCACGATTTCGGATGCGATCTCGATGGGGACCGAGGGAATGAAAGCGTCGCTCATCTCCAGAGAGGTGATCGCCGACTCAGTCGAGCTCGTCTCCTTCGGCGAGCGGATGGACGGACTCGTCACCGTTGCCGGCTGTGACAAGAACCTGCCCGGCATGATGATGGCCGCGATCCGAACTGATCTCCCGTCGGTGTTTCTGTACGGCGGCTCGATCATGCCCGGTCACCACGACGGCCGCGATGTGACGATCGTCCAGGTGTTCGAAGGCGTCGGCGCGTACGGACAGGGCGATATGGACGACGAGGAACTCGACCAGCTCGAACGCACCGCCTGTCCAGGCGCGGGCTCCTGTGGTGGGATGTTCACCGCAAACACGATGGCGTCGATCTCGGAGGCGCTCGGGCTCGCGCCGCTCGGCAGCGCCTCTGCGCCCGCAGAGGTCGACGAGCGCTACGAAGTCGCCGAACGGGCCGGCGAACTCGTCCTCGAGTGCATCGAGAACGATCGCCGCCCGTCGGACATCCTCTCACGGGAGTCCTTCGAGAACGCGATCGCCGTCCAGACCGCGATCGGCGGCTCGACGAATGGCGTCTTGCACCTGCTCGCGCTCGCCGCCGAGGCGGGCGTCGACCTCGCGATCGAGGACTTCGACGAGATCTCCAGACGGACCCCGAAGATCGCGGATATGCAACCCGGCGGCCAGAGCGTCATGAACGATCTCCACGAGCTCGGCGGCGTGCCGGTCGTCATCCGGCGGCTGCTGGAGGCGGGACTCATCCACGGCGATGCGATGACTGTCACCGGCCGGACGATCGCCGAGGAGCTCAAAACCCTCGATCTTCCAGACGACACAGCCATTGAAGCGGACTTCCTCTATACCGTCGAGGAGCCAAAACAGGCCGAGGGCGCGATCAAGATTCTCACTGGGAACCTCGCCCCGGACGGCGCGGTGTTGAAAGTCACCGGCGACGACGCGTTCCACCACGTCGGTCCCGCGCGGATCTTCGAAGACGAAGAGGACGCGATGGCGTACGTCCAGCGCGGCGACATCGAATCCGGCGACGTGATCGTCATCCGCAACGAAGGCCCGAAAGGCGGTCCAGGAATGCGTGAGATGCTCGGTGTCACCGCTGCGGTAGTCGGCGCGGGCCACGAAGACGATGTGGCATTGCTCACCGACGGACGGTTCTCTGGGGGGACCCGTGGGCCGATGATCGGTCACGTCGCACCCGAGGCCGCAATCGGCGGACCGATCGGCTTACTCGAGGACGGCGACGAGGTGACTGTCGACATTCCGAGCCGAGAGCTGTCGGTCGATCTCAGTGAGACAGAACTCGAGTCTCGCCGCGAGGAGTGGGAACCACCAGCACCGCAGTACGACGGCGGGATCCTCGCAAAGTACGCCCGAGACTTCGGCTCGGCAGCCGACGGGGCGATCACGAACCCTGGGCTCAAAAACGAGTAGTTCCCGGAGGGAGCTACGTTTTTATCTACCGACGCGTTTGGTAGGGTAATGAGTGTCCGTGTCGAGTTTAGCGTCCCTGCCAGCGCCTGTGCACTCGGCCGATCGCTTGGTGGCAATCCCGAGTTGTCGATAGAACTCGATCGGATCGTCCCGACCGACTCGACGATCATGCCCTTCTTTTGGCTCTGGGGGCCCGATGTCGAGTCGTTCTATGCGGCCGCCCGCGAAGAGCCAGCGATCGAGACGCTTACCATCATTGATGAGGTCGACAACGGAGCGCTGTTTCGTGCGCAGTGGAATCCCGATGCGGTTGGAACGCTCCGGTCGATCACGGACACCGACGGTGTGCTTCTTGACGCGCGTGCGGACATGACTGGCTGGGCTTTCGAGGTCCGCTTTGCAGACAGCGAACAGACGAGCCGGTTTCGAGAGCTGTGTGCGAAACGCGATGTCCCGATGCAGGTGATCCGCGTGCGTACCGGCGCAGAAGGGCCGACACACGATGGCTATCGGTTGACTGACGAACAAGCAGAAGCGCTCGCCGCAGCGTATCGGCTGGGCTTTTTCACAGAGCCCCGATCGGCAACACTGGAAGAGCTTGCTGACGAACTCGGCATCTCACCACGCGCGGTCGCCGGCCGGCTTCGGCGCGGACAAGCAACACTGCTCGAAGAAACTGGGCTCGCTGAAGTTGCGGCTGTGCAGTGAGACGGAAACTGCGGAAGAAATCGCACCGGTTACAAATCGATTCTCTTGGGGGGTGCCTGCAACGACGACAAGAGGGTATTCTTCGCAGCGGTGCCCGAGGTCCGCTGTCACCCCCCTGTGTCAGCTATACCTATGGCTCCGTTCTGATTGGGCCTATCCGTTCAGCGCTGAATCCGTTTATATACCGCCGGGAGTTGCCGCCGATCGAGACGACAGTCAGGCAGCCGGATCAATCACCATCACAGGATGTTCGCTCTCCCGGGACAGCAGATCAGACAGCTGTTCGACACAGGAGGTGCCACTGGCAACGACCCGCCGATCGCGCGCCGGTTCGCGCTCGAACTGCTCGCGGAGCCGATCGCCGACATCCATGCTCAGCTCGTAGTACTGGCGTTTGTATCCGAAGCTGCCGGCCATACCACAGCACTCGACGTCGCTTTCGAGCACGTCGTATCCGAGTTCCGAAAGCACCGCGGTCGTATACACCTCGAGCCCGAGCGTTCGCTGTTGGCAGTGGGCGTGATATGCGATCGCCTCGCTACCCGACCGTAACTGATCTGGATCCGCGCCGTTTTCGAGCAGTCCGTAAATGTACTCGAACAGCTCGTAGCTGTTCGCCGATAGTCGCTCGTACGACGGCGCAGGCAGCAGCCGCTCGTACTCCCGATCGAACATCGCCAGGTCGGAGGGTTCGATGACGACGACGTCCCGGCCGGCGTCGATCGGCTCTGCCAGTGCCGCAAACACCTCGCTTGCGCGGCGATCAGCCGTCGACACCATCCCCTGCGACAGCGGGGCGCGGCCGCTTTCTGGGACCGATGGAATGGTCACGTGGACATCGAGCGCTTCGAGCACGCGGACGGCTGCCTTCCCGCGATCGACGGCGACGTGGTTCGTATACACGTCTGCGTACAGGACAACTTCTCTGTCGGCGTCGGCAAGCGATACCTGACAGCCGCCGCGGCTGGCAAACCATCCCCGAAGCGTCTCCCGTTCGAATGAGGGAAGCTCACGCCGGCTATCGATACCGACGAGCCGCTCCATCGCCGATCGAACGGGACTGAGTGAAGCGATCGCGTTCGACAGCGGTGCGGTCGCACTCCCGAGTTTCGCGAGCGTCCCGTAGTTGCCAAAGAGACGTTTCTGGAGGTCAATTCCGCTCGGTTCCTCGTCGGGGACGAGCTCTTCGTAGAGGAACTCAAAGCGGCTCGGATCCCCGCCGCGGTTGAGCCGATCGCGGACAACGGTGTTGATCCACGGGATGTCGATCCCCACCGGGCACTGGTTGACACACCGCGAACAGCCAGTACAGAGGTCGTTGAACGTGGCCGCCGAATCGTAGCCATGGACGCCGGCTTCCCAGCCGGTCGCGATGCCGCCGGAGTACGTCTCCCCACCGAAGGCGTGGCCACCGACGCTCTGGAAGTTCGCACACGAGTTCGCACACGCCGAACACCGAATACAGTACAGTGTCTCTCGCAGATCATCGTCTTCGCGCATGGCCATCCGGCCGTTGTCGATCAACACGAGGTGGAACGCACGGTCGTCGTCGCGATCGGCGAACGCCACGTCCGGCTCGTCAACGTCGACAACTGGGGAGTCGACCGGTGGGGTGAGAAGCGAAATATAGGAGGTAATGTCCTGGCCGGTTCCCGATCGACCGATCAGCTCGATGAACGGCGAGAGGTCTTCGACGGACGGGACGATCTTTTCGACTCCAGCGACAGCAACGTGCGTGTCGGGGACAACAGCTGTTTTTCGGGCATTACCCTCGCTCGTGACAAGCATAATTGTGCCCGAGTCGGCGGTAATGAAGTTCGCGCCGGTCATCCCGACGTCGGCCTCGCGGATTTGCTCGCCGAGCTTCTCGCGGGCGAACATGGTGAGTTCTTCAGCGGTTTCGAGGGGCTCGTCGGGATCGAACAGCTCGTTGAACAGGCGGGCGATCTCCTCGCGGGACTTGTGGATCGCGGGCGCGACAATGTGTGAGGGCGCTTCGTCGGCCAGTTGCAGCACCCACTCGCCGAGATCGGTCTCGACGACATCGACGCCATCAAGTTCGAGCGCCTCGTTAACCTCGAGTTCCTCGCTCGTCATGGATTTGGATTTGACGAGCCGATCGGCCTCGGCCTCCCGAGTCACCTCGCGAATGTAGCGGTTCGCGTCGGCTGCATCGCTTGCGAGATAGACTGTTCCGCCGTTGGCCTCAACGCGCGCGGTGAGTTCATCGATGAGTTCAGGCAGCCGCTCGATTGCGTCTGATTTGATCTCGCGCGCGCGGTGTTTTAGTTTCTCGTAGTCCTCAAGATCAGCGACGGAGTCGTAGCGACCCTGGTTGAATCCGAGTGTGTTCTCCTCGACGGCTGCGCCCTCAGTTCGAAGCAGGTGGCGGATGCGATCGGCCGTCGCCTCGCGGGCGTCACTCATTGGCCGCCCTCCGTGTCTGTGGAGAGAATAACCACGTGAACCTCCTTCGGGCCGTGTGCACCCCGCACGAGTGCCCCCATGTCGGCGGTCGCGCTCGGTCCCGTTGCGATAATCGCGCTCTCGCCGTCACGCAGCCGCGGTCCAAGTTGATCGATCGCGTCGGCCATACTGTCGACGATGTCGCTCTCGCGAACCACCGGCACGTGGAGATCAGTGAACAAACTCACCTGCTCGGAACCATCGGGCCGGCTGGGAAGCACGACACTGCCGTACGCGCCGATTCCCATCGAGGCGGCAGTAACGGTCGTCTGTGCGGCCTCTAAGGACCGGGGCGTTGGTTCGGTGTCGACGACGTCAGGGACTGAGACGTCATCGAACGGAAGCGGCGTTCCGACACACGGCGGCTCGACGATCGTTTCGATCGTCTCTGCGGATCCAGATGGGTCGGTCCACGTGACGGCCACGTCGAGATCCTCGAGCGACCGGGTGAACCGATCGATAGGTGATGCACTCATATCTTGATCCTTCGCTGGGACGGATTTTACTGTTCTGTTGGTTCACACATTTTATTCACTTATATTTAGAGGGGAAAAAAGAAGCCGACCTCGCAGCCCGGATCACAACCAAATCTGCGGGCGGTGCAAGATGACGAGTCGATCGGCCGAATAATAACGATTGAAGCTGTCGCACGAGTGACTACCGTTGTGTGCACTGGCCAGTACCGTTGTGTGTACATCCAGTAGTTTTGACTGTAGTGGCGTCTAGAGCGCAAAGGAAGCTAGTGTAGAAGTACAAATATCCATATTCTGTAATATTCTATAGAATTTAACACAAAAGTATCGCAATACTCCACCGCTATACTCAAATTAATGGATAGAACTATAATATATTTTATCTTTACAGGGCAGCGAAAGAACAACTACGATACGAGTGACAAAATCAGCAAGACGACCGACCCATTCAGAAATACCGTACGCCGCGTTTTTTGGGGTCTATAGGGCCTATATCTCCCTATCTCTGAATTTACGAGAGGGTGAGTAACGATAATTATAAATACCAGTCGTTTCATGCCATAGCCATGCCAGCACAGACATGGTATGGCACGGCACCGCACGACAGAAGAACACCCATCGGTCGATCGAACGGGGGTGAACACTGTGGTTAGTCCGGTTGAGCTGCTCGCGGCAGCGACGCCACTGATCCTTGCAGGGGTCCTCTTGGTCGGGTTCCTGTGGCCGGCCACGCGGGCGATGCCGATCGCTTGGGTGGCCGCGGTAGTGATCGGGCTCACCGTCTGGGGAATGCCGTTCGAGTGGATTATCGCTGCATCGATCACAGGAGCGATGACGGCAGTACAGATCCTGTGGATCGTCTTTGGTGCGCTGTTGTTGTTGTATACGCTGACACAAGCTGGTGCGTTCGATCGAATTAATCAGGGATTCGCACGGATCAGCGACGATCGGCGGGTGCAGGTGATCTTACTCGGTTTTTTCCTCGCAGCGTTCATCGAAGGAGCCGCCGGGTTCGGTACCCCCGCAGCGGTCGTCGCCCCGCTGCTTTTGGCACTCGGATTCCCCGCACTCGCGGCGGTTATCGCCGCATTGATCGGTCACGTTCTCGCGGTGACGTACGGTGCGGTCGGCACCCCGATTATCATTGGCATCGAGAACCCGCTTGCAGCCTCTGAGGCGACAAATGAGGCGATCACCGCTGCGGGGTACACCGTACAGGGATACTCTGTTGAAGTAGCAGTGTGGGCAGCGACGTACCACGCGATCGCCGGATTCGTGCTGCCGCTTTTTGCCGTCGCAATGGTCGTGTACTTCTTCGGCGACCCAGACGAGCGGAGCCTCAAGCCGGCCTGGGAGGTTGCCCCCCTCGCGCTGTTTTCCGGCATTTCGTTTGTGGTTCCCTACTGGCTGTCCGCACAGATTAGCGCGGAGTTCCCGTCACTCGTCGGCGCAATGGTCGGCGGCGCGATCGTCGTGACCACGCTCAAGGCAGGATACCTCGTTCCCGACGAAGAGTGGGACTTCCCGCCGCGATCGGAGTGGCCGAGCCACTGGGTCGGGACGATCGAACCCGGCGAGGTCGATTCGAGCACAGCCCGACGAGCCGGTGATGCGGCCGTCGCCGACGGCGGCACCTCGGCCGCAGATGTCCACGACATCTCGTTGCTCCGAGCGTGGACGCCGTACGTGCTTCTGGTTACGTTACTCGTAATTACCCGCGTCGTTGAACCACTGCCCGGCTTCCTGCAGGGAGAGCCACTCGAGATCGGCGGGACCGTGATAACCGCCCACCAGTTCATTTTCACCACAACGTGGGACAGAATCCTCGGAACGACGCTGGGCGGTGAGATCAGCTGGGTGTACGTCCCTGGCTTCTGGCTCGTCGTCTGTGCGGTTGTGGCGATTCCGCTGTACAAGATGAACGGCTCACAGGTCAAAGCCGCGTGGGCAGAGGCCGCACAGAAGCTCATCGCGCCGTTCATCGCACTCGTGTTTGTGATCCCGATGGTCCAGATTATGCTCCAGTCGGGGGCACACGCCGCCGGGGCCGAGAGCATGATCTTCGTGTTGGCACAGGCGACTGCTGACCTCGTCGGGCCGGCGTATCCGTTCATTTCAGCGTTGATCGGTGCACTCGGGGCGGCGATGGCCGGCTCAAACACCGTCTCGAATATCACCTTCGGTGGCTTCCAGTTCGAGGCCGCCACACAGCTCGGATTGCCGACGCAACTCATGGTCGGTGCACAGGCTGTTGGCGGCGCGATCGGCAACCTCGTTGCGATCCACAACGTCGTCGCGGCGGTTGCAACTGTCGGGCTCGTCGGTCAGGAAGGGCGGGTAATCCGGTTGAACCTCATCCCGCTTGTTTACTACGCGACGGCAGTCGGGGTGTTAGCACTGCTGTTTAGCTACGTGTTCTTCCCGGGGCTGTTTTGAACTGACAGGTGCTGCATCGATCGGCCCGCATTCGGCAATCGCTGCGGCCCCATCCGTCAGGAGTCACGAACAGTGGCCCGATCGGCGAGACAGTCACCCAAGCGTGGGTGTGAACCGATCGCCGCCAAGAAGCTGCCAGATCTGGCCGCGCTCCTCAGGTGGGTCGACGCCGGGGAGTTCTTTCAGCGCTGGCTGGATGGCGTTCCACCAGCCGTCTGGCGTTTCGAACGCCGCCGGGTGGTCAGGGTAAACGTGTTCAATAAAGTCGGATTTTTTTGCGCTTGGATTGTCCGCGAGGTACTCGTAGGCTGCCCGAAGCGCGCGGCGGCGTTTATAAAGCGTTTCGCCGGTTCCGGGAAGCTCGACGCTGTCGATCGCGTTCTCGACAGGCGATCGCTCGGGCTGGCGGCCACTCGGGGCAGCTTCGATCGGGATCCACCAGACCCGGCCTCGTGCACCCACCTTCCGTGTGGCGAGCACGCCCTCGTCGACGAGCGCATTGAGCTTGTTGTGGGCGGTTCGACGCGAGCAATCAAGGACGTCCATCACGTCGCTTGCAGTGACTGGCCGGGCCACATCTTCGCGCGAATCGAAGGCCTCGAGGGCGGCCTCCGGCGGGATCCGGCCGACATACTGCCCGTTCGCGTTTCGCTCGCGATCCTCGGTCATGTCTCAATGATCGATGTCCGACTGCAAAAAACCCGCCACCAGCAAAGAGTATCAACAACTGTTATGATGGATCACCGCACAGGGTGAAGTATCCGTGACAGCACCGACCACCGTTGCCCTTGCGGCACTCCCACTCGTACTCGTCGGTGTGCTGCTCGTTGGCCTGCTGTGGCCAGCAACGCGGGTTATGCCGATCGCATGGCTTTCGGCGCTTGTGGTCGGATACACCGTCTGGGAGGTGCCGCCGGTGTGGCTCGCGGCGGCAACGATCGAGGGCGTGATCACCGCGCTCCAGATCCTGTTCATCGTGTTCGGTGCGCTCGTGTTACTGTACACGATGCTTCGGGCAGGGGCATTCGACGCGCTCAATCGTGGCTTTACACGCATCAGCGATGATCGGCGGGTACAGGTGATTTTACTCGGGTTTTTTCTCGCGGCGTTCATCGAAGGGGCGGCCGGGTTCGGCACGCCCGCAGCTGTCGTCGCGCCGCTGCTTTTAGGACTGGGCTTTCCCGCACTCGCGGCCGTCATCGCCGCACTCGTCGGCCACGTCGTCGCCGTCACCTACGGTGCGGTTGGAACGCCCATCATCGTGGGAATTCGAGAACCACTCGAAGCCGTCGCGCGAACAAACCTCTCGATTACCAGCGAGGGATTAACCGCCGCGGAGTTTTCGGTCAACGTTGCCCAGTGGGCGGCGACCTACCACCTCATTGCAGGTGTTGGGATCCCGTTCATCGCTGTCGCCATGGTCGTCTACTTCTTCGGCGACCCTGACGAACGGAGTCTGGCACCGGCGATCGAAGTCGCACCGCTTTGTCTGTTTGCCGGGGTCGCGTTTGTTGTTCCCTACTGGCTGTCTGCACAGGTCAGCGCGGAACTACCGGCGCTCGTTGGATCGATCGTCGGGGCAACGATCGTGCTCGTGACGCTGCAGGCGGGGTATTTTTTGCCCGACACCGAGTGGGAGTTCCCGCCCCGAGCAGAGTGGCCTGCCCACTGGACCGGCTCGATCGAACGGGGCGACGTTGAGGGGGCGCTCGCGTCCCATCAACAGATGTCCATCTCGCGGGCGTGGTCGCCGTACCTGATCGTGATCGGCTTGCTCGTGTTCACAAGGATGGTCGATCCGGTCGGTGCACTAATGCAGGGAGAAACCGTCTCGCTGATCGGCTACAAATTGACGCCGGACATTGGCGCGATCAGCGGGAGCTTCGGAACCGTTTCCGTTGGGTTGTTCGGGGTCCAGTGGGAGCAGATCCTCGGAACCGAGCTCTCGAACGGGATTAACCTATTTTACATTCCGGGGACCTGGCTGCTCGTCAGCGCGATCGCGGCGATCCCGCTGTTTGGGATGTCGACGGCTGTAGCAAAGCGAGCGTGGATCGAGGCCGCCGGTCGTCTCGTTACCCCACTCATCGCGTTGACATTCGTCCTTGCGATGGTACAAGTGATGCTCCAGTCGGGCGCACATGACTCGGGCGTCAACAGCATGATTGTAGTGCTTGCGACAGCGACTGCCGACCTGCTCGGCCCGGCATATCCAGCCGTCGCAGCGTTGATCGGCGCGCTGGGAGCAGCACTCGTGGGCTCAAACACCGTGAGCAACGTGACGTTCGGCCCATTTCAGTTCGTCGCCGCGGAAAACCTCGACCTCTCACGGGAACTGATCGTTGGCGCACAGGCAGTTGGCGGCGCGATCGGCAACCTCGTTGCGATCCATAACGTCGTCGCCGCGCTCGCAACGGTTGGGCTCGTCGGACAAGAGGGTCGGGTTGTTCGGCTGAATCTCGTGGCGGTGGCGTACTATACGATCGTGGTCGGTGCACTCACCATAGCGTTCGTCTACGTGGTGTTTCCGGAGACGTTTTGATCGCGACATCCATCGTGAACACGGTATGTCGGGTGGTATCACGAGTTCCAAGGCGTTTTACCCTGTCAAATCGTTAGGTATGTCATGAGCGAAGAATCCGGGCGTCGGAACCTCCGAATGCCCCATGGAGACGAGCTATTTGCGATCGTAACCGAACACAACGGTGGGAACCACGTCCGTGTCCGCTGTGAGGACGGGCAAAACCGTATGGGCCGGATCCCTGGCCGAATGAAGTATCGAACGTGGATCAACGAAGGCGACGTCGTCCTCGTCGAACCGTGGGACTGGCAGGACGAGAAAGCCAACATCGAGTGGCGCTACTCCGGGCAGGACGCCGACCAGCTCCGCCGGGAAGGCCACATCGACTGAACTGTTTTGGACAGCCATGGACGCTATACGGCCGAGGGCACTCCCTTCGTGTCGCGATCGCCGGTAGATGCTTCTTTTCGCACAGATCGCGTTCCTCGGGGCCGTTACCGTCTGTGCAATCGTCTTATTAACGATCGGCTGTCTCGGGACAGAACCACTGTCTCGTCTCCGGGCATCGCCCCGTTCGCTGCTGGTGAGTCGGGTCCGTTCGATCGCACCGTACGCTGGGTTTGCAGTGGTCGTGTTCGGCGCGAATAACGCCTTCCGGTGGACGATCAGAGATGTAGCTGCAGACAGTGGAATCAGGGCTACTGACCTGATCTACGCGATCGAAGGGAATCTGGTCGCGTGGCTTCAAGCCGCATTGCCGGAGCTGTCGATGTATGCATTCGCTGTGGTGTACGTGATTGGCTATCCGATCGTCGTCTTGTTTCCGATCGTCGGCTACTTTCTCGCGTCCGTTGGGCACCTCAAAACCCTGCTTGTCGCCTACACGCTCAACAGTGCGATCGGCACGATTATGTACGCGAGTGTCCACGCTTACGGGCCGCGGAATCACAGCCCCGAACTGGTCCGCAGCGTCCTCTTGGAGATATATCCGGATATCACGACGCTCACGTCGCAGGTCAACGCCGAAACCAACGTCTTTCCCTCTCTGCACGTCTCGATGTCCGTCACCGCGTTGTTGCTCGCGATCGAAACACGAGCGCCGTATCCGCGCTGGACCGCAGTTGCGGCGGTGCTGACGGGGACGATCGCACTCGCAACGATGGCGCTCGGGATTCACTGGGCGGTAGATGTTGTCGGAGGGATCGCCCTCGCGGTCGGGAGCGTCGCTGTCGCGCGTGTTGGCGTGGCAGCGGTCGAACGCCGGAGATCACACTAGCGGACACCCAAACACGATCGAGTTCGTCTAACCGGAAAAAGACGATCGAAGTAGAGACGGCAAGCAACGGATAACACAGCAAATAAGATCAGTATAAGAGAATAATACTATTTCATATATTTATGACAGTGTGAGGCAATAACCGTGACAAAAGCCAAGATAGAAAATTTACTATCACCGATTAATAGGCTGGATAATTGCACTATATAAGCAATAATTTTTAAAATATTGAGATATAAGTTGTATTTACCAATTAATCAGAGAATAGTAAATATCTCATGGAACTAACGCAATAAGACGTGTTCCACAGGCAGTCAGAGCGATCGGAACCAGTGACCCGGTTCGATCGATGTGTCTTGAAATAAAATGCCAGCAATAGTTACTGTTAGCTATACCATCATTGAACTAATAAATCCGATAATAATTCCGACAAGGATCAACACTGCGCTGTAGAGTAATACCGGTTTGACCAATTTTCGCTCGACCGCCGCGGCAAAAAAGACCTTCACGAGGATCGACGCAACCGTTCCGGAAATGACACCCCAGACCGCGGTTTCGGTCGTGATCTGTCCGGTAGAGACGAGTGATATCGCTGTCGTCGCAGCAGTGCCAGAGGAGACCAGTCCCGCGAGGAACGTCGTCGCGATGAATCCACCCGCGCCGAGCGTCTCTTGAGCGGCCGCAGAGACGAGCAACACGATGAGGAACAACAGCCCGAATGTGAGTGCGTTGCGGAGGCTAAAGGGCGATTCGAGATCGGCTTCGATCGTCGCAGACCAGTCGCTGGTCGCGATCGAGATGAGAACGCCCGTAATCGCGATCGCCCCCAGCGGTAACCCGACTGTCAAAATCGCGGAGGGCAAAAAGATCGCAACGATGAGCGCGTTTCGGATCGCCATTGCGGCGTTTGCCAACAGGATTGCACCGACTGCGAGCCCAACGAGCGACGAATCAGTGCTCGCGCGCTTCGACATCTCGGCGATAACTGCGGTGGAGTTGACGAGCCCACCAAAGAAGGCGGTGAACGCGATCCCCTGGCCCTCGTAGCGTTTGACGAGGACGTAGTTGACAAAGCCGATCGCGCTAATCGCGATCACGAGGAGCCAGATCATCCGCGGCTGGATGGCGTTCCATGGGCCCATGGTTTCGGCGGGAAGGACCGGGTAGATGACAAATGCGAGGATCGCAAACTCAGTGGCCGAGCGAACCTCTTCGCGCGAAAGCCCCCACGCGAACTCGTGGAGTTCGCGTTTGAGTACCAAAAGCAACGAGGACAACACCGCAACGGTGACTGCCTCGATGTACAGCCCGGTCCCGACGAGCCCGCCAACGCCGTAGGCGACGAGCAGCGACGTGGACGTGGTCAACAACAGCCCGTCGCGGTCTTCTTGGACGAGGCTCCGAACTGCCAACAACACGGCGTGGGCGATCACGAGCAATCCGCCGACGAGCAACAGCTCACGGGAGTCCAAGACAACGAACAACGATCCAAGCAGACTGACAAGCGCAAACGTTCGGATACCGGCGGACTTCTGTGACCACTCGCGTTCTAACCCCAGAAACATCCCAAGCGAGGCAGCAACGACGAGCTTTACCACTGATGAGTCGAGGTTTAACAGAACGACATCCTCGAATGGTGAAAGCATAGTATCAGAGACGATCGGCTAGTAGCAGTTTACCTACGGTTCGATCGGTGATAAAACTATTGTTGACAACGTTTGTCACATATATCTATATAGATTATCGAGACCCACGACGATCGCCGGATTGCTGAAGAGATTGCGTCTAATTCGTCGGGTAGCAAAGTTACGAATCGTCTGGAGGAGAAATCGCAGCTACTGTTCGGTGATCTGCCAGTCGTCAACGACGACACCGTCAACACCTGCTGCACGGAGTCGATCGACGGTCACGCGATCCGGAACCGTCCAGGTGTTGACCGCGAACCCGCGGTTGTGAGCATCGTCGATCCGTGCCGCATCAACTAGGGGATAGTGTGGATGGACCGCTGTACAGCCGAGCGCGTCGGCCACAGCGAGTGCGTCCGACCAATTATCCGGTGACCCCTCGTAAAAGAGATACGCGGTCTCGTACGCCGAAAGCGGCGCGATCGCGTGTGGGTCGAACGAGGAGAATAACAACTCATTGTCGGTCGTGGAGATGATGTCGATCACGTCTGCGGCCATGCCGGCGTGTTTGAGCTCCACATTCACCGGCAGATCCGACGGGATCGACTCGAGAAACGACGAGAACAGCGGAATCGTCGCGTCTGAATCGCCAATGGTGAGCGTTTGAAGCGACTCCCACGGAGTCGTGGGAACCGCACCCGACGCGTCGGTCAGCCGATCAAGTATCGTGTCATGGAACACAATGATCTCGCCGCTCGAACACCGCTGGATGTCGATCTCGACCATATCGACGTGCGGTGCGGCGGCTCGAACCGCTTCGATCGTGTTCTCTGGGCCGTGGGCCAGACAGCCACGATGGCCAATTACCTGCATGGTCACTGAGTGACCCCCGGAGGTGTAACCGACACCGCTGGGTCAGAGTGATAAATCGCCTCGCCGGTGTCTCGATCGAACAGGTGGAGTCGGTCTGGATCGTAGCCGAGTTCGACGGTATCGCCGGGCGTGATCGTTCGTCGCGGTTGCGCCTGGATCTTGAACTCGTGGCCCTCAATCTGACCGTGCAGTAACAAACTATCGCCGAGGGGCTCAGTCACGCTGACGGTCGCTTCGAACGTTTCGGGGCTCGTCGCCTCGCGCTCGTCGGCGAGATACAGATCCTCGGGCCTGACACCGAGCACGGACGAGCCGACCGAGAGGCTGTCCGCGTCAGGAAGCGGAATCGTAAACGCGGGATGACTCGCGGTCCCGTCTGCGACATCGACCGCGATCATGTTCATCGCCGGGTCGCCGATAAATTCGGCGACGAATCGATTTTCGGGAAAGTCATACAGCCGCTGGGGCGAATCGACCTGCTGGAGCTGCCCACCATCGAGCACAACGACCCGATCGCCGAGTGTCATCGCCTCGGTCTGGTCGTGGGTGACGTAGACGGTGGTCGTCCCAAGTTCGTCGTGGAGTTTTGCGAGTTCGGCGCGCATCTGGACCCGAAGCTTCGCATCGAGGTTCGACAGCGGCTCATCCATGAGAAACACCTGTGGGTCTCGACAAATGGCTCGTCCAAGCGCGACCCGCTGGCGTTCGCCACCCGAAAGCGCCCCCGGCTTGCGATCGAGGAGATCTGTGATGTTGAGGATCTCCGCGGCCGACATTGCCCGCTCTTCGATCTCCTCGTCCGTGAACGATCCTGCGGAATTCATACCGAACGTCATGTTCCGCTTTGCAGTCATGTGTGGGTACAGCGCGTAGTTTTGAAACACCATTGCGATGCCCCGATCGCTCGGTTCCTGACCGGTTACGTCAACGCCGCCAATACGGATCGTTCCCTCGGAGACCGATTCGAGTCCGGATATCATCCGTAATGTCGTCGACTTTCCACACCCAGAAGGTCCGACGACAACAATAAATTCGCCGTCTTTGACCTCGAGGTTGAGATCCTTTACTGCCACTACGTCGTCAAACCGTTTCGTGATGTTTTCGAGTTGTATCTCTGCCATGATTATTTTTGTTGGAGTCCAAACGTTTCAAGGAGTGGTTTGTGCAATACGACGAGGACGATGAGCGGCGGAATCAACGCGATGATCGCCCCCGACATGATGAGTCCCCACTCGATCTGGCCTGCTGCCGCCGTGCCTTCGAGGCTCTTGAGGCCGACCTGCAGCACCTGGTTCTCTTCGTTGTTGATCACCGCTAGCGGCCAGAGATACTGGTTCCACGCGTAGACGTACGTGATCACGCCCACACCAGCGATCATGCCCTTCGACATCGGAATCAACACGTAGATGAGGAATTTTATCCCACCGATATTGTCGAGTTTGGCCGCCTCGACCATCGACGCCGGGATCGCCATGAAGTGTTGTCGAAACAGGAACACAGCGGTCGCACTTGCGAGGTACGGCACCGTGATCGCCCACATAGTGTTGATCCAATCGAGGTTAACCATCAGCTCGAACAGCGGAACGATCCGGACCGGGACCGGCAACATGAGCGTGAACAACACGAACACGAAGACGGCATTCTTGTACGGGAAGTCGTAATAGACGAGCGCAAGCGCTGCGAGCAGCGACAACGCGATCTTGCCGACCACGATCGCGATCGCCATGATGAACGAGTTGATCATGAACGCAAAGAGGTTGTGCTCGAACAGTGCCCGCGTGTAGTTGTCGACTCCCTGTCCGCCCGGCGCGAGGTTCGTCACTTCGTATATCTGGCTGACCGACTGGGTAGACATGATCGCCGCGAGTACGATCGGCAGCGACATGAGTGCGATCGAGGCAATCAGCCCGATGTGCATCCAGAGGTTATCGGGGAGCGCGTCACTGAAAGAGCCACTCGCGTATTGGTCGACCGCGTCGCGTTCGGTTGCGTCGTGTTTAGCCATCTGTAATCACCCGTAGTGTGCGTAGCGGTCAGTGACCCGAAGCTGGATGTACATGAGAACACCAACAACGAGGAACAACACCAGCGACTGTGCGGCCGCGTATCCGAGGTTGAAGTTCTCGAAGGCGTCGATGAACAGCTTGTAGATGAGGATGTTTGTCGCGCCGCCAGGGCCGCCGGACGTCATGAGGTCGATGATCGGGAACGTCGCGAAGAACGCGTAGATCGTGTTGATGACGACCAAAAAGACGAGCGTCGGCGACATCAGTGGAACGTAAATCTTGAACAGCCGGTTAGTACGGCTGATCCCGTCGAGCTGTGCGGCTTCATCAATTGTGTTGGGAATGTTGTTCATTGCGGCAACCATGAAAATGATGTTATAACCGAGCTGTTTCCAGATCGCGGTAATAGAGACAACGGTAAACGCCAATGGCCCGCTCGTCCGCCAGTCAAGCCCGAGATCCAACCCAAAGACCGCGCCGAGTGATCTGATCCAGTAGGTCAGGATGCCGAGATCCGGTTGCAAGAGGAACAACAAGACGAGTCCGGCGACCGCTGGCGGCAACGCATACGGCCAGATCGCGGTGATGAGATAAATCGAAGTAAACCGATCGACCTCATAGAGCATAAATGAAATAAACAGCGAGAGCAACATCGATCCGGCGACAACGACGAAGCCGAACCCAAATGTGACCAGGAGGCTGTTTTGGTAGCTCCCAGAGGTGAAAAGTCGGATGTAGTTGTACGTCCCGGCGAACCGCTCGCTGGTGAGCGACGTCTGAAAGAAGCTCAACCGGAACGTATCGATTGCCGGCCAGTACAGGAATACGACGATAACGAGAAGCGTCGGCAACAAGAGTAATACGGCTTCCTTGTTGTTCGTAAACACCTCCCGTGCTGATTGTTCGCTCATTTGTGTTGTGTATCTTGCGTGGGTATCTTCAATGTATCCTTCCACCGCAGTGAATGCGTCTCGGTCTCCGAAAGGAGTTCAACGCGATCACAAGTGGCCGTAGTCGATCGAGATGAGACAGGCAATCGATACGCGGAGACGCTATTCGCTCTGGCGCTCGTTGTAGTCTTCGAGCGCCTCGTCGATCTCGTCTTTCGCGTCTGCGAGCACCTCATCAACCGAGTCACCATCAGCGATCGCAACGTAGCTCTCGGCGACTGTCGTACGGAGGTCGAGGAACGGACCCACGACCGCGCCACGGGTCGCCGACGTATCCTGATCGGCCTCGAGCTGATCGAGTGCGACACGGAAGGCGGGGTTTTCGTCGTAGAAGCCCTCCTCGGTGAGGTTCTCGATCGATTCCTCGCGGACCGGGAAGTAGCCGGTGTTTTGATGCCAACGAGACTGTTGTTCGGGTTCAGTGAGCCAAAGCAGGAACTCGATCGCCGCCTCCTCCTCAGCTTGCCCCTGCTCGTCGGGGACCCACAGCGATCCGCCGCCGATAGTCACGCCGGCCTGCTCGCCGCCGGGGACCGGCAGCCGTGCCGCGGAGGCCTCGAAGTCGTTGTCGGCCGCACCCTGCAGCATCGGGTTGATACTCGAGGTCGAGTACAGGACGATCGGTGCTTCCTGGGTGAAAAAGCCCTGCTGAGCCTCACCCCACGCCTCGATTCCCGTCGAGAGCACGGCGTCTTTATCCATGAGTTCCTGAATGAACTCGAAGATAGTCGTCCCAGCCTCTTCGTTGATGAACGTCTCGGTCGGATCGCCATCACGGCCATTATCATTGTTGACCAACAGCGAGTCTTGACCAGCGAACCACTGTTCGACGAACCACGAGTGATTCGGCCACGTGATGCCGTATTCGTAGCCGGCGTCCATCAGCTGATCGGAGTAGTCGAGAACGTCCTGGAAGCTCCGCGGCGGTGAGTCGGGATCGATCCCAGCCTCGGAGAACGCGTCGCGGTTGTACATCATGATCGCGTTCGAGGAGTTGAACGGCATTGAGTTCAGCGCGCCGTCGATGCGGTAATAATCGAGCACCGGGACGAGGAACGAGTCCCAATCGATTCGGTCTTCGGGAATCGCCTCTTCGATCGGCACGAAGGCCCCGCTGTCGAGCGCGGTCTTCGTCCCGACCTCGAAGATTTGTGAAATTCCTGGTGGCTCGCCGGACCGAACCGCGTTGATCGTCTGGTTCATGGTCTCGCGGTATGAGCCCTGTTCGACCGCTTCCACGGTGATCGTATCTGACTGATCACTGAAATCCTCCGCGAGTGAGGAAACCTCCTCGCCGAGATCGCCGCTGAGGCCGTGCCACAGTTCGATTTCGACGCTGTCGACCTCGTCAAGGCCTTCCTCATCATCACCACCGAGGCAGCCGGCCGTTGCAAGCGCTCCAATCGCCGCTGTCGTTGCCCCCGTTCGTCGTACGAACGATCGACGTGTCTGTCTGTATGACGACATCGTGGCCGTATGTGGCTATCGGTGGGCAATAAATATTATGATAATATTATTATATAATCTATGTGTGCGAACGTGGTCCACAGATGCGTATAGAGGTAGACGAAAATTTATGAGAGTTGCCACCAACGGTCAACGTGTAATGACCCCAGCAGCCGCACGGGGCGGGAGCACCGCCCGTGGGAATCCGACAGCGACAGCACTGCCAAATCGATCGATCGGCCACGGCGGTGAGCAACAATGAGTCTCGGTTCGTACACGCTCGCGTTCCCGATCCAAGTCGAATTCGGCTCGGGGACGATCGATCGACTCGAAGGAATCGTTAACTCACAGGAGTGGGAGTCGCTGCTCGTCGTGACAGACCCTGGTATCATCGACGCAGGGATTCTCGATCCAGTAACTGCGGCGCTTTCAGCGACCGAGGTCGAGTACAACGTGTACGACGGCGTCCGACCAAATCCAACAGTATCGATGGTCGAAGAAGCGACAGACGCTATCACGGACGCCGACGCGGATGCGATCGTCGCCGTCGGTGGCGGGAGTTCGATCGACACGGCCAAGTGTGCGGCGTTGATGACAACAAACCCCGGCTCGATTGTCGACTACGAGGTCACGTCTGCAGCGGAGGTCGCCGAGGGTCCGATCGAGACCGCGCCGCTGCCGCTCGTGACGGTCCCGACGACCGCCGGAACCGGCAGTGAGGTCGATTACTGGGCGGTGATCACTGATGAGGAACGAGAGTTCAAGATGGCGATCGGCCAATCGCCGCTGTACCCCGGCGGACCGTACCTCGGCGCGGAGGCCTCAATCGTCGATCCCGAACTCACGCGATCGCTGCCGCCGGGACAGACTGCTGCAACCGGTTTTGACGCCTTCTCGCACGCACTCGAAAACCACGTCTCCTCGGCGTGTCCGCCGTTCGTCAAGCCGCTGTCGAGTCACGTGATGGAAACCGTCCCGGCGTACCTCGAACGCGCGTACACAGACGGCAAATCGGACATGGAGGCCCGCGAGCAGATGCTCTACGCCTCCCACCTTGCAGGGATCTGTGAGAACTTCGCGGGCTTCGGCGCGATTCACTCGCTCGCGGAGGTCACCGGCGGGATGTACCCAGAGATTCCCCACGGCGAAGCGATCGCCGCGTACACCCCAGCGGTGATGCGGTACAACCTCGAGGCGGTGCCCGAGCGATACGCGGAGGTCGCCGAGGCGATGGGCGTCGACACCACGGAGCTGTCAACCGCTGAGGCCGCAGCCGAATCCGTGAGCGCCGTCGAGGAACTCATCGCCGCGGTTGACCTCCCAGAAAGCCTTGCAGCACTCGGCGTCGATCGCGACGACCTCCCAGAGATCGCCGAAAAATCGCTCGATACGATCGAGATCCACGACAACCCGCGGGACGCCGATGCTGACGACCTGCTGGGGATCGCCAGGGACGCCTACGAGGGCCGATGACCGACGAGGAACCGCTCAGCCACGCCGACACGATCGCCGAGGTAACGGGCGGACTATCGTTCGGCCCGTGGATCGACGGAGGCTCCGCGGAGACAGCCGAGACGTTCGAGACGATCGATCCAGCAACCCACGAACCGATCGTGTCGGTCGGTCGCGGCGACGCAAGCCACGTCGATCGGGCAGTGTCCGCAGCGTGGGACGCATCCGATCGCGAGTGGGCCGAAACGACGTACGCCGATCGGGCGCGGCGACTTGGCGAGTGGATCGAGACACTTCGAGACCACGCGGAGGAGCTGACGCGGCTGGAGTGTCTCGACACCGGCAAGCCGATTGCGGACACGCGCACGGAGGTCGAAGGCGCGATCGATACGCTCGAATATTACGCGTCGATCGCCCGCGGAGAGCGCGGGGCGCAGATTCCCGCAGCCGAGGACACGCACATCTACACCCGGCGAGAGCCCTACGGTGTCGTCGGCCAGATCGTCCCGTGGAACTTTCCGATCTGGTCGGCAGCCTGGAAGCTCGGGCCGGCACTCGCGGCGGGCAACGCGGCAGTGCTCAAGCCCGCGACGGACGCGCCGCTTTCGATCATTCGGATGGTGCAGCTCTCCGCAGACATCCTCCCTGCGGGAGTTTGTAACGTCGTGCCCGGCTCCGGATCGACCGTCGGGTCGGCGTTGAGCGATCACACAGACATTAGGAAGGTCTCGTTTACCGGAAGCGCCGAGGTTGGCGAGCAGGTGATGCGCGCGGCCGCACCGCAGATCGTTCCCGTAACCTTAGAGTTGGGTGGCAAGTCGCCGTTCGTCGTGTTTCCGGACGCTGACCTCAAGACCGCGGTGGACGCGGCCTCCAGCGGAATCTTCTACGGCACCGGGCAGATCTGTGATGCACTTTCGCGGGCGATCGTCCACGAGGACGTCGCAGATGAGTTCCTCGAGAGGTTGTGCGAGGCAGCTGGAGGGTACGCACCGGGCGATCCACTCGAAGAATCGACGACGCTCGGGCCGCTGACAACCCGATCGGGCTACGACGATGTCCGCGAATACATGCAACTGGGGCGTGAGGAAGGCGCAACGGTGGCCACGGGCGGTGGGACACCCGACAACGCTAAGCTGCGCGATGGGTGGTACGTCGAGCCAACGGTGTTCACCGAAGTTGACTCGTCAATGACGATCGCCAGCGAGGAGATCTTCGGCCCCGTGTTGACCGCCCAGACGTTCGAAACATACGAGGAGGCGATCGAGATGGCCAACGATACCGACTACGGACTCGCAGCAGGGATCGCGACAGAACGAACGTCGATTGCACACCGCGCGGCCGCGGATCTCCAGGCCGGGATCGTCTACGTCAACGCCTACGGTCCGATCCTGCCAGAGGCACCCTACGGAGGATTCAAACAGTCTGGGATCGGCCGGGAACTGGGAACGGAAGTCCTCGATCACTATCAGCAGACGAAGACCGTGTGTGTCACCCTTTCGGAGCCCACGATCGACGGGTAAGGCGCACGACAACAGCGGTGTTACGCTGTCGGCCACAGGCCTTCAATATCTGATTCGAACGTTTCAATCGCTGCAGCCAACGTTGTAGAGATCTCCTCTTCGATCGTCGCGTCATCCAGACGGTAGGCCGGCCCGGACACGCTGAATCCGCCGATCGGTGACCTGAGTGGATCGGTGACCGCCATCCCAACGCTTCGGAGCCCGTCGGTAAACTCCTCGTCATCGATCGCGTAGCCACGCTCGCGGACAACTGCGAGTTCTTCGGAGAGCCGATCGCGATCGGTGATCGTGTTCTCGGTGTTCGCTGGCAGCCCCCACCGATCAACGATCGCTGAGACACGCCCCTCTGGGAGTGCCGCCAGGATCGCCTTTCCGGCCGCCGTCGAGTGCATGTGGTAGTACGTCCCGACCCGGGCTCTGGCGGTCGGGGCCGATCGAGCGTCGATCTGACCGTAGCGATTCTGTTCGTGGTAAGATTCACTGACAGTGACAATGCGGCCGTGTTCTTCGACGACGAAGTCGACCTCCTCGCGTGTTTCAGTTGTGAGAACGTCGACCGTCTCCGCGGCTCGGCGGTGCTCCGGGCGTCGCTGTCTGGCGTATTCACCAAGGGAGAGCAGTTTGAGCCCGACGTGGTAGGTGGTACCCTCTTTGATGAGATAGCCGGCTTCATAGAGCGTGACGAGATGTTTGTGTGCCGTGCTTGTCGCGAGGTCCAACGCGTCGGCGATCTCCGTGACGCCAGCACCGTCGAGCTGTTGAATCGTCTCTAACACGTCGATCGACGTTTCGGTTGTCGAGAGGGTCGTTCGGGGGGCCATATGACTACCATACCGAGTTAAAATTTAAAAATGTACGCATAAGGGAAGACTCGAATTCGAATAAAGATTCTAACGATCGTGTCGGAAAGCCGGATACGCGATCGATCAGTGATGAATATCACGACAAATCTGGATAGTAATACGAGGAGGATCGAATTTTATCACGGATATACAGAACAAAGTGAGAGATATTCGTGATATTTGAGGTAGATTTCAATCTAGCCGAGAGTATAGTAATTGTGATACAAAGTGTGATTCTGGCAGCGACTAGATAGAAATATATATTCTATATATCCATGTATGCGGGAAAACCTCGACAAACTGCTTCGGCATCAAATCCCCGATCGCTTTTCACGGCGGCCCTAGATGTAGCGGTATGAACACGGACGGTCCAACCAGGCGGACACTGTTGGCGGCGATGGGCTCTTCGATCGCCGTGACTGCAGCAGGATGTGTGGATTCAGCTGGCGGAGAGGACTGTCCAGATCCCGACATCCCACCGCGAACCGAGTGGCAGCTAGGCTCGGATCGCGACGGACGAGAGGTCATCGCTCACCGCGGCTGTGCAGCCCAGTTTCCCGAAAACACGCTGTACGCCTTCGAGCGCGTCTCGCCGTACGTTGACGGGATCGAATTGGACGTCCGACGAGCCGAGTCTGGCGAAATTGTTGTGTTTCACGACGAGACACTCGATCGGCTGACGGCGTGTTCTGGAGAAGTCGCTCAAAGAGACTACGAAGCGCTTGCCTCCTGTGACGTCGGCTGTACCGACGACGGCGTGCCGCGGCTCGGAGACGCCTTCGAGGTAATTCCGCCGGACGTGCAGGTGAACGTCGAACTGAAAACTGCCGGGATTGCCGACGAAGTAACGTCGATCGCGGCAGCGGTTGAACACGAAATACTCGTCTCGTCGTTTTTACCCGAGGCGTTACAGGAGATTCGGGACAGCGATTCCTCGGTGCCGATCGCACTCGTAACCGATCAGCGACTCCGCGAAAGCCTCGCGGTCGCCCGCGATCTGGGGTGTTCAGCACTCCATCCTCGATACGATCTCTCAGAGCTCTCGGCGACGGTAGAGGAGGCACATGCGGACGGGATACGGATTAACGTCTGGACGATCGACGACGAATCCGGCGTTGAGGTGGCGGTTGAGGCTGGTGTCGATGGGATGTTCGTCGATCGACTGGACATTCTCTAACCACACGCGGTCGCAGGCACGGCGATCGCGGGCCGTTCACCGTTGCAGACCACATCGCTGGCTGCGATACATCTCCCAGGGCCCACCGTCGCCCGCTGCGAGCCCCGTTCATCGGTTAAAAATTACATGTGTATGCGTGTAATTATAGATGCAACAAAATATCGGATGTCGCTGCACCACATCTAGACTAATTCATTCTCGAAATGTGAATACGACGCCGAAGATAGCAACGGGACACACCAGGTGTACAACTCGATCTGTCAGTGGATCGTCGTACCGTTCGCAACGCTTAGTAGCAAATAACATGTTATTCAGTTCGAGAACGTCTGAGCCGACAGTCCCGGACAGCAGTGTGGAAACATCGTAGCGTTCGCATAATGTGAACATTACGACGGATATGAATTATTGCAAAAGTGTCTGTTCGAGGGTATCGACAGCCTCGAGTACTGCGTCGGCGAGATCGCCGTACAGCTGTGCGGTGTCAATGCGATACTTTGGGCCACCGACGCTCAACCCGCCCAACAGCGTACCGTCCTCATCGTGGACGGTTGCGCCGACAGCGAGTAGTCCCGGCGCGAATTCCTCGTCGACAATGCCGTATCCCCGCCGTTTAGTTTCATCGAGGGCGTCGAACAGCCGATCGCGATCTGCGATCGTCGCCTCGGTTTCTCGGGGCATCCCCCACCGATCCAAGACAGCCTCGACCTGTTCGCGATCCATCTCTGCGAGAATTGCTTTGCCTGCGGCCGTGTTGTGCAGGTAGTACTCTCGGCGAAAACCGTCGTCGTCGTGCGCTGCTGTCGGAGCCGAGCCACACAGCATGAGGAGCCTGCCGTGTTCGAGTACGGTGAAATTGGCCTCCTCGCCGGTGCGTTTCGACAGGTCGGTCACGATGTCTGTGGCAACTGTGTCGAGGCGGGTACGCCGTCTTACCTGCTCGCCCAGCAGCGCAAGCCTGAAGCTGACCTCGTAGGTGTGCCCGTTTCGTTTCAGATATCGACAGCCCCGTAACGTTTCGAGATGGCTGTGTAGCGAACTTTTTGGCTTGTCTACCAGCCCGTCGAGTTCGGCTAACGTCAACCCTTCGTGCTCCAAAACGAGTTCGAGTATTCGAAGTGAGGTTTGGGTCGTTTTTAATGCTCGTCCCGTGGTAGGCCCAGGCATACAGTCAAATCGATCGTCCGGGATAAAATTATTTGCATAATGTGAACAGCATGGCCGGAGTGAAACCGGGCGTCGCGGCTCACGTCGGCCCGGCGCCAGCCGCGCGCATGTATGCGTCCAGCTTTTCTGCGATCGCCAGGGCGAATCGTTCATCATTGATGTCGGTGTCAAGCTCGAGCAGTTCGACACTGTCGTTCAGATGCTCGCGGAGGGCATCGAACAGCGCGTTGTCGGCGACGGGATCATAGAAGTCCTCGCCCTCGACACCGATCATCGAAACCCCACCGAGCGGGAGTGCAAGCGCCGTCGGGCCAGTGGCTGCATTGAGTTTTTCCGCGATTATTGTCCCGATTTCGGCAGTCTCCTCGGCCGTAGTCCGCATCAACGTTACTTGTGGGTTGTGCACGTGGAACTGTCGTCCCTCGAACGCTTCGGGCACCGAATCGCGGGGTCCGAAGTTGACCATGTCCAGTGCACCCGTCGAGACGACCTGCGGGATGCCGGCGTCTGCGGCCGCCTCGAGACGATTCTCACCGGCTCCGAGAATACCTCCAACGTGTTGATCGGCCCACTCTGTCGTCGTGACGTCCAAGACGCCGTCGACGATGCCCTCCTCGATTAGACTCTCCATCGCACGCCCGCCGGTGCCGGTCGCGTGGAAGACGATCGTCTCATACCCTTCCGCTTCGAGGTACTCACGGGCAGTCTGCACACACGGCGTCGTGACGCCGAACATCGTGATAGCGATCGTGGGTCGCTCTTCGACTTCGACGTCCGGTTCGTTTGTGGCCATCCCGACTATCGCGAGCGCGCCGTTGGCGATGACCCGTCGAGAGAGCTGGTTGAGTCCCTCGATATCCGCGACGGAGTACATCATCGCGACGTCTTTGATCCCGACGTACGGTTCGGTGTCTCCGGAGGCGACCGTCGAGATCATAAGCTTCGGAACACCCACCGGAAGCGCACGCATTGCGGCGGTCGCGATTGAAGTGTTCCCGGATCCACCCAGGCCGAGGATGCCGTCGAGAACACCCTCCTCGTAAAGACGGACGGCGACAGCGGCGGCTCCTTCACCCATCGTCCTGACCGCCTCCCCGCGATCGCTGGACTCGCGTAAGGCCTCGAGCGTCGTTCCGCCAGCCTCGGCGACCTCACTCGCTGACGTGTCCGGCTCGATCTTGGGATCGTCCATGACCCCCGTGTCTACGAGGTGGACATCGACACCCTGGGCCACGATGACGTCACGAGCAAATCCGATCTCCTCGGCCTTCGTGTCGAGCGTCCCGACGATGACGACGGCCATGGGTCAGTCACCCCCGGCCGCATCGACTGTCGGGAGTTCGCCTGCGGGCACGATCGTACACTCGGGCAGGTCCGCCAGCACCGCCTCGGGACCGGGCGGGGCGTACACCGCCAACAAGAGCAGCGGCTCCCATCCCGTATTGACAGTGCCGTGCTCGACGCCTTCGGGAACGAACACCATGTCACCGGCCGCAATCTCGCGGGTTTCGTCTGCAACCTCCTGCTCACCCTCGCCGCGGATGACGTACAGGATCTCGTCGCTGTTGGGGTGGGTGTGGCGCTCGTGGCCCTTGCCAGGTTTGAGTTTAACCACGCCCGCGCTGAACCGCTCACCGCCCGTTACGTTGGGAGTACTCATCCACTTGAGAACGCCCCAGTCGAACACCTGGCTCTCGACGTCGTCAGGGCTGAGAAAGTGCTCGCTCATAGGTCCATCCCCTTGAATTTGCGTGCCTGATTCTCGATCGCTTCCTCAGTGGGGAGCCGTTCGAGTGAGGACGCACCAAAGAAGCCGACGACTCCCTCGGTGTTGTCGAGAATATACTGTGCGTCTTCGGGCCAGGCGATCGGCCCGCCGTGACAGATCACGAGTGCGTCCTCGTTGACTTCCTTGACGGCGTCGTGGTGGGCCTGGACGCGCTCGGCGGCAGTTTCGAGGTCGAGCGACGTTTCAGCGCCGATGTCTCCGGATGTAGTCAGTCCCATGTGCGAGACGACGACGTCCGCGCCCGCCTCGGTCATCTCGCGGGCCTCCTCCTCGGTAAATACGTACGGGCACGTGAGCATCCCCTGTTCGCTTGCCTCCTGGATCATGTCGACTTCCTTGTCGTATCCCATGCCGGTTTCCTCGATGTTCGCGCGGAACGTCGAATCTCGATCGAAGATGCCGACGGTGGGGAAGTTCTGGACGCCGGAGAACCCTCGCCGTTTCAACTCCTCGATGAACACCTCCATGTCGCGGAATGGATCGGTCCCGTTGACGCCCGCGAGCACCGGCGTGTCTTCGACGACCGGCAGCACCTGATGGCCCATGTCGAGAACGATCTCATTGGCGTCCCCATAGGGCAAAAGCCCCGCGAGCGATCCCCGACCGTTCATCCGGTAGCGCCCAGAGTTGTAGATGATTAACAGGTCGACACCCCCACGCTCGGCGAACTTCGCCGAGATTCCCGTTCCGGCACCAGCGCCGATGATGGGCTCGCCAGATTCGACCGTCGATCGCAGCCGCTGTATGGACTCGTCTCTACTGTATTTCATGCGTGTCAAGTACACACATCTACCGACTCACTATTCAATATTTTGGTCCACAAGGTTTAATAACATATAGCACACTCGAAAAAGTGCTGAGAGACATGAGCACTCATACCACAACTAAAGACGAAGGTGGCGGGCTCGAAGCCCTGTTTTCCCCGGTCGAAATTGGTGGCGTCAGGGCGAAAAACAGGATTATCATGGCACCGATGCAGACGAACCTCGCAGGGTACACAGAAGGCGAGATCAACGAGCGGTTGATCCGATACTACACCGAGCGGGCGAAAGGCGGTGTCGGGACGATCGTCGTCGGTGCATCCGCCGTCGATTGGGAGACGTGCAAAAGCCCCGTGAATCAAAAGAATATCTCCTACGACAGACATCTCCCCGGATGGGCAGCGTTGAACGACGAGATGCAGTCCTACGACGTCAGGACGTTCGTCCAGATCCACCACGCCGGGAGGCAGATGGCGCCGTACTTTCTGGATGCGAACCAGGAGTCGGACGTGCCCGATCGGGAGCCAATCTCTGCGTCAGATGTAACCGAGGAGTTCATGGGCAACAAGCCGCGGCCGATGAAAACCGAAGAGGTCGAGGCGATGATCGAGCGGTTCGGAGACGCGGCACTACGGGTCAAACGGGCTGGGTTCGACGGCGTGATGTTGCACGGTGCACACGGGTACCTGATCGAACAGTTCATGTCTCCGTACACCAACCGGCGCGACGACGAGTACGGAGGATCATTCGAGAATCGCCTGCGGTTCCCACGAGAGATCATTCGGAACGTCAGGGCGAAAGTGGGCGAAGACTACCCGGTGGCGATGCGGATCAGCGTCGAAGAGTACGTCGACGAGGGGTACCATCTGGAGGAGGGCGTCGAGATCTGTGCGGCACTCGAAGCGGAGGGAATCGACTGGTTCGACATCACTGCCGGGATCTACGAGACGATGCCGACGATCTTCTATCCGTACGCACAGGACGAGGCCTACCGGATCCATCACGCAGCGGCCGTCCGCGAGGCAGTCGACGTGCCGGTCAGCGGCGTCGGCAAGATCCGGAGTCCCGAAGTCGCGGAGGATATTCTTCAAAACGGACAGGCAGACATGGTTGCGCTGGCGAGGTCGCTGTTGGCCGATCCAGCGTGGCCAAAAAAAGCACGAGACGGTCGAATAGACGAGATTCGAACGTGTATCTCGTGTAACTACTGTACCCAGCGGCTGTTCGAGGACAAGCCAGCCGCCTGTACGGTCAACCCGGTGATGGGTCGCGAGATCAGGTACGGTGACGACCTTGGCTTCGTGGACGAGCCGCTGGACGTGGTCGTCGTCGGGGGTGGTCCGGCCGGAATGGAGGCGGCCTGGCGATCGGCCGCCCGAGGAAACGACGTCACGCTGTTCGAAGAAAACAACGAACTCGGCGGCCACCTGCTCGTCTCGAGTATTCCACCAGAGAAAGATTCGCTCTTACACCTCCTGGAGTGGCAAAAAAGTAAGCTCACCGAATCAGAGGGGATCGACATCAGGCTCGGCAATCGGGTCGAAGTGGACGACGTTGTGGCGATGGATCCCGACGTGGTCGCGGTGGCGACCGGATCAAGCCCGAGTCTCCCCCAGATCGGAGGCTGTGAGGCGGGCGTCGCTGCGGCTGGCGTGCTAACTGGCTCAGTGGACATTACCCCGGGCGCAGACGTGGTCGTACTCGGTGGCGGAGAACTCGGCTGTGAAACCGCGCTACATCTCATCGAGAATGGTCACGACGTTGTGTTGCTTGCGACCGAAGACGACATTGCGACGGACGCAGAACCCATCTATATGACGCACTTACACGAGAAATTGAAGGGCCAACAGAACCTGCCAATCGAGTCCGTTGAAGATCACGTGACGATCTATACCGGGGTAACCCCCGAGCGCATAGACGATGGGATCGTACACTTCGAGACTGCTGACAGAAACGCGTCGGTCACGTTCGATGCGCTCGTGAGTGCGTCCGGATACGAACCGAACGACGAGTTGGCCGGCGAGCTCGCAGACGAAGGGATACCGCGCGTCGTCATCGGGGACGCGAGAAGTCCCGGTTACCTCGCGGATGCAGTCAAGCAGGGATACGATTTCGCCAGGAACATCGAGGATTGGTAATTCCACGCTCGACGGGCAGCTCGCGGTCTCACCGAACGGACAGCGCTGCGCGAAAAGGTTTTAATCATACTTATCGTTCGTTATCGTATGAACGAACCCACGTCGCGCGGTCCACAGGCGGTTGTCTCGGACGAACGCCGCGTGGGAACCGCCGAGGAGTTACTCGAGAGCGTCCAGCGTCTCACCGGCGTCGGCGCGTGGGCCTACGACAAAGCCACAGGTGAGGTGTGGTTGAGCGAGCAGGCCAAGCGGATTCACGGCTTCGATCCGGACGGACAGCCGACATTCGAGCGTATTCTCGACAGATACGCCGAGGACGATCGCCACCGTGTGGTTGAGCTGATCGACACGGTGCTCCAGAGAGCGGAATCGGGCGAGATCGATATCGGACTCAGCTGGGCGGGAACGCTCGAACGGACCGTCCGGATCCGTGGCGAGCCGCGCCAGCGCGGTGCCAATACGGAGATCAGTGGTTTGTACGGAACGGTTAGAGACGTAACCGAGGCCCACCGCCGCGAACAGCGTATCGAGGTGCTCCGGCAGACGAGCCAGCAACTGAGGCGGGCCCACTCTCGGCAGGCCGTCGCCGACGTACTCGCCGATGCGTCGAAGAACATCCTCGGACTCGTCAACACGACTGTCCGGTTGATCGACGACGATAACGAGGTGTTACAGACTGTCGTCGCGACCGAGGAGTGTGTCGAACGAGCCGGAGAACGTCCAGATTATTCCGTTGGGGAAGACAGTCCGGCCGCGTGCGTGTTCCGGACCGGCAATCCGCTGCTGTACGCCGACATCGCGGCGACCACAGACGGACACGATCGCGGCGAACTGGTCAGCGGAATTTACGTCCCGATCGGCGACCACGGCGTGTTGAGTGCCGGAGACGTCGTCATCGACGCCTTCGACGAACGCGATCTGGAGGCAGCCTGTCTCCTTGGTGAACTGGGCGCAGAAGCACTCACCCGAATCGACTGGGCGCAGCGATCGCGTGCCGTATAGATTAATAATAGTATATCTATCATTTAAAGTGTCTGGTAGTGGTTACGTAGAAGATAATATATGGTTAGCTTGCGTTCGCCTGCTCAGCGATTATTAGGGTAGTTGCTAATTTGAATAATGTGCAAAAAATTCAATATATTGGCAAATGACAATCGACTGCCAACCCACAAATTATGGAGGCGGTCAACTCGCATGTTGTGTGGAGTAAGTCATTGTTGACCAGGGTTCGATCGACGTGATCGAGCGATCGATCAGAAAATATCGAATGGCCACAGTTTGGTATCCGTAGTCACCAACAAGAAACATTGTGTCAAAGAGCCTGTCTTTTCGAAGCGTATGCAGGACACGGCATCCAAATCAGTGCTATGTCGAGCAAAAAATGTGATATCAAGAATTATTTTTGTCCCGTATAATTGTATAATAATAGCAATACTACCAGTATTACTCTTAACGATAGTGGCCTCTGACATGAGATTGATCACGGCGTCATCAGTGGCCCAAAATAATATCAATTTCTCTGTATATTTAGCAAGTAATATTGATAATATTTGTCTACGGCGTATAGCCGAGGAATTTCTTGTGCTTTTTGTCACACATCCTCTTATACTCTCTAAGATGCATCAATCACCGTATTCAATGCCTCTGTGAGTAGTTATTGAGTCAACTGCCCCGCGCACGGTGGCGCGGGGAATCCGCCTTGAGTATCGTCTGAATATGGACTCACCTGTAGTAACGTTTGCAACGCTTTGCAACAGACACCCTGAAATACAACCCAAGAGAGCGTGAACCGGAGTGAGAAAATAATGGCAAACGCTACTATAGACAGTGCAGAGAACGAACAAATGACTCGAGCGATCGCTCTCTGCGGTGTAAATAATGAAACTGAGAAATGTCGTCGTGAGACGACCGATCAGTAATTAGTTGCGGACGACGTTCGTCGCGCGTGGGCCCTTCGGAGCCTGTTCAATATCGAATTCGATCTCGGTCCCCTCGGTTAGATCCTCACCGCCAACGTCCTCCATGTGGAAGAAAACGTCCTCGTCAGCATCGTCCGTCGAAATGAAACCGTAGCCGCCTGTGTCGTTGAAGAAATCAACTTTACCGTTTGCCATTGCAACTAAACAAACCCTCGGTGCACGGATAAGGGTTGGCATTCGTCATCCATATGGGTTAGTTGATAGACGTATGTTCTGTAATTAGCGTTTATTAGTATATTTTAACAATATGCCGCGATTTGCCGGGGAGAACCGCTACAATCGGTACCGCAAACAGAAACACACGCAGAATTGGAAATTCGATCGCCGTGTGTGAGATTAGGTAGCAAAAGTTGGGGCGCGTTCGCCGGCTCGGATCGCACAGTCGAGCCAGTTTTCTTCCGGCGGGAGCGGACACGAGAAGGCGTCGCTGAACGCGCAAAACGGCGAGTACGCGAGGTTGAAATCGATCGGGACCGTCGCACCAGTCTCGAGTTTGGTAGTCGGCGTGAGTTCCATATATCGGCCCTTTCGGTAGCTCTGTTGGCCGGTTGTCTTATCGCGAAACGGGACGAAGATCGACTCCTCGTCGGCAGTCTCCTGTTCGTACCCCGAAAGTGTGTGCGTGTCACCCGCCAGGCCGAATTCAAAGGACACTGTCCGCAGGTATCGAACGTTCGGACCGGCGGTCGTCTCCAGTTCGATCGGCTCGGGATCGTTGTGAACGGTCACCGTCGCCTCAACGCGGTAGGTTGGATCAGGATCGAAGTACGCGAGTCCGTCGAACTCCTCGCGGTGTTCGGGTGCGATTGGCGATTGGGGGTGTTCATCCAGAAACGCGTCCTTTTCGGCGCGGTTGTCACGCAGTTCACGTCTCCAGGCGTCAACGTCGAACGATTGATCGGACATACCGGTTGTAGGGCTGACCGACCCAAAGAGCCAGTGGTCTCTGTCGAGTCAGTCGAACGATCGGAGGCTGTCGAGCGCGGTTCCGATGTCGCAGGTCGAAACCGCGAGTGAGAAGCCGTCAACAGAGGCCAGCGCAGCGGCGTGCTCCCAGAGGTCATCCTCGGTGAGTCCGTGGAGGACGACCGCGTTCGGAGTGGGCGTGACGACGCGCATCGCAACGAGCGGAGATTCCCCGCGCGTGACATCAGTAAACACGAGCGCCCGATCGGTACTCTGTCCGTACAGTCGGTAGAACTCCTCGCTCGAGAGTCGCGTAATTGCCTGAATGCTGTTGATGATTGTGTGACCGTTGACGTAGTCTCGATCGCCACTGGTGATCTCTGTCGCCTCGATCGCGTCATAGAAGTCCGACAGCGAAATCGCGGTGCGGTATTCGCGGAGGTCCCGCACGATGTCGCTTTCGAATCCCGCGGTGAGCACGCGGCCGAACTGGCGGATACGCTTGCCGCCGCGCTCGTCGTCGATCGCCAACAGCGCGGTCACCATTCGTCGGACGACGCCGATTCCGGGGCTCTCACGGCGGCCGCTCTCGTAGTCGGAGACGACCGATGATGAGACGTCCAGTTCGGCGGCGAGCTCGGTCTGGGAGACGCCAAAGTCTGTTCGCCACTTGCGCAGTGTCGCGCCCGGGTCGCCGCTTAGCGTGATCTCACCGGCGATTCGGCGGGCAAGCTCGTCCCGTGGGGCGTCACTCATCCAAGCCACCCCGTGTCGTCGGTCATGTATGTCGCTGGATCGCATACCAGCAAAAGCGTATCGAACCCAGGGTTCGACAACTGCCGAAGTGGCTGGAACCCGCAGGCGATCGGCCCAATGCATTCGCACAGAAATTGTGCGATCGGCCGGAACCCGAAAAACTTCCATGGTGGGCAGGTATCGATCGGCATGAGCGATCTGAACGTCACTGTTCGACCGTATCGACCGAGTGATTCAACTGGGTTGTGGAAACTCAAAGAGGGGTTCGAACGAGGCCTCGGAGAGGGGACCGGCGGTGAGTCGAAGGCCGCACGCTACGACGCTAAGCTAACCGAGACGTACCGCGATCACTACCTCGCGTGGGTCGGCCGCTGCGTCGACGAGGACCCACAAAGCGTACAGGTGGCAGTTGACGACGACGGGGAGATTGTCGCAGCGGGTGAGCCGATCGGCTACGTCTTCGTTCTGCCGTCGTCGCTGTCGTTCATCTGGGACGCGGCCGTGTTGAACGAACTGTATCTTCACCCAGACGTGCGGGGCACCGGGATCGCCGATCGGTTGATGGAGGCCGCAATCGAAACTGCCGACGAGCAGGAGCTCCCGCTCGATCGGATTGTCCTCGATGTGGATCAGAAAAACGAGCGCGCGCGAGCGTTCTACGAGAAGTACGGCTTCGAACACTGGGGTGAGATGGTCGCTCGCGATCTATGATTGGTCGACCGACGGGCCAGTGAGGACTACCGCCGACGTGCCAAGAGCGCGGCGCTTACAATTGCAACGATCGCAGCGACGGGACCGAATCCGGGGACGAGATCGTCTGCAGCGTCGTCGGTCTCGTTCGCCGGGTCGCTAGCAGCTGCGTCACCAGCAGCGTCGTCGTCGCTGGTGTTCGTGTCGGTTGGCTGTTCGTCAGCAGCCTGCTCGGCGATCGCGTCAGCCGTGCTCGGCCGGAGCTGTTCGATCGCCGCTGGAGTCGGTCCGTGAACAATCTCGACGGCCGTACCGTCGAGATGGACGCCGTAGGCACCGCTGAACTCGCTATTTTCGCCGAGGACGTAGATCCCGTCGTCGCGGACCGTCCCGTTGTGAGCATCCGCATCGAGGATCGACAGATACGCCTCGTAGAATTCGGTGGCATCGTCTTCGCTCTCCCACTCTGTCACCCAGACGTAGCCGTTCTCGTCGTCGCCGCGTCGATATGGGTAGAGTTCGTCGTTCGCCCAGCCCTCTGAGGGATCGGACACGTAGTTGAGCTGTTCGTACTCACCAATGAGCGATTCATCACCGACGATCCGCCAGTCGATCGCCTCGGCACCGTACTCACGAGACTGGTGGTAGAACATCGCGAACATCGACGCTTCGCCGACGGTGTCGGCCCCATCAACGCCCTGGTCAGGATAGGTCTCCCAGCCATCGGTAGCCTCATTCTCGAAGTCGATCGAGACTGGTTCGCGATCGGTCCGATGAATGACCTGGGCCGTCGATTCTGGGGGGTCCTCCATCCGATCGTCGACTGCCCCCCATCCGTCAGATTGGACGAGCGCGTGCACGTACCCCGGCCCGTCGGAGTACGGATTGAAAATCGTGAGATACACACCAAGATTGAGATCGCTGTCACCGCCATCGCCACTGGATGATGGCGGGCTGTGACAGGTCCACTCGGCACCACAGCGTTCTTCATATCGCTGTTCGATGTATCCCGCCTCGCCTTCGACGATCCCGTCGATCGCCAGATCTTCGTCCTGGGTCTCACCGCGGTAGCGTTCGTCCGTCAGGTCGTAGTACTGGTCCTGCATCGCGTGGACGTGCTCGTGGACGAGCGTCGCGTCATCGATCGTCACGTTGTCTGTATCGGGCGTGATGATGACGATCTCATCGCGGGTTGGTGAGTAGAAGCCGGCAACCGAGCTACCGAGAGTATCGCTGATTTCGTCGTCCGAACTCGTCGACTCGCCGATTATCATGAGTCCTTTCCACACCTGATCGTTCCAGCGGTTGTACTCATCGCCATCTCCATTGGATTGGTTCGACTCCTGAGATCGGTACTCCTCGCGGGTCATCACGTCGACCCCAACGTCTTCGCGGAACGGTCGATCGCGGATGTACTCCACGCGGGCCATCGACTGGGAGACGAACAGCTCCAGTTCCTCGTCGTCGAGGCCGTCGGATTGGTCAATGTCCAGTTCGTCGTCGTGACAGACGCCGTTGACACAGCCGATCTGGCTGTCTTCGAATCCGTCCTCGGTCTGCATTAGGTCCGGACTGTCAGTGGCAGTCTCTGCGGTTACCGGCGCGAGTCCGGCGGTCGAAACGACAGCAACGGTCGCCATCCCGACGAGGAGGAACACGAAACAGACGGGGAGGAGTCGTTTCATACCGATCGATAGGGACGGGGACAGAAGTACCTTGCCGGAATGCGTGTCGATCACCAGACGCCCTCGCCGTCGAAGTTTTGCGGATCGATCACAAACAATGGGGTATGCAGTTCGAACCGACAACAACCGCAGCGATCGTGGTTGACATGCAGAACGGGTTTTGCCACCCCGACGGGAGTCTCTACGCCCCACCGAGCGAAGCGGCGATCGCCCCGGTGGCGGACGTGGTCGAGACGATTCGTGCGGCTGGCGGGGCGGTCGTCTATACTCGCGACGTTCACCCACCAGAACAGTTCGATGACACCCACTATTATGATGAGTTCGATCGCTGGGGCGAACACGTCGTTGAGGGGACGTGGGACGCGGAACTGGTCGACGAACTCGATGTCCACGAGGAGGATCTCGTCGTGGAAAAACACACCTACGACGCGTTCTACCAGACGAATCTCGAAGGATGGCTGCGCGCACACGGCATTTCGGACCTGTTGCTCTGTGGGACGCTCGCGAACGTCTGTGTCCTCCACACCGCCGGCAGCGCGGGGCTCCGGGATCTCCGGCCGATCGTCGTCGAAGACGCGCTGGGGTTCATCGAGGACGATCACAAGGCGTACGCGGTCGAACACGCCGATTGGCTCTTTGGTGAGACGACGACGATGGATGCGATCGAACCCGTTTCGTCACCAACAGATGAATAGATCGAACCATTTTCCTCACCAGCAAGTGATAAAGGCGTATGACCCGCGGCGATCTCACGGAAGTTCCGGGCTGTAGCGACCTGTATTACCACGCAACCGGGATGTACGACGTCGACGGCTACGGATCGGTGTACATTTTCGACACCGAACATCCTGCGGTAATCGACACCGGAATCGGTACCAACGTCGAGACGCTCATGGACTCGCTGTCGGCGCTCGACATCGGCGCGGACGACCTCGAGTACATCGTGCCGACGCATATCCATCTCGACCACGCGGGCGGGGCAGGCTTTCTTGCCGAATCGTACCCGAACGCGACCGTGTTGGTCCACGAGCTCGGCGTCGACCACCTTGTCGATCCGAGCCGTCTCGTCGCGGGAACGAAAGCCGCCGTCGAAGACCAGTGGGAATTCTACGTAGAGCCGAAGCCGGTGCCGGCCGATCGGATCGACGCACTCGAAGACGGCTCGACAATCGATCTCGGCGATCGAACCCTAACTGCTCACCACGCGCCCGGCCACGCGCCACACCAGCTCATCTTCAGTGATGATGGCGACGACGTGGTTTTTACCGCGGACGCGGCGGGGATCTGGGTGGCCGAACGCAACGAAATCAGAGAAACCTCCCCACCCCCGCAGTTCGATCTCGATCAGTGTCTCGAGGACGTGTCGATGATCCAGGCGCTCGAACCGTCACAGCTCTGTTTCGCACACTTTGGGCCGGTGCCGTACGACGAGGAGCTGTTGTCGGGGTACAAACGGACGCTCGTCGAATGGGTCGAAGCGGTCAGGCAACGACGGGCCGAATTCGACACCGACGAGGCGGTGATCGAGCACTTCGTCACCCATGTTGATACTGAGGGGCTGTGGAGCGATCGAAAGGCCCGCGACGAGACCAGAATAAATGTCCGCGGCGTGCTGGCGTATCTCGATCGCGTCGAGGCGTGATCGAGCAGCCGAATACGACCGGAGCGGGTGCGATCGAGGTACGAAGCGTTCAAAAAGAACGCAACGCAAGTTTATGATCGTGTAACCACGTGTTTTGCGTTCCAAACTATTTATGATGATAGGTAGAGTGGGTCAGGGCATGAATTTCAGGGATCGCGAAGCGTCGTTCGAACACGAGATCTTCGAGCGGACAACGCTCATAGAGATGTTCGAGGCGAGCGTGGAGCGGAACGCCGATCGACCCGCTCAGCGGTACAAAGGCGGTGTGTACGATCGGACGCTCGCGACCGCCGGCGTCGTCACCCCGGCAGACCCAGAAACCTATCGCGAGTTGACGTACGCGGAGATGCGATCGATCGTTCGCCGGCTTGCGACAGGATTTCGAGAACTCGGCGTCGAAGCGGGCGATCGGGTCGGCATCTTTGCAGAGACACGAATAGAGTGGGCGCACACAGACTTTGCAGTCCTCGCCGCCGGCGGTGTCGTCACCACCGTCTACAGTTCCTCGTCGGAACAGCAAGTCCGGCACCTGCTCGGGGACTCGGAGGCCTCAGGCGTCGTAGTCGAGGACGCAAACGCGCTGCGGCGCGTCCTTGCCGTCGAAGACGACCTCGATCTCTCGTTCATTATCGTCATCGACAAAATTCCCGACGGCAGTGGCATGGCTGGGGCGGCACGCGATCGCGAGGACATCCACACGCTCGGAGAACTGTACAAAATGGGCGAATCCACCTACGACGAGGACACCTACCAGTCGTGGCTCGACGAACGCGCCCCTGCGGATCTCGCGAGTCTCATCTACACCTCCGGAACGACTGGACAGCCGAAAGGGGTCCGGCTGACCCACTGGAACTTCCGATCGAACGTCAACCAATCACTCCGTCGGTTCCTGCCGCGGCCCGACAAGGCCCCGGACGTGCCGACGATCAGCCCTGGAACAAAGACGATCTCATTTCTTCCGCTCGCGCACGTCTTCGAGCGGATGGCCGGACACTTTTTGATGTTCGCAGCCGGTGCAACCGTCGCGTACGCCGAAAGCCCAGACACCCTCCGCGAGGATTTTCAGCTCGTCCGGCCAAACGTCGCAGGATCGGTCCCGCGGGTATATGAGAAGCTCTACGATGCGATCCGCGCGCAGGCGAGCGAGTCCCCGATCAAAGCACGCATCTTCGAGTGGGCAGTCGGAGTCGGAAAAGCGTACCACACTGCCGAGGAGCCGGGCACGCTCTTGAGTGCCAAACACGCGATCGCCGATCGGCTCGTGTTTGAAAAGGTCAGAGACGGCGTCGGCGGTGACATTGACTTCTTCATAAGCGGCGGTGGGAGCCTCTCAGCGGAGCTGTGTGCGCTGTATCACGGCATGGGGGTCCCAGTGCTCGAAGGCTATGGGCTGACAGAGACCTCGCCGGTCATCACCGTGAACCCGGCAGAAGCGCCGAAGGTGGGGACGATCGGCGCGCCGGTTCACGGGGTCGAGGTACAGGTCGACACGTCGGTCGCTGGTGGAGCCACCGGCGATGCCGGCGGTGAGGTCGGTGAACTCCTGGTGAAAGGGCCAAATGTGACCGACGGCTACTGGAATCTTCCTGAGGAGAGCGCCAACGCCTTCACCGACGAGGGGTGGTTCCGAACGGGAGACGTGGTCGAACTCCGGCCGGATGGGTACATCGCGTTCGAGGAGCGAGCCAAACAGCTGCTCGTCCTCTCGACGGGCAAAAACGTCGCACCGGGGCCGATCGAGGACGCGTTCGCAGCCAACGAGTACATCGAGCAGTGCATGGTTCTCGGGGACGGTCGAAAGTTCGTCAGTGCACTGTTTGTCCCGAACATGGAAGCCATCAACTCGTGGGCCGACCGCGAGGGCATCGATCTGCCAGACGAACGGGCAGCGATCGCCCGAGACGACCGGGTCAAATCACGGATCCGTGAGGAGGTCGATTCGGTCAACGAACGCTTCGAACCGTACCAGCAGATCAAACAGTTCCGCTTGGTACCCGAAGAGTTCACCGAAGAGAACGACCTGTTGACCCCGACGATGAAAAAGAAACGACGCAATATCCTCGATCGGTTCGCCGACGAGGTCGAGCTTATTTACGAAAACTGATTTTACAGGTATCCCTGTCTGAAACCAGATTCGCAAACGCCCCACGAGGTTTATCATCGATGTTGGAGAATAAATACGCATGAGACACGCGACAGGCGAGCTACTCTCGATCGACGTGCGCGAGCGTCAAGTCGTGCGCGAGCAAATCGACGACATCCTCGCGTCGTTCATCGGCGGGCGTGGAGTGTGTACAAAACTGGCGAGCGATCGGATCCCACAGGACGTCGATCCACTCGGTCCCGAAAATCGGCTGTATTTCGCGACGGGCCCGATGCAGCAGTCGACGATGTCGTTTACCGGTCGAACGAATGCAACGGGCGTCTCACCGCTGACGAACGGGCTGCTCTCGTCGAACGCGGGTGGGTTCGTCTCGCGAAACCTCGTCGATACCGGCTATGCGGCCATCGAGCTGGTCGGCGCAAGCGAGGAGCCGGTTATTGTCCACGTAACAGACGAGGAGGTGACCTTTGAGCCGGTCGCAGAACTCGCAGGGGCGACGGTTCCCGCGGTGACAACCCACGTCGAGAAGACGCGTGGGCTTGACGAAACACACATCATTGCGATCGGCCCCGCTGGCGAGAACGAGGTTCGGTTCGCGTCGATCATGACGACCGAGTCGCGCGCGTTCGGCCGCGGCGGATTGGGAGCGGTGATGGGTTCGAAGAACGTGAAGGCGATCACCGTGGAAGGTGATTCCGCGCCTGAACTCGAACTCGACTTCCCTGCGGCGGCCGGAGAGATCCACCGCGAGGCCGCAACGAGCGATAGCATCATGAAACGGCAGGGAACCGCGAGCGTGACCGAATTGGCCAACGAAACCGATGGATTGCCAACCCGGTACTTTTCGGAGACATCCTTCGAGAGTGCAGAACAGATTAACGGCGACGCCGTCGAATCGAAAAAATACAAGAAGGGGACGTGCTCGTCGTGTGCGTTCGCCTGTAAGCTGCCGACGAAAGACGACGTCCGTGGCGTCGAGACAGAAGGCCCGGAGTTCGAGACGATCATGGCGTTCGGCTCGAACACCGCAACCGACGACATCGTCGATGTGATGCAGTCAAACGAGTTGTGTGACATCTACGGGCTCGACACCATCTCCTGTGGGGACACGATCGCCGCTTATCTCGCGAGCGAAGACGAGTTCGGGAACACAGAACTGATCCACGAGTTGATCGAAAAGATCGCCCGCAGAGAGGGGGTTGGCGACCTGCTCGCGGAGGGCGTCGATCGCTGTCACGAGGCGCTCGGCGTCGAAAACTGGTCGGTGAAAGGCATGGAGTTCCCCGGCCACGAAGGCCGGCGGCTCCACGGGCAGGCCTTGTCGTACGCCGTAGCGAACCGCGGGGCAGATCATATGTACGCGACGTTTTACGCCTGGGAGTATCCGCTCGTCGACAGCACAGAGGCGTTCGATCCCGAGGGGATTACCCCGGAGAAGGCGCGAGCGGTCATCCGACAGGAAAACACCCGGGCGCTCGAGGACTGCGGCGTTATCTGTCGGTTCTCCCGCGGAATGATGACCGACGATCGCTTCGAAGCGCTGTTCGACGCTGAGTTCGAGACGCTGCTTTCGGTGGGCGATCGGATCGTCACGCTCGAGCGGGCGTTCAACAACAATCGCGGCTTCGATCGCTCCGTCGATACCCTGCCATACGCCGACGAGATCGAGGGACTGGCCGAGGGAATCGACGCATACTACGAGGCGCGCGGATGGACCACAGACGGGCTGGTACAGGACGAAGCCGCCGACGCAGCCCCGGCGGACGACTGATGGGGACGCACAATCTCTCGCGGCCGCTCCGTTCGGACATGGTCGTCTATCCGGGAACGCCGCCGGTGTCGATCGAACCCGCCGCAACGGTTACCGAAGACGGGTTCCGGACGACGGCGATCAAACTCGATTCGCACACGGGAACCCACATGGACGCGCCGGCGCACATGGTCGACAACGGCCGGACGCTGGATACGTATCCGCCGGAGACGTTTCGCTTCGAGGCGGCGATCGTTGACTGTCGGCCCCTCGACGATCGAGAACCGATCGCGCGATCGATGTTGGCCGATCGAGCAGCAGCGGACAATCGTAGCAATCTCGACATGGTGATCCTGCGGACTGGCTGGGAAGCCTACTGGGGCGACGATCGCTACTTCGACCACCCGTATCTGACGGGCGACGCGGCGGCATGGCTCGCCGAGCGAGAACTGCACCTCGGCGTGGATATGCTCAACGTCGATCCAACGCCAACCGCAAACGCGGCTTCCGGAGAGCCGTCGAAGTATCCGGCCCACCACGGGCTGTTCGCGGCCGATCGGCTCATTGTTGAGAACCTCTGTGGGTTGGCTGGGGTCGGCGATCGCATCGATCTGCACGCGTACCCGCTGGCGATCGAAGCCGCCGACGGCTCGCCGGTTCGGGCAGTCGCGATCGACCAGCAGTGACAGTCTGTGCACCAGTTAGGCTATTAGCTCACGGCGCATTTCGTCCTCATGGCACGGATCGATTACGCGCACGCTGAGGATCTGCCGGCAGCGTACCAGGATCTACTCGTTTCGGCGCTGCAGGGCAAACCGGTCAACGTCTACAGCGCGATCGGTAACAATCCCGAGGTACTCTATGGGATACGGACGTTCCTTGGCTCCTTGTGGCAGGATTCGGGACTCGACGATCAAAGCCGCGAGCTCGCCATACTCACCGTTTCTCGTGAGGCACCCTCGCCGTACGAGTGGCACCAACACGTGAACGTGGCGCGGGATGTTGGCATCAGCGACGCGGAAATCAGGGCGATCGGTGCTCGCGAGTACGACGCGTTCGATGACCCAGAGGCACTGCTTTTGACCTACGTTCGTGCGGTCCTCGACGACGAGGTCACTGACGAACTGCACGATCAGATTGCTGAGCGGTACAGCGAGGCGACGATCGTCGGGATTGTGGGCCTCGTTGGCGGATATTTCGGCCTGTCGCGGATGCTCTCGGCGTTCGATGTCGAGACCGAAGACTCGTTCGTGGGCTGGGAGCTAGAAGCTGAGGAGTGATTGCTGGCGAAATGTGAAAATTACAGCGGTGGACGCTGCCTACTCGCCGCTGCTGTAGACTCTTGAGGGCGGGAAGCTGAGTATCTTCGTTCTCAGTCAAACGGATGGATTCAGAGCAGAGAGGATCCAACGGTCGGCAAACACTTGTCCGTGCCGGCCAAGACGTCCGTATGGAGGTCACATACCTGCCGTATGCACTTCTTGCGATGGGGGCGTATGCGCTTGTCTCCCCACTCATGCGCGTCGCAACGACCGGTCCTGACGCGGTTCCGAGCGACGTTGCTGTTGTCATCTCTAACACCCTGCTTATAATAATGGCAATCGGTGTGTTGTGGTATACAGGTCAAGGCTTTGTCGCTCACTTGTCCTCACCGAACATAGTGTACGTACTCGCCGCAGGCGTCTTTTTGGGGATTGGAATCCTCGCACTGTACCGATCGCTGGCCCTGGGCCCAGTCAGCGTTGTCACGCCCATCTTCGCAATGTTTCTCGTGTTCTCTTCGGTAATCGGGTTTCTCCTGCTGGGCGAGGAGTTCACCACCCGGAAAGCGCTCGGCATTGTCTTCGCCATACTCGCGGTGTATTTCGTTTCGGGCGCGTGAGGACACAGCCGACACGATCGTCCCCGATGTTCACCGACTGAACTCGATCGCCGCACCCTGCCCAAACCCAACACACAGCGTCGCGAGCCCGCGATCGGCGTCGCGTTTTTGCATTTCATGAATGAGCGTAACCGGTAGCCGTGCACCCGAGGCCCCGAGCGGATGGCCGATCGCGATCGCGCCGCCGTTGACGTTGTAGATCTCGGGGTCGATTCCAAGTTCGTCGCGGGCGTAGACACACTGGCTTGCGAACGCCTCGTTGAGCTCGACGAGGTCGTAGTCGTCGATCGATCGGCCAGCGCGTTCGAGGAGGCTCCGGGTCGCCGGGACGGGGCCGATTCCCATTACCGTCGGGTCGACACCGGCGACGGCATTTGTGCCAATCTCAGCGAGGACGTCGAGCCCGTGGTCCTCGGCGAAGGCCTTGCTCGTCACGAGCGTCGCCGACGCGCCGTCGGATATCTGTGAGGAGTTCCCGGCGGTGACGGTACCGTCGCCGGTGAACGCCGGCGAAAGTCCAGCCAGCGTCTCGATCGTCGTGTCCGGACGGATACCCTCGTCGGCGTCGACCAGGCCGTCATCGGTTTCGATCGGAACGATCTCGTCGTCGAACCGGCCGGATTCAGTCGCCTCGGCGGCGCGCATGTGACTCTTATAGGCGTACTCGTCTTGGACCTCCCGGGAAACATCGTACTCTTCGGCGACTTTTTCGGCGGTCATCCCCATCTGGAGCTGAAAGATGTTGTACTGCTCGGAGAGTTCCGGATGGAGGTGCTGGTAGGAGTCACCATCCATCGGAACCCGCGACATATTCTCAACGCCGCCAGCGATGATCGCCTCGCGGTTGCCCGCCGCGATCGCGTCGCTCGCGGAGATAACCGACTGCATTGACGAGGCACACCATCGGTTGATCGTCGTCGCGGGAACGCTCTCACCCAGCTCGGACAACAGCGCGATGACCCGCGCGACATTGTTGTCCTGTTCGGTCCGCTGTTGGGCACAGCCCCACATCAGGTCGTCAACGTGCTCGCCTGTGAGGCCGGTTTCGGACAGGATGTGGTCAATGAGCGCGATCGAAAGGTCCTCGCTTCTGACGTCCGCGAAGACGCCGCCGCCTTTCCCCTGTGGAGTTCGGTAGGCTGCCGCGATTACCGGGGTCGTGGTGTCTGTCATACCGGACGATTATTCTTCACGATCTTAAATCAGCCTGAAACTGCGAGGAATCGACCGCGAGTTCACCGACGCCAATCCCCCAAGAGGATCCCGTCACTCAGCTACAACGGTATGCGTTTGACCTGTCTGCCAGTCATGATGGTATGCGTTTGACCTGTCTGCCAGTCATGATGGCGTGCATGGAGCCAATAATGAGTGTGCACTGGGCGGGATAATCACCTCTGGATCGGCTCACAGAGGTCTCTTTTGTTGATCCAGCAGATCGTCGGGAGTGTTGATGTTCGTAAACGCCCTGTCGGGGACGTGGGCAAAGACCTCTGGTTCAGAGATGACGATCGGTTCGAGTTCGTCAATAAATCGAGGAAGAGAGGGGTCGCCCGAGCGGATAGCCGTCGTGCAGGCATCCTGGCCGGCCCGGACGTGGATCGCGGCCGGAAACGGCTGGGCCTGCCCATCGACCTGTGCGAGCGCGCCGGTGTGATTCCGTGCACGGGTGAAAAGCGTCTCGACGAACGCAGTCGGCACATACGGCATATCGCACGGAAGGAGCGCCGCATAGGCCGCTGCGGTCTCAGAGAGGGTGTCACGGAGTCCGAACACTGGGCCTCGTCCAGAAATTCGATCGGGAATGAATCGTACATCGAAATCCGAGAGAACGGACTCAAATTCCTCAACTTGCCGATAGCGGCAGCTCACGAACAATTCGTCGACGATCGGGACGAGCGTCTCAACGGCGTGGGCGAGTAGTGGTGTCCCCGATAGCGGCGCAAGTGCCTTGTCGATCGTCGGGAATCGGGCGGATTCACCGCCGGCGAGAACGATCCCGGCACGGCCAGTATCGGGTTTGAGCGGTGCGGTTGGACCAGACAACGGGCGATCCTCAGCCATCGATCGTCGATCTCTTCATTCGGTTGTTGCGGGCGCGGCTGTCCGGGTCGCGCAAACAAGTTCACGATCAATGCTACCGAGCAGACGAGCGGACCACTGGCCGTCGAGGTCGATCGGTTCGCAGATCGTGCGGCTACACGCACGCTCGGAGGCCCTATGGCCACACACATACCTCCGGGTTACTGAATGGGGCTCGCGAACCATGGTTGAGCCGTTCTGAACCGTCTCATATAGTGATCGTTTGTATACGATCGCAGCAGACAATCGGTGATTCATACAGTTGTTTCGTGTTGTGCTGACTGCCTGTATGAATAAAACGCTGACCGTTGAAATAATACAATTACATACACCCGGAACAGATATCTGTCAAATATATATATGTATGTATTGACCTAATATTTGTATTTGCGGATGAATCCTGAACAGAACTGTTTGATTGTCACGGAATGTTCGGTCGTTTCGAAATGCAGTATACTGCCCACTCGCCGTTCACGATCAGATCGCGGGCGGCTCAGATCGATCGCGCCGGGGAGTCGGTGTCCAGGCGCTGGCCACAGTGACGCCCCCCAGCGTGCCAGTCGCTTCGACGCGCTTAACCGCATACACCGAGAAGTTTTGTGAGATGAGTGACCCGGCCTTGGACGTGGTCGAGTTCGTGTTAACCGCACATCTCTACACGGACAATCGATCGCTTGATGAGAATGATCTCCCGCCACGATTCAGGCGGGTCTTTTGGACCGAAAGTGACGAAGAGGGCGATCCCGGCGGGGTCGAACGGCCCCTGAAGGTGACAGACACGATCGCGAGAACAGCCACGGGGGTCGAACAGCCGTGGGAGGCAGTCTCAGAGCTGTTGTTTACCCAGCGAGCCGACTTCACCGGCGAGATCAGCCTCACACAGCCAGATATGGCGATCGAGTGGTTCCTCAACCACGCCGACGAAGATCGGCTCCAGACCAATCCGACGCTGGCAGCCGCGATCGAAGCCCATGAGGACTTCAACGCCAACGTGACCCACGAGGAGGCGCGTGAAAACACCCGCCCGATCGAGGCCGATCGGGTCTGGATCGATGCGCTGTTAGCGGAGTACTTCGACGAGGAAGAGGACGCAGAGATGCTCGATCTCGTCAACGTCCGCGCGCCCGAAGAGATCGAGATGACGCTCGACGACCTTGTGTTGACCCAGGATCAAGAAGACGAGATCGCAAAGATCGTCAAAGCGATCGAACACCGCGACTACCTCGCGGCGATCGGCCTTCGGGAAATCGGCAAACTGCTTTTCGTCGGTCCACCCGGCACCGGTAAGACGACGATCTCACGGGCGATCGCCCACGATCTCGGGCTGCCGTTCGTCGAAGTGAAGCTGTCGATGATCACAAGCCAGTACCTCGGCGAGACGGCGAAAAACGTCGAGAAGACCTTTGAGGTCGCAAAGCGGCTCTCGCCGTGTATCCTCTTTATTGACGAGTTCGACTCGGTCGCAAAGACCCGCCGCAGCGACGAACACGCCGCGCTCAAGCGCGCGGTCAACACCCTGTTAAAGTCGATCGACGACATCTCGTTAATCCGTGACGACGTGTTGTTGATCGCGGCGACGAACCACCCCGATCAGCTCGACGCAGCGGCGTGGCGGCGGTTCGACGAGATCGTCAACTTCCCGAAACCCGACGTGGGGATGCGCGCAGACATTCTGCAGGTTATCACCAAGCAGATGGACATCGACGAGTTCGATCCCGCAGAGGTCGCCGAGCTCACGAGCGGGCTCACCGGCAGTGATCTGCGGCTCGTCCTCCGAGAGGCGGTGCTCGAAGCACTCACTGAAGAGCGCATGCAGCTCACCCAGAAAGACCTGCTTTCAGCAGTCGAGGACTTCGAGGAACGCGACAACCTCAAGAATATGGACATGATCGACGGCGACGGCGCGGCGATCACCGGCGCGAGTGGTGATGGCCACGGCGGCCATAATCATAGCGACGATGCGCACGACCACGATCACGATCACAGTGATGACGCTCACAGCCACGAAGGGGACGCACACGATAAGGAAAGTGACACAGACGAAAAGAGCGGCTCCGAGGATGCCGACACCGGCGATCGAGTCGAACCAACGGACCCAATTCGCTGAGCGCGATGGAGGTCACACTACTTGGAACCGGCGACACGACCGGGACGCCGACCGTCGGCTGTGAGTGTGACACCTGCGCGGAAGCCCGCAAGCGCGGCGTCCACCGAAGCCGGTTTTCCGTCCACGTCCGCAACGAGCGAACCGACGAATCACTCCTCGTTGACCTCAGCCCTGACTTTCGACACCAGTTTCTGACGACCGACGCATCGCTTCCTGACGAGGCGATCATCACCCACATCCACTTCGATCACCTCGACGGGCTGGGCAACGCCTACCGGGTGTTCGATAACCTTCCGGTCCACGCGGCGAATACAGTCGATCCAATCACTGAGGAGTCGGTCGCCGACACGATCCGCCGGAAATACGACTACCTCGATCGAATCACCGTTGTCGATCATGATCCCTTCGAACCGTTCGAGGTCTGTGGGTTCTCGGTACGGTTGGTCCCGGTCGATCACCCGCCGCTCATCTGTTTCGGACTGACGATCGAAGACCCTGAAACCGGCGCAAAACTCTCGCTTTCGGGGGATTCGAGCTACGACATTCCCGAGGACTCTCGGACAGCACTCGCCGATCCAGATCTGTTTTTGGCCGACGCGATCGTTCCTGCATCGTTGTGTGAACACCACCCACTTGGTGGGAAAGACTACGATGACGAGGGGACGCCGCGGACGTTCGGCTCGAAGCACATGACCCGCGAGGGCGCACTCTCGCTGGCGGCAGAACTCAACGCGACGGAGACGCGGCTCGTTCACACTGCGCACTTTTATCCGGTCGAGGAGGCCTTCGAGGAGCCGCTGGCGGTCGACGGCGAGCACTATCGGCTTGACGGCTCTGGTGTCGATCGACTCTGTTGAATCAGCTATGTCTGGGCGGGTTACCCGAACCGATCGAGCCCTGCCTGTCGTTTCACTACCCCATCCGGGTCGCGGACCCACGGCGATCGATCGTCTCTGAGCGCCGCGAGGTCGACTGCTGGCTGATCGGCCGGCTCGTGGCGGGGACAGTCGGTCCCACAGTCAGTGGCGGGATCGACGATGCGATCGTACGCCGAACAGTAGGGCAATCCAGCCTCGGTCGCCTCGGCGTGTTCGCAGGCCGGCATGTCGTACGTTCGCCAGCCCTTCCCATAGGCCCGTTCGGCGATCCGGAGCCGCTTCCGGCGCTTAGCGTCGGGTGTCACCGTCTCGATGTCTGTCGAAAGTGGGTTGTACGCGATCGGTTCGACGCCCGACTCGTCGACTGGGAGTGGTTCTGGCTCACGGATTACCGTTAATTCACGGCCGTCGAGGTCAAACCGCCAGACGCCCACCTCGGGCGGGAGGCGGTTCAGGTGGGCGCGGGTAACGTAGCTTTCGGTTGCGAGGATCACCTCTTCGAAGAGTGCAAGCGAGACATCGAGGCGCAACTGGCGTTCGAGATCGCCCGGCCGACCCAGATCCGGCTTGTTTTCGATCGCGACGAGGCCGTCGAACCAGCGCTCAGGGTACCGGGTTGCCTGACGGACGTACCGGCGGCCGCCGCGGCGCTCGGACGCAAAAAAGCCAATGTCGATCGCCCGATCGGTCACACTCCGGGCGCGATCGGGGTGGCAGTCAAACGCGCTTCCCGGGCGGACCGCCGCCCCAGTACCGACGTCGCTTTCGATCGCTGCGAGCGGGATTGCCGCAGAAGTAATCGCTGTTCGGCGATCGAACGCGGGGCCCGGTTCGAGGAGGCAAACGTCGACGATCCGGCTGCCGGGCTCGGCGACCGCGCCGCCGAGTTGGCGGGCGATGACGGCGTCAGTTTGCGCTTCGAGGTGGGTGCACAACGCGAGCTCGAAGCCGAACTCCATACGAAGTCGGGGGGTTCTGTGGGCAAAAACCGATCGGCCACTGCGGCCCGATCGGCCGGTAATCTGCGACACGTATCAGTCGTCGTCGCCGATGATACCCTCCGCGACGGCCGTGTCCTCGACACTCGGATCGTCCGCAGACGCCCGAAGGACGAACCGCTTGCGGAGCAGGTCAGCCATGTAAATCACCGTTCCGACAATGATCAGCGTGTCGCCGGGCAGCCGTGCCCAAAACAGCGTCTAGACGATCGGCTGCTCGTAGAACGCGAGGCTCCGTGCGGCGGCGTAGCTTTCTGTGAACGCGACGTCCAACTGGAGGAATCCAACCGGCAACACGGAGACGAACACCATGAGCGCGAGGCCAACGTTCCAGCACCAGAATACCGCCCGCAGCCACGAGCCGTCCCAGTGCTTGGGATCGATCGACAGGTCGAAACCGGTATCCGACGAGGAAGCCTACGAGCGGTATGCACCGGTGGACGCGGTATACCCTCTGGGCGATCGGGATCATCGTCGTCGGCCTGCTGGCGCTGGGTGCGCTGCCCGGGCTGACGGGTTCGGGCCCGACGTACCACCTGACCGTCGAGACCACGACAGACGATGGCGGGGAAGCGACGAACGTAACCGATGTCTCCGAGCGTCGCTACCCGTATCTCGTGAGCGCGCTCGAAGCCGAAGACGGTCAATCAGACGGCTACCAGCGCGGCCTCGGCGGCCTGAAAGACGCGTTCACGCACTCGCCGTTCGACGAGTTCGACTCGCTAACCCAACAGACCCCCGACGCGGCTCGCGACGACGGCGATCGGGTGCTCGTCGAGCACGACGGACAGTATTATCTCGTTTCGATTACGGAGGGCACGTAATGAGCGACGACAACCATCACGGCGGGGATGGGACGGCCGACGAGAAGAATCACAGCGAGGGCACAAGGGCCGAGAAAAGACACCACAAACAGGCACTCTCGGAGCCTGAATGGGACGTGATCGAATCAGTGCCAGAGTACGAAACCGGCTGGTTCACCGGCGGCTACGATCTGGTCGAACAGCCGGACGGGACGACAAAGCGGTACTACTGGGCAGAACTGCCCCCCGCGGTCGTGATCGTCGCAGTGACAGACGAGCACGTCCTGTTCGTCGAGCAGTACCGGCCAACGATCAGAGAGACCCAACTGGAACTGCCGGCGGGCATCGTCGAATCGGGCGAATCGTTCACCGCCGCGGCAGAGCGCGAACTCCGCGAAGAGACCGGTTTCTCGCCCGAGGCAGTCTCGCTGTTGCAGACCTGTTGGTGTACGACTGGGCTGTTGCGGCACCGCCGAGGGTTTGTGTTTGCGACAGGGCTCACGCCGGGCGATCGCACCCTCGATACCAACGAGTTTCTGGTCCCGCGAGCAATTCCGATCGAGGAGGCGATCGACACAGCCCGTGAAGCGCCGACGAACGATGCGACACTCGAAGGCGTCCTCTTGGCTGCTCGCGATGGGCTGTTGGCCGAGTGAACGAGCGCCGTTTGGGTGGTCGGCCGACGCGGCTTTGTGACCCCGGTGAGTATGGCCGCCGATGACCGGAGCCAGTGACAGATCGTTGCCACCAGCGGTTTGTACGGCGTTGTTCAACGACGGCAGCTATCGGTGGCTTCTCGCAGCCAACGGATTGGTCGTCGAACGGAACGACGCCGCAGCGACGCTCGGAGAGAGCCAGCGTGCCTCAGTGTGGGGCGATGGCGACTGGTGGGACGAGGCCGATCGCGATCGCCTAGCCGAAACGATCCAACGAGTAGTCGATTGTCCGGAGACAGGCCGCACCACAACGACGATCGAAGCGAGCATGATCGTTCCATCTGATGACGGTGAGTCTCGCTCGAACGACCCAGCCGAGACCAACCAGACGATCCCGGTCGAGGTACAGGTTGAAGCACTCGGGCCCGATCGGCTGCTGGCGACCGCCAAAGACATTGGCGAGCGGGCACAGTTGGCCGATCGGCTCAAACGATCCGAGGAACTCCACCGAGTCACACTCAACAACATGACCGACACGGTGTTGGTTACCGACGCAGACGGGGAGTTTACGTACATCTGTCCGAACGTACAGTTCATTTTCGGGTACACCGTCGAGGAGATCGAAGCGTTCGGCACTGTCGACAAACTGCTTGGGGAGAGATTGTTTGATCCAGATCGGCTGGACGAGAAAGGTGTCTTGACGAACATCGAAACGACGACCACTGACGCGTTCGGACACGAACACACGCTGCTTATTAATGTCAAGCGTGTTGACATTCAGGGCGGCACAACACTGTACAGCTGTCGGGACATTACGACAAGAAAGCGCCGAGAGACGGCGGTATCTGTCGTACACGATACCGCAAAACAACTCCTGTACGCCGGAACTCGCGAAGAGATTGCGTCACTGACAATCGACGGGATCGAACGAGTTCCCGGATTCGATGCGGCGATCATGTATCGTTACGACGGCGAGACGAACAAACTCGTCCCCTCATCCCACACCGATGCAGCGACCGCGTCGTTCGGGCAAGTCACACCGGTTGCGATCGGCGACAACAAGTTGAGTCGAGCGTTCCTGGACGCGGAGTTGCGGACCGGGTCGATCCTTTCGGCCGCTGGAACGCAGGTGTGCGTACCGATGGACGAACACGGTGTGCTCGTGGTCGATCCATCCGACAGTGAACCGATGGCCGCCGCGGAGGGAGCGACAGACATCGCGATCGAGATTGCCGAACTCTTTGCCGCAACGGTCGAGGCAGCCTTCGATCGCGTGACTCGTGAGGAGCGACTTCGTGAGCACGACCGAACGCTGCAGTCGCGAAACGAGCGCTTAGAGCGTATGAACGAGATCAATACCCTCATCCGGTCGGTCGATCGGGACCTCGTAACCGCCGAATCGCGGTCAGCGATCGAGCGAGCCGTCTGTGAGCAGCTAACTGCCGATCGGTTCGCGTTCGCGTGGATTGGCTCGTCAGTCGGAGAGGGTGCACTCGAGCCACGGGCGTGGGCCGGCAGTCCGGGAGCGTATCTCGATGCGATCGAGGGAGATCCCAACGAGCCGGGCGCGGAGGCGCACCGTCGTGGTGAGCCGATCGCGATCGACAACGTCGCGGCTGAGCCGCGGGGAGCCGCATGGCGACGAACGGCACTCACCTACGGCTATCAGTCCGTCGCAAGTGTCCCACTGACAGTCGATGGGGTGACACATGGCGTATTAACCGTCTACGCCGCTAGCCCCGACGCGTTCAATGGAGAGATATTCGACGTTCTCACTGAATTAGGCCACACTGTCGCCGCGGCAATAAGCGCGGTCGCACGGAAGGCGGCGCTCGTCGGCGACGGAGCGACAGAAACGGTCCGACGGTACGAAACCGACGCCCCGGCAGGGTTTGTCGGCCGAGTTGCAGCCGAACTCGAGACCACGATCTCAGTGGTCGGAATGGACGCTGACGGCCGGACGTTGTTCATCGACGCGGCGAGTGTTCCCGCCGAGCGGGCCCGTCAGGTAATTGTGGATCGATCGGGCGTCGAAGACGTAACGATCGTTTCCGAGCGCGACACAACAGTCTCGCTTCGGGTTCGGTTCCAATCAGGCACAGAATTCCTGCCGGCAGCGCTTGCGGATCACGGCGTCCGAGTCGAGCGTTTTACGAGCGACGCCGAGCAGACTACGCTCATTGTCGCTGTTGGTGAACCGACGGGCGTGACTGCAGTGAATGCAATTGTCAACACTCATCTTCCGAACGCTCGGCTCGTCACGCAAACCAAACGATCGGGTGCCGTCGACAACGACCGCACACACCCCTCGTTGACTGACAAACAGCGCGAGGCTGTACGGACCGCGTACCACGCGGGATACTTCGAAATCCCACGGGCATGTTCGGGTGAAGACGTCGCCACAGCCCTCGATATCTCCCCACAGGCATTTTATCAGCGGCTCCGTGGCGCACAAAAGCGGCAGTACAAAGCGATGTTTGATCGATCTGTTCAGGACATGTAATAGTCAAGGCTTGTTATTCTTATCCCTTTAATTGTAAAATATAACGGTTATATCTGCAGGCAAATATTGCAACACCATGTCCGAGCAGGATACCGACCACTCGTCACGATTCTGGGATAGCGGGTACGACACCACGACCCCGACAACGTTTGAGTGTCTCAACTGTGGGGCGACGATCGTCTCTGAGGATTCAATTGGGACGTGTGAGCGTTGCGGCGGTGGACTCCGCAATAAGTCGATGCCCATTGAGTGAGTCATGCAACGGCACACTGCGCAGTCAGCCGACGCCGAGAGGACGAGTGAGACGACCACAAGCGAACCGTCATCGACACTTGAGGACGCGCTGTTACAACTCGAACGCGCCGCCGAACTCGTCGATGTCGATCCAAACGTAATAGAACGGCTTCGACACCCGACACGCGTCGTACAGGTATCGGTGCCGCTTCGGCGTGATAGCGGCGAGGTTGAGGTGCTCTCTGGCTATCGAGCCCAACACGATGACGTTCGGGGACCGTACAAAGGAGGCCTGCGCTATCACCCGGCAGTAACAGCCGAAGAGTGCACCGGGCTTGCGATGTGGATGACCTGGAAATGTGCAGTGATGGACCTTCCGTTTGGGGGCGCAAAGGGCGGGATTGCCGTCGATCCAAAGGCGCTCTCTGCAGCCGAAACCGAGCGACTCACACGACGGTTTGCTGAGGAAATCCGCGACGTCATCGGTCCGACGCGAGATGTACCCGCACCGGATATGGGGACAGATGCCCAGACGATGGCGTGGTTCATGGACGCCTACAGCATGCAGGAAGGTGAAACGATTCCCGGTGTCGTTACTGGCAAGCCACCAGTCATCGGTGGGAGCGAAGGTCGAGAAGAAGCACCGGGACGGAGTGTCGCGATCGTTGCCCGTGAGGCAGCACGATACTATGGAAAGTCGATCGACGGACTGACCGTCGCGGTTCAGGGCTTCGGCAGCGTCGGGGCGAACGCTGCGCGATTGCTTGACGAGTGGGGTGCAGCGGTCGTCGCCGTCAGTGACGTTGGCGGAGCAGTGTACGATCCGACGGGACTAGAGTTATCGGCGATTCCCGACCACGAAACGCAACCCGAAGCAGTCACAACCTTCGAAGATGCGCCAGAACAGCGCTCAAACGCGGAGTTGTTGGAACTAGACGTAGACATATTGATTCCTGCCGCGATCGGCGGCGTGATCACGGAAGCGAACGCGGATGTCATCGCTGCCGACATTATTGTCGAAGGAGCTAACGGCCCGACGACGTTCGATGCGGACACGGTACTTGAAGACCGAGGTGTACCGGTTATCCCCGACATTTTAGCTAACGCCGGGGGTGTAACCGTTTCGTACTTCGAATGGCTCCAGGATATCAATCGCCAATCGTGGACCGAAGCAGAGATCGAAGCCAAACTTACGACGAAGATGCAATCCGCCTGGGAAGACGTTGAGGCGGTCTACGATCCTGCGATGATGACGTGGCGAGATGCAGCGTACGCGGTTGCATTGTCTCGAATTGCTCGCGCGAAGGGCGCTCGCGGGCTCTGGCCCTAACGTGAACGATCGCAGATCGGGTGAGACGTAGCTTTTGTATTTCGCACACCCAATGTCGGAGTCTGTGGAAGTCTCGCTTTGTTACATCACCGACTCCGCCGACAAGCGATCAAAATGCTCAGCAAAAGGGCCACGATCGCCACACCAGATGTGAACCCCGGCACGGTTCCATCAATCCCGACGGCATCACCAGTGCCCTCGTCTGAGACCTCAATCGTCACCGACTGATTGGCAATCATCACTGTGTGACTCCCCGGTTCGTCGAACGACTCCGTCACCGCAATCGTCTCGTTCGCGCCGCGGTCAAGATGAACAGTGCGGCTGCCACGTTCGGTTCCGTCCACGGCGATCGAAAACTCCCCACGGCCGGGGATTGACGCGGTGTTCTCGACACTTGCGGCAACTTCAACTGACTCGTTCAGGCCGACAGTTGAGCGGTTCGTTTCGATCGAACCGACAGACAGCGGTGCTGGCGATTCGACGCGGACGACAAACCGGCTGTCTCCGGCGACGACTGGGAACCGTCCGGGCGTGTCGAACATGTGCTCAAAGGTGACCACGGTGCGATCGCCAGGATCAAGCGTGCCGGCGTCACTGGCAACGATTGAATCGTTCACGGCGAAATCGACAGTGTACTCGCCGGCAGTACCGCCGTAGTTTTCCACTGGAATTTCGAGTGCAATTGACTCGTCGGTGACGAGCCGAATCGGCGTCTGAGAGAGGGTTGCTGTCGTGTTTCTGTACGGACCGCCGACGCCGATCGTCGTGGGCTGATCGGCTTCAATCTGAGCAGGAAGCGAACCGAACGTCGTGTCGTGTTCAGTTCTGCCCCACATCGATGGGACCGCCCGGGTCGATACGTAGCGGTCGTGTGCCGTGACCGTTTCTGATCCGCCAGCGTCGTCAACGGCACTCCGGAAGCGATCGGTCGTCACCGGCTCCGAACGGGCGTTGAGCGCAGAAAAGACTCGGTCGATCGATGCTGCTCCTCCCGACTCCGACCGTATCTGCCGATCGAGCTCGCCGGCCACGAGCGCACCCTTGCGGTACTGCGCGCCAGGAGTCCACGTCTCGGGATCCGCGAGGACAGCATCCTCGTAGGCGGGTGCCTCCCCGCGGGCAAGCTCACGTTGGAATTCCTCGAACCGGATATCACCCGCTTCGAGTGTCAACCGAGCGGCGTAGTAGCTTGCACCACCCTCAATGAACCACTTGGTGTCAGTTGTCGATTCGAAGCTCTGTCTCGTGTGGACGTATTCGTGCAGCCAGACGTTACTCGGATCATCGAGGCGTTCGTCGTCGCCGACCCACATATCAGCATCAGCAGTTTGCAGTCCACGGACAGCCCACGGAACATCTCCTGTTGGTGCAGCGACGACGAACACCTCCGAATCGCGGTCACCCACGCGTAATGCGTCGGAAGCGAAGACAATTTGATCAAGGATTGCTTCGGGATCGGCTGCGAGCTCGGCATCATCGGGGACAATCAGCCGAATCGTTTGCCCGTGGGCGGTCCGGGTGTGTTCGGTATGTTCGCCGAGAAAGACCATCGACTCACCGGTTGCACCGGAACCGACGATCGATCGCGTTCGATCGACGCCGACGCGGGCAGTGTTTCCGGTCCACGACCAGCTGAGCCCTGGCCCAATCGGTCGAACGATCGCCCAGTCAGGGGTTTCTGCGAACGCTAAGCGGCCGTCAACTCCGATTGGGCCCTCCTGTTGGGTCGTCTGGTTCGACGACAACTGATAGGTAATCGACGGTGCCTCCGTGGCTCCATCCCAAGAGTACTCGCGATCGTCTGTCGCGTCAAAGCCACTGGTTTCGACGGCCGACGCCGCTGAAGGCACCGTCGCACTGAGCCGGGTCACACGGTCAGGGATTGTATAGTGGAGTTCAACAGTGAACTCACCAACCTGTGATGGCGTCCGATCGATCCGCATCGTCTGTTCGATATTGTCTCGATCATGTGTCGACGCGGGAGTGTCGGAGTCGTCGATCGCCGTAGTTTCGTTCGGTACGACAGTCGTATCGCGTGGCTGGGTGAGAGGATCTGGATCACTTGGCTGCGCAGAAAGCATCGACGAGCCAGCGGTGGCGCCTGCGATCGGCGCAGTAGCGAGCGAGAGACACACGACCAGACAGAGACAGACGACCGAAATCCGAAGCCGGCGCATACGCTCACCAGCAACTGGGAATAAAAAAACGCTCGGGGTGGACCCGCGTCGGGGCTCGACGGCGGAACTGTGGGTCAGGCGACGTTGAAGCCTTTCTCGCGGAGGAAGTCCTCCACGCGGCCGCGATGGTTTCCTTGGAGTTCGATCGAATCGTCTTCGACTGTGCCGCCACAGGCGAACTTCGATTTGAGGTCCGAGGACAGGCTGTCCATGTCCACGTCCCGCGGATCGAACCCTTCAATGACCGTTACCTCTTTCCCGTACCTTCGCTCGTCGATGCGGATGCTGATCTGCTGGGACTCTTTGGCGACGTCTTCGCAGACGCAGAGTTCCTGAGGCAGCCCGCACGTCGAGCAGACTTCCGACATTACAGTTCGGATCTACAGCACGATCATATTAAACAGTGTCGGGACCTGCCACAGCGATCGCACAGCCGGATTGCTGACCACAGCGATCACGGTCAGTTATCGTCCGATGAGCGATCGGATCGAGACGAGTTCTCGGACAAGTTCGTCGACATTGTCAACGACAGCGTCAGCAGCCTGACGATCGATCTGTGCATCGTACCGCGCACGTTCGTACGCGATTCGAATGTGATCGACTCGATCGTCGTCGGGACGAACCGACTGCAGATACGTCCGCATGGTTTCGCCCGTCCGTCGTGGGCGGTACCGCAGCGCAAGCGCAGTCTCCAGCCGATCGACAGCGCGTTCAATATCGTCGGCTGGCGAGCGATCGCCCCACTGGTACCGAACCCAAAGCAGACGATAGCCTCGTTCAGTGTACCCCAATCGCCGCGCGCCGATCACCGCACCAAGCAGCCCCATTCCAAGGAGACCGTACGTTTCGGTTGGGATGCCGTCGTCGTCAGACCCTTCCCCGGAGCCGGTCGTCCCGGGCGTCGCAAACTGATCGCCGACGGTTTCGACCGAGCCGCGATCAAGCTGTCCGCTTGGGGCGGTTGACGGGACCGAGCCATTGGTGGTGTTCGTATCCGTCGAGCCGTTCGTATCGGTCTCGTTTGCGCGATCGTCCGATCCGGATCCCGCGGTCTCCTCGTCTGTTGAGTCTTCGAACTCGGGCTGTGTTCCGGCGGCAGCGGCCGCGCTCTCTTCGGTGTCGACGCCCTCGCTTCCGGACTGTCTGGCCTCTGATAGACGGCTATCGCGGGCATCGTCGTAGGCATCGCGTGGCGTCGGCTCGAAGGCGATCCACCCGTGTCCGGGGAAGTACACCTCAACCCACGCGTGGGCGTTCTGCCCGCGGACAACCCACGTGTCGTCTTCGACCTGTTGGCCCTGTGAGTAGCCGGTGACGAACCGCGCGGGAATCCCCTGGGTCCGAAGCATGGTCACCATGGTCGTCGCGTAGTAAGTGCAGTAGCCGGCGTCCATCTCGAAGAGGAACGCGTCGGCGATGTCACCCTCTGGTCGGGTCACCGACAGCGAGTACTCTCGCTCGGTTCGGAGATACGTCTCAACGGTTTGTGCGACTTCGTAGGGCGTCTCGTCGTCTTCGGTGAGATCAGCGGTGAACGCGCCAACCCGATCGGGCGTCGTCTCCGGAAGCTGAGTGTATCTCGATCGAACCTCAGCGGGATAGGCGGTTCCAGCTGCCTGTAGCTCGTCACTGTCGGCATCCGGGCGCTGGCTCACGACGACGTACTCGTCGCCCGCGCCGATCGGTTCACCAAGCTGGAGGTCGCCGGTTTCTGTCACCTGCGTTCGGTCTTCGACCCCGCTGACGCGTTCGGGCCGCCAGGCCGCCGGCAGCGCCGTCATCGTGGATTCTGCACGGATTCGCTGGGTGAGTTCACGAGTCTCGCCGGGCGGTCCCGAAAGCGATTCGTCGTAGGCACTCGACTCACCTGTCCGGACCCACCCGTCACCCGTGTATCGATCGTAGCTGGCAGTGCGCCAGTAGGCCGCCTCCTCACTTTCGACGGTGAAGCGAACCTCCGGGGAGAGTTCGATCGAGCCGACGACAGCCAGTTCCTCTTCGCTGGTGACGAGGTTTGCTTCGGAGTCAACCGCGTCACGATCGGCAAACAACGGCTGCGTGGCCCCGCCCGGAACAACAGTAACCGTTGCCGAGAGCACTAACGCCGCGAGCACGATGGTCGCCGTCGTGTCCCAGTGCGCGCGGAGCCCACCGGCAGCGGTCCGAAACGAGACGGCGATCGCCGCGCCAGCGACCCCCACTGCGGTCACGAGAAAGCCCGCATCGCCCGTGAGCACAAAGAACAGCAGCGTTGAGCCCGCAGCAGCGGTTGCGAGCACGTCACGGCCGCGAACCAAGAGATACCACGTCAAAAACGTCGGTACCGGCGCGATCGAGATTATCCAGATACGCGCGGCCGTCAGCCTGAGCACCGAAAACCCCGTCAGTAGCGATGCCGTGTCGGTGAACACGCGATTGACGGTAAATAGCGATCGCTGGCTTGCTGGAATTGCAAGCAGGTAGCTGGCGAACCCAAGACAGAGCAACGCTCCTGAAAGGACCAATCCAGCCCGGAGCGACACTGTCCGTCCAGTGATCGTTGCCGCGAAAATCGCGACTACCAGGACAATAGTGAGTCGCACAGTGCCGCCAACGACGCCAGTTACCGAATAAAACACCGACAACGTTGCCACGAGGAGGACGACAATGCCGATCGCCGGCGGACGAAACACCCCCGCAACAGCGTTCGTATCGGCCTCTACCGATCGAGCCCGAACCACATTCAAGAAGGTCGTCCGCACACTCATACAGACACCTCCATCCGGCGTTGCTCATTCGTTGAGTGATGTGTTTGCCCCCAGCTGTCAGGGATCGGTCCGGTAATCGGCTCCGATCCACTTTTGAGATCCTCGAAGCGCCAGGTTGTCTCACCGATCTGGACCGTGGTGTCCTCGCGGCCAGCATCGACCACGATATCGGCGTCTGGATCGGGGACGGCCCCTGGTCCAACGGTCGCAAGACGAGTCAAAAGCACCATCGTAGCGCCTGAATCGGCGGCTGACAGCGTTCCATTCGGTAGCGAGACCGTAATTGGCAACCCCAAGTCAAGTAACGCAAGTGCGACGCTTGTGACCGCAGTAGCGAGTTCATCAGCCCGCCCGGACGCTGCGCCGCCGCTCAGTGTGAGATCGCCCTCACCAGTTGGGGCGGCGAAAGACTTGACCACGAGTTCGTCGCGCTTTGCGGTTGTCGGCCAGTGGATGTCTCTGAGGCTGTCGCCCCGATCGTACTCGCGGAGGCGATCGAATTCGTCGCGCTGGCGACTCACGTCGACCGAGTCGCCTCTCGAGACGACCGACTGGGCCAATGCGATCGAATACCGTGGTGGGTAGACGAGACACGAGTCGGTGCCGCGGCGACGCTTGCGGGTTTCGAGCAGTCCAAACACATCGCGTACCACGAACGTTGTCGGACCGAGGCGGTGTTCGCCACGAGCAGTATATCGCACCGTGTAGTCGATCGGGCTACCATCGCCGAGTTGCCCGCCCGGAGTCTCCGCGGTCAGTCCCGCCCCAAGGTCGTCGCAAACGCTCGCAACGGGCGGACGCCGCAGTTGCCCCCCGTCGACGGGATCGAGAAACCGGAGCCGGACGGTGTGGGCCTTGCCGACGAAGTCGTCCGGCGGCACCTCACGACTGACCTGCGGGACCGTAACCGAGCGAAGCTGGAAATACCCCGCCACGAGCGCGACAGCTCCGCTAACGACGACGAGGTTTAGACTCCGGGCACCAAAGGCTACGCCGAGTGCGAAGGCGCCGATCGTGATCGCAAGCACAGTTCGTCCTCGTCGAGTGAGTCTCATTCCACAGTAACCGTTTTCAGGGCGCGTTCGACGATCGATTCACCCGAATCTCCGCCGCTGTCGGACCTGATCCGATGGGACAACACCGTTTTGGCCTCTGTCTGGACATCGTCGGGGACGACGTAATCGCGTCCGTCGAGAATTGCCCGGGCCTGTGCGCCGCGCATAAGCGCGATGCTCCCGCGAGGGCTGACCCCAAGTGCGGCGTGGTTTCGGGTATACTCGACGAGCGCGGCAATGTAGGCACGAACCGGCTCGGAGACGTCGACTGCGCCGACCGTGTTTTTGGCGCGAAGAAGATTCGCGGTGCTGACAACGGAGCCGATCGTGTCGATCGGATGAGTGCCCGAGACTCGCTCGAGCAGCGCAGTCTCCTCGGTGGTGCTCGGGTAGCCGAGGCGAATCTTCTTCATGAACCGATCGATCTCTGCGAGCGGCAGCTCGTAGGTGCGTCCCGGCTCGACGTCGTTTTGGGTTGCAATAACAGTGAAGGGGTCCGGCAGCTCACGGGTCGTCCCGTCGGTCGTCACCTGCCGTTCTTCCATCGCCTCAAGCAGTGCAGACTGGGTCTTTGGCGGCGCACGATTGATTTCGTCACCCAGGACGACGTTCGCGAACACCGGCCCGGGTTGGAAGTCGAACTCACGTGTCTGCTGGTTGAACACATTGACACCAGTCACGTCAGAGGGCAGTAGATCGGGAGTGAACTGCACGCGTTTGAACGAGCAGTCGATCGACGCGGCGAGCGCGCGAGCGAGCATGGTCTTTCCAACGCCTGGGACGTCTTCGACAAGGACGTGACCGTCGGCGAACACCGCGACAATGATGTGTTCGATTTCCGTGCGATTACCGACAATAACTTGCTGGACATTGTCGAGTATCGCCTCGGCGACGGCGGCAGCCTCCGTAACCGGGAGTGGCCTCGGCACATGATCCGTATCGGTCGATGCGTCAGTCATCGATATCGGGAGTGAATGTGACTCTGGCGACGTGTACTCGTCGGCGGTTCGGAGCGGTCGTCACATGTGGCGTGTGGACAGTACACATTCTCCGTTGTGGTTGCGCAAAGGTAACTCTGCCGGGCAAATGCACAGGATCCGGCCACGAGCGGTCAATACGGGTATATACACCACACGAGAGCGGCCATCTGCAGCCGTGTCGCTTATCTGCGATCGGATCGCCCGTTCGGATATGGACGATCCGACCGGCGCACCCGAGCCGATGGCCGCGAAGCAATCGGAGCTGACGCCGATGCTGTCGCAGTACCTACAGCTTTGTCTCGACCACGAGGAGGCGATCGTGCTGTTTCAGGTCGGCGACTTCTACGAGGCGTTTTGTGAAGCCGCCGAGGCAGTCGCACGGATCTGTGAGGTGACGCTCACGAAGCGTGAGGATTCGACGGGAACATACCCGATGGCTGGGATCCCGATCGACAACGCGGCCTCATACCTCGAACGGCTCCTCGATGCGGGCTACCGGGTCGCGATCGCCGATCAGGTCGAAGACGCCGACGCCAGTACGGGACTCGTCGATCGGGCAGTCACGCAGGTGTTGACGCCGGGGACAATCGTCGACGAGACGCTGCTCGCGGCGGGAACGACGAACTATCTCGTCGCGATTGCGGCGAACGAAACCACCGACACAACAGATACCGGCGGGCCCGAGCAGTTTGCGATCGCCGCGATCGACGTCTCGACGGGCGAGTGGTTCGTCGTCCCCACACCAGACACCGCAGCGATAGAGACGGAGCTTCGACGGATCGACCCCGCAGAGGTACTCGTCGAGCCATCGACCGCGGACATCGAAGCAATTGCGGCCGGCTCGTGGGCAGTCTCCCAAACCAGTCGACTTGAAGCGACGGCCCCAAACGATCGGCTGGACGCCTACGACACCGCAGCACTCGAAACCGACCTCGAACGACGCGCCTGCGCTGCGGTGGTCGGCTACGCTGAATACACCCAGGGCGACGACGGCTCGCTCGGATACGTCGGAGCCGTTCGGCGAGAGACCCGTCACGAGCGGCTGCGGCTCGACGGCGCGGCGCTGGCCAGCCTCGAACTGTTTGAAACCCGCGAGCGAGCAGGTGGGGCGACCCTGTTCGAAACGATCGACGCGACGTCCTCGGCGCTTGGTCGGCGATGTCTCGAGCGCTGGCTCCGCCGGCCGTTGGTCGACCGTGCGGCGATCGAATCACGGCTGAGTGCGGTTGCGGCACTCGCCGAGGCGTCGATCGCCCGCGAGGAACTTCGTGACGGGCTGGCGGATGCCTACGACCTCGAACGCCTTGCCGGGCGACTCTCCCGGGAGCGCGCGAACGCCCGAGACCTCAGATCGCTTGCGTCGACGCTTGCGGTCGTGCCCGAACTCCGAGCTGCCCTGGAGCCACTCTCGAGTGAGTCCGAGGCGATCGCCGCCCTGGCCGATCGGCTCGACCCACTGTCGGCCGTCAGCGAGCGAATCGAGGCTGCGATCCGGCCTGATCCGCCGATGGAAATTACCGACGGGGGAGTGATCCGAGAGGGATTCAACGAAGATCTCGACAACGTACGAGCAACCGCACAGGACGGCCGCGAGTGGGTCTCACAGTTAGAAAAACGCGAGCGCGAACGGACCGGGATCGACTCGCTGGCTGTGGGACACAATCAGGTCCACGGCTACTACATCGAGGTGACAAATCCCAACCTCGAGCACGTGCCCGAGGAGTACACCCGCAGACAGACGCTCAAAAACGCTGAGCGATTTTACACACCAGAACTGAAAGCGCGCGAAGACGAGATTTTCGCCGCCGAAGAGCGCGCCGAGAACCTCGAATACGAGCTTTTCACCTCGCTTCGCGAGGAACTCGCCGGTGAAACCGATCGAATCACGGCGCTTGCGGGCGCGATCGGCGAACTCGACGCGCTGTGTTCGCTTGCGAGTACGGCGGTCAACCGCGACTACGTCCGACCGACGGTCGCCGATCCAGGCGCAGCTATCCGTATCGAAGGCGGACGGCATCCGGTCGTCGAGTCAACAGAACGGGAGTTCGTCCCGAACGACACCGACCTCGCGCGCGGAGAGATTGCGATCATCACCGGACCGAACATGAGCGGCAAGTCGACGTACATGCGGCAGGTCGCGCTCATTGTCCTCCTCACACAGCTTGGGAGCTTCGTCCCCGCCGAGGCCGCCCGCGTGCCGATCGTCGATCGGCTCTTCACCCGCGTGGGCGCGAGCGACGACATCGCCGGCGGGCAGTCGACGTTCATGCGCGAGATGACCGAGCTGACCGACATCCTCACCGAGGCAACCGACCGATCGCTCGTCTTGCTCGATGAGGTTGGCCGCGGCACGAGTACGACCGACGGGCGGGCGATCGCAGCGGCGACAACGGAATACATCCACGACGAGATCGGCGCGACAACCCTATTTGCCACCCACTACCACGAGCTAACCGCGCTCGAATCGCAGTACGATCGCGTCGTCAACCGCCACTTCGCCGCAACGCGGGAGGGTGAGTCGGTGACGTTTCTGCATCGGATCGCTCGCGGCGGCTCGTCGGCGTCCTATGGGATCGAGGTCGCCCGGATGGCGGGCGTCCCAGAGGCAGTCGTCGAGGAGGCGTACGCGATCGTCGACGAAGAGGTGACAGAAACAGAGGAAACGGTCAGTCCGTCAACAGACGGAGACCAATCGCCGGCAGGCTCTGCAAGCGGCTCGGAGACCGATCCGGACGGTGGTGAGGGCGAAGCCGAAACGCTCGCCGAGATCGCTGCAGAGCTGGAGTCACTCGACATTGCCCGAACAACGCCGATCGAGGCGCTGACACTGCTGGACTCGCTGCAGTCGAAGCTCCGGTGAGCAGACAGGGACACGAAGCCCGGCGGTAACGCATATATTCGCTGGACTGTTTTTGCCGGACGTATGGCCGAGAGATCGATCCGCAGGCTGCCCCAGACGGTCGTCGATCGCATCGCCGCCGGCGAGGTGATCACCCGCCCGAGTCGCGTCGTGACCGAGCTCATCGACAACGCGCTCGATGCCGGCGCGAGTGCTATCGAGATCGAGGTCGCTGGGGGCGGGACTGAGCGGATCGCCGTCTCCGATGACGGGTGTGGAATGGCGCGGGCGGACGCCGAGCGGGCGATCGACCGGCACACGACGAGCAAGCTCGATCCAGCCGACGACGCGGCAATCGGTCGTATCGACACGCTCGGATTTCGGGGAGAGGCGCTGGCGTCGATCGCCGCGTGTGCGACCGTGTCGATCGTGACGAGCGACGGTCGTGCGGTTGGGACGAAGCTACACCACGAACCGCAAGCAGACGAACCAACAGTGACCGACGCCGGACGGGCGCAGGGGACAACCGTGACGGTAACCAACCTGTTCGACACGATGCCCGCACGCCGGCAGTCACTTGCTGGGGCGGCCACGGAGTTCCGCCGGATCGTCGATCGGGTGACCGCCTACGCGCTGGGTCGCCCTGACGTGCGGTTTACGCTTCGACACGACGGCTCGGAGACGATCTCAACGACCGGGCGGGGATTCACCGACGCGCTGCTCGGAATCTACGATCGGGAGGTTGCCTCCCACGCGAGCACCTTCGACCACGAGCGGGCAGTTACTGTCGGAGAAACTGAAGAGTCAGTCGACGTGTCGATCGACGGCGCGTTGGTCTCTCCCGCAATCGATCGGTCGCGCAAAGATCATATCAGAGTCGCGGTGAACGGTCGTCCCGTGTTGAATGGGGCGATCGAAACAGCGGTACGGGAGGGGTACGGACCGCGGCTCCCCTCCGAGCGGTTCCCAATCGCAGTCGTCCGTCTCGACGTGCCGCCAGCGCTGGTCGATCCGAACGTCCACCCCGCAAAAGAAACCGTCGGACTCGTCGGCGAGGACGCGATCGGGCCGGCGCTCACCGACGCGATCGACACCGCGCTATCGTCGGGAGACGATCGCCGTGCAAGCGCCGTCGCGACCGATCTTGACACGGCGATCGAGACCGGCAGGCCAGCCTCACGGTTCGACGAGCTGTCGGTAATCGGGACGTTTCGATCGCTGTACCTGCTTTGTGAGGCTGATGCCGAACTGATTGTGATCGATCAACACGCCGCCCACGAGCGGGTGAACTACGAGCGCCTCCGTGCGGTGTTCGACGGCCGTCCAATCGAGACTGCCAAGCTCGATCCGCCGGCGACGGTATCGCTTTCGCCAACAGCGCGGGCAAGGCTCGACGCACACGCTGAGGCGATTACCGAACTCGGCTACGAGGTCGAGCCGTTCGATGACTCGACGGTCAGGGTCAAAACGGTCCCCGCGCCGTTCGGCCGGACGGCAACGGCGGCGTCGATCCGCGATGCCGTGGGATCGGTCGCCAACGACGGCTCTGGGGCGGATCCACGCGAAGTGCTGTTGGCGGAGCTCGCCTGCCACCCATCAATCAAAGCCGGCGACGAGCTGTCTGCCGAGGCTGCACAGGCACTCATCGATCGGCTCGGGGAGTGCGCGGATCCGTACCGGTGCCCGCACGGCCGGCCGACAATGACTACATTGTCGGAGGCATCGCTGGCGAGCGCGTTCGATCGACAGGCAACCCGGTTTCAATGAGTCGTGGTCACCAGTCTTTGCAGGATCGACACACGTAGCGATCGCCGTCGCGCCACAGCGCGGTGACCGACACACCACAGCCCGGACACTCGGTCGGCTCCGGCGAGAACCGGTAGACTGCGATCGAACCTATTGGGTTGGAGGGATTATCAGGCGAGTCTTTGTCGGGGCTCTGGGAGTTTGCGTCGGTGAAGGCTGTAGGTTCAGCACTCGCGGTATCAGGATCGGCCGAGTCTGCGGAGGCTGTGGGTTCAGCACTCGCGGTATCAGGATCGGCCGAGTCTGGGCTCGCGGCGTCGACTGCGCCTGTGGGATCGGTGTGTGCGTCGTCGTCGGTATCCGAACTGGTGTCGAGAAAATCGTCCAGCGATCGGTTCTCGCCCATCAGGCTTCTCTACGCAGTCGATCGACAACAAACTCCCGCTCGAGTTCGCCGAGGAACTCCCCGAGCCGTGGGCCTTGCGTCTCATCAAAGAACAGGCGGTAGCCTGCTTCGAACAGCTCGCTCACGTCGAGATCGTGCTCGCGTGCTGTCTCGTAGATTTCGCTTTGGATCGCCTCGCCGTCGTGGCCCACCTCGACGAACGACGCCAGCGAATCAAGCGCGGCGGCGGTCGCGTCGTCGAAGGAAACGTCGGGCAGTTCCGCCTGCAGCCGGTAGTTGTAGGCGTTGTCCATCCGCTCAGCCCAGGTTCGAGCCTTCTCAACGCGGGCGAGCGCGGCGTCGATCGCCGCCTGACTCGCATCGTCGGGGATGTGCCCCTCGTCACGGGCGAGCTGTTCGCGGAACGCGGGGTCCTCAACCATGCCAAGCACGGCCGCGAAGGTGTAGGGCAGTCGGATTCGGTCGGGGTCTATCTCGTCGACGACAAACGGATACGCCCGCTCGGCGAAGGAAGTGAGATCCTCGTCGTCGACCTCGCCAAAGTACGCGCGCTCGAAGCGATCGAAGTCATCGACCAGCTGATCGAGCCGCGAGAGGTCGAGATCCCGCGCCTTCCGCGGATTGAGCGCGAAAAAGTACCGCAGTACCTCGGGTTCGAGCAGTTCGAGAATCTCGGGGACGGTAACGATATTGCCCGCTGAAGAGGACAGCGCCTCGCCGTTGAGCGTGAACCACTCGTATGTCATCGGGACCGGCGGGTCGATATCGAGGACTGTCCGGGCAATGTCTTCGCCGGAGGGCCAGGAGCCTTCCGCGTGGTCCTTGCCGAACGGCTCGAAATCGACGCCGAGCACCTGCCACTGGCCGGGCCACTCGAAGCGCCACGGCAGTTTGCCCTCCCGGAACGTGGCAGTTCCTTCGTGGTCACAGCCCTCGATCGTTCGATCGCCGACCGTCAGGTCCGTGCAGACGTAGTCGATCGTGTTGGCCGCGAGATCGATCGAGGTGACTGTTTCGGTGATCTTCCCGCAGTTCTCACAGACCGGATTGAATGGAACGTACGAGTCGTCGACTTTGTCTTGATACGCCGACAGCACCTCACGAGCAGTCTCGACCTCCGAGAGCACACACTCGACGACCGAATCGAATGCGCCCTCGGCGTACAAGTCGGTGTTCGAGAGCATCTCAACGGGAACCCCGAGGCGATCGGCGTCGGCCTGCAGGAGCGACGCGAAGTGGGCGGCGTACGAGTCGGCTTCTCCGAAGGGATCAGGGATGTCGGTGTAGGGCTTGCCAAGATTCCGCCCGAGCGCACCGGCATCAACGTCGCCCAACCCAACAATGTTCCCCTCGCTGTCAGCAAGTTTTCTGGGAAGTTTGCGAAGCGGATCCTTGTCGTCAGAGGTAAACACCTGTCGAACCTCGTGGCCCCGCTCGCGAAGCACCGCGGCGACGAAGTACCCGCGCATGATCTCGTTGAAGTTCCCGAGGTGGGCGACACCAGACGGTGAGACCCCGCCTTTGATCACGATCGGCTCGGCTGGATCGCGTGCTTCGATCGTATCAGCCACCTCGTCGGCCCAGAAGGCGTGGTGGGGAATGTCGCTGTCCTCGCGATCGATCGCAGAGAGGACGTGCGGTGAGGATGATTCGTGGTCGGTCTCCGTGTCGGCAGACGTATCAATGGCGTCAGTCTCGTCGGTCTCGTCGGTCGCGTCAGCCGTGTCAGTCGCGTCGGTCGCGTCAGCTGTGTCAGATGTGTCAGTCGCGTCGGCCGGATCAGATGTGTCAGTCGCGTCGGCCGGGTCAGATGTGTCAGTCGCGTCGGCCGGGTCAGATGTGTCAGTCGCGTCAGCCGGGTCAGTCGTATCAGTCGTGTCGTTCATACGGTCTGGGCCCAGTAGGTCGGTTCGTCACTTCCATCGGGGATGATGTCAGTTCCGGTGTGATCGCCGTCGAGAACCGCAGATTTGATCCGCCGGGGATCGTTGCCGTCGAGAACGACAGAGCGCATCGCCGATCGCTCGATGAGCTTCGCAGCAAGCAGATCAACCGGTGCGGACGCACCCGCATCCCGGCTCATTGGGACGATTACGTCGACGAGCTCAGCGGGCGACATCGACTCGAACTTGCGGGCGTCGTCGTTCATCGCGGGATCGCTGTCGTACACCCCGTCAGCGCCGGTTGCGTAGACGAGCAGGTCGGCGCCGATGTACTCGGCGAACGCCGCGGCGACCGCGTCAGTCGTCTGGCCGGGCATGACCCCACCCATGACGGTGACGTCACCGCGTCTGAGTGATTCGCCAGCCTCGTCGTAGTCCGTTGCTGGTGTCGGACGGGTCCCCGGGCCGAGCGCCGAAATGAGCAGGCGGGCGTTGATCCGGGTCACGTCGATCCCAATCTGGTCGAGTTGGACCTCGTTTGCCCCGAGGTTGCGGGCAGCCCCGATGTACTCGCGGGCGACGCCACCGCCGCCGACGACAACCCCAAGCTCACAGCCCTCCGCGGCAAGCGACTCGATGACGTCGGCGTGTGCAGCGACCCGATCGGGATCGAGTTCGGGCGCAAGGACGCTTCCGCCCAACGAAATCACGACTCTCATTGGAGAGTCGTAGCTTTGATCCGGCCTTAAGAGTTGCCAACTATCGGCCACACGGACCGAAACAGAATGGACTGTTGCCGCCCAGCGCGCCCCGACACGCTCAAGCGGCTCGATGCCTCGATGTGTGGTATGCAGACGCTCAGCGTGCTCGGACCCGGTGCGGCCGAGGTTGTTGGCAGCCTCGCCGCAGTGCTTGATGGACGGGTCGCAACGATCGATCGAACGGAGACGAACCCTGTTGAGCCCGAAACCGCCGACGGAGCCTACGAGCTTGGGCCCGAGGGGTCGTGGCGGGGAACGACTGCGGGGAGCGGCCTCCAGTCGCTACTCGATGACCTTGCCGGCGAGTTCGACTACGCGTTGCTCGCGGGTGTGAGCCGGACCCGAATGCCGACAGTTGTGATCGGCGATCACGAGCTACCGGAGGGAGCACTGCTCCTCGAACGCGTGGCCGATCGATCGGCGCTCGAACTTGAGGCGATCGCAACGACACTTGAAGAGACCGAACCGTACGTGACGCTCGAAACCCTCATCGATCGTGTTAAAGCCTCTCCAAAGGCCGAGCGATCGGGCGCGATCGCAACCTTCACCGGCCGGGTCCGCGCAAAAGACGCCCCAGACGACAGCCCGACAGAAGCGCTCACCTTCGAGAAGTACGAAGGCGTCGCCGAAACGGCTATGTCCCGGATCGAATCTGAACTGGCCGAGCGCGACGGTGTCCTGGCGGTCCAGATGCACCACCGCGTCGGTCGGATCGAAGATGGCGAGGATATCGTCTTTGTTGTCGTGCTCGCCGGCCACCGGACCGAGGCGTTCAGAGCCGTCGAAGACGGCATCAACCGACTCAAAGACGAGGTCCCGATATTCAAAAGAGAGACTACCGCTGATGCAGAGTTTTGGGTCCACGAGCGATCGGAGTGACACAGAAGGCTGGCGTATCGTTCGGGAACTGAAGTCGCATACTGGTCGTTTTGGTCGGGCGATCGCGATGCGGGCGGCACGCCGATCGACGAGTAACCGGCAATTATTGTAACAAATAAGCGCGATCGGGCGGCGGTAGTGCGAGTATCGTCAGACAATAATATTTAGAGTATAATTTTGAAATAAAATTCGAGGCGAGAGAATAAATAATCTTAGCTTCTCTAAGTTGTTTTCAGGAGCGATCGTTTTTGGCCTTTTACGAGGTGAATACCGTAAATCATATTGAACCACATCCAACGGTCTGGAGTTTATATACCCACCCAGCGGTAATCCGAAGTTGAGGTTGACAATGAGCGCAACAGCATCCCCCTCCACCGCGGACAATCCGAAAGAAGAACGTCTCAAACAGTACCTGCTCGATCGCGCGAAAGACGGCGAGATGTACTTCAAAGGGAAGTTTATCGCTGACGACGTCGGACTCTCGCCGAAAGAGATCGGCGCGTTGATGGTCAAACTTCGCGACTCGGCCACTGAGCTGACCGTCGAAAAGTGGTCCTACACGGGCGCGACGACCTGGCGCGTCGAAACGGCGTAAGCGCTCCAGCTGGTCCCCATCGTTTTTTACCGGCGATAGTTCAGCAGCCACATGAGCGATCGCTTTCACCGTCGACGACAACACATAAACTCCCGTATCCCATATCTCCCGTGATGGCTGACGACGATCCGGTCGCGACATCCGTTGATGGGTCGGTCCCACGCCCCCCCGAGCTGGAGTCGTGGTACCACCTGACCGATATTCGGGTCGACGGCGATCGAATCCTGTACTACGGCGAGCCGTTGATTCCAAGAAAGCGGCTGCTCGGCGAGCTGTGGGAGCCGTTTCAGCGTCGTGGGTACGACCTCAAGCTGGCTCGGGTCGACGGCGACCTCGCACTCGTCGCCGAGCCGATCGGCAGCAGCAGCCGTGACGGGATTCCGTGGACGAACGTGATCATGTTCGCCGCGACGGTGATCTCGACGCTCTTTGTCGGTGCATATGGGTGGTACTACATTCCCATGGAAGAGATCACCGCAAATCCCCTCTCCGTACTGGAGGCGTGGCCGTTCACGGCTGCGGTCCTCGGAGTGTTGATGATTCACGAGCTGGGTCACTACGCGATGGGGCGATACCACGGGGTAGACGTCTCGCTGCCGTACGTGATCCCGTTCGTCTTCCCATTTGGAACCCTCGGCGCGATCATTCGTATGCGTGGCCGGATGCCCAGTCGAAAGGTGCTTTTCGACATCGGCGTTGCGGGCCCGATCGCCGGGCTCATCGCAACGGTTGTCGTCACGGCGATCGGGCTGTCGCTCGGGCCGGTCGAGATCCCCGCATCGGTGCTCCAACAGGCAGAGTCCGGCCAGACGATCACGTTCAACAACCCGCCGCTTTTGGATCTCATCGCGTGGGCGATCGGCGAGCAGGCGACGTATTCGGATCCGGCATTGAACCCGCACCCGGTGATTATTGGCGGCTGGGTTGGGATGTTCTTTACCCTGCTTAACCTCCTCCCGGTGGGTCAACTTGACGGCGGGCACATGGTTCGGGCGATGGTCGGCGAGCGCCAGGAGACGATCGCCTCACTCGTCCCCGCCGCACTGTTCGGAATTGCGGGGTATCTGTACTACATTCGTGGCCTCGGGATTAACGAGTCGGTCGGGCTGTGGGCCTTCTGGGGCGTGTTCGCCATGGCGATCGCCTACAGTGGCCCCGCAAATCCGACCGACGAGTCGTCGATCGGCTGGCCGCGGATCGCGATCGGGTTCGCGACCTTCGGCGTCGGCCTGTTGTGTTTCATGCTCGTGCCGATTCAGGTCGTCGGGTGATCCTGTGGAGGTCGGGACAGCAATCGACACTACCCAATGCCATTGGTCGCCACAAATCCCGACAAAAACCAGCGAGAGATATAACTCATCGAGCACAAAAGAGAGACGAATGGCTGGGGAAGCACGCGATCCAGACGGGACAGCCGGTCCACTGTCGGGCGTAACGGTCGTAGACATCTCACAGGTACTCGTTGGACCCTTTTGTACGATGCAACTGGGCGATCTCGGTGCGGACGTCATCAAGATCGAACAGCCCGAAACCGGCGATCAAACGCGGGGATGGTATCCACCGGCATTCGAGGATGACGAATCGATGAGCGCGTACTACGCGAGTGTGAACCGCAACAAACGATCGATGACGCTGAATCTCAAAACCGATCGCGGCCGGGCGGTGGTACGAGAGCTGTGTGCAGACGCAGATGTGTTCGTCGAGAACTTCCGCGTGGGAACGACTGAGAAGTGGGGGCTCGGCTACGAGGATCTCATCGAAGCGAACCCGGATTTGGTATACTGTTCACTCTCGGGGTACGGCGAGTGGGGGCCAGCAGCCGATCGGCCCGCGTACGATCTGGTGATGCAGGCCGAAGGTGGATTCATGAGCATCACTGGCGAGCCCGATGGTGAACCCGTCCGAGTTGGGGTCGCGATCGCGGATATCGGGGCGGGAATGTACGCAACACAGGCGATTCTCGCGGCGCTGTTTCGACGGGCGTTCGCCGACGAAGGTGGACAAAAAATCGACGTGAGTCTCTTTGACGGACAGCTCGCATGGCTCTCATATATGGCGAGCTACTGGTTTGCGAGCGGTGAGAGCCCAACGAAGATGGGCTCGAAACACCCAACGATCGTGCCCTATCAGGCGTTTTCGACCCGAGATGGCCACGTTGTGGTTGCGGCCGCCTCTGAGGCCATCTGGGAGCGGTTGTGTCATGCACTCGATCGTCCGGACCTTCTTGATGACGATCGATTCGAGACGAATGCCGACCGTGTCGAAAACCGGGACGTACTCGACCCACTGCTCGAACGCGAGTTCGCCGGCTACAAGACCGAGGAGGTGCTCACGCTGTTGTCGGCCGCAGACGTGCCAGCAACCGCGATCAACGACATCGAGGCGGCACTGTCGCACCCCCAGGCGGCAGCCCGAAAGATGAAAACGACAGTTGAACACCCACAGGCAGGACCGATCGAGATGGTGTCGAGCCCGATGCATCTCTCGGAGTCACCGGCGACCATCCGCCGGCACCCACCGTCACTCGGGGAACACACAAATGAGATTCTTTCAGAACTCGGATACACCGAAGCGTCGATCGACCGGCTCCGAGCCGAGGGCGTCGTGTGAACCAGTGGATTGTCCGCGAAATGGAGTCTCCACTGGTGAGCGAATTTATTGGTCACGAACACGATCGATGCATATGGAGATTGACGCGATCGACCACGTGAACCTCAAAATACCCGCGGACGGCATCGAGGCTGCGATCGAGTTTTATCACGACGGGCTCAGATTCGATATCGAGAACCGCGAGCTGTACGAGGCCGGCGAGAAGCCGTTCGTCTCGGTTCGGCTGAACGATTCCGCAGTCATCCACCTTCGACCGAGTGAAGCGTTTGTGCCGCCTGAAAAGGACAGCTACGATCACCTCGCGATCGTGACGCCCGAACCGATCGACGCTGTCAAACACCGACTCGAAACAGCCAAAATCGAGATCGACCAAGAGCTTGAACCCTTAGGCGCAACCGGCGTCGCCCCAGCGGTGTACGTCACCGATCCGTTTGGCTACTTCATCGAAATAAAAACGACAGTCAATGCGTAGCGCTGGGAGCCAGTGCTAGGCGATCGGCGTTCGGAGTGCCCAGACGTCCTCCGTTGGATCGAGTCGGTGTGGTTCCGCACCGCGATCGGTCAGAACCCCCGCGTGGTACAACATCGCCTTGAGCTGAAAGACCGTTGGCGAGTGGTACACCGATCCGTCGGCGAGCGCATCCACGTTGAGACGACCGTCGGCGTCAAGGACGCGGCTGCGAACGGCCGATCGCCCGGAAAGGAACAGCTCAACAGTAAACGTTGGATGGTGCGTGTGAAGCCACGCAACGAAGTCAACAAGCGACGGCCGGGTGATTCCGTCGTTGTGCATCGTCTGTAGCTCCTCGGCGAGCAGTTGCGTCGCCGGATAGGCCCACACAACGCGGCGGGTCAACAGTCCCCATTTGGGAGCCAGCTCGCAGAACCGCTTGCGCGATCGCTTCCAGCCGTCGAACGGCGACAAGGCCGCATCGACGGACCCGTACTGCTCGATTCCAAAACGGACAACCTCTCGGCCGAGCGGCGTGAGCCGATCGCGATCCGGATCGCGATCGATCAATCCGAGGAACGCCGCTCCCCGCCGAGCACCGTCGACGGCCGCAACAACACGATCTTCAAGTACGCGTTGGGTGGGCGCGGGGTGATAGACACAGAGCGGGTACGCGAGATAGTTCTTTGGATGATTCAACCCGAACGACGCGTCGGCGACGCCCTGTGCGCTCGCCTGAAACCGGATTGCGGTCGCGTCTGGCGAAGTCCGATTGCCAACCACGCGAGGGGTTTCGATCGGCTCAACCGTCCCGTTCGCGTCGACACCCAGCACACCAACGTTGAGCTCACGAGCCAGCGTTCGAGCGGTTTCAGAAACCGCGTCTGTCGGTGCAGCGACGTACGCGGCGTTCGCCTCTGCGAGGCGATCGTACGCCTGCAGAATCCCGCGTTCAACGTCGATCGCCGCGTCTGCGCGATAGCCCTTGGCTTCGATCGCGATGAGCGGCGGCTCCTCGCCAAAGCGCTCGACTGCGAGCAACTCCGAGGGGAGCGCGCGGACACCCACGAGATCGGGGTATCCCGACCCGAGCCGGACGTGATTGAACGGTGCCAGCACCGCTTGGATGTCTGGATCGATCGGCTGTCCGGCGAGCCAGTTGTCGGTTCCAAACTGCGTGTCGACGACAGCGTACGTCTGCTCGGCCGCCTCGGGGAACAGCCGCTGTTTGGCGTGCGCGAGGACCGCTGGCTCCGAAAGCGCGGCGCTTGCCATACATCACTTCTCAGGACGGATCGTCATCAACGTTCGCGTCTGGAGGGCGATCTCTCGGCCGCTAAGTGGGTTCGATCGCCGACCCAATCGTTTGTTCGATCGCCGACCCAATCGTTTGTTCGATCGCCGACCCAGCCGTTTTGAGGTTCACCCACGACAGAGTGGTATGGAACGAGCCGAGCGCACCGACAGAACGACGAGCGATCGATCGAAGCGGTCGCTCGCGCTTGTCACCGGTGCGGCCTCGGGGATCGGCAAGGCGCTGGCGTCGATCGTCGCGCGAAACGGCCACGATCTCTTGTTGATCGATGTCGACGAGGAGCCCCTCGCCGAACACGCCGATCGACTCGCAGACGTACACGGTGTGTGGACCGAGCCGCTAGCGCTCGATCTCACAGCCGACGGAGCTGTCGATCGCATCGACGACCGGCTGGCGGCGATCGACGGCCGCGTGGACGTATTGTGTAACAACGCCGGCGTTCCGGTGTACGGCCGGTTCACCGAGACAGACTTCGATGACGAACGGGCAATGATCGAGCTGAATGTGGTTGCAACAACGGCGTTGACAAAACGGATCGCGCCGCGGATGGTCGATCGCGGCCACGGGCACATCCTCCACACCGCGTCGCTGGCGGGTGTGGTACCAGTCCCGACCGCTGCGATCTACGGGGCAACGAAGGCGTACGTCCGATCGTTCTCGCTGGCACTCGCGACCGAGCTACGGGGTACAGGCGTCACGGTTACCACACTGTGTCCGGGTGAAACGAATACGGCGTTTCTCACTCGAGGCGGAATGGATCGATCGGCGATTCCAGGGCGACGCCTGCAGTCGCCGCGATCGGTTGCAGAAGTAGCCTATCAGGGGATGATCGCCGGCGATCGGGTCGTGGTCCCCAGTCAGTGGGACAGGCTACGGTACATCCTTGGAAAACTGCTCCCGGAGGCGATATCTGCACGGATTACCGAGCGGTTCTGGTCGGGATGAGCGGGCGATCGCTCCAATGTGATCAACGGGACACGATGCAAAAACGGAACTCGGGACGTGGGAGGTGGGTCTACCGGCCGGTCGGTGTGACTGAATCGCCGATCGCGCTCATAACCTGCATGGCTGCGCTCGCTGCCAGCCCCTGGGCGACCTCGTTCGCGTCAGTCTCATCCAGCCCGGAGGCCAGTTCATCGATTTCCGGGGAGAACCCAGCGGTGACAGGGTGCCCAGCCGGGGGCTCGACAGCGACAGTTGCAAGTGGCCCTGTGCCGTCAAACGATAGCTCAGAGCCGACGTGGTATCCCTCCGGAAGGTACGACTCAGTCCGGGAGACGATGCCTGCAACCTCCTGGCGGAGTGCCTGTTTTTGTTCACCGGATAGCTCTACGTCGTTCGTCGGTTGGCCGGCCTCGACGACGCCGGGGGCCCCCGCATAGGGGTTGTTTCCGTTCATGTGAGAGGCTGTAGGCAGTATGTCACACCAGCGTATAAAACCGTCGGGCAGCCGGATTCCGATCGCACAGCCAGTCTGGCCGCGTGTATCACCGAAACATCGGCGCGCTGTCGCCGTAGGCCGCAAGCACAACCGCGACAACGCACTCGTCGGCTGCTGGCTCTGCGATCGACACCTCATAGCCGCGATCGGGACAGGACCACTCCCTGAGCGACAACCCCGCCGTAAGCCCAACGTCAAGTTCGTCCCGAACCGCCTCGGCGTCTGGCCCTGTCGCCTCGTAGAACAGTCCGGGGCCGGGGCCGATCGCCCATCCCAATCCGGCCGCGATCGGCTCCTCCTCACCGGGCGCGGCGACGGCTTTCGACTGGACGACGAACAGCCGGTTTCCAGCCGTCCCGAGGTCCGGTGCGGCCTCGACCTGCTGGATGGTTCCGCGATCGGGCACGATAGACGAAACAGTCACCAGGTTGTAGTTGTGGAGGTTGATCTCCGCGAGCGCGGCGTCGTAGGCGGCGATCTCGGTCGGGCCGCGGCCGACACCGCCAGCCACGTAGATCGTGGGGTTCATTGGCCGATGTAGTCGGTCACGCGAATAAGGGGTTACGAAACGCTGCGATGGATGTCAAAAGAGCGTACGTAGCTGTCGAACAGTGAAGACGGCCCTGGAGGCTGTCCCACTGCGTGGCTGTCGGGTCGTTCAGTACTGGTATTTGATAACGCCGTCAGGCTCGTCCTCGGAGCGATCGAGCTTCTCGCGGGCGGCCTCGAAGTCTGCGGTCGTTACCGCGGTGCGATCGTCGCGGATAGCGAACATTCCCGCCTCCGTCGAGAGGCTCTTGATGTCCGCGCCGCTGTATCCAGAGAGCTCGTCGGCAATCGAGTCGAGGTCGACGTCGTCAGCGAGGTTCATGTCCTCGGTGTGGATTTTAAGGATCCGACGGCGGCCCTCAAGTTCAGGTTTGGGTACCTCAATGAGTCGATCGAAGCGGCCGGGGCGAAGGATCGCCTCGTCAAGCATATCAAATCGGTTGGTTGCAGCGATGATGCGGATCTCGCCGCGATCGTCGAAGCCATCCATCTCACTGAGCAGTTGCATCATTGTCCGCTGGACCTCCGCATCACCGGAGGTCTTCGAGTCCGTCCGTCGCGACGCAACCGCGTCGATTTCGTCGATGAAAACGACTGCCGGCTCGCGCTCGGCGGCGAGTTTGAACAGATCGCGAACCAGCCGCGAGCCCTCGCCAATGAACTTCTGGACGAGTTCAGAACCGGCCATCTTGATGAACGTCGCGTCGGTCTCGTTGGCGACCGCCTTCGCGAGCATCGTCTTGCCGGTTCCCGGTGGACCGTGCAACAACACCCCGGACGGCGGCTCGACGCCAACGGCGTCGAACAGCTCTGGGTTCGACAGTGGATCTTCGACGGCCTCGCGAACCTCGCGAATCTGCTCGTCGATCCCGCCGATATCCGCGTAGCTCACCGCGGGTGAATCGGTGATCTCCATCGCTTGCGCGCGCGAGTCGGTCTCGTCGTCGAGGACGAGTTCGATCCCGAACGACTCGTTTATTGCCACGCGATCGCCCGCTTCGATATCGTTGAGAACACCCGGAGAGACCTCAGTAAGTACCTCTTGGTTGTTGCCATGTTGTTTGATGATGACGCCGTCTTCGGATATCTCTTCGACAGAGGCGATGTACAACGCCGAGGCTTTCAGTGCATTGTTACGATGTTTGAGCCGCTGGACCTCCTCGCGGAGGTCCTGGCGGCGATCGGTCGCATCTGTGAGGCGGTCATCGAGCTCCTCGTTGACCGTGAGGATGCGCTCGAAGTGCTGTTTGAGCGCGGTGAGGCGTTCAGTATCGGACATCTCCGGATCCAACTCCAATCGCGGTTGGTCCGGGAGCGACGGGCTACGTGACATTCGCTATGATCCCTTTGTGTCGGGGATAAATGTGCCTTTGGGTCGCGGACGCACCACGGATACCACAAGAACGCAAAAAACTGATCAGGCGAGAACGGGGCTACGCCAGATCCTGCAGTTCTGCCATTCGATCGAGATACACGCCGTACACCGACAGTGCGGCCTCGATCGGCTCGGGGTCGGTCATATCGATGCCCGCGATTTCGAGCGCCTCGATCGGGTAGACGCTTCCACCGGCTTCGAGCATCTTGCGATACTCGGCGGCGGCCGAGTCGCCCTCCTCGCGGATCCGCGCAACGATCGCAGCTGCCGCAGAAATGCCCGTCGCGTACTGGTACACGTAGAAGTTGTAGTAGAAGTGGGGAATTCGCTCCCACTCGCGAGCGATTCGATCGTCGGTCTCCGCAGGCGCGTAGAACTCCGCTTTCAGGTCGCCGTAGATCTCGTCGAAGACATCCGGCGTGAGCGGCTGATCGACCTCGGCGAGCGCGTGAATCTCCTGTTCGAAGTCGGCGAACATCGTCTGGCGGAACAGCGTCGATCGGAACCGCTCGAGATACTCGTCGAGCACAGCCGTTCGGAGTTCGTCGTCTTCGAGGGTTTCGAGCAGGTAGTGAGTGAGAAGCGTCTCGTTGACCGTCGAAGCGACCTCTGCGACGAAGATCTCATAGCCCGCGTCGTGCCACGCCTGTTCATCCTGGGCGAGCTCCGAGTGCATCGAGTGGCCGAGTTCGTGCGCCAGCGTGAACATCGAGGCGATGTCGTCCTGGTAGTTCATCATGATGAATGGCTGGGTGTCGTAGGTACCAGACGAGAACGCGCCCGCGCGCTTGCCGCGGTTCTCGTAGACGTCGACCCAGCGATCCTCAAGGCCCTCGGCCATCCGCGACTGATATTCTTCCCCAAGCGGTTCAACTGCCTCGATCACCCATGTCTTTGCCTGCTCGTAGCTGACTTCGGGTCCTTCCTCACCAGTGATCGACATGTACAGGTCCCACATTTGAAGCTCGTCAAGTCCGAGCGCGTCGCGCTTCAACTCGGCGTGGCGGTGGAGATACTTGAGGTTGTTCCGGACCGTATCAACGAGGGTGTCGTATACCTCGACAGGCACATTTGGACCGTCGAGTGCAGCCTCACGGGCTGAGTCGTAGTTTCTCGCACGCGCCATCTTGACGTCCTTGCGAACCTGGTTTTGCAACGATGTCCCGACAGTGTTTCGGACGTCTTCCCACTCGTCGTAGAACTCTTCGTAGACGAGTTTACGGAACGCCCGATCTTCGTGTTTTTGCAGCTTCGTGAAGTTGCCCTGGCTGATCTCGATCGCATCGCCGTCAGGATCTTCGACAGTGGGAAACTCCATATCGGCGTTCGCGAGCATTGAGTAGATCTCGCTGGGCGAACTCGTGATCTCACTGAGTTCCGCGAGGAGTTCTTCGACCTCCGCCGATCGAGTGTGTTCCTTTCCGCGCAGTACGTCGTCGAAGTAGTGTTCGTACTCCGCAAGTGCCGGCTCGGCGTCGATGAACGCCTCGATGTCGTCGTCGTCGAGTTCCTGTAGCTCCGGTTCGAGATACGAGATCGCGCTCGCGGCCTCCGAAGACAGCGACTGCGCTTTCGCCGACAGCGCCTGGTACTCCTGGTTTCTGGTGTCTTCGCTGCTTCGAAGGTTTGCGTACACGCTTACCTGTGAGACGTCTCGCATGATCTCCTCGCGGAGCGATAACAACTCATGGAGGGTTTCGGCGTCCTCGGTGACCTGCCCTTCGTAGCGGCGCAACGCATCGATCTGTTCGGAAACCGCCTCGTAGGCCGCCTCCCAGCCCGAGTCGGTCGCATAGATGCTCTCGAGAGACCACTTGTACTCCTCGTCGATCTCACCACGTTCGGGAACCGAACTCATACCAATCGGGACGGGTGGCTCAATCGTAAGCCTTGCCAATCAGCGGCTTCGATCGCCACAACACGTATCATTTTGCCCACGCTCACTAACCAGGGTGTATGAGTAACACCGAGCGATCGGCCGCCCTCTCGGCGGCGATCGGACGGACATGGACGGATGAAACGCCGTGGCAGTTCCTAACCGACCTGACGGCGATCGGTAACCGCATGGGCGGCAGTGAGGGCGAACGAGAAGCCGCCGAACGCGTCGGCACCGCCTTCGAAGACACCGGGCTCGAGGACGTCTCAATCGATCCCTTCGAGATGGACGAGTGGCGACGAGGATCGAGTGAACTCGAGCTTCGCGGGTCGACAAACCGGTCTGGTCGATCTTTCGAGTCGATCGCACTGCCGTACTCCCCGAGCGGGGCCGAAACTGCCCCGTTCGTCGACGCCGGCTACGGAACGCCCGCGGAGATTGACGAACTGAACGTGGAGGACCGGATTGTCGTCGCGAGTACGACAACCCCCGAAGGTGGCCGATTTATTCACCGTATGGAGAAGTTTGGCTACGCGATCGAATCCGGCGCAGTCGGGTTCGTGTTCGTCAACCACACACCCGGACAGCTGCCGCCGACAGGCGCACTCAAATTCGGCCAAGAGGCCGCGGCGATCGCCGTCGGGGTCAGCAAGGAGACGGGCACGTGGCTCCGCGAATACGCCGAAAACACAGCGGGACCGAGCGCTGAGCTATCGGTGTCTGTCGAGGCCGAAACCGTCGCCGGCGAGAGTCAGAACGTCGTCGGTCGACTCGGCCCCAAGACCGACGAGGAGCTGTTTCTCGTCGCACACTACGACGCGCACGATATCGCCGAGGGAGCGCTGGACAACGGCTGTGGGATCGCAACCGTGCTCGCGGCAGTGCGAATCCTCGCGGCTGCCGAAGACAAACTGACACGAGGGGTTCGGGTCGTCGCGGTCGGTTGTGAGGAAATCGGACTCCTGGGCGCAGAGCACCTCGCGGCGGCGATCGATCACGAGCGCGTCCACGGAGTGCTGAACGTCGACGGCGCAGGGCGGTTCCGCGACCTCGTCGCGTTGGCACACGGCTCTGAGACAGTCGTGGATGTGGCCGAGTCGATCGCAACGGAGACGAACCAGCCGATCCGAACGGAGCTCGAACCGCACCCGTTCAGCGACCAGTGGCCGTTCGTCCGCGCGGGCATTCCCGCTCTCCAGCTACACAGCGACAGCGATGATCGCGGCCGTGGCTGGGGCCACACTCACGCCGATACCCGCGACAAGGTCGACGACAGAAACATCCGCGAGCACGGGATCCTCACGGCGCTGTTGGCGATCGAACTGGCCGATCGGGAGCTCCCCCGACTCGAAGTCAACGACCTGGCCGATCGGTTCCGTGAGGCCGACTTCGAACCGGGGATGCGTGCGGCTGACTTGTGGCCTGACAACTGGGAGTGACCGGACAGTATTCCGCAATTTCACCGACTCAGACAGCGATCGCCGACAGTTCCTCCAGCGACTCGATCTCGTAGGTCGGGTCGGCGACGAGCTGGTAGTCTGCCCGGTGGGGCCGGCGGATGAATGCGACGTCCAAGCCGGCGCGATCGGCCGCGAGCACGTCGACGTTGCTGTCGCCGACGTACAGCGCCGAGTCGACGCCGATCGCCGAAACCGCGTCTTCTAAGAAGTCTGGCTGGGGTTTACGCCGCTGAAAGCCCTCCAGTGTTGGCGGGCGGCCCGTCGCGTAGCCAAACAGTGCAGACAGGTCGAAGCGGTCGACGATCGATTCGACCGTCTCGTGTTGGTTGTTGCTCACGATTCCAAGCGGTGCATCGAGTTCTGCGAGCGTTCCGACGTCTGCGTACAGCGTTTTCCGGCCGTCTTCGAGCGCCGATCGCTGTGTAGCGGCGACCGCCGACTCGCGTTGGGCCCACAGCGCCGCTGGGTCGATCTCGTAGCGCTCGGCGATCTGCTGAATCCGCGTGATATCGGCGTCGATCATCCCATCGACGACCGCATCGTCGGGCGTGACACCGAATTCGGCGAACGCGTCACGAACGCCCTGCCGAAGGACCGATCGCGGCGTTGGATACGTCAACACGCCGTCGTTGTCGAAAACGACCGCATCGTAGCACATACTGGGCGTTCGGGCCCGATCGAACAAAAAGTTGCTATGAGGGGAGGGGAGCGCTACTGTGAGCTGTATTCACACGCTCGGCGGTAGGTATCTTACCGTTCATCGCTCGACGCTACGTCGCCGGCGTCGCGGAGCCCCTCGACGATCGACGCGTTGGTCCGTTCGACAATCGCGCCCTCGATCGCTCGACCGCCGATCGCCTCAATCGCGCGCTCGCGGGCAGCCTCGTCGACGACGAACGAGAGTTGCGGGTAGATGACGTCTGAGAGTACGAGCGGCTCCGGTGGGGCCGGCGGGATCCCGTCACCGCCCTCGATCGATTCGGAGCCTAGCAGGCGATCGATGAAGTCAATCGACAGTTCTCCGGTCCCCACGCGGTGGACAACAGTCACGAGCCGTCGAACCAGCTCACGGGCAAATCCGCCGGCCGCGAATCGGACGACGAGGAAGCCTCCATCTCGATCGAGCCGTCCAGAGAGCCCTCGGTGGGTGCCCTCCGCATCAGGCGTGAGGTTGTGAAAATCGTGGCTGCCGCAGAGCTGCTCGAGCGCGGCTGCGGCCCGCTCGTCGTCGATCGGCGGCAGACTGGCGATTGGTGGCAGACTAGCGATCGACTGTTGCTCACCTGTGGGCGCATAGAGATGATAGCTGTACTCGCGGCGATAGGCGTGATGCGTCGGGTGAAACCCGTCCGGAGCATCAGCGGCCGCGTACGCGCGGATCGAACCGGGGAGTTCGCTGTTGAGCGCTCGCGGGGTGAGCCACCCGGGGGCGTCGAACGCGATCGTCTGTGCGATCGCCGACACCCCGGCGTCCGTCCGGCCTGCGGCGGCGTACCCCGGCGGGGCACGATCGGGCGCACAGACATCGAGCGAACGGAGGGTAGAAAAGAGATCCCCCTCGACGGTGCGGACGTCCGGCTGTCGCTGATAGCCGTGAAACGGCCGGCCGTCGTAGGCGAGCCGGAACGCGCGCATCTCAGAAGTCGTCGTACGTCGGTCGATCGAACGCCCCGGGGAAGGCGTCGACATCGACAGTTGTCTGGTCGCCGGAGGCCATGTCTTTGACCGTCACGTTGTCGTCGGCCAAGTCCCGTTCGCCGACGATGACGACCGTCTCCGCGCCGATCGAGTCCGCATAGCCCATCTGTGCGCCGAAGCTGCGATCGGAGAGGTCCGTCTCGACGACGTTGCCTCGATCGCGGAGGTCGCGGGCGATATCCGCGGCGACCGATCGGGTATCGCCAACGGTCAACACGTAGTAGTCGATCGTCGCCGCGTCATCGGGCCAGACGCCGGCGCGCTGTAACAAGAGGCCAAGCGGTGCGTGGCCGGGCGCAACGCCAACCGCGGGCGTTGGCTGGCCGCCAAAGGATTCGATCAGATCATCGTAGCGCCCGCCGCCGAACACCGAGCGGCCGATCTCGCCGGTCGAGTCGAAGCACTCGAAGACGACGCCAGTGTAGTAATCTAATCCGCGGGCGGTCTCGAGCGAAACTGTGCAGTACTCTCGGGCACCGAAGTCTTCAGCGGCTTCTAGCACAGCTTCGAGGTTCTCAACAGCGTCGGCGACGCGATCGGTCTCCGCGAACGCCGTGAGATCCGAGAGATCGTCGGTGTCGAGCAGGTCGTCAAATTCAGCGGCCTGGGCGGCACTCAGGCCGGCGTCGACGAGGAGGTTGTGGTACTCGGCCGTCTCGATCTTCGCGCTTTTGTCGACCGCACGGATTGCGGCCTGCGTATCCACGTCGGCGTCAAAGGCGTCCAACAGCCCGCCGAGGATGTCGCGGTGAGAGACCCGGAACTCGAAGTCTTTTGCAGTGAGGCCAAGCCCGGTCAAGGCGTCCGCGGCAACGGCGAGCACCTCGGCGTCGGCAGTCGGTTCGCTCGATCCGAAGATGTCGACGTTCGTCTGGTAGAACTCCCGAAAACGGCCCTGCTGGACCTGCTCGTAGCGCCAAAACGGCCGCGTGGAGTACCACTTAATCGGCTTCGAGAGCGCCTGCGCCTTCGCGACGACCATCCGTGCGACCGTCGGGGTCAACTCGGGCGTGAGCGCCACGTCCCGATCGCCTTTGTCGGTAAAGTTGTACAGCTCCTCGACGATCTCCTCGCCGGACTTGTCGACGTACATCTCGGTCCGTTCGAGCGCCGGCGTCCCGATCTCGCGGAAGCCGTACCGCGCGGCCGCGGTCTCGACCGTGTCGATGACCTCCCGGCGAGGAGCCATCTCCTCAGGGTAGAAGTCACGAAATCCTTTGAGCCCTTGGTACATGCAAAGGGGTTTTCGAGCGATCGTCTGAAAGCTGTCGGTTCGGCCGCGACCTCGTTGGGACAGAATGCCCGTAAAGACGAAGTCCCACGATCAGATCGCGATCATCGTTACCCCGATAACCGCGAGCACAGCCGCGACGAGCCGAAGCCGAAAGTAGCGCTCGCCGAGAATGATTCCGCCGAGAACGACCGCCACGATCGCCTGCGTGTTGATCACCGGGGAAGCGATGCTCGCAGGCAACAGCGAAAATGCGATCGTCGTGGTGTGTTCACCGAGGGCGACGATCGCGCCGCCGCCGGCAAACAGCGGGATCGATCGCCGCGAAAGCGTCGGTGGGTTCTTGATTGCACTCGGCAGGAGCACGATCGCGACCCCGGATAACAGGAGGGGCACCCAAAGCGTTCCGGGGATCGCGAGCTCCTGGAGGGCAACCCGTTTGCCCACGTCGGAGATCGCATAACAGACGGCACTCAACAGCGCAAACTGTGCGGGCCGAGACTTCGCGGCTTTGCGGAACGGCTCGAAGAACCCGCCCGGCTCGTAGTTCGCGACGTACACCGCAAGCGTCGCGACGACGAGGCCGCCGACCTGCAGCGGCGTCAGCACCTGTCCGAGGACAAGAATCTCGATCGGCAACACAAACACCGGGACGATCTTGTTAATCGGTGTAACGTAGGAGACGTCGCCGTCGTCGATCGCCCACAGAAACAGAATAAACGCAGCCGCGGTGGTCACGATCGTGAGCGCGACCACGCCGATTGCCGTCGCGTCAATGCCGGTGAACTGGCTCGCTTCGAGATCCGTCTGGGTAATCGCAACCGGCAGGTACCACGTGATCGCCGAGATATTGATGAGCACGGTCAGCGCTGCGGGCGGAATACCAACGAACGATCGCTTCAGGACAAAAATATACACGCCCCACACGAGCGCGGCAGCGACAGCGAACCCGAGTCCGGCATCCATTGAATCGGTCGAGGGCCAGCCGCGACAAGAGTGGTTCGATCACACCTGCAGACACCCGAAAGCGAGAGCGGCCACTCAGCGGCACTTAGCAATCACTCAGCGGTCACTCAACGGCCGCTCAGCGGCACTTAGCAATCACTCAGCGGTCACTCAACGGCCGCTCAGCGGCACTTAGCAATCACTCGATCGATCCGCGGACGTACGTCTGTTCGTGCTCGGGGAACACGTCAGTGACAGCGTCGGCCCCGTATTTGTCGGCCAGGAGCGCTCGAAGTTCACCCTCGTAATCGGCTTTCGGGATCACCTCACTCGGTCCCGATTCGACCTCGAACGTCGCCTCAACGAGCCGATCGACGGCGCCGCGGCCGAACCCCGAAAGCGGCGAAATATAGTCGACGCCGTAGCGATCCTCGATGCTTTGTGCCTGTGCGCGGGTGACGGTCGGGACGCGATCGTCACGTCGGGTCCCGTCAGCAATCGCGTCAACAGACAGTTCTGCGACCGTTTCGAGCGCGTGGTGGTGGACCATCTGGATGCCGTTACGCGGAAAGCCGTCCTCGTACATCCGTTCGGCTGCGGCGTCGGCGGTCGATCGATCGAGTTCGACGGTCTCGAAGGGAAACGACAGCGACTCGGCGGCGGCTTCGGCATGTTGCCAGTCGTCGGTGATACCAAAGTGCGCAGTGACGAGTGTGACGTCGTAGAAACGATCGACCAACAGGGCTGCCAGCGAGGAGTCTTTGCCGCCGCTGTACAAGAGTGCGAGGTCCATCTACCGCCGGCGGATGTTGAACGATTTCGATTCGGGCTGAAGCTCTTTGAGCAGCGACTTCATCTGGTCTTCGTCAATACGGTCCTGTAGCCGCCCACTGCGGGCGAGTGCGACAATCTGTTGTTCGACCTGCTGGGCGAACTCGGGTTTCGACATCTGCACAGCGTTGAGTCGCTGGCGTGCGCCGTCGGTGAGATGCTGGCGGAGCATCGCCTCTTTTTGCGCCTCCGCCTGCTGTTGGGCGGCCTCTTGAGCCTCCTCGTTGGCGCCGGATTCCGCGCGGTCTTGCAGCTCTTTGAGCTTCTGTTCTCGGAGTTCCTCGAGTTTTTCGTCGTCAGGGCTTCCGCTCATGGCTGTATATTCTCGATCCGGCAATGAAAACCATTTCGGAGGCCACAGCGAAAGCAATCGGACCGCGGCGCCGATCAGGCGTAGCGCTCGAGTTCCGGGTTGTCGATCGATTCGAAGACCGCTTCGGCAGCCTCGTCGAGGAACGCACGGCCCTCGTCGGTGATGCGGCGCCCCTCGCCCTGTGCGGTCTGGACGAAGCCCTCGTCTTCGAGCTGGGCGAGCGCGGTGCGGATGATCTTCCGGGAGCCGCCGGCGTGGCTCGGCGGGGCAACCCGATAGCGGGTCGAGCCGCGGGTCGAGCCGCCGTATTCGGTCGCGAGTCGCTCGATGCCGATCGGCCCGTTCATCGCGACCTTCCGGAGCAGCGACGCCGCGCGAGTCTCCCAGAAGTCGTCCTGCTCTGGCGGGAGCTCTCTATCTGCACCGGATTTCGTGTAGTTGACCCACTCGGGGGTTTCAAGCCGATCCGCAAGCCGGTCCGACAGCTCCTCGATGAGCGCGTCGGCCGGAACGTCGTAGATGGTTACCATGACGAGCAATTCCCGCTTGCGTCGTTTAAACCCATCGTAATCGACCGAGAGCGGGTGTGTGGAGCCCTAACGCGCACGATGAACCAGATCGCCAAACCTGGTGTCCCTGCTTCTAGCTCGGTGCCGAACGCGGGCCGATCGGACCGTTTTTGCGGCAATCGCCCGAACGACAGACAGGATGGACGAACGAACCGCACTCGGGCTCGTTGGGTCGGCGATCGAACATGCCGGCGACGACGCGGCCGTGGTCGGCTCAACGGTGCTCACGACGGATATGCTCCACGAGACGACCGATTTCCCCGAGGGAACGACACGCTACACCGCCGGGTGGCGATCGGTCGGCGCGTCGCTGTCGGACGTGGCAGCGATGGGTGCCGACGCAACCGCCGCTGTCGCCGTCTACGCAGACACGACCTTCGACGAACAGGAGCTGACAGCGTTCATAACGGGTGCGTGTGACGTGTGTGACGCCGTCGGCGGGGCCTACGTCGGCGGCGATTTAGACGAGTACGTCGAGTTCACGGTCGCGACGACCGCGATCGGCGACCTCGGCGACCGCGAGCCAGTTCTGCGATCGGGAGCGACACCAGGAGAACACGTCTGTGTGACCGGGACGCTCGGTCGGAGTGCGGCGGCGCTGGCACTGTTCGAGGCGGGCGAAGCCGAGGCGGCAAACGAGCTGTTCCGGTTCGAACCGCGGATCGCCGCCGGCAGAACGCTCGCCGAACAGGCGACTGCGATGATGGACTCAAGTGACGGGCTCGCGCGATCGCTGCACCAACTCGCCGAGGCGAGCGACTGTGGGTTCGCCATCGACCGTGCGGCGGTGCCGGTGGACGATCGGCTCGTCGAACTGGCGGCCAGCAACCAGCTCAACGAAGACGAAAGCGGAGACGGCGATCCCTGGCGGACAGCAGTCACGTTCGGCGAGGACTTCGAGTTGGTCTGTACGCTACCGCCGGAGGCACTGTCCGTGGTCCGCGATCGGCTCGACGTGCAGATGACGCCGATCGGGACGGTCGTGACGGCCGACGAAGGGGTGACTGTTGACAGTGAGCCGCTCGCCGACAAGGGATACACCCACGGGAGGTGAGAGAGCGAGGAGTGAAACACGGTGTCGAGAGCTACGACACCGCGTTCGTCACCGTCTCACGGAGTTCGTCCGCGTCGATCGGCTTCAGGACGTAGCCGTCCGCGCCGGCTGTGACCGCCTCGCGCATTTTTTCTTCCTGGCCAACGCTCGTACACATCACGATCACCGTCTCTGGAGACTGTTCTTTGATCTTTGCGGTCGCCTCAATCCCGTTGAGTTCGGGCATCATGATGTCCATCGTCACGAGATCGGGATCGTGTTCCAGGAAGGCTTTGATCGCCGCACGGCCGTTTTCAGCCTCCGCGACGATCTCAAATTGCTCGGCCAAGGCGTCTGCGATAATGCTGCGCTGCAATGCTGAGTCGTCGACAACAAGTACCCTGTGTGTCATGGAAGTGAAACGCTAACGTATTGGTGAGTAGCCGACCGAACCAATAAAGCTGACTTCACAGATCGATCGCGGTGCTCAGCGATCAGCGCTCGGCGATTGCCAACAGTCACACCAATGCGTCGATCGCGCCCTCGTCGATCGCTCCCCGGAGGCGACGGGTCGCCGACTCGTCGAACCACAGCCGCCGTCGCCACCACGGCCCCTTCCCCGAGTCGTTCGAGAGATCGGTGACGATCGAGTTCGCCGCCGATCCCTGTTGTGGGTTGCTCAGCGGCACCGCTCGATCGAACAGCGCCGAGTCGGCAGTCCCGAGAACGAGCACCTTCGCGTCAGGCGGGTCGCGCTTGCGGTGAGCGTTGTCTGCGAACGGCTCGCGCTCGCGTGGCGACAACGAAGCGTACGCCTCGGCGGTCACGACGCGATCGATCCGAAACTCGCCGATGAGGTACGCGCCCCACTCGGGGGCGATCCAGTCGACGGTCGGGCCGGTGTCGATCCCCTCGGGCGGGTCGTGCGCCGAGAGCGTTGCGTAAAAGTACAGCGAGTCACCGGGATCGAGCTCGGCGATCGGTCCCGCCTTCACGCCGTGCTCGTCGCCGTAGGTATACCGCTCGCAGAACGGATACTCGGGGAACTCGGGGTCGAGGTGGACATGCGTGTCACCGACATCCGGAGCGACAGTGAACGGCAGCGGATCGAGCACCGACAGCAGATCGCCGTAGGTCGGGACCGATCGGGCTGTCGGCTCGCGCTCTGGGATTGGCAGGTAGACGAACGATCCGTCGGGATAGATCGGCCCGCGAAAGCCGGGGATGTTCGTGTTCGCAGCGACGTTGATCGCGAGCGCACGGGGCACAGCAGTCTGTACCTCGCCCAGGAGATTAAGTCGACTGAAACGGGCCGACAGGGATTTTTTCATGGCAATCGAACCGCGCACATGGCCGTCACCGAAACCGCCGTGCTCGGGTTTAGCGCCGCCGTTTGTGTGCTTCTCGGATACATGATTCGCTACCGCGGGGCGGTCGGGCTGATTGCCGGCTACAATCCGGGCGATCTTCCGCCCGCCGAGGAGGCCAGTCTCGCACGCGACGCGAGCCGTGTGACGTTTGTCGCCGCCGCACTGATGCTCGCGGCGATCGTGCAAGAATGGACGCGACCCGTTCCGGGCTTTTGGGCGGGCTTCACCGGAGTACTTTTCGCGCTATCCGGCTGGGTAGTGTGGAAATACAACCGATGAGTCGAAGATTGCGGCAATCAACTGGGTCCGACACTACATATTGACAGTCGGCGTCTCGAAGGCTCCCTCGTCGAGTTCGGGATCGTACGCCTCGATTGACGCACGGACAATTTCGAAGACGCCGTCTTTGCTCCAGCGGGCAGTGTTGAGGTGCAGATCGTAGAACTCTCGATCGTCGATGTCGATATCGTAGTACGACTGGTAGCGACCGGCCTCGCTGACCTCGCGGACCCGCATTTCGGGTTCGGTCTCCTCACGATCGCTAATTCGCTCGAGGCGAACGTCCTCTGGAGCGTCCAACCAGATGCGAAGATCTGCGCGCTCGCCAGCGATCCAGCCAGCCAGGCGGGATTCAAGGATGAATGGCTTGCTCGACATCCCCCACTTTTCGGCGATCATTCGCAGGCGCTCGTCGAGGGCGCGATCGATCTCGTCTGTGGCCTCCGCCTGCGCAGTGAGCTGATTGAGCGAGATCCCGCGATCGTCGGCGAGTTCGCGGAAAATGTCGCCGCCAGAGACGTACGGACAGCCGAGCGCGTCCGCAAGCTGGGTACAAAGCGTCGTCGCGCCACAGCCTGGTGGTCCAGAAACGGTAATAAACAGATTGCTGTCGATAGGCTCAGGCGAGGATGTCGAAGTCATTAGCCGACACATGTACGTCGAGGCCCGTCAGCGTGTCGGTCGATCCGACGTGGGGTGTAGATCGATCGTGATGAGCCATCGACCACCCGACGTGGGGTGTAGATCGATCGCGGTGGCCTATCGGCCACCTGGCGGCGAAAGATCTCGCTGGAACTCGTCGAAGACCTCGAAATCCGCGGGTACATCGTACTCGATTTCGCGCTCGTGCTGACGGTTTTCGAGTTTGCCGTCGTCGATCGGCTCGGCAACGTCTTCCCAGCCAGGTTTGATCTTGACGCTCTGGGCGGGCATGCCAACCACGATGTGGTGGGCGGGAACGTCTCCCTGAACGGCCGCGCGTGCGCCGACGATCGAGTTCTCGCCGACCCGACAGCCAGCACGCACCATCGAATCGAACGTCACGCGAGCGTTGTCCTCGATCACTGTGTGGAAGTTCCGGACCGCCGTCTGGTCGACGATATCGTGGTCGTGGCTGTAGATGTGTGCGCCGTCGGAGATCGAGACGCGATCGCCGATCGTCAGCCGGCCTCGATCGTCGAGGTGAACATCGTCGTGGACGACGGTGTTGTCACCGATCGTGATGTTGTGTCCGTAGGTGAACGTGATTCCTTTGAAAAAGCGGCAGTTGTCCCCACACTCCTCGAAGAGATGGTCCGCGAGCATCTGTCGGAATCGGAGCGCGAACTCGACGTTGTCGGCCATCGGGGTCGCGTCGAACTGCCGCCAGAGCCACTGGAGGTGTTTCGATCGCGTGAACGCCGCCTCGTCCTTTTCGGCGTAGTACTCTGATTCGAGCGTCGCATTACACGGGTCGTACCCCTGCAGGCGGACCCGCGTGGCGTGTGAGACGTCCTCACCGGCCTGCCAGCGATCGTAGGCCTCGCGATCGCCGAACAGATCGACGAGTACGTCCTCGACGACAGCACAGGTGTCTTCATCCGAGGAAAGCCGTTCGTCAACCGATTCGATGAAGCCTCGGACTCCCGACTCGGCCTCGTCGGGGAGTGACACGTGTCGCTTGGTCATTGACGCTTCTTCGACAGCGGGCCACAAATCCGTTCGGATGTGCACGGAGGTCGTCAAGCCGCACCGCGCCAAAAGAAGTACTACACCCCGAGTAAAACGGTGAAACCTAAGAGCGTTCGCCGTCGAGCCTAAGCCATGACAGACGATTCGGGCGGTCGAGGCCGAATCAGCCGCAACACACCAGCGTGGACCCGCGAGCACGCCGCGCGGCTCGCACGCACCGACGATACCGTCGCGCCGATCATCTATCCACCGGAGTCGCCGATCGACCCCGAGTTGCACCTGTGGGACACCTGGCTGCTTCGCGATCGAGACGGCTCTGTTGCCGAGATCGACGGCTATCGGGTCATCCTCGCGCTGACGTCGACCTCGGCGCTGTTGCCCGGCAAGCGCCACGACGTCGCAACAATTCGGTACTCCTACTCGGCTGATGGGAAAAACTGGCACACCGGCGGGCCCGTCTTCAAAAACGACGCAGGCGAGATCGAGGGCGATCGCCCCTTCGGCTCTCGGCAGTGGGCCGGTTCGGCACTATACGACGACGGCACCGTCTACGCATACTACACCGCATCGGGACAACGCGACGAAGCGGAGCTCAGTTACACCCAGCGGCTCGCGGTCGGTCATGGCGGAACCGTCCATACCGATAGCGAGGGGCTGTCGATCGAGGGACCGTGGACCCACGAGATCATCACCGGACCTGACGGTGATCGCTACGAGACTGAAGCCCAATCGCGAGGCATGATCTACACCTTCCGCGATCCGTGGTTCTTCGAGGACGAGACCGGGACGTACCTCGTGTTCGAGGCGAACACGCCCGTCCCTGAGGGGTCTGCGGCCTGCGGCGGCGACCAAGCACAACAAGAGTTCAACGGCAGCGTCGGGATTGCCGAGTCGCCAACCGGCGACCCAACCGATTTCGGGCTACGAGAGCCGCTGTTGGACGCCGTATGTGTGAATCAAGAGCTCGAACGGCCACACATCGTTGTGCGGGACGGGACGTACTACCTGTTCATCTCGAGTCACATGCACACGTTCGCCCCGGGGATCGAAGGATACGACGCGCTCTATGGGTTCGCTGCGGACTCGCTTTTCGGCGAGTACGAACCGCTGAACGACAGTGGCCTCGTGGTAACAAACCCCGCAAACGCGCCGTTTCAGGCGTACTCGTGGCTCGTCTACGATCACGGCGACGAACTGCTCGTGAACTCGTTTTTCAATTACTACGACTTCGATCGCCCGAGCCTCGACGACGTGGCACTCCTGCCAGAGCCAGAACAGCGTCGGCGCTTCGGCGGCACCCCCGCGCCCACAGTCCGAATCGGGGTCGACGGTCGACGGACGCGCGTCCTCGGCGTACTCGATCACGGACACCTGCTGCTCCCGCACGAGCCGCTACCGTCCTCGCCGTTCGACGGCCGTGGCGATCGCGACGGTCGTGGGTCGTACCACTCAACCTAGCCGCTTACGTCCCTGAGTCGTCTCTGGTCGATGGCACCGCAACCGGTTTCGACCCGTCGGTGATGTCGAAGCGAGCGCCGCCATCAGCGCTCCGACTCGCTGACACGGTCCAGCCGTGGGCTTCGACGATCCGGTGGACGATCGTCAACCCAATTCCGGAGCTGCCGGTCGTCGAATACCCCGCAGACAACACGTCCTCGTAGGCGTCGTCGGCAATTCCGGGGCCGTCGTCGGCGACGTAGAACCCGACAGGACCGGCGAGTGCCGCTGATCGGGTCGACGTCTCGATCGGCTCGATCGGGCCGACGCGGATTCTGACGGGACCGTCGGCGTTCTCGATCGCGTTGTGGAAGAGATTTTCGAGCGCCTGTGCGAGGCGATCGGCGTCACACGAGGTCTGGAAATCACCTTCCAGATCAAGCCTCGCATCGGGTGCGTGGACGACACTCCAGGCCTGTTCGGCGACGCGCTGCAACGAGACGGTCGAGCGGTCAGTGACGAGCTCGCCCTGCTTTGCGAGCTCGAGTAGATCCTCGACGAGTGCGTTCATGCGAGTGAGCGCCGTCTCGATCGTCTCGAAGGAGTCGACAGCGCCGGTACACTCCGACCGAGCAATTTCGAGGTGCCCGCTGGCGATGTTGAGCGGGTTTTTTAGGTCATGAGAGACAAAGCTCACAAACTCTGAGAGCTGCTCGCGTTGCACGCGGAGTGCGTGTTCGTGATCCGATCGCTCCAAGGCGCTCGTCACGCTCTCAGCGAGGATACGGCCGAGCTGGACCGACCGCGGCGGTGGAGTGTCGGTCGAACTGTCGTCCGCGGCCGAATCAGTGGAAATGGTATCTGTGGCGATCGAATCCTCGACGTGGACCGCAAGCACGCCATGCGCACCCAGTCGAAAAGCCACGACTGTGCCTGACGGCTGGCGAGAAGCCTCGCTAGAGTCGGTCGAATCGATCGAATCGAACGAATTGGTCGAGTCAGCCGAGTTGGTCGAGTCAGCCGAATTGGTCGTGTCAGTCGAGTTGGTCGTGTCAGTCGTGTTAGCTAAGTCGATCGAGCTGATCGAGCTGATCGAGACATCCTCACCGTCAAATGCGGTCCACACCGGATGGTCGCTACCGGCGGGAATCACCCACTCGAACAGGGTAGCTGTGGGATCTGCCTGTGCAACTAGCCGGAGTTGATCGGAATCGGATTCGGCGATCCAGATCCCACAGTGTGTGGCCGAAAGAACCGTTTGCGCCGATCGAACCGCGACCTCGTAGATTTCTCGACGATTGCTCATCGAAGACAGCCGCTGTGTGGCCGTCGAGAGCGCGCCCAGATCTCGCGGATCTGTGGATGGCCCGGACATGGCTTGGTACACCGATGGAGGATCGGGCGTAAAGAACTACTGGCGGTCTTGGCGGTTCCGAAACGCACGATCGCCCGACGACGCCTCAAGCGGCCAGGCCGTCAACGATCGAACCGAGAGATCACCGTCGAACGCGGCGACAGAGACCCCAGTCGCGTCCGAGCGGGACGGGTACACCCGCGTCGTGAGACAGTGTCGATCGTTCGCGAAGACAGTGAGGATCGACCCGTCGACGAAGACCCGCAGCGACACGCCGTCAGATCCGTCGGCGTCGATCGGCATCCGGACCGAGGATGTGTCTGGATCGGGATCGTGCGTCGAGTTGGATCGATCGACGACAATCCCATCGCGTCGACAGCGGACAACAGTTCGTTCAGAGCGGGCAGGCGATTCGAAGAGGCCCAGTTCGAAGGAGACGTCACCGAGCGGCTCGATCTCGGCACGGAGCTCCAAGGCGTTGTTCGTCGCGGCGATCGGTCGGTGCTCACCTGCGGTGAGATCGGCGCTCCCGTCGAAAGTCGGCTCTGAACGCAAGGCGCGGAGCTCTCGGGCGGGCTGTTGGACGAGATCACCGGCCGAGCCGATTGACAACTCCCGGGGAATCGAAAGCGCACCCGACCAGCCGGCGCGCCACTGGCCGTCGACACTTCTGGTTTCTTTAATCCAGCCCCACATGAGCACACGGCCGTCGGGAGTCGTTGTCGACTGTGGAGCATAGAGCGCGCCGTGATCGAGCAGCCCCTCAGTTTCCACTGCAAATCCGGGCGTCGACAGATCAGCCACCCCGAGGAAGTACCGAACGTCGCGGTAGTTCGAGACGTGGAGCAACGACACCTCGCCAAGATCGAGCAGTTCGGGGCATTCCCACACCGTGTCCGCTACGTCGTGATCGCCGCTCAGGAGCGGACCCACGTACTCCCAGTCGCGCAGGGTATCACCGCGGTACAAAAGCGCCGCACCCCCACCCTCGGACAGTCCCGCTCCGATCAGATGGTACCACGTGTCGCCGACGGCCCAGACATTGTGGTCGCGAAACTCCGCGTCCCAGTCGTCGGTCGCGAGCACCGCCGGATCGTCTGGCGCGGCCGGAATAATCGGGTTCGCTGGATCCTTGCGCCACGAGTGCAGTCGATCGTCGCCAGCGGTCGCCAGACACGGCAGCTGATCGCTGCCGCGCCCTCCTGTGTAGAGGATCGTCGGTGTCCCGCCGGCGTCGACAACCGCACAGCCGGACCAACAGCCGTCCCGATCGGGGCCGTCTGGGTCCGGCGACAGCGCAACCGGTTCGTCACACCAGGTGCGCAGATCTTCGCTCGTCGCGTGTCCCCAGTGGATCGTCCCGTGGAACGGCCCCATCGGGTTATACTGATAGAACACGTGGTAGGTCCCGTCGTGGTGGATGATCCCGTTGGGGTCGTTGAGCCATCCCGCCGGCGGCGAGAGGTGATAGGTGGGTCGGTGGTGATCGTCGGCGAACCGAGCGCGGAGTCGATCGAACCCCGCGGCGTCTGTCGGCCGATCGGTGAACGTCGGGCGACGATCGCCGCCAAGTGTTGCGAGGATGTTCGAGACGAAGCGATCGCGATCGACTGAAAACTCACCAGCGGCGTTGTCAGCGAACTCAACGCGCGCGCCGACACCGTAAACGTGACCCTCGCCCACGCGCCACGAAAGGATCTCTTTGTGTGCGGGGAGCAACTCGCCGGCGTGAACGGCTGATCCCAGCAGCTGACCGCGGGCTGGCGCGACAGCCTCGTAGCGGGCAAACGGTCGATTCTCGCCCGCCGGAAGGGTGTAGAACCGATCGACGAAGCCCTCGAAGACAGGGTGGTCGCTGTGGATCGCCTTCGCCGCAAAGCCGCTCGGGTGGTCGATCCGCTCGGTGCCGGCCGCGTCGGGAGCGATCGGATCGATATCTAACGGTTCGACCGCCGACAGCGCGTGCAACGAGAGAAACAGTCTCCCACCGGATTCGAGAACGCCGCGGATTGCCGGCGCGGCCGCGGCGATCGCCTTGCGGTCGAGTTCGACTGGCTCATCACGGTGCCACCACAGGACGTCGTAGGTAGCGAGGTCGGCGTCAATCACAGAATCTGACTCGGGTGTGACATCGATCGTGTCGACGCGAGCACCGCGGGACTGACACCACTCGACGGCTGCGGTCTGTTCTGTGGTTCGGTCGCCAACAGAAAGACAGCCAATACGAACCGAAAGAGCGTCCATCCCCCGGTGGTGAGCGATCGGCAAAATTAAGCCTTGTTATCGCTCGACAGCCCGGCGAAACGATCAAATCGATCGACTGGGAGGAGTTGGTATGCTCGTTCAAGAGGCGATGAGCACCGGTCTCGTGACAGTCCCGCTGGCTGCGAGCGTTCGTGAGGCGGTTAAACGAATGCTCCATGCAGGCGTCGGCAGCGTGGTCGTCACACACGAGGACGATCCAGTCGGCATCCTCACCGAAACCGACGCACTCATCGCCGGCTATCGAACGGCGAGATCGTTCGATGAGATCCCTGTCAAGCCGGCAATGAGCCGTCCGTTACAAACGATCGCGCCGCGAGCGACAGTCAGGGCAGCGGTCGATCGGATGCACCGCGAAGAAATCAAGAAACTAGCAGTCGTCGAGGGACTCAATCTGGTTGGAATTATCACTGCGACAGACATTGCCACGAAACACGATGCGCTCGTTGCAGAAGCGTTGGCGCTCGATCGCGATCGGACACGGTGGGAAGACGACAAATCTGACGCGTCTGACTCGTGAACCAGACCCGCTAAGTGTCACGATGACCTACTGGGGTGTATGCAATACCGGGAACTCGGCGAGACCGGAATCACCGTGAGCGAAGTGGGCTTTGGTGCATGGGTCGTTGGGACCGACTGGTGGGGCGATCGCTCCGAGTCGGACGCGATCGACATGATCCACCACGCGATCGACGAGGGCATCACCTACTTTGACACGGGCGACGTGTACGGCCACGGCAACTCCGAGGAAGTCCTCGGGCGCGCACTCGAAGACTACCGCGAGGACGTAACCCTCGCAACGAAGGTCGGCTACGATTTCTACAACAATCCACAGGCCGGCCACGGCGAACTCCCAAAGGAGATGAGCCCCGAGTACATCCGCGAGGCGACAGAGCGGAGTCTCGATCGCCTCGGCGTCGACTCCGTCGACGTGTTGCAGCTACACAACGCGAACGTTGATGAGGTCGACAAGGACATCCTCGAAACCTTCGACGAACTCGAAGAGGAGGGGTTGATCCGCGCGAAGGGGTGGGCGCTCGGGCCGTCGATCGGCTGGCTCGCGGAGGGCGACATGGCGATCCGCGAGGAGTTCGACACGCTGCAGCTCGTCTGGAACGCCTTCGAACAGGACGTGGGCAACCACTTCCTCGAGACGATCGAGGAGACGGGCTCGTCGACGAGTCTCATTCCGCGAGTGCCACACTCCTCGGGGCTGCTCAACGAGCAGGTCCGCCCCGAAACGGAACTCGGCTCGGGTGATCACCGCGGCTTCCGGCCTGACGAGTGGTACGAGACCGGCTGGGAGAAACTCGAGACCCTTCGCTTCCTCGAGCGCGACGGCGAGCGAACGATGGCACAGGCGTCGATCGCGTACCTCCTCAGCTACGCGCCAGTCGCAACAGTGACTCCGACGTTCCGCACCAAGAAGGATATCACCGAGTGGAGTGCCGCGTCAGACGTTCCGTCGCTCACCGACGAGGAAGTCGAGCGCGTCGAGTCGCTGTACGCCGAGAACTTCGGGATCGATCGCTTCGACGGGATGGACGAACTCCGCTCGTCGGTCGACGGCGAGGACCTGCGATCTGCCGGATTGACTCACAAAGTTACGAGCGACTGACCGAGAGAGAAGTGGCTGTGTTCACCTCTTTCCAGCGCTAAATCGAAGACAGAGTATTGACATCCTCCCGCGCCTGAAGACGCGGGAATCCCACGGCACCGCACCGCTGGATTGGGATATTAAGGTTTGCAGCCTACCACCTCTGCCCGAGGTTGGAATCCTCGGGAGAGGTCATGAAGGTAGACCCCGGGCTGTGCCAACCAGCCGGTACTCCTATCCTCGCCCAAACTGGCCGGAGACTCGGAGTTACTTTGATTGATGTCGAGACGGATGTTCTCCGCCCCGTTCACATCAGCATTGAACGCATCGTCGTGTTCCTCACACACGTACAGGCCGCGTTCAACACGCTGACTCTCGTCTTCTCTACCGCACATACAACACGTCTTGCTCGTGTTTCGTTCTGGAATTTTTACGACATCGATACCTTCGACTTTTGCCTTGTATTCGAGGATATTGGTGAAGCGGTCGAACGCCCAGCCGTGCAGGTCAAGGTTGCCGTGCCGACCCCAATTCTTCGAGTCGCCGTTTTCATCTTCTCGAACACCAGCGAGTTTGCCGACGTTGATTTGTCCAACTCCACGCTCGATACACTTTTCAACGATGTGTTTCGCCAACGAGTGGAAAAAGTGAGTTCGGCGCTCCGACCACTTTTTGTGAAGACGAGTGGCTCCTTCACCACCTGAATCATCACATTTGGCGATTTCTTTCGGGAAGTAGTACCCGTCCTGTTTCAGACGGTTGCCGGGGTACAAGTCGGCTTGCTCGGTGCTGTACGCGACTGCCGCGAAGTTGCAGATGCCGAGGTCAACGCCAGCCGACTCTTCACCGGGGGCGTCGGGAGTCTCAACTTCTTGCTTACACACCAAGTGTAGTTCCCATCGGCCCTTCTCCTTGTCGTAGACTGCTCTGACCTGTTGCAGGTTCTCGACGGTGACACCGGGGCGGGTTTCGTATTCAACGAGGATGTACTCCCATGCTCGGGGGTGTTCCTTGTGGTTCGCGCCTTTTGACAGGCGCACTCGCCCGTTTTTGGTGTCGTGACGGATGCCTTTCTGCTTCCATGTCACCGTTGAACGAGGGTGTTCTTCGTGGACGCGACGGCCTTTATTGTCGTAGTAGTTTTTCTTGCGGTAGCCGGGTGGATTCGCGCGGTGGTCAGACTTGCGTTTGCCGTACCACGAGTTGAAGGCTTCAGCGAGTTCCTCCAGAACGCGCTGACTGGACTGACTATGCAGTCCTTTGTACTTGTTGTGAGTCTTCAACTCGCTTTTTAAGTCCGAATCATCGGGAATCCCGCCCGTGTTCTCCCAGATTTGGCGGGAGTGGTAGTTAGCGACGTTCCACAGTTTCGATGCGCTCCACCCATGCCAGTCAAGCGATTCATCTACCTCACAATGGTTGAGGATTGTCGCTCGGTAGGTTCGGTGGATGTGCATCGTGGAACGCTTCCATAACTTGTTATGTACTGTTGTATTATAAAAAATCGGATTGGAACGTGGAATATCCGCCCCTGTCATCGAACGTGGTTAGTAGAGGAGTTGTCGGATTCATCCCGCGCCTAAAGGCGCGGGTATTCTCCTCGAATCTGTATAATTTTATCAACTACCCAAGGCCGTAGAGTTATGAGATCCGCTCAGGTAGAGTGATGCATGACGTATTCGATCTGTGCAACTGACGGCGAATGCCACGGAGTCGCGATTGCAACGAAGGCACCGGCGGTGGGTTCGCTCGCACCGTGTCTGTCACGAAACGGCGTCGTCTCGACACAGGCGACGGTGAATATCCCACTTGGCGTCGTCGCGAAGCGGCTTCTCGATCGGGGAGCAAGCGTCGATCATGCCGTGGCGTCGGTACTCCGACAAGAAGACGACCCGGACGTTAGACAGATCCACGGAGTCGATCGTAACGGAAACACAACGGTTCACTCTGGTGAAAACTGTGTCGAATGGTTTGGGAGCCGTGTTGGAAACGGGTACACCGTCGCCGGGAACATGTTGTCCGGTGAGCGGGTAGTCGAGGCGATCGCCGAGACGTTTGAGGAAGCTGCGGACAACCCGCTTGCCGAACGACTCTTGGCCGCGATCGAAGCCGGAGAGGCGGCAGGTGGAGACAAACGTGCACCCAATGCACAGAGCACAGCGATTAAAATCTATGACCCAACAGGGCCGAAGGTGTGTCACGATGTCAGGGTCGACGACCACGACGATCCGGTCGCAGAACTCCGCCGCGTGTACAAACTCGCGAAGGCAAAAGACGAAGAGTGGGGCGATCGCGAGCCTGGAATGGTGCTGCAGCGCAACCCGCCGCTCGACGGTGATTGGGGGTAAAGCAGCGCCAATCGAACGCCGCTGAGTGAATTACTCCGGAGAGATGGTTGGAGTCACCTCCGCAGTGAGCAGATGACAGGACGCCTGTGATGCACCCGAGACTTGCATCTCCGGCTTCGATTGCTTACACGGCGAGTCCAGCACGCCTTGGGCCGTTTCGATGGCCTGTTCGCGATTGTCCTCGATGAGATGTCTGGCAATCTCGTACATGACTGTTTGTACGTCATCCGGGAGCTCTTCGATCGGCATCTGGAACGATTCGTCGAGCAACTGCGTTGCCACCGTGTCAGTGTCGGTGGATCGTCCTTCGTTCTCGAGTCGCTCGCGAACGAGATCAATCTCAAGCTCCTCGTGTAAGAGTCGGTTGTAAAACCGGAATGCCTCGCGGAACGTCGACTGATTGCCCGGCCACGCCGACGAAGGGATTACCTCGGGACACCGCGTGTGGAAACGGCATCCGGATGGTGGATTAATTGGTGACGGCACGCTACCTTTGAGGAGAATGCGATCGGTGCGATCTGCGGCGTCGATCCGCGGAACCGCCGAAAGCAGCGCCCTCGTGTATGGATGTTGTGGACGTTCGAATATCTGTTCAACCGGACCAATTTCGACGATCTCGCCGAGGTACATGACGGCGACTCGATCGGCGATCTGGCTCACTACCGACAGGTCGTGGGTGATCGTCAGCAGCGACAGTCCATACGACGACTGGAGCTCTGAGAGGAGATTGAGGATCTGTGCTTGGACACTTACATCAAGCGCACTAACAGGCTCATCCGCAACAATAACCCGCGGCTCGAGCGCGAGCGCGCGGGCAATGCCGACCCGCTGTTGCTGGCCCCCGCTAAATTGGTGGGGGTATCGATCGGCGTGGCTCTCTTTGAGCCCAACCTGCACAAGGAGTTCCTCGACACGCTCGCGTCTGTCCGCCGCACTATCACCGATTCCGTGCACCTCCATCGGTGCGCTGATAATCTCGTTGACCGTTTGTCGTGGATTCAACGACGAGAGCGGATCCTGGAAGATGAGCTGGAGTTTCTGGCGATAGGGCTTCATTTCTTTGCCAGACAGGTGCGTGATATCCTCACCGCCGTAGCGGACAGTCCCGTCGGTCGGTTGGTGGAGATTGAGAATCGCACGTCCGAGTGTGCTCTTCCCGCAGCCTGACTCACCGACGACCGCGAGCGTCTCGCCCTCGTGAAGCGTCAAATCGACGCCGTCGACCGCCTTCACAGATTGTCCACCACCGAGAAGTCTATCCGTCAGTCCGGTGGATGTATCGAAGTGTTTCTTCAGGTTTCGAACTGTAAGCAGCGGCTCTCCGTCATCGCTTTGGAGACTGGAGTCACTCACGATCGCTCACCTCTGGATCTCTCTGGAGACATGCCGCAACATGATCTGGCCCCATCGATCTGAACTCGGGCTCCACGTCGTAACACTCCGCTGTCGACTCAGGACACCGTGGAGCGAAATGACATGCGTACGAGATGTTTGTGAGATCAGGCACGTTCCCTGGAATTGGATCCAGTTTCCGGCGCTTGTTGGCCCGGGGCGTGCTTGCGAGCAGTCCCTGGGTATACGGATGCTGGGGATTGGCGAACAGTTCGTCAGCCGGTGCACGTTCGATAATATTTCCAGCATACATGACATTAACCCGATCACACGTTTCTGCGACAACCGCCAGGTCGTGGGTAATCATCAAGATTGCTGTGTCGAATTCCTGGCTCAAGGACTTGAGGTCCTCAAGAATCTGTGCTTGTACGGTCACGTCGAGCGCCGTCGTCGGTTCGTCAGCGATCAAGAGATCTGGCTCACCGGCCAGTGCCATAGAAATCATTACACGTTGGCGCATCCCGCCCGAGAATTCGTGTGGGTACTCCGTGACCCGGACGCTCGGTTCGGGGATCCCGACCTCTTCGAGCAGTTCGATCGCGCGCCGCCAGGATTCGGTGTCCTTGGCTGCGCCGAAGATCTTGCGTTTCAGTTCGGCCGGCAGACTGATCGATTCACCCGTGTCGTTGTGGAGCCGAACAGCCTCTGCGATCTGCTCGCCCGTGGAGATCGTTGGGTTCAGGCTCGTCATCGGATCCTGGAACACCATCGCGATCTTTCCGCCGCGAAGCGTCCGCATCTCCGACTCCGTGAGTTGGTCGAGACGTTGCCCATCGAAGACGATCGAGTCTGCGGTCACGACCCCTGGTTCTTCGACGAGCCCGACGACGCTCTCAGCGAGTACGGTTTTGCCGCTTCCACTCTCGCCGACGAGACCAACGAGCTCGCCGCGGTTGACGGTGAGATCGACGTCGTCGACCGCGGTGACAACACCCCGTCGCGTGTGGAATTCGGTCGTCAATCCTTTGACTGTAAGGAGACTCATCGGTCGAGCACCTCCCCTTCTTTGACGTCGAATGCGTCCCGCAGTCCGTCGCCGAAGGCGTTGAACGCCAATACGACGATCATAATCGCGAACCCGGGGAAGATACTTAGCCACCACGCCTGCGTGATGAACTGGCGACCCTCGTTGAGCATGAGCCCCCAGGTGGGCGTCGTCGGCCGTACACCGAGGCCGAGGAACGAAAGGGACGCCTCCGCGAGAATTGCGATAGGAATCATCAATGTAACCTGGACAATGAGCGATGCAACGGCGTTTGGGAGGATTTCTTTGATCATAATTCGACGATCACTCATACCGATCGCTCGGGCAGCAACGACGTACTCTTTTTCACGGAGAGAAAGCACCTCACTGCGGACCAATCGGGCAAAGTCATCGATGAACGCGACGCCAACCGCGATGATTACATTGATCACCCCGAGGCTCCCGGAAACAGCGATGATCCCCGCGGCGAGTATCAGCGTCGGAAATGCCCACTGGAAATCGACGTAGCGCATGAGGAGCGAGTCGATCCAGCCGCCGTAGTACCCCGCAGCGAGTCCAATGGCTGTCCCGGTGGTAAAGGCGAAAAGCACGGTTACCAGTGCAACGAGCAGTGAAATACGAGCACCGAAAATAATCCGTGAAAAGATATCGTATCCGTACGAATCTGTGCCGAGAAGATGGTACGCCTCTCCGTCGGCAGTCTCGGAGTGGGTGTTCGGCGGCTCCATGATGCCGTACTCTTGTTCGGGGTCGACCGGGGCAACGTAAGGAGCAAAGATTGCGACCAATAGGAACGAGAGGATAACAATTGCCCCCAGCATCGATTTCTTATCCCGCTTGAGTGTCCCCCAAAGCCGCTTCCGAAGTGTCAGATGTTCTTCGACGTCATCGATCTCGTCTGCCTTGGCATCGATCGGTGACTGCGATGTGCTCACGTTTGTTCACCTCCGTAGCGGATTCGTGGATCAAGCACCGTATAGAGGAGGTCAACGACGATATTCGTGAACACGAGGATCCCGGCAACCACGAGGATGACCCCCTGTGTGACGGGATAGTCCTTGTCGAGGATCGAGTCGACGAGGAGCTGTCCAAGCCCCTGAATACCGAAGACGATCTCGACGGTAACGCTGCCAGCGAGCAGCAGTGCCGTCTGGATGCCGGCGATCGTCACGACGGGAATCAACGCGTTTTGAGCCGCGTGCTTGTAGAGTCGCACTCGCCCGTTAACCCCTTTTGCGCGTGCGGTCTTCATGTACGGTTCGTTCATCACCTCGAGGAGCGAAGAGCGCATCATCCGCATAACGATCGCACCATACGGCAGACCGACAGCAATTCCGGGGAGAAGTAAACTCTCCAGCCACGGGAAGAATCCCTCGGTGATCGAGACGTACCCGAAGATCGGTAACAGGTCGATCCAGACGCCGAAAACGACGGCGAGGAGGATGCCGATGAAGAACGCAGGCATCGACAACCCCATGAACGAGATGAACGTCGCGGCGTAATCTTCCACCTCGTATTTTCGCGTAGCACTCAAGATACCGGCCGGTATCGCGATAGACATCCCGAAAACGAGTCCGATCAGTCCGATCGAAAGTGTCATTGGTGCGGCGTCAGCCAGTAGCGACGAAACGGGGCCACCCTTCGTGATGCTTCGCCCAAACTCGAACATCGCGAGATCTGTCATCCAGTCAATATACTGGACGTGCATTGGCTGATCGAGTCCGAGTTCGGCTCGAAGCGACTGGACGGCATCGTCGGTCGCTTCGGGACCAAGCATGGTTCGAACTGGATCGCCCGGAATCGCCCGGAGACCAAAAAAAACCACCGTAGCGACGAGCCACATGACGAAGATCCCGTACGCGATTCGTTTGGCAATGTACGCTTTCATAACTTACTCATCCAGCCAGACGCCGGAGAAGTTCCGGAGGAAGGACGGAATAAAGGTGAAATTCTGCACAGCGGATGAATAACTCGTGAGATCTTCGATGTGGACGAGGTAGACATCTGCGATGTCGGTGATGAGTTCGTCTTCGATCTCGTGGAGAATCTCCGCACGTGCCTCCTCATCAGTCTCTCGGCGCTGTTCTTCGAGAAGGTCGTGGACAGTCTCGTTTTCGTACTCCTCGTAGTTCCAGACGCCACCGTCGTCAGGCAGTCGGTAGTAGTTCCAGACGGTTTCCTCCGGATCTGGTTTATCTACCGTGCCAGAAATGACGCCATCGAAGTCCGCTTCCTCTTGGTATCGTTCCCAGAACGTCGATGTCGTGACCTGGTCGACCTCGACGTCAAGGCCGACGTCGCGCAACTGGTCTCGGACAACGCGCGTCGCTCGAAGTCCCTCGGAGTCAGACATAAGCGAGAAGCTGTGATCCATCATTCCCGACTCTTCAAGTAATTCTTCGGCGCGTTCTGGATCGTACGCCTGATCGTCTGGCTTTTCATCGGCGTCTCTACTAATCCACGCCGGGACATCGGTAAAGACGCCTGTGGCGGGCTCTGCGTAGCCGAAGTACGCCCGTTGGGCCAGCGCTTCGTTGTCGATCGCCTTCGCGATACCGAGGCGAGCCTCTCTGTTGTTGTACGGTTCACCGCGACTGACGTTGAGGTGCAGTCCGTTCCACGTATTACCGAGAGTGGATTCAATCTCAATATCGTCGATACCCTCCAGTTCTTCGACGTTCTCGTGGGGAACGAGGTTGATCATATCGAGATCACCACCTCGGAGCCCATTCACGAGCGTGCTCGGATCGCTAATGAGTTCGATATCGACACCGTCTAGGTACGGAAGTGCGTTGCCGTCCTCGTCCTCGCCGTAGTAGTCGTCGAACGCATCGAGCGTGATATTTGAGCCAGGACTGTGCTCGACAACTTCGAACGGTCCGGTCCCAACAGGTTCAAGTGCGTAGTCGTCCGCACCCATCTCCTCGTACGCCGTCTGGTTAATGATCGATGCAGCACGCCCAGGGCCACCGGTGAGGTGCGCAAGGAGAGCAGACACCGGTTCCTCGAAATTGAGTGTGACGGTGTAGTCGTCGACAACCTCGACCCCGTCTTCGTCAACTGGCTTGAGGTCTGAGAGTCGAGACATCGTCTGGGGGGCCTCTTCCTCGAAGTTTCGTTGGAGTGTATACCGAACGTCTTCAGCAGTAAACTCGTCACCGTTGTGGAAGGTGACATCGTCACGAAGTTCGAAGGTGTAACTCAAGCCACCATCTTCAGATTCCCAGTCAGTCGCGAGGTCGCCGGTGAAACTCAGGTCCGGCTCTAATTGGACCAAACCGCTGAAGATATTGTCATGAATCTGAAAGTGCTGGCCGACACCAACGAATGGTGGGTCAAGCGTCTGGACATCGCCGGTAAACCAACCGGCACGGAGGCGGCCGCCGGTTTGGACGTCACCGTCGGACCCGTCCGATCCATCAGATCCGTCCGATCCATCAGAATCGTCTTCGGAGCCACCGCCACCACCCAGACAACCGGCCGCTCCGGTCAGTCCGGCGGCAGCCAGAATTTTCATACTTGTTCGACGGTCAACCGTGGGACCGCTGCGTTCTGCGTCAGTTGGTGTGTCAGCGCTTCTCTTAGACATACCTAAGCATGTGGTCTAACTCAAAAGACAAGAATATAGAACCAAATATATTCGGCGATATAAATCAAAGCCAATTATAGCAGAATATTTGTCTACAATTACCAGTAATTTATATCCACATATTTGATTAGTACTATAAATAATGAATAAATAAAAATTTTAGCCATATACAATAGTCTCATATTATTTCAAGAATTTGGAGGCCACCGTGGTGGTCCCGGCAACTTACGCAAGGTCAAACAATACCATTCATTGGGAAATTTTCGCACCAGCCATCCGGCAGCGTTGCCTTCAGCCGCTGGTAGTTTGAAATACATCGCGTACTCCACGATGGCACCACCACTGCGGACACCAGTGTGCAAATCCTTATCAATATTCAGGGCGTTCGATATGCTAAGATTCTGTATGACTCTACGAGAAGTCACGCTTCAAATACGGCACCACGACGCACCCGAGAGCGAGGTGAGCGCCAAGTATCCGGACGTGACGCTTCGATCGATGTCCTCTCTCACCGGCGCGGCAGATGAGCGGCGACGCATCATCGAGTTTACTGGCCCCGAAGAATCTATTCAAGGGTTTTTAATGGATTTCGAGCGAGAAGCACCGATCATTGCGGTTGAACCGATCACCGCAGTTGATCGATCGACGGTACTCGCAATGTTGACCTTCGACAGTCGAAAGTGGGACAGTATCTCGGAGTTGCTGGCCGATCTCGGCGTTCACTACCGGTCAGGAACCGTTATTTGTGGCGGGTGGGAGCGATGGTCGCTGTTTCTCACAAGCGATGATTCGATGCAAGAAGTTATCGAAACGATCGAAGCGGATGAAAACACAGTACGGCTCGTTCGGACTGTCGAATTAGAAAACACAGAAGCCACCAGACAACTCGAGGTGTCAAAAATTATTAATTCACTTACACAGCGGCAACTCGACGTACTCAGCACGAGCATCCGACTCAACTACTACCAGCCGAACCGAGAGACCACGATCGCAGAAGTTGGCAACCGTCTTGACCTCTCTCCGACGACGACGTGGGAGCACCTGGCTCGCGCAGAAAAAAAGTTATGGATGAACTGGGAATCTATCTTGACGGTCACGTATCTTCCATCGAGACGGTTGACGAACGATCGAATTGAGCGGTAAGTCATCAATCGTGGGTAATATACGTCACTTGTCCACTATTGTGCCGAATTCCGTTGGTGCGTAGGTATTATATCCCCTGCAGGCAGAACTCTGTTAACTGTGCCATCAACAACGGACACCCACACATTCGACGTCACTGAGGCGACCGTCAGCGACGTTCACGAGGCCATGGAAGCTGGAGAGCTTACTGCGGTGGCTCTCGTAAAGCGCTACCTCGCGCGAATCGATGCGTTCGACGACGAGTTGAACGCAATTTTGACCGTCAACGATCGTGCGCGCGAACGAGCACAGAGGCTCGACGAACAGTTTAACCGGGAGGGGTTTGTCGGGCCACTCCACGGCATTCCAATGCTAATTAAAGACAATCAAAATACCAGTGATATGCCGACGACAGCGGGGTCAAAAGCTCTCGCGGAGTCAGTTCCTCCGACTGACGCATTTGTCGTTGCACAGTTGCGCGAGGCCGGTGGCATCATCCTCGCAAAGACCAACCTACAGGAGCTTTCCTTCGGCGTTGATACTATCAGTTCTCTGGGCGGGGAGACCCGAAACGCCTACGCGCTCGACCGACGCCCCTCCGGCTCAAGCGGTGGGACCGCAGCGGCGATCGCCGCAAATCTTGGGGTGCTCGGTACGGGTTCAGACACCTGTTCGTCCGTCCGATCGCCGCCCGCATTCAATAATTTGGTTGGTGTCCGACCGACGAGGGGGCTCGTGAGTCGCTCGGGTATCATTCCCCTGAGTGAGACGCAGGACACTGCTGGTCCCATCACCCGTACCGTCGAAGACGCGGCGCGAATGCTCGACGTGCTCTGTGGTTACGATTCCGAGGACCCTGTCTCGGCCAGGGGCATCGGTCGTGTACCCGAAGGTGGGTACGTCTCTCACCTCGACGAGGACGGCCTCGAGGGAGCACGAATCGGTGTCGTTCGGCAGTTCTTTGGCCTACAGGACGAAGCAAGCGCGTCGCAAAAGGAAGCCGAAACAGTGACGGCTACGATTGAATCTGCTCTCGATGAACTCCAAGCCGCTGGAGCAACCATCGTCGATCCAGTAGCGGTAGCAGAGACCGGGTATCTGCAGTCTGCACGGGTACTTCAGTACGAGTTCAAGCGTGATTTCGATGCCTACTTGACTGAACTGGGCGAGGATGCCCCGTTCAAATCGCTCGAATCGATCGTCGAATCGGGGCTGATCACGCCGTCAGTCGCAGCGAGGATCGCAGACAGCGATATTCTTGCTACTGACGTCGAAGGGCTAGATCACGACCTCGGGTATCTTCGCCGACTCGATCGGCGTCGACAGCTCAGGATAGACACGGAGCGACGGATGGTGGAAGCAGACCTCGATGCGCTCTTGTATCCGCCGTCGACAGTTCCACCCGTCCGGATTCCAAAGCACCAACCGTTCGGTGAATTGAACTGCGAATTATCAGCGCATACCGGCCTTCCGTCGATTGTCGTGCAAGCAGGATGCACCGAAGAGGGTCTCCCCGTTGGCTTCGAGCTGCTGGGCCGGGAGTTCGGTGAGCCTCGACTGTTTGAACTCGCGTACGCATACGAGCAAGCGGCAGGACATCGACGTCCGCCAAGGGCATTCGGAACGATCGAGTGAGGATTTCGCGAATATCAATCCACTATCAGGTCAAAAAGACGTGTCGCGGCCGATCGGCGAGCACATCGCGGCCCCACTGGACGGTCTCACGGAAGTCGTCACTGCGGAAAAACGCCATGGCGTCGTCTTTCGATCGCCACTGGCTCGCGATGAACATATCCGTCGCTTCTTCACGATTGACCATCAGGTCGGTGTCGTGGTGGCCGTCCATCTCAGCCAGTAGCTCGCCGACCGCGCCGAAGCGATCGACGAACTCCTCGCGATACTCGGGTTTGGTCGTGTAAAACATCCCCATCGTCCCGAAGCCGGACTCCTCGCCAGCGCGCTCGACTACGTCCGGCAGTTCCGAGAGGAATCCGGCGGCCGTCTCGGCGGCGCTTTCGGTGTCCCAGATCGAGACGACAGCCGCGCGATCGCGATCGGTTGCCGTGTAGACGGCTGTTTTGACGTGGGTTGGATAGTGATCGAAGCTCTCGCGAAGGTCGGCCACCTCCTCGAAGAGCTCCGCAACATCGGCTTCAGAGTACAGCACCGTCGCGTAGACGTCTTCGCCGTGCGGTTGCCCGGCGTAGATGTTGAGATCCGCAAGTTCGCCACGGATATCGCCATCGGCCGCTTCGTCCGCCTCGGACTCACTGTGAGCGTGCTCATCGCCGTGGGAGGCGTGTCCGCCTTCGCCGTGCGGGCTATCGCCGTCAGTTCCGTGGCCGCTGCCGTGCGGGCTATCGCCGTCAGCTCCATGGCCGCTGCCGTGCGGGCTATCGCTGTCAGCTCCATGGCCGCTGCCGTGCGGGCTGTCGCCATCGGTGCCGTGGCTGCCACCGTGCGGATGATCGCTTGTCCCGCTTTGGGCGTGGGGGTGGTCACCGGCAGGCCCATCGGCTGCCGGCACCATCTCACCCTCAAGAAACGCGCCGAGGTCTCGCGGTGGGAACCGCCGGCCGACGTGGAAGTCGCCGAACTCGCCGTACTTCGAGCTCACGTCGTCGAATCGCATCTCGTAGACAATGTCTTTGATGTCAACGGGATCGTCAGCGAACAGCGTGACACCCCACTCGTGGGCTTCGAAGCCGACCGACGAGGAGATGATCTGTTTGATCTTACCGGCGTACTCCTTGCCAGTTTTTCCGTGTTCAGCCATCAGGTCGGCGCGCTCCTCGAAGTCGAGATCGTACCAGTTGTGCGTCTCCCCGCGGCGTTTACTCATCGGGTAAAACGAGACGTACCCGTCGTCTGGAAGCTCAGGTTTGAGCTTACCTTCGATGTAGCGTCTGAGCCCAGCGTCGACGTCCTCTGGATCGCCGTCGAAGTACTCCGTTGAGACATACCCAGACACCTCAGTCACAGAGACGTACGAGCTTGTCTGTTCACAGAAGCCAGCCAGCGCGGTCCGCTCGAACTGCCGCTCTGCCCGAGAGAGGTCGTCGAGCGTCGGTCGAAGATGGACCAGAAGGAGGTCGCTTTTGTGCCCGAGGGTCGCAAAAATCGCCGACCCGCCTTCTGCAGCATCCGAAACAGATTCGTGCGCTTCGAGATACTCCATTCCTTCACGTACGGCGCGGTCGCGCTCGTGAGCGGGAGCCTCACGCCACGCGTCCCAGTCGACGGTTCTGAGGTCGTGGAGGACGTACCAGCCCTCCTCGGTCTGTGGGGGTTGAGCCATACACAGGGTTCGATCGCGATCGGCTTGTGACTTGCGTGTTTTCTCGCCCAGAGACGATCTGCTCGGTCAGAGTTGGCTGTCGCACTGGCGAGAAGCGGATCGGATTGTCCCGACCGAAACGCTTTCACAACTGATCGGAGATGTAGGGGTAATGCGAAAAAGCGGCCCGCCAAAGGGGCTAATCTCCTATATTGTCCTTGAACTGCTCGAGGAGCGGCCGCGCTACGGCTACGAACTGCTCAAAGAGATCACCGAGATCAGCGGTGGCCACTGGGAGCCCTCCTACGGGTCTGTCTACCCGATTCTCTACAAATTCGAAGACAACGGCTGGGCCGAGCGCATCGAACGGGCCGACGAACCCGATCGCAAGTACTTCGCGCTCACCGACGCAGGCCGCAAAGAACTCGAAAAAAAGCGCGAAGAAGCCGGCACCCACGCTGGCGACTTTGCAGATGTCATCCTCGGCTTCTATCACGTCTACGTCGCGTTTGCGACCGACGATCGCTTCCAGACGCGATCGAACGACGGCTGGTGTTTCGATGAGACCTTCTCAGCGTGGATCGTCGAACAGATCACCCGCCACCACGAGCGGGACTTCGGCTCCTTCGAGCGGATCGATCTCACACCGGAGGAGTTCAAAGACAAATACGGCTGCGACGAGACCCGTTGAGCCGGGAAAAAAGCTAATTCAACAGCTGTGGCCCGAAGATCATCAGAATAAGACTCACGAGCATCACGAGCCCAATACTCGTCGTGATCGCACGGGTGATCATCGGCTTTTCACCGATCGGGAGCCGCGAGACGATCGCCTCTGTCGACGTCCGAAGAATCCGACCGCCGTCGAGCGGGAACGCTGGAATACAGTTGAACAACGCGAGGTTGATATTGATCCAGCCGGTCCAAAACAGCAGATTCGCGAGCAAAAACACCCCGCCGTCACCGAGGACGGCGAGTGGACCAACGGCCTCATAAAATCCAGCGTTGGCATCGACGAACCCCGCAAAATTGAAATTGATGTCCGGAAGGATGAGCGAGGAGAACGGAAGCACGAGCAAAAATAGCATCACGACTCCGATCCCGCCGCCGAGATCGCCGCCAAGAATCGACAGGAATGTCTCAGCGGGGTAACTGGTTACGCCGAGGCTGTTGACGCCGATCCCACTGAATTCCTGAATGTTCGTCACTCCAATGAGCGGGGACCCGTCGGTATTCTCCGCGAGCGTAATCTCGACAACCCGGCGATCGCCGTCCACGAAGGCGACAATCTCGACAGTGTCACCGGGTTCGTAGTCGGACAATGCTGCCCCGAGATCGCCGGCCTCGATCGTCCGCTCGCCGGCGACCTGCGTGATAACGAGGCGATCACCGGAATCGAACCCGCCCTCGGCCGTCGTTAACGGGCCGTCATCGATCGCCGTCGCGAAGACGCCGAGGGGTGCCTCGACAGTCGTACCGGTATCAGATTCGAGGGAGACGATCTCCTCGGATCCCACCGCGTCTCGGAGGCCGGCCTCGGTGGCGACGGGTTGGCCGTTGGCAGCGACGATCGTCTCCTCGATCGAGAAGCCATCCCCACCACCATCTCCGGCCGCAAACGGTGAGTCCGTTGCGATCGACGTGACTAGCATCGATCGATCGACCGGGACGGGCTCCTCACCGTTGAGTTCGACGGCGAGCGTCTCGCTTGACGTTGATTCGAGCAACGCGGTGAGGTCGTCCTCAGTTTCGATCGGCTCGCCGTCGATCGCCGTGATCCGATCGCCCGCTTCGATCCCAGCGTTGTCCGCTGCCGATCCGGGGAACGTCCCCCCAACAGCCGCACCGGAGGCGACGCCGATCGCGCCGACAACGGGACCGAACAACAACAAAAAGGCGACTGCCGTCACGATGAGGTTGTTCGTCACTCCGGCGGCGAACATCCGAGTCCGGGCACCCCGGTTCGCCCGCCGAGAACTCTCTTCGTCGGGTTCGACGAAGGCACCGACCGGCAACAACGCAAACAAGACGACGCCCATCGAGCTGATATCGATATCCTCAACTCGGCACAACAGGCCGTGGCCCCCCTCGTGAACGACGAGCCCGACCAACAGTCCGAAGATGATTTCGGGGGCAACGCTCAGCGGCAAAAATTCGTTGACGCCGGGGATAACGAGGACGTTTTGGGGATTTTGAAATGCTGACTGCGGCGGCGGTGACTGCACGATCGACACCGCCTGAATAATCAACACAAAAAACGTCCCGAACATGATGACGAGGGCGACACCCACGCCGACGTTCGAAAGCGCCCGCCAGAACCGTTTGTGACGGGCGAGCCGGTCGAGGAAAATCTTTCCGCGCTGGGTGTGGATCGTCGTCAGTGGCCCCGAAACCCTGACTGACTCCGGGAGGAAACCGGTCCGCTGGAGCCACGTCGCGATGAGGGCATAGGCGAGAACCCCGATGAGAATCCACTGCAGAGTGCTCATTGTTCCTCGATTGGGTACCGGGACACGAAAGCCGTTCGGCTCCGAGTGGCAGAGACGAACACGCCGTGGATCGAGTCAACTGAGTCGAAAAAGCTCAACACACAAATACCAGGCGTGCCAAACGCAGGTATGAGCAACGCAGTTGCGTTCGTGTCCCGACTCGTGAGTGACCTCATCGAAATGCCGCGGATTTTCGTCCAGGACGTCATGTTATCCGACCCGCTGAGCGCGATCAGCGTGCTCTTCGGATCGCTGTTCGTCGGTGTCGCCGTCCTCGTGTTCGGCTACGTCGTCGTTGGATCGCTCATACAGTCGATTACTGGTGGTGGACTGCCGGCGATCGGCAGCGGCCGTGGCGAGTAGCGGCGATTGCCCCGAGTGTTCGCTGGTGGGATTCGAACCGTTCAATCCCGGTAGGCGTGAGCCAATAGCGGGTTCGTGGCCTGTTCTCGCCAATCGTCTTTTCGCGAATTAGACAGTCCGCCTCGGCGAGCCGATCAGTATGGCACCGAAGGTTCCCGGGGGTGAGCGACAGGTCATCACAGAGGGTTGAAAACTCTGTTTCGCCGTGTTCGTACAGATACCACACGATACGGAGCCGTACAGGCTGGTGGAGCAGCCGATCGAGCGATTCGAGCGGTGATCGCGGGGCGAGATCGCCTGAATGCGCCGCAGTCACGGCTCAACCTCACGAGATTCTGCTGAGACAACCCTGCCCTCTTCGACGAGAAGCCGGCGATCGGCCGCGTCAATATCGTCTTGCCGATGGCTCGAATAGACAACGGCCGCGCCGTCGGCGGTTCGATCGGCGATTGCCTCCCGAACCAGCGGAAGGCTCTCTGGATCCAACCCGGCGGTCGGCTCATCGAGGACGTACAGCGCTGCATCAGTCCCAAGCACGCTGGCGAGTTCGAGCTTGCGACGCATCCCGATTGAGTACGAATCGAGCGGCCTATCGAGTGCGTGTGCAATGTCAAACGTTTCGGCGAGATCGATCCACCGATCCGAAAGACGGCAATCGATCCGACCGAGAAACGCGACCGCCTCGCGGCCGGTGAGCGACGTCGGAAGGAGATCCGCCTGTGGGAGGTAGCCGACGCCGGGATTGACGACCTCGATGGTCCCGCTGTCGGGATCGTGCGCACCGGCGAGACAGGACAATAGGACCGATTTGCCGGCCCCATTGGGGCCGATCACGGCGATCGTGTCACCCGGCTCAGCTGAAAGGTCAACGCCAGACCAGATGCGTTCGGACCCGATGTCGACGCGGAGAGACGCCGCTCGCGCGATCAGCCCGGACGCAGAAGGCGTGAGGTTTGCCGACGCCATCATTCGAACCCTCCGTCATAGAGTCGTGCAGAACCGATCGTATACAGCGCCAACAGCGAGCCGAATGCGTAGCCGGCGAGCAATCCAAGCGATCGGCGAGCGGTTGGGAGCGACGGTGGCGTGAGCCCCGCCGCCGCAGCGTCTTCGAGCCCAACCGCGTGTGCGACGAGCACGCGCGTCGAAAGCGTATTTGGGAGGAAGTTCAACCACATGGGATCAGCGGTGAACGATGTCGGGACGGTTCCGTTGAACCCCGTCGCAAAGTACGACGCGAGCGCGAGGCTGATCGCGACGAGCGTGGCGTATCGTCGACTGTCGGTGACGATCGCGATCGCGTACGCGATGACGATCCATGGTAAGACGCTACCGAGAACTGCCACCACGACGATCGGCATCGATGCCGGATCGAACGTGTACGTCGCGTCGGTGAACAGACTTACAAGAAGGACAACACCGATAGACACGAGCGCGATTGTAATCGCAGACCCCACGCGACCGAGCAAATCAGCCAGCGGTGAGACGCCGATCGAGCGGTACACAGCGGTCCGATCGGTCTCAAGATCGGCGAGGAGGCCGCCGCTAACGGTCGTTAGCGAAACCAACACCGCACCGAAGACGCCATAGCTCAAGGCGGTCGTCGCTCGAACCGCACCGTGGTGGGACTCGGGGATCGAGCCGAAGTCAATGAACGTCGCGATCGTGATCACATAAAACGCCGCGGGAAATCCGAGGATCCAGAGCAGTCCAATCGGGCGATGCCCCAACGCGCGGACGTATCGATAGCCGAAGCCGGTCGCCTGTGCGATCGTTTGCCGGGCCGATGACGAGAGACCGGCACTGGTGGTGTGTGGCCGCATGGTTTCCTCTGGGACCCATAATCTGATTTAAATTCACGGTGGCCACACCGCCGACTGTGGGACACAAAGTGGTGTGTGAGACAAAATTCGACGTCGTTTTTTTATCACCTCGCCCGTCTGGTCGATCGCCGTTTACCATGAAGCTCGAAATTGAACACGAATCTGAAACTGGTGTCGCACCGATCGAAGGCGGCGTTTCGACCTGCACGACGTCGACGTGTCGTGGAACGACGACCTCAACGACGGTCTCAACGAACTAACGCAGCGTCAACTCCATCGCACGAATTGCGCGATCGAACGACGAAGCGGCCGCCGCCTGTAATTTAAGTCCGAACAGGAATCCACTCCTGTTCGGACATGGACGTAGAACTCGCACAGCTCAGGCGAACGATGAGCGAAACGTACGCCCCTGCGCGGACAACGCTTCTCGATTCGCACTTTGCGCGGTTTACCGATCGGTCGTTCCGACCGGGTGACATCGCCGAGCTGTATCACGAGAACACGAAGTACACCGATCACGACGGGTTAGCACTCGGAGAGTCCGCTGGACTATTCACCGACGATCCAAGCATCGAGTACGCACAAGCGGCGATGGTGCCGGATTACGAGGATCGTCCGCTCGTTGATCTTCCCGAACCGGAAGCCCTCGACGTGCCGATCGAAACCGTGTTGAAATCACGGCGGAGTCGGCGCACGCACAGTACCGATGGGCTCTCACGTTCGGAGCTCGGGACGCTGCTCGGACACGCTCTCGGCGTGACAGGCGAGCGATCGATCGCCCCGTCCGAAGACTCGTTTAATGCAGTTACCAAGCGGTTTCGGGCGTACGCATCCGGCGGCGCACTGTATCCGGTCGAATTCTACGTGGCGATCGGACGGGCAGGCGAAGCTCTGTCACCGGGGTTGTACTACTATGTCCCCGAACGACACGCGCTTCGACACCTCGACGCTGGCGAGGCTGACTCGTACACCGAGCCGATCGACGACTGTTTTGCGACACCAGCGGCAGTATTCGACCACACGGAGACGTCGATCACGCTGTTCATGACAGGCGCGTTCCCAAGGACAACCGCAAAATACGGCCCTCGTGGCTATCGGTTCGTGCTCCAGGAAAGCGGCTACGCCGGCCAGAACCTGCTGCTCGTCGCCGAAGCGATGGGACTCGCCGCGGTTCCGCTGGCGAGTTTTTACGACGATCGGGTGAATGACCTCCTCGGTATCGACGGGGTAAATGAAGCCGTCATCGCCTCGATGTCGATCGGCCACCGCCCGGAGGAAACGTGATCCGACACCGCCGCACCCAGGCAGAACAGTGCAATGACCAACCGAATCTCTACGAAACCAATGGCAACTAACGAGACAGTTCCGTTCGAACCGAACAGCGTTATCGAATTCACTCCGACGTTCGTCCCAGTACAGGTCGACGAGAACACCCTGCACGTCCGCGGTGGTCCCTGGAGCGGTCCCGCGGTAACCGTGCGCGACACCGACGGCGATCGACTGCTGGGACGGCTGCTCGATCTGATCGACGGCGAGACGACGGTGGCGGCGCTGTATGAGGCGTTTGGCGACGAAAATCGCGAAGAGATCGAGTCGCTACTCGCCGGATTTGCGGAGAACCATATCATTCGAGAAGTGGACGAAGGCTCCGACACGTGGGCACATCTCGCACTCAAGTATCGCTTCCAGCACACAGAGCGTGAGCGTCTCAGCGATCGATCCGTCCTCGTCGTCGCCTGCGATCGGATGGGCCAGGCGATCGCCACGGACCTGCTTGAGATGGGAATTGGCTCGGTCGATTTTACCCAGCTACGCGGCCCCACACCACAGATTAACGACGATCGGCTTCGTTACCACGACGATCCGTCGCTGCCAGAATTGGTCGAACAGGTGGATGCCGTAGTATACACCGCCGATCGACCGCGGCCACTCGTCAACGATCTCAACGAACTCGCACTGTCGACCGAAACGCCACTGATTCCGGTGCAAATCCACGGCTTCGACGGCATCATTGGACCGACAGTCTATCCGGGCGAAACCGCCTGTTATCAGTGCTTTGAGGAGCGGACGCGATCGAACGTCGTCGGCACAGACGGATACGACGCGTATCGATCGTCGCTCGACAGCGATGAACAGCTGTCGACAGCAACGCTCCCGGCGTTTTCACGGCTCGTCGCCGGCTTTGCGGCGATGGAATTGGTCCATCACCTCGCGTACGGGACCGGCTACACTGCTGGGCGGGTCGTGACGATCGACTCACTGGAACTCTCGATGGAAGCCAACGACGTGCTCACCTTGCCGCGGTGTGCGTGCTGTGGCGTCGAGCCGGGCAAGGACGTCCAGCGGTTCGTCTCGATGGATGACGTGGTCCACGCGAGCGAGCTCAAAGACGCGGAAACGCCCGAGCGGACCGACGAACAAGCCGCCACCGAAGTGAGCGGCAATCAATCGGCCTCGGCGAGGGTCACAGACGGGGTCGAGGCCGAATGAGCCTCCGAGTCGATCGACCCGAAGAGCCGCTGTCGGCGAGACACCGTCGACTCCTCGGGAGTCGGACGGGGTTCATCTCGGATTTCTACCTGTCACACAGGGCCAGAGGCGATCCCGAGGCGTTTTTGACGGTTCCACAGATGGCGGATTTCGCCGGACTGGTTGGTATCGACGGCGAGCTAGATTTGGGTGTGAGCGGCAAAGGGACGACGCTGTCGGCTGCCCTGACGACTGGACTCGGGGAGGCGATCGAGCGCTACTGTCTCTGTTGGCCGCCAGCACGGGAGTCACTTGAGACAGCGAGCTATGACGATCGGCTGATCGACGGAAACCCGATCGAGTGGCGCTATCTCGACGTGTACACAGCCGACCAGCGTGGGGATACCCTCGCGCCGCTAAGCGTCGAGACGCCACTACTGTGGACGACCGGACGAAACCTGCTGACCGGCGAATCGGTCTCGGTACCCGCGGAACTCGTCTGGATGCGTGTGGGCTCTTTAGAGACTGTCCCCCAGCACTTCCCGGCAAGCAGTAACGGAACCGCAGCCGGGATCGATCTCGAGGACGCGATCGGTCGGGCGATCTACGAGTGTATTGAACGAGACGCATTCATGCGCATGTGGTGTCGGCAGGAGCCACCAACCGAGCTGTCGGTTCCCGAAAGCGGGCCGATCGCCGAGGCCTTGGCACGGGTCGATCGGCGGACCCTCTCTGCGCGCGTCTTCGCCTACGACTCGCCGGTCGACGTGCCGACAGTTGGGGCGACGCTGACGAACGATCGAGACGAGCGGCCGACCTTCGTCACCGGTGGCAGCGCGGCTCGCAGACCCCCGGCAGCGATCGCCGACGCGCTCAACGAGGTCGCACAAGGGTGGCCCTACGCCAACTACATGGCAACCCAACATGATCTTGAGGCGCTCGATGCAGCCGCGGCGGTCGACAACTTCGACGAGAACGTGTTGTACTACAGCCAACCAGAGCACGAATCGGCGGTGTCATTCATGTTTGAGGGCGAGATGGCGTCGATCGCAGATGCATTCGACATCGAGACAGCACCCGATCGCAGCGACCTGCAGTTTGTCCTCTCAGCGCTGTCGGAAGCGGGCTGTACGCCGATCGCGTTCGACCTCACAACGCGTGACGCTGCAGCCGCCGGGATCGCCGTTGCCCGGGTAGTGATTCCAGAACTCGTCCCGCTCACGCCGCCAGCGATCCTCCCACGGGCACATCCCGCGTTCGACGGCGAGCAGGTGACAGAGAAGCCGCATCCATATCCGTAGCGAGACAGGGACCGAAACCACGAACACAGCTCGTACGCACTGTCGACTGTGGGCTGGTCGGCTAAGATCGGCGAATGCCAACTCCGGCGATCGAGGCGAGGTTGTATCCAGCGTGGAGTGCGATCGGCACCGCGATCGACCCAGTCAACAGGTACCCGATCGCGTACACACACCCGTTCCACGTTTTGAAGACGACTTCGTGGCGACCGGCGTAGGCGTGAGCAATGCCAAAACACAGTGCTGACAAGAGGATATAGCCGCCAGTGTACCCGAGGTTGTGGGCTGGATCGAACACCGCCACCGTAGATGCGAGATTGTGGGCTGGATCGGACCCACCCACTGTGGACGCGAAATTGAGGGCTTGGTCGGAGACCGCCACTGTGGGAAAAATCAATACTGGAAGGCCACGGTACAGCAGTTCCTCGCTGGGCACGACCGCGAGCCGAGCGATCGCCTCAGAAATACTATAGACGCGATCTATGGAGGGTCTACCGGCTGCGATCCGCCACAGCCACCGATCGGCAGCGTACATGCAGCCGCCGACGCAGACTCCCACAAGAACGACGACAGGTGAGGCGATGTCCCACGATCGGCTCGGGATGAGCAGCCAAGCGCCAGCGGCGGGGATAACGAGCACAGCCGCGTACGCGAGCAGCCGCACGTCGTGAGAGCCAGACATGTTGACGCGGATTTGTCGAAGCAAAACACCCGACAGCAGCCAGCCGATCGTCGGAAGCAAAGCCAGTACCGCCACGACAGCGGCGATAGCAGCGACAGGCACCACCTGAGCGATCACGGTACCAAACGAGAGGAGACACACAACAGAGACGCTGAGCGATCCGGACATGCGATCGGTGATTCGCGATCTGGTATGAACCGTCGGGCAGCCGACACCAGGCTGCAAGCGGTTGTTTAAGTCCGAAGCCGGCACCACCCGGCGTATGCGTTTTCGATCGAGTCTAGGGAGGGCGGTCGCCGTCCGACAGGCCGCGGCGTTCGCCGAGCGGTCAATTCGGGTGACGCTGCGCGATCGCCCGTCGCTGTTTTGGAGCTTTGGGTGGCCAATTCTCTGGTACGGCGTCACGATGTACCTGCTCGTGTTGCCGCAGCTGCCCGCGGAGCTGCCCGCAGAAGCACTCGGGATGATCAAAACCACACAGGCGGTCACGTTTGGCGTATTTGGCGCGCTGACGGTCTCGCTCGTTGGCTTCGCAAGCGAGCTATCCCGGGATGTCGACTCACAGCGCTATCGTGCGTTTCGGGCGTTTCCACTCGGCGCAGCCGCCGATCTCGGCGGACGGTTCCTCGGGAGTATCGTGTTCGGGCTCGCTGCGTTTACCGTGGTTCTGACTGTCGGTCTCGCCGATGGCGCGACGATCGAGCCGGCATATCCGTGGCCGCTGACGATCGCAGTTGTTTTCGGATCTGTCGCCACGCTGTGTGCGATCTGTGCGGCGATCGCGACTGGAATCGTCCTCGTGACGGACGGCCGATCCCGGACAACTGTCTTGACCCTCTCTGTCGTCATGGTCGCCTTCTTCGGGACCGGGTTCAATGGGACGCAGCCGTGGCTATTGCCAGGCAGTATCGCTGGGCCGTGGCTCAACTTCGTTCCGAACGCGCTCGCAACGCGGCTTGCACTCGACGCGCTCGTCAGCAGCGGCTTAGCGCTCGCACAGGTGACCCCGCCGGCGATGCCGGATCCCATCGTCGGACTGGGTGGGCTCTTTGTTGTGGTCGGCTGTTCAACTGCAGGGGCGATCGGCCTCGCACAACAACGGCTCTACTGTGGTGATGTCGGTGAGTGAGCACCAACCCGCCATCGTGGCCGAAGATATCCACAAATCCCTCGGCGGAGAGCCGATCGTCGAAGGCCTCTCAGTATCTGTCAACCCTGGGACAGTAACCGCGATCGCCGGGCCGAACGGGGTCGGGAAAACCGTCCTCGTGAGCTGTCTCGCAGGCGCACTCGTGCCTGATGCAGGATCGATCACGAGACACGGCGCAGCGATACCGCCGCATGCGGTCGTGTTCGGGCCACAGGCGGGCCTGTCGCTGCCCGGGCTGACAGGACGCGAGACGATTCAGTTCTACCGATCGCTGCACCCGCGGGCGACCGATCGGTGGCAAACGCTGGTCACGACGTTCGGGATGGAATCCGCATTGGACGATCCCGTCCGAACCTACTCAGGCGGGATGCAACAGTTGCTGTCGCTGTCGATCGTGCTGTCGATCGACGCGCCGATCGTGGTGCTCGACGAGCCAACAGCGGCGCTGGATCCGACCGCTCGCGAGACGGTCCTCACGGAGATCCGATCACGTACTGAGTCCGGTGACACAATTATACTGACAACCCACTCGGCCGAGGACCTCACTGGTGCCGATCGACTCCTCGTGTTGAACGAGACAGGAATCGTCGCCGACGGGCCTCCTGAGGCGCTTCGATCAGCGTTGCCAACACTCGTTCGGACAGGCGATCGGAATCTGGGCGCAGACGTTGCGAGCGGACGAACGATTTACCGTGATGGCGTCGGCTATCAATTCGTTTCCGAGGACGACGAACCGCTACTCGCTGCGCCAGAGAGTCGCCGGACAATCGATCCGACGTTTCACGACCTGTTCGCATATTACACTGAAACCAAACCACAGACAGCGGGAGGGCGACAATGAGCGTTACGCGGTGGTGTACGAGCCCGAATCCGAGCATAACGGTCACAGACACAGCCCCGCTGTTCGACGAGCCGATCGGGATCACAATCACTGGCTGTCAGCCAAACAGCGAAGTGACGCTGCGAACGCGAATGCCGCTCCCGGACGGAGTGTACGAGTCAGCGCTGACGTACGTGAGTGATCAGCGGGGAACGATCGACCTCGCGACGGTAACGCCGATCGAGTTCGAGAGCCACGTGCCCACGCCGATGGCACCCTTCTGGGCGATGGAACCGATCGACCGACAGCAGCAAGCCCCTCCCGAGGCGCTGGTTCGATCCGTTGCGGCGACGCTAACCGCACGCGGGGCAGACGGCGGATTGATCGACGAGAAGACGATAGAGCGACGACTGACTGCCGAGGGCGTCACTCGTGAGCCGATCGGAGACCCCGTGGTCGGTGAGCGGTGGCTTCCTGGGGGGGACGATCCAGCCCCAGGAGTGATCTTGTTCGGGGGCTCGGAGGGTGGGCTACCGCCGCAGCTTCCAGCCGGCCTGCTCGCGGCCCGAGGCTACGCCGTTTGTCGACTCGCGTATTTCGGAGTCGACGGAACGCCGTCGACGCTCGAAGGAATCGACCTCCGCGACGTGCGATCGACGATCGATCGATTTCGATCGACAGCGGGAGTGATTGGAGACCGCCTCGGCGTGATGGGGTGGTCCCGTGGGGGTGAGCTGGCCGCACAGCTCGCGCCGACAGATCCGTCGATCAAGGCGACGATCGTCTGGGCCGGAAGCCCGGTGCGGTTCCACGGCGTTCCAGACGGCTATTCGAATCCCAATCCCGCGTGGCTCGATGGCACAACTGCCCTTCCATCGCTGCAGATATCTCCGTCGCTTCGGTTTCCAGCACGGCTCGTTCGAGCCGTGCTCACCCGCCGCCCGTTCAGACTCAGGCCGTTGTACCAGCGAGCGTTCGAACACGCAACCGATGAGGAGAGACAGGCGGCAACAATCGACGTCGGCGAGACGGCCGGACGGACACTGTTACTCTCTGGTGGCGACGATCGACTGTGGCCGAGCGATCGGCTCTGTGCGCGTGTTGCGGATGATCCGTCAGTCGAGCACCGAACCTATCCCAGCGCGGGCCACGCGATCGGCGTGCCCTACCGTCCGCTTGGCGCGTCACTGGTCGGCCCTGACCTGCTTCCACGCGTCCCAGTCGCTCTCGGTGGAGATCCTGCAGCGAATGCGCGAGCGAGCGAGGACGGTTGGCAGGCAGCATTAGACCTGCTGTTTGAAACACTTCGATGACGGAGGGAGCAGGAGTAATTGGACCGAGACAGCGAGCTACTCGGCTGCAGTCGAAAATGCCATCGCGGCAAGATCGATCGCGTCGTCGAGATCAGGACCAATCGGCGATCCGACGACGATTCCGTCGGCGTGTTCGAGCACGCGCTCCATCCGGTCGGCAACAGTCTCCGTCGAGCCGACCATTGCGAACGCATCGATCATCTCATCGGTGACGAGCTCAAACGCATCGCTGAACGCGCCCAAGCCGATTTGATCGCCGATCTGTGCAGCGCGATCGGTGTCGATGCTGTGTCGCTGGAGCACGGGTGGAGCAGCGCCGGCGGCGATAAACGCAACCGGGGGACGGGCCGCCGAACGAGCTGCCTCGGGATCGTCCGCGACGCTCACGCTCGCGTATGCGTACAACGAAAATGGACCACGGTGATCAGGGCGATCCGCGCGACCCTGATCGACCTGTTCGCGTGCCCACGCGAGATCGTCGGGGTGTGAGCCGTTGAACAACAGCCCGTCGGCGTGCTTTCCGGCCATGCGGCACATGTGCGGCCCCTCACCGCCGACGAGGACCGGGATCGACGACCCACTTGGGGGTTCGTAGTTCAAGCCAGCGTCGGTCGCGTCGAACGTACCCTCGTGAGAGATTCGTTCGCCGCCCCAGAGCTGTTGGGCGGTTTTGAACGCCTCCAGTACCGGCCGGAGCCCGCGTTGGTCGGCCAATCCCAAGTTTCCAAGCGTCGAGGGATCGCCAGGACCGATCCCGAAGACCGCTCGGCCGCCGGTGGCTTCATCCAGGGTGGCGACCCGCGAGGCGAGTGTCACCGGATGGGTTTCGTAGGGGTTTGCAACGCCAGGGCCGAGCGCGATCGACTCCGTTTCGATCGCCATCCGGTGCAGCGCCGCGTAGGGATCGCGGTTGTTGTAGTGCGACGAGGAAAACACGGCGTCGTAGCCGGCAGCCTCTGCGGTTGCGCCGAGTTCGGCGAGTCGATCGACAGGGTGTTCGGGTGTTAATTCGAGCCCGAGCGATACGTCCGTAACGTCGACTGGTGCGTGTGAGTGTGTCATGTGTGTGTCAGTGGTGGCTATCGGTCGAGACTCAGCCGTCGTAGGTCCATTCACGGAGGGCCTGGCGAACATAGTCGCCCTCAATTTCGCGGAAGTGTTCGTTGCTGCCGTCGAGATTGCCGAACTCGAAGTCGCGAACGACGACGACGGGCGTCCCACCGGCGCCCTCGCCGGCGACGAGGTTTGCCGCGGCGGCGAGTTCGTCGATCACGTTCTGCACCGTGACACCGAGTTCGCGGCCGTCGCGATCGCGTTCGCCTCGCCAGTCTCTGCTGGCGTTCATTCCGGCCCAGCCGATCGCGACACCCCGCTGGCCGTGTCTGAACGGCCGGCCACAGGTGTCGGTGATGATCACGCGATCTGCCGCAAGGCCCGCGCGGAGTCGTTCGGCACTTTCTGTGGGTCGCTTTGGAAGCAATAGCAAATCGCTGTCGGCGACGTTCGATCGGTCAATGCCTGCGTTTACGCCGACGTGACCGAAGCGCGTCTCGGTGAGCAAAAACGGGTCCTCCATGAGCAGTTCGACGCTCTCTTCGAGGACCGCCTGAATGAACCGGGGGTCCGTCTCCTCACCGTGGCGCGAGGACAGCGTTGCCGCAATCTCTCGTGCCCGCGGTCCCGGCGGGAACGCCGAGAGCGACGCAGTCCGTCCCTCAGCCTTCGAGACGATTGTGCTCGCGACACAGACCACGTCGTCAGATTGGAGGTCGACACGATCGCGGACGAGCGCCGCAATGTCGTCGCCTGCAGTGATTTCGGGGAGGTCTGGGACGGCGAACAATTCCATACAAATCGATCGGTGTCGCGCGTCAAAAGGCCGCCGATGGTGGTGAAAGGATCCGGTTACGGAACTTCGAGGAGCACGCCTGCCACTGCAGTTGAGCAGGGAATCGCACGGATACCTACATCCGGACATGAGGTACCCAGACATATTGTAAGAAGTTTGATACTTTATCGAAACAACCGTGTAGCTGGACGCGAAAGAAGGAGGTATGGACTCGATCGCGATCGCGTTTCTCCGAAACCGTGGAGACGTGCTGTTCGTCCGGTATCCCTCGGGAGACGCCGACGGCCCGTGGACCGGTATCGAGGCACCCGTCGACGATGGACAGCGGCCGCTCGAGGCAGTGCAGGCGGTGTTGACGGGATCGCTCGGCGTTGACGTGGACGCTATCGAACTGGCGTACGCCGGCGAATCAATCGAAACGCCCGCTGACGATGACGACGGGGAACCGCGGACCGTCTACCCGTTCATGTTCGACACGGCAACGCGATCGATCGGCCCCGTCGAGCGCGCGGCTGCGACCGAGTGGTGTTCACCAACCGAACTGCTCGATCGCCCGACAGTGCCGGGATTGTGGACGGCGTATCGGGCGGTCGGTCCAACGCCAGAGTCGATCGCCGCCGACGAAGAACACGGCTCTGCAGAGCTGTCAATCCGTGCACTCAGCGCGTTGCGCGACGTCGCGGCGACCGCCACTGCGTTCGACACCGTCACCGAAACCGCACGGCAGCTTGTGGCAGCGCGTCCAAGTATGGCAGTCGTGTCGAACCGTATCCATCGAGTGCTGGCTGAGGCGGATCGGACGCCAGCGGCAGTCCACGATCGGGCGATCGCGGCAATCGACGCCGCCGCCGACGCGGACGCACGGGCCGCACAGGCGGCCGCAGAACGGATCGACGGCACCGTACTGACGCTCTCGCGGTCGGGAACAGTTCTGGAGACGCTCGTTCGCTCCGGCGCGGGAGCGATCGTCGCCGAGTCCCGCCCTGCGTGCGAGGGCGTTCAGGCGGCCGAACAGCTCGCTCGGAGTGGGCTCGACGTGACGCTGACGACCGACGCGGCTGCTGCGGTTCACGTGCACGACGGATCGGTCTCGGCGGTGCTCGTCGGCGCAGACACCGTGTTGCCGACCGGCGACGTCGTGAACAAGGTCGGCACGCTGGCTGTCTTGTTGGCCGCCGAGGCCGCAGACGTGCCGCGGTACGTCGTTGCCGCACAGGACAAGATTGCGCCCGAAGCGGAATTTTATCCCGTCGAAGGCGCAGTATCGGACATTTACGACGGCGAGGAGTCAATTGCGGTCTCGAATCCGACGTTCGATCGAACCCCGGCCACACACGTAACGGGCGTTATTACTGAGTCAGGCCTGCTCAGCGACGAGGATATCCAGATGATCGCCGCACAACACCGCGCGAACCGCTCGTGGCAACAGGGGTGAGTGCACTTGGACTCATATCACAGGTGTTGATGGTTCGCCGAATGAGTGGATTCAAACCGATCGATCGCCGAGAGTGAAGCGGTGGCAGTGACGAGGGTTACCCCCACTGAGCCCCGTCTGATGAGGGACCACCACCGAGCCACCGTTCGACAACCGCGGCGAAAATCGGATCATTGAACAACACCCCATGAGAGCCGTCAGTATGGAACTCGATCGGGTTGCAATCCACGAGTCCGTATCGATCGTTTTCGACCCAGAGAACCTACAAGCCGAACTCTCGGAGCTTCCCGTGACCGTCGAAACGGTGCAAGACGGCGAGCTGTTCGATCGAACCGACGCAGTTGTCGCATTCGGTCCCGGTGAGAATTTTCTCGACGCCGGCTGGGTCCATTGCATTCGCGCAGGATACGACGAGTTCGACATCGACACCTACGAGCGCGACGGTGTAATACTCACGAACAGCACGGGGATTCACGGCACGTCTGTCGGCGAGACCGTCACTGGCTACCTGCTCGCATTCGCCCGTCGGCTGCACCGCTATCGCGATCGTCAAGCCCGTCGGACATGGGAACGCGAGCCAAAAGACGTGCCCTTTACACTTGCTGGAGAGACAATTTGCGTCGTTGGACTCGGGACGCTCGGGCAGGGAATCGCTGCGCGGGCAAACGGGCTCAAAATGAACGTGGTCGGTGTTCGACGCTCAGGTGCAGAGACACCGGGCGTCGAAGCGGTGTTTACGCCCGATCAGCTCGAGTCAGCAGTAGAGGACGCCCGATTCGTCGCGATCGCCACCCCGTTGACCGATGAAACCGAGGGGATGATCGATGGATCCGTCTTCGAAGCAATGCGCGAGGACGCATACCTCATCAACGTCGCTCGGGGACCGGTCGTCGACGAATCGGCGCTCATTGCGGCGATTGAACGCGAGGCGATCGCCGGTGCCGGACTCGACGTCTTCGAGACTGAGCCGCTCGCAGAGACCTCGCCGCTTTGGGACTTCGAGAACGTGATCATCACCCCACACGTCGCGGCGATGACAAACACCTATCACGAGGATATCGCTGCGGTTGTTCGCGAGAACGTCGATCGGCTCGAACGCGGTGAGCCGTGGTACAACCGAGTCGTGTGATCGAGCAAAATCGAGCGGTTACCCGCGGACGAGTCCCAGCAGATCGTCCCGGTTAGCCTCGTGGACGTGATGGGCGAGAACGTCTCGGAGCGGGCCGATCGACCCCCGTTTTGCGATGATCGGCGCGATCGTGTCGTCGGCCCACTGCTGCCACGGCGGGAACAACCCGAGTCGATCACAAAGGTCGTCGAGACGCTCGTCTTTGTCGCCGACTTTGTCCATCTTGTTGACCGCGACGACCGCCGGAATCTGCAGCTCCTCGAGAAAGCCAAACAGCTCGACGTCGTGGGGGATCTCGCCGCGTTTCTCGTGGCGATCGATGATGTCGATGACGCTTTTCCCGTCGACGACGAGTACACCGGCGAGGATATGCTCGGCGTTGTCCTCGAGGTACCGAACGACGTTGGTCTTGATTTCCTCACGGACGGCTTCTTCGACGCCAGACATGAAGCCAAATCCCGGCAGGTCGGTGAACATGAAATCCTTGCCAGCCCAGTCGTAGTGGTTGGGCGATCGGGTGACCCCCGGCTTCTTGCCGGTATTAAATTGGTGGCCGGTAAGCTCGCGCATGATCGTCGACTTGCCGACGTTCGAGCGCCCGAGGAGAACGATCTCAGCGTTACGATCGGGGCGAGGGTCGAACATACCTGTTCGTACCAGCGACGGCCGGATACGTGTTGCGTTCGGTCACCTGAATCGCCAAATGGAAGTCGCCGCACAGGATAGGAAGGATATGTCGTCCGCGCGCAGAATGGCAGACGCCCTCACGCGAGCGCTCGATCGGCTCGGGATTATCCAGGCCGACCGGCTGGGACCGACTGTCGACCTCGCGTGGCCGCGCGTGGTCACCGGCTTTGCGATCATGTCCAAACAGACCGCTGACCTCGCGATGGTCGGCATCGCCGTCGGGACCGCCGGCACTGCGGGACTGGCGTTCGCGCTCGGATACTGGAGCATCGTCGTCCTGCTCGGGTTGGGTCTCGCCGGCGGGACAGTGAGCCTGGTGTCACAAAATTACGGCGGCGACAGGGCCGATCGGGCATCGCTCGTCGTCAAACAAAGCGTCGTGGTCGCTGTGGCATTGTCGCTCCCGATTATGGTTGGCTTCGCAGTATTCGCCGAGGAGCTGATCGCCATCCTCGGTGCGGATCCCGAGCCGCTTCGACATGGCACCGTGTATCTGCTTTTGATCACGCCGGCAATCCTCTTCGAACTGCTGAATCTCATTGCGAGCCGGACGTACACCGGTGTCGGCGACACGTTTACCGAGATGGTCGCCCGTAGCGGTGGGGCAGTCCTCAACGTCGTTCTCAGCGCGCTTTTCATCTTCGGATTCGGAATGGGCGTCGCCGGTGCCGCCCTCGGTACGACGCTTTCGACTGCCGCGGTGATGGTCATCCTTGGCTGGGGGATGATCGGCCGCTCCTACGGGAGGCTCGGGATGGAGCCGAGTCCGGTGCCAATTTCCCGATCGACACCGCTTGTCGAGCCGGCAATCATTCGCCAACTGCTCGAGGTGTCCGCGCCCGAGATCGGTCGGCGGTTGGCCCAGGGACTGGTCGTGTTCCCGCTGCTTTGGATCGCCGCCTCTTTCGGGCCAGTTGTTGTAACCGCCTTCGAGGTTGCACGGCGAGTCCGAGCGATGATCAACAGCATTAACTGGGGAATGTCGTTGGCGTCGAGCTCGCTCGTTGGCCAACACCTCGGCGCCGGCAAGGAGACAGAAGCCGGCGGCTACGGTTCAGACATCATCAGCCTCTCGATGATCATCTACCTCTTCGCTTCGGCCGTCGTCGTCGTTTTCGCGGCCCCGATCGCCCAGGTGTTCGTCTCAGGCGCCGATGAACTGGCCGTGACGACGACGTTCGTCGTCGTTTCGGCGATCAGCGCCGTCGGACTCGGACTCGACGGTACCGCGTCTGGCGCGCTCGTCGGAGCTGGTGATACGCGGTTGCCCTTCCTCGCCTCCCTTGTCGGCCGGTACGTCTTCGCGATTCCCGCAGCGATCGCGGGATTGGTCACACCACTCGGTATCCTGGGGATTTATTTCGCTCTCGTACTGGAATCGTTCATTCCGGGCGTGATAAACTACGGCCTGTTCAAAACGGGACGGTGGAAGATTGTGAGCCGGCGATACCGCCCGAGTGCGAGCGAGTAAGCCTCACAGCAGACCCGTTCGGGGGTGCGGCGTCCGCAGTTTTTTATTCGTTAGCCGTGAGAACCGACCGTGCGCCTCGTCGAAATACTCGTTCCGACCGGAAAGAAACAGGCTGTTCTCGACATCCTCGAAGACGAGAAAATCGACTACGTGGTAACACCGGAGTCGAGCAACCGGGGGTTCGCCGCGGTCGTGACGTTTCCGCTGCCCATTGGAGCAGTCGAAGAGGTGATCGAGGAGCTCCGAGAAATCGGCATCGACGAGAACACATATACGGTGATCGTCGAGACCGAAACGGTGATTTCTCGGCGATTCGATCGCCTCGAAGAGCGCTACGCTGTGGAAGGTGAATCCGACGAGACGATCGCTCGCGAGGAACTGCAGACAAAAGCTAAGAAGCTCACCTCGAGCAATACGACCTACGTGCTCATGACCGTCGTGAGCGCGGTCATCGCGACCGCCGGGCTGTTGTTGAATTCGGCGGCAACCGTCGTCGGATCGATGGTCATCGCGCCGCTCATCGGCCCGGCAATGGCCGCAAGTGTCGGGACAGTCGTCGACGACGAGGAGCTGTTTCGTCGAGGAATCAAACTACAGTTGCTCGGGGTTGGTCTCGCGATCGCGAGTGCGGCGATCTTCGCGACCGCACTCCGCTTTGGCAACCTCGTTCCACCGGGGCTTGACCCCCTTTCGATCCCGCAAGTCGAAGAGCGGCTCGCGCCGAACGTACTCGTATTAGCGGTGGCACTTGGAGCCGGTATCGCCGGTATTGTCAGCCTGACGACGGGCGTTTCGACCGCGCTCGTCGGCGTTATGATCGCGGTCGCGTTGATTCCGCCGGCCGCAGCTGTCGGTATCGGAATCGCGTACGGGCTCACGACGCTCGCAGTGGGCGCGTTCATATTTGTCTCAGTGAACGTATTGTCGATCAACCTCGCGGCACTCGTCGTGTTGTGGTACAGCGGCTACCGACCCGTCGGCTGGTTTCGCGCCGAGTCGGCGCGATCGACGACGCTCAAGCGGATCGCCGTGCTTGCGATCGGAGTACTTGTGTTAACAGCGGTGCTTGGCGGCGTCAGCTACGACACCTACTCGGGCGCTGTCGACGAACAAGAGATCCGCAGCGCAATCGACGCCGAGTTGGACGAGCCAACATATGGCGACGCGGCTGCCGTCGAGGTGTCCGTTCAGCGGATGGACGGAGCGTACCCCCGCAAGCCGAAGGCAGTCACCGTCACAGTCGCATCGAGCGATCCCGAGGAGGAGTCCGGACTTGCAGACGCATTTGCAGAGCGGATCCACGAGCGAACCGGCCACAGTGTCCAGGTAGAGGTTCGGTATCTGCGGACCGAACACTCGGGGTGAACGCGATCGAGGTCAGTTTTAGTTGTCCCGTGACGGAAGGTCTGGCGTAAAGCCGACTGCCTCGACCGCAAGATCAACGACAGCGTCGACACCCTCGTCGTTCAGGACACTCATGTACGCGTCAGCCTCGACCTCGCGAGACCGATCGGCCTTGTTTGCGACTGTTAATACCGGCACATTGCGATCGGCGAAGCGCGCCTCAACGGCATCACGAAGCTCTAGTTGCACCGACAGCGGATAGCCGCAGTCACCCGAAGGATCGACCACGAATACGACCGCATCCGCGAGGTGTTCGAGTGCGCTGACTGCCTGTTTTTCGATATCGTTTCTGTCTGCCTCCGGACGATCGAGCAGCCCCGGCGTGTCGATAATCTGATACCGGACGCGATCGCGTTCGAAGTGGCCGATCTGGACCCCCTTTGTGGTAAACGGGTACTCGGCGATCTCATTTGTTGCACGGGTAACCCCGTTGACGAACGAGGATTTGCCGACGTTCGGGTAGCCAGCAACGACGATCGCCGGCTCGTCGGGGCGGATGTCAGGCAAGCCCTTCAGCTCGTCTCTGGCCTCCCCAAGCAACAGGAGGTCGTCCTCAATCTCCTCGACGATGTCGGCCATACGCGCGAACGCCTGCTTGCGGTGTTTCCTGGCGAGGTCCGGGTCAGTCTTTCTGAGCTTCGGGGCGTACTCCTCGCCGATCGAGCGGATCTGTCTGCTGGCCCACTGGACTTCAGAAAGGCTCTGTCGAACCGCGTCGACGTCGACGATCGCGTCCGCAAGTTCGTAGTAGAACGGGTCAACGGTGCTGAAGTCGGGCCACGCGGTAACCACATTCTGGAGGTTGTCTGAGAGGATATTGACCGCGATCGTGAGCATCGACTGTTGGGCCTCGAGGCCGCCTTTCGCCCGGCCGGCGCGAGCAGCCCGCGAGAACGCCTTGTCGATGAGCTCCGCCGATCGCGGTGTCGTCGGAAGGGTCTCAAAAATCATTTCATGGATCTACTCGCGCCGCAGATAAAAGCGCGTCCGTTCACGTACCACCGTGTTTGTCGTAGCCACGATCGACAGCGCAGCGGCTCGACGAGTGAATGCGGCTGAGAGGAGTAAGCCCCCTTCTGTTTCGACCCGACATTCCGCTGAGCGTCCGTCGCCGTGTTCGGACTACCTCGAGGAGCCAACCGACCGGAGCCGATCGGCCCCCCTGGCGCGGACTTGCACCGGTGAGGATTCGCCGTTCCATCCGTTCTCGACCGTCCCCGTGACCGCGAGGTCACAATCTCTCGGCGGGTTAGCTTCCTTCCTTTACAGGTCGGTTCGCACGCCTCATCGATCGGGCCGAGGGGTCTCGTTTCTGTTCCAGTGCCAGCCGTCTCCGACTCCGGGCTTGTGCCCGGTCACCTGTCCGAACGGTGGGGGGACTTTCCTCATGGCCGAAGCCACGGGAGTCGGGCTCTCTCTGCCGGCTGATGTAGCCGTGCTGGGCGAATAAGCGATTCGGTCCGACGACAAGACTGCGGTAGCTCCTTTTTCGAGCCGCGTCAAGGGCGCTGAATCCCTCATGATCCCTCACGCAAAAGGAAAGCGTTGAAGTTGAACCGGGTCTTTTAGGTGTATATGTCACGTGCTCAGTCGGTCGAGCTATCCTACGACGATGGTGTCCGCGCTGTCGAACTTGCGCGAGAGGCCGTCGAGTCGTATGTCCGCCACGGGCAGCGCGAACATCCTGGCAGCATGCGCGAGACGTTTTACACCCGCACCGGCGCGTTTGTCCGACTGCAGTCCCGACGTGGTCGCGGCCGGCTACGGGGCTGTGCGGGGTCAATCCATGAATCTGACCAGCTGGGACACGCGATCGTCGAAGCCGCGATCCAGGCAGCATCCGGCGATTCCGCTGGCAGTGAAGTCACCACAAACGAGCTGGATGACCTGCTTATTTCAGTGTGTGTCGTCTGTAACACCGTCTTGACCGACAATCCAGTCGACGATCTCGAACTGGGCACCCATGGGGTGACAATCGACACGGGCGAGACATACACCTCAATGTACCCGACGCTGCCGGTCGAACACGGCTGGAGCAAAGAGAAGTTCCTCTCTCGCGCGTGCCGAAAGGCCGGGCTCTCGCCGCTTGCGTGGCAAGACGACGAGACCATGGTCACCCTCTTCGAAGGAAAGGTATTCCGCGAGCGCCTCGATCACGGCAGTATCGAGTCGATCTGATTGATCGGCTTCCAACGACTACACAGTTCCATCTGATGCGCCAAATCCGGTCAGCGACGCGTCGGCTGCGGCTCTGTCTGCCGCCGCATCGAGATCGAAGGCGGTCTCGTTGACAACCGTCCCGTCCGCAAGTACTGGGACAAGGAGTTCTTCAGCATCCGTTGGGCCTGGCTGATCGGCATGGCCGATATAGTGGCCGCCATCTGTCGTTCGGTACACTGATTTGACGCCCGAGAGCTTGCCGCGCTTGGCGATCGCCTCGCTGTCTATTTCGACGATATCGAGCGCGAAGTCGACAGGATCGGCATTCGAGATCGCGCTGCCGACGCCGAAGCCATCGACAAATTCCGCGAGCGATCGAAGATCGTCTGGCCTGAGGCCGCCACTGACGAAGATCTCGACATCCTCGTAGCCGGCGGCGTCAAGCTCCCAGCGGACCTCCCGGACGATATGTTTGAAATCTCCTCGCCGTGAGCCGGTCGTATCGAGTCGAACCCCATCGAGGCGATCGCCGAGCGTCCGGGCAGCCCGGTGTGCTTCGTCTGTCTCGTCTGAAAACGTATCACACAGCGCGATCCGCGGAACGTCCGCCTCGACTGCCTCGTCGAAGGCCTGCCAGGCGAGCTCCTGGTTGCCCCGACCGAACGCCAACAGCAACGCGTGTGGCATCGTGCCACCCGCCTCACGACCTAGTAACTCACCCGCAGCGACGTGTGAAAACCCGTCGAGGCCGGCCACGAGTGCACTTCGCTCAACGATCGCCGCCATCGACGGATGCACGTGTCTTGCGCCAAACGACAGCACGGTCGACTCGGGGGCCGCCTGTCGGACGGTCAGTGCCGCGGTAGCGATCCCCGATGCATGTGAGAGGAATCCCAACAGTGCGGTTTCGTACCGTGCGAACTCCAGATACGGGCCGCTGATCCGCATAACCGGTCCTCCGTCGAAGAGCCGCCCTTCGGGGATCGCCTCGACATCGACGTTTCGCCCCTCGAACAGCGCGATCGCGTCACCGAGTCCACACAGTAGCTCGTAGTCGCCGTCAGGGAACTGGTCTGCGGTGACTTCGGCGACCACGTGGGGGTTTTTGCTGGCGTGTTCGAGGACCGTTTCGGTTCGATCGAAGTACGCATCCGTGGCACGGCCCGATCGAATCGCCTCCTCGGAGACGATATCAAACTCGAGGGAGCTCATTGAGCCTCGTTCGGCCGGCAAAGAGAAAAACCCACACATCCGACGGGCGATCGAGTTAGACGGTGGTACGATGCGAATACGTCGACCGAGTCTGGCGCGAAGAAGAGTTCTGGAACTGGAGATACAGTTGTCTTGGCGTTAGAATAACCCAATAAAAGCCAAGGGCCGGATTTGAACCGGCGATATGCGGCTCTGCAGGCCGCCGCGTTCGGCCGGACTCTGCCACCTTGGCGCGACTGATCGTACTTCGGTGAACCGTTTAAGCGTAGCGGTCTCACGTACGATGGGACACAGATGGCTCTCTGCGTGGGTTAAATATACGAGAACGACACAGCTGTCGCTCTCTAAGTGGAACAAGTATGAATATGAATAGTGGGCGGCGATGCGCAACTCCCAGAGGATCGCTCACTCCAGTACTACGCACAACGCTGACGAGCTTAACTTCCGTGTTCGGGATGGGTACGGGTG
>NZ_SRSG01000055.1 GCF_005543295.1 Halalkalirubrum salinum
CGTACTTCCAAGCGAAGTGTGAATCTGGAGACCCTATTTGTGAAATTTTACTGAGGGGTACTGGCTGTAGAAGAACTTGACCGAACTATAGCGACGTAACTTATCAAGTGTTAGAAGTATGGTGCGGTAAGTTGAGGTGTTGATGTCCAACACCGCACCAGTTGGAACAATTGTCCCGACAAATGAAGAACTACCGGTTCTTCGGCTTTCCGACCCAGTGTGTCCTGACTGCGGTAGCCCTGTCGCGAAAAACGGTGGATACGAGCGGCACCCGCACGGCTGCCAGCCCGTGCGGGTGCAGCGATACATCTGCGCGAACTGTTGCTCGTTCTCACCGACGCACCCATCAGTCGAGGATGATCATCACTATCCACGAGCGGTCACGCAACTTGCGACCGCAGTTGACCTACTCACCGAATCTTCGCTCGAAAATCGGCAAGATCTCCTCACCATCCACTACAACGTCCGCCCCTCCGATCAACAGATCCACAACTGGTGTACTGGGCAGACGGCGGAGATCGTCGAAAACGATCTCCCCGTCTACTCCGGCGTCTACACCTACGACGAACAGTACCTCATGATCGACGGCAACCGTGCGTATCGACTTACCGTCTACGACGAACTACTCCGTGCACCGGTCGCCGAAACCATCGTCGACCGGTGCACCAAGGCGGCAGTTCGTGAGTTTCTCACGACTGCCCTTGCCGAGAAACCTGTCTCTGTTGTCACAACCGACGGTCGATCAGACTACCCAGAGATCATCGAAGAAGATCTCGACGCTGTCCACCACCGCTGTAACTTTCACTTCATCAAGAACGGTGAGAAGAAGCTTCGTAACACCGTTTTCGAGAGTGTTCGCTACAGTAACACAGAACGTCTCCAGGGGGCAATTGTCTGGAGTGAGTTCAAACGAGTGTTTGCTGCACACTCGTATGAAGCCGCTGTCTGTCGATTTGAGGCAGTGCTCGATAAAATCGAGCAGCTGCCAAAGGAGTTGCAAACAGCGGTCAAGGAGGTGATGGAGAAGTTCGATACGTTCCTCGGACACCTTCGGCATGAAGCGATTCCAAGCACGACAAACAATCTGGAGCGATACTACGGCCATACGAAACCGACGCAGATCAAGCGTCGGTTTCGCTCAGGTGAGCACGCACGAGCATTCGTGCAACAACAGATGCGTCTGCGCACGGTCAAACAAGGTCTCATCTCTCGTGAACGGTCGCTTTCGATTGCGCGTGAACTC
>NZ_SRSG01000010.1:0-130203 GCF_005543295.1 Halalkalirubrum salinum
GTTGAAGAACGAGAGATGCAAAACCGTCCAAACAACTTTATCGTTAGCGGTGGTTGGTTGAGCCAGCAGAATTTCCATAGGTGAATACAGAGCGCATGTCTCGCAAGACAGTCGCTAAGACCGCCGTTACAGAGACGGCGTTTCGTAACTGAGCTGTGTCGAGTCGAGTACTGTCCGCGAACGCCGAAGCCACTACCTGTTCGATTTCTGCTCCTGATCGGGGTGGTCAGAAATGAACACGCTCGTGTCGTCCGGGACGTCGTCGGTCACCCAGGCGTTCGCGCCGATGCTCACGTGGTCGCCGATTTCTACCGTCCCGAGTATGTTGCTTCCGGCACCGATGACGACGTGATCGCCGATATCGGGATGACGCTTATAATCTTTCGCCAGCATGTGGTCCTCACCCTCTTCCTCCTCGAAGTGGAGTGCGCCAAGAGTGACGTTCTGGTAGATCCGGACCCAGTCGCCGACTGTCGCCGTCTCGCCGATGACGACCCCGGTCCCGTGATCGATGAAGAAATACTCACCAATCTCCGCACCTGGATGGATGTCGATGCCCGTCTCGACCTTCGAGTACTCGGCGAGTTCGCGGGCGTACTCGAAGCTGTCCTCCTCGTAGAGGATGTGCGCCACCCTGTGGGTCATGATCGCGTGAAAACCGGGATACGACCGGATGATCTCACAGTTGCTCTTCGCTGCGGGATCACCCTTATACGCGGCCTCGACGTCCTTTTCAAGGCTCCGTCGAATCGCGGGCAGCCGGTTGAGTGTCCTGTCGACGATCGGGGTCAAATTGTCTGCGTCACGACCCGAATAGGCCGTGATACCTGTGTGTATGCAGCTGCCGAGTTCGCTCAGGCGGGCACGAGTTTTGTCGGGGTCGTCCAGCAATTCCGTCGCGTTCCAGCATCTGGGAAACAGGAGCTGTTTGAGGAGAGGTGGTTCATCACGCAGAGAATCGCGGGGAGGATAGACCCGCGAGGTGTCCTTCGGGAGAGACGATTCGTCTGCTCGATAGGACTCGACGAGTTCTTGGTGGACGTCGCCGGTGTACTCATACCCCATTTGCTGGTGTTGACGCTGTCGAGTAAAGTTACTTTTTCCACTTCGCACCCAGACGCCCCCTTTGGTAGGCCGTCTGTTCCCTAATCTGCGTTTCGTTTCGGTACCGCCTCGGTCTCCCGGTACCGCTTTGATGCGTCTAGCCTCTGTGTCTCGCACACTGATTCTATCAGTCCTAAGGATTTCAACAGAGCCACTCAGTTTAAACAAACCAACGATGTCTGCGATCGTGTCGATCCGCAGAGCTAAACAATCGCCAACGTAACCGTACAGTATGGACGATACACCGGAAACGACCGAGACGATCGAACTCGACTATGCCGAACGCGTCCGGATCGGCGCGACGCGCGGAGAGTTCAACACCGAGATCGGCCGCCCGCGCGAGTATCCAGACAGCGCTGACGTGACAGTAACGACCGAAATGGGCGATCGCGTCGTGATAACTGTTGATGCAACCGCCGGCGACCACGCGACGGGCCACGCCGATATCGAGTTGTCGACCGCAGATGCCACAGCGCTCGTTACAGCGATCGAAGCCGCCGTTGATCAACTCGAGTAGCGCCGGCTTACCGTATCAGCCGTTTTGCGAGGCGCTTGAGTAATTTTAACGCGAGTCCTTGGGCAAGCTTCCGTGTGATCCACCCGAGCATACACCATACTGCTATCGAAAATGGCCTAAAACTATCGCCGCGAAGGAAATAAACAACCTACGCTTGCTCGATCGACACCGTCCACTCGCCGGCGCTCTCGACGAGCAAGTAGCCGACACCCGAGACTTGTTCGGTTCTGGTCTCGCCGTCGACGTCCGACTCTGTCGCGAACAGTCGGAGCCCGCTGTACTCACCTGCACGGTCGAAGACATCGACGAGATGACTTTCACCGCCCGTCGCAGTGAGGGTAAACTGCGTCTCGGCATCTTCGGGGAACGCTATCGGACCGAAAACGTCGGTGAGCGCGCTCTCGCGTTCGATCGGGAGTGCCTCGCCACTATTGTACACCGGAAGTTCAGTGACGTCGATCGTCCACTCGCCGTCAGCAATAGCGGTAAGCTCGACAGTCTGAGGATCGATCGAGTGGATTGTCCGGCCGTCAAACGGACCAACAGCGTTGATTCCTGCAGCGAGAGCCTCACCCGCTGAATCAAGAAAGGCGGTATTAAACCGACCCTCCCCGCTGTGATCGTATTCGACGATAATCGGACCGTCCGTTGAGAGTTCGAAACTGTCGATCGATTGCGGATCGTCACTATCTGGATCGCCAGATCCGGAAAACGAATGTGTGACAGGATCGCTGCCATCGGTTTCGTACTCGAACGTCGCGTCGGCATATGGGGGCCATGGTGGTGACTGAGAGTCCTCACCCCCAAGACACCCTGCAAGCCCGGTGAGGCCGGCAAGCGTACTACCCGAAAGCGCGAGGTACGATCGGCGATCGAGGTGGGCCCGTGTATGTGATCGGTCCATACCTCGTCTCATACGGCGGGGTTGCTAAGTGTGACGCTGCAAATTTCAGATGAGATACTCAGATGCAGTGTGCAGCCGGTTACAGCGTTTCGGCAATCCGTTCGGCGATCCTGTGGGCTCCTTCAGCCGCCGCGAGGTCGGGTCGATCGGCGGTGACGACGGTCACGTCTCGAGAGAGTTCCGCGGAGAGCCGCACTTCGAACTCCTCGGCGATACCCGGAATACACGCCATTCCGCCAGTCAGCGCGATTGGCTTACCTAACGCGAGCTGATACGGCTTCATGTGGGTATTGGCAAGCTCTGAGAGGAAGTTGTTCGCAATCTCATCGACTGCCTCGTCAACATACTCGTCAACAGGGTCCATGAGACCGCGATTGACGGTGAACTCGTGGGAACCGCCGCCAGGCTGTTGGATCACGTCAGTGAACGGCTCGAAGTCGACAAATGAGGCGTGTTCTTCTTTGTACTCGCGGGCAGTGGTGAGATCGATGTTGACGCGGCCCTGGGTCTCCTCTTCGACGGCGTTTGCGATCCGCCGATCGACTTCCGAGCCGGTGACTGCACCCGTGGAAAATGGGGCGAGCTGTTCGCCGTGACGATACGCGCAAGCCTCGAGATTCGTCGAACCCATGTTGATCGAAACAAAGACTTCGTCGATCGCCTCGAGACCGTCGCCCATCGCGGGGATCGAACCACACAGCGATTCTGGGAAGCTCCGGATTGCTGCCTGACCGATCGGGCTTCCCTCGATAACCTCGGTGAGGTTTTCCAGCCCGGCTTCGTTGTCGATCGTTGGGATCGCATAAACAACAGCGCTGTCCTCGGGAATGTTTTGTGCCCGAATGAGTTCGGTAAAGAACTTTGCGGCCAACTCCGCACGAGCGTCGTCTTCCGGGAGGCCCGATCGAAGCATGAACTCAACTGTGTCTGGATACTCTTGGGCAGCCTGCTCGCCGTAGAGAACACGCTCTGTTCCCGTGATCGGATCGTCGTACGTGGCAAGACAGGTGAGCGTGCGGATTGTGTCGAGCTCTCCATCTCTGAGGAGTTGAATAACGGTCCGCGTGCTGCCGAGTTTGACACCGACCGGGGTCGGCTCGTCGCTGTTCTCCGCGCTGCCGTCGAACGCATCGTCGTCTGTGTCTGACATGATATGGAAACGGGTTATGAAAGCGAGGCCAGGGTTGCGATGTATAGCAGGCTCAACCGGTGGTCACCGATCTCGAACGATCGGCGGTGAATGGGTTCGGGCATCGAACCAATCTCACCCGCAATTGCGTGTTGGATCTCCGAGGCGATCCAGCCGAGTTCGCGGTAGTACCGCAGTGCGTCTCGCGCAGCGTCGTGTCCGCCGACGAGAGTGAGAAACTCGACCCAGTCGTACAACAGCCGCCGGCCGAGGTCCGATCGAGGAACAGATCGGAGATACGGGCGTTCAAGATCTGCTGTCGCCCGCGCAGTCCGCAGCACCAACAGTTCACGAAACTGCTGGGCGCGGATCGACTCTTCGGCAGTCAGCCCAGGACCCGGCGGTTCCGACTTGGATACCTCGGGTTCGGCGATTCCCGCCAGATTCCGGAGTTCACTCGGATCGTACGCTCGTGGGTTGACAACCATGCTATCGTATCGCAACCTGTCCGTTTGCTCGTGTTACCGCTACGGAGAGAAGACTCACGGACAGGATATCAGTATTTTGGTACTGATCGCTTGTGAAAGCCGACAGTACGCTGCATCAGCCGAGCTCGAAATTAATTCGCTCGTGGTCCGAGCCCTGGGTTTTCCGACCAGTAATACTGATCTCGCCGATTGTACCCGTCGCCGAGACGTGCGTGCCCGCACAGGCAGTCCGATCGAACGGCTCCTCGCCCTCGCCGGCGATCTCGACGATTCGGAGATTGGTGATCGACGCCGGGAGGAGCGCGATTCGAGTGCGCTCGGGGTCGAGTTCAGCCTCAGCGGTTTCTCGATCCATCATGTACCACCGGACCTCGCGATCGTCTTCAACGAGGCCGTTGAGCGCAGTCTCAATGTCTGCGAGATCGGTTTCGGTAAAGCGATCGTACGCACAGTCGAGGTGTGCGTGATCGGCATACAGCTGGTTGCCGGTCGTTTCCGCGTCGTACGTCGACAAGAGGTGCGCAGAAAGCAGGTGTTGGGCCGTATGATACCGCATGTGTGCGTCTCGACGATCCCAGTCGAGTTCGCCGCGTACGGTCTCACCGGGTTCTGGGAGGGGCTCTGGGCCGGTCACTGAATGGTAGATCTCGTCTTTCTTTTCGACAGCCGTGACCGTCCAGGTCCGATCGTCATCGAGTGTCTCGACCGTTCCGGTGTCGTGGGGCTGGCCCCCGCCAGTCGGATAAAAGTGCGTGGCGTCGAGCACGAGACGATCCGACAGCGTCCGGGTCACTGTCGCTTCGAACGATCGCACGGTGCTGTCCTCGAAGTACAGTTGCGCAGTCATGCTCGAATCCTGGTGTGCGATCGGCTTACCGCTTCGGCTCGCGGCGATCGAACGCCATGGGAGCCTTACGCTCCGTTGGAGGTGTCGTAACGCATAAGATGCGAAGCGGCGTAAATTTCTGTAATGATACATGAGAATCGACGCGCCAGGGGGTGGCCCCGTGGGCGTTGAAATAAAAGAATCCGCCGTCACAGACGAGGCCTTCGCGGATATCCAGCGGTTCGTCTACGATTACCTGACCGCGAGCGTCGAAAGCGAAGGCGATGGCGGCCGGATGCGGTGGTATCCCTGGCACAGCGCGGAGTACCGGTTCAACCACATCAGAAACGTCACCGACCTAGCGACCGAGATTGCGAAAAAGGAGGGCGCAGATGTCGACGTCGTCCGTGTTGCGGCCGTCTTTCACGACGTTTCGAAGCTAGAGGCCGATCAAGAGACCCACGCAGAAGAGGGCGCGCGCGTCGCGCGCGAGTACCTCAACACCCATGGCGACTATCCACAGTCGTTCATCGAGGAGGTGTGTCAGACGATCGTTGACCACTCCTACCACGGCCCGCTGTCGGACGTGTCGCTCGAGAGCCAGTGTTTGATTGAGGCTGATGTCCTCGATAAAGTCGGCGCAAACGGTACAGCACTAATGCTGCTCAGGATGGGATACGAGGCCAGAACCCATATGGACGCGGCTGGCATGGTCGATCGCGTCCTCGAACGCGGGCGCGACCACGTCGATCGTATTGAGTCTGACACCGCCGAGAGCATTGCTCACCAGCGGCTCAAACGAGTTCGGTGGTTCCGCGAGTGGCTCGAAGCGGAGGTTGTCGGAATGGACGGTGAGCTCGATCGCGATCGAGACATCTAATAGCAGTTGGCAATTGGTGGGAACCGCGCACTACCCGCCTACTCAGATTGTGTCGAGGATATCGAGTACGCGTTCTTCAGCATCGCGACCAGGATCGTGTTCGGAGCCGTCGCGATCGCTTTCGTGGTGTTCTTCCACAGTCGCAGCCATCGCCTCGGCTGGTGGTGTTGAACGCCACCCGAGGGCAGCGAGCTTGGCCGTTGAGAGGACGTGAGGATACTCCCGGTAGAGAATAAAATCGACTGGGGAGAGCCCCCCAGCGGCAAGCTCGCGATCGCCTGCATGGACGATTTCGACCGAGGTATCGAGTGAGTCGGCGATGAGTTCGACCGTCTCTTCGAGCGTAAGCAGGCGGCGATCGCCGACGTTGTAGCTCTCGCCGGGGTCGCCGCGCTCGGCGACGATCCTGAGCGCCGACGCGACGTCTTCGACGTACGCGCGATGCCAAACATTCTGGCCATCTCCGGGGACGACGAGGCGATCATAGCTCGCAACCCGATCGATCCAGTAGTCCAGCCGTTCGGTGTAGTCGTGGGGGCCGTATACGATGCACGGGCGAACGGACATGGCATTGACGCCGTTTCCGGCGGCCTCGAAGACAACGCGATCGCCCTCGGCCTTCCGGTTGCCGTATGTCTCCGAGGAGTCGTCGACAGCCTGATCGGCCGAACAGGGTCGAAGCGGCGTCTCGCCCTCTCTTTTCGGAATCTCCTCCGCACCGTAGGCATCTCCGGAGGAGATGTACACATAGCCGTCGACGTCTGCGAAGATCTCGACAGCTGCAGAGACGTCTCCCGGCGCGTAGGCGACACAGTCGATAACAATGTCGGGATCGACGGTCTCAGCGGCGCGTGCGAGCGCGTCGTCGTCTGTGCGATCGCCAGCGACGTGTGTGACTCGATCGTGCTCCTCGAAGGGGTTCGGATGGTTGCCGCGGTTGAAGATGGCGACGTCGTAGTCGTGCTCGAGCAGGTCAGTGACAGTATGGCGGCCAATAAATCGGGTCCCGCCGATGACGAGCGCAGTGTCGTTCATATCGATTCGACGGCTCGCGGGAGCAAAGAACTGTGGAAAATGACGGCAAGGCCAGCCGTGAAATCAAGGTTGATACGGCGATCGACGCGACTCGTAGTACCCGCTGTGTGCGCTCGATACCTCACCACAATCACAGATGAGCTACGGGCACTCAACAGCGGCGGCCGCGGCATCATCCTGGCAACGATCGCGCTCGGGTGGGGCGTGACGATCGGCGCCCGGACGATCTATCCGGTTTTGTTGCCCTCGCTTCGCTCTGCGTACGACTTCGGACTCACAGCATCCGGGATACTCTTGAGCGTGTTGTTTGCCGCGTACGCGCTTGGACAGTTGCCCGGCGGCGTCCTCGCCGATCGGGCTGGCGAACGAATAACGCTCACACTCAGTGTGGCTGTCTCTGGTGTGGCGATAACATTCGTTGTCATCTCCCAATCAACAGCCGCGCTGTTCGTCGTGACCGCCGCGTTCGGGTTCGCGGTCGGCTTTTATGCGATCGCACGGTTTACCGCGATCGCGGCGATCTACCCCGACAGATACGGAACCGCAGCCGGTCTGACAAACACCGCACCCGAACTCGGACAAGCCCTGTTGCCACCGATCGCAGGGTTCGTTGCGTCGATCGTTGGCTGGCGACTCGGGCTTGGATTTGTGGTGCCGATTTTTGTGATCACCACTGTTGGTCTCTGGGTGACGGTCCCGGGACCGTCCGAGGATGCGGCGACCGACAGTGACGAAACCGAGAAGACGTCACCATCGGTTCGACACGTCCTCGGGGCACTCAAGAACCCGGCAATCCTGCGTGCGACCGCTGCGATGATCCTCGGGGTGTCGATCTGGCAGGTGTTCACCGGCTTTTATCCGACGTACCTCGTCGAAACAAAGGGCCTCTCGTCCTCGCGTGCGGCCGCCGTGTTTGGGCTCTACTTCGCCGCAACCGCGGTAATCCACCCTGTCGCCGGGGCTGTATACGATCGCTTCGGTGTGCGGCGCGCCTATTTTCTCTCTGGCATCGCCGCGGTGTCATTGGCCGCACTCCCGTTTGTTGACGGGCTTGGCGGTGCGATCGCGGTTTCGATCGGGATGGGGACGCTCTTGGCCTTCGAGACCCCGACGGAGTCGTATCTGGTCCAGTCGCTCCCGTCGTCGATCGAGGGAACCGGATTCGGGATACTCCGCACAACAGTGTTTGCCGTCGGCGCGGCCGGGCCGGCGGTTTTCGGCGTCCTTGCCGACCGTGGATACTTTGATGAGCTCTTTATCGCATTGGCAATCATCGCGGTGGGGATGATCCTGCTCGCGAGACAACTGCCCAGCGTGTCGGTCCGATAGCTCGAAGATCGGTAAGTTCCTTGCCGTGGCTCCCGTATCCGTGTGCATGCTTGGACTGCACGTTGGGTTCATTGCGCTGTTGATCGGAACGCAGGCGTTTTTTACCCTGCTGGCGATCAAAAACGTCGGCCATGCCGATCAAACGGTCCGCTCGCGGGCAGCGTGGCTCGCTGATCGGCTCGGTATCGACGATCACGAGGAGTTACTCCAGTATCACCGAATCACGACGGCGTTCTCCCAGCTCAGATCGTGGATTGCGCTTGGCGCACTCCTCGTGGTTCTCTACAGCGGGCTTTTTACTCGGGCTGTCGATGCAGCAAACAGCTTCGGATTCGGTCCGGTGCTTGAAGGGACGTTGTTCATAATCGGGGCGATCGTCGTGGTACAGCTGTTTTCGGTGCCCTTCGCCGTGGTCAGCACGTTCGGTATCGAAGAGATATTTGGCTTCAACGAGCAGTCGCCGACGCTATTTGTTCGCGATACCGTCCTGAACACCGTGATATCGGCTGGACTCACGGTCGTTGTCGCCGGAGCCGTTCTGTGGTTCATTGAGGCATACCCGACGTGGTGGCCGGTCGCCGCCTGGGCGCTCGTGATCGGGTTCAGCCTCCTGATGCAGATTGTCTACCCGCGAGTCATCGCGCCGCTTTTCAACGACTTCGAGCCGGTCGCTGACGGAGATCTCCGTGAGGCGGTCGAAGACGTGTTCGATCGCGCGGGCTTTTCGTGTGAACAGATCTATACGATGGACGCCAGCCGTCGATCGACGCATCTGAACGCGTACTTCACGGGCTTTGGGGAGACAAAGCGGGTCGTCCTCTTCGATACCCTCGTAGAGAAACTCTCGCTGCCAGCGGTCCAGAGCGTGCTCGCACACGAACTCGCGCACTGGAAGAAAGCCCACATCTGGAAGCAGGTCGGCGCGAGCGCGATCCAGCTCGCGATCGTCTTTGGCGCGCTCGGCTACCTCGTCTCCGCGGAGCCGCTGTACGCGATGTTCGGACTCCCAACTGAGGCGACATACGCTGGGTTGCTCGTTGGGGTCGTCGTGGTCTCACCCGTGTTAGAGCTAACTGCGCCGCTGTCGAACCGCCTGTCGCTGAAACACGAACGGGAGGCCGATGCCTTCGCGGTCTCGGTCATGGGTGAGGGACAGTCGATGATCGACGCGCTCGCAGCACTGGCTCGTGAAAACCTCGCGAACCCGTTCCCACACCCGACGTACGCGACGTTTCACTACAGCCATCCGCCGATCCCCGAACGCATCCGGTTGATCGAAGAAGAGATGGGGGACTCGACAGCCGAACAGTCGGGTGACGCAGATGGCAAGAGTCAGCCAACCGACGCAGACGACAAGAGCCAGCCAACCGACGCAGACACTGGTGGATCGACCGCCCTCTGAACGAGAAAACCGATGGCAGAACCTGGAACGTACGTCCTCGTCATGGAACGCTCCCAAGCCGCGTCGATGGAGATCGGTGCACTCGGCACGATCGAGTTTCCCGCCGGGGGCTACGGCTACGTCGGAAGCGCCTTCGGCCCAGGAGGGTTGGCTCGCGTCGACCGGCACCGATCGATCGCCTCAGGCGAGAAGTTGACGCGTCACTGGCATATCGATTATTTTCTCGGCCATCCAGAGACGCAACTCGTCGACGTGGTACTGTTTCCGGGTCGTGATCTCGAATGCACGCTTGCCGCGGGGATCGACGCCGACTCGATCGATCGGTTCGGCGCATCCGACTGTGACTGTCGGAGCCACCTGTTGTACGCGGCCGAACCGAGTGCGATCGTCTCGGCTGCCGAGTCGTACCAGTGACGGGGATAGTGAACAAAAATACGAACGACCCGAAACCGGCGGCCCGATCAGTCGTCGCCGGTCGACATCGCACTGGCGTCGACGCGGGCGTCGATCGACGTTTCAGCTGATTCGGGCAGTTCGTGACGCACATCTGCGCCGCGACCCTCTTCGATGACCTGTGCGTACGCGTCTGGGAAGACCCGCACGAAGTGTTGGCGTTCGGTCTCCCAGGATTCGAGCAGTTCTTTTGCCTTTTTGCTATCGGTGTAGGTCGCATGGTTTTCGATTAACCGTGCGAGCATCGCTTCGTCTTTCTCGGTAAGCGTCTCCGAGAGCGACACCATCCCGGTGTTGAGCTTCGGCTCGAGTTCGCCGTCTGGATCGTAGACGTACGCGACACCGCCGGACATCCCGGCACCGAAGTTGCGACCTGTCTCACCGAGTACCGCAACCGCGCCGCCGGTCATGTACTCACAGCCGTGGTCACCGACTCCTTCGACGACGGCTTTGACGCCGGAGTTTCGGACAGCAAAGCGCTCGCCAGCGACGCCGTTGATGTACGCTTCACCCTGGGTCGCACCGTACAGCGCGACGTTGCCGATCAAGATGTTCTCGTCGGCCGCGTAGCCAGCGGTCTCGGGAGTGTTTATTACGAGTTTGCCGCCCGAAAGCCCCTTGCCGACGTAGTCGTTTGCCGCTCCGGTGAGCGACATCGTGACGCCATTTGCGAGGAACGCACCAAAGCTCTGTCCGGCAATCCCGTCGAAGTCGATCGCGATCGTGTCGTCGGCGAGCCCTTCGGCGCCGTATCGTTTCGAGATCTCGTTCGAGAGCATCGCGCCGGCCCCGCGATTGACGTTCGAAATGTCCGTTTTGATCGAGACTGGCGCGCCGTTGTCCAGCGCCGGGGCAGCCTTCTCGATCAAGTCGTGATCGAGATGCGTCTCAATATCGGCGTGGTGTTGCTCTCTGACTTTGATCCGCTGTTCGCCAGCGGTTTCGGTAATGACCGTCGAGAGATCAAGGTGTTTGGCCTTCTCGTGGTCGGTGATTCGCTGGCTGAGCAGTTCGGGCCGGCCGATCATCTCGTCAAGACTGGTAAAGCCCAGTTCAGCCATGATCTCGCGAAGCTCCTGGGCGATGAACGTCATGTAGTTGATGACGTGATCTGGCTGGCCGGGGAACCGCTCGCGTAACTTCTCGTTTTGGGTCGCGACGCCGACCGGACAAGTGTTGGCGTGACACTGTCGGGCCATTACACAACCTGCGGTGACGAGCGAAGCCGTCCCGAAGCCGTACTCCTCGGCACCGAGCAGCGCGGCGATCGCCACGTCTCGACCCGTCTTCATCCCGCCGTCGACGGTGACGCGGATGCGATCGCGAAGCCGTGTCGCACACAGCATCTGGTTGGCCTCCGCGAGGCCGAGCTCCCACGGCAGGCCGGCGTTCTTAATTGAGGTCTTCGGCGATGCACCCGTCCCACCGCTGTGTCCGGAGATGTGGACGACGTCGGCATTGGCCTTCGCGACACCGGCGGCGATCGTCCCGATTCCCGCCTCAGAGACGAGCTTCACATTGATATCTGCCTCTGGATTTGCAGCCTTCAGGTCGTGAATGAGCTGTTTGAGGTCCTCGATCGAGTAGATATCGTGCAGCGGCGGCGGCGAGATGAGCCCGACGCCCGGCGTCGCATACCGAACGTGTGCGATCATCTCGTTGACTTTCCGGCCCGGCAGGTGGCCACCTTCGCCGGGCTTCGATCCCTGGGCCATCTTGATCTGAATCTCATCCGCGGAGGTGAGGTACTCAGAGGTCACGCCGAAACGTCCCGACGCGACCTGTTTGACACTGCACTCTTTTTCAGTCCCGAATCGCTCTGGGGGTTCGCCGCCCTCGCCGGTGTTTGACTTCCCGCCAAGGCGGTTCATCGCCATCGAGTTGTTCTCGTGAGCCTCCGGTGAGATGCTGCCGAGACTCATCGCGGCCGTCGTGAACCGAGAGACGATGTCTTCCACCGGTTCGACATCCTCGACAGGGACCGACGTGCGATCGGAGTCGAATTCCAACAGCCCGCGGAGGGTCTGAAGGTTCTCGTTTTGCTCGTTGATCAACGCGGCGAACTCCGTGTAGCGCTCGTAGTCGCCCGATCGGACCGCCTGCTGGAGCGTACCGACGGTCTGTGGATTCCACTGATGGTAGATCCCTGTGGTGCGGTGTTCGTACTCACCTTGGGTTTCGAGATCTGGGTCCGCACCGAAGCCAATCGCGTGGCGCGTCCGAAGATCAGATTCGAGCTGTTCGAGGCCGATCCCCTCAGTGCGAATCTCAGTGCCCTCGAAGTACTCCGAAACGAGACCTGAATCGAGCCCGACCGCCTCAAAGATCTGTGCGCCCTGATAGGACTCGACCGTCGAGATCCCCATTTTGGCCATGATCTTCAAGAGGCCGTGTTCGAGCGCGTGGATGTACGATTCGATCGCCTCGCTCTCGTCGGCACCATCCGGACCGGCGACAAGGTCGCTGATCGTCTGGTAGGCAAGATACGGGTTCACACCGCCCGCGCCGTAACCGACGAGCGTCGCGATGTGGTGAACTTCCCGCGGATCGCCAGATTCGACGACAAGCCCGACATCTGTTCTGAGGCCGTGGCGAACCAGGTCGTGGTGTACTGCACCGGTTGCCAGCAGACTCGGAATCGCAATGCGATCGGTGGCGATATCGCGATCGGACAGAACAATGATGTCCGCGCCCGCGTCGATTTCCGCGCGAACCGACTCCCGGAGCGATTCGACTGCAGTTTCGAGATCGTCCTCGGGATCGTATGTCATCGACACCGTCGCGCTCTCGAAGCCGTCGACCTGCCGTGAGAGGCCCTTGATCGAGGCCGTCTCTTCGTCGGTGAGGATCGGGGAGTCAAGCACGAGTTGCCGGGCGTGTTCTGGTGTTTCGTCGAGGAGGTTTCGCTGCGCGCCGAGCCGCGATTGGAGGCTCGTCACCAGCTCTTCGCGGATATAGTCGATCGGCGGGTTCGATACCTGCGCGAACAGCTGTTTGAAGTATGTAAACAGCGGCCGATTGAACTCAGAGAGCACCGAAAGCGGCGTGTCGTCGCCCATCGAGCCGATCGGGTCCTTTCCATCCGTCGCCATGGGTTCGAGCAGGTGGTTCAGCTGGTCGGTCGTGTAGCCGAACGCAGCCTGATGCGCCCGCAGCGAGTCGACTTCTCCCTGTGGAAGCTTGCTGTCTCCGGCAACCTCCTCAAGTGATGCCTGGTATTCGTCGACCCACTCACCGTATGAGTCCTCAAGGAGTCCATCAAACACCTCCTCGTCAGGGATGACGCGGCCTTCCTCGGGGTCGGCCATGAAAATCTGTCCGGGCTTGAGGCGACCGCGCTCTTCGATCTCGCTCGGGTCGGTGTCGAGTGCGCCCGCCTCGCTGGCGAGAATCAACCGACCGTCGGTCGTCACGTCGTAGCGACACGGCCGGAGGCCGTTACGGTCGAGTACCGCCGCAACCGCGTCTCCGTCAGTCGCAGCGACGAGGGCAGGACCGTCCCACGGCTCAACGAGGCTCGCGTGGTAGTCGTACCACTCGCGGCGGGCGTCGTCCATGAGCTCGTCGTTTTCGTAGGCCTCGGGGATCAACATCCGAAGAACGTGTGGGAGCTCTCGACCAGCGTTCAACAGTAACTCGACGACGTTGTCCACGCTGGCAGTGTCAGATTGGTCGGCGATCGTGATCGGTTTGAGCGTGTCGATCTCCTCGCCGAACGCCTCGTGTTCGAGCGCCGATTCGCGGGCACGCATCCAGTTGACGTTCCCCTGAATGGTGTTGATCTCACCGTTGTGGATGATCTTGCGATACGGGTGTGCGAGGTGCCAGGCTCCGAGTGTGTTTGTGGAGAACCGCGCGTGAACGAGGACGAGTTCGCTTTTGACACGCTCGTCCTGCAGATCGAGATAGTACTCTCGGAGCTGCTCGCCTTTGAGCAGGCCCTTGTAAACGAGTGTTTTGCGGTCAAGTGAACAGACGTAGAACCGGCCCGACCCCTCGATCGATTCGGCGGCGTGTTCGAGCGCTCGCCGGCCGACGTACAGCGCGCGATCGAACGCTTCGATGTCCATTGAATCCTCGGCGGGCGTGACGAACGGCTGACAGACAACCGGCTCGGAGTCGAGGGCCGTTCGCCCAAGATCCGCATCGCCGGTCGGAACCGTCCGCCAGTGGAACACCGCAAGGCCGTATTCTGCCAGCGTCAATTCAAAACAGTCGATGAGTTCCGCCCGGACCGCCTCGTCAGTCGGCATGAACACCGAGCCGACAGCGTACGTCTCAGGAATGTCACCAACTTCGTCAGCAAAGAACTCATCTGGGCGCTGGATCATAATGCCTGCGCCATCACCGGTGTTTTCCTCTGCGCCGGTGGTTCCACGATGTTCGAGATTTTCGAGCAGATCGATCGCGTCGGAGACGACTGAATGTGACGGGCCGTTCTCAAGATCGATGACCGCACCGACGCCGCAGTTCGATCGATCGTCGGTTGGGTCCGCGAGGCCATGCGTCGGCTCCGCTACAGAGCCCGATACATGGGTATCACTGTGTGGCTTGGTCATGTGTATTTTTTTCGTATACCCGAATAAAGCGTTGACCCTGAAAGGATAATGGTTCATAAGACACATATTAGGTTATACAAGGTAATTGATCATAATGAGATTGTTAGTATATCGCGCAATCAATCGTGAATAATGTAGCGTAACCAGAGTATAGCGAGTCGGTGACGTTTTTATTTCTGCTGCCCGCAGGTAGTGTGTGCGCATTGAGAACAGTTTCATTCCGGTTCGCGGCGTCGGCGAACGGACCGAGCGAGGGCTCTGGGAGCAGGGGATCACAACCTGGGACGCGTTCGATCGCGCTGCGGTTGGGAACACGACGGGCCAGCGGATCGAGTCGTTCATCGAAGAGGCAAGCACGCGGCTCGATCGGCGAGACACACAGTACTTCGATACCGTCTTTCCAAGCAGCGAGCGGTGGCGACTCTACGAGAATTTCAGGGACAAAGCGTGCTTTTTCGATATCGAGACAACAGGTCTCGATTCGGCTCGCGATGTCGTCACGACGGTTAGCTACCATCTCGACGGCGAGACACGGACGCTCGTCCGTGGCGATACCCTAACCGCTGACGCGCTTCGGGCCGCCTTTGCAGATGCAGATCTACTCGTGAGTTTCAACGGAATTCGGTTCGATCAGCCCTTCTTGCAGGACTGTTTCGACCTGTCGATCGACACCCCACACCTCGATCTGATGTATCCGTGCAAACAACTCGGACTATCCGGCGGGCTGAAAGCGATCGAATCCGACATTGGTATTGAACGCGATCGGCCGGATATCTCGGGACGAGACGCAGTCCGGCTGTGGCACGAATACGAACGAGGGCGCGATGGGTCGCTTGAAACGTTGATCTCGTACAACCGTGAGGACGCGGTGAACCTCCAGCAACTGACCGATATTGTTACCCAACAGCTACACCAGAATGTTTTCGAACAGTATCGATCGACGACTAGCCAGTCGGTGTAGGAGAACCGTCCGAATCGGATGATTCAGCGACCTCTGGGTCACGATCGTTCTCTGTCTCGGCCTTCGCGCGGTTAGCCACGATCTCACCCTCGTCGTCTATAGTCTCAGTCGCCCCGTCGTCATCCACGGTTTCAGCTTCGCCGCCGTCATCCACAGCCTCAGCCTCCCCATCGTCATCCACAGCCTCAGCCTCCCCATCGTCATCCACAGCCTCAGCCTCCCCATCGTCATCCACAGCCTCAGCCTCCCCGTCGTCATCCACAGCCTCCCCGTCGTCATCCGTGGTCTCGGTCTCCGCGCGGTCGTCTCCAGCCCCAGCGTCCCCCTCTCGCTGCACAGGCTCGCCTGAGTCAGGTGCGTCATGCGAACCATCCGGCTCCCCCGAGTCAGCTGTGTCGCGCGAATCACCCGAGTCACTTGCTGGGGCCGATCGCTTCGGCGTAATATACTGCATCTCGCCGCTCGCCTGAAGCGAGCCGGTAACATAGGCTCCCTCGTACACCGTGAGATCGCCCGCCTCGACGTTGCCGCGCACTGTTGCGTTCGGGTGCAGCGTCACCGAGCCGGTCGTCCTGACAGTTCCGATTACCTCCGTCTCAGCGCCAACTGAGACATCGCCGCCGCTGGCGGTAAGCCCACCAAAGATCGTGTTTCGCTCGCCGACGTCGATCGACTCGGCATTAATGTTGCCGTGGATTCGGCAGTCGTCGCCGATCGTCGCAGGCGTATCGACGAGCCACCGATCGTCCGAGATGACCGAGCCGGCGGGGATCGTGACGGGATCGACTTCTTCGACCTCCTCGCCGGCCAGCGCAGAGGCAAACTCCTCAGCGGCATCCTGGTCGCCCAGTCGCAGTAGGTGCGAGAGCACAATAAAGTAAAACAGGTACACTGGAATCGGATTCCGGATGACAATCCAGCCGTTGGCCTCGAATCCTTCGTCAATCTCGACATCATCGCCCACATCCAGGTCGCCAGAGACGAGGAGTCGACCGTTGATCCGGACTCGCTCACCCACGTACGCGTCCGCTCCCACGAGGACGCTTCCGTCGACGTGACAAAACGTATCCAGTCGACAGTCGTCATCGGCCTCAATGCTGCCGCCAATCGAGACATCCTCGCCGGCTGCGACCGTGCGGCCACGAATCCCGAGTTCTATCTCGCTGTCGCGCCCGATCAACACGTCTCCGGTGGTGACAATATCGTGCTCTTCGACCGTAGTACCGTCGGAAAGCTGGAGCGAGTTGAGCGGATCGACGCGAGATGACACGTTCTCATCCTGTCTCCGGGAACTAATAAAGCGTCCGGGACCACGAATACTAGGAATCTCGATCCAGCGTCCGGTGTAGATCCCAGTAGTCTCGATCCAGCGTCCGGTGTAGATCCCAGTAGTCTCGATCCAGCGTCCGGTGTAGATCCCAGTAGTCTCGATCCAGCGTCCGGTGTAGATCCCAGTAGTCTCGATCCAGCGTCCGGTATAGTCACGACGAATTAGCAGTGACGAAGATGTATACTGTTTTATCCGTCCCCCGTGCAGCATCGGACACCATGACCGAGCGATCGCCTCCGACTGGACCTCCGAGCGATCCTGACGGTCCGGACGGTCCGGACGGTCCGGACGATCGGGAAGACCCAACCGTCTGTGTGCTCTTGCCAACGCTCAACGAGGCTGAGACGATCGAGGAGGTCGTCTCCGGGTACATCGACGCCGGGTACGAGCAGGTGTTTGTGATTGACGGGGGCTCCGAGGACGGAACAGATGAACTCGCCGCGGCCGCCGGTGCGGACGTTCGTCAGCAAAGTGGCTCTGGGAAAGGACAGGCTGTCAGAGAGGCGGTCGAAGCGATCACCGCCGACATCGTGTTGATGGCCGATGCTGACGCGACCTACGATGTTGAGGACGCCGATCGGATGCTACAGCCCATCCTCGAGGGGGAGGCCGAACACGTCATCGGGAACCGCTTTGCGGACATGAAACCCGATGCGATGACGCGGTTCAATAAGATTGGGAACCGGATTATCAACGCCGCGTTCACAGCGATCCACGGCAAACGGTATCGCGATATCCTTTCGGGATACCGAGCGTTTACAACCGAATCCTTCCGGCAGTTTAGGCTCAATGCCGACGGCTTCGGCATTGAAACAGAGATGGCCGTCGAGTGTGCCAAACGCGGGATCGACACCGCGGTCGTCCCAATCACCTACAGACCGCGCCCGCACGGATCAGATACCAACCTGCACCCGATCCGCGACGGCGGCATCATCTTTCTTGAGCTGTACCGAAAGGCGAAGACAAACAACCCGCTGTTTTATTTCGGCAGCGTCGGGGCCGTCGCGACCGCCGTCGGGTTCGTTCTCGGACTTTACGTCATCTACGACTGGGTTGTCGCCGGTATCAGCCACGAGGTCATCGCGATCGGCTCGGTCGCGGGGGTACTGTTCGGCGTCCAACTGCTGATGTTCGGCGTGCTGTCCGACATGTTGCTGTCGTTTCACCGCGAACAGCTCGATCGGATCGATCGGATCGGCGACGATCTTGATGAGCGGTCTGAGTAACCTCCAGAAAATTCGACCGCAAAGGACTCGCTCAGATTGCGTCAACGAGGCGATCGGCGGCCTCTTCAACGCTGCCTTCGTTTTCGATAAACCGTACAGGTGCGTTTTGATCGCGTGCGTACTGGAGCGCCGCAGATCGATTGAGATCTTGCTCGAAGGCGATCTTGCGCTCGGTGGCTTCCGGCGTCTCACGGCTACTGTTTTGTCGTCGCTCGAGTATCGTTTCTGGACTCGCCTCAACGAGGGCGAATGTGGTCGGTGAGACGTCGTGGAGCACTTCTGCGGGAAGTCCCTGTATATAACCATCCTGCGTCTCTACTGCCAAGTGCGTTGAGAGAATGATGTTCGTCGATTCAGCCTCGTCGGCAACAAACTCGCCCGCGCGACGCTGGAGACGGCGTGTCTGTCTCTGCGACAGTCTGGCTAGGTCTCCTCGGCCGGTTGCGACACCACTCGTCGCGGCCTGTTCAAGCATGACGTCTCCGAAATTGATGAGTTTGTACCCCTCTCCGAGCTTTCGTCGAACCGTTTGACAAACGCTCGAGAGCCCAACGCCAGTAACACCGGAGACTAACGTGACAGTCATTAGAAACTCACCTCGCTTTCGTCGTCTTGCGGCATCGATCCTCGGTCGTCATAATACCTGCGCCCGATAAAACTGGCCCCGACTAACATCATGAGTGTATCGTAGAGGTCATCGGCTGAATCGAATTCGTCCGTTTCAGCTCTCTCGATGACGGCTTCGATCGTCGTGCTCTCTCCGTCCGGCGGTGACAGTTCTGTACTTCCCACAGTCTCAACGACCGTATCTCGTGAGACTGGAAAATCTAGTTTCCTCGCGAACAGATCGCGAGTCTCTGGCAAGCGCATACATACCATTTCGCGTCTCGTGTATTTAAAACTGGCATTATCCTAATTATTTATCATTTAGAACAAGGCGCTGTGGAGAAGTAGTGACAAAAACCGTCGGACAAATCTGCGGGATGGCAAGGTGGTCCATTCTCCCATGTCGTGGTGGTATTATTTGCCAATCGAGAGACAAACGGACAACTGTCGAGTACGATTTGGGCGATCGATCGGAATAAAAGAACTGAGACAGGTGAATTTGGCTACCGACTTTCCGCTGTTCGACCTTGTTCAAATGGATGAAATCTATGGTACGTTCACGGAAAAATAATCTTTGTGGGTAATAGTGGGTAAGACTTATCCAGAAGTGAGTCGTAGTGAGTAGCATGACGAAAGTGGAGGCTCACGACCTGCGAACCAACGAGACCGACGACCGAGGTCGAATCTACCTCGGGACGGAGTACGCGAACAAGCGCGTGACCGTCGCGGTCGTCGAAGTCGAGTCTGACCGACCCGACGAGGACGAATTAGCCGCCGCGTACCGCGAGGCTTCCGAGAGTGCCGACCATCTCGCTGAGAAGTGGAAGGGGGCATCTGACGAGGCGTGGAACGGACTCGATGAATGAGCGATGAGACTGAGGTTCGGCGTGGCGATGTCGTAGTCGTTCGTCTCGACCCTGCCGAAGGCCACGAGATAAAAAAGACTCGACCTGCGGTGATTGTGCAAAACGATATTGGAAATCGCAACTCCAGTACGACCATCGTTGCTCCGGCGACAGGGACGCATCGAGGCTACCCATTCGAAGTGCTGGTCGAAGAGGATAGGTCACCGTTCGAGAAGGACTCCTCAGTTCGCCTCGACCAGATTCGCGTCGTCTCTATCGAAAAGCGGATTCACTCGGTCATCGGGAGTCTGAGCGAGTCTACCATGGCTGAGGTGGACGAAGCACTGAAACTGAGTCTCGGACTGGATTGAGTCACCGATTTCCGGGTCACCGTATGTTTTGAGCACGACGGAATGCCGGTTTTACCGACTCTCCCGCTGCTCGGCCTTGTTCAAATGGATAAAATTCACCACACACACTATTGAAACAACATCGTTGTAACCATCAATTCCAATTTGATGGTAAGATTCTTTTTCTATGGTAACGTATCTCCCTCTATGTCAGCAGAGACGGATGCACAGGGACGGCTGTACATCCCGAAGGAGGTGCGCGAGAAGTACGGCCAGAAGTATCACATCGTCATGTACGAGGATAGAATCGAGCTGATCCCGGTCGCGGACGACCCACTCGCCGCTGTGCGCGAAGCGGCAGGCGAACTCCACGATACGTCCGTCGAGGAAATCCGGGAGGATATCGAGGCGGAAGCGAAAGACGAAGCTGCGGAAGCCGGTGGCGACAGATGACGGTGTACGTCGAGACAGATTTCCTGCTCGCACTCGCCAAAGACACCGATTGGTTGCAAGGCTCCGCGGAGGACGCCCTCGACGAGTACGACGTCGAAACGTCGCCGTTCTCGTACCTTGAACTCCTCCTCGCCCGGGAACGGTACGAGTTCGACTACGTTCCATTGGTGGCGAACCTGCTCGAACTCGTCCCCGTGCGAAACGAGGAAGAGAAACAGGTGGTTCTGAAAGCCGTCAACTACTACGACGAGGGGATGACGTCGTTCGACGCGTTCCACGCGGCGACGGCGGAAACACGTGGGGTGGACGTGCTCTCGTCCGAGAAAGACTACGAAGATATCGAGGTCGAACGAGTCCCACTCGAACCGATCGACGAGGAATAACTCTGGACTGAGGATAGAGCGGCTGAAAGAAGCGTGGTACTCGCAGCGGTTGTCGTGACCGCGTGTGCGACAGACTTGCTAAAATCGACGCATCGATCGGCTAACACGTCGTTAGAAGTCCTGAAACACATTTTATCGCCTACTGGCTCTCCCGTTACTCCACTTTGTTCCGGTCTCGGACTGACGTTACAGAGTTTATATACATTGCCGCTTTCTCCTTGATCTGTCATATCAAATTAGTAGGTCGCCATCGGATGCGACCGAGTACGCGAAAGCACTTAATGTAGTACACGCGTACTACTAAATATGGCTCAGTCCGATACCGCCGCCGATGGGAACGACGAGAAGGTGAACCTCCGGCTTCCGAAGGATTTCCTCGCGGATTTGGACGAGCAGTGGCAGGAGCAGGGCTACAACTCACGCTCGGAGTTCATGCGCGAGGCCCTGCGTGACGCGGTATACGGAACTCGGCTCTCCAAGCGGGCGCTTGAAGACCTACTGGAGAGCGAACGGCAGTTCGAGGAAGATGAGACAGTGAGCGCAGAGGAAGCCCGTGAGCGGTTCGGTACGAATGAGTGATAACAAGTGGACGTGGGAACTCTCCGAGCGAGCAGCAGAGGGACTCGAAGCTCTGGATACTGAAACACAACAGCGAGTCCTCGACAAGCTCAACGACGTGGTGACTGACGAGTTCCGCGATCCGCCGGACTTCGCCAAACCGTTGACGGGCGCGAAGCCGTGGCAATCATTACGAGTTGGTGATTATCGAGCAATCGTCCGATTCAATGTTGAAGCACGAATGATGCAGGTCGGCGCAGTAGGTCATCGATCGTCAATCTACGACAAATTTCCATAATAGTGTGTCAGGGCCACATCGATTGAAGTTGTAACATCGTTTATCTACATCGAATGTGGAGAACAGCTATCGGGAGGAGATTCGACGACCAAACAGACAATAAATGGCCTAAAAGGCCCGTCTGAAGCTATCGAGACTCCCGCTGCTCCACTTTGTTCAGTTCGATCAACAGCCGGAAGATCGCCTTGACGAGGTTCGAATCGACTTCAAATCGTTCGGCGTTCTCGCCGGCGCGGTCCATGACGACATCCTCTTGAGACTCGTCGGTCGTCGGTAGATCGTGTTCAGCTTTGACCTGCGCAACCGAATCGGCGACGTACGTTCGTCGGGCGATCAGCTCAACGATATCGTGATCGATCTCCTCAATTTCCTCGCGTAACTCCGCAAGCTCTTCTTCGGCGTGACTCTGGCTCATAGTGTTCGTGCTCCGTGTGTTCGTGTTTCGGTCCTGATTAGGGTTCCGTCCCGTGCGCCCCAGACGGACTCGACAGCGGCGATCGCCTCGGCATCACCAACCGCGACGACACTCGGTCCAGTTCCGGATAGCGAGACACCGGCGGCCTGATCTAACACGTCAACTGTCGCGTCGGGCTGAAATCCAAGCGCTGCGGAGAACGCGAGCCCATTGACGCTCATTGCCTCCGTGTAGCGGCTCTCACTCGCCAGCTCCTCGGCCAGTCGGGCCATCGGGGCGATCCGCTTGCATCGATCGACGTCCGCGTCGGCGCTGTAAGCGCGCTCGGGCGGCGTCCACACAGCGACATCCCACGAAACGGTCTCGCGCGATCGCAGCGTATCTGTGGTGTTGTCGGTCAGTGTGATCCCGCCGAGCATGCTCGCGCTTGCGTCGTCGAACGCGCCGGTTACTGTCACGCCCGCATCGCGTGCCGCGGTGACGCCAAGCAGACAGGCCTCGAGTCGATCGATCGGACCATCCGCTCCGACGGACACGTCCAGCGCGTCACACGCGGCCAACACCGCCGCGTTCGCCGCCGCGCTCGAGCTCTTCAGTCCCGCGGCCATGGGAACGTCGCTTTCGGTTCGTACGACACCCCCCTCGTCGTCGCCGAACCGATCGATCACCAACTGCACACAGCGTTCGATCAGTTCGGTATCGGCATCTGGTTCACCCGCAATCTGTCCGGTGACGGCCTCAGCGTCTGGCACCAACTCGACAGTCGCTCGCGTCTCGATGTCGATCGCGAATGCCGATCCGATGCCGGTCGCCAGCGCGTTCAGGATCGTCCCTGCGCCAGGAGCGGCTGCCCGTCCGTCCATACGGGTACTCCTGAGAGCGGATAAAAAGGTGTAGCGATGACGGCGAATAGCGGTACACTCAGCGGTAATCATCGCCTTTTTTGAGTTGAACGCGGTATAGTAGTCAATGAATCCCCGTAACGACGTCCCCCCGAGCACACTCGGCGTAGAGCTTCGACCCGAGGGGGTCGTCGTCGAGTACCTCGATGGTCGAACAACGCTGTATCACGGCGTCCCCGAGACAGTCACGGGATCGCTCACCACGGCGCCTGGGAAAGAGACCCACGTTCTCGTTACCGATCCGACGGAGACTGAAGGCGTGATGATGTACGTAAACGACCGGAATACCCACGACGATATCCTCGAAGACACTGGCGTCGGTCGAATTCTCCTCGAACAAGGCGAAAGCGAGGAGATCTTTCCGGGAGTGACGGTCCGCCATCTTGAGGGCTATCGAAACGAGGTCGAGGCCGATCCAGCCGTCGCTCGGGGTCGCGTGTTCGTCTTTATCGAGGATGAGTGGGGCGAACAGAGCTACGAATTCGTCTCCGACGCGTAGCCGTCTCTGTGTGGAGTCGTCACTGCAGGTACGTCGGATCCTCCGCGTCGCAGGACTCCTCGTGGCGTTTGGCCTCCATTTCATCGTCGAGCAACAGGCCACAGTTCTCACACTGGAACCAGATGCCGTCGTCGCGCTTGACCTGTGTGACCATACTGCACTTTCGGTGCGCCAACGCAAAATGATTTCCCCGTCAGCAATGAGAGACTACATTTAAAGACCGATCGGGACGTATTAGCGATATGAGCGACAATCGCGGCGTCGAACTCACCGTCCAAAGCGCCGAAAAGCGCGACGCAGGGCGGGGTATCGCACGCCTTCCCTCCTCAGCGATGCGTGCACTCAGCGTTCTCAGCGGCGATACAGTCGTGATCGAAGCTGAGCGGACGACAGTTGCGAAAGTCTGGCCGGGCGGGCCGGGTGCGTCGGATGGAACGGTCAAGATCGACGCCGATACCCGATCGAATGCGAGTGTGTCGGTTGGCGAGACAGTTCGAGTATATAAAGAGTCCGTACAGGCCGCGAAATCGGTTACCCTCGTGGCTCCAAGAGAACTTTCCGAAGCCGATCTCGATACCAAAACGATCGAGGCGGCAGTCAAAAGCGATCTTCGCGATCGACCGATACGGTCGGGTGAACATGTCCGAATCGAGCGGTTGGCTGGGAATCGGTTTGTTGTGACAGAGACGACACCGTCAGGAACAGTTCGAGTGACAGCCGACACAACGGTATCGGTGACCCAAGTTGGACGCATCAGCAAGGCGGTCGATCGGATGAGCCGCACCGATAGCGACGAGCCAACGCGGACCGACGGCGTCACCTACGAGGATATCGGTGGGCTGGACGATGAACTCGAACTCGTCCGAGAAATGATCGAACTCCCGCTCTCGCAGCCAGGGGTGTTCACCCGACTTGGGATTGAACCGCCGAAGGGCGTACTCTTGCACGGCCCGCCCGGAACAGGAAAGACGCTGATCGCAAAAGCCGTCGCGAACGAGGTCGACGCGAGCTTTCGAACGATCTCGGGCCCCGAGATCATGTCGAAGTACAAAGGCGAGTCCGAAGAGCGCCTCCGCGAGGTGTTCGAAGAGGCCGCAGAGAATGCGCCAGCGATTATTTTCATGGACGAGATCGACTCGATCGCCGGCAAACGAGACGATTCCGGCGATGTCGAAAATCGGGTCGTCGGCCAGCTGTTGACGCTCATGGACGGTCTCGATGCCAGAGGAAACGTAATCGTCATCGGCGCAACGAATCGCGTCGACTCGTTGGACATGGCGCTTCGTCGCGGTGGCCGCTTCGATCGTGAGATCGAGATCGGCGTTCCCGGTGAGGCAGGCCGTCGCGAGGTACTCGACGTCCACATCCGTCGAATGCCGCTGGCCGACGACGTCAACGTGGACAAGCTCGCCGCCCAGACCCACGGCTTCGTCGGGGCCGATCTGGCCTCGTTAGCGAAGGAGGCGGCGATGACTGCGCTTCGACGAGCGAGACACGCCAGTGAGCCGCTGGAATCTGTCGAAGTGACGCGATCGGACTTCGAGAGCGCGATGGCGAATGTCGAGCCAAGCGCGATGCGCGAGTACGTCGCCGAAACCCCCACAACAGACTTCGATGACGTGGGCGGACTCGAAACGGCGAAGACAAATCTCGAACAGGCGGTGACGTGGCCGCTGCGGTACGGGCCGCTGTTCGACGCGGCAGATACGACGCCGCCGACCGGCGTGTTGTTACATGGGCCGCCAGGAACCGGGAAAACGCTTCTCGCGCGAGCGATCGCCGGCGAAAGCGGGGTCAATTTCATTCAGGTCGAGGGGCCTGCACTGTTGGATCGCTACGTCGGTGAATCGGAAAAATCAGTTCGGGAAGTGTTCGAGCGGGCCCGCCAGTCGGCCCCATCGATCCTGTTTTTCGACGAGATCGACGCGATTGCCGGTGATCGAGACGGGATCAGTGGAGATTCCGGTGTCGGCGATCGAGTGGTCTCACAGCTTCTGACCGAACTCGATAGGCTCGCGGACAACCCGAACCTCGTCGTCATTGCGGCAACGAACCGCCGAGATGCGCTCGACCGCGCACTGTTGCGTCCGGGACGATTAGAACGCCACATCGAAGTGCCAGAGCCCGATCGAGACGCTCGCCGGGCGATCTTCGACGTCCACACGCGAAACAAGCCGCTCGGCGATGACGTTGATCTGGACGGTCTCGCCGATCGGACAGAGGGGTACTCGGGGGCAGAGATCACTGCGATCTGCCGGGAAGCCGCGCTGCTTGCGATCATGGCAGTTGCGAGCGAACACGAAGGCGACGCCGCAAACGAACACGCCGACGAGGTGGTGCTCACCGCCGAGCGGTTCGAGCAGGCGCTGGCGACTCTTGAGGTGGATTAATGCGGTCGGCGTGCGAGAAGCCACCTGATGACTGACGAAGAGCCACTCACGGAAGCACCGCTGACCGACGCTCGTGCCGAACAGCTCACCCGAACCTGTCGGAGTGCGGTTGGAGACAACTGTCGATCGGTGATGTACTTCGATTCGACTAATTATATGCAGGTGTATCTCCGGAGCGATCTCGAACAGGATGCCGACCAGATGTCTTTTATCGGCCACGAGTGGCACGATTTTAAAACGACCACAGACGCCTACAAAGGCTCCGAGTTGGGACAGTATCGATACACAATCCGGACCTTCGAGAACGGCTACCTTGTCCGCGCAGGTACACAAAACGCTGGCGCGTTCGTGACGACCGACGGACTGACGATGCAAGACTTCGAGGCGCTTGCGACCGCAATTGTCGAGCTATTGGCAAGCTGGGACGATCGAGAGTGACCACTCACGGGGTCGAAGCGAGATCGCCACAACTGGAAGATGTATCTGTCCGCATCACATAGCTGGAGACCGTGTCCAGTCACCCGGTAGCGTCGGCCCGTCGGTTCGTTCGATCGGTCCGGCAGTGGTGGTACACGACAAGCGGTAAACCCAGTCCGTTGGAGCTTGCGGTCTCGTTTGGTGCGATTCCAGCGGTCCTCACTGCTATTTGGATACTGCCGATCGGGTACGAGTGGGGGTTGAGCCTCGCGGCCGAGTCAATCCGCGAACCGGGCGTGCTGGTTTCGGCGTACACGCTCAACTACGTCCACGTTGACGCCCAGCACCTGTTCGATAACGTCCTCAACTACGTCGTCACGCTCGCAGCGATCTATCCGCTCGTCGGGATCGCAGGATGGCGGCAACGCCTGGCAGTCGCCGGGGGCGTCTATCTCACTATCGGGCCAGCGGCGATTACCTGGCTGACGCTGTCAGCGATTGGCGGAACAACACCACGGTTAACGGTCGGATTTTCCGGACTAACGGCGACCCTGCTCGGCTTTTTGCTCGTCGCGTTGTTCGCCGCCACCGAAGCGGCGACAGATCGCAGTATCCAAGCATCATGGGCAGTGATTCCGTTTGTGGTATCGATCGCAGCTACACTGTTGTTCTCTTCGATCGCACCTGTGCCGCTTCGGGGCGATCTCGTGGCCCTGTGTACGGGGGTCACGCTTTTTAGTATCGGAGCGGTCCTCCGAAGCCGACCCCGGTACCCCTCGCTCGATGATCACGTGCTGCTCGCGATTCTCATCGGATCGACAATATACACAGTTGGGGTTCTCGGGGCACTGTTTTTGGTCCCGAACGGAACAAATATCTGGGGGCACTTCGGTGGATACCTGTTTGGATTCTCCTTTGCGTACGTCGCGTTCGTGGTTCCAGTGTCGCTTCTGCAAGTGATCTCGCAGAGCCGTGAGGCCGATCGCGATCGCCACAATCGGTGAGCGCCGCCACCGCCCGCACCGAAAATCAAAAGGGAAGCAGGGATCGAAGCCGACCGATCACGCCAGAACTTGATTCGGCCCGATAGCGTTCAAAAACCGGGTGAAGCACGTCGAGCACTTCGGTCTCGTTTTCGAAGCGCGACTGTGCGAGGCGATCAAACGCCTCCGAAAGTTCGACGGTGTTCCCGGAGCCATCGATGGGGACTGCCGTCGAGTCGACCGCTTGGACGATCTCCTCGGCCGTTGCGGGATACTCGATCTCAGCGTCGTCGAGGCGAGCAGCCAGCGCGGCAATACCAAATTCCAGGTGGTCGGGATCCGAAGAGTCGTTCGGCGGCGGGCGTGCGGCCATTGCATGGTATTCGGAGATACTCGTTGAAAACAACTGTGGGTTCTGGCTGTCGGTCACACCGCGGACAGTTCGACGGACGATCGATCGTTTTGGGCTACTGCGCTGCTCGGCTGATCGATTACTCGATCGTCTCGATCGGTGGTTCGGCGTCAACAACCCGAAGCTCAACACCCCTCCCGGCACGATCGAAGGCTGCGGTCGATTCATCGTCCCACGGCGGAATCGAGACAATGATCACGCCGGCGAGATCATCGCGTTTTGTCACGCCGAGTGGGCCGCTCGGGTGTGAAACAAACTTCGCGTCCGCACCACCGGCCGGGCGACCGAGGTCCATCCCGAACACGGAGTTGATCGAGCGGCCGGCGTCAGGGAGATACATGTCGGTGATAATCCGCGCATCCAGATCGACAATCCCGGCGAGATCAGCATCGAACTCATTGGCCGGCGTCGATCCAAGTGACAGCGTCACGTCGCCCGGATCAGCAGCCTCGGCTTGTTCGAGCAGTACCGACAACAGCCCACGGGTGATGTAGACAGCCATTTCAGCGGGTGATGAGCGATTTGAGTGTCTTGCCGTACAGCGCCGGTGTTCGTCCGCGAGACCCGTCAAGCGCGTCCCGAAGTATGCGGCTGGCGTTTTCGTGAATGCCGTCACCGTGACCAACCAGAATTCGCTCAGGAGCGTACGATTCGAGCGCGCGTTTCGGCGGGAACAGCCGAAGCATTGGATGTACCCCAAGTTGCTCGGTATCGGTCACGAAGTACGAGGCGGTCCCGACCGACTCGGGGACGACGAGCGTTCCGGTATCGGGGTTGTACAGGCCGGCTTCTTGCCACGGCGGCACTGACGAGTCGCGCACGACGAATGTTCGATAGCCCGTCTCACCCAGCTGGTCGCCGAACCGCTTGACTGTCGCATCGAGTTTTGACTCAACACCAGTCATCCACTCGGGAATGTGAACCGCGACGTCGTGTCGGGCGGCGATCGCCGCCGCGTCGCGTTTGTGTCGATCGAGACAGACGGCAACCCCAGCGACACCGCCGAACTCCGCAATCAGGTCGTCAAGTCCATCAGCGTCGACAGGGTCGACGAGCCAGACGCCGTCGTCGGTGGCGAGCGCGTGGCTCGCACGTTCCATCGTTTCGTCCGGGTAGGCGATCCATCCGACCCCGCCCTCGAAGCGATCGATCTCGCGCAGCGCAGTCGACCCCGCGGCTTTCATCGGCATACCGATCGCTACGGGCTACATCCGGTTAAATCGTGTCAGATGGATCGTGTGGGGTCGACCAAACGCGGGCTCGATCAGAGCCGATCGGTGTTGATCTCGACGTCGGCCGGCGCGACAATGAGAAACCGCCGAAAGTGCATGAGTTCGCCGCCCATGTCTTTGATTTCGCGGGCAAATCCGGCAGCGAGCGAGTTGAGATCGCCCTCAACGGCGAGCACGAGCACGTTCCCGTCTTGAACCACACTGATCCACTCTTCGGGCGGCGTGGTGCCGTCAAGCACCCCGAGGACCACATCGTCTGTCGGCAGGTCCTCAAGATGGTCCTCAGCATCCCGGAGATTGAGGTCGAAATCACTCATACGACTACGGTTAGTTGGTGATCTCAAAAGGTTTCGGGAGCCGAGAGAGGCGTCGCCGAACACAGGTGAGCCAGGCAATCCAGACGCCCGAAGTTGACAAACAGGGATACCACCTTCCCCTTCATATATAAATGACGACTGATATCGGTTTGTGTATTAGGTCTACAGACACATATTAATACAAGGCGCCCCGTCGGTGTACCGCGGTTTTAGCTATTCTTTTCAAGAGTCGAGGTGGACGGATGTCCAGTCGCTTCGGTACTCCAAAACGTATAAATACTCCCACGACCCAGGGCCAAGTACAATGTCTCACAACGACACGGAGGATTTGTCGGGTACCCCGGCGGATCGAGTTCTTCCAGGGCACACTGGACAACACTGACGGGATTGAGTCAGTACGAATTTTCGACACGACGCTACGTGACGGCGAGCAGTCGCCACGCACATCCTTTGATTACAACGACAAGCGCGAGATCGCCGAGATCCTCGATGATATGGGCACCCATGTCATCGAATCTGGGTTCCCAGTGAACTCCGAGCCTGAGTTTGAGGCGGTCGCGGACATCGCCGCAGCGACCGACACGACAACGTGTGGGCTGGCTCGGGTTGTCGACAAGGATATCGACGCTGCGATCGACGCCGGCGTGGACATGATCCACGTCTTCGTGAGCACAAGCGATGTGCAACTCGAAGACTCCATGCACGCCAGTCGTTCAGAAGCCAAACAACGCGCCGTCGAGAGCATCGAACGCGTCCGCGATGCGGGCGTCGAGGTGATGTTCTCGCCCATGGACGCAACCAGAACCGACGAGCGATACCTCGTCGAGGTCATCGAGGCTGTCGATGAAGCCGGCGTGGATTGGATCAACATCCCGGACACGTGTGGGGTTGCGACCCCGACGCGGTTCGCGAAACTGGTTCGGACGGTCCGCGAACACACCGACGCGCGGGTCGACGTTCACGCACACGACGACTTCGGGTTGGCCTCGGCAAATGCCATCTCCGGGTTCGAAGCCGGTGCTCACCAGGCACAGGTGTCGGTTAACGGGATCGGCGAACGCGCTGGCAACGCGGCCTACGAAGAGGTCGTGATGTCTGCGGAGAGCCTGTACAACGTCGACACTGGGATCGACACGACCCGGATCACCGAGCTGAGCCGGATGATCGAGGAGAAATCCGACATCCCGATCCCGGCGAACAAGCCGATCGTTGGGCGGAACGCCTTTGCCCACGAAAGCGGGATCCACGCCGCTGGCGTGATCGAAAACAGCGATACCTTCGAACCCGGCGTCATGACCCCGGAGATGGTTGGGGCCCGCCGCGAGTTCGTGATGGGCAAACACACCGGCACTCATTCGGTCAGGAAGCGACTTGTTGAGGCCGGCTACGACCCAACTGAGTCGGAAGTCCGGGAGGTAACAAAGCGCGTCAAAGAGTACGGCGCGGAGAAACGCCGTGTGACTGACCAGGTCATTACGCGCTTTGCCGAAGAAGTTGGGGTCCGATCGACGGAGGAGGTCAGAATCTGATGGCGGTTTCACGGTTTTTTGCTCGCGAAGAGCGACAGCCGCAGGATTCACCATCACCGAGGGGCGTACCTGCGCAACGCGGCCGTCAGCGGCCACCGATAACGCGTAATCGTTATATATCTCCGATCGGATACAACAGGTATGGTCTTGCAGTCGATCGATCTCCGCGTCTCGGCGTCCGGAGCGATCGCTGTCGACGGGTCGATTATTGTAGGGGTCTAACCCCTACCACACCCACACCCCTCGTTTTGACGCACAACATTCGATCACCAGCCCCGTCCAATCCGGACGGGCCGACCCACCCTCGACAGCAATGACAACCACGCTGACACGGACCCACAACGGAACCGAACGATCACGACCAACAGCCCGAACCGCTTGCGATCGGTTTGGCAACACCACACAACCCGCGAGGTCTCATCGATGAGCGAACACGCACCACCGACACAGGAATCAGAAGCATCGACAGGCAAATCGACACCGACACAGGTCACAGATGGCTCGACTGCGATCGTCCGTGCGCTCGAAAACGCCGGAGTCGAACACGCCTTTGGCGTGCAAGGCGGCGCAATCATGCCGGTGTACGACGCGCTCTGGGACTCCGAGATTACCCACATCACGATGGCTCACGAGCAGGGCGCCTCGCACGCGGCGGACGCCTACGGCGTCGTCTCAGGGACGCCAGGCGTGTGCCTAGCGACGTCGGGTCCGGGGGCGACGAACCTCGTGACCGGGATCGCCGACGCCTCGATGGACTCGGATGCGATGATCGCGCTGACCGGACAGGTTCCGAGCCACATGGTCGGTTCGGACGCATTCCAGGAGACAGACACGACCGGTGTGACCGCGCCAATCACGAAACACAACTACTTCGCGTCAGATTCCGACACTGTCGGCAAGACGGTCGGCGAAGCGTTTGCACTGTCTGAGACAGGTCGTCCGGGGCCGACGCTTGTCGATCTTCCGAAGGACGTTTCCTTCGGAGAGACCGATCGGGATCCCGGAGAGCCAACGCCGCCACCGGGGTCGACACCGACACCGGCGGCGGATTCGGCGGCGGTCGACGCTGCCGTTGCGGCGATCGAACGCGCCGAACGGCCGCTGTGTCTGTTCGGCGGCGGCGTGATCAAAGCCGAGGCGTGCGAAGCGGCGCGGACATTTATCCACGAGTACGATATCCCCGCAGTCACGACGATGCCGGGAATCGGCACTGTGCCCGAAGACGACGAGCTCTGTCTATCCTGGGCAGGCATGCACGGGACTGGCTACGCGAACATGGCGATTACACACACTGACTGTCTGATCGCCGTCGGTACCCGCTTCGACGATCGGCTCACCGGTGGAATCGAGACGTTCGCTCCGGAGGCCGAGGTCATCCATATCGACATCGATCCCGCGGAGATCTCGAAAAACATCCACGCGGACTACCCGCTCATTGGCGATGCCGCGACGGTGCTTGAACAGGTCCACGACGCGATCGAGACGCCGCCAGCGACCCGCGAGTGGGTCGAGCAGTGTTCAGCGTGGAAAGACGACTATCCGATGGATTACCAGACGCCAGAAGACGAGCCTCTGCGGCCGGAGTTCGTCGTCGAAGCGTTCGACGAGGCGACCGGTGACGACACGATCGTCACCACCGGCGTCGGCCAACACCAGATGTGGGCGTCCCAGTACTGGACGTACAAAGAGCCGCGCACGTGGGTGTCCTCACACGGCCTCGGAACGATGGGGTATGGACTGCCCGCAGCGATCGGCGCGCGCTTTGCCGCAGACGACAGCCAGGATGTCATCTGTTTCGACGGCGATGGATCGTTCCTCATGACGATGCAGGAGCTGTCTGTTGCAGTCCGAGAAAACCTCGACATCACGGTGGCAATTCTCAACAACGAGTACATCGGGATGGTCAGACAGTGGCAAGACGCCTTCTTTGAGGGACGACACATGGCCTCGGAGTACAATTGGATGCCCGAGTTCGACAAAATGGCCGAGGCGTTTGGCGCGAAAGGCTGGCGGGTCGACGACTACGACGAAGTCGCCGATGCGATCGAGGGCGCGCTCGAATACGACGGACCCTCCGTGATCGACTTCCACATCGATCCGCGGGCGAATGTCTACCCGATGGTTCCAAGCGGCGGAGCGAACGGCAAGTTTGCGCTGACGGAGGAGCAACTATGAGCGGAGACGATCGCGACAACAGCACACCCCCAAAACACGGATTGGCCGGTCGCCCACCAGAAGAGCGACCGCATCCAGAAGGCAGACGGACCAGTCAGGGAATCCGGATCGATCCAGAGGCAGAAGCCGAACCGAGAGTCAGACAGGCCGTCGTCTCGGCGCTCGTGGAGAACGAACCCGGCGTGCTTTCGCGTGTCTCCGGGCTGTTCTCGCGTCGGCAGTTCAACATCGAGAGCCTGACTGTCGGTCCGACCACGGTCGAAGGAAACGCGCGAATCACCCTTGTCGTTGAGGAGACCGAACCGGGAATCGAACAGGTCAAAAAACAGCTCGCAAAGCTCAAGCCGGTGATGTCGGTCGGCGAGTTGGACGACGACGCAGTTCGCGCGGAACTCGTGCTCATGAAGGTCCACGGTGACGAGCCCGACAAGGTCCATGCGATCACGCAGATGTACGACGGACAGACACTCGATGCAGGACCACGGACGATCACCGTTCAGATCACCGGTAACCAGAGCAAGATCGACGACGCGATTGACGCGTTCAGACAGTTCGGGATCATCGAAATCGCCCGGACTGGCCAGACAGCGCTCGCACGCGGGGCGACTCCAACGACGCCGGGTGAAGAGCCTGCACCGGAGGGAACGATCGCCGACGAACCACAAAAGCCCCGAACACCCGCACAGCATTCGGACGATTAAAACCACCACACAAATACGATACACACACAATGGCAAACGAACTTAACGCGACAATCTACTACGAAGACGATGCAGACCCGAACTACCTGCGCAACGAAACGGTCGCTGTCCTTGGCTACGGGAGCCAGGGCCATGCACACGCGCAGAATCTCAACGACAGCGGCGTAGACGTAATTGTCGGCCTCCGAGAGGACTCTTCCTCGTGGGAGGCCGCAGAAGCCGACGGGTTGACCGTCGCAACGCCCGATGAGGCCGCAGCAGCCGCGGACGTTATCTCAATTCTCGTCCCAGACACCGTCCAGCCGGCAGTGTACGAGGCAATCTCCGACGGTATCGAGGCTGGAAACACCCTGCAGTTTGCACACGGATTCAACATTCACTACAACCAGATCCAGCCGCCCGAGGACGTGGACGTGACGATGATCGCGCCAAAGTCGCCGGGACACCTCGTTCGGCGGAACTACGAAAACGGCGAGGGAACGCCGGGGCTTTTGGCCGTCTATCAGGACGTAACCGGTGACGCAAAACAGCGAGCGCTCGCGTACGCACAGGCGATCGGCTGTGCCCGTGCGGGTGTCGTCGAGACGACGTTCCGCGAGGAGACCGAGACCGATCTGTTCGGCGAACAGGCTGTGTTGTGCGGCGGGATTGCCTCGCTCGTAAAGACCGGCTACGAGACGCTCGTCGATGCGGGGTACAGCCCGGAAATGGCGTATTTCGAGTGCCTCAACGAGATGAAGCTGATCGTTGATCTGATGTACGAGGGCGGCCTCGGCGCGATGTGGGATTCGGTCTCGGATACCGCCGAGTTCGGCGGCCTCGTTCGCGGCGACGAGATCATCGACGATCACGCCAGAGAGAACATGGAGTCGGTGCTCGAGCGCGTCCAAAACGGGGAGTTCGCCCGCGAGTGGATTGTCGAGAACCAGGCTGGGCGACCGAGCTACACCCAGCTGCGGGAAGCTGAGGGCAGCCATGAGATCGAACAGGTCGGCGAAGAACTCCGATCGCTGTTCGCGTGGGCCCAAGAGGACGAAGAAAGCGACGAGGAGTCAGCCCGCGTGCAGGCATGAGTGAGGACAATCGAGAGACGATGGGAGAGATCTCCCACACGCATCCCTACACCGGCGAGACGTTCGGCGGGGTGTACCGTCGCGGGCCAGCGATCGCAGACGGCGGAGAGTCGTCGCCAGTTCGGACGGGGGCGACTACCGACGCGGCACCGGAATCGACGACGGATGCAGAAGCGGAGACAGAGACAGATGCGAATGCGGACACGGACACAGATGACGTCGCGCGAGTGCGCGACGTCGATCACGAATCAAGCGCGACCGCCAACGAGGTCTGGGCGCGCGGCGGTGCGGTACCCGAGGTACCTGACAAATGAGTAACGGAACGCTGTACGACAAAGTATGGGATAGACACACGGTAACAACGCTGCCGAACGGCCAGGATCAGCTGTTCATCGGGTTGCACCTCATCCACGAGGTAACGAGCCCACAGGCGTTCGGGATGCTTCGAGAGCGCGACATCGACGTCGCGTTCCCCGATCGGACGTTCGCGACGACCGACCACATTGTCCCGACGACGCCGGAGGGTCGCGAACGACCCCTCAAAGACGACCAGGCCGAGAACATGCTGTCGGCGCTGGAGCAAAACACCGAGGAGGCCGGGATCACGTTCTACGGGCTCGACACCAACAAACAGGGAATCACTCACGTCGTCGCCCCAGAGCTGGGATTGAGCCAGCCGGGGATGACCGTCGCCTGTGGGGACAGCCACACCGCAACCCACGGCGCGTTCGGCTCGATCGGCGTCGGGATCGGGACGACACAGATACGGGACGTGCTCGCAACCGGCTGTATCGCCGCAGACAAACAGAAGGTCCGCCGGGTCGAGGTCACCGGCGAACTCGGCGACGGCGTCTACGCAAAGGATGTTATCCTGAAAATCATCCAGGATCTCGGCGTCGGCGGCGGCGTCGGCCACGTCTACGAGTACGGCGGCGAGGCGATCAAATCGCTCGACATGGAGGGTCGACTCGCCGTCTGTAATATGTCGATCGAAGGCGGCGCACGGGCCGGCTACATCAACCCCGACGAGACGACCTACGAGTACCTGAAGGGCCGTGAATTTGCCCCAGAGGGCGACGCGTGGGACGAACACGTCGAGTACTGGGAGTCGATCCGCTCGGACGAGGACGCCGAGTACGACGACGTTGTCGAGGTCGACGCCGACGGGATCGCCCCGATGGTTTCGTGGGGAATCAACCCCGGACAGGTCATCGAGGTCACAGACCCCGTTCCAACGCCCGAAGAGGTACCCAAACAGGATCGTGAGGCCGCCCAGAAGGCCTACGATCACATGGACGTCGAGCCTGGCGAGTCGATGCAGGGGTACGGCGTTGACGTGGCGTTCCTCGGAACGTGTACCAACGGTCGGGTCTCGGACTTCCGCGAGGCTGCAAAGGTGCTCGAAGGCCGCTCTGTAGACGACGACGTGTGGGCACTCGCCGTCCCTGGCTCCGAAACCGTGCGTGCAGAGTGTGAAAAAGCGGGCATCGACGAGGTGTTCCGTGAGGCCGGCTTCGAGTGGCGACAGGCGGGCTGTTCGATGTGTCTCGCAATGAACGACGACAAACTCGGCGCAGGCGAGGTCTGTGCCTCTTCGTCGAACCGCAACTTCATCGGTCGACAGGGCGATAAGGCCGGCAGGACCGTCCTCATGAGTCCGGCGATGGTCGCCGCGGCAGCCGTCGAGGGAGAGGTTGTCGACGTTCGGGAGGTGTTGAACTGATGGCGGGCGTTCCACAGATTCGACGGATCGCCGGCACCGGCGTGCCGATCCGCGGCGATGACATCGACACAGACCAGATCCTCCCAGCGCGGTTCATGAAGGAGGTCACCTTCGACAATATGGGCGAGTACGCCTTCTACGACGCCCGCCGCGACGAGAACGGCGTGATCAACGATCACCCACTGAACACCTACACAGGTGCAAACATTGCGGTCGTGAACCGAAACTTCGGCTGTGGCTCCTCACGTGAACACGCCCCACAGGGACTCATGCGCTGGGGTATGGAGGGAATCGTCGGTGAGTCCTTCGCAGAGATTTTCCGAGACAACTGCAAGTCACTGGGCGTTCCAGCGATGACTGCTGACGCGGAGACGGTCGATCGCCTCCAGACGTTCATCGAGGAGAACCCCGAGGCGGGGATCGAACTCGACGTCCGTGAGAAGACGATCACCTTCGACGGCGAAGTCGTCGATGCGGAGATCGACCACGCGATGCGCGAAGCCCTGCTTGAGGGGACGTGGGATACGACCGCAGTGATGCGATCGAACATGGATCGCGTCCGCGACGTGGCCAACAGCCTGCCGTACGTTGAGGATCGATGACCGAGGAGATCGTCGTCATCCCCGGTGACGGGATCGGCACCGAAGTGATTCCAGAAGCCCAGCGTGTGCTGGAGACGGTCATCGACGTCGAGTTCGTCGAAGCCGACGCCGGCGATGCGGTGAAAGAACAAACAGGCGAGGCGCTGCCGCAGGAGACATACGACCTCGCTGCGAGCGCAGACGCCACGTTGTTCGGCGCAGCCGGCGAAACCGCCGCGGACGTCATCCTCCCCCTGCGCGAGGCGGTGGATTCGTTCGTCAACATTCGGCCGGCGAAGGCGTATCCGGGCGTCGATGCGCTGCGTCCGGAGACCGATCTCGTCTTTCTCAGAGAAAACACAGAGGGCGTCTACTCGGGCCACGAGGATCGGCTCTCAGATGACCTGTCAACGCTGACCCGCGTCGTCACGACATCCGCGTCCGAGCGCCTCGCTGAATTCGCCTGCGAGTACGTCGGCGATCGCGATGTGAACGGCGTTACTGTCGCCCACAAGGCAAACGTGATGCGCGAGACCGACGGTCGGTTCCGCGACGCAGTCGTGGCAGTCGCAGCAGACAACGGTGTTGAGGTCGACGAGGTGTTGATGGACGCGTTCGCAACCCGTGTCTGTCTCGACCCGACACAGTTCGACGTGATCGTCTGTCCGAACCTCGCGGGCGACGTGCTGTCAGACCTCGCCGCTGGGCTCGTTGGTGGGCTCGGACTGTTGCCATCGGCGAATGTCGGCCCCGATCGGGCGCTCTTCGAGCCAGTCCACGGCACTGCGCCCGACATCGCTGGGCAGGGTGTTGCCAACCCCGCAGCGACGATCCTCTCTGCGGCAATGCTGCTCGAGTACCTCGGATACGATGCAGAGAGCAAGGCGGTGCACGAGGCTGTTGAGGGTGTCCTCTCGGACGGACCGCGGACTGCAGATCTCGGCGGCGACGCCTCGACGACCGAGGTCACGGACGCGATTATCGATCGGCTGTAACCACTCGGGCGGCGTTGCGACGCACCGATCGACTCCTGGGTTGGCACATGATTTTTATTAATTCGCTGCGCACATCCGAACGGCTATGACAACCGTTGACCTCAACGAGGAGACGATCGAGCGGCTCGACGCGCTTCGGGAGGCGGATGAGAGCTACGACGATCTGGTGACAGAACTGCTCAACATCTACGAGGCGAGCGAACTGACCCTGTTCAAAAGCGGCGGCGAGTAGCACGCTCGGCGGTGCAACCACGGACGTCGCGGCAGCGTTACTCTTGGTAGGCGATTCTGACCTGGTCCCACTTGCCTTTGTTTTCGAGATGTGCCTGGAGTTGGTCGGCGTACTCCTGGGTGAGCTGTTCGGCCGCACGGAGTTGATCTTGATCGACGCCGTCGTCGCCGCCACCTAACCCGAGTGCGCCCTTGATCGACGAGACGATTCCGCCGCCAGAAGACGACGAGGAACTGCCGCCAGCGCCGCCCATCGCAGCCATCTGCGATTGGATGTTGTCAAGTTCGGGAATAATCTGTTCGACCTTTTTGGTATTCGAAACGATCCTCGCCTGCTCTGGATCGTCGGGGTGTTCGATTTCAAACTCCGTCGCCGTCATGATGAGTCCCCACTGTTGGCTGCTAAACCGCGATTGGGTTACGTACTCTGTGAACTGCTGGTCGACGGCCATCCGGTCACCGACGATCGAGTCTGTCCAGTTGCTCATACCACCGATACGACCACGAGCGGTATCAGCGTTTCCGTCCATGCGATCGCCGCGAGGCCGAGGTCGGTAGCGCAATTCCGTAACGCTATCCCAGCGGGGCTGAGTACCTGCACCTATGTCGAAAGAAACCGTGCCGGAGTCATTTATTATCCACTCCGGCATGGAGATCGTGTACGCGAACCCTGCATTTTGTACGCTCGTAGGGGAGAAATCAACAGCGCAGTTCACCGATTGTTCGCTTGCAGAACTGCTAACGCCGCATCACCGCAGGCCATTCCGTGAACAGGTGGCACGTATCGAACGTGAAGATGCTCCGACGCTCGGATTGACCGTTGAGTTTCAGACGCGTACTGACACGCAACTACGCGGCATTGTCGTGAGTTCGCTGATCGAGTGGGAGGGGACCGAGCAGGTTCAGACACAGGTGTTCCCGATCACGGAGGTAGACGCCGACAGGCGTCAGCTGCTGTACGATCAAGCGATGGACGAAGCACCCCTCGGGATCACGATTACGGATCCATCCCAACCCGACAATCCACTCATCTATGTCAACGAGGGGTTTTGTGAGCTCACCGGCTATCCAGAAGCCGAAGTGCTCGGGCAGAACTGTCGATTTCTACAGGGAGAGGCCACACAGGAAGAGTCAGTGGAAACGTTGCGAGCTGCAGTCGACGCCAATGAGCCCGCCACCGTAACGGTACAAAATTACCGGAAAGACGGCTCGATGTTCTGGAACCGTGTCACGATCGTGCCCATTCATGCTGAGAGCGGGACAGTCACAAACTGGCTTGGCTACCAGCAAGACATCACCACTGAAAAACGGTACGAACAGGATCTGTCGCTGTTCAAAGCACAGGCAGAGGGCTCAGAAAAAGCTATTTTGATCACCGATCGGGCGGGGACGATCGAATACGTTAATCCTGCCTTTGAGCGGTTGACTGGCTACACCGCCGCTGAGGCCAAGGGGAACAATCCGCGGATGCTCAAATCTGCCCAGCAAGACGATGCGTTCTACGCGAGGTTGTGGAAACAGATTACGGCCGGTGAGGTCTGGGAAGCAGAACTGACCAACCAGACCAAACACGGCGAGTTCTTCGAGGTCAAACAGAAGATCATCCCCGTTATGGACGAAAACGGCGACATCACAAATTTCGTTTCGATCGAGCAAGACGTGACCGAGGACGTGCTCACGACGCAGACGCTCGATGTGTTGAACCGAGTTCTCCGCCACAACTTGCGAAACGCTCTCAACGCGATCGACGGATACGCAGAGCTATTGGAAACTGCGGAGGTAGATTCTGAGACCCGGCAAGCATCGGTCGCAGCGATTCGAAACCAGGCCGAATCGATGCGGAAAATCGCTGAGAAGACAGCAGAGATTCGATCAATATGGGATCCCGGTGAAGACCACCGGACCTGGGATCGATTCGATATTGGGTCAGTTGCGGAAAGCTATCGGTACCAGTATCCAGACGCAGTCATTACCCCTGCCGTTGGCGACGACGGAGAAATCCAGGTTCGGAACGCGGAACTGTACAAAAAAGCCCTCGACGAGGCAGTTGAGAACGCAATCGTCCACACTGATCAGTCGCCCCCCGAAGTGACGATCGCAGTACACCGAGACCCAGATGCCAACCAGCTACGGATACGCGTCGCCGACAACGGCCCCGGAGTTCCTGCGGTTGAACGAGAGACGATCGAATCGGGTGAGGAGACGCCACTGACCCACGGTCTCGGGGTTGGCTTGTGGGTGATGGAGTGGATAACGACGACGCTCGGTGGTGAACTGCTGATCGCAAACAACGAGCCCAACGGCAGCGTGGTAACATTCCGGTTGCCGGCTCCCGGGAAAAATATCCAATAGCGACGCGAATCAATCGATCATTACTCGCCGGTGAATTCGGGATCGCGCCGCTCGATGAACGCCGACACGCCCTCTGCGTGATCGGCCGACTCGATCGGTGCGGCCTGTGCAGCAGCCTCCTGTTCGATCGCCGCGGGTAGTGAGGTCGTCGGGTTGTGTCGCAAGAGTCGCTTCGAGGTCCGCAGCGCGATCGGCGGCCCCTCGGCGATCGTCTCGACGAGCCCGTCAGCGCGCTCTTCGAAGGCATCAGTCGGATACACGTGGTTTGCAATGCCGATTTCCTTCGCGCGATCGGCCGAGACTTGCTCGCCGGTGAAGACGAGTTCGCGAGCGACGTTGTCGCCAACCCGGCGGGGCAACAGATACGACGTGCCCGAATCAACAGCCAGTCCGACCTGTCGGAAGCCGAAGCCGATCGTCGCCGCCGCACTGAAGAGGGCGATATCGCAGGCGATCGCGAGGTTGGCACCCGCACCGAACGCCGCGCCGTCGACCTTCGCGACGGTTGGAAACTCACACTCGGCGACCTGCCGAATTGTCCGCCCAATATCACGAATCACGTAGCGAACGGCCTCCTCAGCCGTGCCATCCTCGGCAAATCGCTCGATCATAAGCTCGATGTCGCCGCCTGCGGAAAACGCCGGTCCATCGCCCTCGAAAACGACACACCGGGTGTCTCCGCCCTCAAGTTCGTCGAGGGCGTCTCTGATCCCCTCGGTCAGGGCTGCGGTGAGCGCGTTCCGGCGATCGGGATCTGCGAGCGTGATCGTCGCGATTCCGTCGGTACGGTCCAAACGAACCGTTGGGTCGGTGTCGCTCATTCGTCGGTGTCTGTCGCTCGAAGCTCGAACTTCTGGACCTTCCCAGTCGTTGTACGCGGCAGTTCGTCGACGAACTCGACCTCGCGGGGGTGTTTGTACGCCGCAAGCGAATCCAGACAGTACTGTTTGATTTCCTCGGCGGTGACGTCGCTGTCTTGAGTTTTGACGATGAATGCTTTGACCGTCTCACCACGGCGATCGTCGGGAATACCGACGATCGCTGCGTCGGCTACGGCCTCGTGTTCGAAGAGTAACTCTTCGACTTCCCGCGGATACACGTTGTACCCGCCGGAGACGATCATGTGTTTTTCGCGATCGACGACGTAGTAGTAGCCGTCCTCGTCGTGGTAGCCGATGTCGCCGGTGTGGAACCACCGTCTGCCGTCAACTTTGGTGAACGCCTCGTCGTTTGCTGCTGGGAGGTTATAATACCCTGTCATCACGTTCGGACCGTTGATGACAAGTTCGCCGGTGATCTCGTCGAGATCGACATCGTCCTCGTCTACAGGTCCTTCGGAGACAGGTGGAATGTCCTCGAAGTCGTCGGTGACGATCCGACAGGAGACACCCGGCAGCGTCTTGCCGATACTCCCCAACCGGCGACCGCGTTCTGGCGTATTAAACTGCGTGACAGGGCTTGTCTCGGTGAGTCCGTATCCCTCGTAGATTTTTGCATCGTACAGTTCTTCGAACTGGCGGACGACCTCGACCGGAATACCGGCCCCGCCAACACCACACATCCGCAACGACGAGAGATCGAAACTCTCGGCGTTCGACTGGTTAATCACGTCGTTGTACATCGCCGGCACACCGTGCATGAGGGTGAGTTCGGCGTCCTCGACGACCCCCATCGCCTCCTGAGCGTCCCACGACGGAAGGGGGTAGTACGCGCCACCGCCAAACAGCGTCGCGTTCATCACGACGGTCATCCCGTAGATGTGAAACAACGGAAGGACGCCAAGTTGTCTATCGCCCGGCGTGATGTCGTCGGGCACGATACTCACAGACATCTCCGCGTTCGATCGCAGGTTTTCGTGAGTCAGCAACACGCCCTTCGGTTGGCCGGTCGTCCCGGAGGTGTACGGCTGGACAGCCACGTCGTCACCTTCACGATCGACGATGTCTGTCTGTGGCTCTCCGCAGAATGACCCGAATTCGGTCCCGACGTCGGCCTCACCGACGGTGATGATCGTTTCAACGGCAGTGTCCTCGCGTACTGACTCGACGATCGGCGCGAGATCAGCGAGCGTCACAACTGCTTTGGCCCCGCTGTCTGCGAGGAGGTGTTCGATCTCCCGCGATCGGTACTGTGGGTTCATTGGAACGACAACACCGCCAGCCTGCAGCGTTCCGTGGAACGCGACGACGAATTGCGGGAGGTTCGGCAGGTAGATTCCGACCCGATCGTCCACACCAAGCCCCACCTCAGAGAGTCCTGCGGCAAATCCACCGATTTCGGCCCACAGCCGCTGGTAGTCGGCCTCGTAGTCCTCGTAGACGACCGCAGGTTCGTCAGGATGTGCTTCGACCGTTGACTCGACGTTGGTGACGAGATTCGTCATGCGTTTTGTATTGGCAATTGAGCGGGCCTAAATCTATGGTGAATAATTGTGTTATCTGTTTGTTTCAGTTGTCTCGACGCCGATTCCCGCCCCGGAGGGAACAGTCACACGGCCGTCAGCGACAGTCACCGGATCGGGGCCGAGATCGGTTTCGAGCAACGATGCAGTGGCGAGGCCGCACGGGCGAACGTCAGGGATCGCCGCGGCGACGTGGACTGCAGTCGTCCGCGCGACTACCGCGTCGATCGTCGTCGTTACTACCGGATCGATCCCGGCCGCCCGCGCTCGGGCAGCCAGCGCGACAGTCCGGCGCGGGCCGCCGATCGCCATCGGTTTACAGACGAGCACGTCGGCAGCGTCGGCTTCGGCGATTTCTGCAAAGCCGACCGACGCCAGGGACTCGTCGACCGCGATTGGCACCCCACGGCCGCGCAGTTCGGCGTGTCCAGAGAGATCATCCGCAGGGAGTGGTTGTTCGAGGTACTCGAGGGTAAGGGGAGCGAGCGCGTCGATCGCCCGCGCTGCGGTTTCGCGGTCCCACGCGCCGTTGGCGTCGATGCGGATGTCGACGGTCGGGCTCACTGCCTCCCGGACTGCGCGGATCCGATCGATATCCGAATCGAGGCCGTCACTGCCCGCCTTGAGTTTGAGACACGAAAATCCCGAGTCAACTGCCGCTGTGGCGGCCCGAACAGTTTCGTCGATCGAGCCGCCCCCGATCGTCGCGTTCACGGGGACAGACCCCGCGACATCACCCGCGCTCCCGAATACCTCCGTGCGGAGGTGCTCGGCGGCCGATCGGTCCGCTGCGGCCGCAGCCCGATCGAGCCGCGCGGATTCAATAGCATGAGCGGCCGCAGGGGTTGTCGCTGGATCGACGCTGCGTTTCGGATCGTCGGCCGATGCGGCCGATCGAAGCGCCTGCTCACACGCATCGTAGGGCTCGGTCCAGCCGGGCAGCGGTGCTGCCTCACCGATGCCACTCGGCTCCGAATCCGCGGCAATCTGGACAAGAAAGCCACGGCGCTGGGTGATCGAGCCACGGGCGGTCGACAACGGCGAGGCGAGCCGAATCGAGTAGGGGTCAATGTGAATCTGGCTTGTCATGGCGATCAGATCGCGAGGCCGATCGCAAACAGGACAGCGTAGAGCGCGAGGAGTTTGCCAGTCCGTTCCAAAGCAGGATTCAGCATCTTTCCGGCGGTTTCGGTGAGAACGGTCCGGACGACGCTGACGCCGAGCGGGAGCGTAAGAAGCGGCAAGAGGGCAGCGATCGACGCCGCCCCCGTCGCGACGAACCAGAGCGGAACCGCGTACGCGAGCGCAGTGAACGCGAAATACTCCGCACGGCAGAATCGGTAGCCGAATCTGACCGCAAGCGTCCGCTTGCCGGTCGTGGCATCTTCCTCGCGGTCGCGAACGTTGTTCACAACGAGGATATTCGTCGAAATCGCGGCGATCGGCAGGCTCGCTACGATCGCCTGAAGCGTAACGGTTCCTGGCGGAATCGTTATCGGAAACGAGCCGGCAAGTAGCGACGCTGCCTGAACGTAGTACGTGCCAGTTACCGCGACAAGCCCGAAGAAGACGAAGACGAACAGATCGCCAAGTCCGTGATAGCCGAGCGGATACGGACCGCCCGTGTAGGCAATCCCGCTGGCAACTGACAACAGCCCAATCACGAGAATCGGAACTCCGCCAACGTAGACGAGATACGTTCCGACAGCGATCGCGGCGGCGAAGGTGAGGTACATCGCTCGCTTGACTGTCGGGGGCGCAATCAGCCCTGACTGGGTTACCCGGGTGAAGCCCTGTCTTGCCTCCGTGTCAGCACCCTGAATCGCGTCGTAGTAGTCGTTCGCAAAGTTGGTTCCGATCTGGATCAAAAGCGCCCCGACGAGGGCGGCGATCGCCGGCCAGAACGCAAAAACGCCGTTACCCCACGCGATCCCAACACCGACGAGAACTGGCGCCGCCGCCGCCGGCAGTGTCTGGGGACGCGCAGCCATCACCCACGCTTTCGTCATCGAAACGTCCTGGACACTCATTGTGATATATTGGCGATCGGGGCTCAAAGCGGCTATGATTCTCCCAACTGGAGATGGTGAACGAGTTCAGTAGTGCCAGGGATACTCACGAAACTGCGGTTCGCGCTTTTCGAGGAACGCGTCTCGTCCCTCTGCAGCCTCCTCTGTCATGTACGCGAGCCGGGTGGCCTCGCCGGCGAACACCTGCTGGCCAACCAAGCCGTCGTCGGCGAGATTGAACGCATACTTCAGCATCCGCATCGCAGTTGGGCTCTTTCGTGTCATCTCGTCGGCCCATTCTAAGGCGACGGCTTCGAGCTCCTCATGGGCGATCGCCTCGTTGGCCATCCCCATCTCGACAGCCTCGCTCGCCGAGTAGGTCTTCCCACGGAAGAAAATCTCGCGGGCCTTCTTTTGGCCGACCTGTCGGGCGAGATACGCCGAACCGAATCCGCCGTCGAAGGAAGCAACATCCGGGTCAGTCTGGAGGAACTTCGCGTGTTCGTCGCTTGCGAGCGTGAGATCACAGACGACGTGCAGTGAGTGACCGCCGCCGACAGCCCACCCAGGCACCACTGCGACGACCGGCTTGGGCATAAACCGAATCAGCCGCTGGACCTCGAGGATGTGCAGCCGACCGGCCTTCGCCTCCCGGACGAGCGGATCGTCGTCGTCGCCGGCGTCGTCGTCCTCGCGGTACTCGTATCCAGAACCCCCGCGAACAGACTGATCGCCGCCTGAACAGAATGCCCAGCCGCCGTCCTTTGGCGAGGGGCCGTTACCAGTCAACAACACACAGCCGATATCCGCCTGTTTGCGGGCGTGATCGAGCGCGGCGTACAGTTCGTCGACCGTCCCCGGACGGAACGCGTTTCGCACCTCGGGGCGGTCGAACGCGATCCGGACCGCCGGGACGTCCGTGCCGCGGTGATAGGTGATGTCCTCGAACTCGTCTGTAACCAACTCCCAGCGATCGGAGTTAAACAACTCAGAGACCATACCCCGAGTGGGGTCGGTGAGGATAAAAAATCGATGACAGAGACTCGACGACAGGCTTACTCGACGGTGATCGTCTGGACCTGCTGGACGGATGTCGCTTCCCAGACATTGCTGCGCATGCCGGCACGCGAGAGCTCCATGTGTACCGTCGAGCCCGGCTGAAGCGCGTCAGCGGTCCGCTCAGCGGTCCGATCGGCATAGGAAACGACGTGGAACGTCGAGTTTTCTGACTCGTGGGTGACTGTGAGTGCCCCGTGGGTGTTCTTTTCGGTGACGACTGTGAATTCTCCGTCTACGTTCATACACAGTAATAAATAAGACAAATATTTAATTGTATCTCAATAGCTATTGATATACCTATTATTTCTCCGTACCACTAGTGAGACCTTCACAATTGTTCTCATAGAATTGTGGATCTTTCAAGTGAGTGTGGGGCATACTGACGACCATCATACCAATCGAGTGCGCGCTCCCAACGTGGCGGACGCGTTTAAGTTGCTAACCGTCGTCTATATTCATACGATGTACAGTGCACGCGATCGCGTGGAAAATCAACAGTGGATCGACGCACTCTCGGCGGCGGCAGCCGAGCTTGAGCTGGGTTCGGAGGCTCGCTCAAACGCGGTCGATCTGTTTGTCTCACACGTTCCTGACGCCGAGCGATCGAAACCCGCTGTTGCTGCCGCGGCGTTGTACGCGGGTGCGCTCGTCGCCGGTCAAGAGCGATCCCAGCGCGCGGTCGCCGAGGCGATGGGCGTCACGCGTCTCAGTGTGCAATCAAAATGGAAGGACCTGCTGTCAGATGCTGGATTTCGCCCACCAACATGGTGACCACTGCCGGCGCGACAGTCACTTTTCAGGGTTCGTAGCTGCACGTCCCTCGCGATCGGGCGTGAGGTTACCGTGGCGATCGATCTCGCCGTTGACGATCCGCGTCGAAGAGATTCGCGTGCCGTCCTCGGCGTCGACGTGATCGACGACCTCAATTCTGAGTGGGTCGAGTCCCTTCTGTTCTCGGATCTCGTTGACTCGCTCGCCACCGTCGACCGTCTCGGGTGAGACGATGAGTACGTCGAACCCCGGCTCGGTTGCAATTCCCGTCGGTTCGGTCAACTCGCGAATCGTGAGCGATCGGCCGTGTCGCGCTGCAATCGGTTCGATCTCAGCTTTGAGGGCTGCTTTTCGTTCGTCGAATGGCTTGACGTATCGTTCGACGTGTCTCGTCTTTGGCGCCAGTTCGTCGGAGGTGAGACCGACAGTCACATCCCCAAAATCGAACGCTCGCTCAAAAAGCGCGAGGTGACCGTCGTGTACAGGATCGAACGTCCCACCGATCGCCACGTCCATACGCTCGGGTCGGTCGCTGTCGTCTTAAAAGCCGTTATCTCGTGAGGCGAAAACCGAGACCAGGGTGCCGATCAGTTTTTGTCGATTCCGTCCGCGTCCGCGCCGTCCCTGGAGTCCGTCTGTGGGTCTTCGACAGTGATCGTCACCGGCGTGGTGTCGCTGTCAGCGTCTTTACCGCCCAACCGCCGATCAAGATTGAATACCGTGTTCAGTTCTGACTGTACCTGCCCGACGACACCACGGACGAGTTCGCTCGGCGCGATCGCCTCGTACTCATAGGGGTTGTTACCTGCGCCTTCGCTTTTGCGTTTCTGCCGCGACACCGTCTCCTCATCGTGGAGCTCTGCAAGCGCCTCTCGAACCGTACTCGGATACAGGCCGGTCCCGTCGGCGATCTCCTCGCTCGTCCGATTCGGATGCTGCCGGAGATACACGTAGATCCGTGCGCGGGTTTCGGTATCGAGCACCCACGCAAGTAAGTCGACGATACCCTCGTCGAACTCCGAAACGGCCCGATCGGCACTGCCCTCAAGCCGTTCTTTGGTTCGCTGGAGCTCTTCGCGGCCGACGGGCGATCGCGATCCGTCGGTTTCAGTCTCATCATCTGTCATACTGGTAACGGCGAGCCGGCGGTTAAAAAGGGTTTCTGTTGGACAACAAAGGACGAATCAGCTACGGCTCGGTATCTAAACAGAGCGCATCACAGAGTGCCGCCAATCCATATTCGTCGTGGAGTCGTCGTTGACGGGCAGTACCGCTTTCATCGTTCAGGACGGTTCGGATCCCGGTTACGCCGAGCCGATCGGCTTCTCTGTCGATTACCTCTGAGAGCGTGACAACGCCGTCACCGGTCCGATCGATGAACGACGCGTCGCGGCCGTGTCGCATCGCGCGCCACTTGTTCTCGTCGAGAATTTCTCGGCGGATGTCCATCGACGACTCACCGTCCGCGTACCGCTCGGCGAGATCCATAACGAGCGCATGAACGTATTCGACAAACGCGAGGACGATCCTGAGTTCAGATTGTCCGTCCGGGGTTCGAACCTCAACAGTACCGTGACCGGTGTGTGGGCGAACGTCGAACCAGAGTTCGCCCCGATCGTCGATCGCGCCGTGTTCGACCATCGTCCGCTCGAAGCGATCAAACGCATCGTAGTTCTCGAAGGCAGTCGGCATCCCGGTGTTCGGCAGCCCCTCGAATATTTTCGCCCGTGTAGAAGCCAATCCGGTGTCGAAGCCGTTCCAGAACGGGGAGTTCGCCGACAGCGCAAGCATCGGCGGGAGGTACCACCGCAGCTCGTTGGCGATCCAGACTGCCTTGTCGGGGTCGTCGACACCGACGTGGACGTGGAGCCCAGCAGTGGTGTTTCGGTGTTGGGGGTACTGGATCCGATCGAGTTGGGAGCGATACCGCGGCTTCCGTGCGTGATCGAGCTCACGCCACTTGGCAGCGGGATGCAACCCTGCACCGGCGATTCGATAGCCGTGGGCTGCGGCGTGGTCGACGAGTGCCTCTCGAACACGTCGAAGCTGTGTTTCTGCAGTGCTAACATCCTCGATGAGCGGCGTCTGCGTTTCGATCGTACACTTGAACAGCTCGTGGTCAATTCGTCCCGCAAGGGGTTCTGGAGGATCGGATCCGTACACCAGATCGTCGGTTCCTGAGACGGGATAGCCGGCCGCATCGACAATAAAAAACTCCTCTTCGATCCCGAGCGTTCCCATCCGCGTGAACGCATCCGGCGAGCCAGTATCCATTAGCTGACCCCTTTGGCCGGGAGGAATAAATAGGTCGTGAAGCCGGTAGACAACCAACACAACCGCCGCCGAGGCTTACTGTTTCCGCGCGACAACCCCGAGGTGATCGTCGTGATACGGTTCGAGCGATCGCGTTTCGAGGATCTCGTATGTCTCTTCGAGTTCATCGAGGACGCGATCGTAAACTGCCTCGGGATCAGCGGTCACGTCCTCGCTGCGGGCTTTGATCGCCGCGAGCAACACGCCATCCTCATCGAGAAAGGTCGCATTCCGCGCCGCAACGGTTGCCTGCCCTCTCGTTGCGACATCCTGGATGATCGCGTCTAGGTTCGATTCGACGACGTGCGCGTACGTTTCGGGCTGGCGGGCGTCTTTCAAAAGCGGGAACAGGTTCGATCGATCCGCAGCCACCGACACGAGGTCTCGAACCGGACGTGGGGCGAACTCCACGGCATACGTTGGGCCGGCAAAATCAGCGACGTGACTGACTGTCGTACCGCTCGCCGCCCCGAGGTATAGAACGGATTCGCCACCAGACAGCGGGACGTCCATTCCGAGTTCCAACATCGCGCCGAGCTTCGATCGACCCGCATCCCACACACGCCACTGGCCGTCTGTTGGCTCGCCGTAGACGGGTTCGCCGCTCGTTGCGAGTCGCTCGCGGCCGTCGAACGCACGCCGAACGATACCGTCTGGAAGCGTCATTCCTCACCTCCGTCGGTTCGCGCCTGGATCGTGGCGATTCGATCGCGCAGCTCTTCGTGGATTTCCTCGCGGTACTCGCCGCTGTAGTGGTCGATCCGCGCGGCGATCGAGAGCTTCCCCGCAAATGCGCGGGCCGCAGAGCCACGGTTGTCTGGGTGGGTTCCACGCACGTATTCGTGGGTGAAGATGATCCCGTGTTTTGGCGAGGTGCCGTGGCCGGCGAGGTGTGCAAACAGCGCGTCCTCCGCGCCGAGTACCTGCACGGTCCCGCTCGGTTTCTTTGCGAGCGCCTCAAGTCCGCCCGCGAGCGCGATGAGCCGCGCAGCGAGCACCGAACCGGCCATTGCGTCGAGATTCGGCGCGATCTGAGGGGTTTGTCGCTCGATGAACGATCGCAATGTCTCGGCTTCTTCAGCCAGTGCATCGACCTGCTCGGCCAGCGCGAGGACGTGCCCCTCTGCGTCGGTCTGTGGCTCGCGACCCGCGAGCGATCGGACTCCTGCGACCGTCGGCTCAGCCTCCTCAAAGAGCGTTCCCGCCCACTCGGCGGTCCGTTCGGCGAGTTCATTCGCGAGCCGCTCAGTATCGTCCATTGATCGAACTGCATGCACGAGCTGGCTGTCGTCTGCCTGCTCGCGGCTTCGAACGGCTCGTCTGGCGGCCTCGATCGTCGCGACCCTGAGTCGATCGTAGTACTCGGTTTCGCTGTCGGCGTACCCCTTGTCGACGGCGATCGACGGCCATGCGCGGGGCGTTTCAGCGCTCCCCGACGCGATCGAATCGATCGCTCCCTCGGTGTCGCCGGGCGGCAGTCCCGCGAACCAGGCGTCGTCTGTCATACGATCTGGTACCGCACCCGCTGGTATGTACCCTTCGCACTCGGAGGGCCGCATACCGTGAAAATCCCAGCCGGTTCGATCAACACACCGGCTTCGGGTTCACACCCATCGATTCGAGCGAGTCAGTGTACTCCTCGTAGGCCGCCTGAATCGCTTCCGTCGCCGCCTCGACCGCCTGGTCGACATCCGCGTCGTCTGCACACACCTCCTCGATCAGCTCGAGTGCCTGCTCGATCTGCTCTGTGACATCCGAACCAAGTTCGCGGAACACTGACGCGGTTCGTGGGTCGGCGTCACCGACAAAATAGCCAGTGTACTGTTCTTTCGACTTCTTTGCGACCAGACACCGACCCAACAGCGCGCCGGCGCGATCGATCGTCGCCTCGTACTCTCGGAGCACAGCCTGGATCGCCGGCACGTCGCTCGTGTCGAGATCCTCGTCGGCTGGATCGTCGAGCTTCGAAACAACGGTCTCGAAGTGTTCGGCCTCAACAGCGGCGATCGACTCGAACGTCTCGCGTGCGCCTTCATGGGATTCGTCTTCGGCCCACCCCTCGAGGGTTTCCTGGGCAGCTCGCTCGGCGACCGCAGCCGCGCGGAGCACGGTCGTCGCGTCGAGTTCACCGCCGGTTTCGGCGTACAGTGCTTTTGACGAGCCGAGCCGTGAGAGTGCGGTTGCGTTTTTTGTTTCGATGCGATCGCGGAGCGCCGAGGAAGTCATGACTATTGGTTCGTTGGGCGTCGTGATAAAAAAGTCGTCTTGGGCAGAGCGCGCGCTTACTCGCCTTTTTCGATCGGCGCGCCGACGAGGTTGCCCCACTCGGTCCACGAGCCGTCGTAGTTGATCGTGTCGTCGTAGCCGAGTAGCTCGTGCAGCGCGAACCACGCGACCGAGGATCGCTCGCCGATTCGGCAGTACGCGACGGTCGTCTCGTCGCCGTCGATGCCCTTGTCGGCGTACAGCTCACGAATCTCGTCTGCGCTTTTGAAGGTGCCGTCGTCGTTCGTGACTGCAGCCCACGAGATGTTCTGTGCGCCCGGAATGTGTCCGCCTCGCTGGGCAGTCTCCTGCAGTCCTGGCGGCGCGAGAATCTCGCCGGAGAACTCCTCTGGGCTGCGCACGTCAACGAGCGGCAGACCACGATCGATCGCTTTCTCGACATCGTCGCGGTACGCGCGGATCGACTCCCGTGGACCGGAGGCCTTGTACTCCTGTCCGGAGAATGAGGGAACCTCGTCGGTCGTCGGATAGTCGTTCTCGATCCAGTACTCGCGGCCGCCGTCGAGCAGCTTCACGTCCTCGTGGCCGTAGTATTTGAACTGCCAGTAGGTATACGCCGCGAACCAGTTGGCGTTGTCGCCGTAGAGAACGACCGTCGAATCGTCGGTGATCCCGTGTGAACCGAGTAGCTCCTCGAAGTCCTCCTTCGTGAGAATGTCACGAGTTGTCTGATCTTGCAGCTGGGTCTCCCAGTTGAACCCGATCGCCCCGGGCGCGTGCGAGTCTTCATAGGCCTCCGTGTCCACGTCAACTTCGACCAGTCGGTGGGCGGGGTCGTCAGACTCGAAGGCGTCCAGGTTCGATTCGACCCAGTCAGCCGTTACGAGTACGTCGTTCGCGTATTCAGATTGACTCATACATCCACCCATATGGTCTGGATCCTCTTAGACCCTCTATCGGCGGTGAAAACAGCCGACCGATCGGAAAAGAAGAAAAATCTGCCGATAAATTGCAGCACACACAGCTCCGTAGCCGCGGGAAGCCACAGGTCAGGGCCGGGTCAACAAACAACCAGCAATAATTGCAGTCGCTTTGGTTTCCCGCACAGGAGGCCGTATCAGAGAATACAGGTACATTGGGCGAAAAAAGCGCGTATGGACACACAGTGGCTCGTGTCGATCGAGGACGTTCCGCTCGATGATCCAGCAGTTCAGATCGTCGACGTGCGTGAGGCTTGGGAGTACGACGCGATCGGTCACTTGCCGGGTGCGGTGAACATTCCGTTCGAGCAGTTCCGTGACGACGCGTCGGCAGATCCGGGGACACTGCCCGGTCAGTCGGTCTTCGAGTCGTTACTTGGCGAGTCCGGGATCGCTCCGGACGGTCGAATTATCGCCTACGACGACACCCATGGCGTCTTCGCCGCTCGATTTTTGCTCACCGCGATCGTATACGGCCACACGAACGTCTCGCTGCTCGATGGCGATTTCAGCGCGTGGAAGCGGACACGGGCAATATCGACCGATACACCCGAGGTCAGCTCCGTCGAATACAGTCGACCGCCGGTCGCGCTCGATCGCGATGGTTCGCCACTCGTCGATACCGAAACCGTCGAGTCCCTGCTCGAGTCGGGGACAGTCACCCTCATCGACACCCGAGAGCCCCACGAGTACGCGGCAGGGCATCTCCCCGGAGCGATTCGACTCGACTGGATGGAGCTGGTCGACACCGAGAGCCGAGGGATTCGTCCTGCGGCGGAGATCGAGGCAGTTCTGGAAGAACGGGAGATTCCAACCGATCGAAGCCAGCCGATCGTCCTCTACTGCAATACTGCTCGCCGACTCAGCCACACCTACGTCGTCCTCCGATCGATCGGCTTCGAGGACGTTCGCGTCTACGAAGGAAGCCTCACCGTGTGGGACGGACCACTCGAGGCAGACCCAACCGATCCAAACCAGTGAGCGCAGTGTGCATTCGGAGCGTTGATGCGGACGGCTCCCAAATCAGCAGCTAACGCATGCAGAGCGCAGATCCGACGGTCATCCGGTCGATCGCGGTCACTGTCGACGATCTCGTCTCGGCGCTGGAGGCGACCGAACGAACGGCGATCAACGCGGTGCTCAGGATCACGCCCCCGTTTAACGGCCGAATGCGCGCACGGCTCCACATCGCGGGTGGCGAGGGCCACTACGACGCCAGCCCGCAGCCAATTCACATTCATCCCCAGAAGTTTGTCGACGGACTGGCGCCATACCCGGAGGTCGACGAAACAGCGCAGACGATCGACGAGAGCGGCTACAGCGTCGAGAAACACCGCGCAGCCCACGAACGAGCCGTCGGTCACTGGCGGCAGTCGATCCGCAATCATCTCGTTGGCACTGTCGAGATCGAAATCGAAGATGGTTCACACAAAATCGCCGTCAGCTATCTGGGTTGATCAGTCGTTGCTGTCGGCAGAAATCGAGACCGGATGCTCGATCGCTTCGAACAACGACAGGATCGTTGGCTCTTCTTCGGATCGAAGTTGTTCTGGATAAATTCCAACGCCAATTACAAAGTCGTCCGCACTGCGGGCGGTTCCAACGTGAGCGATCACATCGACGGTCTGTCCTTCAACCGTCGCCTCAGCACGAAACGCAGTAACGTCGGTTTCCGTTTCCACCATCGAAACTGTCGAGGAGCCGATTTCTTCTGGTGAAGAGATCGAACCGTACTCACCGCTGACGAGCTCTAAGACCTCTTGGCTCGATAGCTCGCCGACCGGGTTCAGCTCCTGGCCAACAATCTCAACGACGGGTGTCGTGACGATCGCAAATACGCCAGCATCGATCGATCCAACTGCTGGCAGTTCTGCTTCTTTCCGATAGATGACGAGATGGTTTGTGGCCTCAACTTCCCGCGTTTGATCCCCCACAGAGACCTCTTCGTTAAGCGTCTGCGGCTCCCGACGCTCGAGTTCGTAGCCGGTTCCCGCAAGTGCCTCCTCTGAGACCGTCGCTTCTTCTGCGGCCACAGTCAACGGCTCATCGCCGGTAACGAAACCGAGACAGCCAGCGGTCGCTGTTGCGACAGTAACACCGAGTGCGATCGCCCCTCGTCGGGTGTACGTCGGCTGCATTCGGCTATCGAAAGCCCATCGCTTCGATCTGTTCTTGATACCGGTTCCGGATCGTGACTTCGGTGACCTGGGCGACATCAGCGACCTCTCGTTGGGTCTTCTTTTCATTACAAAGCAGTGACGCCGCATAGATCGCCGCGGCGGCGAATCCGGTCGGTGATTTTCCCGACAACAACCCCTGCTCTGCGGAGACGTCGATGATCTCTGTCGCTTTCGATTGCACCTCCTCAGAAAGTCCGAGTGAGGACGCGAACCGAGGGACAAACTGCTTTGGGTCGACCGGTTTGAGCTCCAAGCCGAGTTCCTGAGAGATGTAGCGATATGTCCGCCCGATCTCTTTTTGTGGAACTCGCGAAACCTCGGCGACTTCGTCGAGCGATCGCGGAATTCCTTCCTGTCGGCATGCAGCGTACAACGCGGCGGTGGAGACGCCTTCGATCGATCGGCCGCGGATGAGATCTTCACTGAGTGCGCGACGATAGATGACTGAGGCGACCTCGCGAACCGATCGCGGGACTCCCAGTGCGGATGCCATCCGGTCGATCTCTGAGAGGGCGAACTGAAGGTTACGTTCACCGGCGTCTTTGGTACGAATGCGTTCTTGCCACTTGCGCAGTCGGTGCATCTGGCTGCGCTTTTCTGAGGACAGCGATCGCCCGTAGGCGTCTTTGTCCTTCCAGTCGATCGTCGTCGTCAGCCCGCGATCGTGCATCGTTTCGGTGATCGGTGCGCCAACGCGAGACTTACTTTGGCGCTCAGAATGATTGAACGCACGCCATTCGGGTCCTCGATCGATCTGGCGCTCGTCGAGCACGAGCCCACAGTCGTCACAAACCAACTCGCCCTGATCGGCATCAGTAATAATCTCATCAGAGCCACACTCCGGACAAGAGAGCGTTTCATCCGCTTTTTGCTCCGATTCGCGCTGCTTTCGACGCTGTCTGCTCGGACGCTCCATTATATCCGGTTGTTGTTCGGTGGGTATTTAAATCTTTGCGGTAACTATAAATGTTGAGAGGGTTCTGTCGATTTGAATGTTACGACAAATTCACCGAACATACCGAACGATTTGCTCGTTCGTACAGCTCTCGTATGGTATTACCAACAGGTATGTGACAAATGCTTTTACATAACTATTGAGTATGATAGGGTATGCACGAATTGAACGGGGCCGAACACAGTATGCGCGACCACAGCGGCTCGATCGAACCAGGAGGCGGTAGCTGATGGCAACAAAACGAGCTCTCGCTGGACAGCTGTCGGTCGTAGCAGGATTCGACAATCCTCGAGCAGAACTCGAACAGTACCCAACACCGCCGGAGCTGGCTGCTCACGTGATTCACCTCGCAGATCTCCACAACGATATCGCCGGGCGTACCGTCGTCGATCTTGGGACTGGAACCGGGATGTTGGCACTCGGTGCCGCCCTTCGTGGGCCGGCACGAGTCATTGGCGTCGAGATCGATCGAACGGCGCTCACGACCGCGACGACAAATCGAAAACGGGTCGGGACGACAACACCAATTCACTGGATTCAGGGCGATGGCGGACAGGTTCCGCTTCGCATCCCCGAGCCAGCGACAGTCGTGATGAATCCGCCGTTTGGGGCCCAAAACGGGGCAAAAGGGGCAGATCGTCGGTTTCTCGCCAGCGCAGCGGCGATCGCCGACGTCTCCTACTCAGTCCACAACCGCGGCAGCAAGTCGTTCATCGAAGCTTTCGCTGCAGACAACGGTGGAGCGGTCACACACGCCTTCGAGGCTGCTTTCGACGTGGACAATCAGTACGATCACCACACGGACGAGCGTCGTGAACTCGCGACCGAAGTGTACCGGATCGAGTGGACATCGACAGACGACTGATCGCAGTCGCTATCTCACTCGCCGATCTTCGCCGTAGCGCTCTTTGTCGGCGATCCGGACGATCGTGTCTGTCCGCTCGTGTTCGACGAACAGTCGGCCCTCGACGTTGTGAATCGTAAAGTTTCCCAGCGACGTGTTTTCTCCAGCGGCAGGGATCGCAGTTCGGATCGCTTCGTCGCTGTCGATGCGTTCTGTGGGAGTCACCGAGTGGTTCCGCTCGTTCGACTCGTTCGTCACGTTCATTTCACTCGTCTCATTTGTCTCGGTTTCGTTGACGGCCGTCCTTGCGGGGGTCGCAACGACGACGAACTCCGCAGCTTCTGTAACGATCGACAGCCGACTGCCGGCGACGATCGGCTCTGCAGTCACGGGATCAGCGCGATAGGCCGTACGGGTCGTATTGTCGTGTGAAAGCGTAATTCGGTAGGTTGTCCCGCCGTTTGTCGCGACCCATCCCTCGCGTGTCGCGACCACGGTTTCCTGCCAGCCGATACCGCCGACGCGGACGGTCGATCGTCCCTCGAAGCCGAGCCGGCCGGCTGTTGTCGCGGTCGTCCAGACGTGTTTGTCGGTGTTCCTGACGATCACTCCCGAGGTGTTTACTTGGGTGGTCTCGCCGAACGCCTCGACGTCGACGACACCAACGAGGCCATCTGGGACGTCCTCGCCATAGGTGATCTCATACCCGTCGATCTCGATCGGATCGCCGGGGAGTGCAGCGTCGTCGGCGGTCGTAAGACTGACAGGGATCGTCGGGCCGACGAGCAGTGCGATCGCGACCACAACGACAAGCGCCGCGGCCTGTCGGCCAGTTGCCGAGGCGATCGATTCGCGAATCGTGTTCGGAGCGGTGACCGCACGGGCGGGGAGCAGGGGTCGATCGGGAGCGGTGGCTGCGGCCGCAATCACGGTCGCGAGCACGAACACGAGCGCCAGTCCAATCGCCCGATACAGCACGTACTCCTCGCCGCCGCGGTACCAGTATATTGCCCACAGCGACTGGCTAATCCCGTATAGTAGCGCACCGATCCACAGCCGCGAGGCCGACGGGGGCGTGTCACTTCGATACCACAGTAAAGCGAGCGCACATGCCACGCCAAAGAACAGGCCGATTGCGTGTCCCTGGACCGCGATCCCGGCGAACCACGGGGTGTTGTAGCCGGGCTGGGCAGTCGAAATCTGAACCGGAGTAGAAAACGCATTGTAGAGGCCGCTCAAGACACCGCGCGCCGAGAGGGCGACAATCGTCGCGATCGGGTAGTACACAAGCGCGAAGCCGGCGAACGCGTACACAACGCCCGAAAAGCCGATCGCCGGCCCCAACGAGAAGATCCCAGTCAGTATCCCGACAGCAACGACGCCGGCTGGGAAGACGAGAAACGCTCGCGCACGCGGGTCGGTCCACAGCCACGATCGCACATCGCCGATAGCCGTCGATGCGGGACGGCCGAACACGCCTGCGGCGTCGGATTTTGTCGTCGCGTAGTGGCCGAACGCGTACTCCGCAAGTGGCGCGAGCGCGAGCGTGCCGATCATGTTGCCACGGAGGTGTCCGTAGTTGGCGTGGGCGAACCCCGAAATCAACACCGCACCCGGATCGAAGTAACTCCACGCCCGAAACGGGATCACAGTCGGTTCGTATCGGTCGGAGATCCCGCCCTGGATGAAGAGGTAGACGCCGATCACGATCGCCATCGAGACCAGGGTCCCCCACGGCACGCCGTAGAGAAACCGCGATCGGAGGGCCGAAACCGGCTCCATTCCACCATCGAGTCGCGAGAGGACAACGACCGAAACCACAACTGTCACAGCGAGCAAAATCTCATAGATTGGAACGACACTGAGAGGTGGTAGTTCGGAAATTACAGCGGATCCGATAGCCGTGAGGGGCCCCGCGATCGCCATATCTCATCCATCGACCGAGGCGGTATCAATGCCTCGGTCGAACGCGTGGTATTTATCAAAACACGGGTTCAATCATAGCTATGGCTCCCGGTCATCCACATACGGTGCTCATTGTGGATGACAATCGCGAGTGTGCCGCGTTCATAAAGCGAATGCTCGAACGCGAAGACGAGGCCCTAGCCGTCTCCGTAGAGACCGAGCCCTCATCGGTCGATTCGCACGTGGCCGCCGGCGAGGTGGACTGTGTCGTCAGTGAGTACGATCTGGCGGCGACGACCGGTATCGAACTACTCACGAGGGTTCGTGAGTGCGATCCAACGCTGCCGTATGTCCTGTTTACGGGAGACGAGACGGCGATTACCGCCGGCCGTGCACTGAGGGCGGGCGTCACCGACTACGTACGCAAAGACGACAGCACCGACCAGTTTGCTGTGCTCGCAAACCGGATCAAAATCGCTGTCGAACATAACCGGGACACACAGCGACAACGTGACGGTCAACAGCGCACCCCCGTGGACGACAGAGAGCGCAATCGAGAACTCGAACGCTACACCCGTCTCATCGAGTACTCGCCAGATTTGCTCGTCGTATTGAACGAAGACATGTCCGTCCGGTACCAGAGCCCACCGTCGCCGCTATTCGAGTGGGAGCCGCGTGATATCATGGGTACTGACCCACTTTCGAACATCCACTCTGATGATCGATCGAAGGTTATCGATCACTTCGCACAGATCGTCTCGAACCCTGCCGCCATCGATACCACCGAGTTGCGTGTGAGAGACGCCAATGGGGCGTGGCGGTGGGTTGAGAGTCGAGCACAGAACTTCCTCGGCGATGAAGCGATCGACGGTATCCTCGTCGTACTGCGAGAGATCACCGATCGAAAACAACAAGAGCGACAGCTCACGCGGTACAGCGAGACGCTCGAGGCGTTGCAGACGACAACACGATCACTACTTGAGACAACAAAAACAGATGCTGCAGCACGACGGGCGATTGCTGGGCTCGAGACGGTCTTCGCGTTCGATATTGCCGGCATCTGGCTTCGCGAGGCCGACAAACCGGCACTCAAGCCAATCGCAATCTCCGATCGCGGCCGAGACCTCGTCGCAGATCCACCGACGTACACCGAACACGAACCGTCACTGTCGTGGGCTGCATACGAGGCGGGTGAGATCGACTACGTGTCCGATATGTCTGCCCGCAAATCGGCAGCCAACCCGGACACGCCGATCGCCAGTGAGTTGATCGTTCCGCTCGGCGAGTACGGCGTGTTGAACATCGGATCGACTGATACCGAGGCGTTCGACGAGCAAGAGATCCGGTTGGTCGAGTTATGGGCGGAGACACTCACGATGGTGTTCGCACGAATAACGCAACTCGAGGTACTCGAAGACCGCGAGTCGGCGTTACAACGTGAGCGTGACCGGCTCGACGAGTTCGCAGGGTTAATCTCACACGACCTGCGAAACCCGCTGAACGTCGCCGCTGGACGCGCCCAACTGGCGAGCGAAGAGTGCAACAGCGAGCACCTTCCCACGGTCACTAAAGCCCTCGATCGGATGGAAACTATGCTCGAAGACCTCCTTGAGTTGGCACGGCAGGGTTCAGTAGTCGGGGAGACCGAACCGGTCGACTTGGCGGCTCTTGTTGACGAGAGCGCACAAACCGTGTCGGCTGACGGTGGGAGAATCGACCTGATCGATTCTGCGACCGTGTTGGCCGACCAAAGCCGGCTGTCGGAGGCGCTCGAGAACCTCTTTCGAAACAGTGTCGAACACGCCGGCACCGATGTGACGATCACCGTGGGCGTCATCGCTGATCAGCAGGGGATCTACGTAGCCGATGACGGGATTGGGATCCCGGAACCAGACCGCGAGACCGTCTTCGAAAGTGGCTATTCGACGAGCGATTCGGGAACTGGCTTCGGACTCGCGATCGTCAAAGAGATCTGTACTGCACACGGCTGGGAGGTACACGTAACAGAAAGCGAGGCCGGCGGAGCCCGCTTCGATATCACCGGCATGGAGTTCATCAACGAGCAGTCACAAACCCCGTCAGCGGATTCTTAATAGCTCTTTGCGAAATACGCCGTCTGGGTTGCAGATTCACCACAGATCGCACACGTGTCCTCGTCGTCGACCTCTTCGTCTTCCTCAAAGGGACACATGACGATTTCCGCGGCGATCGGCTCTTTAATGACCGCCTCGCAGGCTTCGTCGCCACACCACGACGTCTTGACATAGCCGCCGTATTGGCCGATCGTACCGAGAATTTCTTCGCGGGAGTCTGCCTCGCGGACGTTTGCTTCGAGGTTCTCCTCGGCGGCTGCGTACAGTTTCGCGTACACCTCGTCGAAGTGATCGAACACGACCTCGTCGATTTCGTTTCGATCCTCGGCGGTTGACTCGCCGTCGGGACGGTGGACGACGGTTACCTCACGGTCTTCGACCTCGTGGGGACCGATTTCGAAGCGGACCGGGACGCCGTTGAGCTCGTGTTCGTTGAATTTGAAGCCGGGATTGCGGTCGTCGCGATCGTCGAGTTCGACGCGGACGCCCGCATCCTCGAGGTCTTCATAGATCCCTTCGGCATAGTCGAGCACGTCGTCTTTCGTGTCTTCTTGATAAATCGGGACGATGACGACCTGCTCGGGGGCGATCGTCGGCGGGAGGACAAGCCCCTGGTCGTCAGAGTGGGTCATGATGAGCGCGCCGATCGATCGCCACGACAACCCCCACGAGGTCGTATGTGCGGGTCGCTCTTCTTCGTCCTCGTCGGAGTAGGTGATGTCGAACGCCTCCGCAAAGGAGGTCCCGAGATGGTGGCTCGTCGCGGCCTGAACGGACTTGCCGTCGGGCATCAACGCCTCAACGGTCGTCGTCGTGTGCGCACCGGGGAACTTGTCGTGTTCGGGTTTACGACCGCGGAGCACAGGGATCGCGAGCAGGTCCTCGTAGATCGACTCGTACTGATCAAGCCGCAGTATCGTTTCGTCCCACGCCTCGTCGTGGGTTGCGTGGGCGGTGTGGCCCTCCTGCCAGAGGAACTCTTTGGTTCGGAAAAACGGCTTCGTGTCGGTCGCTTCCCAACGGACGACAGACACCCACTGATTGACCCGCAACGGGAGGTCACGATGGCTGCGGATCCACTGGGACATGTACGGAGCGATGATCGACTCGCTCGTCGGACGGACCGCAAGCGGTTCTTCGAGCTCGGTGTGTCCGCCTTTCGTGACCCACGCGACCTCTGGATCGAATCCCTCAACGACGTCCTTCTCGCGCTCGAGGTAGCTTTTCGGGATGAACATCGGGAAGTACGCGTTCTGGACGCCGGTCGATTTGAACTTCCCGTCGAGTTCGGCTTTGATCGCCTCCCATAGCGCGTACCCACGCGGTCGGGTGATAATGAAGCCGCTCATTCCTTCGGGCGCGTAGTTCGCGAGCCCGGCCTTCTGGACGACCTCGGCGTACCACTCGCCAGTCTGGTGCTCTTTGGACTTGGTTATCCCAAGCGCTTGCTCGTCGGTCATTACTCCGAAATTCCCGAGCGGACGCTTAAAAGGTGCGAAGCTGTGGGAGACGATGTCAGCAACGCAATCGCTCATTCGTGAAAATATATTCGTGGGTCTCGCGTACGTCAGCGTACCATGAGTACCGGTGTTGAACCGACAATTACGCCCACAGACGATGGTGACAGGTGGGTAGCAAAAGACACCGAGACAGGTGTTGTGAGCCAAGGAAAAACCCGAGAAGAGGCCCTAGCCAATCTTGATGAAGCGGTCGCAGGGTACCACGGCGAAGGGCGATCGCCCACGGACGAGGAACTCCGAGAGGCTGGAATTGATCCAGACAAGAACGTGTCTGGCGAGCCGAATGCCGACATTTTCGAGTCAGGACGAAAATAGGTTCTCAACGATCGATCGAAAACGGATTCTCGCGTTCGGTCCACGCCCAGCCGGGCAGCCGGGTCTGGAATCCAGCGGCGAGCGCGGCGTCGAGGTCGTCCGCACCGGCGTTCTCGTCATCACTCCCGTGAGTGTGTATATCCGCAAAATGAAATGTCGCCTGCGCCAAAAGCGCCAACGGCTGCCCGCCGGCGATCGTCGCCGCAAGCTCGCGACCCAATACTTCGTCGACGATGAATCCCGGATAATCGCCGTCGACATCCAGCTCGCGGAGCAGCCCAACGAACCCGGTGATGTTCACCGCGAGATCGCCGTCGGCGAATACCTCGTCGACCGCCTGTTGGTAGTCTACGGTCGTAACCGACGCGACGTCGGTCTCGAACAGCGTTCCGAGCCGATCGCGCGTCTCGTTGATAAGTGGAACGACGATCGACGCGCGGTCACGGACGCGTCGATGCGCAGCGGCGACTCGTTTCGGAGTGACGTGCATGAGTCAACAACGCAGTCAAGATGCTTCGGGTTTGCGAAGGCTTTTATAACAATAAGCAAGTAGAGAGGACTAAGCGGGTTTTCGCTGCCTGTTCCCGCATTCGTACACCTATCAGACAGTATCAGTATATGTGCTCGAACGGTGCGACTCATGTGGCCGTATGGCCCTGTCGCAGTTCCGTCGATCGGCAACTGCGCATCCTCGCGCCGTCGAGTTTCTCCGAGATATGAGTTCAGTAGATAAACAACTCGACGAACTGAAAGCAGAAGTTGAAGAGCAGATCCCGAACGACATCACCGTTTCGGACGTCAAATACGAGGGTCCCGAACTCGTCCTGTACACGCCCGATCCAAAGCGCTTCGCGAGCGACGGCGATCTCATTCGAACACTTGCGAGCCGGTTCCGAAAGCGGATTACAGTCCGTCCGGATCCGACCGCGCTGACCCAGACTGACGCCGCCGCAGAAAAGATCCGATCGATCATCCCTGCAGAGGCGAACGTCACCGATTTGGATTTCCACCACGATACCGGAGAAGTCGTCATTGAGGCCGCAAAGCCGGGAATGGTGATCGGCCGCCACGGCTCAACGCTGCGAGAGATCACAAAAGAGGTCGGCTGGACCCCGGAGGTCGTTCGGACGCCGCCGATCGAGTCGTCGACAGTCTCGAACGTTCGAAATTTCCTCAAACAAGAGCGCGAGGATCGTCGTGACATCCTCGAACGCGTCGGTCGCCAGATCCACCGCGAGCAACTGAGCCGTGAAGAGTGGGTCCGAATCTCGACGCTCGGGTGCTGTCGAGAGGTCGGTCGCGCGAGCTTCGTGCTCTCGACCGCAGACACCCGCATCCTGATCGACTGTGGGGACAAACCCGGCGCAGAGGGCGAAGTGCCGTACCTGCAAGTCCCGGAGGCGCTTGGCTCAGGAGCCAACTCGATCGACGCGGTCGTGTTGACCCACGCCCACCTCGATCACTCCGCGCTCGTCCCGCTGTTGTTCAAATACGGCTACGACGGCCCGATTTACTGTACAGAACCGACCCGGGATTTGATGGGACTGCTCCAGCTCGACTACCTCGACGTGGCGGTCAAAGAAGGCCGGACGCCGCCGTACGAATCCGAGATGGTTCGAGAGACAATCAAACACACCATCCCGATCGAGTACGGCGACGTAACCGACATTGCTCCCGACATCAAGCTCACCTTCCACAACGCAGGCCACATCCTCGGCTCTGCAGTGTCGCACTTCCACATCGGCGATGGGATGTACAACGTCGCGTTCTCAGGGGACATCCACTACGACGACACCCGCCTTTTCAACGGCGCAGTCAATGACTTCCCGCGCGTCGAAACCCTCGTCATGGAGTCGACGTACGGCGGACGAAACGACTACCAGACTGATCAGGAAGACTCCGAGCAGAACCTGATCGAAATTATCAACGAAACGTACGAGAAGGGCGGCAAAATTGTCATTCCGGCGTTCGCTGTGGGGCGCTCCCAGGAGATTATGCTCGTCTTAGAGGAAGCGATGCGATCCGGCAAGATCCCCTCGATGCCGGTCCACCTCGACGGGATGATCTGGGAGGCAACCGCTATCCACACGACCTATCCCGAGTATCTCCGTGACGATCTCCGCGATCGCATCTTCCACGAGGACAAAAACCCGTTCCTCGCCGACGAGTTCAACCACATCGACGCCGGCGAGGAAGAGCGACAGGAGGTTGCTGACGGCGATCAGTGTATCATCCTCTCGACGTCCGGGATGGTTACCGGCGGGCCGATCATGTCGTGGCTGCGCCACATCGGGCCGGACCCAGACTCACGGCTCGTCTTTGTTGGGTATCAGGCACAGGGAACGCTGGGCCGCCGTATCCAGAACGGCTGGGACGAGATTCCGATCAACGATCGAAACGGCAACGGCGGTCGGAATAACACGCTCTCTTTGAAGATGGACGTTGCGACCGTCGACGGCTTCTCCGGGCACGCCGATCGCCAGGGACTCATGAACTTCGTGCGAACGATGAACCCTCGGCCGGAGAAGGTGCTCTGTGTCCACGGCGACGAGCGATCGGTGCAGGACCTCTCGTCGGCGCTGTATCACAAATTTAACATGCGGACGTTCGCGCCGAAGAACCTCGAAACCTTCCGGTTCAAGTGAGCGGTTCTCAGAGCTATTGCGTCTAAGCGATCGATAAAAACAGATGGCTCTGTTGAAATCCTATTGTTCAGACATATTATTGCCTGAAACGTACGATCGCTGAAGGGTGCGTACCCACCGCAATGATAAAACGGCCCAATACTGTTGTGCCTATATGGATCGCACAGAATTGCTTCTCGCTCTGATTGCGTTCCTGTTAGCTGCGCTTGTTTACGAAACAGGGGATGGAAATACACCAGAATTCATCGTGATTCCGGTTTTGATGATTCTATTCATATTCCCTGTCTACGTTGTAGGAACGGTCATTATCGAGAACATCGTTAGTGGATAGTTCTCCTGTACTAAGCAATTGTAGGTGTAAAACTATCAACTTCTGAGGATTTCAACAACGCCAAACAGATTGTATTCACTCAACGGAGACCGACGAGTACACAACGGTTCGGACTCGACTACGGGTATGGACGAAATCGACGTCGAAGCCGTCGATCGCGTTGACGAGGGCGACGAACCACCCGAGGGAGGCGATACTGTCGACACCGAAGACAACCAGATCGAGGTAACGCCGACAGTCAGCGGGCTCCCTGACGGCGTTGATGCGCCCGAGTACGTGCTCTACGGCGGGAAAGGTGGTGTCGGGAAGACGACGATGGCCGCCGCGACAGCGCTGTCGAGCGCTGCAGGCGGTGTCTCGACACTCGTCGTCTCGACTGACCCTGCGCACTCGCTGTCAGATACACTGGGCGTGTCGATCCCGCCAAAGCCGGCGCGAATTCACCCGGAAATGCCGCTGTACGCCGCCGAGATCGATCCTGAGGCAGCGATGGAGGAAGGACTGTTCGGCGCGGAGGGCGATCCGCTCGGCGGGCTTGGCGCAGCCGGCGAGGAGATGGGCGGATTGTTCGGGCCAGCGGGTGAGGAAGATACCGAGGGCATGGGCGGGCTGCTCGGCGGCTCGATGCCCGGTGCCGACGAGGCGGCGGCGATGCGACAGCTACTCGAGTATCTCGACGACCCGCGGTTCGATCGCGTCATCGTCGACACCGCACCCACTGGCCATACGCTTCGGCTACTCGAGCTTCCCGAACTGATGGATTCGATGATCGGCCGAATTGCGAAGCTCAGACAACAGTTCCAGGGAATGATGGACAGCATGAAAGGCATGTTCGGCGGCGGTGACAACGGGGGTGACCCGATGGCCGACATGGACGAGTTGGCCGATCGCATCGAGCGACTCCGCGGCGTCCTTAGCGATCCGGCACAAACCGACTTCCGAGTGGTAATGGTGCCCGAAGAGATGAGCGTCGTCGAGTCAGAGCGGCTTGTCGATCAGCTCGGCTCGTTCGGGATACCCGTCCAGACGCTCGTCGTGAACCGAGTTATGGAGAACCTCACCGACGTCACTGATGCGACGGTCGATCCGTCGTGGGTTGTCTCGCCGAATCTCGAAGACTGTGAATTCTGTCAGCGGCGCTGGAAGGTCCAACAGAACGCACTGCAGCGGGCGACGGAGCTGTACCGCGGCCGAGACGTGAAGCGGGTCCCCCTGTTAGCCGAGGAGGTACAGGGTACAGAAGCACTCGGGGTCGTCGCTGCCTGCCTGGACTGAGTAGGGGTTCAGCCGAGTCGTCGGGCAAGCGAGAACAGCTGATCGCGAATGGTATCTGGGAGGAATCGAGCCAGTGAACCGTATCGGGCGATCGGTCCGACCGGAACCCGAGCAGGCGGTTTTGTCGCACTCGCGGCGTTGACGATGTCGGCGGCGACTCGATCGGGCGAGACCGCACCCGGACCGTCACCGGCGATGAGTGTGGTGTCCTCGAAAATCGAGTAGAACGCGTCGTATGCACCCGATCGATCAGTCTCTTCGACCTCAGACTGCGCCCGGCTGCGGAATTCGCTCTCGACAGGACCGGGTTCGATGAGCACGACGTCGATGCCGTGCGGTTCAACCTCGCTTCGGAGCGCGTCAGACATCGCCTCGAGCGCGAACTTCGAGCCGCAGTAGGGACCGCCACCGGGGAACGAAACCCGCCCGGCGAGACTCGAGACGTTGATGATCGTACCGTCTTCTTCCCGGCGCATGTGTGGGAGCACCGCTTTCATCAGCCGGTGGGGACCGGCGACGTTCACGTCGAGTTGTTGGTTGAGTTGGTCGGTCGAGGTGTCTTCAACCGGACCAAACAGCCCGTAGCCCGCGTTGTTAACGAGACAGTCGATCCGTCCCTGCTCGTCAAGGACACGATCGATGACTCGATCGACGTCGTCGTCTTTTGTGACGTCGAGGGTTGCGAGTTCGCAGCCGCGATCGCCGAGCGATTCGATGTCCGCAGGGTTTCTGGCCGTCGCGTACACGGTCCAGTCTTCTTCTCTGAACGCGAGCGCCGAGGCGCGGCCGATCCCTGACGAACAGCCGGTGATGAGGACCGTCTTCGGTTGCACAGTCACTTATTGCGCCGAGGGGGTGATAATTATGAGGATCATTAGTCAGCAGAGATTCCGTTTGACCTCATCGGCGTAGCGATCGGCCGCCCGGGTCGGCTCAGGCAGTTTGTAGCCCGCACAGAGCGCCTCGACAACATCGGCGGCAGTTTTAGCGCCCACGCGGTGGCCGGGACTGACATACAGCGGATTGATACTCGTCGATGCGTCGTGATTGTACTGTTTTGATTGTACGGCGTAGCCGATTGTCGTCCCATCGGGCGCATCGACGTTTGCGTCCGCGTGGATCGGCGCTCGCCAGCCGGCTGGTCGATCAGCCACTGGTTCCGCAGGGGCCCCACAGAGCAGCGACTTCGCGACACCGATCGACGGGAGGTCGTAGATGACGCCAATATGCGTCGCGAGTCCCGCCTGTCGGTAGTGGATGCGTCCGCTTCCGTCGAACAGCGCGAGGTCAGGTGTACACGAGAGGGTCGCAAACGCTTCACAGATCGGCCCCCCCTCGCGAAACGCCAACAAGCCCGGGATATACGGGATAGACAGCGGCGAGACCGCGTGGGTTCGTTCAACCACCGCACCGGCCTCGAAGGCGACGATCGCGCTGATGACGCGATCCTCGAGGAAGGACTGATCAACGCCAACGATCGTGAGCGCCTTGGAGCCCGATTGGAACGTTTCGTCGTCCGTGAACATCGCTTCGGCGGCGATCGCACGCTGGAGTGACTCCATCTCCGCTCGATCGAGCGCCGGATCGGGACGAAACTCGGGGCGGGTGGGCTCGATCGGCATCTATCGCCGCGGCCCACGCCCAGGACCGCCAGGACCGCGAGGACCGAGCTGAATTCCGGGCATTCCACCGCTGCGGGCCGGGCCAGTACCCTCAATTCGCTTGCCGTACGCGAGCCCGATGACGAAGCCGATCAAGTGTGCGAGGTGAGCAATGCCGCCAAGTCCCGCCGAGGCGGCGATCGACGGCTGGAGCACGAACACAATCGAGATTGCGGCGATCCCGTAGGTGAGGTATTTGATTTTCATCGGGATGACGAAGAACAAAAGCACTTCCAGATTCGGGCGCAACACCGTGACGACACCCAAAATTGCAAAGACAGCGCCACTCGCGCCGAGGATGATGACAGTATCGCCGATCGCGATCGAAAACAGGACATGCCCGAGTCCGGCAAGGATGCCGCTAACGAGGAAAAAGCCCAAGAACCGCTTCGAGCCGACGTAGCGCTCAACGAGCGGACCAAAAAAGAACAGCGCGATGCTGTTTCCAGCGATATGAAAGAGTCCAACAGGACTGTGCGAAAAGACCGACGTTACCCAGGTCCAGACGTATTCGGGATTCGCTGTCGACAGCGAGAAAATCGCACGGAAGGTCTCGAAGCCGAACAAAGAGAGGACGACGAACTCCAACACGAAGACGATCCAAAAGACACCCAACAGCGCGTACGTGACGTTTCCGCGGAAAAATCCCAGAAAGCCGCCAGTCCCGGTCACGTTCTGTTCGAACGATCGCTTCGCTCGGGCGATCGCCCCGTCATCCGTCGAACCGCCTTCGGCGTGGACACTGTCGTCAAACCCGCTGTCGAAGACGCCGCCGGGATCGTTCCAGTCGCCTAGACCGGGACAGTCGTGGTTCTCTGGGAGCCGATGCTCCGCACAGAACGTCTGTCCACAGCGGTGACATTGATACGGGAGATTCTCATAGGCCCCACACTCGTCACACTTTGCCATTACTCGCCTCTAGAAGCGGTGGGATAAAATGGGTTTGGCTCGGTGACGATCGACAGACGCACCCGAACGGAGCCTCCCCACGACAGCTACGTGTCGCGCTCGCAGATGTCTGAGGCACTGGCGGAATCCAATCGATCGACATCCGTCTCTGCGTCGGGATCGAAGTTGGTGGGGACGACCGTGAGGTGGTTCATCCCAATCGGTTGACGACGTACGGCCATAGTAACAATACGTAGGGCTGTCTCACTCAAAAAATTACCCATGCGCATAACACATCGGCAGCGCGTGGCGTATGTCTAACGTGCATATATTTCCGACTACCACCGATAGAGACACCAATTACTCAAAACGTCGCCACTCGATCGCCGTGAAACCGTTCAGAATTTCTCGTCGTACAGTTCCTGGGAGTGTTCGATTGCGTCGATCGCGGCAGTTTTGTCCTCCCAGCCGAGGGTTTCGACCTCTTTGCCGGCCTCAAGGTTTTTGTAGGTCTCAAAGAACTCGTCGATCTCAGCGCGGAGGTGGTCGGGCACGTCGTCAAGATCTTCGATGTGATCGTATCGTGGATCCTCGATCGGGACGGCAATGACCTTGTCGTCCTGTTCGCCGTCGTCGTCCATCTTCATGAGTGCAACTGGACGTGCTTCGATAACGCAGCCGGGGAAGGTCTGGTCTTCAACAAGCACAAGTACGTCGAGCGGATCGTCATCGTCGTACCACGTCTGGGGGATGAATCCGTAGTCACTCGGGTAGTGGACGTTCGAGTGCAAGACACGATCGAGCACGACACCGGGCAGGTCTTTGTCGTATTCGTACTTGTTCCGTTCGCCTTTCAAACATTCGACGACGGCGTAGATCGTCTCAGGAGCGTCTGGACCGGTTTCGAGATCTTCGAAGAGGTTGCTCATACAGTGTGTCGTTTCGACAACACGCTCAAAGGGTTTTCGAGATTCCTCGGCATCTTTTGAGCCCCAACGACTTTAGAAACGGATAAAACAGCGGCAATATTTAGTTATTGGTGAAAATTACCGAATCACACGAAGACACAGAATCTTGCTGAGAAATCTGTTAAAAATTACCAAACTGTTACACAGCAACGCCTTCCTTTCACAAAGCATCAATAGACTTACGAAACGTTATATATCTCCGTATCCTTTGGTCGAATATGTCAGAGGCACAAGCGATTGCTGACGGGCTAGCTGAAATCCGAGATCTGACCGCATTCCAGCAGAACATCCTCACGATTCTTGCTGCAGAGCCGATGTACGGCCTTGCGATTAAGCGGGAACTCGAATCGTACTACAATGCAGAGGTCAACCACGGTCGACTCTACCCGAACTTAGATTCTCTCGTCGGGTTGGGCTTCGTCGAGAAATCCGAGTTGGACAAGCGGACGAACCAGTACGAACTGACCGAAGAAGGATACCAAGCACTCCTCTCGCAGTTCGAATGGGCATTTGATAAGATCGTCACCAATGACGGTCGCGCCGACGACATCCGGGCACTACTCGACAACTAACGTGCGGCGACCGCTCACAGCGGATATGACGCGTCTGTGAGCCTGAACGCTATGCGGATCGACGCTTCGACGACCGCCTGCTGGCGTTCGCTCGCCCACGCATTCCGTGGATAATACTCCTCGTAGAACACCGTGAGCTGTTCGGCTGTCGCGGTGTCAAGCGGCTGGAGATAATGGTTTCCCATGAAATCCGCGAACGCTCGCACGTTTTTCGCGTGCAACGCTGAAGCGTCTTCGGCAACGGCTTCGACGATCGACTGGTTGTGCGCTTCGACCGCTGCCCAGTTGTCTCCTTCCTGTGGCCCCAGTGGCACCTCGATAGCTCGATCGGTATCGTCGATTCGATCGAACTGGACAGTCCCATCTTCGGTCCACCCGGCAGGATATAACACGAGTGTGGAGTCCTCCTCGCGGAGTCGAGCCGAGTAGTCGTGATCGGCAACGAGTCGATCGCGCTCACGACGATACGCCGCTTTTGCCGCGTTGTCAACCGCATCGGCGGCGAGGGCGGTGAGCCGTTCGGCCTCCGAGACCACATCTTCGGGAAGCGGACTATCCGCAGTGTCGTCGGTCATTTCAGGTGTGTGGTCAGTCATCTGGTTACCGTCCCTCTGCAAACGCCTCGTTCGCGAGATCGTCCGCACGCTCGTTGAGTTCACGAGGAACGTGCTCGATCGACCACTCGTCGAACGACTCGAGACACGATCGGACCTCAATTCGGTACTCGCGAAGCTGCGGATTGTTCGTCTGCCACTCGCCGCGGACCTGCTTGACAACGAGTTCTGAATCTCCACGGATATCGACGACCGAGAGCCCGTAGTCGATCGCCGCCTCAAGCCCCGCGAGAAGCGCCTCATACTCCGCACGGTTGTTGGTCGTCGGGTCGATCCGCCGGCTCCCCTCCGCAGCGATCCCGTCGCCGGTGATAATGACCCAGCCGATCGCGGCCTCACCAGGGTTACCTCGGCTTGCGCCGTCGAAGTACAGATAGCCACGGCCAGCCCCCTCGCGCAATAACAGTGTAAGATTGTCGGGGTTCGATCCCTGCACGACGATCTTGTCGTCGTAGGCCACCGCAACCGCATCTCCCCGAGTTGCCCGCCAGCGCTCGTGGGGGGTGTTTCCGTCGGTGAGTTCGACCCCTGCGGCCGCGAGCGTCTCAGCAGCAGCAGCCGGGTCGGCTTCGATCGTCGGCATACAAAGCGTTTTGAACTGATCGCCGTTATGTCGTTCGCTTCGAATCCGTGGTATCTTACCCGTGTGGCTGTCAGTGGCGTGTGGATCGAGCCCCTGCCACAAAGTTTTAAATATGCGTCGAAGATTACTATATAAATGCGATGAAACGGTCTACCCGCCAGCGGGGGCACCGATCGACAGGCACGCGTGAAGAAGACACGGCCGAGTCGGCGGCCGAGGCAGAATTAGACCCCGAAGAGATCGATCCCGAGGATCTCGTTCGGACGGCTGATGGAGAGCTGATACACGAAGAGACTGGACTAATAATCGAAGAAGACCAGATTGATCGGGGGCCCGAGTGGCGTGCGTTCAACCATTCGGAGCGACAGAACAAATCCCGAGTGGGTGCGCCAACGACGAAGACGATGCACGACAAGGGGTTGACGACGACGATCGACTGGAAGGACAAAGACGCCTACGGGCGATCGCTGTCCTCGGAAAAGCGCAGCCAGATGCACCGGCTGCGCAAGTGGCAAGAGCGTATTCGCACCAAAGACGCCGGCGAGCGCAACCTCCAGTTCGCCCTTTCGGAAATCGATCGGATGGCGTCTGCGCTCGGCGTTCCGCGATCGGTTCGCGAGGTCGCCTCAGTCATCTATCGTCGCGCACTCAGTGAGGACCTCATCCGCGGCCGATCGATCGAAGGCGTCTCCACCGCGGCGTTGTACGCCGCGTGTCGAAAAGAGGGCATCCCACGGAGCCTCGAAGAAATTTCGGAGGTCTCACGGGTCGATCGCAAGGAGATTGGGCGAACGTATCGCTACATCTCCCAGGAACTCGGCTTAGAGATGCGGCCTGTTGATCCGAAAAAGTACGTCCCACGGTTCTGCTCAGAACTCGAACTCTCCGAGGAGGTCCAATCGAAAGCAAAAGAGATCATCGACACCACTGCTGAGGAGGGGTTGTTATCCGGAAAGTCGCCAACCGGCTTCGCCGCTGCAGCGATCTACGCGGCGTCGCTGCTCTGTAATCAAAAAAAGACCCAGCGAGAGGTTGCTGATGTCGCCCAAGTCACCGAGGTAACGATTCGGAATCGATATCAAGAACAGATCGAAGCGATGGGTATCCACAGCTAGGACAGCGCCGATCGTCGCCGATCTTCGATTAGACAATTACTCTCGTCGATCTGCGACTCCACAATCACTCACCGCCGATCTGCGACTCCACAATCACTCACCGCCGATCTGCGACTCCACAATCACTCACCGCCGATCTGCGACTCCACAATCACTCACCGCCGATCTCCGACTCGACAATCACTCACCGCCGATCTGCGACTCCACAATCACTCACCGCCGATCTGCGAGTGAACAACTACTCGTCGGCCATTTCGCCGAAGACGCGGTCTGCGTCGGCGGGGACATCGAAGTCGTGGTAGTGTTCGCCTTTCTCGTTCGAGAGGATATTCAGCGCCGCGGCGGCCCCATCGCCCGCAGAGATCACCGCCTGCCACTCTTCGGCGCGAACCATCGCACCGGTCGCGTAGGCGTTCTCGACGCTTGTCTCCATCGTGACATCAACGTCAACGAGATCACCGTCAAACGCACAGCCGAGTGATTCGGCGAGATCGCGATTTGCACCCGTCGCCAACACCACGTACGCCGCCTCGACGCTCTCGTCATCGGTCTCGATGACGAATCCGTCCTCGGCCTCGGAGACGGTCGTGACCTCCGAACCCTGGCGACGATCGACGCCGAACGAATCGACCTGTGCTCGGGCGGTTTCCAGGAATGCAGATCCGTCAACAGAGCCAATGCCTAGGTAGTTGAACAGATGCGCTTTGTGCATCCACGTAGAGTCGGTGTCGAAGACGACTGTATCAAGGCCGTTCTTCTGGGCAAAAAGCGCCGCACTGAGCCCCGCAGGGCCACCGCCAACGACTGCAACAGTTGTGTCTGACATAACACCTATACTTTGGGCTCCAAACCTAAAACTCCAGCAGTGACATCGGTGTCAGTGGGCGAGCGAGCCGTAACCGATCTATTGGCCGCACAGAGTCAGAGGTCACGGCGGACAAAGAGTACCCGCGCCCCAACGAGCACGGCAGCAGTTGCCACGAGCAACACCGCCGCATCCTCGATCGCGTACGTTTCCTGCACAAGAATCGCCGTCGGATCGTAGTAGCCAGACGGCGTTAGCGACTGTACCACCGAGATCTCTTCAACGCTACCGGCGATCGAATCCAGCAGATAGAGCGCGAATATCGCGGCGATCGCGGCACGCTTGGCCACATCGCCGCGATTGAATCTGACAGAAAAGATGAGCCCGATCGCCGCACAAGAAAGCAGATACGGAATCGAAAGGAGATGTACCATCACGAGTCCGAGGGGACCGATCGGCTCCCCGATTGCAATCGTTCCGGCATACACGAGTGAACCGACGACTACGTTGACCGCGAGGATTGGAACCACCAGCGCGGCGAACTTTTCGAACAACACCCGCGTCCGGGAGACCGGCAGCGAGCACAACAGATCCATCCGATCGCCCTCAATATCGTCGGCAATGAGTCCTGCGGCGAGGTACGCGAAATACAATCCGAGGACAATTACCCAAACAAAATTGTACAGTTCGACGGCCAGAAAGCCCTCGATCGACGCGAGAGTAACGAGGCCGAACGCCTCCCGCATCGCCGGGGGCCACGCCTCAATCATCTGGTCGATGTCAATGTCCGCGGTCTGAAACGACGGATACAGCGCGATGAAAAAGACAGCGACGAGGCTGATTCCCGCGGTCAAAACGACGGTGCCACGGCGTCGGCGATCGACCTCGTACCGGGCGGTCTCAAGCATCTCCTGCCTCCAGTTTTGTTGCGTGATCGTCGGTCTCAGTGTCATCTCCATAGTAGTGCATGAATACGTCTTCGAGCGGCGGTTCGGTGATTTCGATGTCGAGGATCTCAAAGCTGGCTAGACGCTTGAGTAGTTCGTTGTACCCCCCTGCATAGGTAAAGTGCAGTTCGTGGCCAACAGTGTCGAGATCGAAGACGCCATCGAGCGATCGGACACGATCGTGGACGTCCTCGGAAGCCCGAAGATGGACCCGCTTGCCGCCCTGTGCTAACAGGGTATCAATGTCTTCGAGCGCGACGAGCGATCCTTCACGGAGGATGCCGACGCGATCGCAGACACGCCGGACTTCGCTCAGCACGTGTGAGGAGAAAAACACGGTCGTCCCACGATCACGCTCGGCGCGAATGAATTCGTGAAACCGTTCCTGTTTGAGCGGATCGAGCCCGGAGGTCGGTTCGTCCATGATGACGAGGTCCGGATCGTGCATGAACGCCTGGACGAGTCCCAGCATCTGTTTGTTGCCTGTCGAGTACTCCCGGATCGGCCGGTCGATCGGTGGAGAAAACATCGCTAACAGATCTTGTCGACGGCTGTCACCCTTGACTGCCCCGTGATAGTCGAGGACATCCTCGCCAGTGGCTCCTGGATCGAAGCCCAGGTTCGCCGGGAGATAGCCGACGCGTCGTTTGGCCTCGATCAACGCAGCTTCCTCGCGTACATCCGCGCCCAACACGGCGGCAGTCCCGCTGGTTGGCGAAATCAGTCCCAAAAGAAGTCGGATAAACGTTGTTTTTCCGGCGCCGTTCGGACCGAGAAAACCGAACACCTCGCCGGACTCGACGTGAAAGGAGAGCGAATCGACGCCAAGGACCGAGCCATACGTCTTCGTGAGCCCACTCGCCTCGATCGGATGCATACCGGACGTCGACCGCGTGATGGCATAGTGTTTTTGTCGGAGGACTGTCGCGGCGATCGACGGAGTGCATATAATAGCGCGGGCTTTATTCACACGCAACCGCAGGTCATCCGTATGGCACCGACGATCGTGACCGCCGCCCTTGGAGCGATCCTCGCGGCGGCGCTGTTAGGAGCGGCGTTCGATCGCCGCTCGGTTGCGATCGTCACGGCCGCGGCAGTTGTCCCAGATCTGGACGCGATCACGAGCCTCGCAGTGCAAAGCGGGACGAACGCGGTGTTGCACAACGCGTGGATCCCCCTCGCGATCGGCATCGTATTGTACTGGGACACGTCGCGGGATGACTCGTGGCTCCGTACCCAGTATGGCTGGTACGGGATCCGTGTCGCGTGGGTTTCGCTTGCGGCGTTCCTCGTCGTGGGGATCGGCGTCGATCTCTTCGGTGACTCGGGCGTGAACCTCCTGTATCCGTTCCACGACGCGTTCTATCGGATAGACGGACGGTTCCTGTACTCCACCCAGCGCGGAATTGTCCAAACGTACATCGGCTGGGGTGATGGGACGCTCGGCCCGCTGGCGATCGACAACCCTGGCACCACCGCCACCTACCACGTCTCCACGTGGGTCACACCCGAACCGGATGTCGGACTCTCAGCTGACGTTGACCGCGAGGTAACGATCGTCGAAACCGGCTGGCAGGTGGTTCTCGTCGTCTCGAGCGTCGCGTTGCTCGCGGTACGATTCGGCGAATCGTGGGTCGAAAAACGAACGAACAAACCAGCAATCGGAACCGACGGAGGCGATCGCTGATGCCATCAACCGTCGTCCACGTGGCGTTCGGACTCGTGTTGGCGATTGCACTCTTGCGGGGCACAGAAGACCGCGGCGCACTGGTATTCCTCGTTGTGTTGCTCGTACTCCCGGATCTCGACACGGTCCTTGGCCCGATCATGGCCGGCGCACACCGGACGGTATTGCACACGCTGTTGTTCCCGGCCGCGATCGCCGCACTCATGGCGTACGATACGCGGGTTCGTGACCGATCGCTGCTCCGCGATCGTCTGGGTGAGCAGTGGATTCGAGTGGCCTGGGCAGGGACGTTCGCCCTGGGGTTTGGTCACCTGCTCTTGGATTACGTCTATCTCGATGGAATCAATGCCCTGTGGCCGCTTCGCGATCAGTTCTACCGGCTCAGTGGAGAGATGGTCCTCTCGACGAGCGACGGGCTGACCCAGACGTTCGTCGACCTCTCCCCGGACGCCCCTGAGCCCGAACGACGGTCACGACAAACCGTTCACGTCAACAATCCGGTCGAGCCGAGCCGGGATCCACCGCCAGCGGAACCCGTCGATCGGCTGTTTCCGTTTGCTGTCACCGGTCGTGAGCTGTACCTGATCGTGCTCGCCGCGTTCGTCCTCGCCGCGCGGCGGTTACAGCGTGAAGGACCCGACGAAGCGTAAGCGCGTCTACGCAGTCAATGAAGATGGTTCGGACGGGAACGTTCTTGATCGTTGCCGGCGTACTTTCCGGTGAATGCGGCTGGACGACTACATCGAGCTCGAGGTCAACGAGCGCGCTGAGCGTCGGCGCCTCGTCGAGGAGAAGTCCTACGAGATCGTCGATCACCTCTCGGCGTTCGAAACTCGGTTCGAAGAGACCGTCCAGAACGGTGACCTGTTTGGGAGCGTCTCGCCGTCGATCTTCGTCGGGCGATCGAACTACCCGAACGTCTCGACTGGATTACTCTCACCGGTCGGCAACGAACCCGACGCCGCGCGATTCGAGACGAGCGCCGAGTGGTACAGAGAGGGCGTGAGCATCGAGGACGTCTTCGAGCGCCGGACGAGTCTGCTCAACTCGACGAAGCGATCGCCTGTCGAAACGAGCGTGCATGACGCGTGGGACGGCTTTCTGGGCGTTCAGCGAGAGGTTGCGATCGCCGACAGGCCGGTCCAAGTCGAGATCGGCCTCGACGAGCCGCCCGAGATTGATTTTGACGTAACAGCCGAAGATGTTGCGACCCCGACCGGACCGCGGGCGATCGCCAGAAACGCCGCTGTGACAGAGAATCCACACGTCCCGCGGGCGGTCAAAAAGACACTCGAAGACGACGACTGGGCCGCCCAGGGCGCGATGACGTACCTCTACAACCGCGGATTCGACGTCTACGACATCAACACGATCCTCTCGGCGGGCGCACTTGGCCAGGGCGAGAACCGCCGGCTCGTTCCCACACGGTGGTCAATAACTGCGGTCGACGACACAGTTGGCCAGTTCCTCCGAGGGCGGATCTGGGATGCGCCGTCGATCGACACGGTCGAAGTTCATCGAAACGAACACCTCGGCAACGCCTTCTGGATCGTCCTCGCCCCCGGACAATGGGAGTTCGAACTCGTCGAACTGAAAGCGCCGGGAAGCATCTGGAATCCCGATCCAGCCGCGGGGATGTGGCTCGCTGCAGACGCAGAGGGCAAGGAGGGACGAACGAGCTACGTCGAGGAAACCGCCGGCGCGTACTACGCGAGTCGGCTGGGTGTGCTTGAGTACCTCGAGTCGATCGGCCGGCAAGCAAAAGTTCTGATTGTTCGGCACGTCTCCGATGACTACTGGGGGCCGGTCGGCGTCTGGCAGGTTCGAGAAGCCGTCAGAAACGCGTTCGACGGCGAACACGGCGAGGCCGAGACGTTCGGAGACGCGATCCGCGGTGTCGCAGGACACGTTCCCGTATCGATGGCACAGCTTCGGCGAAAATCGACGATGGTTGCAGGATTACAGACGCAGTTGGCTGATTTTTGAAGTTACACTGATTCGAGCCGGTCAGCGATCAGTTCACAGCGACTCCAGACGATCGTACACACTGGCAACGAGTTCCCCGGTGTCAGCGATGATCGCATCCATCTCGTCGGTATCTTCGGCCATGCCCAGCATTTGAGCGATCCGCATAATGCTCACGTGGTAGACGACCTGCTCGTTTGGTGCTCGCTCCCAGACAATCATGTTGCACGGGAACAGCCCACCGATCTTGTTGTCGGTCGCCGTCAGCGCCCGATCGGCGATCGCCGGGTTACACGCGCCGAGGACGTAGTACGGATCGCGGCCCGCATCGACTTTCTCGTTGAGCATGTCGGAGGGTGAGAACTCGACTGGAATGCCAAAGCCCTCATCAAGGCAGATTTCACGGACCGTCTCGATCGCGGATTCGTGGTCGCTTTCGAGAACAGCCATGTGTTCGCCGTACATCTCGGGGGTGATCTCCGTGGGGTCGAACGGAAGCATCATACCACTATATTGTCGGCCGTACGCAAAAGCGAGGGGGTCGTGACTACTCGTCGGTCAACACAGGACCGGTACCGACGACGGCGGTAACCTCGTCGATGAATGTCTGGCGACGGTCGAAGTAGGTCGTATCGATCGATTCGAGCACAGTCGATAGTTCGGTGGCACCATCGGGCGTGCGGATCTCACTGTCGCCTTCCTGTTCGACGATCGCGCTTTTTGTCGCGGGCCAGGTCAATCGCGAGGCAACGCGGGCGAGCGGTGCACCCTCCACGGAAGGGCCCGTTCCGAGTTCGACCGCTGGTTCGTCCTCGGCGTCCTCATCTGACATGTGCGGCGATTCGACGGGCGGGTGGGTAACCTTTTCGAACCACCGCAGCGACGATCACTCGAGTATTATGATACCATTTGTCACACGATCGTCTGACGTACTGTTTTGTATCGGGCGATCGTACCCCCCGGTATGACAAGTCTCTCCGAGGCGTACCACGGGGACGCCGCAACCCGGACGGGCAGACGGCGACTCGCCGCAGGAGCTGGGTTGTTCACCGCGGGAGTACTTCTCGTCGTCGCCGGAATTCTCGTCGCTGGGACCGAGCTGCTTTTAAATCGCGGCTATGGGCTTGGCGACATCCGGCTCTACGGTGGTATTCTCGGTGGGATCGGGGTTCCAGCGGTGTTTCTTGGCATCTTCACCGTGTTACCGGCCAGCCGAAACACCCGGGCGGCGGCGGTCGTCGGGGCATGCCTCTCAGTATTCGGCGTTGCACTCTTTGTTCACGCGTATCCCTGTGGATGGATCGGCAACTCCTGTGCGGTCCAACAAACCGATCTCACCCTACCGACTGCTGGGATGTACTCTCTCGGGGTAATTACGACGTTTTGGTGTCTGTTCACCGGGGTTGTCAACTTCAAGACGCGGAACGATCCCGGCGGAACCGTCACAATGAACATCACCCGCCGTGGCGAGACGAAGGTCGTCGAAGTCGAAAAGCCCCTTTCGGGATTCGGAAGTGTCGGGCTGTTTGGCAGCGATCCAGACGGTGAGGTCGAAACTCAAACCAACGCGGTGTCGCCGACCAGCGACGGCGGCGAGCCCACACAGACAATCTCCTCACCGATGGATCAGCCATCACCGTCCCAGACCGCGAGCACGGACCGGGTTGATACGATCGGCCCGAAGTCCCGATCGAACGGCCAATCGGCAGGGAAAACGACAACAAACCGGCCCTCGGACGCCGCAGGAACGCAGGCTGCCAACACGTCCAACGAAGGAACCGCAGGCGGCATGGCTAACGACGAGTCAGTCGTTGAGTACCAGTCGAGTCCCCAGTCGGATGGACCGGTCGATCGCTACTGCGGCAGTTGCTCGCACTTTCAATACGTTCGGACCGATGACGGCATTCAGCCGTACTGTGGCTACCACTCTGCGCTCATGGACGACATGGACCCCTGTGAGGAGTGGACTCGACGCTGACTAGCCAGCTACTTTTTACGAATCGCTTGGAGCCGATCGCGAACGTCGGCCCAGTGACTTCCTTTCCAGAACAGCTGTCCACAGGACTCACACGCCCAGAGTCGACGGTCTTCAGGAGCGTACTCCGGCACGCTGTCGCCACAAAATCGCGTGACGTGTCCGTTACAACGCCCGCAGTACTGTGGTTCTGCCGGGAGCGTTAGATCGACACCCGCGGCAGCGATCGACCGAAGCTGTTCGTCAAGGGCTGTCGACGCAACGAAGATCGAGCCGTCCGTTCGCTCGGCGAGTTCACGATCACGCGTGAGAAGTGTCCTGTCGGTCCACTTGGCGATTTGACGGAGCCGATCGTCGGCCCCAACCCCGATATCGGGCCCGTAGACGGTATCATACCCACACATCCGAAGATAGGTGACGAGCGTGCCAAACATGGCGTCGACGAGGAAGCGCTGAGAGCGATCGGTCGGCTCGGTAGACGATGCTGCATTTGGGCCACTCGGGACCATCTCAATCGAGGAACGATCGCAGTTCGTCGGGAGACAGGCAGTTGATTACGTCACTGGCTTCGGTCCACCCGCGACGAGCGGTGTAGACGCCGTACCGCACGTACTCGAGCGAACCGGGCCCGTGAGCATCGGTGTTGATCGAGATCGGTGCGCCCGCGTCAATCGCCGCCCGGACGGCCTCGCCGTGCAAATCGAGCCGCGCAGGATTCGAGTTGACCTCGAGGGCTGTCTCGTGTGTAGCTGCGTGCTCAGCGATCTGAACGAAATCCAGATCAAGCCCTTCGCGGCTGTTGATAAGCCGGCCAGTTGGGTGACCAATTACGTCGACTTCAGGGTGTTCAATAACCTGACAGATGCGATCGGTTACCGCCTCGGTCTCGCCTTCGAGCGCAGTGTGTGGAGACGCCACGACAATATCGAGTTCTGCAAGTACGTCGTCGCCGGTGCTGACACCACCGTCTGCGGTAATGTTCGTCTCGACGCCGGCCAAGACTTCGATGTCGCGGTCCTCGTTCAACTGTTCGATCGTCGCGATCAACTCGCGGAGGTCATCGTCCGAGAGTCCAACGCCAGAGACAATTCCGGGGCCGCTGGCGTGGTCTGTCACGCAGTGGAATTCGTAGCCGCGATCGGCCGCCGCGTCAACCATCTCGCGGATCGTGTAGCGGCCGTCCGAGCGATCGCTGTGGGTGTGACAGTCCCCTCGGATGTCCTCGACGGCTACAAGTTCCGGCAGATCACCGGCGAGTGCGGCGTCGATCTCACCGGTGTCTTCTCGAATCTCCGGGGGAATCACCGGCATATCGAGTGCGCCGTACATTTCCGCCTCGGTCTCACCGCCCAGTCGGACACCCGCTCGCTGGCTATCTTCGTCATCAGGCACATCTGAGACATCGAAGACGCCATACTCGTTGAGTTTCAATCCGCGATCGATCGCGACGTTCCGCAGGTGAACGTTGTGGGCTTTGCTCCCGGTGAAATACTGTAACGCTGCGCCGTACTCTTCGGGAACGACAACGCGGAGATCCACCCGAACGCCGTCCGCGCGGACGCTGGATTTGCTCTCACCGGCCTCAATGACCGCATCCGCGCCGTCCCAGTCGGTAAACGCCTCGACAACTGCCTTGCCGTCGTCACTGGCGACGAGGACGTCGATGTCACCGATCGTGTCTTTCCACCGCCGTATTGAGCCGGCGACTTCTGCAGTTTCGACGGCCGATCGACCCCGAATGTACGACAACAGTTGGTCAGCAACTGGGCGGGCATCACCGAGGCGCTCGCGCTCTTGGGACTGTCGGGCGAACGGGATATTCTCGAGAATGTTTGACTCCGTCTTCGCACCGAACCCACTAATTTCCTGAATCTCGCCGGCTTCAGCGGCTGCTTCAAGCTCATCAAGGGTTGTAATCGAAAGCACCTCGTAGAGCGCTCCGACGGTTTTCGGGCCGACGCCTTCGACAGCGGTGAGTCCGGCCATGTCGACGGGTAGCTCCTCGCGAAGTTCTTCGAGTTCCTTGATCGACCCCGTCTCGACGTACTCGATGACTTTCGAGGCGATCGCCTCGCCAACCCGATCGATCGCTTCGACTGCATCTTGCCCCGTTGCAGCCAACTGTTCGATCGCTTCGGGGTGGTCTCTGATGTTTTCGGCAGCCCGCCGGTAGGCGTTGGGTTTGTACTCGACACCCTGGGCCTCCAGCAGGTCAGCGAACTCTTCTAGTCGTGTCGCGATCTCGTCGTTTCTGCTCATATAGTTATCAGGAAGATTACGTCCGACCGCGCGTGCCGCTCATCTCTTCGCGGCCCAAGGCTTTTTTCAGGAAATTCATCCAGCGTTTGGTGTCTGCGGCCGCCTGCCGGTCAGCTTCGGCCTGGAGGTCAGTTGGGTCAAGCTGTTCAAGTGCGTTCAGTGCCCGATCGATCGCGATGATCGACGACGCGATTTCCTGTCCGTTCTCGTAGCTCACCTCGTTGTTATCGATACGCGCGAGCCGCTCGGTTCGTTCGCGGCGGAGGTTTCGCTTTGCCTGCTCAACCCGATCGCGCTCGCCCCGGGGGATCGTGTCTCGACGTTTGATCTCAAAGACAAACGATCTGAGATCGATCTCCTCACCTTGGATCTCGATCGACTCCGGGAGGGTGACCCCAACGGTCGCGCCGTCGCGGCCGATCCGCTCAAGCAGTTGTTTCCGCTGATACTCCTCCATACCATTGATTCGGGCGGTTCGCACTTTGCTCCTTCGGCCCGCGGACCTGCGAGAACCACTCACAAGCCGTCACAGGTCCCGCCCAGTATCTCCGCGAAACTGAAACTACTTATGGCCCTCTCCGGTAAGAGAATGTATGGGTTTGTTCGATCGGCTCCGCGGTGAGAAATCCCCGCGCGTGGCCTTTCTTGGTATCGACGGCGTGCCGTTCAGCCTCCTTACGAACCACGAGGATGCATTTCCGAACCTGACAGCAATGGCCGAAGCAGGCTCGGCCGGGGAGATCGATAGCATCGTTCCGCCCGAGTCCAGCGCCTGCTGGCCCGCGCTGACGACAGGGGTAAACCCGGGGGAGACTGGCGTATACGGTTTTCAAGACAGAGAGATCGGGTCCTACGACACATATGTCCCGATGGGACGTGACGTGCAAGCGACCCGGATCTGGGATCGCGTCACTGAGGCGGGTCGAAACGCGACTGTCCTCAATGTCCCGGTCACGTTCCCGCCACAGCGAAACGTCCAACGAATGGTATCCGGATTTCTCTCGCCCGGCGTCGACAAGGCCGCATATCCGGATGAACTGCGCGAAACGCTCGAATCACAGGGGTACATCATCGACGTGAACGCGAAACTCGGCCACAAAGACGACAAGTCCGAGTTCATGGAGCACGCGAACAAGACGCTCGATCGCCGCTTCGAGGCGTTTAAACACTACTTTGAGGCCGATGATTGGGATCTGTTTTTCGGCGTGTTCATGACAACCGATCGCGTGAACCACTTCCTGTTCAAAGACTACGAGCGCGATGGCGAAAACAAAGAGCTGTTCATGGATTTCTACCGCCAGCTGGATACGTACATCGGTGAGTTGCGATCGATACTCCCCGACGACGTGACGCTCATCGTTGCCTCCGATCACGGCTTTACGTCCCTCGATTATGAGGTCCACTTCAACGCGTGGCTCGAAGAGAACGGGTGGTTGTCCTACGAGGATGACGACCACGAGGAGCTCGGAGACATCTCCGATGATACTCGCGCGTACTCGTTAATCCCTGGACGGTTCTACATCAACCTCGAGGGTCGTGAGCCGCGCGGCACCGTCCCGGAGGACGAGTACGAGTCTGTTCGTGCAGAGCTGAAAGCTGAACTCAAGTCGTTGACCGGACCCGACGGGACGCCCGTCTGTTCACGAGTCGTTGAAAAAGAGACGGCCTTCAGAGGCGATCACGACGAGATCGCACCGGATCTCGTTGCGATTCCAAACGGCGGCTTCGATCTCAAAGCCGGCTTCAAAGGTCACGACAAGGTCTTTTCCACCGGGCCGCGAAACGGCATGCACAGCTTCGACGACACCACGCTTTTGATCGACGATCCAGACGCATCAATCGTCGATGCAGATCTCCTCGACATTGCGCCAACGATCATGGACTTAATGGAGATTGATTACAACAGAACGGCGTTCGACGGCGCGAGCCTCGTGTAGGCCAGACCGCAATCAGAATAGATTTTCGAGTTCGTCGGTTTCGAAGACAGATCGGCGGTCGACCTCTGTCTCTTTTTTTTCTCGTTCCTCTTCGAGTGCCAATCGTGCGCGTTCGAGAAACCGTTCGACGCGGTTTGATCGCTCAACTCCGCCGAGGAGGATGAGTGCAGCGACCCGATCGGACTCGATCGGGAAGTCGCCGCCGCGAACCTGCATGCTTCCAGTTTCGTCTTCAAGCCAGCGCCGCGCCTTCTCGACACCTTTCCGAGAGATTCGCTCAGGATTTCCCGCAATGACTAAGAGTGCGGAGTCTGCATCGGTCGCACCCGGCAGGCTCGATCCCGTGAGGAGCGCGTTTCGAGCTGTGCTCGTGATCGCATTGAGATTCTCGGTCGGATCGTCGCTGGCGAGTGAACTCGCGTAGCCGAGCGCCGCGAGCCCACCCGATCGGAGCGTATTGATGACTTCGCTGGTGTCAACGACACTTTCGGCAACGCCCTGGGTCGCCTCGCCGGCGGCAAACAACAAGCCAAACCGTCTGGCAATGTTTTGATTGATCGCGTCGTAGCCCTCGCTCACGCTCTCACCGCTTTGTTTCCACGCGTCGTTGTCGACCAGCAACAGCGAATCAGCCTCGCGGGCGAGCGTCTTGAGCGATCGTCCGGCATTGACCTGATACAGCGTTCCCTCGTCTTTGCCAGGGAGAATACCGAGGGCATAGATTGGGATATCGTAGACGCGTTTCAGTCGACGGACTAACACGGGCGCACCACCAGAACCCGAGCCGCCGCCGAGCCCAGCAATGACAACAACTGCCTCAGTTCGAGCGTCGATTTTCTCACTGACCGTGCCCATCACTTCGTTGATATCTGATTCCATAACCTCCGCGCCGAGTTCGTTGTCACCGCCAACACCGTGACCGCTCACCTTATCTTGCCCGATAAGAGCAGTGTCCATCGGGAGCTCAGAAAGATCTGCCTTAGCGGTGTTTATTTCGAGTGCGTCGAGAACGGATCCGAACCCCATTTGTGCATCGAATTCCGCGAGCGCAGTGGTTATTTTCCCGCCAGCCTGACCCACACCAACGAGGACTGTTTTCATGCTAACAAGTGAGCAAGCAGTACTCTTCAATATTGCCCCGCGGTTTCTGGACGCGAAGTGACAACGCGATCGATCATGGCCGCTACTTCCAATCAATGGACGGCGGTAGCGGCCGACTCACAGACGATCTTTTTTGCCATCGCGTGCGGAGACACGTACAATGGACACTTACAGCGCGGTCTTGTTCGATATGGACGGTGTATTGATCGACTCTGAGCAGTACTGGGAAACGGTATGGCGTGAAACTATTTTTCCGCACCTCCAGGACGGCACACCGACGGTGGAGGAAGTGACCGGCCGATCGTACGACGAGAGTCTAGCGGAACTGGTCGATCGCTACGACAGCGACGTAACACTGGAAGCGCTCACCCAAATGTTCCACGAAGCGGCGATCGACATATACAGCCGAAAGGTCTCGCTGACGCCAGGGATCGACTCACTTTTCGAATCACTGACGAGTCGAGGGGTAGCGGTTGCGATCGTCTCATCAGCACACCCCGACTGGATCAAAACCGTCGTTGACCGTTTTGACCTTCCAGCTGTCGAGGCGATCGTGAGTGCTATCGAGATTGATGGTCTCGGAAAGCCCGAACCAGATGTCTATCTCGCTGGGGCTTCCGAGCTCGGTGTCGATCCGGCCGACGCGATCGTCGTCGAGGACTCACGAAACGGAATTGAAGCGGCGCTCGCAGCAAGTGCGACAGTAATCGGCTTCGCGAGGGATCATCCAGTCCCGGACGTCGAGGAACTCCATACGATCGCAGACACGCCCGAGGACCTCCGAAAGACGATCGAGTCGCTCCTCGAAGAGTAACCCGAAATAACGGGATGGGCCGCCCGCAAGACAACCGTTTTCTCGATCGACCCTCGAATAAATAGTATGTTGTACGACGCTGCGTCGGAGCCGGCTGCAGGGACAGTGTCCGCCCTGCGGGCAGCATACGACGAACAGCTGGCAGCAGTCCTTGAGTCGACAGACGTAGAGGCCGCTGCTTCGGAGACCGGAATTGCTGCCGAAACGCTGGCTGCGATCGCTGCTGGTGAGTCACCTGAGCTGACTGTTCGAGAGGCCGTGGCCGTGTTGGCACTCGATCCAGAACGGCCGGACGCCGACGCGATTGTGTACGAACTCCGCGATCACTTGCTCATGGGCATGACAACCGGCGTGTTGGACGTGGATACGATCGCCTCGCGGATCGCTATCGATCTGACCGGACAGGAGGTCCAGCAGGCGCTGGAAGGCCGGACTGAAATGACACTCGATCACCTTGCGGCGATCCAGCACGTGATCGAAACGCAAAACGACAGCACATGAGCGACCCAACAGACACCGTAGGTGAGCAGGTCGATGCCGTAATTCTCGGCTGTGGGTACGTCGGCATCGAATTGGGCCGACAGCTGACTGAGGCAGGGTTTGATGTAGTCGGTGTTCGTCGATCCGCCGACGGTCTCGACGCGATTGAGGCCGCCGGATTCACCGCAAAGGAGGCGGACCTGACCGCACCAAAGACACTCGAATCGCTGCCAGACGCCCGGTGGCTCGTCTTCGCTGCAAGTTCGGGCGGCCGCGGTGCCGATGCCGCACAAGAAATCTTTGTCGACGGGCTCGAAACGGCGATCGAAGCGTACGGAACGCGATCGACCCCACCCGAGCGGCTGGTGTACACCTCAAGTACTGGGGTGTATGGCGATCACGATGGAGAGTGGGTCGACGAGTCGACACCGATCAACCCAACAACGGACAAAACCGCGGTGCTCGCGGAAGCTGAACGAGTCGCGATCGAACGCACAGCCGAGCACGGAATCGACGGCACCGTCGTCCGGTTCGCCGGCCTGTACGGGCCCGATCGCTACCGCCTCTCGCGGTATCTTGAGGGACCGGTAACGGAGGGGTACCTCAACATGGTCCACCGCGAGGACGCAGCGGGATCGATCGCGTTTTTGCTCCGTGAAGGTTTCGCGCGCGGAGAGACCGTCTTGGTTGCCGACGACGAGCCAGCCGACAAATGGACGTTCGCAGACTGGCTGGCCGACCAGTGCGGCCGTGATTCACCGCCAAAGCAGACAAAGGCGGAGCGGATCGCCGATGGATCGCTCTCGGCGGCTGCGAAGCGGCGGATCAAGACGAGTAAGCGTTGTTCGAACGATCGGCTCAACGAACTTGGCTACGAGCTTCGATATCCAACGTATCGAGAGGGATATCGAGCGGCGATCGACGCCTATACCGGAAGCGATCGCTGAAGTGCGATGGACGCGATCGACCAATAAGCCTGCTGACTTTCTCGTAGGACTGAATTTCAGGGATAACAGGGTTGAGAGCTACGTGTATGGAATCCTGTCAATCCCTCACAGACTAAGTTTTTTCTTTAATACATATGAACCTTTAAATTAATTATATTATCTCCCCGAGCTATGTGAATAGTATGTCGCAAGACAACAACGGCAAGATGGCACAGTTTCTGGCAGAGCACCCGCGGCTGATCGGCGTCCTGTTTACGATGATGTTGTTATTGACGCAGGCGGGGAACGTTGCAGCGTCGAACTCTTCTTCAGTTGTTGGACCGTAAGTGTAAGATTATAACAGTGATACAAATTCATCACTCCATATTAATTTTCCTTCGTATATCATCGGAATTGAGGTAGGGGTAAAAAATGCATATAAATCGTCTTTTGATACGCTAATCGTATCGATGTACCCTGAAGAAAGGTACCGCTGATTAACTCGTGGGATATGTGGTGTAAATATCGTCCCCATGTCAGACTTCTGAGTCGGATACGTCTCAATCGTCACCTCAAACATATCATCATGTGAATCAACTACTTCACACACAAACGGTGTGACGTTCGTTTCTTCGGCGAGTTGGAGGTTACCTTCGCCGATTACCATGTACTGGTTCCCAACTAGTCGTTCCTGACGAGCGATATCAATCGCCGATCGCAAGGAGAATCCGTCCAACAGGAGCCGGATAAATTTCGCTCCAATCTCGACAGCAGGACCGTTCAACACTTCGCTCGTTGTAACAACACCTCCGACGCAACCCCCATCAACGAGTGCGTGTCCTTGCGTATATGATGCACACCCGTTAAGAATGAATGCATCGACGGAGTATCCTTCGTGATCGCGCGCGTCGAACATACCATCAGAGCACAAGATCCCATCAGGAGTGACGTGACCGACGTAGTGGACGAAGTCAACATCGGAGTAGAGAAGCTCCCGGAAGGCGTCGGTGCTCAAGTTTTCAATAATTTCTATAGAGACGTGTTCACCCTGCAGCCCTTTGAACACCTCTTCAAGACGTTCCCGTTCCGTGTTCATCGCGTCGTCGTTGACAGCCACCGCGATTTCGAGGTCTCCATCGCGTTCCAACTCGCGGCTAAGCCGGTTTTTAAACGAGTCAACCGTCGTTTTTCCGACTTTGATTGGGTCTGCATCGCCGACCCAAGTGTGTTCGACAGAGGCCGCGTCCGGAACGTCGACGAAAGCGGTACGTGGTGTATCGACCGCTCCTGCGTCCCGAAGGAAATCGCCGACAGATTCTGGGGCCGATTTCACTGTCTTTGTTGAGCCAAGTTCTGGACATCGAATGGCAGCGAGATCGCCAGCTAAGTACGGAAGCGCTTCGACGTACTCCGTATCGGGCTGGATATCTGTAGTCAAGCGCCATTCGGGTACAAGATCCACAATATCTTCGAATGGAATCTCCAAGTACTGGCCAACACGATCACCAATCGGAAGTTCGTATAGGCGTCTCCAGTCAAGTGAGTGTCGCTTCTCGAACTCGGATCGTTCGTACAACTGCATCTGGTAATAGCCCTCTGTGCGAGCCAGACAATCAAAGAAAAAGATGTGCTGGAGGGTTCGCGCAACGGCAGAGTCGTACGTTTCTGGACGGTCTGTCGTACCTAAATTGCACTCCCATCCTGGGCCAACCAGCCGAGCATCCGACGACGGAACCATCGTCGCGCCAAGATAGTACGCCAGCGACGTAGCCGGGAAGACGTATCGGTACTCAGGCGGACAGTGCAATTGGATCCCACTATCAGGCCGCGAAAGAGCTGATGGAACTTCGGTCGTTTCGCCAACCGAGATCGTCGGTGGATGCCCGCGGAGCGTCGGATACGATCGCTCCGGAGAGAGCGTTTTGAGCGCAGATCCGAAGTACGAAACGGCATCCATCACCGAGTACGGGTCTGCTTGTACTTGGATCTCCGCGGCAGGATGATCGTGCATAGACCGGTAGCCGATATGGAGTTCCGTCCGCGGGTCGAACTCGATCGTCGTCGAAAAGAAGTCTGACCGGACTACGACAGACGAGTCGACCCGAAGGTACGTCTTGATTCCCTCTGAACAGTCGATGAGGTACGTGTCCTGTGGGAGTTCGACGGAGCTGCCGTTCGTTGTTTCTGCGACGAACTCGCCATCTGCAGTCCAAATATGGACGTCCTGTAGCGAATCGAACTCGATCGCCCCTGTCTCGACACACACCGCATGCTCGACCGGGAAGTGAAACAGCTCGGAATCTGACGATCGGACCTCGACAGCCTCGGGGAAACCGAATCCAACAGAGGAGCGTTCGATCGGATCCCAGATCTCGAGTTCACGGCGATCCTCCGAGGGTCGGACCTCTGGTTTTTTGACACTCATAGTATCACCTAGAGTCGAACCCACTCTGTCGAGTAGTCGATCTGTGGGATGTGCCAGCGCTGTTCGGTCGGGAAGTCTCCTTGTCTACGGAGCTCCACCCTGGCGTCGAAGAGGTGTTTGAACTCCTCAACGAGCGGATCGTCGTCGTCGATCGGCAGATGATAGTGAGCCATCCCCTCGACGCCCTTGACGAGTCCGCCAATGATTCGGATGAACCGCGCGGCGTCGTAGTAATCGAAGCGCTCGACGATCGGCCGGAGCGTGAGGAGACTCATCCGAAGCTGGGAGGATTCGAGGTCACCGTACTCCTCGTCAAGGTCGGCGATCTCTTCGCAGATCCGGGTCTGGAGAGGGCGGAGCCGGCTGTCGATGAGCGGCTTCGGCGTTGGCGTCGATGGGGAGGGATGTTCAGTGGCGCTGGCACCACGCAGCTGGTCGGTTCCGACGTCGATAACGCGCGGCGCTGGAATGTACCCTTGTCTGAGGTAGTGATCGGGTTCGATCGTCAGATCCGTTGAAACGAGAATTCGTTCGCGGCATTTATTTGTCGAGCCAAGCAGCTCCTGGGTCGCGTGGAACGAGACGTTGGGCGCAACTTCGCCGGTGACGAGGATGTTCGATCCGATCTGCTTGAGCTCCGAGAGAACCTCGACGAGCTGTTTCGACTCGCCGCCAGAGAACGATGACCCAGCGCGTTTCATTATTTGACTACTATTTGCAAAGAGCTGTCAAATAACTTGCCATCCCTTCGGGTGTTACCTATTACCAGCGGCCAGAGTGCATAGTAGCTCCGAAACACCGAACACGACGCCGATCGTGGTGTAGATATGGACTACGAGACGCCGCAGTTTTTTCATCTGATGCAATACGCCTCGAACGCCGATCGCGACGTCATCGACATGGTCAGCGGTAATCCCGACTGGGAGCCGCCAGAAGCAATCAGAGCAGGCCTACACAAGTATGCCGACGGTGAGCCGTCGGCGTTTCAGTATCCACCGAGCGACGGACTGGCCGACCTCAAAACCGAGATCGGCGCGCGCCGGAACGTCGATCCAGATCAGATTATCGTCACAAATGGGACCGGCGAGGCGAACTACCTCGGGATGGCGCGCGCGATGGAGGCCTGTAGCGGCGATCGAGTGTTGCTCCCAGATCCGGTGTATCCGTATTACCCAGGAAAAGCGACGCTGCTCGGCGGGAAACCCGAGTTGGTGCCGACGAACGTTGACGGCTCGCTCGACGTTGACACGATGTGTGCAGCGATCGACGACGAGGTCGCGTGTATCGTCCTCAACACGCCGAACAACCCGACTGGCGCGATTTACGACCTCGAATCGATCCGGGCAATCGTTGCGGCCGCAGAGACCCACGATGCGCTCGTCGTCGTTGACGAAGTGTACGACCACTTCGATCTCGCGGGGACCTTCGAGAGCGCGCTGGCGATCGACTCAGCGAACGTCGTCGTCACCAGCGGCTTCTCGAAATCGATGGCGATCACCGGCTTTCGGGTCGGCTACGTGATCTTTCCAGAACACCTCGTTGCTGCAGCGAAGACGCGGCACATGCTCGTCAACGTTGCTGGGAGCAGGCCGGCCCAACAGGCCGTTTACGAGGCGTTGCGATCGACTCCGCCGGCGTACTACGAAGCCGCCAGAGAGACGGTTCGCGATCGCGTCGACGCCTTTACCGCCGCACTCGATGCCGCAGGCGCGGCCTACAGCCGGCCTGAGGGGTCGTTTTATGTACTCGCGCGGTTCGAGGACTTCCCGGGGACGATGGCGAACACAAAGCGACTGATCGATGAGGCTGGGGTGGCAGGTATGCCCGGCGAAACGTTCGGCACCGCTCGCGACGAATGGCTCCGGTTTGCACTCGTAACACCGAGGGTACAAGAGGCTGCAGACCGGCTCGCGGCGTACTTCGAGTGAGGATTCGAGCGAAGATCGAGGCCGAAACGGGTATCATCGCTCAGGATCGTATCATATGACAATGGATCGATCGGCCGCACTCGACCGCGTCGAGACACTCATCGATACCGTCGAATCTGAACCAATGGCAGTCCCGATACGGGAGATCTGGGTATACGGGGATGTAGCTCTGGGGTTAGATCCGATCGATCGACTCGACGTGTACGTCACCAAGGATATCCTTATGCGATCGGACGGCAACGCTGCCACAGAGTTCGAAGAGAGCCACGGGGTCAAAGGAATCGGCAGAACGGTCCGCACAGAGTGGGCCGAACAGTTCCCCGAATACATCCGCGCGAACGACGGCGGCTACGCAGCACCTGAGAAGTGCCTCGCTGCCCATCTGCTTGCAGCCGACGAGCCGATTCACCTCGAGGTCTGTAACGCGAGCTTCGACGACAACGTCACCCAGCGGCTGAAGGGAGCCCTTGCACAGGATGCCTACGAACAGATCCTCGACCCACGCGGGGTCTGTCTGTGGCTCGACGGTCGCCGCGGCGAGGACACGATGGAGAAGCTCCGCGGCGGAGAACTCCCGTTCCCGACGCTTTCTGGAGCGCTCGAGATGCTCGGAATGGACGCCGAGGAGGCGAGCGAAGCAGCCGACGTGGTCCGATCGCGCCGGGCGGAGGCAACGGGTGTAAGCGTCCGCGGCGACGTGGTGTAGTTCAGGCACTCACGGCACTATGTGTCCGAAGGTACTCACGGCACTATGTGTCCGAAGGTACTCACGGCACTATGTGTCCGAAGGTACTCGACCGACCGTGACATCGAACGGAACGACCTCAACGCGGCGGTAGGAGCTGTCCTGCATCTGTTCGACGATCGATCGGCCCATCTCGCGCCACTGCGAACGAAGTTCGTCGTACGACGTTGGTGCTGTCTCGGTGTCGAGCCCTCGCCGTAGTTCTGTGGCGTGATCGTCGAGTCCCGATCCACTGGCTTTCGCTGCTGCATCTGACAGTTCGGCCGAGGAGTACGGTGGCTCTGTCCGCTTTTCGTGGTGATACCGCGCCGTCGAGATTTCTTGGAGACCGATCGAGTCGAACAACGACGGGACGGCATCGCCGATCGAGACGTCTGTGTTGACGCCGCGGACAAACGCATCTCGTGCGGTCTGTTCGAGTCGCTGTTCGGCCTCGACTGTCGAGTCGACTCCGACGTGAGCGTTGTTCGGCTCGATCGTCGCCACGAGATCCGAAGAAACGCGGGCGAACTCCTCGAGCGCTGCGGCTGGCTTAGGGAGGTTTATCAACAACGCCTGGCAGACAACGAGGTCGAACGCGTCGTCAGCAAACGGAAGTGCGGTCGCATCACCCTGAGCATACTCGAGATCAGTCTCAGACTGTGCGACATCGAGCAGCGATCGATCGGCGTCGAGCCCCACGACGCGTGCGGGTGCTGCGTTCGTGTTCTCAGACTGCGACGCGGCTGCAAGGACCTGCGTTAGTTCGCCGGTTCCACACCCGACATCGAGAATCCGACGGCGGTTCGGGAGATCGAGGTCCGAGAGCGCGGCGATCGAATCGGCCCACATCCCCGCACGAGTGCGCGAGAGGTACGCCGCCGAGAACCGACGCATCTCGACTCAGGCCTCGTTACGAAGCGTTCGGACCCGATCGATGTTCCACGCGAAGCTCTTGCCGTCCTCAGTCGGCGTTTCGAGCACCAGTGGAACGTCAGCGATCGCGGAGTGGTTGACAAACGCGTTCATCCCCTCCTCCCCGATCAGTCCCTCACCGATGTGGGCGTGTTCGTCCTTGTTCGTCCCGCAGGCGTGTTTCGAGTCGTTGAGATGGACGCATTTGAGATGGTCGAGACCAACCACGTCGTCGAGTTCTGCGATCGTCTCCTCGACACCCTCTGCGGTCGAGAGGTCATAGCCAGCGGCGAAGGCGTGGGCGGTATCCAGACAGATGTCGAGATCCTGCTCGCTCAGCTCAAGAACCTGGGCGAGATGTTCGAACTTCCCGCCGAGTTTCGTGCCGCTGCCAGCATCAGACTCGATGAGTACTGTGACGCCCTCGGGGATCGACAGCTCGTCGAGCGCGCTTGCAGCGTTTTCGAGCCCACCCTCGACGCCCGCGCCGGTGTGTGCACCGAGGTGAACATTGACGTACGGAATTCCGAGCTGCTCGGCTGCGTCAATCTCTCGTTGCATCGAGTCGATCGACTTCTCGCGAAGGCCGTCTTTCGGGGTACAGAGGTTCACGAGATACGACGAGTGGATAACCCACGGGCCCTCGAGGGTCGCGTCAGTCTCTGATTTGAACAAGTCGGCTTCGCCGTCGTCGATATTGGGGTTCTGCCAGACTTGCGGCGAGTGGGTGAAGATCTGTCCGCAGTTCCCGCCGAACTGTTCCTGTCTGAACACCGCATTCGCGATGTTGCCGTGAGGGGGTTTTTCGGGATCGTTCGAAGCTTTCGAGGCAGAGATCGACACGTGGGCACCGACGCGAACTGTCATTAACTGAGACAGGATTCGGATGAACAAATGAACTTCGATCCGCCGGACGGGTTCGGGACGGATTGCTATGACGGGGTGTGAGCGATCGGTAGGTACTGGTTTTGACACTCGATTGAGACAGTTTGGCTACCGTTCGAGCACCCACGCGTCTGCGTTGTATTTTTCATCGACGCGATCGCGAGCGGCCGACAGCTCCGCGTCGGTCCACTCGCCGGGGACCGCAGCAACCCACGCCGCGAGCGTCTCCTCGAGCGTCGACACCGCCTCCGCCCGCGATATCTCGCTTTCCTCGTCGATTCCGGTCACCCGATCGCGGAATCGATCGACCGACACGGGGACCGAGCCGTCGGGCGCGTCGGGGTCCGCAAAGACGTCAAGGTGGGTTTCGGCGTCAACGTGGTAGGTCAACGAGCCGTGTTGGATCACGGCATCCGCTCGGCGATACTGGGCGTTGCCACTGATCTTTCGCCCGTTCGCGACGATGTCGTGAGCTGGGTGCAGCCCACGGAGGTAGCAGGCTGGCTCGTAGATCGCCGGGTGTGCTTCCCCGACGAACGACGCGGGGACGCCCATCCGATCAAAGGCAGTTAAGATTGGCTCACACAACAGCTCATAGCAATCCATCAGATCGCCCGGAAGCTCGGATTTTGGGGCGACGATCGAGTACGAAATGTCGCCATCGTAGTCATGATAGATGCCGCCGCCGCCGGTCTGTCTGCGAGTCACGTCGATGTCGTTGGCCTCGCAGAATTCCCAGTCAACGGTATCAGTTGCCTGTGCGTAGCCAAGCGAGAGACAACTCGGCTCCCAACGGTAGACTCGGATGGTTCGTGGCCCGCCCGCGGCGGCTGTTTCGGCGGCGATCTCGTCGAGTGCCATCTGCATCGGTCCCGGACGAACGTCCTCGCGGATGAGCCGCCACTCGCGATCGGCCAAGTCGGTCATACCGCTGACAAGCAGGCGATCGGGCAAGGCTGTTCCGCTCGAAAAGCGCAATCACGTAGCCGCCGGACTCGACACCGTACCCGAACGAATAGAGTCCGAATCCTCGACAAACTCAAGGGTTATTTGGGTCTGTCGAATACGCGAGCGGCGGGTCTCTGTATTGGGGGTATATGTAACGACGAACATATTCGGGAGGTGTTCTTGACCGATAGAAACCCGCGTAGGTTATTTACGCCGTGTTCAAACGCTGAATCGTGAGCGGCACTCGACGAAGCCGGCACACAACTCATGTCATCTGAGCAATCCAACCCGACGGCTGGGGAACGCACTGACACGGAAACACGCGAGACAGCCGAGGAAGCCGGCTTTACGCTGCCGAGCCTCTCGGTTAATCGCCGAGGCTTCATGAAAGCTGGCGCAGCAGCCGGCGCACTTGGCAGCCTCGCTGGCTGTACGAGCATGCTGAGCAGCGACGGCAACGGTGACGACGGTACGGTTGAAGCGGCTGGAGCCGATCATACAATCCCACCGAGGGAACTGGACGAGTACTACGGATTCCTGAGCGGCGGCCACTCCGGGAACATCCGGGTGTACGGGATCCCGTCGATGCGCGAAATCATGCAGATTCCGGTGTTCAACCGCGAGAGCGCCCGTGGGTACGGTTTCGACGACGAGACCCGCGAAATGCTCGAAGACGCCGGCGGGTACACGTGGGGAGACACCCACCACCCACGGCTGAGCCAGACCGACAACGACTACGACGGCCGATTCGCGTACGTCAACGACAAAGCGAACGGCCGGATGGCCCGAATCAACCTCAAGTACTTCGAGACGGACGCGATCGTCGACATCCCGAACCAGCAAGGAACCCACGGCGCGTGCGCCCGCTTGCCTGACACCGACCTCATATTCGGCGTCGGCGAGTTCCGCGTCCCGGTTCCGAACGACGGACGCGACCTCGAAGACCCCGACGCGTACGGATCGGTGATCGCGGCGATCAACCCCGAGTCGATGAACGTGGAATGGGAGGTGCTCGTCGACGGCAACATGGACAATGGCGACGGCGGCAAGGAGGGTCGGTGGTTCTTTGCGACCGGCTACAACAGCGAGGGAGCAACAAACGAGGAAGGAATGACCCGCGACGACCGCGACATGGTCAAAGCCTTCGACCTCCCGGCGATCGAGGAAGCCGTCGAGGCTGGCGAATACGAGATGATAAACGACGTGCCGGTCGTCGACGGTCGAAAAGACAGCCCCCTGAACGAGGGTGACGATCCGATCGTCTACTACATCCCGACGCCGAAGAGCCCCCACGGGGTGAGCGTCACGCCGGACAACAAGTACGCGATCGCCAGCGGCAAACTCGACCCGACAGCGTCGGTCATCGAAATCGACATGATCGACGAGGTTGACGACCCCGCAGACGCGATCGTCGGCCGGCCACAGCTTGGATTGGGGCCACTACACACCGCCTACGACGGCCGCGGACACGCGTACACGACGCTGTTCATCGACTCGCAGGTAGTCAAATGGGATATCGAGGCGGCCGTGGAGGCCGAGCCCGGGTCCGAAAGCCCGGTGATCGAAAAGATCGATGTCCACTACAACCCTGGGCACCTGATCGCCGCAGAGTCGTACACTGCCGATCCTGCGGGCGACTGGCTCATCTCGTTGAACAAGCTCTCGAAAGACCGATTCCTCCCGGTCGGTCCGATGCACCCAGAAAATGACCAGCTGATCTACATCGGCGACGACGAGGAGGGGATGCAGCTGATGAAGGACTCGCCGGCGTACGCCGAACCGCACGACGCGTCGATCTGTCACCGCTCGAAGATCGAACCCGCGTCCACGTACGACCCAGAAGACCTCGAGCTGGAACCGACAGCAAAGGGTGATGAGTCGATCGAGCGCGACGGCGACCGCGTTACCGTCGAAATGTACTCCGAGCGGAACCAGTTCGGGTTCGAGGAGATCATCGTCAACGAAGGCGATACTGTCGAGATGAAGGTGACGAACATCGAGACGACGAGTGATATCCTCCACTCGGTGGCGATTCCCGAGTACGATATCAATGTGAAGGTCGCCCCACAGGAGACGCGGAAGGTGACGTTCGAGGCAGACAAGCCCGGCGTCTACTGGTTCTACTGTGGGTTCTTCTGCAGTGCACTGCACCTCGAAATGCGTTCGCGGCTCATCGTTAGAGCAGCGGAATAACCACACACGAAAACACGAGACACAAATCCATGGTACCCTCGATCGATCGGTTCGGCGAACTCAGACGCGGCCTCCCGCTAATAGCCGCAGCGCTGTTGCTCGGCGCACTACTCGTCCCAGTGTGGCGGATCACGCTCACTGCGCCGCAGTATCCGGGCGAGGCGCTGTTTATTGATTTGTACGCGTATCCACGGCTGGGCGGCGATTACCTGGAGGTCCATGGACTCAACAAGTACGTTGGGTTCTACTATCCCGATCCGGTGTTCATCGAGCCGAACTTCCCGGTTCACGAGAAGTCGATCGCGACGCCGGAGTGGCTCCTCGGTCCCATCGTCTTCGTCGCGCTCTCGGCGACGGGCGTGTTCGTCGCGCTCGCCCCAACCGTCCGCAAGCTCAAGCTCGGGTTGACCGCGCAGCTCGTCGGGACGATCGGGGTCTTCATCGCCCTGTTTGCGTTCATCCAGTTCCGGCTCTACCAGGCTGGGCACTCGCTGGATCCAGACGCGCCGATCGCCGGCGTCGAAGGGTTCACACCGCCACTGTTGGGCAGCTACCAGGTGGCGAACATCAGTGGATTCGCGTGGTTTGGCCCCGGCGGCTACATGACGTTCATTGCGTTTGTCCTGCTCGTTGCAGCGTTCCTCGCACGGGACACCGACGCCCGGTTCACAGACGTGCCAGCGATCGTTCGATCACAGACCCAACGGGTACAGACGAAACTCGATCCCCGGAACCGAGACGAGAAACAACTGACTGGAGACACAAACGATCATGCATAATACCGCCACCGAGATCGGGTTCCTTGCGCTCGCCTGCGCGATCGTGCTCGTCGCCGTTGCCGTGCCGTTCGTCGCAGCGACACCGGATGCAGAGCCGATGGACCCGACCGCGGCGGCGGATTTCGCCCCTGGAACGGCCGCAGCCGAGGTGACTGCCCCTGATGCGGCGGGAACCGCGACGATCAACGGCGAGACGTACGAGAGTGTCTCTGCAGCAATCGACGCCGCTGAGCCGGGCGACACAGTCGTCCTCACAGGACGGTTCGACGAGCGGGTGAACGTCTCTGTCGACGATCTCACCATCGTTGCTGATGAGAGCGGTGCGGTCATCGATGGCGGCGACGAGGGACGCGTGGTGACGATTAGCGGCGAGAATGTCACCGTCTCAGGCGTCTGGGTCCGTGGTTCTGGGACAGATCTCACCGAGGAAGATGCAGGAATCTTCATCGCTGGCGACGGCGCGACGATCGAAACGGTTCGAGTGAGCGACTCGGCGTTCGGAATCTGGATCGACGGTGCCGATCGCGCGACGATCGCAGACGTCCGTATCGACGGTCAATCTGACGTGCACCCAGTGACAGAGCGAGGAAACGGGATTCAACTGTTCGAGACGAGCGACACCGTCGTTCGCGACAGTGAGATCACCGACACCCGCGACGGGTTGTACTTCTCGTGGGCGAGCAACGTGACCGCGGAGAACAACACGATGTGGAATACTCGCTACGGCGTCCACTACATGTACTCCGACGGAAATCGTCTCGTGAACAACACCGCAGTCGACAACGGCGTCGGCTACGCACTCATGGTGAGCGACGAGCTCGTGGTCAAAAACAACACTGCGGTGCGAAACACCGACACGAGCGGGCACGGAATCCTCGCGAAGGACATCGAGCGATCGGCGCTCACGAACAACACGATTGTCGACAACAAAAACGGCCTGTACGCCTACAACGCACAGCACAACCGGATCACGGACAACCTCGTGTTGGGAAACGATATCGGGATCCACAGCTCTGCGGGCAGTAGCGGGCAGACCCTTGCTGGAAACAGCTTCGTTGAGAACGGTCGCGCAGTCGCGGTGTCGACCGGTAAACTCCACCAGTGGAACGACACTGACCGTGGCAACTACTGGAGTGATGCACGGATACTCGATCGAAACGGTGACGGGACAAGCGAGATCAGACACCGACCGGCCGGCCTCGTTGAACACCTGATCGCCGAGTATCCGCAGGCCGCAATCTTCGCAGATAGCCCTGCCTTTGAGGCTGTCCGGATGGCCGAAAGCTCGTTCCCGATCGTCGACTCGCCGGGCGTCGTCGATCACCACCCGCTGACCGAACCACCACACGACTGGAAGCGGTACGTCGCCAAAGAGCCGACCAGCCACGAAACATAGCGCACTCAACAGGAAGACCATGGAGATCAACGCAACAAACGTACGGAAGACGTATGGGGACGTGACCGCCCTCGACGGACTCTCAGTATCGATCCCCGACGGATCGACCTTTGGGATCCTCGGGACCAACGGAGCCGGGAAGACGACGCTGTTCAAGCTGCTCATCGGCCACGATCGTCCCGACGAGGGAACGATCACCGTTGGCGGCGAGTCGGTGACCGACGCGGGGCGACGGATTAGAGAGCACGTCAGCTATCTGCCGGAACACATCGGCTTTCCGGCGTCGTTAACCGGACGAGAGGTACTGGCGTTCCACGCCCGCGTCCGTGGGCTATCTGCCGACGGCCGGACCGCCGACGCGATCGATCGAGTTGGCCTCTCACCCGAGGCAGCGGATCGGCCAGTTTCGGGGTACTCGAATGGGATGAAGCGGCGGCTTGGACTCGCGGCTGTGCTGCTCGCCGAACCGTCAGTGTTGATCCTCGACGAGCCGACTGCCGGGCTTGATCCGCGTGGAGTAACCGAGTTTCATCAAATTGTCGAACGAATCGGCGCAGAGACTGAGGCGACGATCGTCTTCTGTTCGCACGTCCTCTCGGAGGTCGAACGCCTCTGTGATCAGATCGCCATCCTCCACGAGGGCACGGTTCGTGCGAGCGGTCCTGTCGCGGAACTCGTCGGAGACTCCGTCGAGTTCGATGACGGTACGATTGAGCGATCGGGGCTCGATGCGGCGTTTCACGAGGCAGTCGGCGGCTCACCAGACGAACGCAATGAACTGGCGGAGGTACCCTCATGAACAATAACGGCACGACAGACGGAGATATGGCCACGGCAGGCGAGATCGATCCGGACGAGCGGGCCGTCTCAGACGGTGGCTATGTCGAGGCAGCGACGGATACGATCGGGCACGTCAACGCCACTGCGTCGACGGATGGCTGGCGAGCCGTCGTCCGTCACATCGGGATCGTCGGGGCGACGGAGTACCGACTGGCGGTTCGCAGTCGCTGGGTGATCGCACTCGCTGGGCTGTTTACCCTCTTTGGTGCGATGATCCTCACATTCAGCGGTTCAGCCGTCGGTCCAGAGGGCTTAGAGCGGGTTGTCGCCTCGCTGGCGAGCCTCGCGGTGTACTTAGTTCCGCTTGCGGCGCTGGCGTTCGGGTACGACGCGATCGTCGGCCGTGAAGCCGACGGGTGGCTCGCGGTCGTCCTCTCGCTGCCGATCGCGAGACGCGATGTCGTCGTGGGAACGTACCTCGGGCGGCTGCTCACCCTTACTGGCGCGGTCGTCGTCGGATTCGGGTTCACCGGCGTGTTGTTGCTGCGAGAGTTTGGCGCGGCCTACTGGGGATCGTACCTCCAGTTCTTCGTGGCAGCGATTGTGCTCGCGGCGGCATTCCTCGCGATCGCGACCCTGATCTCGACGATCGCCCGCGAGAAGACACACGCGCTCGGAGCGGCACTGCTCGTGTGGGTGTGGTTCGTGTTGATCCACGACCTGCTCTCGCTTGGGTTCGTTGCGGCGTTTTCGCTGCCAGACGTCGCGCTGTCGGCGCTTGTGCTCGCGAATCCGGCGAGCGCCTTTCGGGTGCTCGTGTTGAGTGGGCTCGGTGCAACGACCGGCGGATTCGCTGACGCACTCGCGGGAACCGCCCTCTCAACGAGTGTGCTCGCTGCGACGCTTCTCGCGTGGTGTATCCTGCCGATCGCCACTGCAGCGATCCTGATCGATCGCCGGAGGCTGTGATGAACGACATATAGTCTGACAGTATATTCAACGTCGAATCAAAAGAGGCACCCTCGATCGCTGGAACTGAACGACTACTCTCCTTTGATTTTTCGTTCGATCGCCTGACTCGGAACCGAGAGATCATCAATGAAGTTCTTGATGACCGCCTCCTCAGCGCGGTGGAGTGTCTCACTACAGGTCGACTTTGCGATCCCCACAGCATCGGCGAGTTCGGTCAGCGAACAGTCACGCGGAGTATTGTAGTATCCCATCTCGACGGCCCGAAGCAAGAGGCGCTGTTGTTTTTCAGTCAGCAACTGACTCGTGTGCAGCCGTTCTTGGATGTACTCAACCTCGAAGTCGAGTCCGAAGTTCCGAAACTGTGTGCCGAGCGCCGACAGCCGCTCGTGGCTGCCAGTCACATCTAACGTCGCCTTTCCATTTTGCATTTCGACCGGGAAGTCGATCGCCATCCCCGCCGACTGAGCCGAAAGCATGATGAGCGGCGCGGTCGTTTCAAACTGGACGGTCGCTTCCCCCTCAGTCCGCTGGAGAATTTCCATCTCGACGATCGTCTCGTGTGCCTGTGCCTCCGCTAACAGCTCGTCGATATCATCGCTGATGAGCCGAAAGAGGGCAAATCCGGCGTCTTCGCTCGGAACTGCGCTCAGTACATGCAGCGTGGCCTCAGGGTACTTTCGAGAGATTTCCCCAACCCAAAGCAGCTCCGGCATCGTCAGCGTCAGCCGTGCCTGTGTCATGGCTCACTGTTGAGCCACCGGACGTAAAGTGGTTTCGAGAAGAGTCGAACATGTTCGTCCAGAATGGCTGATCGGAGCGGACGTTACAGGTCTGTGACCCAGATCGCCGAGACAACTGCGCCGTCTGTCTGGACGCCGAGGAACGTCGGGCCCGGATCCGTTGCTGTCACGTACGTGTAGCCTCGGTCGTCGAGTTTTGGATAGAGAAACTGTGGGGCGCGATCGTTCAACTGTACTAGTACGGTCTCCTCTGGCAGTTCGGTCAACAGTTCCAGCGTTTCTTTGAGCGGCCCCGGCGGACTCAACTCGCGAACGTCGAGGACCTCGACGGGGCGATCGCGTGGTACCGCTGGCTCTGTGGATGTCTCAGCCATGACAAATAGAGGTAGCCACGGGCAACACCAGTGAATTCCGCCGAACATGTTTGCCCATCTTGTCGCCGGCTGGGAATAATCGTGCGAGGTATATGTACTGCCACCATATCATGAAATGAGATCAATGAGCGACAACAACCGGCTCGATCGGCGTAAGTTCGTACAGTTGACGGGCGCGACCGCAGCGACGGCGTTCATCGCGGGTTGTGCAGGCGGAGACGGTAACGGCGTCGATCCGAGCGAGGATGGGAACGGCGATGACGGCAACGGGAACGGTGGAAACGGGGACGATGGTAACGGCGATGGTGGCAACGGCAACGGCAATGGCGGTGGTGGCGAATTCCTCGACGATGAGCCGGACTATGAGGGCTTTTTCGACGACGTCGAGAACTACGAAAGAACCGTCGACATGACGGATCAAGACTCGGTTACGGTCATGGTCGGTGCCGGCGGCGGTCTGCTGTTCGATCCTCCCGCAGTCGCCGTTAGCCCAGGCACAACCGTTACCTGGGAGTGGACCGGCGAAGGTGGCGGACATAACGTCGCCGCCGAGGACGGGTCTTTCGAGAGCGACACCGTTGAAGAGGAAGGCCACACGTTTGAACATAGTTTCGAGGAAGAAGGCGTCTTCACGTACGTGTGTACGCCTCACGAGGCACTCGGGATGAAAGGCGCAGTCGTCGTACAGTAACGAGACAAGACTGGCGAACAATTCTTACCGATCGTGTGGTCCGGCGAAATAATACACGATCGCGCATAGAACACTGAACTTCGAACCGTTTTTGGGCTCGACCGTCCAACAGCCCGCATGACCAGAATTGTCGTTATCGACAACCACGGGCAATTCACGCATCTAGAGCACCGTGCACTGCGGGATCTCGGCGTGGATACCGAACTCATCGACAACGAGACCGCACCCGACGCGGTTGCGGCCGACGGGATCGTTCTCTCGGGAGGGCCAGACATGGATCGTGCGGGTCGGTCTGCAGAGTATCTCGACGGTGATCGGCCCGTCCTCGGAATCTGTCTGGGGATGCAGTTGATCGCCGAGGAACTGGGCGGCTCGGTCGACTCGGGCGACTACGGCGGCTACGCAGACGTCGACGTCGAGATCGTCGACGCCGACGACCCGCTCGTGGGATCGCTGGCGCCGGAAACACGCGTGTGGGCGAGCCACGCTGACGAGGTTAAAACCGTCCCAAACGGCTTTACTCGTACCGCAAAAAGTGACGTCTGTGGAGTCGAGGCGATGAGTAATCCCGAGGCAGGGTTGTACGGCGTCCAGTGGCACCCAGAGGTTGCACACACGGAGCGAGGCCAGGAGGTCTTCGAGAATTTCCTCGCGATCTGTGACGCCTGGTAGCGGTCAGTGAACACGCGTCCTGCTACGTTCCGCCGCTGGGCTCAATCCCAGGAAGCCGTCGACGCGACGCCGTTGTCTTCGAGTCAACGTCGGCCATCGCTGGATCGTCTGCAGGGCGAATCCGGGTGACAAACACCGGGATCTCTGCAGTCCGAACGACGCGTTCTGTCACGCTGCCGGCGTGGATGAACCGGCCGATCGCCGATCGACCATGGGTCCCAACGACGATGACGTCGGCGTCGTACTGATCTGCGGCCGCGACGATCTCGTCGGCGGGAACGCCCCGGCGAAGGTGTTTGTGTACGTTAATTCCATGCTCGGTCGCGGCTGTTTCGATCGTATCGAGCGCCTTCGTACCTTCGTCTTCCATCCGCTCGACGATCATATCGTACTCTGTCGCGCTCGGGTACCGGTGATCGACGACATACAGCGCTTGGACCTCTGCGTCCGAGAGCCTCGCCAAGCGAATACTATGTTCGATGACCGGCGTAGATCCAGGGCTGCCGTCTGTCGCAACGAGTATCCGATCGTACGAGTCCATGCGTGTCACTGACACGTACGGATGAAAAATAGTCTCCGGTCGATCAGGTTCGACGGAGGCGGAGCTCACGCGTCGATATTGATCCACAACTCGGACAGACGTGGCGGTACTGCACCCGACTGCCAGTCGTCACCGCCTGCCACTCGCCGTCGGTATCGTCATAGCCACACGCTGGACAGGTTCGACTGGCTTTGTCGAGGCGCATTTTGTACCGATCCAGCGCCGTCATTCCAATGATATGTGAAGACATAACAAGATATGCGGCAGAGAGCTACATAATTATTCGGTGGGAATAGTGGTCGGTTGCCCTGCGAGGGGCCGACTACGCAAACAGTTCGTCAACGGCAGATTCGGCCGCGTCAACCGCCTCCTGGGCGATCACGTCCGGATCAGGATCGTCGGGCGCGTTGAGATACACGTCAACCTCCAGCACGCCGTCTTCGAACTTCACCGTGACATCGAAGTCACGAACGTCGGACTGCGAATAGTTCGAGAAGATGACGCCCTCTGCGGCTTCCGCAGCGGCGTTAACGACCTCCTCGTCGGTCGGTTCACCCATCGATTATGCGCCGCCTGCACCGCCGGGGCCGGCCGGACCGCTTGGACCGCCCATGCTGCCTTGCAACAACTGCTGAAGCTCTTCTTGGAGATTTTCGAACTGGCTCCGAACGCGATCTTCCTGTTTCGTGAGCTGTTCGACACGAATTTCCAGACTGTCAACTTTGTCTTCGAGATCGTCGCTGGCTTCCCCGAGGTCCGTCTCGATGAAGAGTTCGCCGACCTCACGGTACATTGTCGCGTCATCGTCGACGTCATCAAGCGCGTTCAGCGCAGTCTGGGCCTCGTTAAGCGCCGTCTCTGTGGACTGTTTCTGTTGGGCGACGTTCTGGGCCGTCTCTTGAAGCTCCTGTAGCGTTTCGAGCTTCTCCTGTGCTTCCGGTGGTAGATTACCCTGCATGGACGGATCGATGGCCGCCAGCGGGAAAAACCCGCGGGATTCCGATAGCGGCCGCACCGTCCGCTATTCGGCGGTTTCCGGCGTTTTTGACCCATTTACAATCGATTCGGCAACAGAGACGAGCCGGGTCCAGCTGTTTGTCCCTGCCCGAAGCGCAATGAAATCGGTTGCGGATACATGAACAATCACGGTTGTGTCCTCGCGATCTACCGTTGCAGTCGCTCTGTCATCATCAATCTCGCCGACTTCGACCGAAACCGCGTCTGCAACAATCGCTGCCAGTTCGGCGGAATCGTAGGAAAATGAAAGCGAAGCGGTGTGGTCAGCGCAGTCCATGCGGTCGATCGCCGCGTTACTTGACGTCGACTTCTTTGATGTCGCGGGCGCGCTCTTTCAGCAGTACCCGGTGGCCACAGTAGGGACACCGAACGCCGCCGTACTCGTCGAGTTCGACGTCGCGTTTACAACGGGAACACTTGTAGCTCATAGTGAGAGGTGGGGTTATTCTTCGTCCGCAAGCGCCGCGCGGATCGATCGTCGGACCTGCGTGCCGCCGGGAGTCTGTGGCTTGTACGCGCCGCCGGCGAACTTCTCGCCGGTCTCCTCGTTGACCCAGATGCCCGTCCCGATCCGCTTGACACTGTCGCCGTCGACGGTCGCCGCGCGCATCTCGGCTTCGATGTCTTTGACCCGTTTTCGGGCGACTCGCCCGTAGCGTGCGCCGAATCGACCGGCGCTGCCGACGCTTCGTGCCTGCTTATCAGCCATAGTGGGAGAGAGTATCCGAGGGGAGAACAAAAAGGTGTTGAGTCGAATCGGTCGTGTGCCGCCGTCACACCCAGCGTACAAACCGTTTTGAGCCAGCGTCCGAATCGACATGTGTCGATCGAGGGGAGCTAGTTGGAGGCACCTACGAGGCTACTGTAGCTCCGCTTCTCGGAGCGCCTCGTTGAGATCGTCGCGGACCCGTTCGCCGGTATCGTGATTCATCGCGGTCGTGACCACCCGATTCTCTTGGACGCTTGAACCGTCACGCAACAACATCCTGACGTTGCCGTTGCTGTCCGCTCGGGTGATCTTCGCGCGGAGCCCAGACTGCGATCCTGTTCCGCCCGCGTCGATCGGCCCCGGGATGATCTTTTTGACGTGTGGGTGACCCGCGACGACGGCGATCGACTTGCGTCCCTTTCGGCCGCCGATCAACGTGGAGTGTCGGCCGCCAAGTTTCTCCCTCGGAGGGGTCTCGACGACCTCCAGGGCACGGGTGCCGCGGCGATCGATCACCGACTGGACGGGTTCATCGTCGGGGACGCGGTAGAACTCGTAGTGCAGTTGGGCGTTGGTCTCGCGGAGGGGTTCGCGCTCGCCGGCCGCGAAGACGGTTTCGGGGCGCTTGCGGCGAACCTCGTCGGCAACCCGGCCGGCGAAGTTCCGAAGTTCGACCACGACGGCGCGATCGTCTCGATTATCGTCGGGTTCGGGCACGGTCGTGATCGTCGTCTCGCCGAGGATATCCTCTCCGTCGAGCATCGTCAATGTCGCCTTGTCACGATCGAACTTGATCACGACCGCATCGCAGTTTGCAGTGTCACACGACAGACAGTAGTCGCCGGGCCGATCGAGCGGGGTGTGACACCGCGAGCACTCCATTGCCCGTTATACGATTGGGACGAGTAAAACTCCGTCCGTTTCCGCCAGCCCCAGTTCGCGAGTTGAGTACCGATGATACGTTTGTCGCCGACATCTCGCCATTGGGTGGCGTCAAACAATGTCGGTGCTACTCGTGGCCGGACACTCGAACCGGCTCGTAGGGTTCTTCGAGATAGTCGATCTCGCTGGTCGAGAGATCAATGTCGACCGCTTCGACCGCTTCTTCGAGATGTTCGACGCTCGAGGTGCCGACGATCGGCGCGGTCACCACGTCTTGGTGGAGCACCCACGCGAGCGCGATTTGCGCCATCGATCGATCCTTCTCTTCGGCGAGTTCCTGTACGCGAGCGTTGATTTCCTCACCGCCGCCCTCCCGATACGGCCGGCCGATCGACGTCTCGTGTTCGCCGCGTGTGGTCGCGTCGTCTTGTTCGTACGGCCGTGCGAGATATCCCGCAGCGATCGGGCTCCACGGAATGACGCCGATGTCCTCGTTTTCGCACACCGGGAGCATCTCGCGTTCCTCTTCGCGGTACGCGAGGTTGTAGAGGTTCTGCATCGTCTCGAATCGAGCGAGGCCGAGCCGATCGCTCGTGTGCAGCGCCGACTGGAACTGGTAGGCCCACATTGAGGAAGCGCCGATGTGTCTGACTTGGCCGCGCCGGATGGTGTCGTCGAGCGCCCGGAGTGTCGTCTCGATCGGAACGTCGTAATCCCAGCGGTGGATCTGGTAGAGATCGACGACGTCCATCCCGAGTCGATCCAGCGAGTCCGACAGCTCCTGTTCGATCGTTTTCCGAGAGAGACCAGCCGAGTGTGGCTTCTCGCCCACACCGAAGCGCACCTTCGTGGCAACGGTGAACTCGTCGCGATCGTATTCGGACAGCGCCTCCCCGAGGATTTCCTCGCTTTCGCCCGCCGAGTAGACGTTTGCGGTGTCGAAGAAGGTGATCCCGAGGTCGATCGCCCGATCGACGAGTTTCCGCCCGTTCTCCGCGTCGAGCATCCACTCGTCGCGGTTTTCTTTGCCGAAGCTCATACACCCCAAACAGAGTTTGCTGACCTCGATTCCTGTCGATCCGAGGGTCGTGTATTCCATATTGGGCGATCGGCGGGGTGCCACATAGTGTTGTGTGTCCACCGCTCCCCGCGATCGTCTGGTGGGTCCATCTCTCCTCGCGATCGTGAGCGATCGGGCGATTACGTAGCAGTCGGATTGCCGGACACACTGCTGGTTTCGCTACAATTAACCCCTGTTCACTGTAGCAATAAATAATGACACACGCGTGGAGAGACACCATTTCTCTGACCGGCGAACAGCGGCTCGTTCGCGACAGCATCCGGGATCTCTGTTCGGACTTCGATGCGGCATATTGGCGCGAAGCCGATCGATCGGAGACGTACCCCTCGGAGTTTGTCGACGCGCTCGCCGACCACGGCTGGCTTGGGATCCTCGTTCCCGAGGAGTACGGCGGAGCTGGCATGAGTACCTCGGAGGTCGTGGTGATGATGGAGGAGATTGCTGCCAGCGGCGGTGGCTTCTCTGCGCCCCAGGCGATCCACGGCGGGATATACAACAGCGTGCCGCTCGTGAAGTACGCGAGCGAGGAGCTCAAATCCGAGTTACTTCCGCGCGTTGCCAGTGGCGAGGCGTCGATCCAGTCGTTCGGACTGACCGAGCCGAATGCCGGATCGAACTCGACGGCGATCGAAACCCGCGCCGAGCGGACCGACGACGGCGATGCGTACATGATCAACGGCCAGAAGATATGGATCTCTCGGGTCGACCAGAGTGACTACATCCTCCTCATGGCCCGAACAACACCACAAGAGGAAGTCGAAAAATCGACTCGCGGTATCTCGATGTTCCTCGTCGATCTGGCCGACGCCTACGAACAGGATGGGTTGGAGATCGAAGCGATCGACAAGACCGCAAGCGGCTTCGTCCACTCCTTCGAGATGTGGTTTTCGGACCTCCGGGTGCCGGCAGAAAACCTCATCGGCGAGGAAGGCCGCGGGTTCTATCAGGTGCTCGACGGGCTCAACGAGGAGCGGCTCGTTATCGCCGCCGAGTGCGTTGGGCTCGGGGAGGCCGCCTTAGAGCGGGCGATCGACTACGCGAACGATCGCGAAGTGTTCGGTCGGCCGATCGGCGCGAACCAGGCGATCCAGCATCCGATCGCCGAGGCGTACGCACGTGTGCTCGCCGCCAAGCAGCTTGTGTACGCCGCGGCCGAAGAACTCGATGATACCGATCAAAAAGACGCCGGCGCGCGAGCAAACGTCGCAAAGTACCTCGCGGCGGACGCGGCGTTCAAGGCCGCAGACGCCGCCGTTCAGACCCACGGTGGCTTCGGCGTCGCTCGCGAGTACGATGTAGAGCGATATTTCCGGGAGGCACGGCTGACTCGGCTCGTTCCAATCACCCAACAACTCGCGCTGAACTACCTCGGCGAAACGGTGCTCGGACTCCCGCGATCGTACTGATCGCCGACGAGGTGGTCGTAACGGTACCACGATAATTAATCACACACGGTCGTAACGGTACCACGTCAATTGAACATATATAAAACATTCGTACAATCCCCAGCGAGTAAGGGAGAGCCGTCAAGTACAACTTCTCAACAATAAAAATCCAGTCTATGCGATACAGCGTTGTGTGGATGCCGATACCGACTGCGACTCCACCGTCGTATCAGGGATTACAGACTCGTAGGCAGAGGACTATTCGAAGCGAAGACAGGAGGTGTTGCGCTTGATGCTTGAGCCGCTGTTTGCAATCGTCCCGCTCGTGGTCGTGGGTGTATTGCTCGTTGGGCTCCTCTGGGAGGCATCGAGGGTGATGCCCATAGCGTGGGCCGCCGCAGCGATCATCGCGGTGAGCGTTTGGGAGATGCCGATCGAGTACGTTGTCGCGGCCAGTCTGAGCGGGGTGATGGCGGCCATCGAGATTCTCTGGATCGTCTTCGGAGCGCTCGTGCTCTTGTACACCCTCATGCGATCGGGCGCGGTCGATCGAATCAACGCCGGCTTTGCGACGATCAGCGACGATCCGCGAGTGCAGGTCGTGCTGCTCGGATTCTTCCTCGCGACGTTCATCGAGGGCGTCGCCGGGTTCGGGACGCCCGCAGCGGTCGTTGCGCCGCTGCTTTTGGCGCTTGGATTCCCGGCGCTTGCGGCGGTGATCGCTGCGCTCTTAGGGCACGCGGTCGCGACAGTCTTCGGCGCGGTCGGGACGCCGATCATCGTCGGCTACCAGCAGCCGCTGTCTGCCGTGGAGACCCAGATCGCCGACGGAACTGGATTGACTGTTGCCCAGTACGCCGGTGAGGCCGCGGTGTATGCTGCCGTATTCAACGGGATTCTCGGGACGTTGATGCCGCTCGTCGCCGTCACGATGGTCGTGTACGTCTTTGGCGAGGAGCGATCGATCGCACCCGCTCTTGAGGTCGCACCGCTTGCGATCGTCGCCGGGATCGCCTTCGCCGTGCCTTACGTCGCGACCGCGTATCTCGTCGGCCCCGAACTCCCATCGCTGTTTGCGGCGATGATCGGCGGAGCCGTGGTTGTCGGCTTGCTCCGGGCGGGCTATCTCGAACCGGACACCCGCTGGGACTTCCCAGATCGTGACGCCTGGCCGGATCACTGGGTCGGGACGATCGAACCGGGCGGTGGAAACGCGGCGACTGGCGGAGACGCGGCGACTGGCGGAGACGCGGCGACCGGCGGAGACGCGCCGATCGACGAAGATGTGGCTACCAGTGGTGACGCGTCGACTGGGAATGACGCTTCAGACGGAGTGACGCCCCCGTCGATGGGACTGTTCCGCGCGTGGTCACCGTACCTCGTGCTCGTTGTTCTGTTGATTGTCACTCGCGTGTGGGAGCCGCTTGCTGCGTTCCTCCAGCGCGGGCCAATCCTCGCGATCGAGTGGAATATCCTCAGTACCGATCTCATCGGCTCGATCAGCTGGGCGTACGTCCCCGGTACGTGGCTGCTTGTGAGCGCACTTGTTGCGATTCCGATCTTCGGAATGAACGGCTCGACGGCCGCCGGGGCGTGGCGAGAGGCCGGATCGAAGATCATCTCGCCGGCGATCGTGTTGGTGTTCGTCATCGCGATGGTCGAGATCATGCTCTCGACGGATGCCCACGGCGGACCCGTCGGGGCGAGCATGATCGTCGTCCTCGCAGAAAGCACGGCGTCGATCGTCGGGCCGGCGTATCCGATGGTCGCGCCGGTCGTCGGTATGATCGGCGCGTTCGTCGCCGGTTCGATCACGGTGAGTAACATCACCTTCGCGGCGTTCCAGTTCGAGGTCGGGGTCACCCTCGGCATGCCGACAGTCGTACTCGTCGCGAGCCAGTCGATCGGGGCGGCGATCGGCAACACGATCGCGATCCACAACGTGGTTGCGGCGCTCGCGACTGTTGGACTCGTCGGAACGACTGGCCGGGTAATCCGGCTCAACCTGATTGCGGTCGCGTACTACCTCCTGGCCGGCGGGATACTCACGACGCTTGCGGTGTACGTGGTCGTGCCGGGGGCGTTCTGATAGGCTGGTAGTGGTGTTTCGATCGTCAATTTGTAGATATTACCCTCCACCGAACAGTTTATTACTTTTTATTACAAAGCAGTACACATGCCGATCAATATCGATCGATTCGAAGATGAATCTGAAGACGTCCTCGAAATCAAGGAAGGAACACAACCCCATACTGTCCTCACTTTTTTGTTAGCCAACGACGAGCAAGCGTTCACACAAACCGAGATCCACGAGGCCACAGAGATTCCTCGGGGAAGCGTCGGTGTTGTCCTCTCACGGTTAGAGGAACGGGGACTTGTCCGGCATCGAGGACGCTACTGGGCAATTGCAGCGGACGAACGCCTCGCTTCGTACGCAACACAACAGGCTGCAAGTTCTGCATCGACGAGAGACGACTACTACGGTGATACAGACGAATGACGAGCCAGCGATACACTCGTGGAGCTGTTGTCAAAGGGCCGGATCTCCTAGGGCCTCACAAATATCGGCCATACGTCTGCCTGAGTACAGAGAGCCCCCCGTTTCGTGATGAAGAAGCCGTCTATGCGGTCGTAACGACAACCCGTCGCTCGGCAGCAATCCCACTCGCTGGGACGGACTTCACGAAAGGCGAACTGCCCCGTGAAAGCTATGTTAATCCCTGGGTCCTCGTTACGATCAAACACGCTGATATTCAAAAGATAGAAGGCCAATTGACCGAGGAAACCGTGGACATGATTGCACGAGAGGCGGCTGATCATATCGGAGCTATCGACTCATAGCTTCGCACCGACCGATCGGCCTCCCATTCACAGATCGATCGGTCCACCCTTCAGGAACTCCCGCAGCACGACGGTCGCGTACGACCCGCTCGGGAGCGCGAACTCGAACCGAAGTGTTTCGGGATCGACAGACAGGTCAGTCCGAACGAGAATCGCTCGCCGCGTGCCGGTCGAATCGAATGCACCGGGCAGCGAGAAGTCGCCGGGCTCGATCGACAGCTCCTCGAGAATTTCGCGCTCGATGTCGCCTTGTTCGCCGTCAGCGAGGTCGGTTTCGGTGCCGACGAGCGGCGCGGTGACGAACGCCCGGCCGCGCTCGCAGTGTCGCCGCATGGTCTTGAGGCGGCGATCGGTTGCAGTCTGGAGCCGATCGGGATCGGGGGCGTACAGTTCCTCGGGCGCGTCCCGATCGGCGAAACAACAGACATCGCCCTCGATCGGCCGATCGAACGGCAGCCCGCGACCGAGCCGCTCGCTCAGGATTCGGTTGTAGACGTACGACTGGGCGGCGTTGACGAACAGCCGCTGGAGGTTCGAGGGGACCGCCTCCAGGGCGTGTCTGAAGTCGGCGTCCGTTGACGCACCGTCTTCAGCGAGGCGGTGCAGCATCGATCGCTCGTAGCGGAGGTGGCCGGGCATTCGCTCAAGTGCCGCGGTCCAGTCAGGATCGGCAGATTCGGCTTGCTCGTCGACGAACGCACGAGCGGTTTGGGTGCGCTCGGGTTCGGTTTCGGCGGGGCTGCCGACGTACGAGAGCACCGCACCGCGCCAGTCACCGCGGACGATCGCGAGACCGACCTCGTGGGTGATTGGGCGCTGGCTGCCGAAGCGCTGCTGGCCGAAGTAGTTAGGCAGGCCGATCGTGGCGGTGATTTCGGAGTCACCTGTAGCAATGCTGGAGTTACCTGTCGATCGGTCGCTCCCCGCAAACGCCGCGAGTTCGTCGGTGATTGATCCGACAGCGTCGGGCCGTTGGGGCTCTCGGACACGGATTGAGAACCGGTTACCGTACAGATCGCCGAACGACAGCGGTCGGCCCGCACGGCCGAGGACATCTATTTTCGCGCCGTCGATCGACAGCTCCTCGATCTCGTCGGGGTCAGCTTTCGTGACAGTAAACAGCTGCGTCGTCACCGCATGTTTGTCCTTCGTGCCCGCCCACGAGACTCGTTCGCGGCTGATCCCCAGCGCGTTCGAGAGCCGCCGGGCGAAGTCGTTCGTATCCCACGATCGCAGCGTCACCCGACAGACGATTTCGGGGTAGCCGCCGGCGGGGGCGTCACGATCGGCGATCTCGAAGGCTTCGAGTTCCGTGACCCGGAAGTCATCGGGCTCGGTTCTGAGCACGCCGCCGATCCCCTCGGCGTCGCTCACGTAGTGGTCGATCCCGACCGCTTGCTCAATGGGGTGGGCCTCACGCATTGTCGTCACCGCTGTGGTTGCGATTACTGTGCCAAAACATGGTCAATACAGCGGGAGATCGCCGGTCACCCGATCGACCAGATCGTCATCAGCCGGGCCAACCGCGATCGTCGTCGCCGTCCCTGGCTCAAGTTGGGTATGGCCAGCGTCGCGAATGATCGCATGAGGCAGTCCCTCGACTCGGGCCTTCTCGGCGAGGTCGAATAGCTGTGACTCCCCGCTGGCCTTGACAACGACCTTCTTTTGCCCGCCGCCTTTCCACGCGCGGCGGGTCCGCTCGTCGGTGTCCTCGTACGCCGACAGCGAAGCGTGGGCGACCTGGGCAGCGAGTTTGCCGACACCCATCCCGAGATCGGTCCGGGCGGCGATGACCTGTTTCATACCACGGCTCTCGGGGCGGAGCCGTATCACGCGTTCGCTTTCGAGACAGGAGTGGTCCCGATCGACGCACCATAGTCAGCGCCGACTGCCGCAGTCGATCGACGATCGGCGTCTGACTATCGATCGCCACCACGGCACCCAATACGTACGTAAGTATCTATAGTTACGTCAGTGGGAAAAGAATAAACCCGTACCCGAGTATCGTTGTATCGTATACGATGCAACGACGCGAACTCCTCGCGACGGTCGCGGGCGGAGCAACGATCGCACTAGCTGGCTGTTCGAGCGCCGGTGGGAGCGACGAGTCTTCCGGTCCGGCGATCGCCGAGGAGACGCTGACGCTTGCGACAACGACGAGTACCCACGACACCGGGTTGCTCGATGACATCAACGCGGCCTTCGAGAAGCGCTACGGAGCGCGTGTCGACACAGTCGCACAGGGAACCGGCGCAGCGCTCGAAACCGCTCGAAGCGGCGATGCAGACGTGGTGATGGTCCACGCCCGATCGCTCGAAGACGAGTTCATTCGCGAGGGGTACGGTGTCAACCGTCGGGACCTCATGTTCAACGACTTCGTGATCGTCGGCCCTGAGAGCGATCCCGCCGGTATCGACGGCAGCGAAGAAGCGACAGCAGCCTTCGAGACGCTCGCCGAGGCGGAAGCAACGTTCGTCTCACGGGGCGATGACTCCGGAACCCACACGAAAGAGCTCGCGATCTGGGAGGCCGCGGGCGTCGAACCGGGCGGTGACTGGTATCGCGAGGCCGGTGCGGGCATGGGTGAAGTGCTCAACCAGGCGAATCAAAGCGATGCGTACACGCTTGCCGATCGGGGTACGTTCATCTCACAGCGCTCCGAGATCGACCTCGGAATCAGGGTACAGGGACCGATCGAGGGCGGTCCAGAGCTGCTCGCGAACCCCTACGGAATCATCGCGGTCAACCCGGCTGTCCACGACAACGCCAACTACGATCTCGCAATGGCATATATCGGATTTATTACCTCTCAGGAAGGTCAATCAGTCATTGAGGAGTACACCGTTGAGGGCGAACAGTTGTTCTTCCCCGAGGCGATCTCGGAGAACCCAGACTTCAAGCAGTACGTCCCTGAGGACTGGGAACCCCAGTCGGAGTGACGAGCTGAGATGAGTGCGATCGAACCGACCATTTTGTCGCTGCTTGGTGCGTTTCCGTTCGATCGCGTCTACGTCGAGTCGATTATCTACGTCTCGCTGTACGTGAGTCTCACCGCGATCGTGTTGAGCACCCTTGCGAGCATCCCAATCGCGCTAGGGGTCGGCTTTACCGACTTCCCCGGAAAGGGATTCGTCATCGCCGTGATCAACACCGGGATGGGGTTTCCGAGCGTCGTCGTCGGGCTGTTGGTGCTGTTTTTGGTGTCGAATCAGGGGCCGTTGGGACCGCTCGAACTCGTCTTCACGAAGGAAGCGATGATTATGTCACAGTTCGTCCTCGCATTCCCAGTCATCACGGGCGTCACACTCGCGGCGGTGACGAGCGTCGAGGACGGCGTCCGCGACGCCGCCTACGCGATGGGCGGCACCCGGCTGGATGTCGCGCTCGTGACGATCAAGGAGGCCCGCTACGGGATCGCAACGGGGATCCTTGCGGGACTGGGCCGCGCGATCAGTGAGGTCGGCTCGGTGCTCATCGTCGGCGGCAATATCGCCAGCGCCGACGGCACCGCGATTACCCGGACGCTGACGACCGCGATCCAACTAGAGGCCAGACAGGGCCGGTTCGATACCGCCCTCATCTTGGGTGCGATTTTGGTCACGATCGTCCTGTCGATCAACGCGATCGTCCTCCGGCTCGGAGGTGGCCGGATATGATGAGCCAGCGTGCTACATTGCACCGCCAGCCTGACTCGCAGGAAGGGATCTCGATTGCCGGGGTGACCCACGGCTTCGGTAACGGAGCTGTCCTCGAGGACGTGTCGCTGTCGGTCAATCGCGGCGAGACCCTCGCGGTGATCGGTCCCTCCGGAACGGGGAAGACGACGCTGTTGCGGTTGCTGTCGCTGTTTGAACGGCCCGATGAAGGAACCGTCGCGATCGACGACGACGACGTCTGGGAGCGTTCCGAGCGCGACCGGCTTGCGGTTCGGCGACAGCTCGGAATGGTATTTCAATCGCCGAATCTCTTCGACGGCTCTGTTCGAGCCAACGTGAGCTACGGCCTCCGAATCCGACGGGACTGGGGTGATCGCGTTTCAGCGTGGCTGTCGATCCTCCTTGGTGACGAGACCGAACCGCAGGTCGAACGGGCACTCGACCAGGTAGGACTTGCTGAGCATGCCGATCGCGACGCTGGATCGCTCTCGGGCGGTGAGGCCCAGCGGGTCGCGTTCGCGCGAGCGCTCGCGTACGATCCGGACTTTTTGTTTTTGGACGAGCCGACCTCCGACCTCGATCCGCGAAATACCGCGGTCATCGAAGACGCGATCGATGCCGCTCGCGAGGATGGCCTCGGCGTCGTGATCGCGACCCACGACATGCACCAGGCCGAGCGGATCGCCGATCGGGTTGCAGTCCTCCTCAACGGAGAAGTGATCGAACTCGGACCGGCCCAGCGGGTCTTCGAGGACCCGCGCGATCGGCGAGCGCAGAAGTTCATCGACGGCGAGCTAGTGTACTGATCACCACTGGGGGCGAGGCGAGGAACTAACCCGATCGCCGGGATACCTCCTGTCGATGACCGACGTGCGCGGACGCGGAGAGGCGGCGCTTGTCGAGAGCGATATCGAGTTTACGGGCCGCGATGCGACCCTGCTTCGGACGATCGACGAAACCGGCTCGGTGGCGAGCGCATCCGCAGAACTCGGGCGATCGCGAGCCCGTGCGCTGTCGCGGATCGAGACGCTCGAATCGGCGTTCGGAATGCTTGTTGAGCGCCGCCGCGGCGGCAGCGGCGGGGGCGGGAGCCGGCTGACCGACGGTGCACGCGAACTCTTGAACCGCTACGATCGGCTGGCCGCGGCCCTTGAGGCGGCCGCCGCGATCCCAGAAACTGTACTCTCGGGGACAGTCAACAGCATCGACGGCGAGATCGCCACGGTCGAGACGGCGATCGGGACGGTGCGAGGGATTGGCCATGAGCTCAGTATTGGCGATCGAGTCCAGATTCGGATCGGAGCTGATGCGGTGACCGTCAATGACCCCGAGCGCGACGCCGAGCCCGACGCAACGAGTGCGCGGAACCGCCGACCCGGGAGCGTCGTCTCGATCGGCGGCGGCGAAACCGTTCTGGAGGCGGCGATCGACGTCGACGGAACGACGTTTACCGCGCTCGTAACTCGAGAGAGTGCGGATCGCCTCGGGTTGGCCGCCGATCGGATGGTCGTGCTCACGTGGAAAGCGACAGCGACCCGGCTCGTCGATCGGCAATAACGGGCGAAAACGCCAGTCGCTCACTCTGCAAGCGAGAAAACCGATCGGCCGTCGACCGAATACGAGTCGATGATCGAACGCCCCTCAGAGCCAGTACAGAAGTCGACGTACGAGCGCGCACGCTCGTGATCAAGCTCCGGATGGCGATCCGGAGAGACACGAATCAGACTGTAGGGGTTCTGCAGGAGCGTCCCGTCGCGGACGTCCTCGATCGACAGGAGTTCGATGAGCGATCGAGTGTTCCGGCTCGCACGATACGTCTCGCGAACGGACAGACAGTACGCCTCGAGCTGGTCAGCGTGGACGAGTGTCTCACCCATTCCCTGGCCGATCTCGCGGTACCACTGGCCCACTGCATCCACCCCGGCCGGATCGATCCCCGCCGCCGCCCAGCACGCACGTTCGGCGTGATGGGTTCCCGATCCGTCACCACGCGAAACGAACGGTGTCTCGGCATCGGCGATCGCCGCAAACGCCGCTGATACCTGGTTAGTTCCCTTGATTCCGGCGGGATCGTCCGGCGGGCCGACGATCGAAAACGAGCCCTCGACAAAGCGCTCGCGCGCGACGCCGTGGCCCGCCGAAACGAACGTCTGTTCGAGTTCGGGGGCGTGCGCCATGACGACGCTCACGTCGCCGCGTTCGCCGGACCGAAGGTTCCGGCCGGTGCCCCCGATGACGGCGTTGACTGTCTCGTCATTGGTTGTCTCGAAGGCCGCGTGCAGCGGCGACAACACCCCCGTATCGGCGATGCTTGTCGTGACCGCAACGGCGATGGCATCTCGGCCGTCGCGATCGAGGACCGATCGACCCCGGGTCGCGCCGAGATAGCCGCTCGCGACGAGAGAGCCCGCCCCCGCGAGAAAGCCCCGACGAGCGATCGGCGGGTTCGACGTCCTCATTCTACACGAATCGAGGGAGAGTAACTACTTATATCTACATTATGCGGATAGTGTGACCGTATTACATTTCACACCAGCGGATGCTGCAGCCACGAGCGACTGGTCGAAACGCACAGCAGATCGGGTGTTTTAGGCCGATCGACCGTCGATGAGGGGTATGATACTTTCGGATACGGATCTCCAGCGCCGACTCGACGCCGGCGATCTCGTGATCGAACCGATCGACGACCCCGACATGCAGATACAGCCGGCGAGCATCGACCTCCGGCTTGGCCCGGAGTTCTTGGAGTTCCAGCGGACGAACATCCCTTGTATCCACCCGAATAGCACCGAGGAGGTCGACGAGTACGTCTCACGCACGTACGTCAACGATGACGAGGAGTTCATCCTCCACCCCGGAGACTTCGTGCTCGGGACAACCAAAGAGCGCGTGGAGATCCCTGATGACCTTGTCGCCCACGTCGAGGGACGATCATCACTCGGCCGGCTGGCGATCGTCGTCCACGCGACCGCAGGCTTGTGTGATCCGGGCTATCAGGGACAGATCACCCTCGAACTGTCAAACCTCGGGGCCGCGCCCGTCGCGCTCTCGCCGGGAATGCGGATCTCACAGCTCACGTTCACCGAACTGTCCTCGCCGGCCGAGCGGCCATACGGAGCCGGACGGGGCTCGAAGTACCAGGATCAGGTTGGCCCACAAGCCTCCCGCATCGGCGACGATCCCGAGTTCGAGGAGCAAGACACATGAGCGCGGCCGCCAAACGCGCTCCCAGAGAGCAATGAAATTCATCGAGGAGATCGTCGTCGACGCGTTTTTGCCGACGCTGCGATCGATGCTCGCGGAGGCGCTTCGCGATCGTGGACTTACCCAGCGCGAAGTCGCCGACTCACTCGGGATCAGCCAGTCAGCGGTCTCGAAGTACGCCCACGGCGACGTGGCAAGACACGATCGGATCGTCGCGGACGATCGCGTCACCGAGCTCGTCGATCGGGTCGCAGCAGGGCTCGCGACCGGTGAACTCAGCCGCGTCGGCGCGCTCGTCGAGATCGAGATACTGATCCGCCAGCTAGAGGACGGCGACCTGCTCGCGGAACTGCACGAGGACGCAATGCCCGAGCTCGCAGAAACGGACGCGGACTTTTCGGTCCACGATCCAGACAGCCACCTCCGGACCGAAGAGCAGGTTCGATCGTCGGTCCGAAAGGGACTGCGGACGCTGACGAACACGAGCGGCTTCGCCGGACTCATCCCGAACGTCGGCTCGAATCTCGTTGAGTGTCTGCCGGAGGCCCGATCGATCGAGGATGTCGCCGGCGTCCCCGGACGAATCTTCGACGTGAAAGGCCGGGCAACGGTTCCCGGCGAGCCGGAGTTCGGATTGAGTGAACACGTCGCCTCTGTGTTATTGGCCGTCCGCGAACACGGAGACACGACCGCACGCGGTGCACTCAACATTCGATATGCGCCTGCGCTCGTCGAGACACTAGCTGATCACGGCTACAGGACGATCGCGTTCGATCCTGAGGACGATCTCGACGCGGCGATCAAGGATGCGCTGGCGGGGATTGAGGTCCCAGAGACGATCGTGTTGTATCAGACGGGAGCGGTCGGGGTCGAGCCGATCGTCTACGTGATCGCTCCCGACGCGCCGCAGGCGGCCGCGGTTGCCCGAGAGCTCAGATAGGCCATGTCCGCTCGACCGAGCGATCCCGTCCAGCGGTTTTACACTGATCGGGCACAGCTGTACGATCTGATCGCGACACGGGTGCCGGGGATCGGATCGATCCGGACCACAGCGATCGATCACCTTGGCCTCGAGCTCGGCGAAACAGTCGTTGAGATGGGCTGTGGCAGCGGCGGGAACCTCCCGTATCTCCGCGACAGAGTTGGTTCGACCGGAAGGGTGGTTGGGGTCGATTTTTCGCCGGGCGTGCTGTCGATCGCTCGTGATCGAATCCACCACCGAGGATGGGACAACGTCCACGTGGTCAGGGCGGATGCGACTGTACCGCCACTTGAGCATGATCGGGCAGGTGGAGTTGACGCGGTATTCTCGTCGTTTGTGAGTGGGATGGTCGACGATCCCGCGGCAGTTGTCGAGCAGTGGATCGACCTGCTCGGGTCAGGTGGTCGGATCGGCTTGCTTGATGCCGCCCGCAGCGGCGATCGAATCGGCCGGTTCGCAAACCCGCTCTTTGCGGCTGCGGTGCGGGCGAGTTCTCCGCCAGGAGTCAGGAGGCAGTCTGATGCGATCGATCGGCTTGACGACCGAGTGATCGCCGCGCACGAGCGGCTGCAGCGCGAAACCGTCGATCGAGTATTCGAGACCCACGTATGTGGGTTCGTTCGGGTGAGCGCTGGAACCGTTCGGTGAGACAGTTACCAGACGATCGGATGGGTAACGAGCCGGGACGGTCCGGTGAGTATATGCACATGCCATGAATAGTACCCCACGTATGCGCCGCCGCCGCGTGCTCGCAGTGTCCGGTACGGTGATCGCGAGCGGCGCACTTTCGGGGTGTCTACGTCGCAACGCGCCGATCGGACTCCCCAGCGACGACGACGAGCCACTGGTGGAGATCATCGAAGAGCGTCTCGTTCGCGAACGTCCAGACACTGAGGATGAAATCGTCCGTCTCGAAGGAATCGCGGAGAATACGAGCGACAGACAGCTCACCTACGTCGAACTGGAGGCGCGGTTCTACGACGAGGACGAGGAACTGCTCGACAGCACTGTCGAACACCTCGACGATGTAACTGCCGGCCGCCGGTGGGAGTTCGCGATCGAGTATCCACGAATTGGCGAAGACGCCGCAGCCGTCGCCGACTACGAGATTGAAGTTGTGACGAACATCTGAGCGCCGTAGCCGTCACTATGTCCAGGCAAGCAATCAACCAAACCGCGAAATTCGCAGTCGCGTGCCGTCCACGTGGCCCCTGGGGTCACAGCGAGGCGGGCGAATGAGCCTGCCGAGTGCGTTCGACCCGGACCCAGACCCGGACGCACCCGACGACGCTGAACCGATCAAGACGGAACAAAACGGAGAGGTAACGCTTGCAAAGCAGGGCGGAATCACGTTTATCGGCGATATCGTTAAAAAATCGTTCGGATTTGTGATCATCGCGCTTATCACCCGCCTCGTCAGCCCCTCTGTGTACGGCCTCTTCGTCCTCGCAACGTCGGTTGTGTTGTTCGTACAGGTATTTGCGACCCTCGGGTTGCCGCGGGCGATCGACTACTACGTGCCACAGTTCATTGCCCGTGAGGAGTTCGATCGCGTCAGGGGTGTGTTCGTCCAGGTGGTTGGGTACGTCACCGTTGTCTCGGTCGTCGTTGGGGCGCTGTTGTTTGTCGGGGCGGGGCCGATTGCAGAGCTGTTCGGCGAGCCGGCGTTGCGGCTTGCGCTCATGCTGTTGGCGTTCGCGTTGCCGCTTTTAGCCGCCTTCGGCGTCTTGTTGGCGTCGTTTAACGCGATCAAGCGGCTCAAATACCGGGTGTACGTCCGCGACCTCGTCCGGACGACGGCTCGGTTGCTCGCGACAGCCGGGCTGCTTTTAGCAGGATTCGGGCTACTGGGAGTCGTCGGCGGGTACATCATTGGGCTTGCAGTCTGTGTCGTATTTGGGGCTGCGTTGTTGATCAAGCGCACTCGCACGTATGCAGGCAGCACGTTCAGTTGGGTCCCGCCCAAGGAGCTATTGTGGTATTCAGTTCCGCTGGCGTTTGCAAGCGTCATATACGTCGCGCTTGGGCAGATCGACTACGTGATCGTCGGCTACTTTCTGAGCTCCCAGGACGTCGGATTCTACCGCGTTGGGTACATGCTGGGCCAAAACCTATTGATCTTTTTCGGCGCGCTCGCGCCGGTGTTCAAACCACTCATTGCCGAAGAGCGGACGAACGACATATCCGTGCGGGACCGATACCGTACCGCGGTTCGGTGGTCGATCGCACTCACACTCCCGTTGTTGTTGATCTTGACCCTCGGTGCAACGACGTACCTCTCGCTCGTGTTTACCCCACAGTACGCCGTGGCCGCGCCGATTATCGCCGTGTTGGCGATCGGATACATCGTCAGTATCGCTGGGGGCGGGCCGGGTGGTTCGCTGCTGCAAGGCCTGGGCTACTCGCGACTCGTGTTCTTCAATACGGCACTGCTATTTATTATCAACATCGCCGTCAGTGTCGTGCTCGTACCGCGGATCGGGATTCTCGGGGCAGCAGTTGGGTCTGCCTCCGCGCTCGGGATCGCCGGAAGCGCCGCCCTCGTCGAACTCTACTACTACCGGGGTGTCCACCCCTTCACGTCGACACTTGCGCGGGTCTTCGCTGCCGCAGTTCCGGCCGCGATCGCCGGTGGGGCGGTCGTGTTGCTCGTGGACATACTGGCTATTCGGGCCGTACTGCTGCCGATTGTTGTGATCATTGCATACGGGCTCGCGATCGGGGCGCTCGGTGGGGTGACCGAAAACGACATCGCCGTGGCAGGCGAAATCGACCCACGGGTCAAACGGGCGATGGTCCGTGTTAGTGCGGTTTCCTTCGGCGGTTTGAAATGACAGCTGGACTCAAATGAGTGCCGTCGCTGCAACAGCAACCCCAGTGGAACTGAGACCGAAGCCGAAAAACAGGCGGTTCGCGGACGGGTTTTTTGCATAGACGAGATCAAGACTGTAGTGGCGCTCCGACAGAGGCCGAAACGGCCAGATTCCCATCGGGGTGATGATATCACCGAGCAGGTGGCTGACGATCGCGAGCGTCCCTAATATTCCCAGGTGTGTCGAGACAGCGATCGCATCGAATGGGAGCGATGCAGCGACGATCGTTGCACCCGTAAACAGCCCGACAGCCATCCCAGCCGCGAGCGCAAACCAGATTGTGTGGGTCGGTCCACGGTGAGATATCAGCTCAGTGTACTCGTCCATGTCTGGTACGGTCGCGAGCGCGAGCATAACTGCCCCGCCGGCGATCGCGAGTTCGGTCGCACCAGCGCGGAGATACCATGCTGCAATAGGGGCGTATACTGTGAGCGAGATACCGAGGTGCCCCAGCGTGTACATACTGGCGCTACGCGGTCGACTGGTATGAACGCACTGGGATGCTGTCGCGCCCGAGACAGCCGAAAGTATCTCGTGTCAATCTCGATCAGTCGTCAGCGGGCGAGGCAGGTGCGGTGAAGTCGACTGCTGGAGCATCGATGCCGAGTTCGTCGATCGCTGCCTGGGCCGCGCGCTTGCCCGAAAGCAACATCGCGCCAAAGGTCGGCCCCATCCGCGGGAGGCCGTGGGTCGTTGCTGTCGCAAGCCCCGTGGCAACGAGGCCATCGTGGACGAGGCCTGACTGCTCGACGACCGCGTCCTCAGACTCGTCGACCCACATCGAGTCGTGTCCCGGTGAGTCGTGACCGGGCGCGCCGTACTCGCCGTCTGCGGTGGTGTCCATTCCCATGTTGTGCGTGGCGGCGTGTTCGATGCCTGACGCCTCGATGACGCCGCGCTCGGCCAGTTTTGAGACGACGACCGCCTCGTGGCCGGTTGCGTCAATCACGAGATCGGACTCGACTGCGATGGGATCGACGCAGGTCAGCTCTCGCGGAAGCGCGTGCACCGGCGTCCAGTTCATCACGATCCCAGAAACACGGTGATCCTTGCGCATGACGATGTCAGTGAACTCGGTCATGTTCTGGACTTTGACGCCCGAGTCACACGCCGAGGCGATCAGCGCCGAACAGGCGTGCGGACCGCTTGCGGTGTACAGGCCATCAGCCTCGTCGCTTTCCTCGTAGGGGACGCCCAGTTCGTCGAGGACCTCGTGGGCGGGATCGCGAACAGTGACAGTATTCATCAAAAAGCCGCCGAGCCAGAAGCCGCCGCCGAGGTAGTTGTTCTTCTCGACGAGCATTGTCTTCACACCGCGATCGCTCAGCTCTTTTGCCGCCATCAGTCCTGACGGCCCGCCCCCGACGACGATCACGTCGCTCTCGGTGAACTCAAGGAACTCCTCAGTCCACTCGGTGCCGATCGCTCTCGTTACCGCCGCTTCGGATGCGGGAGTGAATCCGCTAAATTCGCTTGAGTCGGTGAGTTCAGCCATACAACCAAGTGTTATTACTTAGTTGTACAAATGCGTTGTGGTCGAGACGAGGTGCTTGGCCGATCGCAGTCAGGCTGTGGATCGAAAGTCCACGAGGCCACATTGCACAACCGCTCAATCCTTAACCATCTGAGCCCCGTACTACCGGTTATGAACATGCTCGTCGACGGTGAGTGGCGCACAGACACATACGAAAGCACGAACGAGGAGGGGGCCTTCGAACGGAGCGAAACCGCGTTTCGCGACTGGATCGCCGGGTCGGACGTTCCTAGTCACATCGACGCGGAGCCAAACGATCGCTTCCAACCCGAGGCCGATCGCTACCACCTCTACGTTTCGTATGCCTGCCCGTGGGCACACCGCGCGCTGTTGGTCCGAGCGCTCATGGGCCTCGAAGACGCCATCTCGGTGTCAGTCGTCGATCCCTGGCGAGGCGACGACGGCTGGCAGTTCACCCCCGAAAAAGAGGGCACCACGCCAGATCATCTCTACGGGTCGGACTACCTGCGTGAACTGTACGTGAAGGCCGATTCCAACGCCACCGGACGGGTGACCGTGCCAGTGTTGTGGGACAAAAAAGAGGAGACGATCGTCAACAACGAATCTCGGGAAATCATCCGCCAGCTCTCGACAGCGTTCGGCGAGCTTGCGAAAAACGATGTGGATCTGGTCCCCAAGGAGTTGCAACCGGAGATCGACAACACGATCACCGACATCTACGAGCCGATCAACAACGGCGTCTACCGTGCGGGCTTTGCGACCGAACAGGAGCCCTACGATGAGGCGATCGACGAGCTGTTCGGGGCGCTCGATCGCTACGACGAGCGGCTCAGCGAACAGCGCTTCCTCGCAGGCGATCGGCTCACCGAGGCAGACATCTGTATGTTCACGACGCTCGTCCGATTCGATCAGGTGTACCACACCCATTTCATGTGCAACAAAAAGCAGATCCACGAGTACGAGAACCTCTGGCCGTATCTGCGCGATCTCTACCAGCTCCGCGGCGTCGCCGAGACGGTGAACATGGACCACATCAAAGAACACTACTACACGACCCATCCGGACGTGACGCCGAGTGGGATCATCGCACGCGGACCAGATCTCGATTTCAGTGAGCCGCACGATCGCCACGAGCTCCCCGGCGAGATTCCAGCCGATCTGCGGTAAGACGATCGCGGGAGAACAACATAAGACGATTGGGGCCACGCGTCAGTCGAGTGATCCCGGCGGTCCGTTCCGCTGACCGACCATTTTTGCACGCGCCTCGCAAGGGGATGTGCATGCAGCTTTCTCACGCCGAGCGGATGGCGGCCAGCGAACAGTCGAGCATTCGCCGGATGTTCGACATGGCCCAGGCGGCCGATCACGACCTCGTCCGACTCGAGGTAGGTCAACCAGATTTTTCGACGCCCGAGCACGTGATCGACGCGGCCGATCGAGCCGCCCGTGAGGGCCACACCGGATATACGGCTAATGCCGGCATCGAACCCCTTCGCGAGGCGGTCGCCACGACGCTCGAAACCGAGTACGGTGTCCCCACGACCCCCGAAGGGGTGGCAATCACTGCCGGCGGGATGGAGGCACTGCACCTCGCGATGCTCGGGCTCGTCGATCCCGGCGATCGCGTGTTGTTGCCCTCGCCAGTCTGGCCGAACTATCGCACTCAGACAACCCTGGCCGGTGGAACACCGGTCGAGATTCCGCTTTCGGCCGACGACGGGTACGCCCTCGACGCTGACGCAGTAATCGAGCAACTGGACGATCGAACGGCCGCGATCGTGCTCTGTACGCCCTCGAACCCGACCGGCCGGGTATTCGAAGAATCGGCTGTCCGGGCGGTCGTCGACGCCGCCGCGGCCCACGATGCAGCAGTCATCGCCGACGAGGTGTATCTCGGGCTCACGTACGATCGCGAGCCGCGCGGAATCGCCGGCTACGTCGACAATGCGAGCCAGGTCTTGACGGTCGGATCGGTCTCGAAAACCCACTCGATGACGGGCTGGCGGATCGGGTGGCTGGCGGGTGATCCTAGTTTTCTCCACGGCATCAGCACGATTCACGAGTCGACGAGTTCCTGCGCCTCCTCGATCTCCCAACGCGCGGCGCTGGCAGCACTCACCGGCCCAGAGGAACCGGTCAAAGAGATGCGAGAGACGTTTGCACGTCGTCGGGATTTCGTCGTCGATCGGATCGAGTCGATCGACGGGATCTCCGCGCCGCGTCCCCAGGGCGCGTTCTACGCGTTCTTGTCGATCGACGTCCCGGGAACCGCCACAGGGATCGCGACACGGCTCCTCGAAGAGTTTGGTGTCGTCCTTGCGCCCGGCGACGGGTTTGGGACCGCCGGCGAAGGCCACCTCCGGTTGAGCTTCGCGAACTCGACCGAACGGCTGGAAGTTGGGTTCGATCGGCTCGAGACGGCGATCGAAACCTGGTGAGCTGGCTCAAGTGGTGTTCTTATGTCCGTAGACCGTAATTTGTCGCGTGCTCGGGCTCGATCGACTCCGCGCTGCCGTCGCCGCGATTGAGCCGCCGCCACGGCTCGTCGACTGGTCGCTCTTTCTCGCACTCTGTGTCGAAGTCGTGACCGGACTCGTCTCGTTCACCATCGGGACACCCGACGGATGGCCGATTTTTTGGATCCACCGGATTGTCGGGCTCACGATCGTCGCGCTGGTGGCGTTCAAGCTTGCCCGCGTTCGATATCGCCTGACCGACAGCCGCCACTGGCAGCCCTCGACCCTCCTGTCGGTGCTGACGGCGATCGCGGCGATCGGCGCGCTCGCGACTGGGATTGTCTGGGTGTTCGGAGCGGATGTCCGTCTCTCGCACTGGACACTGTTGAGCGTCCACGTTGGCTTCGGACTGGCACTGTTTGCACTGTTGCTCCCGCACATGTGGACCCGGTTTCGACCGCCCCGACGGGTCGATCTCGCCGATCGGCGGGCGGTACTGCAGTACGCTGGCCTGTTGATTGGCGGAGCAATCGTCTACCGCGGTCAGGAGGCGGTGAACGCAGTCGCCGAAACCACCGGGAGCAAACGGCGCTTCACCGGGTCATATCCACGGACGGGCGAGGGCAACGGGAGCTTCCCAGTCACCTCGTGGGTCGCCGACGATCCCGAGCCGATCGACACGGACGAGTGGACGCTGTCGATCGACGGACTCGTCGGCGAGCCGATTGCGATCGGCTACGACGAACTCACCGGAGAGCGGGAGCGACAAACCGAACAACGGGCGCTGTTGGACTGCACGAGCGGCTGGTACACAGAGCAGTCCTGGCGCGGGCGCCGGGTTGGTGAGCTCATCGACGCCGCAGGCGGGTCGACTACGAACGGCAAGTGGGTTCGGTTCGTCTCGGTGACGGGATACCGCTGGAGCCTACCGATCGACGAAGCCCGCGAGACGCTGATCGCGACGCACGTCGGCGGCGATCGGCTCAACCACGGTCACGGCGCGCCTGCTCGGCTCGTCGCACCTGGACGACGCGGATTCCAGTGGGTGAAGTGGGTGACACGGATCGAGGTCCGCGAGCGGAATGATCCCGCACAGTGGATCGTGACGCTGATCAGCGGCTTCGAGTGATTCTGTTCCCATCGGTTACGTCGAGTGATGATGTCCCGTGATCACGTCAAATGATCAAAGCTCCGTGGTCACGACGCGATCGCCCGCACACCACGAGCCACCGCGTGCGCGAGGATACTCGCAAGCATAACGATCGCGATCGCCAGAAGTGACCATAACACACCAGACGGTACGTCGTTGGGGATGACACCTATCCGCGAGAGGAAGTAGCCGACGCCAATCGGCCCGACGAAGCCAAATGCAGCCAGTGTCTGGATCGTCCGCATCGCAAGATACGAGACCGGTCGGTCGCGGAGTGACTGCTCGTCCCGGCGCGCGATCGAAAGCTCCGCGATACCGTGGGCAAGCACGATCGCCCCCAGAGCGAGCGCGAGCAGAATCGTCCCATTGAGCAGCGTCGTGCCGATCGACAGCAGGGATCCGGGCTGCTCCTGCGGCGGCTGCCCCTCCGGCGGAGCCCCCGTCGGCAGCGCGGTGATCGCGCCGAAAGCGACAACGACTGCTGTCACGATCGCCGCCAGGAGAACCACGACAGCGAGAATTGTTTCAAGATGCAATCCAGACGAGCAGAGCCAGCGAGCGGCACGCTCACGTCGATTGGCGGTGGAGGGCATACGAACCACGATCGGCGCCGTGATATAAAAATATTCAATTTGATTGATTCGATCGGCACACACAAGCTCGTCGATCGGAGCCGAGACGGCCCGTGCAGGTTTATTATATTGCCTGCCGAAGAGTTGGTAGATGTTTTCATCGGCTCCCGATCCAAAGCTTCGCTCGGCTCACAGAGCGATGAGCGCGATCAGTACTGTCTTGTTGTTGCTTATTGCGTTGACACTCGCGGTCGTCGTCGGACTCGTCGTCATGGCTCCCGACGGGATGGTGCAGAACCCGCCGGCAATCATCGGGGCGTTTCCGGCGATCGATATGTAGTGTAGTGAAAAGAGCGGGCGGACTGATCAGGAGCGATCGCCGCTTCGGATCGCGGCCTCAGCGTCTGCAAGCGCGTCCTCGGCGTCGAATTCATTGACAATCGCGGCTAGTTCGTCCTTCGATGCGCCCTCAAACTCGCGAGCAGCGTCCGTGATCGCCGGGATCGCCCGGAGGATGTTGTCGACGATCGGGATCGCAGCCGCGCGGGCAGACCGCGAAAGCGGGTTGAGGTCGATGACAATCTCGGTTTTCCCCATCGAAGCAAGTGCCTCCGCGCGATCGCCGTCTTCGAGCGGCACGACGACGACATCCGCAGTCCCGATCCCGTCGGCGTCGACTTTTGCACGCTCGTGGCTCAAGCCAGGGATCCGTGCGTTGGCAGTGAGTCCTTTGACGTTTGTCGCGCCGTGTTTGCGGAGATGCTCGGCGATCGCAGTCATCCGCTCGTCGGTCCGGTTGAAGAGATTGATTTCGATGTCGGCATCGACGGCTGTCGCAAGCGCGACAACTTCCGCGGGAACCAGCGCCGCGACATTGCCGTTTACCGAAATAACTGGGTGGTTTGCTAACAGCAACGCGGCTGCGGCGGCGCGTTCGGCGGCAGCGGCACTGTCGATCGTCTGCTCGCCCAGTAAGTAGTCGAAGGCCTCCCCGCGGCCCTCTGCGATGAGCCCCTGTTTGCTCGTGATCCCATTTTCCACGCCGGCCTCAATTCGGTGCCGTGTCAGAAGCGACTGGTATCTGGGATGGTCTTCGGGGATGTCGATCTCGCTCATACCGATACCTGCCTGCAGAGGATAAAAAGCCGATCGGGTTCAGGTTCGGGTCACCTCACGATCGGGTTCAGGTTCGGGTCACCTCACGATCGGGTTCAGGTTCGGGTCACCACACGATCGGGTTCAGGTTCGGGTCACC
>NZ_SRSG01000010.1:130361-299609 GCF_005543295.1 Halalkalirubrum salinum
CAAGCTGGGATCACCGCAGCGTATCCGCGTCACCTACGAGATGCGCCCCCGCAGGATAACACCGACAGACAGCCGGATCGTAGCCAGCATCTGACAGCCCCGTGCCGATCGCAAAGATGGTCCGTCCGAGCATCGCCATCGCGGCCTGTCCGCCGGCTTCCTCGACAGCCTCGATCGCCTGTTTGACCTCCGTACCCAGCAGCCCCGCGTCTGTCGAGAACGTGCGTGCGCCATGCATGAGTTGTTCGATCGTCGGGGTCGCAACCAGCGCCGAGAGCGCTCGTTCGCCAGCGGTGGTTACGGCCTCCGTCTCCCCAGAGAGGACCGACTCCGTCGAGAGTTCGCCGAACGTGCAGTATTCGATCCGTGGCGACGCAGGGACGCCGTCGAGTTCACCAGAGCCGGGTGCGCCCGGCTCCAGTCGAATCGGTACACCCCCACGGGCTTGCGCGACCACATCGCCGAGGCCGGTCCCCGCTTTGACTTCCGCGCGGTGGGCAATCGCGGTGAGTTCGTTGACAGACCGACCACAGTCGAAGTGCGCGTTCGCCACGAGGGCGGTGCCGAGCGCGATCGCACCGGAAACACCGAAGCCCGCCCCGAGCGGGAGCGGAGTCTTCGCATGGACCTCCGCAGAGACGTTAAGCGATCGAAGCACCGACATAACAGGCTCGATCGACGTTGGCTCTCCGTTCAAAATGACAGTCGGGTCTGTGGCTGGCGAGATCGAAACCGAAACACCGTGGCTGAGCGCGATCCCAGCCCCGCGACTGCCAGCGACAAGCGGATCTGGGTCTGGCTGTGGGCTGAAAAATGCCGTGATATGACCGGGAACGAACGCGGTCGGTGCCGGATCATCGCTGCCGTCCATGTGTTCGTTTCGAACAGTGACACCGCAATGAACCCTTCTTTTTGACTAGTCAAATGTTAGTCGGTTGTTGCTACCGAAGTTCGAACTGATGTATTACCTTACTGGTATGGATTGGACTTCATTATATCGCCCGTCATACTATAAAATGCAATTTATGACATCGGCCAGTGCGTTATTGTTGGGTGCACAGGGCGGATTACTACAGTCTTCACAGACGCAAACTGAGATATTCGAGTACATTCTGAGTGACTCGCTGCTAGCGAGTTCGTTCGTTGTCAACATCGCGCTCGCGGGGTTGACGATCGTCGCGATCGCATACCTCGCGAGAAACGTGACTGATCCACGGGCGAAGCTCATCGTCATCTCGACGATGCTCATTTCAGTTGTTTCGATTTCAAGCTACACGGGGCTCGCGTCAGGGCTAACCGTGAGTTTCCTCGAAATGCCTGCTGGGCACGCCTTAGAAGGCCAAGAAGTGTTCACTATGTGGGGGCGGTATCTCACGTGGGCGCTTTCGACGCCGTTCATCCTGATCGCGTTGGGGCTGCTTGCAGGCTCTAACCTCACCAAGATCTCGACGTCGGTCGCGTTCACGATCGCAATGTGTGTCACGGGGCTTGCCGCAGCACTCACCACCTCGTCTGTCGTCATGCGCTGGTGGTGGTTCGTGCTGAGTTCGATCTTCTTCCTCGTCATCATCTACATCCTGCTCGTCGAGTGGCCCGCAGATGCACAGGCCGCAGGGACGACGGATATCTTCAACACGCTGAAGATCCTGACCGTCATCACCTGGTTCGGCTACCCACTGCTTTGGTTCCTCGGCGTTGAGGGAATCGCAGTGCTGGGAACGGGCATCACCTCGTGGGGCTACAGCCTCCTCGACGTGATCGCGAAGTACGGGGTGACGCTGCTCATCGTGACGTACGTCGCGAAGGAGCCAGACGAGGTCACCGCCGGGTCCAATTACGGTTCCAGCCTCTCGAAGGTCGTCCCGTCGGACGACTGAACAGTCCGAACAATCAATTCCGGGTCGATCGCACGGTGCAGGCGATCGACGTCCTTTTTTAAAAGAAATAAGAGGAATACTGATAGGCACATAGTGCGTAAGGGTGTGTGTGTCGGGGCATCACGTACTCAGTGTCGTGCCGGAATGGAACGATCAAATCGCCACTGCGATAGCTGATCGTGGACATCGTGTCACAACTGCAGCAACACCGACGGAAGCGGTTGCAATCGCGCTGTCGGACCCGATTGACCGCGTCGTCGTTAGCGACGAACTCGGCGATGAACTCGAAACGCTCCAGAGCGTGCTGGCAGAACACTGTCCAAGGCTGCCCGTGGTATCGTTCTCTCCGAGATCAGCTAAATCTGTGGGCACAAAAGCTAATGAGCAGTCCGCGGCGCTTGTGCACGCAGATCGGACGGACGCACTCGAAGATCTGGTCAGGGAACTCGAGACGGCCGAACCGCCGGTCCAAACGGACCCAACAGCACGATCGGATTCATCGCGTTCGTCTACGCGTAACTCGACAGCAATAGAGGACGGAGATCCGACAGTCAGTGGGCTGAGCGACGACCAACTGTTTCGGGCGATCGACCACGCGCCCGTTGGAATCAGCCTGACTGATCCTTCCAAACCGGATAACCCACTCATATATGTCAATGACGCGTGGAAGGAGATCTGTGGCTACGAGCGCTCGGAGGTGATCGGAGAGAATCCTCGGCTGTTGCAAGGATTAGAGACCGATGAAGAAACAGTCGCTGAGATCCGCGAGGCGATCGAAAACGACGAGCCAATTACGACGCGAATTAAAAACTACACCGCCGACGGCAGCCCCTTCTGGAATGAATTGACCGTCGCTCCTGTTCGCGACGAGATCGGTAGAGTTCGCCACTACGTCGGATTCCAAAACGACGTCACGCACCTACACGCGACAGAGGAACTCGCCGAACAGCGTCGGACCGATCTTGCTCATGAAGTTGCCGTGCTCGAACGGATCCTCTCACGAGTGAGCGGGCTCTTGTACACCGTCACGCAGATACTTGTCACCGAAACCAATCGTCGCGCGGTCGAGTCACGGATCTGTGAGGTTGTCGCCGAAACTGACGGCTACATTGCTAGCTGGTTCGGTACAGTTGATGAGGATGATTCAACGCTGACAATTCGAACCGCACATGGGGTCTCAGTGAACCAATCAGAGCCCCTCGCACTCGAATCAGTACCCAGGGAACTCGTCGAAAGCCAAGTCGACGGGGCGGTACGCTCAATCGATCTCTCGGCTGTACAAGACGAACGTCTCGTTCCAGAGGCCGGCAACTCAGAGGCGCTGCTCGTCGTCCCGCTGCAGTACTCACCGAAGCGCTACGGACTATTTTGTGTGTACACCGATGACGCAGACATACTCGACAATCGCGAAAAGGAGCTGTTCGAATCGATCGGCAACACGATTGCGGCTGGGCTCCACGTGATCGAAACAGTTCGGATGCAAACCACAAAGCGGGTTCACGAGACGCGCTTTGAGATCGCAGATCCGTCGTTCGTGCTTGCAGACATTGCAGCCCGGATGGAGACAGACATTGAGTACACGGGAATCACCGGCGGAGGAGAGGGATCTGGATACGAACTGTACCTCCAAGCAAGCGGACCGATCGACCACGAAATCAACGGCCTCACCGGCTGTGAGTCCATCGAGTCCGCGCGGGTGATTACCGAATCTGAGACGTCGGTGACGTTCTCGGTGACGGCGACGGCGCTTTCTCCGTTCGTCGAACTCTCGCAGTACGGCGCGTCGGTCGTCGACGCGGCGGCGAGCCCAGAGTGCGCAGAGATTGTCGTTGAATCCCCGGCTGAACAAGACGTCAGATCAATTTTTGAACGACTCGAATCGATGTACGAGACGGTTCGACTAGTGTCCCAATGCGAGCGCGATCGCCGCCGCAAGCCACAACAAGAGTTCAGCGCACAGCTAGATACAGAACTCACAAACAGACAGCAGACGGCGATCAAAAAAGCGTACTTCAACGGCTACTTCGAGTGGCCGCGGCCAGTCGACGGGAGTGAGGTCGCCGAAACAATGGATATCTCAAGACAAACGTTCCACCAGCACCTCCGGGCCGCAGAAAAAAAGCTGATCGGAGCGTATCTCGGCGAGTGACGCGTTTGGATTGTTGCAGCCACACCGCCGAGCGATCGCGTGTGAATTAAACTGTCGAAGCCGGGGTTACGGCGAAAGCCGCTGGCGATCGCGCGGGAACAACACGGCCTCGCGGATGTTCTCTAAGCCGAGAACGGTCATGACGAGCCGCTCGCCGCCGAGTCCGAAGCCGGCGTGTGGCGGCATCCCGTATTTGAACATCTTCGTGTAGTACTCGAACGCGTCGGGATCGAGGCCCTGTTGTTCGAATCCCTCGATCAGGTGCTCGTAACGGTGTTCGCGCTGACCACCCGAGACGAGTTCCATTCGCGGGTGCATCAGATCGAAGCCGGTCGACAGCGATTCATCGTCTTCGTGGTCCATAATGTAGAACGGCTTGATATCCGAGGGCCAGTCGGTGATGAAGTAGTGCTCGCCGACATCCTCGCCAAGGGCGTGTTCGCCCTCTGTCGGGAGGTCGTCGCCCCAGACGAGCTGTTCGTCGAGCGCGCCTGTGGCGTTGATCCGTTCGATCGCCTCCTCGTAGGTGAGCCGCGGAAAGTCACCCTCGGGGACCTCGAACTCGTCGGCAATACCGAGCGCGTCGAGTTGGGCCTCGCAGTTCTCCGCAACCGCCTCGTAAACGGACTTGACGATCGCCTCGGCGACGTCCATCGCCTCGGTGTGGTCACAGAAGGCGCCCTCGAAGTCGATCGAGGTCGCCTCGTTGAGGTGTCGCGGCGTGTTGTGTTCTTCTGCGCGGAAGATCGGCCCGATCTCGAAGACGCGTTCGATGCCCGAGCCCGCAATGAGCTGTTTGAAAAGCTGTGGGCTCTGGTTCATGAACGCCTCCTCGCCGAAGTAGGTGATCGGGAACAGCTCTGTGCCGCCCTCCGTACCGGTTGCGACGATCTTCGGGGTGTTGATCTCCGTGCAGTCGTGCTCACGGAACATCTCGCGGGCCGCACGCTGAATCTCGGAACGAATCTCAAAGATCGCTTTTACTTCCGGTTTGCGGAGATCGAGCGTCCGGTTGTTGAGCCGCGTCGACAGCTCTGCGTCGACCTTCCCGGAGGGGTCAAGCGGGAGTTCGGTGTCGGCCGCAGCAACGACCTCAACTGCCGTCGGTGTGATCTCGACACCCGTCGGCGCGCGCGGCTCTTCGTCAACTGCGCCAGTCACTGAGATAACAGATTCTCGGGAGACGCCGAGCCCAGTTTCGACGAGGTCGTCGTCCATCTCGTCTTTCTCGAATTTGACCTGGATCTTGCCCGTCCGATCGCGGAGAATGAGAAAGGCGATGCCGCCGAGGTCGCGGATCTCGTGGACCCATCCGGCGACGGTGACGTCTGCACCCGGCGCTGCGTCTTCGGTATACGTTCGGTTTCGCATACTCATTGGTTGCCGTGGGATACGCATAAAAGACCCCGTTTCGATCCGATCGATCCGGCGACTAAAAAACAAGTAACCCGGGCGATCCGATCGGGAGTAAACGTGTCCCTGTGTCCTCACTCAGCCGACGGCGAGGTCGAGTGGGCGTCTTTGACCCCGTCGACAGTTTGTGCGACCGCGTCACAGCCTGCGTCGTGGAGCAGATCGCCGACGACTACCACATCTGCGTGCTGACCCATCTCGTAGGCTGCATCGTAGTCGCGGATTCCCCCGCCGTAAAACAGCGTTGCATCGTCGAGTCCATCCTGCGCAGCAGCGACGATCTCGGGGTCGCCAAACGTTCCAGAGTACTCGATGTAGACGATTTCCTGGCCGAACATCTTTTCGGCGACGCGGGCATAGGAGGCGACATCTTCGGGTGATTGATCGCAGTCAGCCTCGGTGTACTCCGCGACGGACGCATCGGGGTTCATCACGATGTACGCTTCTGTCGTGGTTCGGTCCCAATCGAGGCCGTTCTCGATGCGGACCCACTCTTTGTGTGCGCCCACGATCCAGAATGGATCTGTCGAATTGAATACCGTGGGAATGAGGTAGCCATCGAGCGCCGGCGAGTCGATGACGACGCTCGGGTTCGAAGGCTCTTGATACAGCGGCACGTCGTAGGCCGCACACGCATCGATCACCCGCTGCATCTTTTCTTCGGTCATCCCGAGGGTGCCGCCGATCTCGATCGCGTCTGTGCCAGTTTGACAGACGTCCTCGAACGTCTCACCGGCCAGCAGCTCTTTGTCGGGATCGATCTTGAGGATGTGATCCCACGCCTCCCACGGATAGGTCATTACTGGTTGTTGTTCCGTGTGATAATAAAAAGCGTGCGATGGCGGATGGCAGCGGTATCTGTGCCGCAGTCGAAGGCCACAGCCGATCGAGAGCGTCAGCGATCGACAGCCCGCACCCCCAACACCGACGCAGATACCCCGCCGATCGCCGTCGGAAGCCAGAAGATCCCGCCGCGAAACACCAAGACTGCCGCGGTGATCGACGCGACAGCCACGCCGGTTGTCGGCACGAGTAGCCCAACGAGTGCGGCTTCGATGCCACCGAGGCCACCGGGCAGCGGCGCGGCTCCTGCGAGGTACGAAAGCGGCACGACGAACAGTGGAACGTACAACGGGATCGGCTGCCCGATCGCCGCGAAGGCGGCCCCGAGCGCAGCAGCCTGACAGAGCCACCCAGCGAGAGAAAACCCAACAACACCCACGAGCGCGGTTCGATTCTCCCCGATCACCTCGATCCGATCAGTAAATCCCGACAGCCGATCGGCAATCGCCAGTTCGATTCCAGCGGGGTCGATCCCGAATCGTGAGAGCCGCCGAGCGATCCAGCCGACAGCCGGTGGGACCCGATCGACGACGATCGCCCGATAGTGCCACAGGATCCACAGAACGAGCACCATCGTGGCGATGACCACCGCGGCTGATCCGACGGCCGTCTCGATCCGATCGCTGAGCGCGGTCGTTGTCGCGTGGTAGCTGACCCCAACAGCGATGAGCGAGACTGACGGCACCACGTTGAGTACGTCGACGGTGGCGATCCCGGCCAGTCCAGTTTCGTAGCGCGACCCAGAGACATTCGAGATGAGAAGGGCGGCGACCGGTTCCCCGCCGGCCTGTCCAAACGGGGTGACGTTGTTCGAAAACACGGCACCCGCGTAGACGAGCACCGCCGTTGGCACGGACATGTCGACGTCGAGTGTCAAGAGAACGGCACGAAGCATGAGACTCCACGCGAAGAGCCACCCAAGCGAGAAGGCGATCGTGACCGCGACCAGCCGCAAATCAGCCGAAACTAGCGCGTCAAGCACGCGTTGTGGCCCCACGATCGCAAAGAGCACAACGAGAATCGAGATTGCCCCGATCGCGCTGAAAACGGTGGCCCAGCTGCGCCTCGCTGTCATACCGAACATCGGGGAAGGTATCGACTTGAAATGTCCGATACGATGAGATACAGCAAAATATCTGGGCCAGTTCGCAGTCTTACCAGAGACCGACAAAAATAGGTGCTCGCCAAGTGACGTTCCCGTAGATGGAGGACCAGCGCTTCCTCGAGTCTGAGTGGGATTACTGCATCGTCTTAGATGCGTGTCGGTATGATACGTTCGCGGAGGTGTACAATGAATACCTCGACGGAACCCTCGAAAAGCGTCGCAGTGTTGGGTCCTCGACGCCGGAGTGGGCGTTTCGGACCTTCACTGGCGAGCACGATATCGCGTATTTTTCAGCCAATCCGTTCATCAACAGCCTCGGAATCCCACTAAACGAACTCAAGTGGGGGGCGAGCTGTGACTACGACTGGACTGCAAGCGAGCACATCTCGACAGTGTTCGACGTGTGGAAGTCCGGATGGGACGACGACCTCGGAACCGTCCCGCCTGCGAGCATGATCGAGGCGTTCGACGCCAACACGGCGGCGATCGATCGCGCCGACAGAACAGTCGTACACTACATGCAGCCACATGCGCCGTACCTTGCACGCGAGAAGAGTGGAAAGCTCACCCAGATTCAAAAAGGAATCAAACGACAAGAAGACGCCGACGAAGGCGACGGTAGCGCGCTGTCGGGGCTTGCGGACACGATCCGCCCGAAGATCGAGGGGCGCCTCGACAACAGCACCCTGGCTCAAAAGGCCGGGCTGTGGCTCGAACTCGATCCGGCGGACGTGCTGAAAAACGGAACTCGCGAGGCGGCGCTGGCACTCTACGAGGAGAATCTCCGCATCGCGCTCGAATCGATCGCCGACCTCGTCGAGCGCCTCGACGGTCGCGTCGTCGTGACCGCCGACCACGGCGAGGCGTTCGGCGAACAGGGCGTCTGGGAGCACCACATCGAGACGCACATCCCGCCACTCATCGAGGTCCCGTGGCTCGAGATCAGCCGGTGAGGACACACAAGGAGAACTTCGAACATGAAGGTATCACACTACTTCGAGTTCGAAGAGCACGTGACCGGCGGGATCCGCGAGTCCGTGATCCACCAGCGGAAACTTCTCGATCGGCTTGGAATGGAGTACACAACCGAGCCAACACTCGACGCGGACGTCTTCGAGTGCAACCTCGTCGGGCCGCGGTCGGTCTGGTACGCCCGACGGGCTCGAAAGCGCGGAATTCCAGTGATCGCCCACACCCACGTCACCGCCGAGGATTTCGGTGACAGCTTTCGGTTCACGAACGCGCTCTCGCGACCGTTGCGGCCGTATCTTGAACGAGCCTACGGGCTCGCAGATCATCTCGTGTGTCCCTCCGAGTACAACCGAGACCTGATCAAATCCTACACAAATACCCCGACGACGGTGATTTCGAACGGTGTCGATCCTGAGAAGATCGATGGGCTTGAAGCGCTTGAGGCGACCTACCGCGATCGGTACGACCTCAACCCGCCAACGGTGTTCATGGTCGGCCACGTGATGAAGCGCAAAGGGCTGGAGACGTTCGTCGAACTGGCCCGCCGGATGCCGAACATCGACTTCGCGTGGTTCGGCCCGATCGATCGAGCCCTGAAAGGCAGAGAGACGAAACGGCTCATCGACAACGCGCCCGAGAACTGCACGTTCACCGGCTATATTGAGGATATCCGGGGCGCGTACGCTGCCGGCGACATCTTCTGCTTCCCAACTCACGAAGAAAACGAAGGGATCGCCCTGTTGGAGGCGATGCTCACGGGCCACCCGGTCGTTGTCCGTGACATTGAGACGTTCTCGTGGCTCGCTGACGGCGAGGACTGTCTGAAGGTCGACGGCGGTGTACAAGCGTTTGAGACTACAATCGAACGGCTCACCGACCCCGAGTTCCGCGACCGACTTGGGACAGCCGCCGCAGCGAGAGCGGAGGGGTTCACACTTGCGTCGATCGCCGACCAGTATCGATCGCTGTACGAAACGATCGTCGAATCGCACGCACAACCAATCGCCGATCAACACACCAAACTCGCATGAGAATTGGATTTTTTACTGATAGTTACTTCCCGGGGATCGATGGCGTCACGTACACGATCAAGCTGTGGCGTGAAAAACTCGAAGCGCGCGGCCACGAGGTGTACATCATCTACCCAGACGGGGACTACGAGCCGGGCGAACGGGAGATCCCGATCCGATCCCTCCCGAATCCCTTCTATCCGGGGTACCGCGTGCCGACGTTCAAGCCGCCATCATCGCTGCCCGAGTTGGATATCGTCCACTGTCATGGGCCGGCTCCTGCGAGCCTCCTCGGGCGATACTACGCACACGAACACGATCTGCCGGCGGTCTACACCCACCACACACCGATCGAGGCCTACCTGGACCAGAGTGTCGGCGTCGAATCAGTCGCTGAGGCGATCGGACGACTCTACGTTCCCCTCGAAAACGTCTACCTCCGGAGCTTCGACGTCGTGACTGCCTCGACCGAGCGGATCGGCCGGCGCGTCGAACACATTCCGTTGCCGGTCGGGATCGACATGGACTTTTTCAAACCGACCGAAGAGCGGTGGTACCGTAATCGGACGGTGATCGGCTACAGCGGCCGGCTGAGCATGGAAAAACACGTCGCAGAGATCCTCAAGGCGGCACACGAGCTCCCTGAATACGACTTTGTCATCGTCGGCGACGGCCCCCAGCGCGACAGGCTCGAACGAGAGGCGCCGGAGAATGTCGAGGTTCGTGGCTTTCTGCCGCGTGAGGAGTTGCCGATCTTCTACTCGTCGCTCGACGCGTTCGTCACCGCCTCAAAAGGCGATACACTCGGGTTGTCGACGCTCGAAGCCAACGCCTGTGGGACGCCCGTCGTCGCTGCCGACACGCCGCCGTTCGATCGGACGATCCAGGCCGGCAACGGCGAGCGGTTCGCTCACGGCGAAGTCGACGCCATGCTTGAAGCGATCGAAACGGTCCTCCAGACCGATCGGGATACCCGGGCAGCGGTTGATCGCTTCGACGTCAGGCGGACGATGGAGGATCTCGAACACATCTACCGGCGATCGAAGAATCCGACGGGCGATCCGGCTCCCGCGGAGGTCGGCGTCAGCGCAGACGACCTTCCAAGAACATAACAGCGCTCACAGCAGTCCGAATAGCGTGCCGGTGAGGAGGATCGCCCACAGGACCACGCCGGCGACAGAGAGCTCGTTTAGCCGCGTCGATCGGGCCGCCCGTCGGGCCGCACCGGCCGCAAAGAGCCCGATCGCAACGACGACGAGCATTCGGTGAACGACGACGTCGACCGGCAGCGATTCGATTCCGAGATACCCGTAATCGAGCCACAGACCGACTGCGAACGCGCCGCCAGCGACGACGGCAGCGTCCAACCGGCGTTCGAGCCCGGCGGCGATGAGATACGTCCCAACCGGGAGGCCGATCGCAATGAACGGGTACAGGAGTGCCGCGATTCCGTGCATCGAGATCCCGGTGTACTGTTCGAGCGCGATTCCAGCGAACCGGACGCTCAAAAGCAACGCGGGGATGAATCCAGCCAACAGCAGGTGTTCGAGTTCGATGCGATCGGCGGCCACAGCGAGGCGACGGCGATCGGCGGCGGACAGGTGCGTGCGAAGCCGATCGCGTACCTGACCGATCGAGCTGACGCCGACAGAGAACCCAAGGAGAACCCCGGCCGCGATCGTTCCGAGCAGATCGACAAAGGTCGCCCAGCCGTCGGCGTCCGAGCCGTTCTGGTTGCCGAGGTAGATCCGGCTTACGTCCGTCCTCGGCTCGATTCCCGGCAATCCCATCAGGTCAGACTCCACGCGGACCTGCGCTTCCTGTGAGCCATCCACGCGGTGTCTGAGGGTAAACCAGTCGAAGTGTTCGCTGTGGGTCTGCATCGCGACCCATGGATCGTCTGGGTTCGGATTCTCGTACAGCCGGATGTGGTAGCGGTAGCCGTAGTACGTCCCGTCGTGGACCTGGGCGGTTTCGGTGATCCACCGGCCGCTGGAGCCATCACCAGGATTGACGTATGCATACCTCGTCGCCCCTGAGGTTCGCGACCACGTGATCTCTGTTGAGCCGATCGAGATTCCCTCGTCGACGCTGTCGTTCGAGCCGTTGAAGAGTGCGTGTGTCTCCGGATCGGCTTCGAGTTCCTCTTCGTCGCTTTCGGTCCAGTCAGCGTCGCGAGCCTGCGTCAACAGCGTAAGTACCGAGTCGGCGTCGCCAACAACGACGACATTGACCGGACTGCGTCCCTCGAAGGATTGCTTCGAGTTCAGAAACGGCCAGAAGCCGCTCTCGCCGTCTGTCGGATGAATGAGTTCCGGTTCAGCGTCGGGCTGTTCAGGAGCCAACTCGTTCGTCGCCGGCGAAAATAACAGTGAGGGGCCGCCGACGAGGAGAAACGCGATCGAACATAGCGCGAGAACCACGACGATCGATCGACGCATGTGTCTGTCGTAGCATACGAGTGGACTTAATCTGTTGTGTCGGCGATCGTGACGTTCCTTGCTGTCGCGTTGTAGATCGTGACATGCTGTCGAGGCTGATCACGGTATACCGTCGAGGTCGATCGCGCTGAGATCAGCGTGCTCGCGGAGTAGCGCTGCCGCGGCGGCGTAGGGATCGTGTGCGGCGTCTCCAGCGTCCCCGGAACCATCCAGGCAGTCCGGATCAGGACGCGATCGATCGGCTGACGCGTAGACCGCATCGACAAACGACTCTCTGACGCCCTCGTTTTCGAACAACCCATGGAGGTACGTTCCGAGTACCTGCCCGCGTCGATAGCCAAGCGAAGCCGATCGAGTTCCGTTGCGGACGAACGGCAGCGCCTCCCGGGTAGCCGCTGACTTGGCGTCGTCAACCAGCGTCGTTTCGCCGGTGTGGATCTCATAGCCCGAGACGGTCCCCGTCACGCCCGAAATCGGCCCCGTACCGTCGATCGACAGCTCGATCGGCCGAACACGCTTTTCAGCTGAAAACACGGTCCGAACGGGAAGCAGCCCGATTCCAGTAACTGTCTCGTCGTCGATCGTCGTTTCGGTGGTTGCCTCCGCGGTGACGTTCTCCAGGCGCTCGCCGAGCATCTGGTAGCCGCCGCAGATCCCGACGATCGGTCCGTCGAACCGGCGGATTCGATCGGCCAGCCCGGATTCAATGAGCGCAAGAAGATCGTTGACAGTGTTCTTCGTGCCCGGCAAGACGATCGCGTCAGCGTCCGACAGGTCTGCTGAGAGCGGGACGTACGCCACGCGGACACCGGGAACCATCGCGAGCGGTTCGAGGTCGGTGACGTTTGACGCCCGGGGGAATCGCGGGACGGCAACGGTAACAGTCTGTTCCGATGGAACCTCGTCGTTGCCGACGATCGCGCGATCGCCCGCTGCGGGCAGCGAGACGCTGTCTTCCTCTGGAAGGCCGGGGTCGTCGTACGGGAGCACGCCGAGAACGGGGACGCCCGTCCGCTCCTCAAAGGTGTCGAGGCCGGGATCGAGCAGGGACGTGTCGCCGCGGAACTTGGTGATGAGTGCACCACAGACGCGAGCGCGGAGGTCCGCTGGCATCAACTCAAGCGTTCCCACGAGCGACGCGAAGACGCCGCCGCGTTCGATATCCGCCACAATCAGGATGTCAGCGTCAGCGAACCGGGCTGTCTCGACATTTGCGAGATCGCGGTGATGAAGATTGATTTCGGCAATCGACCCTGCGCCCTCGGCGACGATCACGTCGTGACGGTCAGCAAGACGGGCGTGGGCAGCGATCGCCGCCTCGCGGGCGTCCGTCCACCCGTTTTCGTAGTACGATCCCGCCTCGAAGTGACCGAGTCCGACGCCGTCGATCACCAACTGAGACTCGCCATGGCCGCGTGGTTTCAACAGCACGGGATTCATTTCGGTCGTCGGTGGGACACGAGCGGCCCGCGCCTGAACGTACTGAGAGATGCCGATCTCGCCGTAGGCGGGTCCGTCGGTCGTCGGTCGCGGGACCGCACGGGCATTGTTGCTCATGTTCTGGGCCTTGTACGGCGCGACCGATACGCCGCGATCGGCGAGCACCCGACACAGCCCCGCGGCGACGGTGCTTTTCCCGACGTGGCTCGCGGTACCGGCGACGAGGATCGTCCGGGCTGAATCCGACGCCATCGCCGCTCAGTACTCGGTGCCGCGGCGGGCGCGCTGGCCGGCGTCGATCGGGTGTTTGCGTTTCGTGACCTCGGTGACGAGATCCGCGGCGTCGTAGACGTACTCGGGTGCCGCGTGACTACCAGTGAGCACGAGTTCAAGGCGATCGGGCGCGCGATCAATAACCTCGAGGACGTCCGAGTCGTCGATCAATTCCTGATCGGCCGCGTAGAGGATTTCATCGAGGATGAGCATGTGGACCCCGTCCTCCGGTGGCGCGTCGAGGTCGATCGGCCCAGAGAGGTCCGCGTCGGCGCTCGCTTCGAGGAGCTCGAACGTCCGTTCCAGGGCCGCTTTGGCGTTGGCTTGGTGGGAATCGTCGTCGCTGCCGTCGGCGAGTCCGTGCCAGCCGTAGTGGCCGGTGTTCTCGTAGCTAAATCCGGGCATGGCTGCGATCGCGTTGTACTCGCCACGAACCGCCTCGACGCTGTCTGCGCCGCCTTTCATGAACTGCAGCATGTGGACGCAATAACCGTGACCCGCCGCGCGAAAGCCCATTCCCATCGCCGCGGTTGTCTTACCTTTCCCATCACCCCACCACACCTGCACGAGTCCGAACTCCTCGGGGGCATCCGGGGAGATTTCGTGGGCGGTTGGCGTGACACCGCGTCCGGGCGTATTTTTCCGTACCTCGGCTGGATCGGTCATGCTCGCAGTGAGGGAGGCGATCGATTAGTGTGTTGTGCTGTCTGGTGCGGTATGTCGGTGGCCTCGAGACTCACCGATCGATCGAATCAACAGCGGCACGGGCCGTCGTTTCGACGCCGTACTCGGCTGTATCGACAGATTCTGGGATCGACTCGTCGGCGTATCGCGATCGGAGCGACGCACAAAGTGCATCTCGCACGCACGCGCGAGCGGCAGCACCGACGTCAGTCGCCGACCCCGAAAATTCGCACGCGTGGCCGTTTGGATCACAGCCGACGACGATCGCATCGCTCGTCGTCCCGGTAAATCCCGTCAGGGCGAGTAGCGTCGCCGTCTTGGCCTCTGTGACAACCGAGACGAGGTTTGCGAGCGCGCCAGGCGGCAGTGATGCCGTCGTTGTCAAGATGACGTTTACTGTTCCGGGCCTGTATTCCGATGGTTGATCGGGACACGATGGGCGATCAGACGCCGTCGATTGTGCGTCCGAATCAGCAACAGACATCGGCAGCGTTGCAGGGTTTGAGATGCCAGCGGTGACGATCGCTTCCACGCCGTCGAGACGAGCGCGCCGGGCGTGGACAAGGTCCACCCCTGTCAGGAGCGCCGGCCCAGGATCTTCGAAGCTGGCAGTCGAACAGCGACGATCGACGTACTGACGGAGATCAGTCCGCCCCCAGCCGTCCGGAACCGAGATGTTGTACGCCGCATTGGCACGCGTTCGACCGCCGTCGAACCCCGTCGAAAGCCACTCCGTTTCTGGCCGGCGGGCCTGTAAGACGCCCTCGCGGATCGCCGGTTCGAGGATCGCCTCAGACATCCAGGGCCTCCAGCAGCCGATCGTTCTCCGATCGACGTTTTACGGCGACTCTGACGTGCGAATCAAGTCCACGGAACGATCGCGCGTCGCGAATCGCCACGCCGTGTTCACGCGCGCGGTCGATGATGCGATCGACCGACACGTCTGGTACCTCCAACAACAAAAACGGCGCGTCCGACGGTAACACCTCGAAGCGATCGGCAAGCCGATCGGCCAGCCGCTCGCGCTCGTGTTCGACGCGATCGATCGTTTCCTCGACGAACACAGTCCGCCCGAGACAGTGCTCACCGACTGCGGCCGCAGGTGTAGACAGCCCCCACGTGGGTTGGGCAGTCACGAGACGCTCAGCCAATGAGTCGGTTGTCGCAAGAAACCCCGCCCGGAGTCCGGGGAGTCCGAAAATCTTGGTGAGTGATCGGGCAACCACCACGCCCTGTCGGTCGGCCATCGACGACTCACGGGTGAAGTCGAGAAACGCTTCATCGACGAGCAGCGTCGTGTCGGCGGCCGTACAGCGCGCCGCGAACTGTTCGAGCCGATCGCGATCGTACGTCTCCCCGGTCGGGTTGTTCGGGTTGCAAACGATCGCCAGCGCGTGGTCCGCCGGATCGATATCGAGCACGCGATTGTGGTCGACAAACGTTGGGGTTGCTCCCTGTAGGCGGACCTCTCGAGCGTATTCGCTGAAGCTCGGTGTCGGAACGATCGCCGAATCACCCGCCGAGAGTTCACACTCGAGGGCGAGTCGGATCCCGATCAGCCCGCCAGCGGTGGGGACGATCGTCGGCGAGGGCCCATCGTCGTGGGCTATCGAGTCACTGGTGGTTCCGTTCGCGGCCGCCGATCGTTCCCAGTCGAGATACGTCGCCGCAGCAGTCCGGAAGGCCGGATAGGCAGGGTCGGGATATCGGCGGGCGCGATCGAATGCTGCCTCGTAGACATTCCGTGTACCCGCCGGCGAGACCGGATTTGTGTTCGCGCTAAAATCGAGCACGTCGGGATCTGTGTCGCCGCCGTGGACGACACGGCTGACGGTGTCGATCGCCTCGGAGTCCATTGGCGTTCGTCGGCGCTGGACGTACTTAATCCTCCAGTTGCGCGCTTACTCTGGAATGAGCCGGACGATCGGCGCGTCGGCGTCGTCAACAGCCACGTACAGATGTCCCGCGTCAGGATCGACTTCGACGGCTCGGACCCGCCAGCCGCGATCGGTCAGGATCGGATCGAGCGGCGTGACCGATCGGCCCTCTATCGCAAAGTGTCCCAGTTCCTGCCCTGCGAGGTTTCCCACGAACAGATCGCCCTGCCACTCGGGGAACGCCTCGCCGTCGTAAAACGCCATGCCAGCGGGCGGAAAGCCTCCCGATTCGCAGGGCCAGTAGTACACCGGGTCGACGATGTCATCCCGTTCGTGTGGATCGACGCCGATCGGCTCGCCGGAGTCGTACGTACAGGCGTAGGTCGCGATCGGCCAGCCGTAGTTGCCGCCGCGTTCGATGATCCGGATCGAGTCCCCGTCGTTCTCGCCGTGTTCGCTCTGCCAGAGATCGCCGGTCTCGGGGTGGACCGCCATCCCCTGGGCATTGCGGTGGCCGTAGCTGTAGATCGAATCGCGTGCGTCAGAATCATCAACGAACGGATTATTATCTGGGATCGATCCATCGGGTTCAAGCCGGAGGGTCGCGCCGAGTTCGTTCGTCAGGTCTTGGGAGACGTGGTCTGGCCCGAAATTTTTGAACTGTCTGTCACCGGTGGTCATGTAGACCATCTCGTCGGACCCGAAAGCGATCCGCGAGCCGTAGTGAGCCGTCGAGTCGACGAACGGTTCGGCGACGTGGAGCACTGACACGTCCCCGAGTTCCCAGGAGTCGCGATCGAGTTGGCCGCGACAGAGGTGTGTTGCTGTGTCTCCCGCCTCATTTCGGGCAGCATATGTGAGGTATACCCACGGTTCATCGGGAAATGCGGGGTGGATCTCGACGTCCAACAGCCCTCCCTGGCCGGCCGCGTACACGTCCGGGACCCCGTCGATCGACTCAGTCGTGCCGTCCTCGCGATCGACGGCGAGCAGCCGACCCGGGCGCTCGGTGACGAGAATCCGCGGGTCGTCCGGGAGAAACGCGATCGACCAGGGGTTTTCGAGACCGTCGACAACCGTCTCGGTGGCGTACGCGTGGTCATCACTATCGTCTGTTCCGCTCGTCTCGTCCGTCCCGCCCGTCCCGGTACCATCCGTCTCGTCGGGTGTGCCAGTCGGCGATCGCACACAGCCGGCGATCGACAGCGTGGCGGCTGTCGTGGCCGCCTCGAGGAGCGTTCGGCGATCTATCAACGTCGATGGGGTCCGGTTGCGATCTCGCTCATCCACGGTATAGGGCTACGTACGAGTGAGAACCGTTTCACCGTTCCGGGACAATTATAGTAGCGTTTACAATTATTTTCTCACTTCGATTCAAGAACCGGTGATTCACGCACACGCAGACCGCTTTTCGAGGTACGTGGTGCAAAGCGTTGCAAACGTTACTTAGGTGATCATACGTTTTTGCTGAAGGATCGAGACACAGGGTCGGAGGATACTATCGAAGCCTCCGGATGGCTACGATAATCGGTAAATGAGTTAGGATTGTTCTGAAACCAGTATAAAAAAGACCAGCGTGTGTGGGGAACGAACCGTGATATATGCACTTGATGAGAATCGGCTCGGGTTTATATCCAGTATCCAGCCGTATCTGTATGTGTAAGAGGTGACAGACGATGTCCACACAAGCACGTAACCAACTCGAAAGCCGCGTCGGTGGAATCACGCTCGAAGGAACGCCCCATGCTCTCTCAGCGTGGTTCGTTGTCGCACTGCGGTTCGTCATCGGCGGAATGATCCTGTTTGCAGGGATCGGCAAAATCCAGGAGTGGCCATTCGACGCTGCAGGCTACCTCGCGAACGTCGATCCAGCCAGCCCCGTTAGCGGCCTGTTCGCTGCGATGGCGTCCAGCCCAGCGTTGATGGAAGTCGTCAACGTGATCGTCCCGGTCACGCAGGTGTTGATCGGTGTCGCGCTGATCTTTGGCGGCTTCGTCCGCCTGGCTGCACTCGGCGGCGCGATGCAGATGATGCTGTTCTACCTCGGCGGGTGGAGCGGTGACTGGCTCGCGCTGTTCGACTCGACGCTCATCTACGCGATCGTCTTCCTGGCGGTCGCGGCGTTCGGCGCGGGTCGAATCCTCGGCGCGGACAAATACATCGAACAACTCGATGTCGGCGGCCAACCGCTGATCGATCGCTTCCCGAAGATGCAGTACCTCCTCGGCTGAACAGTCGCAGGGAAATTTCGATCGTACCTTCTGTTTTGTCTGTTCGCCGTATCCTGAACTCCGCTGATTGAGGACGCCCAGCGTTCTTTTCGAAACCCATTCTCCAGCTGCTATCGAGATACTGAACGACGATGGAGAATTGGCATTCATATTAGGAACTAAGCTATTATAGTTCAAACTATTATAGTTCAAACTCTAACTTCGGAGCACATATGTATCTCCCACGACAACTGGAGATATGGACCAGTTCGTCAATCGTATTGATGAACTCGATCGACTACAGACGCTCTATGAGAGTGACACTGCGGAACTCGCAATTATTTATGGGCGGCGGCAGATCGGCAAGAGCGAACTCGTTCGGCAATCGATTGCCGACCGCGACAGTGCCGTGTACTATCAGGCGGTGCAAGGAACAGCGACGACACAGCTCAGACGGTTCGTTGAGGCCGCAGCAACAACCTATCCAGACATTACGGCTATCAAAGAGGAGTGGGAACCACTGTTGAGATACCTCACCGACAGAGACGCCATCGTCGTCATCGACGAATTTCCGTACCTCATCGAATCGAACGAGGGGCTCCCGTCGATCATTCAACATCTATGGGATACAGCCGTTAGCGAGAGCCAGGCAACGCTCGTGCTCACAGGCTCTGCAATCGGCATGATTCATACCTACGTCCTCGACGGCGGCGCGCCACTCTACGGCCGCGTGTCACAGACACCGAATGGCCGGCTGGAACTCACCCAATTGCCGTTTCGATCCATCCACGAGTTCGTGCCAACGTACGATCCCGAAGAGCGGGTATTCGTCTATGGCGTCTTCGGCGGCACACCCCGATATCTCAATCCGCTCGATCCATCACGGAGCCTTGGGGAGAACATCTCGCGGCTGCTATGGGATCCGGATGGCCCACTCCACGACGAGCCCGAAACCGTGCTCCAAATGGAACTGAAGGAGGTGAACACGTATTTTTCGGTGCTGGAATCGATGGCCAGCGGGAATCGGAGTCGGAACAAGATCGCCCAGGGAGCCGGCATCGAAAGCACAAATACGTCGTACTATTTCGATCGGCTGGAAACGCTCCAGATCATCGAGAAACACTACCCGGCACTTGCCGATCCGGCACGCAGCAAGCGCACGCGATACCAGATCCGAGATCCCGTATTTCGATTCTATTTCAGATATCTCTACGGCCGTGAGGGACAGTACGAACTCTACGGCGAGAACGCCTACGAGGACCTCATCGAACCCGAATTACCTGACTTCGTCAGCGGAACGTTCGAATCCCTCTGCCACCAAGCGGTGCCAGCGCTCTATGCAGACTACCAGCTCACACAGGTACCAAGCCAGTGGTGGTACAAGAGTCGGGAGGTGGACGTCGTTGCACCAACCAACGAATCAACACTGATTGCTGGCGAAGCGAAATTCACCAACACGCCCCTCGGTTATGACGTGCTCTCGGACCTCGAAGACGACGTGGAGTACATCGATTGGACACCCTCCGAAGGTGGTGAACCGACGTACGAATTCGCCTTATTCAGCCGCTCTGGGTTCAAATCCTCTGTCGAGGAAGCCGCAGACGAGCGTGATAATCTTCGCCTCTTCGATCTGTCCGATATTGTTTCCGTTCTCGAAAGGAGCACCAAAAGCTGAATATAATCTCACTCTGCCAGTGACAGTCACAATCACCGCTGACACCACACGTTTGCGATCTGCAGATCGCGCGGGCGGTTGACGTTCACCGCCAGCGCCCGATCGCGCCGAACCACGAATTCCTCTCCCGGCTCGGCCACGACGTTGAGACCGCAGGGTGCGAGCGGCCGGTCGTACTCCTCGGGTGTAAGCGACGTGTCAATGCTAACCCCGAGCGATCGTTTCGTCTCGACTGGCACACAGACCGTCGTCGACTTTTTTGACTCAATCGAATCGAGAACTGAGTCGACGATCGACCCTGTAAGCAACGGCAGGTCTGCTGCCACGGTCAATACAGGCGTCTCAACGCGATCGAGCACGAAGCCGAGATCCTCGACATAGCCGTTACCGGGCGTTTCGATGAGTTCGACATCGCCGGTCGATCGGCCCGATCGGAGATACTTCTCGGTCTTGGGGGCGTGCGGCGACACGGCGGCGACAACGTGGTTGATTTCACTCGCAGCGAGTGCCGCACAGACGCGATCGACCATCGACCGACCACACACCTCGACGAGCGGTTTTTCGGTGTCAGTGCCGAGCCGGGTGCCACGACCGCCACAGAGGACGATCACCGTTTCAAGGCTCACAGGAACACCCACCCGAGCATCCCGGCGTGAAGTGCGATCGCCCGGCCGAGTTCGTTCGTCGCGCCGATCACGTCGCCCGTGACGCCGCCCAGTTGGCGGTTCGCCCACCAGAGGAGAACGAGCGCGATCGCCAGCGGCGACAGGAGGGCCGCAAAGATCGCGCCCGAAGCGAACGCCGGCGGGTACAGCGCAACCGGCAGCGCCGCCAGCAGGGCGACCCCGAACGATCGCGGGCCGTTCACGTCGGTCAGCTGTGATCCTAACCCCTTGTGGGCCGCCTCGCCGTAACAAATCACAAAGACCATCGCGAGTTTCGCGCCGACCTCCGCAGCCAACACGAGCCGGAAGGCAGTCAGTCCGGTCCCAACCCCACTTATTCCCGACGCACCAGTCAGGAGGACCAGAAGCATGACCGCGAGTGCGAGGGTGCCGCCAACGCCTAGTTGGGAATCGCTCATGACCGCCAGGCGATCGGCCGCATCACCGTGGACCACGGCGCCATCCCCGAGGTCTGCGAGTCCGTCGGCGTGGGTGATCCCCGACAGCAAGTAGATCGTGAGGAGATAGACCGCAACTGTGGTGTTGATCGGCAACGGCAAGACGAACGCGAGCCCCGCGACCGCGCCGACGAGCGTGCCGACGATCGGGATCGTCACCGGGAGCCGGCGGAACGCCTCCCAGTCGTCTGTTGTTGTTTCGACGGGAATCCGGGTGAAAAAGCCGATCGCAGCCCGCAGCGCCCCAATCATCTGCAATCACCACACACAGCCGTCACAGACATCTATATCGCCCCCGACGGCGTCCCAATCGCCGTGACGAGCACACACGCGCCAATAAACAACCATCCGGCCCGCGAGGCAAGGCTGACGCCGCGATCGGCCTCGTCGTGGGTCGGAAGCTGACCCAGATCGTTCAGGACGTACGCACCCGGCTTTTCGAGTTTGACGTGCAGCGCGGCGGCGATCGTCGCCATCGGCCAGCCAGAGTTCGGCGATGGCGGGCGATTCGCCCAACGACGGCCAGCAAGCAGGGGATCCGGGCTCGGGACCGCCAGCGAGATAAACGCCGCAGCGATCCGCGCCGGAAACCACATAACGACATCATCGAGCCGGGCACTCGCGGTTCCGACCCGCTTTTCAGGGTATCCGAGCATCGAGTCCAAGGTGTTGACCGCCTTCACCCATGCAGCGGCGGCGATCCCTGCCGAAAGCGGGAGCACTCCGATCGCGATCGGGCCAGTGCCGATCGAACCGACGGCGTCGACTGCACCAACCGCATACCACTGCACGAGAAATCCGACGACGGCGAACGCCCCGAGCGGCGCGACAAGTCCGTCGGCGAGGTTTTCGGCGGCGCTTTCGATCGCCGCGCTGCGGAGTTCCCCAGCCGACAGTGTCTCCGCATCGCGTCCGGCTAACGCACGGAGTTCGACCCGCGCGGCATCGAGATCGTCATCGATCAGCCCGACCACCTCGGCGGCGGTGTCGATCAGCATCCGGTGGCTGAACAGTGAAAACAGGAGCACGCCGACGACGATCGGAGCCGCCACGGGCGAGACAGCTCCGACAACGGCCGTGGTGGCCACAAAGACGGTCGCAAAGCCGATCGGCAGCACGATCGCCGCGAGTATCCCCACACTGAACGAGGATTGGTACTGATCGTCTATCGGCTCAATCACACGACCCAACAGCGCGATCGGGTGGACCGCCACGGGCGGTTCGGCGACGGTTCGATCGAGAACGGCAGCCACGACGATCGCGATCGGCAGTGAGTACAACGCGATTCCCGATGCCGGGAGCGAGGCCGGGACTGTCATACGGACGCCTCAAAGCGATCGGCAAGCGCTGAAAGCGGTGTTTCGGTGACGTTTACAAAGCGACCACTGCAGGCAGTGATCCCGCCGTCGGTGGCTGGATTGTCGCCGACGTGGGTGATCGACTCGACCGGACAGCCGAGCCGAGATGCAACGGTTTCGAATGTCTTTGGGTGCGGCTTTCGCCACCCGCAGGCAACGCTCGTGACGATTGCGTCGAACGAGGCGCGATCGAGTTCGGATCGGATGAGCGTCCGGGAGACGAGTTCAGGGACCGAACAGTTCGAACAGATCCCAACCGACCCACTGTTGGCGGCGGCGTCGACAGCAGCGACGGCCCCTGGACGCGTCTGGACCTCGGGATCGAACGCGTTTATCACCGCTCGTCTGACGGCGCTGTCCTCGAAATCAACGCCGCGACTCGCAAGCGCGGCCGAGACGTGTGCCGGAAGCGGGACCTCAGCGCCGTCCGGTGCGTCGATATGCGGTTCGACGTACGCGTCACTCCAGTCGGGCGGAACCGCCACGCCGAGCGATCGAAGCTCCTCGGCAACCACCGCCGCGGGCTCACTCGGGTACGTCGCGGTGACGAGCGTGTCGAACAGATCGAACGTAACTGCCACGGTTGACCGTACGACAGCAGCCGCTTGAAAACATCGGTCCGCAGTGTCCCCGACCGCCTCCGCCAGCTCGGAGAGTTAGCTCATCGGATAACGTTCGACTCCAGATCCCGCGGGAAGTACGTCAGCATCTCGGTCCCTGACTCGGTAATCGCAACCGTATCAGAGTGGCGGTAGCCGGCGGTGTCTGTGTACAATCCGGGCTCAATCGTGTACACGTGACCAGGTGCCATCTCGACGTCTCCGTCGTCATCCTGTGTGTCGCCCCAGCCGCGATCGATATACGGCGGTTCGTGGCCGCCGAGCCCGATGTTGTGTCCGACGTGGTGTTGGGCGAGGTCAGTAACGCCCTGTTCCTCGAAGTACTCCCAGACGAGCTGATCGACGTGGCTGACGGGGACGCCGGGACCGAGCGCATCGATCGCGATCGTCTGGGCCTCCAGCATGAGCTCGAAGTAGTGTTCGTCCTCATCGGTGTACTCCTCGACGAACATCGTCCGTTCGAGCTCTGAGTAGTAGCCGTCAACGTTCGCGGTCGCGCCGGTGATGAGCACGTCACCCGCAGAAAGTCGCTCGTTCGGGGTGTGCCCGTGCGGGAGCGCGGTCTCACGCCCGGAGATGTATCCCGCGTGGACTGGGCCGTCGCCGCGGACCCGAACGGCGTAGCGATCGCCAAGCGTGTCCAACATCACCCGGGAGGCGTCCGTCGAGGCACGCTGGCTAACCGTCGCTGGATGTTCGCCGACTTCCGTATAATCAGTGAGATACTGATGGCCGAGGTTCGCCCACTTCGCAGACTCGCGGATGAGATCGACCTCTGCGTCAGATTTCTCCCAGCGCATCCGAGTGACCCACGACTGCGTCTCGACGGCAACATACTCCGACAGCGCCGGCCCCTCGTAGCCCATCACGCCCGGCGCGCCGTCGCTGTCGGCGACGACGGACTCGACGCCGAGTTCAGCGAGCATTGAGGAGGCTGTCTCGATCGGCTTGCCGCCTGGATAGTCGAAGTAGTGGTGAACCACGTCGATTCGCGGGTTTGGCTCGACCCGTTCGACTTCGAGGCGGGGAACCGTGATCTCGATCGCCTCTGGTGTCAGACAGAGTACCACCGGCCGTTCGGTCTGGATGTGGTGAAAGCCGGTGAGGTATTCGATGCTCGTCGCGTTGAACCAGACCGCCGCGTCGGCGTCGGTCGCTGATAGTTTGTCACGCACGCGCGAGATGCGATCGTCGAACGCTTCGGGCGGGAGCTGTGTCGCCATAGCGGGCGATCGGACCGAACAAATATATGTCTCAGGGAACCGGCGGTTCGAGGTTCAACAACTGAGATTGAGACGGTGATCGAGAAGAAACGGTGCCGTCTTACCCGTCTTACGCGATCCGCGCGAACGCGAGGTTGCCGCTGATGTTTTTGATGTAGATCTCGACCTCGTCGCCTTTCTGTGCGCCGGGGACGAAGATCGTGTACTTGCCCTTCTCGGCGACGCCGTCACCCTTGCGGCCGGTGCCGGTGATCTTGACCTCGTAGGTCTTGCCCTCTTCGAGGTCCGGCACGTCGCGTTGGGCCTGTTTACGCCGGCGCTTTGCAACCGGACGGAATGCCCCACACGCCTCACAGCGGAGCATCTGGGTACGGTTCTCCATGACGAGGCGGGTATCCGGCAAGCCACATTCCGAGCAGGTGACGTACTCCTCGATGTAGGCGTCGATCGCCGCGGAGAAATCCGACGGCGTGAACGTCCCGTTGTACCGCCCCCGGCCGTTTTCAAACTGTCCGGCGGTCCCGAGCTCACGCTGGATCGTACTGTGGAGGTGCTCTGGATCCCGCGAGAGCGCGTCCGCGATCGCCGAGAGGTTCGTCAGCCGCGTAAACGCGCCGTCTTTCTGTGTTTCCGGGTCCGGAACCGACAGCCGCTCGTCAGAGCCGCTGAAGTCCGGGAGCTCATCCATCGCTCGATCGAGCCCTGCTTCGTAGTCCATATACGAGGAAACGCCGGCGTGACGTATCAATTCTTGCATCTTCGTCTTCGCCGGCACCAACAGGAAATCACGTCGGGAGTGGACTCACCACCGGTGATGCACGTGCTCGCGAATATGCGTGTCATACACGTCAGAAACGGCCGCGCGTTCGGCGTCTGACAGCGATCGTTTGTCGGCGGCCGCGACGTTCGATCGGATATGGTCGGGGTTTGTCGATCCCGGAATCACCGTGCTCACTGCATCGTGATCAAGGATCCACCGCAGCGTAAACGTCGCCAGCGACCAGTCGTCAGGGGCGATCGCCGCGAGTTCGTCGGCGGCTTCAACGCCCGTTTCGAACGGAACGCCCGCAAATGTCTCGCCCACGTCGAAGGCCTCGCCGTCACGGTTGAAGCTGCGGTGATCGTTTTCGGGGAATTCTGTGTCTTTCGAAAGTGCACCGGTGAGGAGTCCAGAGGCGAGTGGAACCCGAACGATCACGCCGACGTCGTTGGCTTTTGCCTGTTCGAAAAACAGCTCAGCAGGTCGCTGTCGGAAGGGATTAAAGATGATCTGAACGGTCTCGACGCCGTCGTATTCGATCGCTTTGAGCCCTTCTTCGACACGTTCGACGCTCACGCCGTAATGGTCGAGACGTCCTTCCTCACAGAATCGATCGAGCGCCCCAAACGTTTCGGGCTCGTAATACACGTCTGTCGGCGGACAGTGCAACTGGACTAAGTCGATGGTGTCGACCCCAAGGTTCTCGCGGCTGCGATCGAGAAATTCGCTGAGGTTTGCTTCGGTGTACCGATCGGCCTCATGTGGCGTGAGTCGTCTGCCGATCTTCGTCGCCACGGTGACATCGTCATACGCGTCGCGTGTCTCAAGCACGTCGGCGATATGTTGTTCACTGCGACCGTCGCCGTACACGTCCGCGGTGTCGAGAAACGTAATACCCGCGTCAAGCGCAGCGTTGATCGCGGCACGCCCGGTTTCGTCGGAGACATCACCCCAATCGGAGCCAATGTTCCACGTTCCGAGACCAATCTCCGTAACCTCACCGACAGCACCGAGTGATCGGGTATTCATACTCGACGCTTGTGTGCCCACTCACAAAGGAATACGGACACCGGCGATTGTCCACAGCGGACACCGGCGATCGCCCACAGCGGACACCGGCGATCGCCCACAGCGTACGCCACGCGTCAGACATCGCGTCTCACAGTACGTCAAATAGGAGATAGATTAATGTAGAATGGGCCATATCACACGGTTATGAGTAAGGTCACGTTCCGAGCCGACGACGACCTCATCGATCGGCTCGACGCGCTCGAGGTCTCGAAAAGCGAGGCCATGCGCCGAGCGCTGCGCTCATACCTCGACGACGCAAAACGTGACGCGTCTACCAGACAGTCAGACGATCCGCCGTCGAACGTAAACGATCGGCCGTTTGGATCGTTCGACGCGATGCTGACCGATCGCATCGACGAACGGATCGATCGCCGTCTGTCTGCACTACTCGCTGACCACAATGGCCGAAAATCTGCTGAGACGCCGCCGGTAACAGTAAACGTGACTATCGATGAGGCAGGCGTGCGGACTGGCCGATCGACCGAACACACGAGCGAGACCGACACAGCAGACACTGACGAACTGAATACGAATCTCGCCGACAGCGCGGCCGAACCGCGTAAGACACCACCAGCGCGGGCGGACAAATCGACCGAGTGTGGACAGTGCGGCGAGACGATCGCACCTGAGCACGTATTCTGTCCAAACTGCGGGCAGAAGGCCGTACACCGGCTGTTCTGTGAGTGTGGCGACGAGATCCGATCGGATTGGGCGTTCTGTCCAAGCTGCGGCCGACGGACACCAGCAGCAGATGTGTTACACAATGGCTGAGAGTGCGTAAGACAAACAGCGAGATTTTGTCTTACATCGCCGGTAGTTTTTTATCCTCTGCGGGTTAGGTTACCAATGCGTAAGACAGTCGTCTTACACCGGGGCCGATCGTGGATTCGATTGTGCGATCCGGCTCAGATTGTGAGACGATCACCGGCGATGTCGCCTGTCTTACCGGGGGAATACACAACTATGGAGCGTGTGACACTACGGATTCCGAAACAGCAGATCGAGGAGGTTGAACAGATGGTCGAAACCGGCCAGTTCCCGAACCGGAGCGAAGCGATCCGGTCGGCTGTCCGAGAGATGCTAAGCGAACAGAGCGAGACCGAGACGCGCCAACGGCCGACAGAGCGCAGCTGGGCGAAGGTGTAACTATGCAGGATATTGTTCAAGAAGCCCTTGAGAACGCCGAAGCCGAAAAGCGCGAGATGGACATCGACAGCGAGGGTGATGAGTTCGGTGATCCACGGATCGTCATCGTCGGTGCTGGCGGTGCCGGAAATAACACGATCAACAGGCTGTACAACATCGGTGTCGACGGCGCAGACACAGTGGCCATCAACACTGACAAACAACACCTCGAGATGATCGAGGCTGACACGAAGATTCTCGTCGGCAAGTCGCTGACGAATGGGCTCGGTGCCGGTGGCGATCCAAGTATGGGCGAGCGCGCCACCGAGATGGCACAGGGAACGATCAAAGAGGTGCTCGGCAAGGCAGACCTTGTCTTTGTCACTGCCGGAATGGGTGGTGGCACCGGCACAGGTGCAGCACCAGTCGTCTCGAAGATCGCCAAAGAACAGGGCGCAATCGTCGTTGGAATGGTTTCGACGCCGTTCAACGTCGAGCGAGCTCGGACCGTCAAAGCCGAAGAGGGGCTCGAACAGCTTCGCAACGCGGCAGATTCGATCATCGTGCTCGACAACAACCGCCTGCTCGATTACGTCCCGAACCTGCCGATCGGCAAGGCCTTCTCGGTGATGGACCAAATCATCGCCGAGACAGTCAAAGGGATCTCCGAGACGATCACCCAACCGTCGCTCATCAATCTGGACTACGCAGATATGTCCACGATCATGAACCAGGGCGGCGTCGCCGTGATGCTCGTCGGAGAAACCCAGGATAAAAACAAGACCCAAGAAGTGGTCAACGACGCGATGAACCACCCGCTGTTGGACGTCGACTATCGTGGTGCGTCTGGCGGACTCGTCCACATCACTGGCGGCCCCGACCTCACGCTCAAAGAGGCAGAGGGCATCGCCCACAACATCACCGAACGGCTCGAAGCGAGCGCGAACGTGATCTGGGGTGCCCGAATCCAAGACGAGTACAAAGGCAAGGTGCGCGTCATGGCGATCATGACCGGCGTGCAGAGCGCACAGGTCCTCGGCCCCACGACCCAAAAGCAGGCCGACAAATCCCGTGCGAGCATCGACGGCATGTCCGAGCGCAACGCTGACGAGGCACGATCGGCGACTGCAAGTGACAATTCCTGGCAATCCGACGGCGGTCGTGACCAACTCGAAAAGAACAACGGCCTCGACGTAATCCGGTAGTCAGCCCGGCCGAGCGGCCCGATTTTTATACGGCGGTAATCGCATCGACGAGCTTGCACTTTCGACACCGCGTGCCACTCGTCTTCGCCCCACAATTCTCACAGTCGTTGAGGTCGGCCTCACCGGCACCGCGATACTCGTCAGCAGCGAGCTTTGCGAGTTCTTCGTAGCCGGCGACGATCGAATGTCTCGTTCCAGGGTGATTTTCTTCGAGGTCCCATAGCAACTGTTGGATCTCACCACGATAGGCCTCACTGGCGTGGGGACATTCAGTGATGTGTGCCGGCAGATCCTTGAGATGGGCGTACAGCGCGACCTCTTTTTCAGGGATGTCTCGGAGCGGCTTCGCTCGCGGAACGAACTCGTTCTGTGTGTGGCGATCCTCAAAGCTCCCAAGACTCGCATCAAAGTGTTTTGCGACCTGTTTAACATCGCCCTCAAGGAAGTTCATCAGCGCAGTCTGAGCTTCGTCATCGAGGTTGTGGCCCGTCAGGAGTTTGTCTGCGCCGAACTCCTCGGCGTAGCGTTCGAGCAGGTCACGGCGGAACACCCCGCAGTACGCACACGGGGCCATATTTAGTGGGTCCGATTCGGCTACGTCGTCCATGCGGACGCCAAACTCTTCGTCGTAAGACACGAGTTCGTGGCGCATGTCGAGATCGTCGGCGAGTTCGACGCACGCCTCAACGGACTTGTCTCGATATCCCTCGATCCCCTCGTGGATCGTCAACGCGAGCATCTCGATGCGAGGGTCCTTCCCGAACGTCTCATCAAGGATGTGAGTGAGCACGACGCTGTCTTTGCCGCCAGAGAGCCCTATTACCCAGCATTCAGGCTCATCTGGCGTCGCATCCTTCGGAATCAGCGCGTCCGATCGGATCCGGCGACGGGTCCGCTTTTCGACCGATCGACAAAAGTGGACCTCACAGAGGTGTGCGCCCGAATACGCCGCGTTCATGACCGCCTCGCGGTCGCACTTGTCGCATTCCATTACTGGTGGTTGTGAAGCGAACGGCATACCCGTTTCGTCTGCGTTCGACAGCCGGCGATCACGACAGCCGCTTGTATGGACAGTCCCTATGACCGATATCGATATGTCGCTTGCAGGGACGATCGCCGACGTGATTTCGACGGATCCTGATGAGTTCCGTACGCGCGTGCCCGAGCGGCTCCCGAACAGATACCACCCTGATCGGCTGGACGGGCCGATCGACGCAGCGCCGCTTCCGCCAGCGTCAGCTCTAGAGGGAATGGGCGGAGCCCTAGAGGACCGAGAGCGCACGCTCGTGTGGGAGCTTTGGACTCTCAATCCGGGTGTCGGCATGACGATCACCCGCCCAGCATACCAGGATACGCCAATCCTCTACGTCAATCAGCGGTTTCGTGAGATCACGGGATACTCGATGGCCGAACTGCGTGGGCAGAACCCCCGAGTGTTACAGGGCCCAGACACAGATTCTGCGGCGATCGCCGCTCTCCGAGAAGCGGTGTCGATCTGGGAAGGTGTGACAGTGACGCTTCGAAACTACCGACGCGACGGGACGCCCTTCGAAAACCAGGTGACGCTGGTGCCGATCGCCGACGAAACGGGGACGATCGGAAACTGGCTCGGAATACAGGTACCGACCACAGATCGGTGACCACGAAACCGCTCGTTTTCTCGACCGTACGAACGTTGATTGCTCCAGCCGTTCACATAGGACCATGGCCGAAATTCCAGATGAGCGACAACTCGTGCTCCGGGCGCGTTCCCGGTTGGACCAGTGGACGAAGCGGGCCCGAGTGGAGGCGTACGCTGAACTGTTCGACGGTGACGATCCCCTCCTTTCGACTGAAGAGATGCAACTGCTCGACGCGCTCGACTCTGAACTCGAGCGAGAGGGTGGCGATGGAGTCTGGGGAACCGATCAGTACGGGATCCACACGGCAGGAACCTCGCGTTCAGATAGGCCACTCGGCGTAGTCTGTGTGTACCACCCACAGATAACCAAAGACTCCGTCCTTCGTGGGGCCGACGACCTTGACGACGAGACCGAAGAACGGCTCAACACCGCACTCTGGCAGTATAGCGAGCGGGTTGCAACAATCATCGAAGCAAAACTCGACGAGTTTGTCCGTCAGAGCTAGCGGTAAGCCTGGGCACCCGGCGGCGGGTTCGGTGTCGCCTTCGAGTACGATATCGAGTGCTCCGTCCGACAGACTCGGGTTCAGTATTTGGGACGAGTTCGCCTGATTCCCAACCGATATGTGCCGAACCGCGCAACGGGGGACATGAAACAGATACGCTTCCGAGATGAGGCGGGCACGACGCGCATGGGTACGTTCGATGATGGGACGATTGCCGCGGCCGGGCGGACGTACGCGATCGACGAGGTCGAGGTGTTGCCGCCGTGTGAGCCGACAAAGATCGTCTGTATCGGCCGCAACTACGCGAAGCACGCGGAGGAACTCGGCAACGACGTGCCGGATCGTCCGCTCTTGTTCCTCAAGCCGCCGAACACGCTGTCGGCCCACGGCGACACGATCACACTGCCGGCGGGCAAACAGAAGGTCGAACACGAAGCCGAGCTGTGCGTGGTTATCGGCGAGCAGTGCAGAAACGTCGACGCCGAAGACGCCGAAGACGTGATCGCCGGCTACACCTGTATGAACGACGTGTCAAACCGGGACGACCAACGCAAAGAGAAAAACTGGGTCCGGGGCAAGGCATTCGACAACGCCGCGCCGCTCGGCCCGGTGCTAGCGTCGCCTGAAGAGCTGCCCGACGACGCGACGGTCAGCGCGCGTATCAATGGAGAGACACGACAAGAATCCACGATCGACCACATGATTTTCAAGATCCCGGAGCTGATCGAGGAGATCACACAGTATCTCACGCTGGAGCCCGGCGACGTTATCGCAACGGGAACCCCAGAAGGCGTCGGCCCACTCGCAGACGGCGATAACGTCGAGATTGAGGTCGAAGGCGTCGGCACGCTGGAACACGACGTCGCTGAGTAGGCCCCGTCCGGTCGGCTTAGCGCCAGGGCTCAGGCGCGATACCGAGTCGTAATACAATTGGCCGGTACAGCGAGGCGATAATGATGACAACGCCGAGTTCAATCCAGAAGCCGAGATCACCGACCAGCGCATTTATTACCGAGAGCGCGCCCGCAATGATCAGCAACATCGCGATGTAGTGTGGAACTACTGCGATGACGTGGTCTAGGTCCATACACGGTGTAGGAGGTCATCTCTCGTGAATCTTCGCTCCGCCGTCACAGAGACCCGACCAACGCATGCGCGAGCAGTTCGCTCGGCGTTTCGCATGAACCGTCCAAGCTGACAGAGCACGGAAACCGAATTGATATATCGGTATGTGGTTTATTGGGTGACTCGTCGGGCTTTTACTGCCCGCTATCGGAGGTGGAGACATGGTACAGAACATCGCGGCGATCGTCCGCGAACTTGAACCCGAGGACTTCTACCTGCTTTCGGGGGTCGAACAGGGGATGCGGTTCTCCGAGTGGGTCAACCGCGAGAAGCTCCCGAGCTACTCTCAGCTCACCGCCGAGGAGATCGACTATCGGCTCGATCGCTGTATGCGCCACGAGTTAATCGAGCGCCGAACAATACAGTACGAGGGATATCAGCTCACCTTCGAGGGGTACGATGTCCTCGCGTTGCACACGTTCGCCGAGCGCGAAACCGTCGACGGCATCGGCGCACCCCTTGGCGTTGGCAAAGAAAGCGATGTCTACGAGGCGATCTCCTACAAGCCGTTGGCGATTAAGTATCACCGCGAAGGATACACGAACTTCCGGGAAGTGCAAAAAGAGCGTGATTATACCTCGGATCACCACCACGTTTCGTGGCTGTACACCGCCCGAAAAGCGGCCGAACGCGAGCACGAGGCATTGCAAGCGGTGTACCCGGACGTGTCGGTGCCGCGTCCGATCGACCAGAATCGCCACGCGATCGTGATGGAGAAGTTCGACGGCGTCGAACTCGCGCGCGCAAAACTCGAATCCGAGCAGGTCGTCGCCATACTCGATCTAATCCTCCGAGAGCTGGCAACCGCCTACCGCGAGGGCTACGTCCACGCGGACATCAGCGAGTACAACGTCGCGATCGCCGAAAGCGGGATTACGATCTTCGATTGGCCCCAGTCGGTGCCGACCGATCACGAAAACAGCGACGAACTCCTCGAACGCGACGTCCGAAACATCCACAAGTATTTCAAACGCAAGTACCCCGCCGAAACGCCATCAATCGACATTTCGGGAGTTGCGGGGGCGATCGCCTCGAAATCATTCGATTCGATCCGTTCACACGAGAAGCAATAAACTGAATTACGCGATATCAAATATCTGTATCCAGATTTCTCTAACCGTTTGTGTTCGACCACTCGTTGCAAAATATTGATAAAATGTATCGGAAACGATTTTGTGTGTGTGTATGTACACACAAACTATGGGGACAAAGACGATCGGGCTCCGTAATGATGTGTATGAGCGGTTGAAGGCCCGGAAACGAGAGGACGAGAGTTTCACTGACCTGATGGATCGCCTCTTGGATGAAACAACGGTCAGTTGGCGAGAGGGATTTGGAACACTCTCCGAGCAGGATGCCGGCGAACTTGAAGAAATTGTTGCGAACTCCCGCAATCAACTGGCAGAAGGACTGTCCACGCGACAACGAGCGGCACTGAGCGAGCTAGCAGAGAAAAATTCAGACAATGAAGCTCCTTGATACAACGTTTCTTATTCACTACTGGGCCGGACGAGAAGCGGTGAGAGAGTATCTCAGAGCGCACGAAGAAGACGAGTTTGTGACGACAACACTGAATATCAAAGAAATCGCCGTTGGGCGAGCGATTCAAGAGAAACTTGATCCAGTCGAGATTCAAACCGTTTTTGAGTGGATAACAGTCATTCCGTTTCAGGAGGAACACGCGTTCGTTGCTGGCGAGTTAGAAGCGAAACTCCACCAGGATGAGCGCATCAATCAAGACAAAATCAACGCGCTTGCGGGTGATCTGTTGATCGCCGCGGTTGGGAAAGAAACAGGTGCACCAATTGTCACACAGAATATAGAAGACTTCCAGATATTCGATGGAGTAACGGTAGATGTATACTGATATTCATCACGGCGTAGAGGGTACAATATGCAGGTTTCGAGCAGCGAGTCCGAAAGCGAACAGCGTCCAAAACAAAATGAGTAAGAATGATCCCTACAACCTCGATTCGGGGCCAGACCCAGCGACGTATGCGGCTGCCGAACCGGAGTCGACCACCGATGCCGACCGATCGGTCGCTGCGGTGGGCATTGGCCCGGGCAACCTGGAGTACCTGACACCGCGCGGACGGCGAGCGGTCCAAGAAGCAGACGTCATCGTAGGCTTTCAGACAGTTGTTGACTACATTGCCGACGAAACTGACGCCGACCTGCTCACCTGTGGCTATGCTGATGAAGCAGACGCACTTGGTGAGTTCGCCACTCGAGTGCACGACAGCGCGATCGGGACGGCAGTCCTCATGGGCGATCCAAACTACTCGGGATATCAGTTCCTCGGGAAGGTCCAACGAGTCGTCGACACCCCGGTTACGGTGATTCCGGGTATCTCTGCGCTACAAATTGCTGCCAGCCGCGCCCGGACACCGATGGAGGACACCCAATTCGTCACGCTACATAAGAGTGGATCGATCGAGGCCGATCTGGATCGGCTTGCGGAGGCAGTCGGGGAGCGCCATCTGCTCGTGCTTCCGCGTCCGTTCGACTGGATGCCGGGGGACATCGCGGCGTTTCTTCTCGATGCGGGTGCCGACGAGAGCCTTGATGCGCTCGTCCTCGAGCGGCTGACGCACGACGACGAGCAGATCACCCAGACCACACTCGGCGAGCTCAGTGTGTCTGCCGGCGGCAGTGGATCCGAGTCAACGCCGTACTCAGATCTCTCGGTTCTTGCCGTCCGAGCGCCGATCGAAGCGGAGGCCGATCGATGAACGAGAACACGGAGGCCGATCGATGAACGGCTTCGTCCTCGCCGGCACGAGTTCCGGCGTTGGCAAGACTGTCGCAACACTGGCGATCATTCAGGCACTCCAAGAGGACGGGTATAACGTCCAGCCAGCGAAAGCCGGGCCAGATTTCATCGACCCGAGCCATCACGAACAGATCGCCGGACGACCGTCGCGGACGCTCGATCTGTGGCTCGAAGGTGAGGAGGGCCTGCGTCGCAACTACTATCGGGGCGAGGGAGACATCTGCGTCGTCGAAGGCGTGATGGGACTGTACGACGGCGACGGCTCCAGTACCGCCATGGTTGCTGAGGCACTTGGGCTGCCGGTCGTGTTGGTTGTCGACGCGAAAGCCGGCATGGAGAGTGTCGCGGCAACCGCTCACGGCTTCCGCGAATACGCGTCTCACGCCGGACGCGACATCGACGTGGCCGGGATCATCGCCCAGCGGGCCCACGGCGGACGCCACGAGCGTGGAATCAAGAACGCACTGCCCGAGGAAATGACATACTTCGGACGGATTCCGCCGCGATCGGCGCTGGAAATTCCCGATCGCCACCTCGGGTTGTACATGGGCGATGAGTCGCCGCTAGAGGTGGACGCACTTACCGATGCAGCTCAGCATATCAGCACCGATCGGCTGATCGAAGCTGCGGACACACCGTCGCGTCCGCCATCGCAAGCACCATCGACAGCGGTCGATGCACGGGTCGCCGTCGCCCGCGATGCTGCGTTCTGTTTTGTGTATCCAGCAACAATCGAGCGATTACGAGAGCGGGCAGAAGTCGTGCTGTTTTCACCCCTCGCTGGCGAGGAACTGCCGGTGTGTGATGGCGTGTATCTGCCTGGTGGGTATCCCGAGTTGCACGCAGAAACACTGGCGGACAGTCCCGCACTCGACGACATTGCCGATCGTGCAGCCGACGGACTCCCAATCCTCGGTGAGTGTGGGGGACTAATGGCACTCACTGAGTCGTTAACGACCGACGAAGGAACCTTCCAGATGGCCGGCGTGTTGCCGGCAGCGGTGACAATGTGCGATCGATACCAGGCGTTAGACCACGTCGAACTCGAAGCGAGAAGCGATACCCTCACCGCGGGTGCGGGAGCGACACTCCGAGGCCACGAGTTCCACTACTCCAGCGCCGACGTCGGTGGTGATGCCGGGTTCGCCTTCGACGTCGTGAGAGGCAGCGGGATCGCGGATCAGCGCGACGGGCTATCGGAGTACCAGACGCTCGGGACCTACTGTCACGTGCACGCAGAAAGTGGGGCGTTTGATACGTTTATCGAACAGCTGTGAAACGCCCGAACGGGCGTTGTGTTACGCCAGCCGCAGCGTGATCGACTCGGCTTCGATGTCTTCGACGAACGCGCCCTGGCCACCGATCGCAACGGCGTCGCCGTCGTCGGTTTCGACCGTGAGGCTGTTTTCCACCGGAAACATGTTGTTCGTTGGCGATACGAGCCCTTGGACGACTTCGACAACGCGGCCTTCCACGGTGACGGGTTCGTTCGTCTGAGTGTCGCGGCCAGTTACCTCTGCGCGGAGTTCTGATTCGGACCACAGCCACAGCGTCGACTGGAAGACAGCCCGCCGGAAGTCGGTGTACGTGGCGGGGAGCTCATTGGGTTCTGCAACTGAGACCTCCTCAGCGACCGGCCAATAGTTCCCGAAGAACGAGCCGACGATCACCGGGCCGAGCTGTTCCTGTGCGAAGACGATTGCCTGTCGGCCGGTGTTCGATCGGACGAGCATTTCGGCGGGCGCAACGAGCCCGAGGCGACGATCGACGGTGACGAGCGTCGGCATAAGCTCACGCCAGATTCGCGTGACGCTGGCGATCGAATCTGCGTGTTCGGGCGGCTCAGTTGTTCCTGAGACGATGAGCAACACGAGGACACCACGATCGACCGCACGTTCGAGGGCCGGCCGAATTACCTCAAGCATCGCTTTGGGCACCGAAATCGTGAGTTCGGCTTCGGCTTCGTCAATGAGTGTTTGGAGGCGTTTCTCGACGGTGACTTTTGATTTGATTACCTCGAACTGCTCGATAGCCGGTTCGGTCCGCGAAAAGCGCGCCTCAAGGGCCGGCTGCATGGATTGAACATCGTCTGTCAGTTCGGCGACGACCTCCTCGGGGTCTCTGGCTCTGATGACGGTTGGCACCACGTGATCGTCCACGTCGACGAACCCGCGGGCTTCGAGCGTCTCGCTCACGCTGTACACGTAGCGTTTCGAGACGCCCGCAGCCTCTGCGATCGTACTCGCCTTCGCTTCGCCGTGTTCGAGCAGCGTCAGGTAGGTGTCGATCTCCTTCGCCGAAAAACCGAACCGGCCGAGGAGATCCCGCAGCGTCGAATCGTCCATATACCACAGAGCCCACGGAAGCTATTTATATACCATGGTGATTGCCCACGTTTTTTGAAGTTATGAATAACAATTACACCAATAATTTATACGTGCGGAGTACGCTGGATTCGGTAATGCAGTTACGCGACGCGCTGGACGATTACAAGCGATTTCGGACAGACGAGCGGCGACTCCCGGGTGAACGTCGGACGACACGAGGGCGGTTTTCCGGCGACGAGGGACGGTTAGTACACGTCTCGCCTGACGGATCGATCCGCGACTTTGGCTATCCGCTGTCGGGATTGACTGGGATAACGCGATCGCGGTTCGGGATCCACGTCGCTGGGCAGACGAGGTGGTTCACTGCGCAAAAAGACACGCAACGATATGTGGCGGACTCCTCGATCGTCGAAACCACCCACAACACGTGCGTGGGGACCGTTGTGCAGCGCGATTTCACGGCCGGTGGCTGCCACCTGACCGGGTTCGAACTCAACGTTGATCCGACGCTCGCGGGCCCGATCGTCGACTCAATCAAACTCGTCGCTGCAGTGTCGCTGTCGCCCGACGGCCGAGACACCAGAATCGGAACGCTCACGCACGAGGCAGCGATCGAGGTGTACCACGGGACCGAACACGACTTTTTCGCAAGCGCAACCGCCGTTGAATCTGTCCGTGGACAGGTTCCCGGAGTGTTCGAAGAAATCCTCGCTGAAGCTCCGATGGAGTACCCGCTGCCCCCTGCGGATGGACGCTACGAGGAGGACAAACTCAGCGGTGATTTGGTCTGTCACGTTCCGCTCGAGTCGGGCTCGACGGTCATTGGGACGCTGTTGACAGACCAGACAGAGACCGATCGCGAAGCTGCGGTAACCCAGCTCACCGAGCAGGTCGAATCCGGTCAGGCCTGGCTCTTCGATCCGGATCAACGGGAGGCCACCCAAATCGCCGGTGGTCCGACCGAAGCGAGTGCCCAGAGTGACCTCGTTCGAGACGACCTCCACGTGCTGTCACTGTTGTCCGCCCCGTCGGGGCTGCGAATCGCCGGCCCAGATTTCGATCCGTACTATGTTCACTCGGGCGGGTACGGCTATACGTGGTTTCGCGACGACGCGGAGATTTCACGCTTTCTGTTGGACGCCGACGATCGGCTCGAACTTGGACTTGACAGCTGGCACGAACGGAGCGCGCGGGCGTACTGTCGGACCCAACGCGAGGACGGAAGCTGGCCGCATCGGGTGTGGCCACGAGACGGCTCACTCGCGCCCGGGTGGGCAAACGCCCGACTCGAAGCCGGCAGCGACGACGACTATCAGGCAGACCAGACCGCGAGCGTCATCTCGTTTTTGACGTCCTACCGTGGCAAAATCAACGACCGAACGCTGCGCGAGCAGGTAGACAGCACGCTCAGAGACGCCGTCGATAGTCTCGACGACACCCTCGAGACCGATGGGTTGCCGATGGTCTGTCAGAATGCGTGGGAAGACACGACTGGCCGGTTTGGCCACACCGCCGCGACTTTCCTCGAGGCCTACAGCACCCTCGCAGCAACAGACCTGTCAATCGCTGACCACGCCGCCATGCAGGCCGATCGCGTCTACGAGGCAATCGACCGGCTGTGGGTCCCCGAGCGAGGACAGTACGCGATGCGTGAGTGCCAGAGCCCTGTACGATCGGCTGGCACGTGGCTCGACCCGCGGGCAGATTCGGCGACGCTCGCACTCGCAGGGGCACACAAGTCGTATGCAGCGATCGGTACTGTCGACGACCAGCGGCTCGATCGGTTAGTTGCGCACATGGAGGCGATCGTCGATCGGCTGTACCGCGATCCGGACGGCACCCCTATCGAAGGCCTCGTTCGCTACGAGGGCGACGACTGGCGGACCGGCGAACAGGCCGGCGAGAAGATCTGGACGGTGTCGACCGCGTGGGGGGCAAACGCAGCCGCCCAGCTCGCAGTGCTGCTTGGGTCAGATCCCCGAGCCGAGGAGATGGACGCGCTCGCACGCCAACTGCTGGCACTCATCCGTCCTGACGGACCACTCTGTGCGCCGACGGGATATCTCCCTGAACAGTTTTTCGACGATGGAACCCCAGACAGCGCCACACCGCTTGGCTGGCCGCACGCGCTGCGGACGGCAACCGCAGTGTTGCTACGCGAGTCAGCAACGACGACAGGTATAGCAACGGGCGAGTAAAACAAACGGACGTTACGCCAGTGCGGAGAGACGCTGTTCGTCAGCATTGACGACCTCACCGTCAGGGTCAAACAGGTGCAGATCGCGATCGTCGAAGTCGACGGTGATGCGATCGCCGATCGCAGGCTCCACGTGAGAGTCGACGCGGACGATGAAATCCGTCGCGAGATCGAGATGAATGTAGTTGTCGCTGCCGACGGGTTCGACGACGTCGACGGTGGCGTCGATTCCATCGGTGTCGACCACGTGGACATCTTCGGGGCGGATCCCAGCGGTCAGTTGCGTCTCAGTGTCGATCGTGGCCGAGTCAGTCTGGTAGCGGAACGAGCCATCCTCGCTTTCCAGTGCAACCGCGTCGCCAGCCGGTCGGGCGAGCACGTCGATGAAGTTCATGCTTGGCGAGCCGACAAAGCCACCGACGAACTCGTTGACGGGGTGTCTGTACACCTCTTTTGGGGCGCCGATTTGCTGGAGGACGCCGTCTTTCAGGATGGCCATCCGATCGCCCATCGTCATCGCCTCCTCTTGATCGTGGGTGACGTAGATCGCCGTGATGTTCAACTCCTCCTGGAGCCGCTGGATCTCGGTACGCATCTCGACGCGGAGCTTCGCGTCAAGGTTCGACAACGGCTCGTCGAAGAGGAATACGTCGGGCTCGCGGACGATCGCCCGCCCGAGCGCAACGCGCTGTTTTTGTCCGCCTGAGAGCTCGTCGGGCTTTTGCTCGAGTAACTCGCCGATCCCCATCATATCAGCGGCCCACTCGACCTTCTCGCGGCGTTCGGACTCTGAGAGGTCAGTTGACATCCGTAGCCCAAACGCCATGTTCTGGAACACGGTTTTGTGCGGGTACAGCGCGTAGTTTTGAAACACCATTGCCACGTCGCGCTTGCGTGCGGACTGGTCGGTCACATCTTTTTCACCGATGTACACCCGCCCGTTTGTTGCGCGCTCGAGGCCGGCGACCATCCGCAGCGTTGTCGATTTGCCACACCCCGACGGGCCGACAACGGTGAGAAACTCGCCGTCCTCGACGGTGATCGACACGTCGTCCACCGCGACGATATCGCCCGCGTCGAACTCCTTTCGGAGGTTTTCGAGCCGTACAGTTGCCATATACTCTGTGTGGGGGTGTGTCAGGGTATAACTCTTTTCCTTCTGGAGAGATTTGTGATGCGATAATTCATCGTGAATTTAGAAGTGGGATGAAACGGTGGACGACAGCTACGAGTCTGATTCGTGCCAGACTGCGGCGGAAACGGGCGGAAGTGTGATCTCACATCCCGTCGCGCCTGTTTTGACACCGTCTGTAGAAATGAGGACATCGACAGCGGATCCGGTGGTAGCACTGTCTGTGCGGCCAACGGGAATCGAAACAGAATCAGCGCCGCGGTTGAGTCCTACCACGGTGTCCGGATCCCCAAGCCGCCGATAGATGAGCAGATCGCCGGCAGATCGATCGCGATCGAAGCGAACCCGACCGTTGCGGAGTGCATCATCCGCTGTTCGGGTCGCAATGAGTTCGCGAACAAACGCACGAAGGTCGAGATCCTGCTCGGTGCGGTCCCAGATCATCGGTCGGCGGCAGTCGGGATCGTCCCCGCCGGTCATTGCGATTTCGTCGCCGTAGTACAGACACGGCGCGCCGCGGAAGGTCAAAAGCAGTGTCAGCGCGAGTCGGAGGCGATCGCGATCGCCATCGAGGCGGTATAAGAGTCGGGGCGTGTCGTGGCTGCCGAGGAGGTTGAACATGACGTCGTTGACCCGATCGGGATACCGCGCGAGGAACCGATCCATTCGGTTTGCGAACCCGGCGGCGTCGATTTCCTCGTCAACGAGGAAGCCGTAGACAGCGTAGCTGAACGGATAGTTCATCGCGGCGTCGAACTGATCGCCCTCCAGCCACGGCTGGGCGTTGTGCCACACCTCGCCGAGGATGTACGCGTCGGGTTTGATGCGTTTCACTTCCCGGCGGAACTCCCGCCAGAAATCGTGATCGACCTCGTTGGCGACGTCGAGCCGCCAGCCGTCGATGTCGACGGTCTCAATCCAGTAGGTCGCCACGTCGAGAAGGTACTCGCGGACTTCGGGGTGTTCGGTGTTTAATTTCGGCATATACGGCTCGAAGGCGAACGCGTCGTACGTCGGTCGAGGCTTCTCGCGGATCGGGAACTCACGGATGTGAAACCAGTCTGCATACTCGGAGTCCGCGCCGTGTTCGAGGACGTCTTGGAACGGCTCGAACCCACGTCCACAGTGATTGAATACCGCGTCGAGTACCACGCGGATGTCCCGATCGTGAGCTGCGTCCACGAGCTGTGAAAGCGTTTCTTCATCACCGAAGGCAGGGTCGACGCTCATGTAGTCAGTGGTGTTGTACTTGTGATTCGATGGGGACTCGAACACCGGCGTCAAGTACAGCGCGGTTGCGCCGAGATCGTCCACGTAGTCGAGGCGGTCGATGATGCCCTGGATGTCGCCGCCGAAGAAGTTCGATCGGGTCGGTGCGTCTTCCCAGTCGGCGACATCGTCTGGATTGCGCGAGGGGTCACCGTTTTCGAACCGTTCGGGAAAAATCTGATAGAACACCGCGTCGGCGGCCCACGCAGGAGGGCCTGCGATATCGATCGGATTGATGAAGGGATACTCAAAGTAGTGTAGTGCCCGCTCAGTCCCCTTCGTGGGAAGGTCGGTTACCGACCCCGGTTCGAAGCCCCACTCGGTGAGCCACAACGACTCCTCGCCGTCTGCGAGGTAGAAGGCATAACAGAGCCGCCGATGGGGCGGTTCGATCGCGACCTGCCAGTAGTCGTGGGTGTCATCTCGGCCGATCCGCTCCATTGGCACGCGAGTCGCGCTTTCGGGAAAGTCGTACTTGTCGGCTGCGAGCAGTTGCACCCGTTCGACGTCACCTCTGGCTGTTTTAATCCGGATGTGGACCGTCGTCTCCGTGTGTGCGTACGCCTGATTGCTCTTTGGGCGATGAGAAACCGCCCCGCGACAGATCGTCATAGTGGGAATGTGACGGAGTCTCCGGGCTAATCCACGTTGCCACGCCTGGATCGATCACTCGAAGATACACCGTCTTGTGTTTCGTAAAGATCCAACACGGGTGCTTTATACTTGTGGTGTACAATTACATCATATGTATACCAGTGTTTGAGCGGTCCTAAACTCTGTTTTCGCCGTTTTTAGAAATTCGAACAATAACTATCACGAACGTCTATCCCCAACCTTTAAATCATTGAATTTATTATTCATCATAGATTCACGCATGACCTGGAAGCGACGAAAACTGCTGACGACACTGGGTGGAACAGGCGCGGTCGCACTGGCTGGCTGTGCGAGCGTCGAAGAAGACGGCAACGGTGGGAACGGCGGCAACGGTAACGGTGGAAACGGAAATGGCGGCAATGGTGACGACGGGAACGGAAACGGCGATGAGACTGTCGCCGGTGAAGCCGAGATTTGGTACGATCTCTCAGAGAGCGAACTAGAGATTATGGAAGGCTCGATCGAGGAGTACAATGCTTCGACGGACTTCGAGATCGAAGGCGTCGACGTCGCAGAAATGCAGGATCGGTTAACAAGCGCGATCCCAACGGGTGAGGGGCCAGATGTGTTCATCTGGGCACACGACTTGGCAGGTGATTTCTCCGACAGTCAGTTCCTCTCCGCACAGACGGGCAACTTTGATTTGGACGTGTTCACGCCAGCGGCGCAAGACGCCGTCGAGTTCGAAGGAGAGGTGTACGGGTTGCCGTTCGGCGCAGAGACCGTCGCGCTGTTGTACAACCGCGAAATAGTCGATGAGCCCCCAGAGACGATCGAAGAGATGCAGTCGATCATGGACGAGTACCACGATCCGGCGAACAACCAGTACGGCCTGTCGTACCCAATCGATGCGTACTTTGTGAGCGGGTACGCCCACGCCTTGGGCGGATTCTATTATCAGACAGACGGCCACGAACTGGGGCTCACAAATCAGGAAACAGTCGACGGACTCAATATTGTGATCGAAGAACTCTATCCGTACTCGCCGGATGATCCAGAATACGACCCACAGATGGCCGTGTTCACCGAGGGGAACGCACCGTTCGCGATCAACGGTCCGTGGGAGCTCGGGAATTTCGACTTCGACACTGGCGTGACAAAGCTGCCGGCACCAGACGGAGGCACGGCGTCACCGTACACGGGCGTGCAGATGTTTTATTTCGCCGACGGCGTGGAGGATGAAGATTCGACGGCCGAGGCCGCGCGTGACTTCACAGAGTGGTATACGACGAATACCGACGTGTCGAGAGAACTGGCCGAACAGCAGGGATTGATACCGGTACTCGATGAGCTTGCTGGGACAGACGATCTCTCTGATGCAGTCCAAGGATTCACCGCTTCGCTTGCGGACGGGACACCGATGCCAGCACATCCACGGATGAACGACGTCTGGGGGCCCGTTGAGGACGCAGTTGGCAATACACTAAGTGGGGAAATGTCTCTTGAAGATGCGCTCGCAGATGCCGAAGAGCGCGTCCGGGACAACTGGGAGTAATGGCAACGAGCGACGTCACCCGTCGGGTCGCCGCGATCGAACCGCCTCGGTGGGTGAGTGACAACGTCGGGCTGTTTTTGGTGCTACCAGGGCTGTTTTTCTTCCTGTCGTTCGTGGCGATCCCGCTTGTGTATCTGATCGGGCTCTCTGTGACGGACGCGACACTCGGGACGATGTTTCGCGACGCACCCGGGTTGTGGGGCACGGTCTTCGGCGAGGCGCAGTTCGTTGGAGTCGAAAACTACGCCTCACTTTTGACTGATTCGCAATTCTACCGATCGTTCGGAATCACGTGGCTGTTCGTCGCCACAAGTGTCGTCGGCAAGGTGCTCCTCGGCGTTGGGCTGGCGATGTCGTTAACGCATTCGTGGGTCCGCGGCAAGCGCGCGATGCGTGCACTCGTCATTCTCCCGATGGGACTACCCGCAATCTTCACCATCACTGTGTGGCGCGGGGTGTTCTCTTCGGCGCAGTTCGGACTCGCAAACCAGCTGCTCGGGGCGTTCGGCATCGGATCGATCGCGTGGTTCAACAGCCGGTGGCTCGCGTTTGCGACGTACAACGTCGCAGAGATGTGGCTTGCGTATCCGTTCATGGTCATAATCACCGTCAGCGCGCTACAGAACGTTCCCACGGAGCTACACGAGGCCGCGAAGGTCGACGGCGCGGGATTCTTCCACCGGTTTTGGCACGTCACCGTGCCAGCGATCAAGCGGCCGGTGCTGTTTGCGTCGATCCTCACTGCCGCCGCGTCGTTCCAGCAGTTTTTGATCCCGTTCATCTTCAACCGGGGCGGACCCGCGCGGGCGAACGAGCTCATGCTCCTGTATGGCTACCGTGAAGCGTTCACCTCTGGCGAGATCGGCGAGGGGTCAGCAATCATGCTGACCGCGGTCGCCATCATCGGCCTGTTCATGATCGTTGCCGCAACGAAAGGCGAACTCGCGGAGGGAGCACACGGATGACGCTGCTTTCGTCTATCGCCCAGAAGATACGGGCGGATCTCCGGGCGATTCCGGAGGCGATCGCCGACTGGGGCAAAAAATCGCGGTACAAGATCGATCTGTATCGGCGCGGCAAGATCGGGGCACTCCAGCTCATCGCCCCGGTACTCGCGACTGCAGGCGCACTCGTGCTCGTCACCGCACTGTTGTTCCCGGTGTACTGGATCGCGCTGGCGGCGCTGTCGGGCGACGGCGGCTCGCTGTACTCCGCGAGTGGATTCAAGCTGCTCCCGGATGGATTCAATCCTACGCTGCTCATAACTGAGGGCGATCTCTGGATGGGAATGGATCTCTCGGCGTTCGTGTGGGTGATTGGGGACCTCGTGATCCCGAGTCTCCGGATCAGCATTCCGCTGACAGGGCTCAGTATCGTCACAAACGAGATTGTGTTGTTCGAGGCCGCGAACTACGGCGTCGACAATCCCTCACAGTTCACCCACTACGCGTGGAACTCGCTGACGGTCGCGATCCCAACGGTGATTCTCGCGATGGCTGTCGTGGTTCCGGCGTCGTACGCACTTTCGCGGCGTGAGTTCCTCATGCGAAGGAAGGTGCTGTATGGCTACATCCTCTTTACCCAGGTCGGCGGCGGGCTCGGACTCGCGATGCTCATCGCTGTTTTCGCGATTTTTGCGGAGCTCGGGCTGACGAACGACAAGTTCGCGCTGGCAGTCTACTATGCGGCAATGGCGGTGCCGTTCAACACCTGGCTGTTGAAGACGTTCATGGACTCGATCCCGGCGTCCTACGAGGAGGCCGCGGTGATGGACGGCGCGCCGCCGTGGCGGGTGGTTTGGGAGATCATTCTCCCGCTGTCGAAGGCCGGCCTCGCGGCTGTGTTCATTTTCGTGTTCCTCACCGGGTGGATGGAGTTCATCGTCGCCCAGACCGTGCTGCGGCCCGAAAACTACACACTGCCGGTTGGGCTGTTCGCGTTGATCGACGAATACACCGTGCCGTGGGCGCGATTTTCGGCGTTCGCGCTGACGTTCGCCGCACCGCTGATGTTCATCTACCTCTTCGCGCAGCGGTACATCGAGTCGGGGTTATCTTTCGGCGGAATGGAAGGATAGCTGCCCCGACGCGAGTTTTCCCAGCGGCAACGCGGTGGCTTTCGAAGCCCTTAATTGACCCACGAGGGTAAATCATACAACTCGCTGGTGTGCGGGCTTCCAGTGGGCACCCGAACAGTCGGGACGATATGTGGCGGTCTGACCGCTGAATCATCAATCGCCCGCGGTGAAACAATGGCACGAAGCTTCTACTCACACATCAAGGAGGCGTGGCGAAACCCCAAGGAGGGGAAACTCGCCGAACTGCAGTGGCAACGAAAACAAGAGTGGCGCAAGCAGGGCGCGATCGAGCGGATCGATCGCCCGACCCGGCTTGACAAAGCTCGCGAACTTGGCTACAAGGCCAAACAGGGCGTCATCGTCGCTCGCGTGTCCGTCCGCAAAGGCGGCGCACGGAAAGAGCGCTTTACCGCCGGGCGACGATCGAAGCGCCAGGGCGTCAACCGGATCGGTCGCCGCAAGTCGATCCAGCGGATCGCCGAAGAGCGCGCGACGCGCAAGTACCCGAACCTCCGCGTGCTGAACTCCTACTGGGTCGGCGAAGACGGCTCCCAGAAGTGGCACGAGGTCATCCTCGTGGATCCGAGCCACCCGGCGATCGAAAACGACAGCGACCTCTCGTGGATCTGTGAGAGCCAGCACACCGATCGCGCGCTCCGTGGGCTGACGAGCGCGGGCACAAAAGGTCGCGGCATGCGAAAGCGCGGCAAAGGGACCGAGCACGTGCGCCCCTCTGTCAACGCGAACAGCAACCGCGGCAAATAACGCGTCTCGAAACTCTCGTTTTTTGTCGACCAACACCCCTAGCGACGCAATTATCAGAGGTCGAGAATTTCGGCCGTGGATTTAGTATTCGACAGAAGAACGTCTGCGCATGCAGTCATCGCTTCGAGACGGATACGAGTCTCTGCTATGGAAAACGATGGACGTACTCAGGGTGACAGAATCCGTCGAGCGGAAGATCCTCGTCGCAGTCGGCATTCAATTCAGCGTGTCGATCGGGATGTTCCTCGCGCCGCTCATGGTTTCGGGCACCACGCTCTTAGTAACGCAAGGCGGGCTCTTTTTTGCGGCCGGTGTCGCGTTCGTCAATACAACGCTGATCGCCCGCCGCGATCTGGTCACTCCACTCGACCGTATCGCGGCTGCGATGGATTCGATGGCTCGCGGGCACGTCGACACCGATCCCATCGAAACCAGCCAACGCGATGAGGTTGGCGCGCTCGCCCAGTCGTTCAACGGCCTCCAGTCGTATCTGCGGACGGTCGGCGGACAGGCCGACGCGCTCGCCGAACAGTCCTTCGACGATCCGGTGCTCGAAGAGCCAGTGCCGGGACCGTTCGGCGAATCGATCACGACGATGGCCGAGCGGTTAGAAGCGCACACCACCGAACTCAAAGCTCGCTCTGCGCGGCTCGAAGGGCTCGTCGCTGCGTTCGAGTCGTCAACGGCGGCAGCTGGTGACGGCGATCTGACAGCGACGATCGACGCCGATCTCGGCGGTGATGGGACGTACCGACAGGTAATCGGCGGCTACAACGAGCTGCTGGGTCGCCTCGGCGGATCGATCGGCGACGCTAGCCGGTTCGGCCGGACCGTCGCAGCGTCGGCCGACGACGTGGCCGACCGGGTGGGTGAACTCGATCGCGCGGGCACGGAGATTGCCACAGCAACCGACGATATCGCCGCGGGTGCAGAAACACAGCGCGATCGGCTCGAATCGGTGTCTTCGGAGGTAAATACCCTCTCGGCGACCGTCGAGGAGATCGCCGCAACCGCTGATGCCACAAGCGACACTGCGACGACCGCAAACGAGATCGCTCGGACGGGACAGACAGAAGCAACGGAGACGCTTGCGGATCTCTCTGCGATCGAGTCAGCCATTGAAGACGTGTCTGCGTCCGTTGAGGCGCTGAGCGGCCGGATCGACGAGGTCGACGAGATCGTCGCGCTGATCGAAGAGATTGCCGAGGAGACGAACTTGCTCGCGCTCAACGCGTCGATCGAAGCCGCGCGCGCCGACGGAGGCGACGGCTTTGCGGTCGTCGCGGATGAGGTCAAATCGCTCGCCGAGGAGGCTCGCGAATCCGCCGAGGAGATCGCGACACTGCTGTCTGAGATACAACAGCGTTCCGACGAGTCGGTTTCGGAGGTCCAGACCACAAAAGACAGCGTCGCCGAGAGTATCGACTCCGTCGAGTCGTCGTTGGAACGATTCGACGAACTCGCCGCGGTCGTGACTGACGTGACCGACAGCGTCCACGAGATTAGCGACGCGACCGATCAGCAGGCGCGATCGGCTGAGGACGTCGCTACGCTCGTCGAGGAAGTGACCGAGATCAGCTACTCGACGGCCGACGACGCCGAGGCCGCCGCAGCGGCCGCAGAAGAGCAGACGACCGCGCTATCTGGTGTCGCCGAAACCGTCGAAGAACTCTCCACTGGCGCGACGGAACTGGCCACGATGTTGGGACGCTACGAGACGCCCAGAGAGCGCGAGGAGGCGGCAATCGAAGAGTCGGCGGCGGTGCCAACCGTAGACTGAGCGGCCCGCTGTGAGCGTGACCACGGTGGCCGGCGAAGGCTTATTTCGGACGCTGTCGAACCAGACGGTATGACACTCTCACTCAATTCGACACAGCTCGATCGATACTCCAGACACATCATCATGGACGAGGTCGGACCCGAGGGCCAAGCGCGCCTGCTGTCGGGATCGGCGCTGGTCATCGGCGCGGGCGGGCTGGGCGCGCCGGTAATTCAGTATCTCGCCGCAGCAGGCGTCGGGACGATCGGGATCGCCGACGATGACATCGTCGAACGGTCGAATCTCCAGCGGCAGATAATTCATACTGACGCGAACATCGGCACCCCAAAGGTCGACAGCGCGGCGGCGTTTGTCGAAGCGCTCAACCCCGACGTGGCCGTGGAGACCTACGAAACCCGTGTGACCGCCGGCAACGTTGAATCGTTGCTCAACGGCTACGACGTGGTCGTCGACACCTCCGACAATTTCCCGACGCGATATCTCGTCAACGACGCCGCGCGGCTCGCGGGTGTGCCGGTGAGCCACGGCGCGATCTACAAGTTCGAGGGACAGGTGACGACACTCGCTCCGGACGGGCCGTGCTACCGATGCCTGTTCCGTGAGCCACCCGAGCCTGGTGCCGTACCGGACTGTGCGACTACCGGGGTGTTAGGAGTGTTGCCCGGAACCGTCGGGTGTATTCAGGCGACAGAAACGGTGAAGTTGCTGTTGGACGCCGGCGAGCCGCTCGTTGGCCGACTGCTGTTCTATGACGCGATGGACATGAGTTTCGAGACGATCGACTACCAAGCGAACCCCTCGTGTCCAATCTGTGGGGACGATCCGATCGAGTCGATTGAGGGAATCGAGTACGAGAGCGGCTGTCAGGTCCGCGCTGACTGACCTGACGCTCGGTTTGTCGGTAGCTCTCCAGGCAAAACAACCGCTTGTCCGATTGTTTCGGTTCACGGACATTTTTGAAATCGGTTGTCGAGTAGAGAGTATGGACGGGCTCGCAGAGCTGTTGAATGACACCCCATTCGTGGCAGACATGGGAATCGAGGTACTCGAAGCGGCCGACGGAACGGCGATCGGTCGGCTCGAACTGGCTGAGAGACACTCATCGGTTCCGGGCGGCGGTGTCGCTCATGGCGGAGTCACGTACGCACTCGCAGATACCGTCGGCGGCGCGGCGGCAATTTCGCTGGCCGGCGAACCAACGCCGACGATCGACATGCGGATCGACTACCTCGCACCCGCAAAAAGCGACCTCCGAGCGGAGGCGACAGTCGTTCGTGCCGGTGGAACCGTGACCACCGTCTCGGTTCGGATTACCGACGCAGACGACACACACGTCGCCGACGCACAGGGAACATTCAAATCAGCCGGCGGAACCGAGACCTCTGTGTGGGGAACGCCAACCGCCACGGAGTCAGCCGATCGAACCGCAGACAACTCCCGGCAGGACAGAGGGTGATGCTAAGGGTTATTACTTTTAGGGTATCTTATTAATATATGACTGTTGTCAGCGTCTCGATGCCCGAGGAACTTCTCGAACGGATCGATCGCTTTGCGGACGAACACGGCTATACCGGCCGCAGCGAGGTCGTTCGTGAGTCCGCACGGAACCTACTTGGGGAGTTCGAGGACAAACGCCTCGAGGATCGAGACCTGATCGCAATCGTGACGGTTCTTTTCAATTACGAGACGACGAGCGTCGAAGAGCGGATGATTCGGCTCCGACACGAACACGAAGGACTTGTCGTTTCGAACTTCCACAGCCACGTCGGGAATCACTACTGTATGGAGCTTTTTGTTCTCGAAGGCGGACTCGAGGATATCTCGACGTTTGTCGGAAAGGTACGGGCGACCCAAGAAACACTCACCGTCGATTATTCGGTGATGCCGGTCGACGATTTCGGTCCGTTTGCGTCTGAGATGAACAGCACACACGGCCACGATCACGATACCGCAGACCAATCGACACAAACAGAGTGAGACCGATCAAGAGCGGGCTTCGGCTGGCTCGTCTGCAGTCGACGAACGGCCGATGAACGAACCAGTCTTTACGTAGCGCCGAGCGCCCTCGACTGAGACGACCGCGAGGACGATTCCGGCGATCACATCGAGTAGCCAGTGGATACCGAGATACATCGTCGAAATGAAGACGCTGACCGCCAGCACGATCGAGATCCACAGCCAGATCGGATACTCTCGTCGGGTATGAAATGCTAACAGCGCGACAGTCGCTGACAGTGACGTGTGCAGTGAAGGAAACACATTCGTTGGGACGTTGACCGACCGCGTGAGGAACTGAAACTGCGGATACGTATCGAACAGCAACGACTCGACGAGACCTGGGCCAAACGAGTTTCGCGGACCGTACGCAATGAATATCAGATAGCATATCAGTCCGAGGCCGTAATTCAGCGTGTACGCGAGGACCAGGCTTCGAAAGTGCGTCTGGTCAGACAACGAAAGGTACGCCAGAAACGGGAAAATCAGCAAAAACCCGTAACCAAACACGTAGATGTATGAAAAGTACGCAGTAAGCAGTGGCGTCGCAAGCGACTGAATGTAGATGACGACGCCGCCCTCAATCTGCCTGATGAGCGGTGTGATGTTCCAACCGAACACCCACGAGAGGTTTTGCGTCGCGTCGCGAATCAACCCATTGGTTACGAGCACGACGAGAAGGACAGCGATGAGATGCTTCGCATCGAGCAGTCGGGGAATGGCCTCTTTTCGGAGTTCGAGCAGTCGCGCAGGACCGATAAACGCGATCGAAGCAACGAGACACGCTGAGACGATGACGATCGCGACCTGAGTGAGTACAGATACTAATCCCATTAGCGATTCCTCACGACGAGTTCGTCCTCATCGTTGAACTGAAAGCCGTGTTCAGTAAACTGTTCTCTGGCCATCGTGACGTTTAGTTCACCGGACCCGTCGTCGAAGAAGGGAACGATGGGATCGCGTCCATCCCACTCAAGCGACGGCGCGAGCCACTCGGTTCCAGCAACCGGACTTGTGATCGGCTCTCCAAAATCATCGGTCACATCCGCAACGAGTGCAGCCTTGTCAAGCAGTTGTGCAACGGTACGTCGAAAGTGGGGATTGCCAAGCGGCGATCGACGCGTATTGAATCCGAGATGGTAGAATCCGTGTGATGGGCTGACGATGAGGTCGAGCGCAGATTCTTCCCTGATCCGAGGGATAACGCCAGGACCGAGTGTCGAAAGCGTCGCGTCTGCATCGCCGATCGAGACCAACTCAACCGCGCTGCTGTCTGTACCTGCCAGTTGAATCTCCAATCGATCAAACGCAGGCCCAGACCCATACGGCTCAGGTATTGTTGTTTCGCGGCCGTCAACGAGAAAATGTTCGTCGAACAGTTCGAATGCGGCGCGTTCGCCATCAGTCGCCGATTCGAATCGAAGCGGACCACTTCCGACGGGTTCGGGGTTGTTCCACACAACTGCTTCGGTTGTTTCGCTGTTGACTTCAATCCCGGCGATCGTCGCAGGGCCAGTCTTGTCAGCCCAGACGTGTTCGGGGAGTAGTGGGACGGTGAGCGCAGTCGGCGCGATCTCACGACTCACATCGTCGAAGGAAATTCTGGCTGACCTATCAGATTCAACGACGACATCGGAAACAAGCGAGGAGCGCCCACGGTATTTTGATGTCGGGATCGGATCCTCGGCATTTCCAAGCGACGTGTCCGTGAGGAACTGGTAGGTAAACGCGATATCATCAGCGGTGATCTCGGTCCCATCGTGCCACGAGAGATCCGGGCGAACGCTAACAGTCGCTTCGACCCCGTCGTCACGCCGATCCCAGTCAACAGATTGGGCGAGCCACGGGATCAGTTCGTCGCCATCGCGCCTAGTGAGTGGATCGTAGAGCAGTCCGATAATCGCGCCGTGCCGTCGGAACTCCGCGGCGATCGGGTTCCGGTTGACCGTAATCCGTTGGTCATTACTCGCCAGCCGGAGGGTGTCTGTCTCATCGTCAACACGGGTAATCCCCAATAACCCGAGCGGAGCGGTTGGCCGGACTGGATTCCACTCATCAAATTGGTCGGTCCGAATTGCCGTCAGTTGATCAATGAGTGCGATCGGAACGAACGGCGCAGTCCGTGCGAGATGTTCTTGCAGGTCGAAGACAGTCTCACGGCGTTGGCCACCGCTCTGTGCGCGTTGGGCCTCAAGGAGATCGTTACATTCGAGATTGGTGAATCCGAATGGATTCTGCCACCCGGGCTCAGCGTCGAACATTGAGTGCGACAACGGGTAGAGTGCGTCGGGATCGAACTCAAACTGTTCGGGAAATTGGCCGACGTAGATATCGAAATTGTGGTTGATGAGGACCTGTCGGTAGAACTCCTCGGGTTCCAGTGGCGTGAGCTGCGCGTCAATGCCGACCGCATTCAGTGACTCAACGAGTCGGTTCGCAGTCGCGAGCCCAAAGGGAGCGGCGTCACCAGGGATCGTCTTGACGTCGAGTGAGAGCTGTTCAGGACGGTCGCGGCCGGCAACATTTCGAGCTTGGCGGACGCAGCCAGCGCTTGCGAGTACGCCGAACGCACCGCCGGCTGCGAGGAGCGATCGGCGAGTCAGCGTGGAGGATAGTGCGTTCGACATTCGTTGTTCTCTGTAAAATATTGCGTGCTACATATAACAGTACTGCGATCGGCCGTCAACTATCGGCGTCGGTACGAACGTTGGTGGTTAGCGGCCTTCGACGAGTCGGCGGAGCTGTTCTGGTGGCACAGCCCCCCGAGCGGCGTATCCGTCGTAGGCGAACGTCGGAACGCCCGTAATCCCGTGGCGCTGGGCGTCAGTGAATCGCTGTCTGACGTCCTCACGGAGCGTTTCGTCGTCCAGGGCCGATCGAACGTCCTCGCCGTCGACGCCAGCGTCGGTCGCGAATTTGACTAACAGCTCGGTATCGCCGATGTCGCGGCCCTCTTCCCACAGCGCCGCAAAAATAGCCTCGTCGAAGGCAAGCCACGTCTCGTAGTCGTAGTGTTCGTGCACATAATAAGAGGCGATCTGGGCGGGTAGTGAGTCGATGTCGGTCGCGATGTCGAGGTCCATGTCGACGTCATATTTCTCTGCGAGGCGGCGGACGTTTTGTTTCGCCTGCTGGAAGTACGCGTCGTCTTTGCCGTCGTCGATCGAATGATCCATCGTCCCGTCCGGCCGGCGCTTCTGGCTGCGAAGATCGAACGGATGCCACTCGATCTGGAGTTCGTCTTCGCGTGTCTCCTGATACTGGTCGAGAGATGTCCGGCCCAGATAACAGAATGGGCAGACGTAATCGGAGTAGACGGTGATCACTGCTGGGTCCGCGTCAGCCGATCTGTCCGTCGCCGTAGATGAATCGTTTTGATTGTGGCTCATGGTAGTCTGAAGTCGTTCGACAGGGAAGAACGTACGGTGGTTTTCGTGCCAGCCTGCACAGCCGGTCACGCCCAACCAACTGACGCTATCGAGAGTAGCGACGATCACGTCAACAGCGCGATCGACATACGTATGATTATCGAGTAGTATCACCTACGTATGATCTCGTACGAACCACGATCGCCGCCAGTTGCGGCGACGATCGCCGGCAGCGACAGCGGTGGCGGCGCAGGCATTCAGGCGGATCTGAAGACGATGGCGGCCCACGGCGTCTTCGGCACCTCGATCGTGACCGCAGTGACCGCCCAGAATACCCGTGGCGTCGAAGGGTCGTATCCGCTCGACACCGAGCAAGTCCGAGCCCAGTACAAGGCTGTTGTCGATGATTTCGACGTTGGAGCGATCAAAACTGGCATGCTCGCGACCGCGCCGATCGTCGAGACCGTCACCGCGTCGGTTCGGTCCTTTGAAGGGCCAGTCGTTGTCGATCCAGTGATGATCGCTGCGACGGGCGATCGACTGTTGAGCGAAGCCGCCGAGGACGCCTACGGCGAACTCATCGCCGAGTCGACGCTCGTCACCCCGAACGCCGACGAGGCGACAGCGCTGACCGGAATGCACATCCGAACGGCGGCGGATGCAGCCGCAGCGGGACGAGCACTCGTCGATCGCGGGGCGGACGCGGCGCTCGTGAAAGGCGGGCATATCGACGGCGAGACCGTCGTCGACACGCTGGTGCGTCGGAAGAGAGACGCCGTGGCGGTCGATCGCTTCGAACACGAGCGCGTCGACACCGACGCGACCCACGGTTCGGGCTGTACGCTCTCGAGTGCGATCGCGGCGCGGCTGGCGCGCGGAGCGGCTCTCGACTCGGCGGTCGAATTGAGCGTCGAGTTCATGGGTCGTGCGGTCCGCTATGGCGTCGACGTCGGTGGCGGCCCCGGAGCGGTCAATCCACTCGTCGACAGCAGAGAGTAACGTCAGATCGAGAACGGATCGGCCCCGAATCCTTCATGGACGACAAATTCGAACGCATTGACGATGTAGTGTGCGAGGAAGACCGCCACAAGGCTATCGGTCACGATGAACAGCCACGCCAACGCGAATCCAAGCGAGCCCGTAACCGCGATCCCGGCTTTGCCCTGGGCGCCGTGGCCGAGCCCGAACGCGACCGAAGAGCCGATCGCCAACAGCCACGGCGAGACGCCGAATCCGGTGTGCATCGCCCCAATCAATACCCCGCGGAACAACAGCTCTTCGAATCCCGCGATGACCGGAAGCACAACGACGAGCAGGACGATCCAGCCGCCGATCGATTCCGGGGCGAGCAGCGTTCGAAGCCGTTCAGATCCAGAGAGCCCCCACTTTTCGGCGTGGCTCGCACCCATCTCGTTGAGCACATAGAGCACAACCCCGGTTGCGGTCCCGAGTGCGAGCGCACTCGGTGAGAGGCCTGCGGGATCGACCCCAATCGCCGACAGGGGGATCGCCGCGAGCCAGATGGCCGAAACGAGCAAGCCGGCAAAAAGCCCGTGCGTGAACAGCACGTTTGCGAGCAACAGCCACGAGGGAATATCGTCAGACCCCGAGGCGACCCTCTCCTCCGGTGCCGGTGGCCCGATTGCAGCGGGATCTTCAGAGGACGATTCAGGTGGGGCTGGCTCGGACCGATCGTCCACGGCGGACTGTAGATCGGACTGATTATCCACAGTCGAGGCTGGCTTAGATCGGTCGTCCGCGATCGGGGTCGACTCAGATCGATCGTCTGCGATCGTCGGCGTCAGTTCTTCACTGCGGGTAACCGCCGGGCTCGAAGCACGCGCTAAGCCAAGCAACAAAAGCAAAAGAACAAGCGAGACGGCTGTAAACGCCGTCCACGCTGTCATCGTCTACTGCGGACTCGGACTCTTCGGGCCGGCGACGGCCTGGTTGTCCGCGAGCGCAGAGCCGGTGATGCTTTTCAGCCGCGAGACGAGCGAGTCCTTGTCGCCCTCGCTTTCGAGCGCGATGTCGAGTACCTCGCTGATATGGCTGACCGGCCGAATATCGACCATCTCATCGTACTCGTCTTCGATCATCACGTCCTGTTCGTTCGCCTTCGGGATAATGACCGTATCACAGCCAGCCTTTGCGGCGGCCTCGATCTTGTGAGTCACCCCACCGACGGGAAGCACGTCGCCGCGGACCGACAGCGAGCCGGTCATCGCCAGCGATTGGCGCACGCCGACATTCTCAAGCGCGGAGATGACCGCCGTGGCGACGGTGATCGACGCGGAGTCGCCGTCGACACCCTGCTGGCCGGTCTGAACGAACTGGATGTGAACGTCTTTTTCGGCCAGATCCTGATCGGAGAACTTCTTGATGATTGCCGAAACGTTCTGGACAGACTCTTCGGCCATCTCTTTGAGTTGTCCGGTCGCGATCACTTTTCCGGGCCCCTGTGAGGGCGTGACCTCCGCCATCACGGGAAGCATAATGCCTGAATCTTCGCCCATCACGGCCAGCCCGTTGACGCGGCCGACCTCGTAGCCGTCCGAGACCTGCAGTTCGTAGTCCTTGCGGCGCTCGATGAACTCGTCGGCTAGCTGCTGTTCGATCGATCGCGAGCGCTGTTTGGCCTGTAGGACGTGGTCACGGGTAGTGTATTCGGCACCCTCGCCGCGAGCGATGTCGCCGGCGACCCGAACCAGCCCACCGAGGTTCCGGAAGTGAAGCGTCAGATGACCCTTCCGACCAGCCCGGCGCTTGGCTTCGAGGATAACCTCCTCGATTGCCTCGGCCTCGAACTCCGGCAGCCGACCGTCGTTTGAGACCTCTTGGGCAACGAACCGTGCGTACTTGCGGCGCATATCGGGGGTGTCGTCGATCGTGTCGTCCATGTACACCTCGTAGCCGTATCCCTTGATCCGGCTGCGCAGTGCCGGGTGCATGTTCTCCATGGCGTCGAGGTTCCCCGCTGCGATCATGATGAAGTCCGTCGGGACCGGTTCGGTCTGGACCATCGCACCCGAGGAGCGCTCGCTCTGGCCGGTGATCGAGAACTCGCCCTCCTGGATGGCTGTCATGAGGTGCTGCTGGCTGCGGATGTCGAGGGTGTTGATCTCGTCGATGAACAACACGCCCTTGTTGGCTTTGTGGATCGCACCGGCCTCGACGCGGTCGTGGCTCGGCGTCTCCATGCCACCGGACTGGAAGGGGTCGTGGCGGACGTCACCGAGCAGTGCACCCGCGTGCGCGCCGGTTGCGTCGCGGAACGGCGCGGACTTGGTGTCGGCGTTGTTCACGAGCAGGTTCGGCACCATCGCGTCGCCGCCACGGGAGGCGTAGCGGAACGCGAGGTAGATGATACCCGCCGCGAGGATGCCAAGGAGGATCTGCCCGGCGATGATGAGCGCGTAGCCGAGCACCACCGCGATGATGATCCACATGAGGAACGTCCGCATCTGGTTGCGCTTTCTGGCCTCCTCTTTGTGGGCCTCGACGATCTGTTCGCCCTTGCCCGCAGGGACCGTCCGAACTTTCGGCTTGTTGCCGTCGTCAGGGTTGTGGTAGACGAGAACGTCCTGCAACTCCTCTTTCGGGAGCAGTTCGGTCATCGCCTTTGCGAGCATCGACTTGCCGGTCCCCGGCGAGCCGATCATCATCACGTGGCGGCGCTGCTTTGCGGCCTTGATGATGACGTCGCGGGCATGTTCTTGTCCGATTACCTGATCGACAAGCCGATCGGGGATGTCGATTCCCTCGGTTGACTCGATTTTGAGGCCCCCAAGCAGGTCATCTTCGTCGATCTCATCGGCAATTTCCGCGTTTACTTCAACATCACTGCCGAGGTCGTCGATCGACGGGAGATCCTCGTCGGCTTCGTCTTCGGCTCCATTGTCGGACGCCTGTCCGGTGTCGTCACCAGCGCCATTCTCGTGGATCGGTTCGAAGATTTTGTCGTCGGTATCGGCCTGATCAGGCTCGGATGCCGACGGCTCACGGGGGACGTCCGTGTCAGTCCCCTCAGTGCGGCCCGATGGGTCGCCCGAACCGTCAGCGAGATCCGACGAACGCCCGTCTTCTATCGGGCTGTCGTCGTTGTCGGTTTGATTGCTCATAGAATCTTTTCGCTACATGAAATCACGTGCTGTCGACTGATATACTTTCTCCCACTCGCCGCGTTTGCCGTTTCGGTATAAAATGCCGGTAGCCGCGTTCTACGTCCAATTGAGCGGATCTACCTCGACTCGCGGGCTTTATAAATAATCCGTTTGAAATACCAGTATGCGTGGGTTCTACATCGGCCGGTTCCAGCCGTACCACCACGGCCACCACCACATGGTCGAAGAGATCGCCGAACAGGTCGACGAACTCGTTCTTGGAATCGGCAGCGCGGGCGACTCACACTCCCCGCGAAATCCGTTCACCGCCGGTGAGCGGGTGATGATGGTGACGAAATCAGTCGCGGAGTTCGATATGACGACGTACGTCGTCCCGATTGAAGACCTCGATCGAAACTCCGTGTGGGTGAGCCACGTCGAGAGCATGTCGCCGGCGTTCGATGTTGCGTTCTCAAATAATCCGCTCGTCGTCCAACTGTTCACGGAGGCCGGCGTCGAGGTGCGTCAGTCGCCGATGTTCAAACGTGAGATCCTTGAGGGCACCGAGCTTCGACAACGAATGATCGACGGAGACGAATGGCGCGACCTCGTGCCCGGGCCGGTAGTAGACGTGATCAACGAAATCGGCGGCATCGAACGGATCCAACGGGTGAGCGACACCGACGCAGACAGCGTATGATCACGATCGCCTCCGATTTTGGTTCGGTGTATCCGGCCGCGATGAAAGGCGTGATTCTGCGGGAGACAGATGCGAGGCTCGTGGACATCGCGCACGATCTCCCTCGTCAGGACCCACGGGGAGCGGCGTTTTGGCTTCGATTTGCGCTTGTCGAGTTCCCGCCGGCAGTCCACCTCGCGGTTGTTGATCCGGGCGTGGGGACCGATCGCCGGCCGATCGTCCTCCGTGCGGGCGAACACGCGCTCGTCGGTCCAGACAACGGCTCGCTTGTGCCAGCCGCGCGAGCGCTTTCGGACGGCGCGATCGACGCGTACGAGATCGAGAGTCCGGATCCAGCCTCCGCGACGTTTCACGGTCGAGATGTGTTCGCGCCCGCAGCTGCGTGGGTTAACGAGCAGGGTGTCGATGCGATTGAATCGATCGACCAACTCTCGGCGATCGAGCGCTACGTCGATCTCACACTTCCAGAGCCCGACGTTTCGGGCACACAGATCGACGGGACGGTGCTCGTCGTCGACAGCTTCGGGAACGTAATCACAGACATTCCGGGGTCGGCGATCGATGCGGTTGATCGCTGTCTGGTCAACGGCGAGTCGGTTCTGGTCGTCGAGACGTTCGAGGCGGTCGATCGTGGTTCGGCGCTCGTTACTGTCGGGAGCCACGGCTACGTCGAATTGGACGTAAACCACGGCCGCGGCGACGAGCGCTTCGGAATCGATGCGGGAGATTCGATCGAGCTAGTGCTCGTCGACTGCAACGAGTAATAAAAAGGGGAATTGGGCGAAGCGGCGTTTACTCGGCGGCGATCACGTCGTCGATCCGGAGGATCATCGTCGCAGACTCGGTGGCAGACTCGACCGCCTCGCGTTTGACCGCAGCGGGGTCGAGGATACCCGCGTCGATCGGGTTGCCGATCTCACCTTTTTGTCCGGTTGCGATAACGCCGGCGATGCCCTCGCTGTCGTAGCGAGCGCGGAGGTCGACGAGCGCGTCGATCGGGTCCATGCCGGTGTTCTCCGCCAGCGTGCGCGGAAGCGCGTCGACTGCGTCGGCAAACGCCTCGATGGCGAGCTGTTTGCGGCCTTCGACACCAGCGGAGCTGCTGCGGACGTGTTCGGCGATCCCGACCTCGGTCGCGCCTGCACCGGGAACGACGCCGCCGTCTTCGAGCGAGTCGATGACGACGTCGATCGCGTCGTTGAGCGCGCGTTCGAGCTCGTCAACGATGTGTTCGGAACTCCCCCGAACGAACAGCGTGACGTTCTTGGCGTCGCTGCCGCCCTCAACGAACGTGAGGTCGTCGTCGCTGAACGTCTCGACAGAGATCGAGGCCGCTGAGCCGAGATCGGACGCTTCGATGTCCTCGAGCGTGCCGAGGCGCTTTGCGCCGGTCGCGCCTGCAAGCGCCTTTGCGTCCTTTGATTTGACGCTCTTGAACGCGAGGATGCCCGCGTCCGCGAGGTAGCCGGCGACGCGGTCTTCGATCTTTTTCGTACAGAATAACACGTCGACGCCAGCCTCCGAGAGTGCCTCCGCGTAGCCGCGGAGCTCGCCCTCTTCGGCTTCGATCGCCGCGTTGAGCTGATCGACAGAGGTGATGTTATACTCGGCGTCAGCCTCGCCGGTCCGGACATCGAGTTTCGAGTCCAGAATGGCGACGGTTGCGTCTTCGACCGATCGCGGCATGTTGTCGCTGACAGGCGCTTTGTCGATAATAACCCCTTCGACCAGCTCCGTTGCACTCGTCGATGCGCCGGTACGGGTGTGGATGCGGATCTGCTCGCGTGGGGCGTCCGCGCCGGCGACCTGCTGGACCGCGCTGACGACCTGCTCGGCGAGGACATCGGCGGTCACGTCGCCGGTTCCCTTGCCCGTCATGCTCGATTCGGCGACCTGTTTGAGGACCTCGTCGTCAAGATCGACATCGAGAACCTGACTGTCGATCGCCTCCTGGGCGATCCGAGCAGCCTCGTAGTAGCCTTCGACAATGACTGTGGGGTGAATATCCTGTTCGAGCAGATCCTCGGCCTGCGCTAATAGTTCGCCGGCGAGCACGGCAGCAGTCGTGGTACCATCGCCGACCTCGACCTCCTGTGTTTCTGAGACCTCGACGATCATCTGTGCAGCGGGGTGTTCGATGTCCATCTCGTTGAGGATCGTCGCGCCGTCGTTCGTGATGACGACGTCCCCAGACGAGTCGACGAGCATTTTGTCCATCCCGCGCGGACCGAGCGTGGTTCGTACGGCGTTCGCGACGGCTCGTCCAGCCCGAATATTCGAGTCTTGGGCCTCCTGGCCGCGCGTTCGTTGACTACCCTCCGAGAGGATGAACAGTGGTTGCTGCATTCGTGATGCCATGATGAGTAACCTCGTTAGGGAGATGGTTTGCGGTTCTATATAAATATTTCTAATTCAATCGAGGAAATCGCCATACTCCGGCACGATACGGTGTGTCACACACCGGATCAATGAGGTGTCGATCGGGTCAATACCAAGCCGTGAAACCCATGTATCCCGCCCGTATGAGTACACACGATGTTGGAGCTCGAACACGGCTTTCGCATCGTCGATGTGCACGCACACCTCGACGCTGATGCGGTTGCCGTGGAAGTACACGGTCGAGATATCACACCGGAACGGCTGGAACGAGAGCTCCACCAGGCAGGAATCGTCCGATCAGTGGTCGCACCAAGTCCCAGCGCCCCAGAGAAAGGATATCTCCGAGCCAACAACGCCGTCGCACGGCTGAGCGTCGATCGGCCATTCCTCGCATTTGCCCGGTTAAACGGTCCACGAAGACCCATTGTCGGGACCGGCTCGCGGCTTCGGAACACCGTCTCTCGGCCGGACGATCACCACACAAACCCAGACGACGTCGAACAGTACGCCTACGACGATCGCTTTCATGGATTCGTCGTTGATCCCGCCGCTGATGGGGTTCCAACACCTGCGGTAATAGAAACATTACGACAGGTCAAATCGCCCGTGTTGGCGTTTGCGCGCCCGGAGAGCCCGCCAAGTGCGATCGTGGAGGCGCTCTTGCCAGCCCCGTACCCGGTGATCGTGACTGGCTTTGGGGGCTACCCGATGGATCGCGATCGGATGGAACAATCGATCGAACTCCTTGGAGAGTTCGATTCACTGTATCTGGATACCTGGGCGGTGCGGTACCGCGATTTACTGAAACGCGGGTTGTTAGAGCACCCTGATCGAATCCTATTTGCGAGCGGAACGCCAGAGATTCATCCGAACGTCGCAGTCATGGAAATCCTCACGCTCGACGTCTCTGAAGACGCGATGCACCGTGTGTTCGATAAGAATCCGAGACGTGTGATACCTGGACTCGGCCCCGGTACCGTGTGACCGCGGCCGCCAAATTGTCGATCAGCCAGTGATCGGTCAGTCGCTTGGCGGTCACTCGGTCGACAGCTCAACGCCACGCCAGTCGTATCGCGCGACCGCTCGGTCGGCCCGTTTCGAAATCCCGTGCGGGTTTCGGGTCGCGGATCGATCGCGGGCGCGGGCGACCAGGCCATCTGAGAATCCCGTTGCCATCCCGCCCATCACTCGCCAGCCGGAACCGAACCATGCGGTCGGGCGGTTGTCGCCGTGGAGGACGTCACGGGCGGCCGCGAGGCTATCGCTGGTGGCGTGTGACAACGTCCGTCGAAGGACCGTCGGACGGATTCCGTAGTTCTTTGCGAGCCGATATGCGAGTGCGCGGTACTTCCAACCCCAGTCGCGCTCAGGAGGAGACGCACCCGGCTCGGGCGTGGCCGCCATCGCAGGCTCGTAGGCGACCGGCTCGTCCATGCCTGCGAGGCGGTGGGAAAGATCTCGGGTTCCGCCAGTTGCGAGATACTCATCGTAGCCATCCGCAGCAAGGAGCGTATCCGCGTCGAAGACCACGTTGCCACGCTCGAGGTAAACGACTTCTCTGCCGGCAATCGACCGCCGCTCAGGCCCACTCGTCGAGGTATCTGCTTCGGCTGCGACGGGCCCAGTGACGACTTTCGCCTCCGCGAGCCCGGCTTCGATGCCTGCAAGCCAGTGAGGTGTGGCCCGCAGATCGTACCCTAAAAGCGCGATCACGTCGCCGGAGGCGACCTCAATACCGGCATTTCGGGCAACGTTGACCGTTCGATCGGAAATCTCGACGAGCACATCGACATCGTCTCGATCGCGGATCATCCCGGTCGTCCCGTCCGCAGAGGGGCCGTTGACGACGATCGTCTCGGCGGCAGGCGCGACAGCCGTCAACGCGTCCAGACAGCCGGCGAGTTGGTCGCGGCCGTTGAGCGTCGGGACGACCACCGACAGATCCATAGTTGGTACTCGACGAGCGACTACATAAAAGGCCGGATGGCAGACGGCGGGTCAGTCAACGCCGTCAACCAGCGGCTGAAAAATGAATTCCTCTCAGGTGTTGAGGTAGTACACCTGTTTGCGGGCGTCTTTGAAGCTGTACCGCGAGCCGATGAGCCCGGATTCATCGAGGCGGTTCAACGCGTACCGGACAGTGCGATCCGGTAACAACGATTCCTCGGCGAGTTGGCCCTGTGAGAGTGGCGCATCGGTTTCGAGTACTTTTGCGACGAGCTTGGCGCTCGGTGGGAGTTCGCGGAGCCGATCGCGAAACTCCGACTCTGAGAGGTGTTCCTGGCGGTTCGCCTCGACTGGACTAGTGCTCATACTATCCATGAGTCAGAGCTACATGGTAAAGGTTAGCTACATATAGGCCCAACAGATCAATATAATATAATGTGCTAATATCACACTAAATTTGTATGGTAGTTTGTGATGATAATTCGATTATAAATCACACAGCGATGAGAAGTGGGAGTCATCAGTACGGTTTTACTCCTTCGGCGTGCAGAACGTGATACCGTGAAAGGAAAGGAGTGGTATCAGGCCGACGAGGTAGCCGAGGAGTACGATAACAAGCGATTCTCGGAGGGCGGCCGGCTGATCGACCGTCGTGAGAAGGCCGCGGTTCTGTCGGCGCTCGGACCCGTCGAAGGCAAACAGATCCTCGAAGTCGCCTGTGGAACGGGTCGATTCACCGTCATGCTCGCCGATCGCGGCGCGGACATTGTTGGACTAGACATCTCACCGGCGATGATGGCAAAAGGACGACAAAAAGCCAAGGATGCGGACGTCGCCGATCACGTCGAGTTCATGCGCGGGGACGCCGCCCGGTTGCCGTTTCCGGACGATCACTTCGACGCAGTGTTTGCAATGCGGTTTTTCCACCTGGCAGATACCCCAGTCACCTTCCTCCGAGAGCTGCGCCGCGTCTCGAAGTCACAGGTGTTTTTCGACACCTTTCGGCGGCCGAGCACCAGAGTGTTATACAACTGGCTGTTGCCGATGGGTTCACGCCTCTACTCGAACCGAGACGTCGAGAGTCTCTTGGCCGACGCAGAGTTACGGCTCGAAAACGCAAGCTACGACTTCGTGTTGCCGTACGGGTTTTATCGGAGCCTCCCGGGATCGATCGCGCGGCCGTTTCGCTCGATTGACACCGCAATCGGGGCGACAGAAATTGGCGATGCGATCGCCTCAGTCTCGTATTGGGACACTCGCGTCGAGTGAGCAGGGCGCTTCGTTGTAGCGCTATATTTCTTCGTCGACGATTTCGCCGACCGCAAAGTTCGATTTGACCTCGGTGACCTCGATTTTGACCCGTTCACCGACCTCCGCATCGGGCACGATAATCACGTAGCCGCGTTCGACGCGGGCGATCCCGTCGCCCTGTTTGCCGAGGTCTTCGATTTCGACGTATCGGAACTCGCCGGGCTCGACCGGCGGCTGTGGGCCGTCAGTCGGGACGTGCTCCTCATTTTGGGGAGCCGTATCCGAGTCTGGCGTCGCCTGCGAGATGAGCGCCACGCGGTACGTTTTGCCGGCTTCGATCGAGCCGGTTTCGATCTCACGGCGGGGAACCTCAACCGTGTACGTGTCGCCGTCGTCAGTCACTTCCGCGCTAAACAGACAGAGGAGTCGATCCGAGATTTCCATAGGACGTACCCAAACATATGCGGCGATACTCATAGAATTACCGCCCGAGCGTGGTTCAGTCGGAATCGATCGGGCTGCCATCGGGTCGCTTTGGCCCCTCCGAGTCGTAGATGACAACCGGCTCGTCGCCAACACGAGTGTACGAGTCGCGGACACCGATCGCCTCGGTCAACTCCCGAATTACCCGCGTTTTCAGCGCCGCAGCAAGCGCTTCGGCGTCCGATCGCGAGATGTCGCGGCCAAGTCCCTCACACTCGTGGGCGCGAACGTGCCCGACCTCGTCGACCGCCTCGCCCATCGGCTGGCTGGTGCCGCCGAGAGCGACGCTGAACGGGTATGTCTGACAGATCAGCGGTCGGTCCTCGTGTATCGAGCACGCGCCTACGCCGTTAGTCTCGGTGTAGAAGGTGCAGTCGCCACAGCCGTCGGTCGATAGCGCCCACTCGAACGTCTCGCCCGTCTGCGTGCCGTCTGTCTCCGAGAGTCCATACGGCATCGGCCTCGCAACGTCGCGCCAGTCGTAGCCAGTCACGTCCTGAATATCTCTGATTTCGTCAGGGAACACCGTTGCAGTGTGAGGCTCCCGGTCGCCGTCATGGCAGCTGTCCGCAGAGTCGTCTTCGGCCGTCGAGTCGTTCTCGGTTGGTTCGTCGTAGCCTTTACAACACGCCCCACAGCGGGTGCACTCGAAGCCGATCGACTCGATCGCATCTGCGAGGTCCGACACCGACAGGTCACAGGCGCGATCGAGTTCGGCTTCGAGCGATTCCATACAGTCGTTCGCGGACGAAGCGACAAAACCCCGTCGGCAGGTGGACAACCGGCCGTCACAGCATTGTGGCGATCGAGCCGTCCCACGCAAGTTGTCCCTCCGCAGCCAGCTTCTCGAGGTGAGCGATCGTGCTCAGGCGAGCAAGATCGCGGACCCCAGCGAGATCTGTGTCGTAGGCCGCCTCGACGATCGCATCGGGATCGCGCGCGCCGTCAGCGACTGCCTCGTAGATTCGGCGTTCGCGGTCGAGGCGATGCCGGATCAGCCGCTCGATCGTCCCAGCCGGGTCGGTAATTGGCTCGCCGTGTCCAGGGTACAACACGTCCGGATCGCGGTCGGCAAGCAGTCTGAGCGACCGGAGATACACGGCCATATCTGCGCCCTGTCCGCCAACGAAGACACTTCCTGGTTCGATTGCCAGATCGCCGCAGAAAATCGCGGTCTGTTCTTCCTCGAGTTCGTAGGCCACGTGATCGGGTGCGTGTCCGGGTGTGGTGATCGCCGTGAGCGGGCCGATCCGATCGCCGTCTCGAAATGTCGACCCGGGATAGAGGTCGATCGCCGCCGCAAGCGCGTTCTCGGCGCCGTGGAGCGCCCAGATGGCCGCATCGGTCTGCATCCCGTACGCCACGACGCCGCCAAGATGATCTGGGTGGGTGTGCGTCAACACAATGTGTGCTGGGGGAGTGTCGGCGATCGCCGTATCAAGCGCAGGGGTTCGACCGGCAGGATCGACGAGAACCGGTTCGTCGCCGTGGACCAGGTACGTGTTCGTCTTGCCAGTTGGGACTGTGCCGTCAACAGGGACCGGAAACCGATCGACTCGATCGCTCATCAGTCAGCGTCTCCGACGTCAACCGGGCGATCGTCCCCGCCGGCGAACGCCGAAAGGTCGACCGTCCCGTCGAGTGCGTCGCTGAGATCCGCCGTTGAGGCGTAGGGCCGCCCAACAATGAGGTCGCCGGCGCGCTGGCGACCGATCTCCGGCAGCGCGGTGAGTTCGGCCATCGACGCGGTGTTGAAATCGAACGGATACGGGACTGCGGTGACCGATCGGTAGCCGTGATCGACGATCGCAACGTCGATCACTGATCCAAGCGGCCGCTCGCCCGGAAGACCGACGAGAAGCGGATACGTCCCAAGTTGGCGGCCAAATGTCCGGCCATCCTGGTGATACTCCAGATGCACGTCCGGAAGGACGGTTCCGACCGGCGCGAGCCGTTCGAGCATGGGCTGGTCGATTTCCTCTCGAATCTCGCGTTTGTACGATTTGAATCGCTGTTTGTGGTCTTCGGCGATCGCCGCGCCCGTCTCAGACATCTCGGTCCCTGAAAACGCCATGACCTGCCGGATGTTGATCCGTCTGACCATCAACCCGACGTCGTACACCCGCTGGAGGAAGCGCTTGTTGTGTTCGAACGTCTCCAGGGACTCACCTTTCAGCCCGTGGAGGAGATTAATGCCAGGAAGGAGCTTCGGCAGGCGGTTCGCGGCGTCAGGGCCGTGGGTTGGCGCGTCCGCCGGGTCCTCGCCGGGTCGCCAGCCGGCTTCCTCGTTGACGACTTTGATCGCCTCGAAACACTCGTCAGCCGTAACGTTGAGGTTGTTCTCTTCCTGGACGATCGGATCGGCCGATTCAAGTCCGAACGCCGCCGTGTCGCCGGGGGTGTTGTGCTCGGCGATAATCCGGATGCACTCGCGGCTCTCCTCGGGCCAGCGGGCGATCGTGATCGGGTTCATGTTGTCGAGGTGTAACGTCCCAATGTCTGGAACCGCCTCGCGGATCCCCCCGTAGAGCTCTCTGAGTGCGTCTGGGTTCGGCGCCTCGCCGTCGCCGCCGAACGCGAGGATGTCGGCCTGTCGGCCCAGCCGGAAGTGGTTCGCGCCGCGATCGGCGAGTGCGGCGACCTCCGAGACGACTGAGTCGGCCGTCCGGAAGGCAGGATTTCCGTACAGCGGCTCTGTACAGAACGAACAGCGGTACGCACAGCCCCGAGAGGTCTCCATCTCGCAGATGAGATGGTCGGGGTGGTTCGGGTGCTGTTCGACGACGAACGCGCCCGCAGTCGCCCAGCGATCGAGTTCGACGTTATCGCGCATCCGGTTGTTGAACCCCTCGAGCCCACTTTCGATGAGATCGAAGGCGGCGGCCTCAACGTCACCCTTTGCGACGAAATCGTAGTCGAGATCCTTGCGCTCGGTTTCGATGCCGCCGGCGTTCTCTTCACCGACGCCGAACCGAACCGGTCCGCCCATGAGCGCAACGCCGTCGGCCGTCCACGCCAGCTCTTTGACTTCGTCGGGTTCGGCTGGTGTGCCGCCGACGTACTTGCCGGGGACCGTCATGCCCCCGACGTAGATGAACAGGTCTGCGTCAGCGACGTCACCGCGTTTGTGTCGGTCCTCGCGGAGTTCGTCGATCGTGTGATACGTGATCTGCGACTCGGGAACACCGGCGTCGACGAGCGCTCCCGCGGTGACCCGTGGGTACGTCGAAATGTACGGCGGCACACCGAAATGCGCCGGCTCGTCTACGTACCCGTCGACGATCGTGACCGTGAGATCTGACGGGTCTATCATGGGCGTTGATTGCGCGGGAAGACGGTAAAGTCGTGCGGATCAGCCGGCGTGTCTGTGACGGCGAGCGCCACTCGATTTAAGATGCTCCCGACCCAACAGTTTCGTATGCCTTCGACAAAGGAAATCAGGTGTCTCAGCGACGACTGCGAGTTAGACATGTTCGAGAATCATTATACCTACGACGTCCCTGAGGAGCACAGCGTTGCAGACCTTTCATGTCCGTACTGTGGCCGAAACGACAGCCTCGAACTCATCGAATTATGAACGGGTTCGCAGAATACGGCCGATCGGCTGTCAACGCGGTACTCTCGCGAGTCGGTCGCAGCCTCGGACAGGTACAAGAGCGGCGACCGCTCTCGTACGATCTGCTCGAAACTGACGAGGAGTACCTTGTCGTGTTTGACGCGCCAGGGGTCGAACCCGAAGATGTCCAGGTCAAGTTCGCCGACACAACGCTTGAGGTCCGACTCGATCGCTTCCGGAACTTCTACGATGGCTTTGAGATGCGGTTCCCCGGCCGTGGTCTCCGCCTGTCTGGCTCAGTTACCCTCCCGGATGACGCGAGCGTGACCGGCGTAGACACGAACGCCGCAGCGACGCTCACCCGATCGGGCACACTGCAGGTCACGATTCCGAAATCCACGAAGACACAGAGTCTTAAAGTCGAAGCCGAACCGGAGCCAGCAGACGAAACCGAGTCTGAGCCAGCAGAATCCAGCAGCGACGACACGTAGCCGCCCGCGTGCGGTGTTTTAGTTTCACACGGGAAAGTCAGCGTCAGGGTCGACGACCCGATCAACGTTCGGTGGGAGTGACCAGTCAGTCACAAGTTCAAGCAACTGAACGAGCATTTGGCCGGTCGCTCCCCAAACAGTGTAGCCGTCGACGCGAAAAAAGTGGATCCGTATATCGCCGTAGGACGGATGATCTCGGCGTTCGGATTCGTAGTTGTCTAAGTCGATAAGCTCACCAACAGAGAGCAACACGACCTCGGCGACCTCCGCTTCGTTTGGAACAAACGGTTGCTCTGGGACCGTTGCAACGAATGGTCGAACCGCGTACCCAGTGGACGTCTCGATCTCGTCGAGTTGGCCAACAAATGAGACTGTTTTGGGAGCCAGCCGAACCTCTTCGTAGGCCTCTCTGAGCGCGGTGTCGCGGAGATCAGTGTCGATCGGTTCCCGCCCGCCACCTGGAAAGCTCATCTGTCCGGGGTGTTCGCCGAGATGTTCGGCGCGCTTCGTGAACAGTACGTGTGGCTCGCCGCTACGATCGACAATCGGTGCGAGCACAGCCGCCTGTCTGCGCGGATTGTCAATCGTCCGCGGACAGTGCTCACGCAGCGGTCCAAAGTCCAGTGTGTACACGTCCTTGCTCGCAGCTACGGCGTTCTTGGATAAAAATCCGATCGGATACAGTCGGTCTGCGAAACGTTACTGGACAGCGGGGGATGCATCCGCGAGATCGGCGGCGGCAGCGGTACGAACGTCGTCGGGGTCGATCGGCGCATCGGCCCACGCGGGGAGACGATCGTCGCTTATTGGCGGCGCGATGGCGTCGGCGTACTGCTCGACCTGTTCGAGTTCCCCAGTCCGATCGTACTCGAAGCCGTTGAACGCAGCATCGATCGCGTATTGGTCGACGAACTCTCCAGCAACCGCACGGTAGCGACCCGCAAGTGTCTCGAAATCAGGGTCGATACCGTGCTCTGTGAGCGTCTGAAAGAGGGTCTGACCAACAGATCGGCTCATATCAGACAGGCCAGTCGGCCCCTCGACCGAGCGGTGTTCGTGTTCGTAGCTCCCCAGATCAACCTGTGCGGTTCGATCGAACCCAGCGTGCGGGAAGACCTCGCCGAGCGTTCCCACCTCGAGTCCCCACGATCGGGGAAGCCGGACGTGTTCGAGCAGCTCCGACGTCGCGGCAAACTCCCCAGCAAGTGCGTACCGGAACGCGCCGAAGTACTGGAGGATCTCGGCGTCGTGAGTGTCCGAAAGCGCCCGAATGATCGGCGCGTAGAACAGCCGAAACAGCCGACCGTAGAGGCGGTTGTTCTCGATTCGGGCGTAGTAGCCCTTCGAGAATGTGTACCCGTGGGCCAACGGGAACACGAGCCGTGGGACATAGGTCGCGTTGTACGTCTTTGTGTCGGCGTCGTGGACAGCGACAAATTGTGAGTCAAGTGCAAGCCCGAGTGCGAGCCACAGATCGCGGCCTTTGCCCCGCTCGCCGTCGAGTCCGTTGTTGGCGAGCAGCGCCGAGACCGCTGGTCCGCTACACCAGAGCAGTTCAACGTCGAGGTCGAACCCCGCGAGCCAGGAACGAAAGGATCCAACCGAGTCAGCGTTGGTTCTGAGGGGGACGATGACGCGTTCGGGTGAGACGCGTTCAAGTTCTGTGAACATACGGATCGCTGCTGGGGACTCAAACTCGCGTTGGGTCATCGGCACGACGACGGCAGTTCGATCGACGGGCGCGGGCTGGCAGGCCGTCGAAAACGAGTGGAGCGTAGAAATTCGCTCTTGGACATACTCCATTTACCACGTTTAGGGGAGATTCACCCAAATATGTCTCGGTGGCGATCAATGCGGTGAGTGTAGTGATTCGGTAAACGACCCGATCAGGCGCTCGACTCCCCAGGGAGGTAGCCGGCACGATCGACAGCGAACAGGCCGAGGCCTATGAGAATGAGCACGGCTGCCGCAGCACCGAACACCGCATCATAGGTGTAGCCCGCCTCGATTACGTACCCAGTTGCCGACGAACCCGCAGCCTGAACGAGCATCGCGATCGAGCTGAACATGGCGTACGCGCTGCCCCGCGTAACGTCTGGCAGCGTATCGAGCAGGTAGGTATCGACCGCCGGAAACGCCGTGTGGATCACGAAGCCAATGAGTGTGGTCATAATGACGATCGCCGGTACTGAACCGACGATGGTGAGCACAAGCAGACACGTCGAAAAGGCGAGCACAATTCCAATGAGGTACGGCACGTGCGGGAGCCGATCGGCCAGATCGCCGCCAAAAAAGAACGCCGGAACGCCCGCAACAAATACGAGCGTCAATAGAGTCGAAGCCATACCCGAAGAGAGCCCCTTCGCCTCCATATACAGCTCGTAGAAGTTGAACAATCCCTGCCAGACGAACGCGATCGCGCCGATCAACACGACCGCTGTGGCAATAATTCGCCACTCGGTCTTCGCCGCACCGAGGAGATCGCGATCGGCCGTACCCGCAGTCGGGAGATCAGTTCGACGGGCAGCGAGCCAGGTGTAGGCCGTGACGATCGCACTCGCGGCGGCGATTGCCCAAAGCGAGAGCCGCCAGTCGACGAGCAGCGTCACCGCGACGAACGGCGCAGCGATGACCGCGGCAACCTGGCTTGCAGTCCCGTGGATACCCATCACGCGACCGACGCGTTTAGGATACAGTTCGCTGAGCAGCGGATTCGCGGAGACAAAATAGACCCCCGAGGCCAGACCCATAAGGAAGGCACCGACCATGAGTTGGACGACCGTCACAGAGGTTGCAGCGATCGCCGAGGCGATCGTGAGGATGACACCCGATGCCAACACCACGTAGTGTCGAGGAACTCTCGTAAGAATCCAGCCCGTCGGGAGTCGAAGGGACGCGCTACCAACCCACGCGAGCGTCACGATGAGCCCCGCAGTTCCCTCGCCGATCGCAAACTGGTCGATGAAGACACTCAAAAGCGGCGCGAAGACGATTCTGGCGAGGTTGACGAGAAAGACCAACCCACAGAGCGAACCAAAGAGCCGTGTACGTCCCACAGCGAGCGTATCCATTGGGACGGTTCAAACGTTCCGAAATGTGCTCGACAGCCGCGAGAATCAGGCGTCAGACGAATGGCTGCCGGAGTACAGGGTCTTTTTGAGAGTCCGAACCGAACCGCCGGGTATGGACTCAACTCGGAAGGGACTCAGGAAGGGCGATCTCTACAAGGACAACTACGAGCGGCTGAAATGCAGCACGTGTGAGAAGACACTGAAAAAAAAGAACGATCCTGATGAGGTCTTTTCAGTCCGAACGTGCCCGGAGTGCGGGATGGAGTGGAAAGAACTCAGGTGACATGCCACGAGCGAGAAACAAACGCAACTGGTACTGATTGTTAGGAGAGGTCGGTCCCGCACTGGTACGGACGATCACGGGCCTGTTGGACGGGAAGAATCGCCTGTTTGACCATGATTTATGTTTAAAATAGTGAACATACGGTATTTCGAGGAGTTCGGACAAACTTCTTAACGGATGGCCTTGAGTATGAACTGTATGGGCACCGCTGTCAGCGCTGGGGAGCGTTACGCCGAGTTAGCGGACTTCGTCCAGTCTGAACCCGCACTTGTCTTCGCCGGAGTCGTGTTCGCACTGGGGCTCATTGCAGCGGCGTACCTCGTCGCTCGGTGGCGGCGGCCAAAGGGGAAACGCTTCGCGAAGCTGATCGGCGAACGCGACGAGATCACGATTCTCATGCATCCGAACCCCGATCCCGATGCCATGTCGGCTGCGATGGGGGTCGCCGCACTCGCCGAACAGTTCGATACTGAGAGCACGATCCAGTACGCCGGGCAGATCCGCCATCAAGAAAACAGGGCGTTCCAGACGGTGTTGGACCTCGAGTTCGATCCGATCGACCACGTGACCGATCTCGACGCCGAAGATGTTGTACTAGTCGATCACAACGAACCACGGGGGTTCACCGGCGCAGACGGCGTGTTGCCGATCGCAGTGGTCGACCATCATCCAGGCGATGGCACTGGCGAGTTCTTCACCGACGTTCGGACGGACTACGGCGCTTCTGCGAGTATCATCGCGGAGTATTTCAGAGATATTGGCGCGACGCCCGTTCCGGCCGATCGACACGCGAGTGAGACCAGATCGAAGTACACCCTCCCCTCGGCAGTGGCGACCGGGCTACTCTGTGGGATCCTTACTGACACGAACCGACTGACGATCGGTGCGACCGCCGCAGACTTCGACGCGGCTGCGTACCTCTATCCGGGGGTCGACGACGACAGGCTCGATCGAATCACGAACCCCGCGGTTGATGCGGAAGTGCTCGAGGTGAAAGCTCGGGCGATCGCCGGCCGGAAGATTCGAGGCTCATTTGCGGTGTGTGACGTCGGCTCGATCAACAACGCAGACGCGATTCCACAGGCGGCTGACGAACTTATTCGGCTCGAAGGCGTGACTGCGGTAGTCATCTGCGGGGAACGCAACGGTACGCTTCATATCTCCGGGCGCTCGCGAGACGATCGAGTGCATATGGGTCGAGCGCTCGAGAACGCGGTTGAACATGTGCCGAACGCCGGCGCTGGCGGCCATGCCCGCATGGGTGGCGGGACGATACAACTACAGCCTGGATTACCCGATGGCGGGGAGACCTCCCCAGAGTCACAGTTTTCTAGAGACTCGTTCACTGACCGACTGTTCAAAAGTCTCGCTGGCGACGTCTGATCCGTATCCTTTTGCGCGCTCCGAACCGACCGAACGCTATGGGAACCGCGGACGGCACCTGGCGGTACCGCGATCGCTTCGGCGGATCGTACGGCCGAACATTCTTCCGGCGGTACCCGCCTGGGGTGTGTTCGAGCATTGGGCTCGGGACGTATCTCGGCGCGGCGACTGACGAGCGCGACGAAGCGTACGTGGAGGCGATCGTCGAGGGACTCGAACACGGGGTCAACGTCGTCGACACGGCGATCAACTACCGAAATCAACGGAGTGAGCGGGCAGTCGGCGAGGCGATCGAGCGGGCCGATATCGACCGCGAGTCGATCGTGGTTTCGACGAAGGGAGGATTTCTGCCATTCGACCGCGAGCGGCCAGCAGACCCAAGCCAGTACATCCGCGAGACGTTCATCGACAGCGGGCGAGTCGATCCAGCTGGACTGGTTCGAGGCAGCCATTGCATCGAGCCAGCGTTCATTGACGACCAACTGGACGCGTCGCTCGCGAACCTCGGCGTAGAGACGATCGACTGCTACTACGTGCACAACCCCGAGACACAGCTGCTCGAACGCGATCCAGCGGCGGTGTATGACACGCTCGAATCGACGTTCGAACGGCTCGAACGGCGGCGGGCAACCGGCGATATCCGTCAGTACGGCCTTGCGACGTGGCACGCGTTTCGAACCCCCTCATCTGACGATCGGCATCTCTCACTAGCGCGGCTGCTCGATCTTGCGGCCTCGGCAGCCGATCGGGTCGGCACAGTCGAACACGGGCTGACGACAATCCAGCTCCCGTTCAACGTTCATATGGCGGACGCGTTTACCCAGAAGTGCCAGACGGTGACTGCGGCGGACGGAACCACACGATCGGTGAGCGCGCTCGAATTCGCCCACGAGCACGGACTGTTCGTGTTTACAAGTGCGAGTATTGGACAGGGTGAGTTGTCGGAGGGGCTACCAGCAGACATTGCGGAAACAGTAGCCGGCGACACCGCAACCCAGCGGGCGATCAACTTCGCTCGAAGCGCACCGGGAGTTACCTGTTCGCTCATCGGGACCGGCTCGCGGCTGCATCTCGCAGAGAACGCCGCAGCCGGGACGTTCGATCCGTTGGGTGCGAGCGCGTTCGACGCAGTGTTCGAGTAGGGCTGACAGCGTGGCGGCGGTTTCGGGCTGTCACGGGGGGAACGTTGATACGTTGGGACATGAGATATCGAGGCGAAATGAGCTATCGGATCGCATTGATCGCTCACGATCGAAAAAAGGATGACCTGATCGAGTTCGCACAAGCCCACGAAGAAACTCTACTGGAGGCAGACCTCCTCGCGACCGGCACGACCGGCAAGCGGCTAATGGAGGCAACAGACCTCTCGATCGATCGCAAAGAGTCCGGCCCACTGGGAGGCGATCTCCAGATCGGCGCGGAAGTTGCCGACGGAATCTGTGACGCCATTATTTTCCTTCGGGATCCGCTTCGTGCACAGCCCCACGAGCCAGATATCTCCGCACTGTTGCGGATCTGTGATGTTCACGATGTGCCGTTGGCGACGAATGTTGCGTCAGCAAATCACGTGTTGGACGGGCTGTACCCCGACTGACCACCTGAATTATCAGTGCTGAATCCTACAGCACAGCAGTTATGATGTTTGATCGGGTCGAGACACGTATGGAGTTGGTTTCGTATGCTGTTGCGATCGGACTCTCGATCGTGCTCGTCGCCTCGCTTGCAGCGCCGGTCGGCGCGATGGTCGGTGCCGGTCACGACGCGGAGATAGACGGACTCAACAGCGCCGAGACCGGACAGGAAGTATCACTACCTCAACAACAATCACCTGTCGGTGCGTGCTTTCCCGGCGATGGCTACGAGCTGACGATCGGTTCAGAGGGCCCGCAGATCGACGCAATCGTCCACTATTCGCTGTTGACAAACCTCGGTGCACCCGGATCGGTAGGGATCGAGATGGCCGGTACTACTGGTAGCCAGTATATTATCACACTTCGGACCGGCGTGTTGTTCGAGGGCGTCGGGGATGCGCAGTCGTTCGTTACCGACCCCGTCTCGCAGTTTTCGGTCGCCTTCGAGTTCGACTTCTCGCTGCCAATGTTTGCAGGGGTCACAGGCGGTGATTTTGACTACAATAGCGACGAGGCACCGATCGATCGACCGATCGGCGATGCAGTCTGTGAGTCCAGTACTGCCTGAGATTCACAAAGAGGCGTTTGTATTACCGTTCGACAGTGAGCGTAGCCGTTAGCACTGCCCCATTCGAGAGCGCAGCGACCAGATCGCGATCGAGGTCTGCAGCGGCTTTGTCCGTTCCAACGGCAACCGTCCGATCGTCGACATAGTCGCTCGTACGCACGACTGCGCTGCGATCGCCCTCGAACGTGAGTGCCGGATCACCACGGCCGACGATCGTCTCCATGTGACCGTCGGCTTCGAGCGTAATCTGTATCCTCGCGTCCGCGTGCGCACACGCCTGTTTGAATTCGTCAGCGAACCCAGCGGGCGTTCGATCGGCCTCGATGGCGAGAATACAGTCACCCGCAGGGGTGAGCCAGCCGTCGCTCGTGAGTTCGAGTGTGCTTTTGTGTTCGGCTGAGACATGTTCGTGGCCCCGTGCACGAATTGTCTCTGAGAGATCGCTCATGTGGAGCCGTCGACCCTCGCCGCTGAAAGCGCTAGCGGATTACCGGGGCCAAGATCACGGGCCGAAGCCGGTAACGTTACTCTCGCGAGACCGTGATCGTCACCGCACCGCACGCACATTCGTACACCCGACGCGTCCCGAGTGGGGTTGTCATAGCCAAGCGAAACGCCGGCTCGTCGAGCGAGCGATCGCAGCCTGGTGCGTCGCAGACAAGTTCGATCTCCTCGAGCATATACACACAGATGGTTGCCGAACATATCAACCCGCGCCAACCGCTCGGTGAAAGTGAAAGTGAAAGTAAACCACACTCACCGGGAGACACAGGTCGTGTTTTATATGCCAGCGACAAAAACATGGTACCAGCTAACATGCCGAATTCGGGAGGTATGGTACCTGTAGACACCCGATTTCTCACCGACATATTTATGTATGGCAGGTGAGTATGTGCAGGTACCAGAGCGCCTCCGGCGCTGGTGGCATCGCACGCAGAATGATCGGGAATTATTATCCACGGAAGATTGCGTATCGACAAGCCACTGCCACGCGCGGAGCGGTGATGGTATCGAGGTTCAAATCATGAGTATTGCTGAGGAATTCAACATCGAAGAGCTCGACGAGTCAGACAACGTAGACCTAACAGACGAACAGCTAGAAGATGGTTCGAAGGGGCAGCTTATCAAGCGTGCCGGCCAGCTTCGAGACCGACGAAACGAACTCAACCAGATGGCCTCTGAACGGGCCTCTAAACGAGACGACCTGAACGCAAAAACACGCGAAAAGGTAGATAAGGCCCAAGAACACCGCGAACAGCGCGATTCGCTCAACGAGCAGGTCCAAGAGCACAAAGAAAAACGCAACGAGCTGAACGCGGAGGCCAACAAGCTGTTCGACAAGGTCGAGTCGATGAAAGAGGATCTCGAACTCGACGATGGAAAGTCGATCGAAGAGCTCAAAGAGGAGATCCAAGCGCTCGAATTTCGACAGCAGACCGAGGTTCTCTCCGCAGAGGACGAACGAGAGCTGATCGAGAAGATCGAGGACAAACGCGAGGAACTCGCAGGGAAAAAAGAGAAGGTCGAAGACGGCGGCGAACTCGAAGCACTCGTCGAGGAGGCAGAAGAGGTCCGATCGGAGGCCTCAAAACACCACCAGAAGGTGACTGAACTGGCTGACAAGGCCCAAGAGCACCACAACCAGATGATCGAGGCCTACCGCGAGGCCGACGACGTCCGCGACCGTGCCGACGAGATGCACGAGCTGTTCGTGCAGGCACAGGAAGCGGCCGACCGCCACCACGAGGACTTCGTCCGCGTCCAAAAGCGGCTCCGCGAACTCGACAAGAAAGAGGAAAAAGAGCGCAAGGACGAGCGTGCCGAAAAGCGCGAAGAAGAAAAGGCCGAGGCCGAGGAGATCTACCAGAAATTCAAGGAAGGCGAGACCCTCGATACCGAGGACCTGATGAAGCTCCAGAAGACCGGCCTTCTATAACCACACCGCTCCGGTGTTTTTTTCGAATTTGTTTAGCAGAATCGACCCGTACCTGCGGGTGTGATCCAGTTTAGCCGATCGGCGTACGACGAGATCGTCTACCAGGCGTACAACGGTGGCGACGAGGAGATCTGCGGCGTGTTAGCCGGCGAGTACGACGCAGGCCACAGCCGCGTGACGGACACGTACGCGGCTGAGAACGTCGCCGAAACACCCCAGACGAGATACGTAATGGACCCAGAGGAGCAGTTCGAGATCATCGAAACAATCGAGGACGCGGGGTTAGAAATCGTCGGCTTCTATCACTCTCATCCGGCCGGTCCGACGAATCCAAGCAAAACGGACGCCGATCGGGCGACGTGGCCGGAGTATTCGTACGTCATCTGTGCGCTCGATGGCTACCCGTTCGTCGGGTCGTGGCGTTGGCGGGCCGATGAGGAAGCCTTCGAACAGGAGACGATTGCGGTCGAACAGCACTAGCTGCAACCAACACACATAGCATTTATCAAGTGTCTGGAAGCCATTCTGTGGAAACAGCGACGATAATGAAGGAAGTTACACCAGCGGAGGTCAAAGAACGAATCGAGTCCAGAGACATCCAGGTTGTCGACATTCGATCGCCCGCAGAATTCAAGCGGGGGCACATTCCAGGAGCGATCAACATTCCGATGATGGAGCTTCCCGTGCGCGTTTCAGAAGTCGACTGGGGCGATGAGATCGTCTGTGCGTGTCCGATCGGACAGTCCTCGATTCAAGCCGCCCGCCTGCTCGCGAGCTTCGAAGGCGTACCAGACGATGCGAGCGTTGCAAGTATGGAAGGCGGATACGAGGCCTGGGACTACGAACTCGAACACGAGTGCTAAACCGTCTCGTTTTGATTTTTCTGCAGCGTAGGTTCAAACAGATTGTTGATACACACCGCTGACCACACAGTATTTCCTAACTTGAGGTTGGGAAACCAAGCGTCCATCCGGTGGATATTTTTTACTTGCCGTTCGAGTAGCAACAGTAAACTCACAGGCGGCCACGTACGGGATGGCTTTTTATTTCGTGGGGTGCTTCGAGCGATTGTGACCACGCTCGTTCTCTGTGTCGATCGGACAAATGACATCGCCGGCAAGACGAGCGTGCAGTTTCCCGTTGCCGGCTGGGAGGCAGTTCGTTCGCTCATCACGGAGATCGGACTCGCAGACCCCGAGAGTTCTGCGGTTAATTGCCTGCTTGAGGCGCTTCGCGTGACAAGAGAGCTTCGTGACGAAAACGAGTCAACCGTCGTCGCCGTGGTATCCAGCGGCGGTGACTCGCTCGTGAGAACCGATCGATCGCTCGCTGACCAACTCGATACCCTCATCGATCGCTACAGCCCGGACTCGGCAATCATCGTCACCGACAGCGCACAGGACGAGCGGGTAGTGCCAGTGATCGAAAGCCGGCTGCCGGTCGACGGAGTCGATCGGGTCGTCGTTCGACAGGCACGAGACATCGAATCAACGTACTACCTCCTCAAGCAGTTCCTGGCGGATGAGGAACTCAGAGCGACCGTCCTCGTTCCGCTCGGAGCTGGGCTCTTGTTACTGCCGGTCCTTTTGATCCGATTTACGCTTGCGGTAGCACTTGCAATGCTCGCGGCGTTGCTCGGCGCGGGGCTGCTGTACAAGGGGTTGGGAATCGATGTACTCGTCGAAACCATTCCGGAGCGGACGCGTGAAGCGCTTTATTCCGGACAAGTATCGGTCGTGACGTACGTCGTCGCCGGAGGGCTTGCGCTTGTTGGCATATTTATTGGCGCGCTTGCAGTGTCTGAGCCAGTCGCGGAGAACGCGGTGTTGCTCCCCGCGATGGAGTTCATCCACAGCAGCGTGCCGTGGCTTGCAACCGCAGGCGTCACCGCCAGCGCTGGTCGGCTCCTTGACGAACTTATCACCGGCGGAGAAAACCGGACACAGTACCTCAATCTACCAGTCGGTATCATTGCGGTCGGTGTCGTTATCCGCGGATTTTCGGGCTACTTTCTCAACCAGGGAGTCACCATGGCAGGGATCGTCCTGAACGCTGGCCAGCGACTCGCCGCATTCGTCGTGTTGGGATTGCTGATCAGTCTGGTGGGAATTCGTGTAGTAATGTCGATCGGGGACGCAGTTGAACTCACTGCAGAAGAGAGTCGGTGATTGCCGGGTCACTCACCGATGTGTACTCCGGATGGTCGATAGCCGATTAGTTCGTCGCGCGATGTTCGCCGTATTTGATTCCCAGTCCAACCATGAGTGCACCGAAAATTGCCATTGATGGTGCGACCATCATGAGAACTGTGTCGGTGGTCATAACACCAGACCCGGCGAGGCCGCCGACACCGATCGCAATGATGACCGCGTACAGTACGAGCGTCGTAACACCGTTGAACTCCATACGATCGATAGGAGTTCCTGAAAAGTAATCCCGTCGATCGAGAGTGCCCGACGCCAATCACGTAGGTGATAGCGACGGTCAGTCGTTTTTCGGCCGAATGAGGTTCGCGAGTGCAACCAAGAGGCCGAGCCCCCATCCCAGCGGGACCGAAATCGCGAGCCACATCAACACGTACCCGAGGCCGGGTAGCCCGAAGTCTTCACCAAATGTCTCGAGATTGCCCGCTGCGTGGAAGTACTCGTTGATCCCACCGACACGAAGCGGGTTCGCGAGGATCCACGCCGCGAGATCATAGCTCGCCGGCAGGATGATGCTTCCGAGCGGTTGATAGGAGATCGCTGCAACGATCGGCGGGAGAAACAGTGCCGTCATCGCAGCAGGGTACGCCAACAACACCGTCGTGGCTCGCCCGCCAACCCGGCTGAAAAGCACCGCCAATCCCGCCGCAACGGTTGCGACAGCACTGGCCGCCAACACTGCCATGAATCCATCGAACGGGAGCCGGATGCGGGCAAGAACAGTAAGCCCACCCCAGACGACTACTGAAACCAAAACGACCCCGATGATCCCAAGCCGTGTGGCTGCGGAGTCGAACTTACCGGCGTAAAATCTTGTCGCAAAGCCGATCAACAACATCGGATAGCCGATAACGACAAGTGGGAGCCCGATCGCAGCCCACGCGTAATACCCAATCTTTTGCGGCAGCGTTTCTGGCATCCACTTTCCAAGCACTCGACTCGGGTTCAACTGGCGCGGAAACAGGATCTCCATCCACGTCTCGTGAAGGCGAATGATGTCGATCCGGATCGCGCCAAGTAACCCCGGTGACCCACGTGACATTGTTGAGTACTGTCGGCTGGGGGGATGTGAACTTTGTGACTTTTCGGCTCGAATACGTAAATGCCAGACTATCTGACCGTCCGAACGCTCGAATGCGTGGATCCGGAGGTTACTGATTCCACGGTCCAAAAGACGGATCGACCCGGCGATCGGTGCGGTCGATCGCGTTGATTTGAGCGATTTCCTCGTCGGTGAGTTCAACATCGACCGATCGCCAGTTATCGAGGATGTGTTCCTCGCCGGTGGCTTTTGGAATTGCCGTGACGCCCTTCTCGCGAAGCCACGCGAGGCTGACCTGCGCGGCAGAGACGTCGTGTGCCTCAGCAATCGAAGTCAGTTCAGAGACGTTGAACACCTCACCGCGGGCCAGCGGCGAGTACGCGACGACCTCAATATCGTGTGCGGCGCTCGCCTCACGGACAGCGTCCTGCGGCAACAGTGGGTGGCATTCGACCTGATTTGCGAAGATCGGCGCGTCGCTCAGTTCGACAGCGGTCTCGATGTCCTCGGGCTCGAAGTTGCTGATCCCGATCCGATCGATTGTGCCATCGTCGTACAACTCGTTGAACGCGCGCAGGGTCGGTTCGGGCTCGTATTCGCGGGCTGGCCAGTGGACGTACAGTAGATCAACTGAGTCGACACCAAGGCGATCGAGACTCGCCTCGGCTGTTTCGAGCACATCCTCGTAGGCGAGGTTGTCGATCCACACCTTCGTCGCGAGGAACACGTCCTCTCGATCGACATCTGCGCGGGCAATGCCCTCGCCGACGGCTTCTTCATTGCCGTACGCTTGGGCGGTGTCGATGTGGCGATACCCCGCGTTCAGCGCGGTTTTGACGCTCTCGACACACGCCTCGGGGTCGTCATTTTGCCACGTGCCGAGCCCGAGCATCGGCATCTCATTGGCTCGCGGGCAGTCCGTCGTGGTAGGCAACTGTGTTGAATCCATACGCGGTGATACATGGCGACGACTCAAAAGGAAATGGAAACCGGACGGTTCGACGCGCGTCACCGCGAGTCAGTCTTCAGTCAGTCGATTGTCGCCCTAAAATCAACCCTCAGGGCCGACGAGAACAAAGTTCCAACGTCAGGACTACTGCAATGAGAAAACGCACAAGCTTGATAACCGCTATGGATAGATACATAAATATGAGTGAATCAGACAATCGACACCAGTTCTCGGTTTCGGCGATCGGCAACACCGAGACAAAAGCGACCGTCTCGGTACGCGATTTTGAGTTCGTGATCGACGAGCCAGCCACCCTCGGGGGGACAAACGAGGGACCGAACCCTGTCGAGTATCTACTCGGCGCGTGGGCGGGCTGTATGAACGTCGTCGCCCAGAAGGTCTGTAAGGAACACGGCGTCAAACTTGACGGGCTCAACATCGAAGTCGAGGGAGATCTCGACCCCCGAAAGTTCCTCGGCATGGCCGAAGAGCCTCGCGCGGGCTTTCAGGAAATCCGCGTCGAACTTGCCGCCGAGACAGACGTTGACGAAGAGATGCTTGAGACCATTGTCGAAGAAGTCGAAGCCCGCTGCCCGGTTGGCGACAATATCATCGACCCGACGCCAACCGACGTGACGATCACGGCCGTCTGAGTCGATCGACCGCCCGACGATCCTCGTTTATGATGTTGATATCACTGCCGTCACTGAGCAGCTTCTGGAGTTGCTGTGGCAGGCTTATTATGTGAAGTACCTCGGGGTCAAGCCCCGAGGCACTCTGCCTGCTTTCTCTGTAGAGCTATGTCCTCGAGACAAATACGGTGAAGCCATTATCAGACATCTACGCGTTGTTTCACACAGTGGACAGCGGTTTCAGCGGCTGACGAAAGTCGTACTGTGGCCCGATCGTAGCGACGTGTCCTCGGCTGAGGACCAAAAGAGGAGCGGACCAGACTAGTTCCAGCTCGATCGATTCGCGATCCGCTCTTTGGCGTACTGAGCCAGGAACGGAATGTCTGAAAGATGCAACAGCTTCCGCAGCGCGGGGAGGTTGCCGCCGTTTATTTCTGAGAGTGAGTCGAAACCAAGCTGATCAAGATCGGCCATAAGCGTATCATAGCGCTCGTTCGGTGCGAGATACAGTAGTTGGGTCATCGTCAACCGCGATCGCATCTTCGGGGCCACGTTTTCGTGCCACAGCGTATCGTAGGTTTCCATCGCTGCCGCAGAGACATCTGGCTTTCTGGGTGTGAGGCATTTGTCGACAGTGATGGCGGCCGCGCGCCCAGAGCGCATGCCCTTATGGATGCCCTCTCCCCACAGCGGATCGATCGTCGGAACGGTGTCGCCGACCGCCATAAAGCGGTCGGTGCTGAGCTTCGCGGGCATCTGGATGTGCGCTGAGCCGCGGTGTTGGTTGCCTTCGATCTTCTCGGCAGTGTCAAATCGCGGATCGCTCTCGAGCCAGTACTCGAGATAATCATCGACAGTCATCCCCGCCTTTGCATACTCTTGATGGCGGTTGTTCTGGATGTAACAGAGCCCGACCTTGGCGGTGTCCTCGCCGGTGTGAAAGATCCACGAGTACCCCCCGGGCGCAAGTTCGTGGTCAAGCCGCAGCATCATCGCGTCGTGGAGGTCCGCATAGCGAGGATGGTCAATCTCGATTCCTTCCATCTCGTACTCGATGCCGATCGCCTGATTTTCCCGTTTCAGATCGCAGACATCGAGCGCTTTTGCCAAGGGAGCGGCCGGGCCGGTCGCGTCGATCACGATGTCGGCATAGACCTCCTCGTCGCCGTTGTACCGGACACCACAGATCTCCTCGCCGTCCATGATCGGCCGGGAGACCCGCGAATCGAACCAGTATGTTGCGCCTTTCTTGCGGCTATCTTCGACGAGGAACCGTTTGAAATCCGCAAACTCTAAGACCGCACCGGCCTGCGGCTGCACGAAGTGGTTGTTTGGTGATTCGAGCACGACGCTGTCGGTGAACTGCATCACCACGTCATTAGGAATCCCAAACGACGCCATCATGGAGGGAAACGTCCCTGCGGTGGACTTGTTGCTCTGTCTCGGGAATTCGTCTTCGGACTCGGTTTCGAGTACGACGACGTCATAGCCCCGGGCTGCGATGTCCCGCGCGCACTGTGCTCCCGCGGGGCCCGCCCCGGCAACTATCACGTCGAAACGGTCGGACATATACTCAAAAGTATAGCCTCGTGATAATGAGTGTTTCCGAAATCAACTGACACGGCCAGATTCCGACGGAAAAGACAGGTCAGATACCGATGACGAGAAGCGCTTGCTCAGTAGAACTCTCGAACCAAATCCATCGCGTCTTCGGGCGCGCCCTCGCCGATCTCGGTCATGTCTTCGGTGACGCCGTGGGCCTCGCCGTACGGCACCGCGTTCTCGTCGCGGTACATCACGCCCTGATACTCCTTTTCGGAGTCAAGGATGACCGATTTGGCGGCCTCGTAGTCGGTTGGATCGTGGCCGTCGTCTTTGAGGTCGACAAGCGAGTCACGGAAGTAGTCATAGGTGTCGACGTCGTTGAACGTCACGCAGGGGCTAAACACGTTGACGAAGCCGAAGCCGTCGTGTTCGATCGCCTCCTGGACGATCTCGGCGTGTCTGAGCGCGTCCGAGGAGAACGACTGTGCGATGAAACTCGCACCTGAGGCGAGTGCCAGCGCGAGGGGATTCACCGGCGACTGTTTCGGTCCCTCCGGGGAGGTCGAGGTCTCGAAGTCCGATCGAGATGTTGGTGAGGCCTGTCCCTTCGTGAGGCCGTAGATCCGGTTGTCCATGACGACGTACGTCATGTCGATATTGCGCCGAACTGCGTGGATGAAGTGGCCCGCGCCGATCGAGTAGCCATCACCGTCTCCGCCAGCGACCATCACCTCGAGATCGGGGTTTGCGAGCTTCACGCCCGTCCCGACCGGCAGCGCGCGGCCGTGGACGCCGTGGAGCGCGTAGCTGTGCATGTACGTCCCGATCTTCCCCGAACAGCCGATCCCGGCGACAATGAAGGTGTTGTCTGGATCGTTACCCGTGTTCGCGAGGGCTTTCATCATTCCGTTCATCGTCCCGAAGTCACCGCATCCGGGACACCACGTCGGCTGTTTGTCCGATTTAAAATCGGTGAATCTAACGTTCGAGCTCATTGGCTGACCTCCGCGGGTGCTGTGTCCGCGAGTGTGTCGGTAATTCTCTCTGCGAGTTCGTCGGCCTTGAACCGCACGCCGTTGTACTTGTTGATCCGATCGACGCGACAGAGTGCGTCGTGTTCGAGCACGTCGGCAAACTGGCCGGTGTTGTTACATTCGACGACGATCACATTCTCGGCGGCGTTGATCTCCGCGGAGAGATCCGGCCGCGGGAAGATGTACGGCACCGAGATGACGTGCACGTCGATATCGTCGGCTTCGAGCAGTTCGAGCGCCTCAATGAGCGCGCCCTCGTTCGACCCCCATGAGATGACAAGGTTATCCGCGCCAGGGGTTCCGTATTCGCGGTAGTCGAAGGACTCGCGTTCGATCGCGCTTTCGACCTTCCGGTTGCGCTTGTCGACCTGTTCGACGCGCATCTGAGTGTCCTCTGTCCGTCGACCGAGCTCGTCGTGCTCGAGGCCGGTCGACATGTGTGCGCCCTTGGCGGTCCCGGGTTTCGCACGCGGACTGACCCCGTCATGTGTGATCGCGTGGGTTCGGAAGTGACCGGACTCGTCGAGCCACTCGTCGATTTCGTCTTCGTCGACGAGTTTGCCGCGATCGATCTCGACGGCGTCCATGTCGAACGCCTCGGGTTCGAACGTCTGTTCAGTAACCGCAAGCGCGAGGTCGGCGGTGAGGTACACCGGGATGTTGTACTTCTCGGCGAGATTGAACGCCTCGACGGTCTTCCAGAAGCACTCGTCGATCGTCGTCGGCGCGAGGACGAACCGGGGAACCTCGCCGTGGCCGCCGTAGAGCATCTGGTTGAGATCGCCCTGTTCCTGTTTGGTTGGCATTCCGGTCGAAGGCCCCGATCGCATCACGTCGACGATGACGAGCGGCGTCTCACTGGTGGCAACGAGTCCAAATGTCTCGGTCATGAGATCGATGCCCGGCCCGGAGGTGGCGGTCATCGATCGTGCGCCTGCGCGGGCGGCCCCGAGGGCCATGTTGATCGCGGAGAGTTCGTCTTCGGCCTGCACGACGTGGCCGCCGTAGTGCTCAATCCGGCCGACGAGGTACTCCATGACGTTGGTAGCGGGCGTGATCGGATACCCGGCGTAGAACCGGCAGCCTGCGGCGAGCGCGCCCATGCCGATCGCCTCGTCGCCGTTGAGCAGCACATAGTCGCTGTCGGTTGTCTCCAGGCTATAGTCGAACTCGTGATCGTACTCGTCGGTGACGTAGTCACGGCCGAGGCGGGCGGCCTGTTTGTTATTGTCGACGAGCTTCTGGCCCTTGTTGCCGAAACGTTTCTGCAAAGCCGAATCGAGGTTCTCGATCGGGAAGTCGGTGACTGCACACGCCGCGCCGAGTGCGACGACGTTGCGCATGATTGCGCCGCCAGCGTCCTCGGCGAGCGATTTCAACGGGACGTCCAGCCCGACCATCCCGTCTGGAATTTCGACGTTCTGCATCGTCGTCCGATCGCCGTCGTAGACGATCACCGATCCTTCGTGTAGTTCTGAGAGGTTCTCCTCGATCGTGCGCGGGGTCAGCGCGATCAACACGTCGAGTCGGTCCACGACGCTCTGGACCTGCTCGACCGACGTGCGGATTTTGTACGCCGTATATCCACCGCGGATACGTGACGCGAAATCCTTCGACGTAAACACGTGTCTCCCAGCCCGAGAGAGCGCCTGAGCGAAGATCTTCCCAGTGGAATCGATTCCATCGCCGGCTTCGCCACCGATGGCCCAATTGAAGTCCGCAGGCATATGCTATCGTCCGACCCTTCCAGTGGACAAATCAAAAGCCTTCTGAAAGGGGGCCCTCTCAGATTCTGGAATGATCCAAAAAATCCCCGTAAGAAGGACAACAAATGGGTTGTTTTTATCGGTTAACCAGGGACCGAATCATCGTTTCCTTCGTAAATAGAGCCACAGGTTTCTTTTCGGAAGACACGAGACGATCGTGTGCTGAGCATTTGGTGTACAATTGATATTGGTACTGATTCACAGACAGACGGTTTGATGTATTCCATGCAACCACCGACCTGATGAGACGTCGAGCAGTGGGAGGCGAGATATTCGATGGTGGATGCGGTCTCACCGAACATCTCTATTAATACCGTCACATAGATGTAAGCAGGAAGCCCACGATTTCAGTCGTAGCAAAAATAGCCGCTGTGGGGGCCTAATCGTCCGTTGTCTGCGGGGGTACGGGTATCGTACGGTTGCTGGTTGAATATGATTCGATGAGATCGTTCTCTGCGATCGTTCCAGTGAGCTGTGGCACGGCAACCATCTGATCTTTTTCAGCCCACGATTGAAGCCCTTTGGTGTCTTTCGGAAGGCAGTGGCCGCCGTATGGCCATCCCCCCTGCATGCCCATGTTCGGTCCGAACCAAGGTGAAATATGGCGAATTCCCATCAGCACATTGTTTGGATCGATTTCATACGGTTCTGTCTGATGACTTTGAGATGCAAGTCGCCACATCTCATTAGCGAATGATATTTTTGTGGCCCCAAGCACACTACTTCCAAATTTGATGAATTCTGCCTCAGTCGGCGCAACCTCGACGTAGGCAGAGACCTTCGCTCCGAAGGCACGTTTGACCGTGTCTTTTGCTTTCTGTGTATTCGCACCGACGACGAGGGATTCTAGCTGTTTGAGATCTTCGTAAGCACTGTCTTCAAACAGAAACTCCGGTACCATCGCGTAGTGGGTCAAGCCGAACTTATCGGCGAGCGTTTCGGTCGTCGTCGGAGGTACCGTACTTCGAATAGCAACCACTTGAGGATCCTGTTTCATCAGCGTCTCAAGTGCGCGCTCGACAATGTCTGTCTTCATTTGACCAGAATCTGCATCGTACGGCGTTGGGACCGAAATAATTGATAGCTCGGCGTCGATCGATTCAGTTGGATGGGCGGTTCGATATCCGGACTCAGATAGCTCCCTGAGAACGCGGTCGTCGATATCTTTGAATACGACACGATGACCCCAGTCAGCAAGTGCACGTCCTGTTGCACTCCCAACAGTACCTGAACCGATGATTTCAATTGTAAGATCCGATTGCTCGCTCATACGAGATCACTCTGGAAAATGTTGATATGTGCAACTTGCTGAATATGGATATTGCGCGGCTGTGCCGGTTGTTTTGCGACGTAGCTTAGACCGATAGTCATGGTACAGCCGATATCAGGGTACACAGATGATAGTAAAAATTAACATATTCTTGATTGTCAAAAAAATCTGAAAGTAAGGTATACCTAGTCTAACACTGTTTACTGGCGGTTGATGGAGTTTGACGTGATCAATGCCACGTCGGATACCACGGTAAATATCACATCAAAACGCCGAGCGGTAACACAGACCTACTGTACACAGTACGCGAAACTCACGTGGTTGAGTTAAAACAGACCAACCGGATAAGTATATATTAAAGAGAAATTCGTACCGAAAGCCCACATTTCGAGGTGGCGATGGAGTTGAAAGGAGAACGGTTCGGAAACAGTATGAAAACACTTAACAATACTATCGTCACGTTTGCACGGCTTTGCAACAGGTATCCGCATATTCGGTTCGAGACCGTTTGAGCCGATCTGTCCTGAACAGCAGTAGAAGATAATTGCAAACGCTACGATAATCATCAACGACAAGCAAACAAACAATCTTTCACCCGCCAACGCCACCTTCGAGTATGGACGCAACAGTCACGGTCCGATCGACGTCCGAGGTCGGCGCAGACACGATCGCGATCGAGTTTGATTCGCCGGACGGCTTCGAGGCCGAACCGGGTCAGTTCGTGAGGCTCACCGGAACCGTCGACGGCGAATCGTACGCGCGGTTTTACACGCTCTCTTCGCCCGACATGACCGAGAGCTTCGAGGTGACAATTGGTATCGACGAGGCAGAGGGTGGCCCGTTTTCCGCGCATCTTGCCTCGCTGTCGGCGGGCGACAGCTTGGAGATGGCGGGACCATTCGGAAGCGACTACTACGAGGGCGAATCCCGTGTGGTCGTGCTCGCAGGCGGACCCGGTATCGGTCCGGCTGTCGGGATCGGCGAGCGGGCGCTCACAGAAGGCAAACAGGTTGCGATCGTCTATGCAGACCGCGAACCCGCCCACGAGGCCAGACTGGCCGAACTTGAAGCCACCGGCGCGACCGTCTACGTGGTCTCAAGTGCGATCGAGGACGCCGTCGCGGCGACACTCTCCGGAGAGCCCGGCGAGCAAGTGTTCGTCTACGGCTTCGGATCGTTCGTCGACGAGGCAGAGGCGGCGATCGACGCCGCTGGCGGCGATCCCACAGAAGCGAAGGTCGAAAATTTCGGGTAGCTCGATCGTCCTGACGTTCCACGCCGAGTGGCCCACCCGGAATCCTTAATGATTAGTCCGGCAAAAATTGCGGCATGTACGACCCCGACGAGCTCGATCGGATCCGTGAGGCGAAAGCCGAGTGGGACGAGACAACTCTCGGACCGACGCTAGAACGGTTTGGGGAGCGAAAAGAACGGTTTGCGACGGTCTCGAACCTCGAGGTCGATCGGCTCTATACCCCCGCAGATGTCGCCGAGTTGGACTACCTCGAGGATCTCGGTTTTCCGGGCGAGGAACCGTACTCCCGTGGGGTCTACCCGACGATGCACCGCGGGCGGACGTGGACAATGCGGCAGTTCGCTGGCTTCGGGACCGCCGAGGAGACGAACGATCGGTTTCACTACCTGATCGAAAATGGTCAGACCGGCCTTTCGACGGCGTTCGACATGCCGTCGCTTATGGGAAAAGACTCCGACGACCCCCTCTCGGACGGTGAGGTCGGCAAAGAGGGAGTCGCGGTTGACACCCTGCGTGACATGGAGATTCTCTTTGAGGGAATCGACATCGGCGAAGTGTCGACTTCTTTTACCATCAACCCGAGCGCACCGGTCATCTATGCGATGTACGTTGCACTCGCCGATAAGAAGGGCGTCCCTCGTGAGGAGATCCGCGGCACCCTCCAGAACGACATGCTCAAAGAGTTTATTGCCCAAAAGGAGTGGGTGATCCCACCGGAGCCGTCGCTGTCGCTTGTCACCGACGTGATCGAGTTTGCCGCCGCCGAAACTCCAAATTTCAAGCCGATCTCGGTGTCGGGATACCACATCCGAGAGGCTGGCTCGACGGCGATCCAGGAGCTCGCGTTTACGCTCGCGGACGGCTTCGCATATGTCGAAGATGCGATCGACCGTGGGCTCGATGTCGACGAGTTTGCGCCACAGCTATCGTTCTTTTTCAATTCACACAACTCGATTTTCGAGGAGGTCGCGAAGTTCCGCGCGGCGCGACGGATCTACGCGCAAGTCATAGACGGGTGGTACGACGCCGACGATCCGCGATCGAAACAGCTGAAGTTCCACACCCAGACCGCCGGTCAGTCGCTGACCGCCCAACAGCCGCTGAACAACATTGTCCGGGTGACGATCCAGGCGCTGGCAGGCGTACTGGGCGGTACCCAGTCGCTGCACACGAACTCCTTCGACGAGGCGCTCGCGTTACCCTCCGAGGAGGCCGTTCGAGTCTCACTTCGGACCCAACAGATCATCGCCGAGGAGTCCGGCGCAGCCGATTCGATCGATCCGCTGGGCGGGAGCTTCATGATCGAGTCGCTCACTGACGAGACCGAACAGAAGGCGATGGCCTACATCGAGGAGATCAAATCGATGGGCGACGGCTCAATCCGCGACGGCGTGCTCGCCGGGATCGAGGAAGGCTACTTCCACCGGGAGATCCAAGACGCCGCCTACGAGTATCAATCGCGGGTCGAAGCCGGCAAAGAGACTGTCGTGGGAGTGAACAAATACACGATCGATGAGGATACGAGTCCGGATCTCCTCCACGTCGACGAGACGACCCAGGACAGACAGCTCGATCGACTCGAATCGGTGAAAGCCGATCGCGACGACGCGGCCGTCGATCGCACACTGGGAGAACTCGAGGCGGCGATTGATGCCGGCGAAAACGTCATGCCGGCGATGGTCGAGGCGGTAAAAGCGTATGCAACAATGGGCGAGATTATGGATATCTTCGAGGCCAAACACGGTAGCTATCAGGAAATGGTTCGGCTCACGTAGCCATCGAATCGATCGTGATTTCGATCGAGAATCCGGGCAAAGTATACCTGACTGGACGTTCCGTATGGTGGTATGGATGCGCCCACGGGCGATCGGTCCTCGTCCGACGAACCACCGTTCGATGATCCAATCGAGCCGCCGACAGCGTTCGTCGAAACCGCCAACGTGTCAGATCGATCGATCTACGAGCGGTTCGACCGCTCGTGGCCTGCGTGTTGGGGCGAGGCAGCGGCGCTGCTCGAGTGGGAGGCCCCCTACGAGACGGTGTTGGACGACACGGATGCGCCGCTGTATCGCTGGTTTTCGGACGGCGAGCTGAACGCCTCGTACAACTGTCTCGATCGACACCTTGAGGAGCGCAAAAACCAGGTCGCGATCACGTGGATCGGCAAGCGTGACGAGCGCCAGAGCTATACCTACCTCGATCTCCACCGGGAGGTCAATGCGGCAGCAGCAGCCCTCCGAGAGCTCGGCGTCGAGGCCGACGACGTCGTCACGCTGTACCTCCCGATGATCCCACAGCTACCGATTATGATGCTCGCGTGCGCGCGGATCGGCGCGCCCCACAACGTCGTCTTCGCGGGGTTGTCCGCGGAGGCGCTCGCCCAGCGGATGGGGGCTGCAGAGTCCGAAGTACTCGTGACGTGTGACGGCTACTACCGCCGCGAGGACGCGTTCAATCAAAAGAGCAAGGCCGATAACGCCCGGATTCGACTCGACTACGACCTCTCGGCAATGGTCGTCGTCGATCGACTCGGTCCAGAACTTGCCGTGCATCTCGGGAACAACGAATACGACTATGACGAACTCGTGACGGCACACCGAGGCGAGACCGTCGAGCCGGTCGCCCGAAACGCGACAGACCTGCTATTTGTGATGTACACGTCCGGGACGACCGGCGAGCCAAAGGGCGTCGAACACGCGACGGGCGGGTACCTTGCACACGTCGCATGGACGACGCAAGCAGTGTTAGACGTAAAGCCCCAAGACACCTACTGGTGTGCAGCCGACATCGGCTGGATTACCGGCCACTCCTATGGGGTGTACGGCCCGCTCGCGCTCGGGACCACCTCGATCGTCTACGAGGGGACTCCCGATTATCCGGACAGAAACCGAATCTGGGAGCTCATCGAGCGAAACGCGGTAAACGTGTTCTACACCGCACCGACAGCGATCCGATCGTTTATGAAGTGGGGCGCGGAGTTTCCCGAGCGCCACGATCGCTCGTCGCTGCGGTTGCTCGGAACCGTCGGTGAGGCGATCACCCCACGGGCATGGCGGTGGTACCGCGAGCACGTCGGCGACGGAGAGACCCCGATCGTCGACACGTGGTGGCAGACCGAAACCGGTGCGATACTACTCGCGACGCTGCCGGGACTCTCGAAGATGAAGCCGGGCGCGGCGGGCCCGCCACTACCAGGCATCGACATCGCGGTCGTCGACGAGACCGGTGAGCCGATCGCGCCGGGTGAAACAGGATATCTCACGGTAACGAAGCCGTGGCCCGGGATGTTGCGCGGCCTGCGCGGCGGCACGGATCGATACATCCGCGAGTACTGGCGCGAGACCGACAACGGATGGGCGTATCAGACGGGTGACGGCGCGACGATCGACGAGGACGGCTACGTGACGATTCTCGGGCGAGTTGACGACGTGATCAACGTCGACGCCCACCGACTGACAACGACCGAACTGGAGGCGGCGATCGTCGAGGTACCGGGGGTAACAGAAGCGGCCGTGGTCGGCGACGGGGCAGGACTGATCGCGTTTGTGACGGTTCGTCACGACACCGGCGAGGACGAAAAGTTGCGTGAGGCGATCCGCGCACGGTTGCGTGAGGCGATCGGAGCGGTCGCAGTCCCCGATCGAATTGTGTTCACGCCCGAACTCCCGAAGACGCGGTCCGGAAAAATCATGCGTCGCCTCCTCGAAGATATCGCGTGTGGCAACGAGTTCGGCGACATCAGTGCGCTCAGGAATCCCGAGGTCGTCGGAGAGATCAGTTCGACGATCGGAAATACGTAATGGCGTTGGTCCGTCGATCGGGCGAGTGTCAGGAGGACAGCTGTGAGTAGCCGACGCGAGCCGACCCCGCCCAGCGAGCGAATCGTCAGCATCGACGTGCTTCGTGGGTTCGCCCTGCTTGGTATCCTCTTGATCAACGTGTGGGTTTTCGCGATGCCAGAGGTGACGCTGTCGAATCCCACAGTTTACGGCGATTTTAGCGGAGCCAACTACGCCGCGTGGTTCGCCAGTCACGTCCTCGCCGAGGGGAAGATGATCTCAATCTTCACACTGCTTTTCGGCGCGGGCGTGTTGCTTTTCACCGAGAACAAACCTGGAAACGCCATCGGGCTGTTCCAGCGGCGCAACGCGTGGTTGCTCGTGATCGGACTGGCGCACGCGTACCTGCTTTGGTACGGCGATATACTCGTTACCTACGCGCTGTGTGGGTTCGCCGTGGTGTACATCCGCGAGTGGCCCGCCCGGACCCAGATCAGCGTTGGAATCGCACTGCTTGCGATCATTTCTGTCTCTGAGCTGGCGGTGGCGATCTCAGTCGGGGAGGACGCGATCCGCGCCCAGTGGGAGCCGACCACGGCGGCGCTGCAATCGGAGATCGAGACCTACCGATCGGGCTGGCTCGCGCAGATGGACCACCGCGTCCCGACCTCGTTCCGCCGGCAGACAAGCGGCTTCATCGGCTACTCGGCCTGGCGAGTCGGTGGGCTCATGGCGATCGGCATGGGGCTGTACAAATCCGGCGTGTTAACGAACGAGCGATCGGCCCGAGAGTACCGCAGGCTGGCACTGGCGAGCGGGACTTTCGGGTTCGCGATGGTTCTCGCCGGCGTGTGGTACATCACAGCCGCCGACTGGAGCGCCGGGGCAGCGCTGTATTTCCGGCAGTTCAACCACTGGGGGAGCCTGTTTGTCGCAGTCTGTTACGTTTCGGGCATCATGTTGTTTTGCCGCCGATGGGGCGAGGGGATCGTCGCAGGCGCACTCGCGGCGGTCGGCCGAACCGCACTGTCGAGCTACCTGCTGCAGACTGTGTTGGCCACGTTGATTTTCTACGGTCATGGGCTCGGCCTGTTCGGCTCGGTGAGCCGCGTCGAGATGCTCGGTGTCGTGGGTGTGATCTGGGCGGTGCAGCTCCCGCTATCGGTGCTGTGGCTTCGGTACTTCCGATTCGGGCCGATCGAGTGGCTCTGGCGGACCGCAACCTACGGCGAACGACAACCGCTTCGGAAAGAGAGATCGTAGTGTGTTTCGTATTTGTAGAATATCCGAATCAATTAGTCGGATAAATTCAGCGGATATACTGCAACTAGACGGATAATATGTGGTGAGTATGAAAGAACGCTGCTCACGCCGAGTCGTCAACATTTATTATTTCGTAATTTCGTAGTAAAACGAAATGAGCGGATCGGACCTTGGCGTGAGCGAGCCAGCGTACGAAGCACTCGTCGAGCACGCGCCGACTCACCAGGCGGCGATCGCCGTCCGGCTAGGGGGCGAAGCCGGCCTCCGGAGCGCGGAGATCCCACGCGTTCGGCCGAGGGGTCTCGATCGGAGCGGGCGGGTAACGGTGCTTTCGGTGCCTGGCGAGACGGGGATCGACAGAACCGTACCGCTTTCGAGCTCGCTTGTCGCGGCGCTCGATCGGTACGCCGACACCGCTGGGGTTGACAAGGAGACACCGTACGTGCCGGTGTCGGTCCGTCGGGTGCAGATGCTGGTCACAGAAGCGGCAACAGCGGCTGAAGCAGCCGTGGGGATCGATCCAGACGGGATCACACCCTCGGCGCTCAGACAGCGCTTCGCGCGGACGCTGCTTCGCGAGCGTGGCGTCGATCCGCGGATTGTCCGTGCGATCGGCGGCTGGGCGTCGCTCGGATCGCTCGATCCCTACGTCGAGGAACCGCCGCAGTCGGAGATCATCAGGGCGTTTACAAATCCTGCACAGCACTCCGATAAACAAGCAACTGCGGGCTGGCTTGTGGCTGCCGTTGAGGCGATCATCGAAAGTACTGATCGGAAAACGCTGTACCGTCGCGTCGTCGAAGCGTTCGTATCTGTTGATCGGTGGGAATACGCATGGATTGGGCGTCGCGACCACAATGCTCAGGAGACGGCAGTGCTTGAGATCGCACCAAAGCCCGAACAGACGAACGGTCTACAGACGGTGGATCAATCGTTCGAGATGTCCCACGAAGAGGTGCCTGATGCGGGAACAGACCCGTTCGTCTCCGCAGACCAGACGACAGCGGCGGTCGCGTGCGCAGACGGCGAATCGACGTACAGCATCCTCTGCGTCCGTGCGAGCGACGGTCATCCAATTGAACCGGCAGACAAACAGGCGCTTTCGATCATCGGCCGTGGTGTAGGACAGACAATCACGGCGTATCGCTGGCGAGATCTGTTACACTCGGATACGGCCCTCGCCCTCGATCTCGCCGTAGAAGACAGGGGAGCGTTTCTCACCGCGGTAAGCGCAGAACTCGGCTGTCAACTGCGGCTCAACTCGACAATCGCTGTGTCGAATACGGCCCTACTGTGCTACGTAACAGTCGTGGGTGCGACCGCCAAGGCCGTCGCAACAGTCGCCGATCGATTCGAAGCGATTGATGATCTCCGTGTCGTCAATACAGTCGAAAACGGCGCGACTGTCGGGTTCGTCGCTCGCGGCGATTCAATTGTCCACGGGATCACGATGCAGGGAGCGCAGGTCCGAACAGCGAACGCTGCGGAGGGACGGCTTGACGTCGTCGCAGCGGTACCCACGGGAACAGACGTTCGTGCGATTCTTGACGGTCTTCGTGTGGACTATCCCAAAACCAGACTTGTTCGACGGCGGACAATCGATCGCCCGCCGACGCCCGCGGAAAATCCTCGTAATGAACTGCTTGAGGGATTGAGCGATCGCCAGCGCGCGACGATTGAGGCGGCCTACCGCGGCGGCTACTTCGATTGGCCTCGCGGCAGCACGGCCGAGGAGATGGCTGACGCCATGGACATCTCATCGCCGACGTTCCACAATCACCTGCGGAAAGCCCAACGGGCGCTGTTGGATGCAGTGTTCGAGACGGTCAGTGGCGAACAGATGGCGAACAGACAGCTCTAATAAAAATGATTATTTTGTATAATTAGCACCCCCGTTTATTAGGGCATACTAATTGTATTACGATAGCCATGACAGATGATGACGGAGAACTCGAAGCACGGCTGGCCGAAGGTGAGTCCTTCGAACCACCCGCGTCGTTCGTCGAACAGGCGAACGCGGCTGATCCAGCCATATACGAAGAGTTCGAAGAGAACTGGCCGGAGTGTTGGGAGCAAGCAGCCGACCTCATCGATTGGTACGAAGACTACGACGAGGTATTAGACGAGAGCAACGCCCCGTTTTACGAGTGGTTCGTCAACGGAAAGACAAACGCCTCGTACAACTGCCTCGATCGCCACCTCGAAGACCGTGGGGACGAAATCGCCCTCCAGTGGGTCGGTGAGCCAGTTGATGAGGCAGACCGAGCGTTCACCTACGAGGAACTCCACAAAGAGGTAAACGAGTTCGCAGCTGGGCTTCGCGATCTCGGCGTCGAAGCGGACGACGTCGTTACCATGTACATGCCGATGGTCCCCGAATTGGCGATCGCGCTGTTAGCGTGTGCACGCATCGGCGCGCCTCACAGTGTCGTCTTCGCAGGCTTTTCTGCAGACGCGCTCGCGACGCGAATGAACGCTGCAGAGTCGGAGTATCTCCTGACATGTGACGGCTACTACCGACGAGGTGACCCGCTCGATCACTTCTCGAAGGCGAACAATGGACTGTCTGGGGTTGACCACGACGTCTCGACGATCGTCGTCGATCGGCTGGGCGACGACGGCTTCGGCCACGATCTGAGCGACGACCAGACCGCCTACGCCGATCTCATTGCCGAAAACGAGGGCGCGACGGTCGAACCGGTCGAACGCGACGCTGAGGACATGCTGTTTTTGATGTATACCTCAGGAACGACGGGCAAACCGAAGGGAGTCAAACACACAACGGGCGGCTATCTCTCGTGGGCCGCCTGGACCGCACAGAACGTTCTCGACATCAAGCCCGAAGATACCTACTTCTGTTCGGCCGATATTGGCTGGATTACCGGGCACTCGTACATCGTCTACGGCCCGCTCGCGCTCGGGACGACGACGATGATGTACGAGGGGACCCCGGATTACCCGGACAAAGATCGCCTCTGGGAAATCATCGAAGAGTACGAGGCAACGCAACTGTACACTGCGCCAACGGCGATCCGGGCGTTCATGAAGTGGGGTAGATCCTATCCGGATAAACACGACCTCTCCTCGCTACGCTTGCTCGGGACGGTCGGCGAGCCGATTAACCCCCGCGCCTGGAAGTGGTACTACACCCACATCGGCGACGAGGAGTGTCCGATCGTCGACACGTGGTGGCAGACCGAGACCGGCGGGATGATCGTGACGACGCTTCCAGGGCTTAAAACGATGAAACCAGGGTCGGCCGGACCGCCACTGCCGGGTGTCGACGTACGTGTGGTCAATGTCGCCGGCGAGGAGGTCGATCCCGGGCAGGCAGGGTACCTCACCGTTCACAAGCCGTGGCCAGGCATGTTGCGGACGCTGTACAACAACGATGAGCGGTTCATCAAGGAGTACTGGCAGGAGTACTCAGATCCAGAGGCCGACGAGTGGGTGTACTTCCCTGAAGACGGGGCAAAAATCGACGATAACGGCTACATCACTGTCCTCGGACGGGTCGACGACGTAATCAACGTTTCCGGGCACCGGCTGGGGACGATGGAGATCGAATCAGCGATCGTCGGCGTCGAGGGCGTCGCCGAAGCCGCGGTTGTCGGGGGCAGCCACGACATCAAAGGCGAGGCCGTCTACGCCTACGTCATCACCGAAGAGGGATACGAAGAGAACGAAGAACTCCGCCAGCGGATCATCGACGGCGTGAATGAGGCGATCGGGCCGATCGCAAAGCCCGAATCGGTCGTGTTCACCCCGGAGCTGCCGAAGACGCGATCGGGCAAGATCATGCGGCGGCTGCTCGAAAACATCGCCAACGGCGAGGAACTCGGGAACACGAGCACGCTGCGAAACCCTGACGTCGTCGAAGACATCCAAGCGAGGGCACAAAACAGCTAATATAGGCATTATTGAGCAGGAACTGATCGGCTGGTGACAGCCGGTCGATCGATCTCGTGTAGACACCTGAACACAAACCACAATGAGAAAATACGCTCCCAAACAGCAATGACAGACACTGACAGCCACGATGCCGCGACCGATTGTTCCGTCGAGACTGACGGCGGTGTGACCGCGGGTGCAGCACAGGCGCATCGACAGACAGACTACCTCAGCTCGGAGGTAAACCTGCTCAAGCCGAGTACGCCCTACATGCGCGAACACCTCCGCATCGTCTGGACCGGCTTCATTATCTGGGCGCTCGTTGTGTTCGGGCCGGTCACACTCACACGGCTGGCACCGGAGATGATGACCGTCGAGATGCCAATACTTGGATTTCCACTGCACTATTTCCTCGTCGCGATCGGCGCGCCCGGCGGTGCGTTGATCCTGTCGGCGTGGTACGCCTGGCGGCGAGACGCACTGGATGAGAAGTACGGAATCGAACACGACATCGTGGAGGGCGAGCCATGAGCAAAGCACTCACCATCGTTCTGCAGTCGGAGTTGCTCCCGGAGGGACTCAACGTCTCGTTCAAGACGCTGCCGGCGATCCTTGTGATCGGGATGCTCTTGGTGTTTATTGCGATCGGCTTCATTTTCCGGGTTGCTGATGCCGAGAACATGTGGGTTGCCGGGCGGTCGATCGGCAACCTCGAAAACGGGATGGCGATCGGTGCAAACTGGATGTCTGCGGCGTCATACCTCGGGATGGCAGCGTCGATCGCGCTGTCTGGCTTTTACGGGCTGGTGTTTGTCGTCGGCTGGACGACGGGCTATTTCATTTTGCTCATCTTCCTGGCCGCACAGCTTCGCCGATTCGGCAAGTACACCGCACCAGATTTCGTCGGTGATCGGTTTAACTCAGACACGGCGCGGGCGATCGGCGCGGTCACGACGTTCCTGATCGGGTTCGTCTACGCGATCGGACAGGCCCGCGGGATGGGCCTCGTTGGCCTGTACATTTTCGGCGATCTGGGTATTCTCGGTCTGAGCGGCTACCAGGCGATGGTCATCATCATGATGGCCATTACCGTCGGCTACCTGACGTTGTCGGGAATGTTGGGTGCGACGAAGAACATGGCCGTCCAGTACGTCATCTTGATTATCGCGTTCGTCGCCGGACTGTACGCGGTTGGGTTCGTAAACGGCTACTCGACGGTGCTGCCACAGATCGAATACGGCGCACTCATTGGCGAGCTCAGTAGCGAATTCTCCGAGCCGTTCGTCGGCGAAGGCTACTACCTGTGGATCGCAACCGCCTTTTCGCTCATCGTCGGAACCTGCGGGCTTCCGCACGTCCTCGTGCGCTTTTACACGGTCGAAAACGAGCGGACTGCGCGGTGGTCGACCGTCTGGGGACTGTTTTTCATCTGCATCCTCTATTTGAGCGCGCCGGCGTTCGCGGCGTTCGGGACCGACCTGTACGGCAGTGAGCTCGGTGCAGTGTACGGTGATCCCGGGATGACCGCCGAGGCGGCCGACGTGATTGTCGTGCTTGCCACACAGCTTTCAGGGCTCCCGGAGTGGTTCGTCGGATTGGTCGCGGCTGGCGGTATTGCAGCGGCGATCGCAACCACCGCTGGGCTGTTCATCGCCGGCTCCTCGGCGATCTCACACGACATCTACACGAACATCATCAATCCCGAAGCGACCCAGCGCCAGCAGGTCTTCGTCGGGCGGCTGAGCATCGTTGCGCTCGGAGTCATCACGACGCTCGCGGCACTGGATCCGGCGGCCCCGATCGCCGCGCTTGTCTCCTACGCGTTTTCGTTGGCCGGCGCGGTGTTGTTCCCGATGTTCTTCCTCGGAATGTGGTGGGAGAACACAAACAGACAGGGCGCGCTTGCAGGCATGACGACAGGGCTCACCATCTGGTTTATTCCAATGATAAACGAAGTCGTCCCAACGTATATCAGCGGCCTCGATGCACCGCTGAACGCGACGCTCGAACAGTGGGTGCCTGCGATCGGCTCTGCGCTCGTCGCTGTCCCAATCGTGTTCGCAGTGACGATCGTCGTGTCGCTGCTCACCGATGAGCCGCCGATAGAGACAAAACGAATCGTCCGACAGTGTCACAGTCCAGAGCCGATGCGTCAACAGCAGACTGCCGAAGACGTTGTCGCAGCTGACGGTGGGGAAGACGTCGCGACCGATGGCGGCCAGGACGTCGCGACCGATGGCAGCCAGGACGTCGCGACCGATGGCGGCCAGGACGTCGCAACCGATGGCAGCCAGGACATCGCGACCGATGGCGGCCAGGACGTTGCGACTCATCGCGACGAAGACGTTGCGACGGACGGAGGTGAGTGCTAATGTACGATCGGATTCTCGTGCCGACCGACGGCAGCGACGTGGCAGAGACCGCACTGAATCACGCGCTTGATCTCGCCGACAGGTACGACGCAGAAATTCACACACTGTACGTGGTCGACATCGATTCAGTTAACCTCAGCTTAGGGACCGAGCAGGTCGATCGGCTCAAGCAGGGCCACTACGAGGAAATGGACGAGGTTCGCGACCGTGCGGATGCCGCGACGGGGACGATCGCCAACCGCGCTACCGCACACGGAATCGACGTCGTAGAACATGTCTCGGCGGGCCGACCACACAAGCTCATTGCCGAGTACGCCGAAAACCACGACATCGACCTCATCGTGATGGGCAGCCACGGCCGCGCAGGCGTCCGGCGGGCACTGCTCGGGAGTGTGACCGAGCGGACGCTGCGATCGACGCACGTCCCGGTGTTGGTGGTCGATCACCACCCCGAGTAGCGGCCCAACGCACCGTTGAGACGTGCAGAGACGAATCGACGCTTTGAGAAGCGATCGAACGAAGGAACAAATAGCGTACTAATGACAGTCCGTGACCAACTCAAGACACACCTGCGGGAAAACCGTCGCGGGATGCTCTTCGATTTGACTTTCGCGATCGTGTGGGTCACCGCGGTGACGATCCTCGTCGACTACGTGTTCGTCGGCGCGCCGACCTGGGCATACTACCTGTTTTTGGCAGCCGGCGTCCCGGGATACTTCGGGTTTGTGTGGTCGTGGGATGCGGCGAGGAACCAACAGCAGTGAGTCGGCGACGCTAATCGGATGCGCTACAGAGTATCGCCCGATGAACTCCGAGCGATCTTTACTCAGCGAGAGAATCCCGCCGTTCACGGCGGGCGAGGATGTCACTCTGTGTCGGTATCGAGCCACTCGTGGAGACATCGTTCATCACAGATGTATCGAGCGGTCTCGCGATCGCTGTCAGCCGAGACTTGCAATCGGACGACAATGTGTCGTTCTGAGAGCGGGAGATCAGCTGCGCAGTTTGCACACGGCTCAATCGACTCGCCGCGTTGATCCCACAGTCGGTGGTGGTTGATCCGTCGAATCTGTGCGGACGTGTCGAATCCCGGCGGCGTTTCGCCCGTGTAATCCGAAAGGGACATACTGGCTATTCGCAGCGACAGTCCGTAAGTATTTTCAAAAGTTTGATACATACACAGACGGTATCGTACCAATTGGTAACCGTGTAAATGTATGCCACAGCGATCGAACGCCAGTGAGTATCGCTCGATTACGCCGTCAAATCGTCGGATTCGGTTTGTTTGACCAAGAAAACGGGAATTTCGGTCTGTTTGATCACGGTTTCGGCCACGCTGCCTAACAGGAGTCGATCGAGCCCCGATCGGCCGTTGGTTCCCATCACGATGACGTCGGCGTCCTCCTCGTCAGCGTATCCGACGATCGTATCCGCCGGAATTCCCTCGCGGATGACGGTTTTCGTGTCGATGTCCGCCGCTGCGGCCTTTTCGGCGACCATTGAGGTCGCCCGCTCGCCCTCAGCAGTTAGTGCCTCACGGATCTGTTCGGAGCCGAGTTCGGGCGCCATTCGGCCGAGGCGCTCGTGATCGACGACATAGAGAATGTCGAGGTCAGCGTCGTGTCGCTCCGCAAGGTCCAGTGCGTGTTCAAGCGCTGCGATCGCGGCGTCGCTGCCGTCCGTTGGAAGGAGAATTCGATCGTACACGAACAGAGATTACACAGCAGGGAAATTGAATCCGACGGTCTGTTCTCATGAGTTGGCATCGGTTAGATGACGAGCGGTGTGGTGGCAGAGACGGCCGATCCCAATACATTTGTTCACATACGACAATAATACGGTATGGGTGTCGCGTACGCCGCTGTTGAGGCGGCCAACCTCCTCGCAGTCGTGGTGTTAGTGGGGGCAACAATATCGATGGTGCTCGTCGTGCTTCCGGTGGTTCGTCGGGGAATCGTTTCGACGGCAGTCGTGCGGTCGATCGGCCGGCGCTTTGCCGGTGTGACTGCCGTGTCGGGAACTGGAGTGCTCCTCACGGAAGCGTATCTCACGTCGACACAGCATACACTATCATCGCTTGTGACAACCATGTCTGGCCGACTCGTGCTGGCATCGATGCTCCTTTGGGTCGTCTTGGTTGCCTGTGTGACGGTCGGGACGGGCCGGTTCGCGAAAGCCGTGGCGACCGGAGAGACAGAAGCCGCTGCCGCACGAAGTCGGCGCTGGTACGAGATCTCAGCGATCGTGGGCGCGGCAAGCATCGCGTTGACTGGGTTGTTTTGAACCGGGCCTATCGGTCGTCGCAGTCGACGTTTCAGGTGTACTTCCCAAGAAGCTGTTCAAACTGTGATTTCGGCTGTGCGCCGACGATCCGCTCTTCGGGTGAGCCATCGGCGAACAACACGAGGTTCGGAACGCCTTGTACGCCGTACTGAGCTGCGAGACCCTGATGTTGGTCGATGTCAACCTTTGCGATCGCAGCGTCGGTTTCAGCAGCCAGTTCTTCGAGCGTCGGCTCGAGCATCTTGCACGGCCCACACCACTCCGCAAAGAAATCAACGAGTACGACATCGTGGGTATTCGTGACTTCAGCGAGGTGATCGGGGCCGTTGATGTGAATCGGCGTATCGGGGGAATCAGCGCTTTGACTCTCGTCTTCGCCGGATTCGTCGGCGAGTTGCGCCGCTAGCTGTTCGCGTTTTTGTTCGCGGATCGCGTCGAGGTCGTCTGAACGACTCATAGAGGGTGATACGGTGTGAAGAGAGATAAGTATTGTCCAAGTTGTGCACAACTGCTGGAAAACCGCCGGGGCGGAAAACCCGCGATCGGCGGGCAGCCTACAGTCCGCCAGCACCGGAGGCGGTTTCAGGGAGTGTAGCCGCTTCAATCGGGAGCCCGAGTTCTTCAAGCGCAGCTTTCAGGTGTTCGCCTTTTGCGTACTCAGAGCCGTCCGCGACGCGCTTTTGATGTGCAAGCGCAAGTACCTCGCCGCGGCGATCGTCGGGAATCTCGTATTTGTCCGTCGAGAGTTCGATCACGAAGCCGTTGTGGTCGGTCGTGTACAGCGAGTAGAAGATCCCGCGGTTGAATTCGTTGAACCGATAGCCGTTATGGCGCAGGCCCTGTTTGACTTCTTCGAGTCGCTCGGGATCGAAGCTAAAGGAGATGTGGTGGACACCACCCAACGGCGTGCGCTGGGGCGATCGATTCGACTGTCTGCCGTCCTCGACGAAGAACGTGATAATCCGGCCGTCACCAGCGTCGAAAAACAAGTGCGTCACGTTTGGTGCGTCGAGATTCGGCTGTTTGAGCACGAGCGACAGCCCGAGGATGTCACGGTAGAACTCGATCGTGTCCTCGGCGTTGCTGCCGACGAGCGTCACGTGGTCAACACCGGTGACGCCGACAGCGCTCTCTGGGTTTTCGGCGGTGATTGGGGCGTCTAACTGATCGGCTGGAGTTTGATTGCTCATACGCTGTATACGTGTTCAACGCGTATATATTCGGCAGCGACGATCGCGTGACCACGTGACATCGGTGTCCGGTGATGGGTGTGCACACCGAGCGCGGGCGATCCGCTGAGAGAGATCAGCGGTCTGGGGTCTGGCGATCGTACGCTCCCTCTTTGCGCAGCCGTCCGGCCCGTTTGAGCACCGCCGGAGTCCGGCACACCCCGGGCTCGCCGGCGGCCTGCGGCACGACGCAGTTGTTACAGTTCTCACAGACGACAGCGGTATCTCCGTCGGCGTCTGCGGCGAGCAGACGGGCGGGTAGCTCCGGTTCGGCGTAGAACGGCCGTCCAAGCCCAACCATGTCGCAATCAGTCCCCAGGAGTCGATCGATCGTCCCACGCGTCCGGATCCCGCCCTCTGCGAGGACAGGCATATCGACCTGGCGGCGCACCCGACAACACAGTCCAGCGTTCCACGCAGGTTCGAAGTCGTAGACGAACGACTCCACACGATTTGCGGCAGCGACAAGTGCGGCTCGCAGCCGTCCGCCAAAGGCGTCGGCGTACCCCGCCTCGAAGCGATTGTCGCGCCACGCTCGGCCCGGATACTCGCCTTTGATGATACTCATGTCCCAGAAGACCGAGCCCGTGACCGGGACAACCGCGTCGTAGCCGATCGCGTCGAGCCGTCCACAGATACCGATCGCCGCGTCAACGTCAAGGCGGCGACGGATGATGGGCGGGGCAGCTTCCTCGGCAGGGACCTTTGTCATGATCGGGACAGATCCGGCCTGCGATCGGATCTCGTCGTAAACGAGTTCAAGGAACCGAACACCGTCGGCAAACTCGTCGTCGCGGCGGTTGTAAAACGGCGAGAGGAACTGGTGGATGATCCCCATGTTCGCGCCAGCGAGGTGGACGATGTCGTAGCCGGCGTCGACCGCGTAGCCGGCTGCACGGCCGAAATCCGCCGCCAGCGCGTAGACCTCGGCGGTCGTCATGACGTGTGGATCGTAGCTGAGAAGTCCCGTCTTTGCGATCGCCCGCAGTAGTGCCGGCGGCTCCGAAACTGCGAGCTGAGAGAGTGCAGGGTGACGCTCGCGAAAGCCGGCGTGCCAGGTTTCCATGCTTCGCAGCCCGCCGTGTTCAAGCTGGATTGCGATCGACGCGCCGTGGTCGTGGATCCGATCGGTGAGCGTCTGCAGGTCCGAAACGAAGTCCAGATCATCAACGTAGGTCATTCCCGGCGCGGCACAGCCGCCAGGTGAGCGGACGATCGTCGCACCCTGACAGACGAGTCCCGCGCCGGCGGCCGCCGCTGGTTCGAGGTCGGCAACGAGTGTCTCGATCGCATCGGGCCCGTTGCCCGCACACTCTAAAAGTGGGGCGCGATACAGGCGGTTGCGAACCGCGTGGCCGCCGATGTCGATCGGCTGGTGCAGCGTCGCCATCAAGCGAATGTACGGCACCCGCACGCTTATGTATTGGTAGAATCAGCGGCGCAGCTCAAGACACGCAGGCCGTTCGCTGCCCGGTTCGGTCCCCAGTTGCTCGTGGCTGTGGTGAAAGAATCGAAGCTTCGCCCCCGTCTCCTCGGCGATCGGGTCGAAACACACCCGCTGGTAGCGAGCATTGTCGAGGAGATTGACCATCACGCCAGATTCGTGCTGTGAGACTGACTCGTAGGGGCACGCACAGACTGGACACCGATCGGGACGCTTGTCGGGCACCTCCATACGTACACAGAGGATTTAGCCGGACAAAAGCGTACAGTTGGCGAGCAGACAGTCAAAAGAGAGAGTCCCTGACGGGGCTGCTCGTTCGATTCGTCGTCGAATCAAGCGTGTGTCGATCAGACCGCAGGCTGTTCAGTCGGGGTGTGACCGTCCTGCATCGTGGTCTCAGGGCGGACATCCGCCCACGTGTGGCCGATGACGTAGTACGCAGCGACAACCGCATAAAACGACACGAATGCCGCAGCGATGAAGCCGGCAACCGGGATTGCACCAACGAGTCCACTAACGATACCGCCAGCAATGATGAGCGCCGCCGCGGTAAGCCAGCCCATCGCGTACGTTCGATCGACGAGCGCCGGCCACAGGGTCCGGATCGCGAAGCCGTCACGGATTCGACCGGTGTCGGCGTAGTGTGCGATCGCGGCCGGCGAGATGTACATCCCGGCCAGCGCGATGACGACCCCGAAGAGCCCGACGAGGACGACAACGCCAAACCCAACAACGCCCGAAAGCGTCGCCAGTCGTGGGGGAAGCGATGAGGCCGACAGGACAGACACCGCCGCGATCGCGGCCGCGATTGTCAGGATGAGCGCGGGCAATACGAGGTACACAAAGACGATGACCGACGCCTTTGCGCCGTCGACAGTGGTGTCGACCCACGCCTCAAACGCTGGTGGTTCGTCGTTACCGCTCGACGTACGACGGATAACCTCGAGGATGTATCCGGTTACGGTGAACACCGGGAGCAAAAGCGGTGAAAGAATGAGCAACAGGCCCCCGATGAGTATCGTTTTGACGGGGTCTGTGGACGATCGAAGGTATTGAACTGACTCGTTGAACATGGTGAATCGAAGGTATGAACGCGCTGTGACTACTTAAATAAGTGCCTGGGACATGTGAGCGGCAAGATGACCGCGATAACAGGTAGTGGATCAAAAGCCGCCTTCCCGATCGAACATCTCCGCCGAGAGCGGTGCAGGATCACCCTCGGTGACGTTGTACCGCGAAAAATCAGTCACACCGGCGGCCTCGAGGATGTCTTCGACGTACTCGGCGTTGCCAGTGTACTCCGCAGGGTCATTCGAGAGCATCGTAAGCACCGCGTCAGAGACGATTTCGGGCGTTCGCCAGTCGTCTTCGGTTCCCAGCCCAAAGTACCGCGTGGCGCGGGTGTCGACCGCCGTCTTCGGCCAGAAGGTGTTACAGCCGATGTCATGCGCTGCGAGCTCGTCGGCCAACGAGAGCGTAAGAAACGACATCCCGAGCTTCGACCAAGCGTAGGGGGCCAACCCGGGAGCGCGATCGACCGTTACCGGCGGCGCGTTCGTCAAGATCCAGCCCTCGTCCGAATCGGTCAGATGTGGGATAAATGCCCGCGAAACGAGGTACGTCCCACGGACGTTGACGTCTGTGAGCAGATCGAAGCGCTTCGGCGGAAGGTCCGCGACGTTCGCAAGCTGGATCGCACTCGCGTTGTTGATGACGATGTCGACGCCGCCGAATCGGTCGATCGTCCGCTCGGCGGCCGCTTCTACCGCCTCGGGATCGCGGACGTCCAGTTGAACCGCGAGCGACTCAACGCCGCGTGCGTCGCATGCAGCAGCCGTCTTGTGAATTGTTCCCTCGAGATCGCTATCAGTGTCATCGACCGTCTTGCCGGTGGAGACCACGTTACAACCGGCATCCGCGAGCGCAAGGGCGATCGATTTACCAATACCGCGGGTCGTCCCGGTGATAAATGCGGTTCGGCCTGTGAGATCCGGAATGTCCATGGATCCACCACGATCGGTAGTGGGAAAACTGTACGGGTGTGGATTGTTTATTAGAGCAGCTCGATCGGAGTCCACCTCGGTGGATAGCAGATATAAGTAGGCTCTCGTGAAAGCGAGATGTATACGATGTGTTCGCGGTTCAACACCGATCCCGAAGCAATACAGCAATCGATCGACTCAGTCACGTTGCCAGCCTGGTTCGATCCGGTGTTTAATCGATACGAACGGACAATTGGTGACCGCGATCGGCTGCTCTGGAAGTGGCTATATCACATTATCCCGACGTTTCAGCTCTCATCAGTGCCAGAGACGTACACCGACGCTGCACGGAACGCGAATTTCGGGATGTCGGTATACATGACGATTCTTGACGATATCGCCGAACGACATTGCGATCGGCCACTGTTCGAGGCCGGCAGACAGATCCCGTTTTCGAAGGTGACCCCACGAGCACCGGCTGATGACGACGGTGCAGTTCTCTCGTTACTCGAGAAGGTATGGGAGCAAACCGAGTCGTTCCTCGCGAAGGGGCCCCGGGCGGACGAGTTCCGTGAGATCCTGGAGTTCGACCTCCGACAGTCGCTCAACACGATGGAGTACAATCGGCTCGTAAACACCGACCCACGGATCGTGAGTTGTCGATCGATCGATCGCCGCGACGTGTATAATATGCTATTGTTCATTTATACTGACATTGATCTTGCGTTCTCGCCGCGGTTCGACCGCAACGAGCACGCCGCATTTCGTGACTTCGTGTGGGACACACAACGGCTCGCACGAATCAGCAACTGGGTGACCACGTGGGAACGGGAGGTCCACGAAGGCGATTACACATCAAAAGTGGTCTTACGTGCGGTCGAACGGGGTATCGTAACAATGGACGGGTTGGACAACAACCCAGATGATGCCATTGCGCGCATCCAGGCATCGGATATCGAATCCGAACTGTTAGCCGAGTGGGATCGGCGCTACACCGAGCTTCAATCGAATGAGATCGGGCTGGCAAGTATTGATGCCGCGGCGTTCTTAGACGGGATACAATACATTCGCATGGTCGATGAGGCACTTCGAGGAAAAAAATAACCGCTTGCAGTGTGTCGCGAGCGGTTGCACGCACCGGTCGCCAGTTCGTCGTCGTGTACCTTCTACGAGTCCAGAGGTTATGAACTGACGATCGAATACAAAGATCACTATGCGACCACGTCATTAATATACACATCCCGTATAACGTTGTTACATAAATGTCGGGGGAAGATCGATGCGTGTACCAGGAGGTGTTCGAGTCGATCCAGAACCCCGTATTGATCATCGACCCGAACTTTGTCATCGAGGATGCAAATCCTGCTGCGGCCGAGTTTCTCGATTATCCGTCGAAAACGGCGTTACAAGGAACTGCGGTTTCATCGATGCTATACGATCCAGATGTTATTGAAGAAGTTGCCGAAGCAATCGCTGCGGGCAAGCCCTGGGAAGGCCGAACCGAACTCCTAACACACGGTGGGGAGGTAATTGCTGGACGCGGATCGGCCGTCCCGATTACTATCGATGGGGAGTTTACTTGTATCGCCGGGCTATTTGTTGATCTGACGAGACAGGAACAGTACAGCCGCTCGCTCAACATTTTGAACCGGGTGCTGCGGCACAATATCCGAAATGAGATAAACATCATCCAAGGGACACTTGGAATGATCGACGAAGACTGTCTCGCCGAGGGAGATGTCGAACGACTCAACTCTGTGGAAAAACGGCTGGCCACGATCGTCGATCGAGCCAATACTGCGCGGCGTCTTGAAGAGTTATTAGACTTTGATGACGACCAGATCGAAGCAACCGTTCGGATCGATGAACTGCTCTGTGAGGCGATCGCGACAGTCGCATCCGAGTACCCAGAGGCGAAGTTCGTGTTCCCAGACTCGTTCGGGGCACGCTATGCGACCGCGAACCGGACAGCGGTGCGGGCATTCGAGGCCGTGTTAGAAAACGCCGTCGAACACAACGATACCGCGGAACCCACTGTCTGGATCGACGTCAGCGAAAACGACGATTCGGTTACAGTGGAGATTGAAGACAACGGTCCAGGGATTGATCCCGAACGGGAGGATATCGTGTTCGGTCGCGAGGAAACAGACCAACTCAACCACGGAGACGGAATTAGCCTGTTTTTTGTCGATCAACTGTTCCGGATATACGGCGGCAGTGTAGGGGTCCAAGCGGGCGAGGAGGGCGGAGCACGATTTTGTTTGACGTTTCCACGGACAGGAGACACTGAGTAGGGCTACTCCGATCGGTTTGACTCCCACAGCCGGATCCACGCCGCCAATGGCGCACGATTGCCGTCGATCGTCACCCGAACAGTGCCGTCAAACCGCCAGCGCGCACGCGGCGGGTCTTCGCCAAAGCGGGCTGGAACGTCGATCGACAGTTCCTCGGCAGTCAACTGGATCGCTTCAGATCGATCGACACCCTCGTCTAAGAGCCGATCCATGATCGACAGCCATGATTCATCTGAATCGTCCGAAGAGTGCTCAAGCGTGTCGGCTGCTGCTGGGTCCGTTCGTCCGCTCATACGTACCTGTTGGAGCGCAGCTACCTTACTCCACCGGCAATTCCCATCCAGTGCTATCGCATCGTGTTGCCGACCAGTCTTCATCCGCCTACCCGAGGCGTCGGAGCGTCGCTTTGAAGATCCCGATCGGCAGGACGGTCACGTTTTCATCGCGGATAACCGATCGAAGAGCGCTGTCGGCGGGGAGTCCGTTCAGCCGGACAATTGGGGCCCGCCGAACCTGGAGTTCGATCGGCGGTAACACCGCGGCGGGGTCACGACCAGGAGGAACAGCCTGCACAAAAAGCGGTCGGAGACGATCGAGTGCGGTTCGGAGTCGAGAAAGCGAGCGAAACGATGGGGCGTTGAGTATAATTCGATTGTCCTCAGACCAGATCGAAAACGACGTGCCGTCGGTTTCGAGTTCGAGCGAGACGTCGATCGAGAGGGTTGGTGACACAGCTAGTCGTCGCGTTCTTTCGTTCCAATGGTCAGCGTTCCATCGATGCGCCAGTGTGCGTATTCAGGATCCGCTCCGACCTTGCTCGGTACGTCAATCTCCATATCTTCGAACTCATAGGTCATTTCTGCACCGCGACCGGTGAGCCGATCGTACAACGCGATCGCGAGCTCGGGCCACGTCTGTGCCTCCGCCTCGTCGTACCGACCGGTGGACCCTTTCTGTGTCATACCCAATTGTTCGATCGCCAGCCGCTTAATCTTCCGGTTCGCTGCCCTGTCGCCTGAGCATCACTGGTGAGTTCAAAGATGCAAGGCAGGATTCCACGGGTCACCTGACCCGTGGTGGAATGCCGACAAAGACCAAAATAAAAATTTTAAATAACCAAACTACTTATTGAAAGTAGAGTGGACGACTACCTGAGACGTACAGCCATCACCCGCATCACCGTGAGCGACGAGCAAGACGCTGAATTGCTCGAAGCCACGATTAGCGACTGGCAACATGGAGCCACTCTCGCCTCCCAAATTGGATGGAGAGAAAACGAGGACTCCAAATATGATCTCCAACAACTCGCGTACTCGGATGTGCGCGAGGAAACTCGTCTCGGGAGTCAACACGCAATACTCGCCACTCACCAAGCCGCAAGCGCACTCAAAGGCGTCAACGAACTCAAAGACAAAGGCGGAAAAGTCTCGTGTCCCGAGTTCACCAGTCCAACCATCAAATACGATGCAAACACACTGACGCTCTTTGAGGACAACACTCTCTCACTCACCACCGTTGAGAGTCGGGTTCGGTGTGAACTTGTTCTCCCAGACGACGAGGACGGCTACCAGTACCAATTCTTGAACGACGACGAGTGGAGCGTTACCGAAAGCACGCTCACCGCTCGTGACGGTAACTACTTCTTGAACCTCGGGTTCCGTAAACCGAACCCGTTCGATGATCAAGAATCTCCTGCCGAGGACAGAACAGTTCTCGGAGTAGACCTCGGAATCGATAACCTCGCCGTCACCAGCACTGCACAGTTTAAATCGGGAAAGAAACTGGTTCACGACCACGACCAATTCGAGCAAGTTCGTGGCGGTCTCCAACAAACGGGGACTCAATCGGCTCACCGAACACTTGTTGCACGAGGCGACCGAGAAGAACAGTATTCACAAGACAAACTACACCGTGTCTCAAACGCGATTGTTGAGGAAGCCGTCGAACATGAGTGTAGTCACATCGTGTTCGAGGACTTGGAGTATATTCGTGAACGGATGCCGAACGCGAGGAAGTTCCACCAATGGGCGCACCGCAAACTCGTTCAGTTCGTGACGTACAAAGCCGAATCACTCGGTGTTCGTATCGAGTTTGTGGACGCGGCGTATACGAGTCAGCGATGTTCTGAGTGTGGACACACGAGTCGTGGGAACCGACTTGTGCAAGCACGCTTCGAGTGTGAGAAGTGCGGTAAAGTGCTTCACGCAGATTACAATGCGGCGAAGAATATCGGGTGGCGGTTTGTCCGTCGTGGGCTAAAGGACTCACGGCGGACGGGCAACAGTCAACTTGCCCTCAAGTCAGGAACAGTGACGCCAAACCGGGGATTCGTCCCGTACTCCGTAGTGAGTTAGAGGCTGAGAACACTGACAAGCCCCGGGTCACCCGACCCGGGGTCGTTGACCGATCTCAACTATTAACCCACCGGCCGATAGAGCGTCAGTATGACCGAGATACATCCCGACCAACGCGTTGCCGTACTGGCAGACTCACAGAATCTCTATCACACCGCGCAGAGTTTGTATTCGCGGAACATCGACTACTCTTCGCTGTTGGAAAAGGCAGTCGCAGATCGATCGCTCGTGCGGGCGATCGCGTACGTTATTCGTGCAGATTCACCTGAAGAGGAGAAGTTCTTCGAGGCGCTCGTCGACATCGGCTTCGAGACAAAAATCAAGGCGATCAAGACATTCGGCGACGGCTCGAAGAAGGCCGACTGGGACGTCGGAATGAGTCTCGACGCGGTGACCCTCGCGAGCCACGTGGATACGGTTGTCCTGTGTACCGGTGACGGTGACTTCTCGCGGCTGTGTTCACATCTCAGACACGAAGGAGTCCGCGTCGAGGTGATGAGCTTTGGCTCCTCAACTGCCGAGGAACTGATCGACGCCACTGATGCCTTTATTGACCTCGCCGAGCGCGAAGATACCTTCTTGCTTTGAGGATGTCTGACAGCACCACCTCGGAGACAGAGCCGTTTCCGGTCGAAATACTGGCTGTGCCGTTCATTGTTGGAATGGCCGTCGGAATCGCTTTCGGCCGCGTCGCGTTTCAGAGCACGCTCGTCGGTTTCGCGATCGGGGTTGCCCTGTTCGGGCTGCTCGCGATCGTCCGTGTTCGGCTACTGCCGGTTCGATCGCAGTAGGGGTCGAACGGCGATCGTCGCGGACTCGTGACGCAACCGATTTGTACGGCTACGCGGTATCGCGTGCATGAGCAACCTCGCCGATGAGACCGCCCTTGATCCGCTCCGAACGATCGCGGACTACCAGTTCGGCTCGGGCGCGGGCCCGGCGCTGTTTCCGGCCGACGAACCGATCGAGATCCGTCGATCGAGCGGCGGCCGCCCGCGACAGGTGCTCGTTTCCGGTACCCGCGTGGTCTCCTATGGGACCGACGGCCGATTCAGACTGGGCTACGAGGGCGGCAAACGACTCCAGGCAGCGCTGGACCCGCCGGCCTACCGGGTTGTCGTCGGCGACGAATCTGCTCCCTTCGTCCGAGACGGAAAGAACGTCTTTGCGAAGTTCGTCACCGAGGTCGATCCGGTAATCCGCCCCGGCGACGAGGTGCTGGTCGAACATCACACCGGCTCGCTGTTGGGCGTTGGCCGCGCGGAGCTATCGGCGGACGGGATCGAAGATTTCGAGTCGGGGATGGCCGTCAAGGTGCGGGACGGAACGCCCGAGTAAGTGGCTAGGAGGGCGCCTCTATCGAAAAAACTGGATTTATTCATAAGGATCAACAGACAGTCGTTGGATCTGATTCATGGGAGTGTCGTAGCCAACCAGAGATTTCGGTACCGCTTGAAATCCCATGTTATGATGTGTTCGTTCGATCTAGTTGCCCGAACAGCGAGGAAACTAAATATGTGTAGAATCTACACATAAACGGATGGCTGAAGAGAAAACCCGCATCGATTTCAACGCTCCGCGGTCCCTCGTCGAGCGCGCCGATAGTATCGTTGAAATCCTCAATATCTCTCGCACTCGCCTCTTAATCGATGCTCTAGAAGACGAACTCGAAGAACTCGCAAACGACAAAGAATTCCGTCGACGACTGAGCGAGGCCTACTACGATGGCCGGATCGAGTATGACACCGTCGAAGCAATCCTCGGTCGTGAAGAGGCGATGCGGTTGAAACTCCTCCGGGAATCAATTACCCGGACACCTCCCATACCCAAACTCGAGAGCGACCTCCCGAGTGATGAGACGTTCTATGACGGCGAAATTGTCGAATGGACAGAGTCGAGTTCGGCTGAATCATCGGATGACAAATCACGTGGATACTGATGGCAGAACAGCCCGTCGCTGTCGTCGACACGAATGTACTATTAAATCTCGCGACACCAGTCGTTGACGGGCGGACACGGGCACCTTCTGGTGCAGATCCACTCAAAACACTCCTCACCGCCTACGATGTTCATACACCCGCAAGTGTCCTTGGCGAGGTCACCGAAGCGACAGGGGACAATGACCTCCTCGCTGCAGCTGCCGATCTCGTGCTCCAAGCAGCCAATCATGTGACGACACACGACGTTGACGATCGGACCAACGGACCACTCGATTATGGGCTCGATCGCGGAGAATCCGATTGTATCTGGCTGGCTAACGAATTGGAGACAGACCTGTTCATCACCGATGAGTTCAATACGACCAACTACTTGTTCGTCGCCCTCGGGCTCAATGATCGGAATATTCTCTTTACGACACCGCACATCCTCTGCACACTCGGAAGCCACGAGATACTCCCCGCAGAATACGTCGATGCGGCACTCACCTACTACGTCGAAACAAAAAACTGGGATGCACAATATGTGACCCAATTGCGGCAACTGTATCTCCGCGATTGATTTCCTCTCCGCGCTGAAGCGCGAGGATTCCTCTGTGGGGGAAGCGACAGTCCCGTGGACACTGCTCGATCACCGAACCGAAACGATCTCGACGTCAAGGACGAGCGTTCGCCCTGCGAGTTCGTGGTTGAAATCCACCTCGACGACGTCGTCGCGGATCGCCGTCACGTCTCCGTGCATCCCGTTTTCGGCGTGGACGTGCAGCCCGATTTCCGGCGGTTCCCCGACCATCCCCTCGAAGGTTTCGCGATCGTACTCACGGATTTTCTCGGGGTCGAACTCGCCGTAGGCCTCCTCGGGTTCGATTTCGATCGTTGCTTCCTCGCCGGCAGCGAGCCCAATGATTGCCTCCTCGAGTCCCTCGATCACCGCCCCCTCGCCGACGACGAACGACAGCGGAGTGTAATCGTCTGGATCGCGTCCCTGTGCCTCTGCGAGCCCTGAATCGGCCGCGACCTCCCACTGGGAGGTCCCGAAGACGGTGCCGTCGGGGAAGCGGCCGGTATACTCGACGACCACGTGGTCGCCCGGTTCGATGCTCATAGAGGCCGTTCTGTGCGACCAGGGTAAGGTTCGTCGATCGTGGCGACTTGCGGAGAGTTACACACTCTGGCAGGGAGACGGGGATCAGTCCAGTTCCACGCCGCTTTTGCTAATCGTCACCCGGTTTGTAGGCCCCGGGGCGTTTTTCAATAGTATAAATCCATACCGTTTGGTCAGTCTGAGTTGCCTTACAACCGAGCCGAAACGCACCGATTCGGAGTTTTGAGTGGGGCACACCAGTAAGCGGCTCCAGGTAGTCGATCGGATCGCGCCACTGGTCGGTAACGATCTCATCGAGCTTTGAGACAATACGCTCCTGTTCGTGCGACTGGAGCTTCTCGTACGCCCGTTTTGCAGGCTCAGTGAACTTTTAATCCCACTCGTCGTCACTCGCTGGCATTCGTATCTTGATTCAGACCTGCTCGAATCTCGTCGCTGCTGTAGGTTCGCCCCTCGCCGGTCGCCAGTTGGTGTTCGCTAGCGGCGATGTCCTTCCACCCCTTACCAGTAGTTGGCAATATGATCCAGATTTATATACGAATCCGACTGAATAGCGACTGGAACGGCATTATACGCGTTCCGAATTGAATAAAGACAATCAAATTGCCAACAACTGTTACGCGAGAACGAGGGATGCTTGATAGCATCCCGGAGCGCCTATCGAATAAACTCGCTTCGGGACGGGAAGTTTTCGGCCCGCCACGTCGCATCAAGATCGTCGAGAAACGCCTGTGGAATCTTGAGCGTGATCGTCGTCATGTTGGGGTCGTCGTTGGCCCCCGCGTCAGCATCGGATATACCTGCGTATTACGTGCGTATTATGGTAAGCGTTGTCGATGGGTGAGGATGAATCAGAGAATACCCGCGACCCCGATCGCTTCCAGAAGTGGCACACCGGCAACAATCGAGCCGAGGAGGTACCCGCCGATCGCCCCGCCGTTCAGAAGCGGCAACCCGGCGTGTGCTCGGCCTTTCAGGACCATCCACATGAGCACGAGCAATCCGAGAAGGGTGCCGATCGCCGCAGCTAGTGCCGGCGTGTTGAGCTCGATAAGCGGGAGGTTGTAGTTCGGTGCCGAAGAAAAGAACGCGGCACTGGCAACGAGGACCGCAGGGATCACCGCATCGCCGAGGCCGATAAACAGGGCGTCACGATCGCCGATCGGGTTCGGGTTCGCGTTCGCGTTCGCGTCCGCGTCGGCTTCCTGAACTGCCGTGTCATTGCTTTCCGTGTTGTCAGCGGCTGTTGTAGCCTCGTTTCCGTCCTGATCGTTCTCACTAATGGGCGATCGATCCTCGTCGAACATTGAGTACGACAGCGAGAGGGGAACGACGAGGATGACTGGGATTCGAAGGTCCATGACACCGTCGGCGAGATCGAGCATGTGTTCGGTGCCGTAGACACTGATCGCGTCGTACACCGCAAGGACCGACAGGAGGATCAACGCCGGGAGGAGCCCGAATGAGATCCCGAACAGTCCCGCCGCGCCTGCGCCCATCAACACGCCAGCGGTGTCGATGACGTACCACTCTGGGTAGACAAACAGCGCGATCGCGACGATCGCTCCCAGCCCAATACTGACCAGGGGCGAAAACAGCGCTGAAAAGACGTAGAATGCGAGCATCCCGCTGACAAAAATGATGAGCCCACGGATGATCCAATCGAGGTCGTATTTGAACGCCGCGAGCATGAGCACAGTCGCGATGAGAATCGCCCCAATGTAGACGACGCTGTTTGTCGGATCGTCGGGGTTCTCGACGGCCTGGTATCCCTGCTCGAAGAACGTCTGGACGAGCGCGAGCGACCCAGCCTGCACGAGGACGAAAAGCAACACCGCAAAGGCGACGCCGCGGTACGCACGGGAGGTCATTGGTCGGTATTATGGGAGGGGCCGTTTGCCGGTTGTGGTTTGCTGCGGAACGATCGGCCGGTCAGTCACCGCGGCTGGCGCGTCTCACTGGCGATCGGCTGGGCGATCAGCGCGCGTAGAGCTTCTGGCCGACAATCTCCGCGAGCGTCCGCGAGCCGGTGAGCGTGATCCCAATGTAGGGCCGATCGACCGGTCCAAACACGTCGACGACCCGGCCGACCGTCGTCATGGATTCGTCGATAACCATCGTCCCGATGTCGGGATAGGCGGCGTCTTCACAGCGGACGATCGCTAGTCCGCCGGCGGTTCGAGAAACCGTCCCGACGCGCGTGAGGCTCACGTGATCACCCACAAGAGAATGCCTCGGGTCATCAGTCTCTGAGGATCCCTAGATAGGCGGCAACCGCATGCACAAGGTCGTTTTTGGAGGAGTCGTCCGATCGATTCACGAGCACTCGCCCGCGAGCCTCGTACTCTCTTGAGTACGTCGCGTCGCGTTCGATTGTGGCATCGTAGCCGATCTGCTGGACAGCCTTCGCCAGTTCGTCGACGGTCGGCTCCTCGACTGCGAGGTCTTCGGGAACCCGTCGGCCGTCCGAGCGGCTCAACTCGGCGTCGAAGTACGCAGGGTAGATGACGTTTTCGACCATGCAAGAGGTGGCGCGGCCGATCGTAATACCGTTTCGGAGCGCGGCGGCGATTACGGTGGCCGCGGTATTCGACGAGTCTGCGACGGCTTATCGATCCCGGCGCGCGAGCAGGGCGCTCAACGCGATCGCGAGTGCTGCGGCGGCGATTCCGAATCCGGGAACGCCGTCGTCGGCGGTGGAGTCACTCTCTTCGGCATCGTCTTCCCCATCATCTGTGGCCGTATCTTCATCGTCGGTAGAGAGCCGATCGCGCGCTTCCTCGCGACTCACAAAGTCGCCCTCGTCGTAGGCGTCAGGATGGAGCTGCATCGTGATGTTTTGCGTCGCGTATACCACGCTGCGTGGTGCAGGCTGGTTGAGATAGTTCACGTCAACGCTGGCCGTGGCATTCTCTTGTCCAGCTGTCGTCGAGGCGTAGGGCTCTTCATCGACGATGTATCCGGTGTTTTCAGTTATCAGAAGGACTTCAGGATCGAGTTCGAGGATGCGCTCGTCGTTCATCTGCTGGTAGCCGTTGAACTCTTCAGCGCCGAGGTTCTCCGCGCCAGAGGTGACGACAATTTCGTGGATGAACGTCTCCCCACCGACGACGTATCCGCCGCCGAGTGGGTACATGAGTCCAGGACGATCGACGTCTGCAGTTGCATTCTCGACCGACTCGACGTTCGCGTCCATCCAGGCGATTGCCTCAGCGGCTCCCTCGCAGTTGCCCGTTAGCTGCCCGGTGACTTCTGTTGCCGTCGCGACGTCTTCAAAGTCAGTATCCTCTGGGAAGTGATAGACCGTGATTCCGGTGTCGCGCAGCGCGGCGATCGTCTCCTCGTCGGTCGAGTTCGGCGCGAGTACGAGATCCGGCTCTGTCGCGACGACTCGTTCAACGCTCACACCGATGTCCGTCGAGGAGACGTTCGCCACGTCATCGTTCGGCATCCCCTCCAGGTAGTGGGCGAACTGGGAGGTGCCAACAACCTGCTCTCTGCCGCCGATCTCCCACATGATCTGGGCGGCGCTCGGGTTCGTCGTCGTCACCCGTTCGGGGCGCTCTTCAATTGTCACTGTTTCGCCGGTTGCGTCTGTCACCTCGATCGGAAACTCACAGGATGCGTCGACCTGTGGATTGGCGTCTGAACGATCCGATACGCTCGCAGGCCCGATCGCTGCGGCGGGCGCGGCGGCGAGCATCGAAATCACAAGCAACGCCGCGAGGGCAATCGAACCGATCAGCTGTCTGTCTCGCATTATCCAGATCCAGACGCTAACCCAATAAGTATTTATCTAATGCAAGTGCGTTTGCAAACAATGGGCGTTCGACAGCGAGCAGCAACGTACTCCGCAGCGTTAGCAGTGCTACTCGCGGTCGTTATGACAGTCAGCGCGGGAATGGGGCCGGTATACATCGAGCCGATCGCGGTGACGAAGGTCATCCTGAACGCGGTTGCAGTCCCGGTGGGAATGACTCTCTCGTCGACGCCGATCAGCGCCGGTCCGCTGCAGGCACCGGCGATCGAACTCGTCTGGCACGCGCCGTTTTCGTTCGGGACCGAACGCGTTCACGAGCAGATCGTCCTTGGCGTCCGATTACCGCGGATTATCCTCGGGGCGACAGTCGGGTTCGCGCTCGCGACCGCGGGGACGGTCATGCAGGGGTTTTTCAAGAACCCGATGGCCGATCCGTCGATTATCGGCGTTTCTTCGGGAGCGGCCGTCGGCGCGGTCGCGTTCATCGTCGTTCCGTCTGCGATTCCCTTCGGTATTGGGTTACGCGGCGCCGCGTTTGTGGGTGCGGTCGTCACCGCGTTTCTCGTGTACCTGATCGCCACCCAGAGCGGGCGAACGCCGGTCGCGACACTCTTGCTCGCAGGGATCGCCGTGCAGGCGTTTCTCAGCGCAGTGATCTCGTTTTTGCAGTTGTACAGCGGCGAGAGTCTCCGACAGGTCGTCCACTGGCTGATGGGCCACCTCGGCAACGCCCGCTGGGGAGACGTGGGTGTGACCGTCGTGTTAGTGCCCGCGTTGTTCGTGATCATCCTCGCGTACGGGCGCGATCTGAACGTGTTGTTGCTGGGCGAAGCGGACGCGAAGAGTCTCGGGGTGGAGGTCGAACGGACGAAGAAGATCCTGCTCGTGTTGTCGAGTGTTATCACTGCCGCCGGGGTGGCTGTCTCGGGCGTGATCGGCTTCGTCGGCCTGATTGTTCCCCATATGGTCCGGCTGATTGTCGGCCCTGACCACCGGGTGTTGTTGCCCACCGCGGCGCTCGCCGGTGCGTCGTTTCTTGTGCTCACCGACACGATCGCCCGGACTGCCCTCGGTGGGTCTGACATCCCCGTCGGCGTCGTGACCGCGGCGCTCGGGGCCCCGTTTTTTTTGTACCTGCTTCGATCCCGGGAGGTGCATTCGCTGTGAGTAACGTGCACGCTGTAGGGTCCACGAGTGAGGACACAGCCACAACCGAGGACACAGCCACAACCGAGGACACAGCCACAACCGAGGACACAACGGAGCCGATCGTGTCGGTCGAGAATCTCAGGGTTTCACTCGGCGGAACAGACGTGCTTCATGACGTCTCGATCGACGTACCCGAGGGGCGGTTGGTCGGACTGATCGGCCCGAACGGCGCAGGCAAGACGACGCTGCTTCGGGCGATCAACGGAACCGTGTCGATCGATTCGGGGCGTGTAACCGTCGCGGGCGTTGACGCGGCGACCTGTTCGTCGCGTCGACTCGCACGGCTTGTCGCAACCGTCCCACAGACGACGACGCTGTCGTTCGGGTTTTCAGTCCGTGAGACGATCGAAATGGGCAGACACCCACACATTTCGCGGTTCGGCGCGATGGACGACACCGACGTGGCGGCCGTCGAATCGGCGATGGCGGCGACGGCGGTCGAAGCACTGGCCGATCGGTCGATCACCGACGTCAGCGGCGGCGAGCGCCAGCGGGTGTTGCTCGCACGGGCGGTAGCTCAGGAGACGCCGGTGTTGGTCCTCGACGAGCCGACCGCGAACCTCGATATCAATCACGCCGCACGCACGCTGGAGTTGGTCCGAGACGCCGTAACGAGCGAAGCGCTCTCGGGTCGGGCGGCGATCGCTGCAATCCACGACCTCGATTTGGCCGCGCGCTACTGCGACGAGTTGGTGTTGCTTGCTGATGGCGAAATCAAAGCATACGGCTCTCCGGAGGCCGTGCTGTCGGCGGAATCGATCGGCTCGGCGTTCGCCACGGAGGTGGCGATCGGAACCGATCCAGTCACCGCAACCGAGCGGGTCGTGCCGCGGGCGACAGTCCCAGCAGGTGCCGCAGATACCGATTGTTACGTCCACGTCCTCGGTTCTGGGATGCTTGCCCGCGAGACGATCGCTCGGCTCGCTGAGACGGGGTGTTCAGGGAGCGTTGGACCGATTCCGACAGGCGATATCGCCGCCGAGACAGCGCGGCTCAACGGGTTCTCGATCGTCGACGCACCCGCGTTCAGGTCGCTTTCGATGACTGTGAAAGATCGGGTTCGAGCGCGCTGTCAGGAGTCCGATGCGGTGGTGGTAACTGAGGCGATCGACTCCTGGCAACGACGCCTGCTCGCTGGGCTCGACTGTGAGACGATCGCGGTAAGCGGTGGACCAACACAATCCACCGAGGGTTCTCCTGCGGGCAATGCAGACAGCGTCGATCACCGGTGTTCGGTCGAAGAGTTGGTCGGCGAACTGTTCGATCGCGACGAGACATGAGAGACGGCGCGATTCGCTAGCGTCAGACTCGCCAGCGATCGTGGAGTCGATCGCCGACGATCGTGCCGATCAACACGGAGATGACGACGAACGAGCCAACAGAGATGAGCACAAACGTGAGCCACTGAGAGATGGGGTCGGTTGGGGGCCACAGGAATCGCCTCGACGCAGCGACCGCATCACGGAAGACAACGAGTTGGAGGAGGGCGACGACCGCGCTCACCACCGCGCGGGTTTTGAGCCGCTCGATCGACGGACCGGGATTTGGCTGCGGAAACCGATCGTCGTCAGGGAGCTCGTCCATGCGAGCGGTAGCAGGTGCGATCGAAAAGGGTCGTCGGTCACAGTGCGATTCAGAATAAAACGGTTCGCTTACCCGCGTACACTGCGATCGGTTTCGTATGAACGACGAGGCGGCTGTTCCGTGCGTTCGCGTCCCACGAACCGACGGCGAAAAGACGCGACAGGCGCTCGCAACCGCAGACCTGCTCGACACGGAGCACGAGATCACCGTCGACGGTGAGACGCTCTACATCCCGGTCGTCGACCCTGAATCAGTTTCCGACGACTATGACATCGTCCACCGTTCAGCCGAGCAGCGCAGCTCTCCGAAGTCACCGGCTGAGCTGCTCGGGTACGAGCCCTCGATCGAACGCCTCGGGGATCTGGTGATCCTCGACGAGGACGACCCCGATCGAGCCAGAGAGATCGCCGACGCGGTCGTCGACTCACACGTTCCCGCGCGGGCGGTGTTGAACCGAGCCTCGCCGATTCAAGGCGAGCTTCGGGTCCGCGAGTGGGACGTGTGCTACGTCGACCCGGATGTCCTGGGCGATCGATCGCCAACAGAAACGATTCATCGCGAATACGGCCACGAGTTCGAACTCGACGTCGCGTCGGTGTACTTCTCACCACGGTTGGCAACCGAGCGCCACCGCGTGATCGAGCAGATCGAACCGGGTGAACAGGTGTTCGACATGTTCGCTGGTGTTGGTCCGTTTGCGATCCCGGCCGCGAGTCAGGGCGCGACGGTGATCGCGGTCGATCTCAACGAGACCGCGGTCGAGTACCTGCGCCGAAACGCCGACAGAAACGACGTGGCCGATCGCATCCAGGCGATCCACGGCGACGTCCGCGAGGTCGCCGCCGAGTACGAGAACTGGGCCGACCGGATTGTAATGAACCTCCCACATAGCGCCGAGGAGTTCGTTGAGACGGCGATCGGACTGGCCGGCGAAACGTGCGTGATCCACTATTACGACATCCAGCCGGACGACGATCCGTTCGACGCGGGGATTGAGGCGATCCGATCGGCTGCTGGGGATGAGTACGAGATTTCGGTGCTTGAGGAGCGGGCCGTGCGATCGTACGCGCCACACGAAGAGAATATTTGTCTGGATGTGCGACTCGATCGGCGGACGTGACGGTGGAGATCGATCGCAGCGTATGTTTCGCAACTCTTATTTAATCGATTGGGGTACTATGGAGTAGACACCGATCGATCGGTGGCGTGCCGGAGTAGCTCAGCTGGCAGAGCGAATCCTTCGTAAGGATTAGGCCGAGGGTTCAAATCCCTCCTCCGGCTCTTTTGTCGAACAAAGTGAGGCGAAGAGCTAGCAGTTTGATCTGGATCGGAGAACATAACAAAGCAAAGTGACTCAGTTCAAATCACCGCCGAGTTTTATCATCGAACGCACGCCGCTCATCGATCCCGACCATGGACGCGATAAAAATACCCGGCCAAAGTGAACACAGGAGAGATGTAGAGCAATGTCAACAGATACCAAGACAGCACGTGCGGAGTGGGGTACCCGATTTGGGTTCCTCATGGCAATGATCGGCGCTATGGTCGGCGCTGGAAATGTCTGGCGGTTCCCCTTCGTAATGGGACAAAATGGCGGCGGTGCGTTCATCGTCGCGTTTGTGACACTGCTTTTTTTCATAGCCGTACCAGGACTGATAGCCGAGACGGCGTTCGGTCGGTACACAAAAAAGGGAGTCATCGGATCGTTCAGGGAGGTGCTTGGCCCCGGTGGCGCGGTCGGTCTCGGCGTAGTGGTGGTGATGGTTAACATTGCGTTGATGTCGTATTACTCGCCGCTGATTGGATGGACGATGTACTACGCTGGGCACTCGCTGTTGTTTAGCTTCACGTCAGCGGGCTTCGAGGCCGAAGCGTTCATGAACGCCTTCTTTGCGAACTCCGCGCTCATGATCGGCTTACACACCGTCGTGATGGCGACAGTCGCTGCAGTCCTGTTATTGGGTATCAAACGCGGGGTTGAGCGTATCGTCGTCGTTGCCGTGCCCGCGATGGTCATCTCGCTTTTTATTATGGTGATCCGTGGGATTACCTTGCCAGGAGCAACCGAAGGGTTAGCCTTCGCGTTCAGCATCGACTGGGTGTACCTCACATACAGCAGTACGTGGATCGAAGCACTCGGCCAAGCACTGTTTTCCACCGGTCTCGGGTGGGGGATCGCGCTCACAGTTGGAAGCTACCTGCGTGAGTACGACGACGTCCCGCTTGGCGGCGGTGTGTTCACTGCGATCGGCGAATCCAGCATCGGGATCCTCGCTGCGTTGGCGATTTTTCCGATCATCTTCGCCGTTGGTGTCGAACCCGACGCCGGAGCGGGTCTCGCGTTTGTTTCGCTCGTGCAGGTCTTCCCCGAGATACCGCTGGGTGGTGTAATCGGGATCATGTTCTTCGGGGGGTTTTTCCTCGCAACGTTCACCTCCGGGCTTGTGATCACCGAGGTAACTGTGACGACAATCAGTGAGGAGACCCGGCTCAGTCGCCGCGGGACCGTCCTTACCGTCTGTACCGGGATCTGGGCGCTGGGACTGCCGAGCGCGTACTCGGTCGACTTCCTCGACTTCGTGGACGTAACATTCGCGAACTGGGGACTCCCGCTGGCGACGCTTTGTATCCTGTTTGCGATCGGCTGGGTCATGGGTCCAGAACGACTTCGGCATCTGGCAGTGAACCGCAACGCAGGGATCCACATTGGATCGTGGTGGGATCCGGTCGTCAAATACCTGACCCCGACGCTTCTCGTGTTCATCATGGGGTATTTCGCCTACGATCAGTTTGGCTCGGACGTCATGATCGCCGGGATGGTCGTGCTTGTGGCGTTCCCGGTGGCCGGATATGCGATTATGTCCGTGGCCGACGGAGGAAGACAGACGTCGACAGCGGTTGACGCCCCAGGAGGTGACGACTGATGACGACGTTGTCGCTCGAAGCGCTGACGATGCTCGGCTTCACGCTGGTTGCATTCTACGGGGTCGCCGGATGGGCGCTCATTCGCACCCTTCGACAGGAGGGCCAAAAAGTAGAACTGATAGAAGGCCAGGGCCGTGTTGACACGTACTCACCGAAAGGGCTGGCAGCGCTGGGCAAATGGATAGACGCTCACCCTGATGATCCATACGCTGAAGAGGCCCGTGAACAGTACAACGAGTGCGTCGAGGCGCTCCAGACGATCGATCAGCCGTTCTACGACTGGTCGGACACCGAAATAAAATCGCTCGATCGGAAATAGAGCATGCAAACTGAGATTCTTGTCGAGACGATAGACACCCATACTGCGGGTGAGCCGACCCGAATCGTCGTCGGCGGTATCGATCAGACGTCGCTGCGGGGCGAGTGCGTCGCCGACAAACGCGACCGGTTCAAAACGCACCACGAGGACCTCCGGGAGTTGTTGATGTGTGAACCCCGCGGACACGACGGCATGTTCGGCGCGGTGGTTGTTCAGCCGACCATACCGGCGGCAGACGTCGGGATGTTCTTTATGGATGCTGGCGGGTACCTGGACATGTGTGGTCACGGCACGATCGGTGCGATCACGGCACTCATCGAAACCGGCCAACTGCACGCGGCCGGTCAGATTGTTGTCGAGACACCCGCTGGGCTGGTCCGGACGCGGCCAACGGTTTCCGGCAGTCGAGTCAAGCGAGTCGCCGTTGAGAACGTCGACTCGTTCGTCCTCGAGAAAAAAACAGTCTCAGTCTCCGAGATTTGCGACGTTCCAGTAGATATCGTCGTCGCCGGCAACGTCTTCGCACTGGTCAATGCCGCTTCAATCGGGGTAGCGCTTGACCGTGAGGCCACCACTGAACTCATCGACCTCGGAGTCGCGATCCGCGAGGCGATCAACAATGCTGGAGTAATAGTTAACCCATTAACACAAGATCCCCGGGAGGTATCAATTGTCGAATTGTACGAGACGGACGATGGTGTCGATCGAAACGCAGTCATCTTTGGAGATGGACAACTCGATCGCTCTCCCTGTGGGACGGGAACCTGCGCGAAAATGACGTTATTGTATGAACATGGAGCGCTTGATGTCGACGAACCCTACCACTATGAGAGTCTGCTTGGCACTAGGTTCGTTGGCCGACTCCGTGACGTAACGGAGCGAAACGGCGTCGTCGTGACTGTGCCGGAAGTGAGCGGAACCGCCTTCATCACGGGGAAGCACACGTTCTTCCGGAACGAAGATGATACACTTGGCGGCTTTTCATTATCGGCGTGATCGAGACGACGAAACATTCTCAACGCTGCCTTCGACGGCCCGTATGGCCGTAGAGAGACGGGTATATGTGAAAACCCGACCATAGGAGTACAGAATATTTAAAATGTTGCTCAATAGTATCATGTGATATGAGAGCAACGACCACACAAACGGTCGAAAGCGCTCGGCTGACGCTCAAAATCTGGCATCCGAACTGCTGGACGCTCAAGGTGACCGATGAGACCGATGCGAGCCTTCTTGCACACACTGTGTACAACGCCACTGACGGACGAGTGAAAGGTCATTTCACCGCGTATGGGACAACCTTAGCAGACGTCGAAGCGCTGATCAACGCCACGCAAAATTCCTCGCTCACTGACTCGGTCGTAGTTATGCAGCGTCGTCACGGCTTCGACGGATCGACGATCGGGCGGAACAAGGCGTGTCGTGAGCTGTTCGTTGAGTACAGTCCGACCAACACGATAAGCGACGCACTGGCTTCAGAGGGGTTCATTCAAGAGTCACCGGTCCGGGTTCGAAACGGGATGGAATACTGGTCGGTGTTCGTCCGCGACGGCGACCGCGACCGGCTTCGCGATCGGTTGGATCGACTGCGTGAAGCTGAAGACGCCAATATTACCGTTCGACGGATCACAACCGGCGAGTGCTTTACGACTGATAGTACCGACCGACTGCCGCTTTTAACCGAAAGACAACGTGAGGTGTTCGAGTTAGCCTGCGAGTACGGCTACTACTCGTGGCCCCGGAACGTGACCACACGAGAGCTCGCCGAGCACGCGGGGATATCGAAAACGACGCTGCTTGGGCACCTCAGAAAGGCCGAATCGAAGCTTCTTGATCCCGCGATTGAAGCAGTCAGCTGACCAGCTCGTGAAAGGTAAAGCCCCGGATTTCCCCGCCGTATGGGCATAGAAACTTATAACTGAGTGCTGGGCAGTCGTCGAATCGAGCCTTTTTATTCACCCGCCCCCACAGAGACGGACGTGAAGGAGACGTACCGTCGTGAAGAGGACCGCACCGGCTTCGACGAGACCACGAACTACCTCACGGTTACCCTCGGAAAGCTCGTGCCGACAGCACTGGCCCGGCGGGCCGTCGCAATCGACATCGAGACCGATCGCCTGACCTACCGGCAGGGCGAGCCCGTCGAGATCACGGTGACGCTCCGCAATCGCCTTCTGGTCCCCGTCGAGGTGCCGACGCCGACACGTCGACGCTGGAGCTGGACAGTTGATGGCGTGCTCGAAGCGACGGAAGCGCCGCGGTACGTCCGGGAGAACGCGTTCTCGTTCGCATTCCGCGCACGCGAAGAAAAAACGGCACGAGTCGTCTGGAACGGCTGTATTCGTCGATCGGGCCCGGACGGCCTCGACCACGACGAACCAGTCAGCCGCGGTGAACACACGATCGGCGCGTTCGTCGCGATCGGCGATCCGGGCGATCGACCAGAAGCAGAGACAACCGTTCGTATCGAGTGATCCAGCGGGGAGAAACGGGTGAGTCCTCGCGGTGCAGATGGGAGGTCAGTCCTCGCGGTGCAGATGACAGGCGACGACATGTCGATCGCCAGCGAGTTCGGGGGCGACCTCGTACATCGGTTCTTTTTTCGCACAGATGCTTTGATCTGCAAACGACTCGGTGAGGAGTGCCTCCGCCTCGTCGAAGCGATCGGCCGCGATGTGGTCGATCGCATCGGTAACGATCCGACCGGCCTCACCGCGGAGGTCGACATCATCGAGGAATCGCGATCGGACTGCCGAGGGCTCTCGTTCCTCGAAGTTCCGGCGTTTGACCGCCCGCTGGAATTCGACGACTCGCCGCCACTCGTCTTCAGCGAGGTCGTACGCCTCCGGCTGGATGAGTTTCTGACACCGGGTTCGGAACCGACAGCCCGATGGCGGATTAATCGGCGAGGGCACGTCCCCTCGAAGAACGGTCCGTCGATCGGTCGCCCGCGGGTCCGGCGCGGGAATCGCGTCGAGTAATGCCTGCGTGTACGGATGTTGGGGATTCTCGAAGAGCTCTTCTTTGTCCGCAAGTTCGACAACCTGCCCGAGGTACATGACCGCGACGCGATCGGAAATGTGCCGGATAACAGAGAGGTCGTGCGCGATGAAGAGGTACGTGAGGTTGAACTCGTCTTGGAGCTCCTGCATCGTGTTCAGTACCTGTGCCTGAATCGAGACGTCGAGCGCGCTCACCGGCTCATCGCAGACGATGAAGTCTGGGTTGACAGACAGCGCGCGAGCGAGGTTGACCCGCTGGCGCTGCCCGCCCGAGAAGGCGTGTGGATAGCGGTTGTAGTGTTGCGGGTCGAGTCCGACCTTCTCTAGGAGCTCTTTGGCCCTGGCTTCTCTGCCTTCCGGGTCGAGCATGCCGTGGGCTTTCATCGGCTCTTCGACGATCGGACCGACCTTCATCCGCGGATCGAGCGAGGATTGAGGATCCTGGAAGATCATTTGCATGTCTTTTCGGGTCCGTCTGAGTTCCTCGCCGTCAAGTTCGGTGAGGTCAGTCCCCTTGAAGTAGATCGATCCGTCCGTGGCATCGAGCAATCGGAGGACAGTCCGTGCGAGCGTCGACTTCCCACAGCCGGACTCGCCGACCAACCCGAGCGTCTCACCCTTGTGGATGTCGAAATTGACGTTCTCGACGGCTTTGACGTACGAAGACTCTCGCCGGACAAACGGGAATTCGCTGTCCATCGTGAGCCCGCCGAGGAGCCCCGAGTCGTTGTTGTAATACTTCCGAAGGTTCTCGACGCGGACGAGCGGGTCGCTCTCACTGGCAGTTCGGCTCATCTGTCACCTCCGTCGGCCTCAGCCTCTGACTCCGTCTGGGTCAATCCTGCGCTGAAACCACCGGTCGCATCGGTCTCAAGCGGTGGGCTGGCGTCGTAGCCGACGTCGAAAACGTCGTACTTCACACAGGCCGCATTGTGTGGTCTGTCGTTCGCTGAGAGGTCTCGTGGCTCGGGATGGACGCGCTGGCAGACCTCACGGGCCTCCGGGCACCGCGAGTGGAACCGACAGCCAGACGGCGGATTGATCGCCTCCGGCATCACCCCCTTGATCGGATCGAGCTCCTCGATCGTCTCATCGGGCCGCGGAATCGAGTTCAAAAGCGCCTGCGTGTAGGGATGTTTGGTGTTGTAAAACAGGTCGTCGACGTGGGCCTGTTCGATGATCTCGCCGAGGTACATCACGTTCACCCGATCGCAGATCTCCGCGACAACGCTCATGTCGTGGGTCACCCAGATGAAGGCGGTGTCGTATTTCTCCTGGAGTTCGGCGACGAGTTCGAGAATCTGCCCCTCGACGGTGACATCGAGTGCGGTCGTCGGCTCGTCGGCAATGATGAGGTCCGGGCGGCAGGCGATCGCCATCGCGATCAACACCCGCTGGCGCATCCCACCAGAGAACTGGTGTGGATACTCATCGTAGCGGTTTTCGGGATCCGGAATACCGACTTCCCTGAGCATGTCGATCGCCTCCTGTTTGGCTTCCTCCGTGGGGAGATCGCGGTTGAGTTCGATGAACTCCCGGAGCTGCCCACCGACGGTGAACACCGGGTTCAACGACTCCATCGGGTCCTGGAAGATGATCGCGATCTCGCGGCCGCGGACCTCCTTTCGCATCTCCTCTTCTGTGAGCATCTCCTCGCTTGGGCGAGGCTCGCCGTCAGGGCCTGCTTCGAGGCCGAACAGCGTCTTTTCTTTGAACGTGATCGTCCCGTCGACGATCTCGCCAGGGCTGTCGACCAACCGGAGGATGCTGCTCGTCGCGACGGACTTGCCCGCGCCGGACTCGCCGACGAGCCCGACGATCTCGCCGGGATAGACGTCGAAGGAGATGCCGTCGACGGCCCGTACGGTTCCGTCTTCGGTGAAAAACTGTGTCTTCAAATTGTCAACGGTGAGTAGCGGTGTAGTCATGGATATCAATGTTAGTTGTTGATCCGTGGATCGAGCGCGTCCTGGAGCCCGTCACCGAGGATGTTGAATCCGATGACGGTAAAGAGAATCGCGAGCCCTGGCCAGATGCTGAACGTTGGTGCCGGCAACATGTACCCCCGAGATTGCGAAAGCATCTGTCCCCACGAGGGAGTCGGCGGTTGTGCGCCGAAGCCGAGGAACGACAGTCCGGCAACGATAAGAATGCTCACACCAACCTGCAGGGTCGCTTGCACCAAAACCGGTGCGAAACTGTTTGGGATGATATGCCGAAGGATGATGTGTCTATCTTTCACCCCCGCTGCCCGGGCGGCCTCAATGTAGTCCTCCTCGCGAATCGAAACGACCCGCGATCGGATCAGGCGGTTGAACACCGGGATAGCCGTGATGCCGACGCCGATCATTGCGAAGGTCAGATTGCGGCCGAAGGCGGTCATGAACGCGATGACCAACACGAGGAAGGGGATCGCGTAGATCGTCTCGGTGAACCGCTGGAGCACGTCGTCGATCCAGCCGCCGTAGAATCCCGAAACCGCGCCGACGAGCGTCCCGCCGACGAGCCCGATCGCCGTCGCCATGAATCCGACCGTCATGGCGACTCGTGTGCCGTAGACAAGTCTGGTGAAGATGTCACGGCCGCGGTGGTCGGTGCCAAGCGGGTGTTCGAGGACGCCCGAGCCGAACTGGTTCTCCATGCCGACCGGGGGCAGGAGTCGGTTGACCTCGTCTGGATCTCGTTCGGGGTCATACATGATCGCTTCGGCGATCGCGTAGTCGAAGATGTAGTAGTCGATCGCCGCAAAGAGTGCGACGAGCGTGATAAAACCGACAATGTAGATCCCGATGAGCGCGGTCGTATCGCGTTTGACCTGACTGAGCGTGTACCGCAGCCCGACACGGGATTTGACCTCGCCGGCACCGGATGCCGCTGTCGTAGTACTGTCCTGGGTGGGCTCAGTATCAGGATCGCCGCCGTGTGGCGTGCTCATGTCTCATCACCATAGGTTACCCGTGGATCGATATATGCGTACGCGATGTCGGTGATGATCACACCGACGACGTACGCCACCCCAAACATGAACGTCGTGCCCATAATCAGCTCGTAGTCCTGGTTGTTTATTGCGGTAATGATCAGCCGACCCATCCCCTGAATCTCGAAGACGGTCTCAGTCAACACTGCCCCGCCGAGCGCGGTCGAGAGTCCGAGGCCGATGATCGTGATCACCGGCAGCTGAGCGACCTGGAAGGCGTGTTTGCGGACGATCGTTGACTCGGGAACGCCATACGCACGGGCGAGTTTAACGTACTCACCCTGCAGGGAGTCGACCATCGCGGACCGCTCGATGCGGGTGATCTGTGCCATCTGGAGCGTGCCGAGGGCGATCATCGGCAAGAACAGGTGGTGTGCGGCGGTCCGAATTACCTGGAACTGTGTCTCGGCGCCGCGGACATCTGCGGGATCAGCCCACGGGAGAACGAGCCCCCGTGCGGGGAACCACCCGAGATAGAACGCGAAGACGATAATCAACACGAGACCGATCCAAAACGACGGCGTCGACACGCCAATGAGAGAGACAATCCGCGAGACGTGGTCTGCAGGTTTGTTACGGCGCTTCGCGGAGATAATTCCGAGCGGGATTGCCGTCGCAATCGCGAAGGCGAACGCCGAGAGCATGAGCAACAGCGTCACCGGTAGCCGAAGCATTATCATCTCGAGCACGGGACGATCGTAGTAGATGCTCAATCCGAGGTTGCCGGCCGCAACGCCTGAGAGGTACGAAAGGTACCGCTCGTGGATCGGACGATCGAGCCCGTACCTCGCCTGAATCGCCTCAACCTGCTCTTGACCGGGGTTTGGCCCCAACATGGTCTGAACGGGATCACCAGGGATCTGGTTCGCGAGGAAGAACGTGATCGTGATGATCCCGATGAGGACGGGAACCGCCTGGACGACCCGCCAGAGTGTGTATCGCGCTAGTCCCATACTATCTTGTGGTGCGTTTGTTCCGCCATGGATATAGTATCTTACGTATAGCTTGTGGCAGCTGCTAATGTTGCCGTATCGACAGCTGTCGGCTGTGTTGCCGGTGCAAACAAAGGTGTGCGGCCTGCGGTGGCGTTATTCCACCGAAACGTTGTTGTGATCGGTGAAGATCTGAACTTCCGTCGAGATTGCGTGTGCGCTGAAGTCCTCGACACGGTTGCTGATGCCGTAGGAGTTGTTCAGGTTGTACGCCGGGATGTGCACGCGGTTTTCGAGCAACGTTGTCGTCGCCTCGATGTAGAGTTCTCTGCGTTCATCGCGGTCCGGAGACTCACGTGCCTGTGTGAGCATCTCGGAGGCCTCGTCGTAGTCGTGGAACGTTCCGTTGGTCACACCTTCTGTCTCCTGGCTGAGCAGTTGGTATGCAAACGTGTCTGGATCCGGCGAACCAGACCATCCAAGCGTGTACATGTTGAAGTCGTCCTCGCTGCCGGTGACGTACAGATCGAGGAACGTCCCCCAGTCGAGCCGCTGGACTTCGACGTTCTCGAAGCCGACGTTCTGTAGGCCGTCACCGATCGAGACACCGATCTGTTCGCGCATGTCGTCCGGCGGAACGATGATCCGCCAGTCGTAATCGAAGTCGACACCTGCTTCATTGAACAGTGATTCGGCCTCATCGAGGTCGCGATCGTGTTCGATCTCGCCCCACTCGTCAAGCGGGAAGTCCCACTCTTCGGCAAGCGTTCGCGGGTACGGGCTGACCTGTCTGAGTCCCGAGGGCTCGACGAAGTTCTCGATCGCCTGGTCCATCGAGAAGCAGTAGTCGACGGCCTCCCGAACCATCGGATCCGCAGTTGGTCCTTCGTTGCAGTTGAACGCGAGGTAGAAGTAGCCGACGCCCGGCTCCTCGTCGATCGAGGCGTTTTCGTTCCCCTCGACAGTCTCGTACAGCTGCGGTGGGATCGTCTCGATAATATCGACGTTGCCGGTTTCGAGTTCGGTAACCCGCGTGGTCTGTTCTTCGATTGGGTCGAACTCGATCGTCGCGATGTTCGGAAGCCCGTTGTCGTCGTCCCAGTAGTCGTCCCAGCGTTCGACCGTTGCAAAGTTCTCAGGCTCCCACTCGACGAGTTGGAAGGGCCCAGAGGTGACCGGGTCCGTATTGTACCCTTCACGGTCTTCCTGGCGGACCGAAGCGTTGACCACGTTGCGGACCAGCGCGACCTCGAAGGCTCCATAGGGGAACTGCAGGTCGACCTGCACCGTGTTCTCGTCGATCGCTTCGGCCGTGTCAATCATGTCGAGCTCGGAGGCGTTTGCGGTCTCTTCTTCGATCGGCGCCATCAGCGTGTGGATGACGTCCTCAGCAGTGACCGGATCGCCGTTTTGGAACATCGCATTCTCCTCAAGCGGGATGATATAGCGAGTGCCGTCGCGCTCAACCGTCGGTGAGTCGGAAGCGATCTGCGGGACGATTCCGAGGGAGTCTGAGAACTCGTAGAGACCGTCGTAGATCTGTCCGGCGATCTGGCCCGACGGAACGTCGTTGAGGACGATCGGGTCCAAGTCGAGGGGGCCTTTGACCTGTGCAAAGTACAGCTCCTGTTGCGGCAGGTCGTCGCCGTTACCGTTGCCGTCGCCATTGCCGTCACCGTTGCCGTTGCCGCCGTTACCGTTACCGCCGTTGCCGTTGCCGTTACCACCGTTACCGTTACCATCGCCGGTACAGCCGGCGAGGAGGATCGAGGAGGATGCAGCCGCTCCAGTCGCGAGGAGTCGGCGTCGAGTAAGTTCGTTGCGCTTGCGTGGCATACTTATCACTTCTGACCAATCTTAATAAACGTTGCGAAGGGTGCCCGATCCCGAAACCAAACACAGGAAGATGTAAACAAACAACTTGTTAATTGGATAATAGATGAACATATCCATATTGTTAAGAGTTATTCATGATAGTAAATTCATATTCATACAGAACACATCGACATTCACACATCGCGGGTGATGGTTGTTCAGCCGATCGACCGGCGTATTCTCCGCCCATCGACCGGCGTGTCCTCCGTCCATCGACCGGCGTGTCCTCCGTCCATCGACCGGCGTGTCCTCCGTCCATCGACCGGCGTATCCTCCGCCCATCGACCGGTGTATCCCACGTGGATCGTCGTCTCAAGACCGTTCGAGTACCCGATCGAGAAATCGCTCCCACTCCTCTGTCAGGCGATCGCGTGCGGTCGCGTCGTCGACCGCCGGGGAACCATCACCGCGTTGGGGGCCGTACGCACCGAACTGTGCGTGTGTCATTCCCTCCACAGTGACGATCGTCGCCTCGGCCGGGAGATTCGATCGGGCCGCACGCTCGGCGTCTGCGTTGATCACCTCATCGTTGCTTCCCTGCACCGACAAGGTTGGAAGCGATCGATTTGAGATGTCGACATCACAGTACGCGGCGTGCAACACCAACCCGTCGAGATCGTCGGTTTCGGCGGCGTAGCGGCAGGCGGCCGCGCCACCGAGAGAGTGACCCCCGACGACCCACTGATCAATTGCGGGATAGTCTGCCCGGACTGAATCAGCCCGATCGACATCGGCGATCGCCAACTCGAGGGGAAACGTCGGGACGACGATCAGGACATCGCGTTCGGCCGCAAGCGGCGCGAGCGTCGGAATGTAGCTCTCGGGATCGACGAGTGCGCCGGGATAGTAGACGATCCCCGTGGTGGCTTCGGTCACCGGTCCGGAGGCGATCGTGTACCCTCGATTGTCGCGTTCGACGACCACGTCGTCACCGGCTTCGACGGCCGTTACCTGCTCGGGATTGGCATCGTAGCTGTAGGCGTCGGCGGCGAGGAGCCCCCCTGCGGCAGCCGCACAGACGAGCACCACAAGCCAAACTGCAATTCGCTCACCGTTCATACAGAAGAATCTCAGCGCAAGGGCGTATCCGTGTCGGTCATTGTGAGGCGATCGAAACGGTCGGAACTGGCCGTTGAACGCATTTTCGCCCCGAGACGGACGGCTTAACCTCATTCGGGACCCAGCGCTCGTATGCTCACGTTTGTCGGATTGGGACTGTACGACGAGCGATCGATCACCGTCGAAGGACAGAAAGCGATCCAGGCGGCCGATCGCGTCTTCGCGGAGTTTTACACCAGTCGACTGGTTGGTGCGACAGTTGCCGACCTTGAGGCTGCACACGGCGTCGACATCGAGGTTCGCGATCGCGCCGGCGTCGAACAGGACCCTGAGCCGATCCTCGCTGCCGCGGCGGAATCGGACGTGGTCTTTCTAACCGCCGGCGATACGATGATTTCGACGACCCACGTCGATCTCCGCATTCGCGCCGAATCGCGCGGGATCGAGACGCGAGTGATCCACGGTGTGACCGCCGAGACGGCCGCAAGCGGGCTCACCGGACTGCAGAACTACCGCTTCGGCAAAGCCGTTACACTTCCGTTTCCGTTCGTCCACGGCGGTGATGACGTGCCACAGAGCGTGGTCGACTCGATAGAGGCCAACCGTGAGCGAGGCCTGCACACGATCGTCTACCTCGATATCAAAGTCGACTACGTCCCTCGGCGGGGCGGTCCCGACGATCATGAGGAGTTCATGACCGCCGACTACGCCGCCGAGTTGCTCGCGGCGGGCTGGGCCGACGAACTAGGGGTGGTTGTCGCACGTGCGGGCAGCCCCGAGCCGGTGGTGGTGGCTGATCGGCTCTCGGCGCTTGCGAAGCGATCGTTCGGTGACCCACTGCACCTGCTCGTGATTCCCGGTGAGATCCACCACGTTGAGGCCGACGCGCTCGCCGCGCTTGCGGACGCGCCGCGATCGCTGCTGCCGGCCGAATGAGAACGCGATTCCTCCCTACTCAGTCCGCCTTTGATTGGGCGATCGCCGGATCGATCCCGACTGGTTCACGCGGGAGATCGAGTGCGGACTGCAGGTCGTGTTCCTCGCCGGTTAGCAGATAGAGGATGTCTTCGGCGACAACGAGCAGCTCAGGCAGCTGGCGGACGACGAGATACGCAATGCCCATGAGTGCGATCACCGCGCCGACCTGGCTGAGAATCCGATCGGAGACAAAAAACGACACCCGATAGGGGTTGCTGTCGCCAAAGAGGAACAGGACAACGTCGGGATACCAGTGCATGAGCTGTCGGCCCGAAACAGTGATGATGAAGATCGTCCGGAGGATGTTGAGCGCGAAGATGATCGGGATCGAGACCGCAAGCGCACGGAGCTTGCGACCGATCGGCGCTCGCACGGCGGCGATCAACCCCGAAAAGATTGCCATGCTCCCAATGCCGGTACACGCAAGCACGACTGAAATCCGGTACCGATAGCCGTCTGGGGTGCCGTCGTCGATCACCCACAGAAAGCCGGCCTGGTAGCCTTCGATGCTCTCGGTGAACTCAGGCGAGTAGCCGAGTGCAGAAATGCCGACAGCGGTGAGCTGGGCGACAAACTCGATAAGCACCTGTCGCGGTTCGGGGATGTACACGCCGGCGATCGTCATCGCCGGAATTGTCTCGAATGGGAGGTAGATGAGCCCCATCACGCCGATCGCCCGCGAGAGGATAAACAGCGTATCGCGGCCGTCATACAGTTGTTTGGCGGCATATAGACACATTGGTAGGGCGATCAAACTGAGAAAACCTTCTACGTAGCTTTGGTGTTCGAACGCAAAATACGGAAAGACGTTGAGCCAAAACAGCCCGAAGACGGTGAAGCCAGCGATCGACGTATAGCGGGCGGTATCAAGGCTGCCGTTCGATCGATGCGCACGCCACTCGAAGAGTCCGGCCGCAAGGAAGAGGCCGGTCGCCGTCCAGATCATCGCGTTCGCGAGCGTGCCGAAGGCAAATACTTCGCTCGCGAGCCACTCGATCGGCGTCATTGATAGTGTGGTGGCGATCGATCGATAAATCCCTTGTCGTTGCGGGCGCGGTTCACACAGAACCGCCAGCGGATAGCGTCCGATTGGGCCGTCTCCGAGCCAAGGTAGCTGACTGAGAACGTGTCAGTCTCCGCGCTATCGGGCGATCGATTAGCACCGGTATGTGATTGCAACGTGGATACGGAGACTCTGCGAGAGTGAGTGTCTGCGAGGACATCTTGTGATGTTTGTCGTCAGGAGGGTCCCAGACTGGCTGTAGTCGTCTCCCGGATCGATCGACCAGCGGACATCGATCGATCAGGAACTCCTACAGTAAGCAGTATCAAGCACTGGGGACAGTCAAAACGGGCACTGTTGCGTTCCGGATGACTCGCTCGGCCGTGCTCCCGAGCAGGTCACCGGCGACTTCTTGCTGACTCCGTTTGCCTAACACTATCGCGTCAGTCCCAATTTCGTCCGCGTACGAGACGATATGCTGTCGTGGGACGCCTTGTTTAATCGTCGTTACGCAGTCGATGTCGGCCCGCTCCGCTAGGTGTTCGGTGTTGGATACCGCATTCTCAGCTTGTGTCTGTGCGTTTGGATCGTCGTCGTCGAACTTCTGGGCTTTGCCCGATCGCGTGTGCATCGGGAGTTTCTCGACGATCGACAGTGCATGAAGTGTCCCGCCATCAGCGGTGATTTCGACGGCCTCTTGAGCCGCAGTGTACGATTCCTCGCCGCTGTCAACCGCAACGAGTACTGTTTCGTACATCGATTTGATATATGTAACTATCAATAATAAAATATAGGGGCAAATCGACGGTGGAGTGTTTTCGGCACTCGAACTCGTCTCCGTTGCGGTTGTCCTCATGAGTGAACCCACACTCGCCGTGACTGCACCGCTGACTCGTGTACGCTGGAGTCACGTCATCCACGTCGATACCGCACTCTTCGGCTTTGTATTCGACGTGGCGTTGGAGTTCGCGGAACGCCCACTGCTGGAACTTACTGGCGTTCGAGATGCGCGTTCTGATATGTTTCAGGTTCTCGAACGCAATCGCCGTACAGTCGTTCTCAACGGCTTCTCGAACTAATTGGCGTGAAATAAGGTTGGGCTGTGAGTCGGAAGGCCGTGCGATCAGTTTCCTGGGTCAGTATTCCTCAACGTCGACAATTTTCTTTGTCTCCTCGTGGGTGAGATCCCCGTCGGCAGAAACAACCGGCGCGTCCAGTTCACGGCCGACCGCTGCGATCAGTGCGTCGAGACCGTCCAGATATGGCCCGCCTGGGCCGACCTCGTCTGCGATCTCTCCCGCCGTCACCGCCGTCTTCTCGTCCACCTCGTACGTTTCTCCCCACGAGAGGTCAGCGCGGGCACCGGCAACATCGCCATTCGGAAGGTTTCCTTCACCGACGAGTGCTTCGGCGTAGGCCGGGACAGGCATCACCCAACGTTCGTTCTCGGCCCCACTCGCCTCGTAAAACTCCTTCGTCGCGTCGACACCGTCCAGATAGTCGATGAGAAACGTCGCGTCGAGGACCTTCATATGGTGTCCTCAGTCCGCTCTCGCATCCGCTGCTTCCGTTTCTTTTTCGACTTCCGACGCGCCTCACGGACACGATCGGCCTCCTCGTCCGACCAGCGGCCGAAGCCGTCATAGAAGTCGCCGACGTGTTCCTCGTCGAGGACGCGTTCTAACACGTCGTTGTAGCTCTCACCCTCACGCCGGAGCCGGTTGAGTTCCCGCTTCACCCGATCGCTCACCCGAATCTGCTTATCAGCAGTCGCCATCGTTACGTCAACGTTGGCGTTGACACGGCTTAGTCGTTGGGTGTGGTTAGTGAACCGCTCAGAGCGTCTGGATGCGTAATAAAATAAAAAACGCCCCGCCGGCACGAGGCCGACGAGGCGTGAAAGGGGATCAGTAGGGTGTCCCGGACGGGACAGTGTTACTGATTAGTTGTTACGGCGGGCTGCGAGCATCGCAGCGCCGATGAGCGCGACAATGACACCGAAGCCGGGCACGCCGCCCTCGTCGTTGGTCTCATCGTCGTCGCCATCGTCTTCAGCGCCGTCGTCATCATCAGCGAGTTCTGGCTCTTCGACAGTCAAGCGTCGTTCGTACCGATGATACAAATACGATCGCGTACGAACGAGTAGTATGGAGCACGTATCGGAAATCAAAGAACGGCTTCGGCAACTCAAGCCGAGATTAGAAGACTCGTATGGAGTCGACGAACTTGCCGTGTTTGGATCGTGCGCGCGAAACGAAGCAACCGAGGACAGCGATATCGACATTCTTGTTTCATTTTCGGAGCCGATCGGGTTGTTTGATCTGATGCGACTCGAAGACGAGATTGCCACAGCACTTGGGCGTGACGTCGATCTGGTGACAGATGGATCGTTGAAGCCACGCATCGGCGAGCGTATTGCCGACGATCTTGTCTATGTATGAGTGACACGGTCGCCCTTGATTAGGTCGAGGATATGGCCGAGGCGACAGAAAAGATCAAACGATTTACCCACGGAATGTTTTACGGACAGTTTCAACAGGACGAAAAAACAGTTGATGCGGTGCTTCGGAATTTTGAGGTGATCGGAGAAGCCGCAAAGAACGTTCCAGAGGAGATCCGTTCACGACACCCAGAGTTGCCGTGGCGGGAAATGGCAGGGATGCGTGACAAATTGATACACGGCTATTCGACCATTGATCTTGCGATCATCTGGACAACGATCCAAGAGGACATTCCACCGCTACAGGAGCAGCTGGTTCGGCTGCGGGATGATCTCAAATCGTAGGCACGGCGCGTCGATCGACACGCTGTTGCAGAGTCGAGAGTAGTGAATACTCCTTATTTTCACAGCGCAATTGCTCGCAATCAGCGATCGGTTACCTTCGATCGGCACGAGCGATCGATAAAATAAAAAACGCCCCGCCGGCACGAGGCCGACGAGGCGTGAAAGGGGATCAGTAGGGTGTCCCGGAAGGGACAGTGTTACTGATTAGTTGTTACGGCGGGCTGCGAGCATCGCGGCACCGATGAGCGCGATGAGTGCGACAATGACACCGAAGCCGGGCACGCCGCCCTCGTCGTCGGTCTCACCGTCGTCGCCATCGTCGTCGGCCTCGTCATCGTCGGCCTCGTCATCGTCGGCCTCGTCATCGTCGGCCTCGTCATCGTCGGCCTCGTCGTCAGCCTCGTCGTCAGCCTCGTCGTCTTCGGACACTTCTTCGACAGTCAGCGTTGCCGTCTGCTCACTGTCGTCCGTGAAGACGCCGTGCTCGTAGTCACCGGGTTCGAGGTCGCTCGTGTCGATGTCCGAGAAGGTGACAGTCGTGTCCTCGCCACCGTCGAGGGTAACCTCTTCGGAGCCGAGTTCGTTGCCGTCAACCTGGAACGTGACATCTTGCGTCGCTTCCTCGTCGCCAGTGTTCTCGATCGTTGCGGAGACCTCGATCACGTCACCCTGCTCGACGGAAACGTCGGCTGGGTCGAGATCGGAGACCTCGAAGGCTGCGGGAGCAGCCTCTTCGACGACGAGACCATCGGCGCTTGCACTGAATGCAGCGCGACGGACATCAACGTCGAAGGTGTCGCCGCTTGCTGTGCCATTGAAGTCATCGAACGAAGTCTCGAAGGTGCCGTCCGGCTGGACAACAACTTCGTTGTTCGTCGTGATGAAGCTCGAACTGGCCTCATCGCTGCGGATACGGACATCGAGTTCCGTGCCCGGTGCGATGTTGGTCGATCCGCTGATAGCCTGGTCCTCTGCGGGGAGGACGCTTACGACGTCATCGCCATCGACCTCGGTAGTGTTGAATTCACCCTCTGCGTCTTCGACGGTGAACTCGCTATCTGCGACTTCGTAGGCGTCTACAACATCTTCTTCCGAATCGAAGGCGCTGCCAGAGCCGCGGAGGAGCCGCTCATCCTGAACAGCGAACTCAACAGTGTATTCGTCGCCGTCTTCGAGCACGTCAGAGCCAACCTGCGAGTTCAGCTCGTTCTGGTCAAGTGCCACGTAGAAGACGCCGTCTTCGTCATCGTAGATGACGGTAAATGCTTCGTTGAATTCAGTCTGAGTGAGTTCAGCACTAACGTTTAGCGTTTTTGGATCCTCATTACGGTCTGGGTTCTGTTGTTCAAGATACAGCGAGACTGGGTCCACACTACTATCTTGAGCATCAGCGTTGCTGGAGCCGTTCAAGAGTGCGTACAGAGCATCTCCTGCATCGTCCTCATCAGTGCTATCGACAGCACCGGAGAGTCCAGGTGCCGTAACCTGGTGGATCAACACATCACTGCGATCGTTGTCAGTATCGAGCGCAACCGAGTCGGTCTCGGTAATCACGTCGTTTTCGATCGCACCGCTGATGACTTCGAGTTCGTCCTCGTCGTCATCATCAGCTGCATCGACGACATCTTCAAGTGCCGCAGGGCTTGTTCTCCAGAGTTGCATCTCAGGTTCGGACCGTTCGGTGATAACGAAGGATGCCACGTCGTCTGGATCCTCAGACGCCGTAGTTGCGTCCGTACTTGCAGAGGAGGCAACCTCGTAGTCACCAGAGTCTAGCATCCGGCTGTCTGAATTAAAGAATTGTTCTTCGTCTGCGTTGTTGAGTGTTGCGGTATCATCATCACCCGCGGCCGTGACAACATCGCCATCGTCAAGACCAGCGAGGTAGGTGTTGAACAGGACTGTCACCTCACCGTCATCGTCACCATCCTCAACGGAGATGTTGGCTTGGTATCCATCGTCCTCAGCGTTACCGATGAGGAGTGTTCCGTCGCTCGTTGCGTCGTCGAACTCAACAGTAAACTCGACAACGTCACCTTGAACAGCCTCGTAGCTGCCTGCGTCGAGTTCAGCTTCACCGTCACCTGCTTCGGTGACATTGACAGTGTCAGAAGTGACACTCACACCGGAGCTGAGGTCAGTTACCTCAACATCGTACGTTCCTGCTTCGAGATCGCCGAGATCGAAGTCGTACTCAGCGTTGCCGCCGAGGTCGCCTTCGTCTTCAGCAACTACGTCGTCATCCTCGTCAATCACTTCAACGAGGACGTCACGGTCGGACGAACTGGCGGAGGCAGTACCGGTGAGGTTTTCTGCGTCAGTTATTTCTGTGTCGTCCAGTTCGACATCAAGACCGAGATCACGAATCGTGAAGTTAGCAACTTCGGAGTTGTCATCCTGGTTTGTAACCTCATATTCTTCAGTCTCTCGATCGGACGTGTCAAACGGAATGACGCTGCTGTTGGATCCCGTAGATCGTTGCGCGAAATCACTGTCGCTCTCAAGATCGACGGAGAGATCCTGCGAGCCGCTCGTGATCGCTACCGTACTACCCTGGTAGACGGCACTAAGATCGTCTCCAGAGCTAATGTCTAGTGTCTCTCCCGCATAGATGACATCTTCCTCTAGGACCTCGTCGGACCCAATAAACAGCGTGACGCTATCCACACGTGGATAGACTTCACCAGTGTCGACGACGTACTGGCCGTCATCTTGCGCGACATTACTGCTATCAAAGTCAAGTTCAATGTCATCTTGTCCACCAACAGAGATGTTGATCGTATCAACATCATCAATGAGAGAGTCGTTATTCGTGGAGATCTCAATCACAGCATCTCCAGAGGAATTCTCATAGTGGACAGGAGTCTCGTTTACCGTTACCTCATCGCTCTGAGCTGCAACCGAGCCTGTAAAGGCCATCGGTACAGCCAGCATGGATAAGACCATCAACGCAGCAAGGAACACTGCACGTCCCTTGGTGCGATAGTCTGTATTATTTCCTGTCATAGTTTGTGTTTGTTCTATTGTTGCCTGACGCCTCGCAGCCGACAACGGCACCTGCCCTCGATCGCCGATCGATCGAGAACCGATCACCGCAATGCCAGCTACACGGTTTGACATCAAGCGTGCACTTCCAACATACAGTGACATTGGTAAATACTTTGTGTAGCTGTTCGTGCATGTCAAAACCTACCAAACAATGGACTGAGGCCGTCTACTGCCCAATTACGAGATCTCATATCTCGTGTTCGAGATCCGATTCGTTTGAGAGTATGACAGTCAGTTAACAGCAGAATTATCTGTGCAATCGGCCGGCAAAACCACCATATGTCGGAGAGATATCCAAGCAATCAGAACGATCGGCCAGTGAAGGCGATTACGACCCGTATCCGCTCGAAATCCGGCGATCGGGTGGATTATTCGCCCGTGCGCGATCGATTTTTACTGTCGGTCCCACGGTGAATCTTCACCATTCGCTTCAGATTCGATCGAACGTGAAACGTGAAACGCGAATCTACAGCGACTCGATCGACGAAGATCGATTTGACCCGAATCAACCGGGCTCTAACGATCAGGATCGATCGCGACCGGCTCCGAGTGCGATCGACGCGAGTACCGCAGCGATCGCGGGGGTCGACGAGCTGTTCGCGATCCGCCAGGACAGCCCGCTCGTGATCGGCCACGGCGAAACGGGGACGTTCCTCGGCAGCGACGTCACCGCCTTTCTCGAACACACCCGTGAGGTGACCTACCTCGACGACGGCGAACTCGCCGTTATTTCTGGAAGCGGAGTCGAACTGTACCGCGACGGTGAGCCGGTCGAGGTGAGGACCGAACAGCTCACCTGGGAGGCCGACGCCGCCGAAAAGGGCGGCTACGAACACTATATGCGAAAAGAGATCCACGAACAGCCCCGGGCGCTCCGACAGACCCTCTCGGGTCGGTACGACCTCGACAGCGGGACCGTCGATGTGGAAGTCGACCTGCCGAGAGAGTATCTCCGATCGATCGAGGAGATCCAGATCGTCGCCTGCGGGACGTCGAACTACGCGGGGCGCTACGCCGCAGAGCTGTTTGAGTCGCTCGCGGACGTCCGGACGACTGTCGAGATCGCCAGCGAGTACGAGTTCGACGGCGGCCGGGATCCCTGGCGGACGCTGGTGGTCGCGGTCACCCAAAGCGGTGAGACCGCCGACACCCTGTCGGCGATCCGCAAGGCGATCCGGGCCGGCGCGCGGACGCTCGCGGTGACGAACACGCTCGGCAGCACGGTGACCCGAGAGGTCGACGATAGCGTGTTCATCCGTGCGGGCCCGGAGATCGGCGTCGCGGCGACGAAGACGTTCGCCTCACAGGTCGCAACGCTCGCGCTGTTGGCGGTGTACGTGGGCCGAGAGCGCAGCGCGCTGTCGTCGAACCGAGCACGATCGGTACTGGAGTCGCTGCGGAGCCTGCCGGGAGCGGTCCAGCAGGTACTCGATCGCGAGGACGCGGTCCATGGGATCGCAACCGAGTACGCTGACTCCGAGGCGTTCTTCTTTATCGGTCGGAAGTACGGCCGCTCGGTCGCGCTGGAGGGCGCGTTGAAGCTCAAAGAGATCTCCTACGATCACGCCGAGGGCTTTGCCGCCGGCGAGCTCAAACACGGTCCGCTGGCGCTCGTGACAGCTGACACGCCCGTGTTGGCCGTGTTGACCGACGGGTCGGCGGCAGCGGAGACGCTGAACAACGTCAAAGAGGTCCAGGCCCGATCGGCCCCGGTGATCGGCGCGGTTTCAGGTGACATTGGCGAATCGTATCTCGACGTGACCTGGGAAGTCCCCGACATTGGCATGTTCGAACCGCTCGTGACGAACGTCTACTGGCAGCTATTTGCCTACCACGTGGCCAACGAGAAGGGCCGATCGATCGACAAGCCGCGAAATCTGGCCAAAAGCGTCACTGTCGAGTAGGGATGCAGTTTTTTTGATGAACCAACAGCGTCGTTTGTTGAGTCGCAGAATGCAACCGCTATTTCGGACGACTCGGCATCGCTGTCCGTCTGGAACGTCTGTTGGGATCGTCGCGGAAACCGATCGCACGATGCCCGCAAACGATGCGTGAAACATTTGCATTTGTGTATACAAACACAAACTATGGGGACAAAAACGATCGGCGTTCGAGAAGAGGTGTACGAACGGCTACGAGCTCGAAAGCGCCCTGATGAGAGCTTTACCGATCTCTTCGATCGACTGTTGGATGAGACGACTGTCGAGTGGCGTGATGGGTTTGGAACGCTTCAAGCGGATGCAGATGAACTCGAACAACTCGCGGATCGCTCACGCAACCGAACAAATACCGCCCTCAGTGATCGCCAGCGTGAGGCAGCAACAGAACTGACTGAAGGACAATCAGACGATGAAACTGCTTGATACGACCTTCCTCATCCACTATTGGGGCGGTCGAGAGTCAGTGAAAGCATATCTTGAAACCCACGAACGCTGTGAGTTCGTCACGACGACAATCAACATCAAAGAGATCGCCGTTGGACGAGCACTGCAAAACTCGCTTGACTCATTCGAGATTCGATCGGCATTCGATTGGCTGACGATATGTCCGTTTACTGCAGAGCACGCGTTCATCGCCGGGAAGTTGGAGAAGAATCTCCACCGAAACGAGTCAGTTAATAGTGACAAAATCAACGCACTTGCCGGTGATGTATTGATCGCTGCTGTCGCGAAAGAGATGGATGCAACCGTTGTAACGCAGAACGTTGGTGATTTTGCAATCTTTGACGGAGTCTCTGTTGAAACGTATTGACGGCGACGGTCTATCGGTTCGCACTTGTCAATGAAATGTGATTGTTACGGACGATCGCCCAACACCCCGCCGCGATCACCGCGGTAACGGCCGCCGGCCACCGATCGCCAGCAGGCCAGTGACTGGAATTCAATAGGCGTGATCAGTGAGGATGACGCCGATCGTTTTAAATCCAATTTTGATAGCAGGTTCACTGAGCATCCAATAAACATATTTCATTGGCCGACAGACCAATATACAAGGATGGGTAATCCCGCCACTGATGACTTGGATGGAATCAATCGCGTTCAAAAGTACGCTGATGGGACGTTGGTCCGCGTCTTCGTTATGCGGACAACACGGGATGGATACCCATCAGGATGGGCCTACAAACTACACTACGGCGCGACACGACCAACAGCGGAAACACTCAATGACGGAACCATACGCCGATACGACAATTCACACGAGGATACGAAAGGCCATGAACTACATGTCGCACCAGATCCAGAACCAGAGATCATCGACTTTCCCGGGATGGTTCCGCTCTGGGAACGGTTCTGGAGTGAAATTCCGAAAGACCAGTTCGACCTCGAATAACGACACAGTCTCAAAAAAAAGAAACTCATGACTGATACACCGCCACTCCATCCGATAGAACGCGAACAGCTCCAAGAGGAGACGAAGCTGGTTGTTACCGTTTCCTCTTCGAAACAATTCTATACCGATGTTCGGGAAGCGATCGCGGCCCAAGCCGACGGAAAGCGTACGGATTCTCCACCCACGATCGCGTTCGAGAGTTACGACGATCTCATGTCGACACTCACGCCTCGTGTGCTCGATCTTATCAAAGCGGTTCGACGAAAAGAACCAGACAGTATCAATGCGGCTGCTCGTGTGGTCGATCGCGACGTCAAGAACGTTCACGAAGAACTGACAGGGCTTGCGCAGCTAGGAATTATTTACTTTGTTGCGGAAGGCCGCAGTAAGCGTCCCGTGGTGTGGTTCGATGAACTCTCAATTACGCTTCCGTTCGATACTGAGTCAGAGGACGCCGCAGCCGCAGTATCGTAGTATCCATACCCAAACCGGTGAGATACCAGAACCGAACGCTGCGACAACCAGCGAAGCACATAAATTGTATGAGTGCATACATTGTATGAGAATAATGCCGCGGACGACGAGCACCCTCCCGGATGATCTCCACCAACTCATTGAGGGGAGTGTCGATGCCGGTATTTTCGAAAATAAAAGCGATGCGATCCGCCACGCACTCCGTGACTATTTTGCGGAAAACGAGAACGCCCGGCTTGCCGCAGCAATCCACCTCTATGATACCGACCAAGTCAGTCTCGGGAAGGCAGCTCGATTAGCGGGGGTTTCTCGGTTCGATATGCCGGCTCTCCTCCGTGAACACGGTGTTGAAGTCAAACTTGGTCCAGAAGATATGGAGGACGCCAAACGCGAAATTGATGTCGCCCGGGATCTCTGATGCGTTCGATGCCATCAAATCCGACGGTTCTCAATACAACAGCTCCGTCGAATTTCGCGTATATTGATCGCATGGATTTGGTAGACGGACTCCCGCGAGTATGTACTGTTCCCGCCGTCCAAAGTGAACTTCGTGCCGGCGTCGAGTCGTACCCGTATCTCCAGCGAGCACTCGATCGTATCGGTGACACAATTCCTGTCGTTGCGCTAGATGAGCTCGGTGACAATGCAGCCACGAACGTAGCATCCCGTCTCGACCCCGGGGAGACACAAGCATTTACTGTGGCAGAAATCTACAATGGAACGCTTGTGACTGATGACGGTCCTGCCCGCGCACTCGCTCGTACCACTGGTGTTGCCCTCACAGGTTCTATCGGCGTTCTGATCAGAGCCGTGGAGGATGATCGCCTCTCCGAAGCAACGGCCGATCGTTGGCTCAAACGGTGGATCGATGAGACAGACTACCGAGCCCCGTCTCGCGACTTCGCAGACTATCGTTAATTCGGTCTCAGCAGTTCACGATGGTTATGTTGAATATATGTAGAGGTCCCAATATAATCAAGAAAGTCGTAGTGTGCACGCTCGTTCGATTTACCCATTATCCGCGATCGGCCTGCCGCCTGCGGACGATCGCCCAACAGCCCGCCGCGATCACCGCAGCAACGGCCGCCGGCCACCGATCGCTCGAGAGATACAGCCCGTCGATCGCGAACCGCTGCGCCGTGAGCGGCCACCACAGCGGGGCCATGTAGCCCGAGGGCTTGAACAGCAAGGCGTCGAGGACAAGATGTGAGCCCGCACCGATCGCCAGTAAGGCGACGACTCGGCGGCGATACGCAGCGTCGGTGAGGATGACACCAATGGCGATCGAGATCGCTGCGCCGCCGAGGGTGTGGATGCCGCTCCACTCAAAGGGGACCGAGAGACCGGCGGCGACAACCTCACTGGGAACAACGAGCTGGATTTTGGTCATGTCCGGGATCATCGCCCCCATCATACAGACGGTCACGTACTGTGGTGTCACCCACTCATAGCGAAGCGACAGCAGTGTCCCGAGGCTGTAGCCGACGAGCGCGTGGGTGAGTAGATCAACCATTAGCGATCGCCTCCTGACCGATCACCGCGCTCGTTCGCGCGTGGTCGAAATCCTCCTGTCGATCGATCGAGTTGCCAGCCACGGAGGAACCGACTGAGCACCCACAGGCCGGCGATCGCCGAGACAGCGTACATGTAGTACAGTTCCCACGGCTCCCGGGCGTAGTTGCCCGTTGCGCGAATCGTCCACTCGTCGGTGAGCGTGCCGTGGACGACGATCTCGTCACCGATCGACACCGCACTGGCGACGTTCGTGACGGTGAGTTCGATCGGGTCCGCGAACGTCGGGTCAGCCTCGATCACGAGCGGGTCGGTGCTGCGGACGGTTCCACCGATCGTGACGCGATCCCCCGGGGCAACGTCGCTGGCGACGAGATCATCTTCGTTTGGGAAGTCGTTTCTCGTGGGATCGGGCGTGAGGGTCACCCCCGCTGCGATGAGCGTTCCACCGAAGAGGAGCGCGCAGATGAGGAGGGCGGCGAGTCGCGTCGATCGGGTGTCGATCATCTGGCTAGATGGCGATCGGGGAGTGCATCAAGCGTTTCGCTTCCAGTCTGAGCGGCGGTACTGGCGATCGCGGTACCACGCTGGGAGTGTTTGCTGGGATCGATCGAGTCAGTTTATCATCCTCTAGAGCATTATAATATCCTACCGCTGGTCAAGATTCCTCCGCGTTCACGCAGGAGGATATCAATCGTATACAATGTGAGCTACCGGTCTATTTTGCTGCGAGGTTTCACGAGGAGATGTAGCCGATCAACTGATACATAGTGCGAGCGCATACCCACGTCTTCAGGCGCGGGTCAAGCGGACAATAGCGTACATCTCTACCGACGATAGCACGGCTGGATTTCCCACCGTGTGCGATAGTTTTAACCCACCACAGAGGCATAGTGTGCAGTACGGATGAAGACCACACGACACGCAACGTACAACCTCAACTACCACATAGTGTGGATACCGAAGTCTCGCAGAACCGATGGTTCTGCGGACATCGCGGAACATGGTTCCGCTCAGTACCGCCAATCGGTACTCGTCGGTGACGTTGCAACCCGTGTGCGAGACATCCTCCACGAAATAGCCGACGAGAAAGGGTTGGAGATTATCGACCTGACCGTCCAGCCCGACCACATCCACCTGTTCGTCAGTAGCCCGCCGAAACACGCCCCGTCACTTCTCGCCAACTGGTTCAAAGGCATCAGTTCGCGGAAATACAACCACCGACACGCCGACCACGACGGAGAGAAAATCAAGTGGGCACGCGGCTACTACGCAGGAACAGCGGGACACGTTTCGAGCGAGACTGTCGAGAAGTACATCCAGCGTTGCCAGAACTCATGAGTTCTGGCTGCCTGCCAGATGTGATCTGGCAACCTCTGTAAATCGACCATGCCGTGATGGCGGTCACGGGGTCGTACTGCGGGAAGAACTGGCGTGCGTCGGGGACGTCGAGGGGTTTGAGATCGATCGTCGCCGTCCGTCGGCCGTACAGCGGTGCGCTGCCAGAGAGGACCTTGTCCTCCATGACACTGATCGACGAACCGACGAGGATGAGCGTCATACCGGTTTTCTGGATTTCCCTGTCCCAGACGCGTTGGATTCGTGACGGAAGCGATTCGTCTTCTTCAATGAGGAACGGGAACTCGTCGATAACGACGACGGCGTCTTCCTCGCCGAGTGCTTGGAAAAGCACCTCCCAGTCGCGGCGGACGTTCTGCAACGACGGGAACTGTGCGGTGGCGGTGTCAACGAACTGTTCGAGTTGATTCTGTGCCGTCGACTCGACCGCTTGGTAATAGACGGTGTCATCTCGATCGGCGATGGACTGGCGAACGAGCTCGCTCTTGCCGAGGCGACGACGACCGTAAATCACGACGAGGTCTGCCGTCTCGGATTCGTAGCAGTCCGTGAGCTGATCGAGTTCGACGTCCCGATCAACGAAGTCCTCCATACATCCGGTAACGTCCCGACTCCAATAGAACTCCCGATTTTGGAAATCGCGATTTCAGAAATCGTAATTTCTACTTTTGATTCAGATGTTCTACAGTTAGAGCAGGGCCAGTGCTTCAAGGCTTGACCTCGAGACAATTCACGTCGAGATTGTGGATGACGCGGGAACAAGCGCAGCCTCATTCGAGCCAGTCTCTCACTTCGTGGAGATACCGCACAAGCCACGAGAGTTCCGTTTGGAGATGTTCGTAGACCTTCGTGTTGTCAATTTTATCGCCATACTGATGCACAAGGATGTTTCGGAAACCAGCAGCCCGTTGCATCCTAGTGGCAGTTTCTTTAGAAAGTACACCAATATCCGCGAGGACGCCAAATCGCTCGGCGTACGTCTCAGGCATCTCTGTCGCGGAGGTGCGAATCACAATGCTGGCGATGTCGAGACACGCCTCGATCGCGGTCTGAAACTCCCGCTCGACGATTGCTCGCTGTTCTCGGTCGGACCTGTAATCCTCCTCGTCGAGTTCCCGCTTGTTCGCGAGGATTTCGATTGGCTCTTGGACGTATTCGGCTTTTTCTAGAATCCGTCTCTCGGCGTCGTCTGAGAGCGTCATACCCGGGCGTCAAGACGGTCAAGGAGTGCGTCGAACTGTTGCATTCGCTGTTCGTGTGTCTCTGAGTCATCGAGTTTGCTCTCGAATCGTCTGCGATACGCCAGTGCCGTCGACTGGTCGCCGAGAAGATGTTGCCCGGTTTCGATTGCTTCTTTCCCGACCGCTGGTCGTACCGCGTCCAGATCGGTCACATCGACGCGATCGATTTTGAGAGTCGTCATCAATGCAGTGGTGAGATCGATTCGCTGCTGGAGACGCTGGTCAGCAGTGAGAGAGTCGTCGAACGCGACAGCGATGTCGACATCGCTCTCCTCACCCGCGTCTGCCCGAGCGTGCGAACCGAACAGGACGGCGAGCGTGACCGGATACGCTGCGATGGTATCAGTGAGTGCAGCGATATCAATAGCGCATGTCTGTCTGCTCTCGTCATCAACCACCATGCCCATTATTTTGGGAGCCATCAGTTTATACATATCGGGCACTCGACACGCCTTCTGTTACTCGTCGTGACTTCCTCCCACGACTGAAGTCGTGGGCTTCCCCTCCGCTGGCACGTGATTCAGTCGTCTGAAACACCGGGGGCAACGTTCCCAGTCTCGTGACTGGTACTTTGGTTTGCGGGTGCCTCTTTGGTCGAGTGACCATCGTGTTCTACCGTCCACGCATGGTCGTTCCACTCAAGGCATGGTACCGAATTTTGGCTTCCATCCACCTTCGTGTCCTCTCCAGTGGCCGCGGGCCGAGCCATCGACCCACTCGTCTGTATCTCTATACGCTCCGCAGCGTGCTTCTGAAGGAAATTCACCGACCCTGCGATATCCGAATGCCCCTCACGTCCACACGAGTGGCATTGAAGCAAGTCTCCACTCCGATGCACGTCGTCGCTCCTACACGCGGGGCACATCGACGACGTCCCTGCTTCTGACTTCTCAGTGACTGTTATATCGTACTCGAACTCCAGAACCCCGTCGAGCCGTCGTCGGAAACGCCCGTGCGCCCAGAACAGGTCCGTCTTCTCGTTCACTGTCGCGGACCAATGCTTCTTTCGCACGTCACCCAGCGCACCGACGATGAGTTCCGTGACACCTCTCTCAGCGAGCCATTCGCCGAGGTCACGTATGAGAGCATCCATCGCGTGGTTGCGTTGCTCACCGCGCGTATGGTACGTATCTCGAATTTGCTTGCTCGACCACACGTTGTCGCCGAGTATGGATTGCAATTCAGCGATTCGTTCAGTGTGAGCGTGGAACGTGTCAAACGCGGGTCTCCCGTGGTACAGGCGATGGTTGCCTTGGCTAGTCGTGACGGCGGCGAGATTGTTCGCACCGATGTCCACCGCTGCCACTACCGTTTCGCCGCTGCTGGTAGTAGCCAGTGAAATGGGTTGATAAGAGTCCCGTCGACGCGGAGGATTGTCCTCGTCACCGACGGTTCTGTATGCAGTGAACGTTTCGGTGTCTCTATCGTACACGATCTCCAAGCGACCCTGCTTGCCCGTCCAACGGGGCTTCCCTGCAACTTCCAAGCGCACTCGCTCATGGTATCCGAGCCCGTATTTCTCTTTGAGATCCATCCCCACAGGGATTTCGAGACGGCTTCTGTCGCCGAGTTCGAGAGTGTACTGGTCGTTGCGGATGACGGTACGTGGCGTACGCTTGCCGTCTTCTTTCCAGTATCCGGGTGGACTTGGCCTATCTGCGACTGTTGAGTTGTTTGGGTCTCGGTATTTCGAGAGGAGCGAGAAATATGATTTCCACGGCTCCCAGTTTTTCTGCACGAGTTGCTGGGGCGTGCTGGAACTGAGGATTTGGATATACTGTTGGCGGTATTCCTCTTGGGTAACCGCTTGTTTGACCGTGGATTTCAACTTGCTTACGGAGACGCGGTTGTCCGCGTTGTCTGTTGTCTCGAAGAGGGTTTGTCTACGGTCGTAGTTGACTTGGTTGTTACAGGCTGCTGACGCGTCTAATAGTTCGAGGAGAAGTAGCGTATCTCGGTGAGAGCGTGGTCTCACTTCAAACGTATCACAACGCGCCATTACCACTTATTACGAGATACATGGTTATAAACACATCGGTTGGCGTCGAAGCAAATGGTTAACATGCTGGAGATCGCATGATTGCTCACTATGGATCGAGAGAGAGAAACAGGGGGCGAGTTCAAATCGGTCGTTTCCGACGACGAGGTATTGGGTGTGTTGAGCAATGCTAATACCCCTGTTTTGACGACGCAGATGATTGCCGATGAGTTGCCAGTGACTCGTCAGGCAGTATATTATCGGTTACAAGAGTTACATAAAGATGGGAGTGTGGGCCGAATGAAGGTTGGCTCTCGGGCGGTGGTATGGTGGGTTGCCGAAGAGTCGGAGTAACGTGGGAATCACTGGATAAGTGTCGTGCGTAGTTTGTGTAGTTCTTCCGACCGCTTGGACCCACGACTGAAGTCGTGGGCTTCCGCTATCTTTGTGTCAAGTGAACTACCTCTGCCTACTCGCCACCTTCGGCGGCTCCTTGAGGAAGGGGCTTACCGCCTATGAACAGCTAAGATTGTGGATTTCAAGCCCATGGTGTCAATCTGTTAGGCCAAGAGAGACACGTAGTGCTTTCTCAATCTCTTCGAGTTGTGAAGCAGTGACAAAGCCGTAGTTGTTCGTTATGCGTCCGTTGATATCGACAGTTCGTATCTGGTCAAGTTGGACATGTGAGTCCATTCCTAGTTCATCCATTGATCCGGGAAGATTGACGTGGAACGGATAGTTCGTATGACCCTTAGAAATAGGAGCGATAATAGTTGTGGGTGAATATTTATTTCCAGTATCGTTTTGGATGACAACGGATCGTCGTGATTTATAAATCTCGCTTCCGCGAGTATCGTCATCGTGCTTCCCACCTAAATCAACCCTGACGATGTCTCCTCTCCTGACTTTCATTCTATTTCCCGGGGTGGTTCTCCAAGCTGTCTGTTTGCCTCGTTCGAGACGTGGCTCCATTGTTCATTGACTTCTGTGGCGTGGACAGCATTCTCCTGATACGCCCGTGCGAGTTCCGAGTCTGATGGGTCCATTGCTTCGTCGATTGCTTCTTGAACGAGCTGGGAGAGGTTGACCTGTTTATTTTTAACCCATTCGGACTGATCTTCCCGTATCGTGATGTTCTTTCGTTCCATGAAAGTGTGTATGTAGTGTGTATTAGTAAATGTGTCGGTCAGACTCGACTCATCACGTTCTCGAATGCGTCAAGTTCGTTGTCCGTCAGTGGATCTTGCTTCCCCGCCAGATCTCGGCTCTGTTGTAGTCTCATGGGGCGGACTGGTTTGCGTGTGCTTCGAACGGTCAACTGCCTCGGGGTCAAGCCCCGAGGCTTGTCAGTGAACTCCCGCTCTAACCGAGTAACCCGGTAGGTCGGAATCGACCGTTCGCGTTCAACGTTCCTGACTTGAGAGCCAGTTGACTCGTGGCTCGTCCAGCACCAGACTTGAGCCAGTGCTGGATAAGACGCCACCCAACGTTCCGAGCGGCGTTATAATCGCTGTGCAACTGCTTCCCGCACTTCAAGCACTCGAACTCGTCACCATCTCGGTTATCCTCATGCGTGAAGCCACATTCGCCCTGGCTACACCGTTGAGACGTGTATGCAGGATTCACGTCATCCACGTCGATGCCGTGTTCTTCGGCTTTGTATTCGACGTGGCGTTGCAGTTCCTTGAACGCCCACTGCTGGAACTTGCTGGCGTTCGAGATGCGCTTCCTGATGTGTTTCAAGTTCTCGAACGCGATAGCCGTACAATTGTTCTCAACGGCTTCCTGCACGATGGCTTTAGAGATTCGGTGGAAATAGTCCGCACTCCACTGGGCGAAGCGGTCGCCAATCGACTGCATCGTGAGGTGAGCCGACCGAGTGCCTGTCTGTTGCAGGTTCCCACGCCGACGTTCGTATTCGTCGCGCCGGTGATTAAGATAGTCTGCATTACCGAGGAACGCTCCCGTCGAAGTGACAGCGACGTATCCATCCACGTTCAAGTCCACACCGAGAACCACTCCGTTCTCGGATTCTTCATCGCAAGAACTGTCAACGTCTTTCTTCACAGCGACGTGGAGGTAGTACGTTCTGTCACGCTTGTGGAGCGTTGCTTCGGCTTTCTCCCATTCGTCAGTCCAGTAATCCTCGAAAGGCGTGCCTTCCTCGTTGACCGGGGTGACGTATTCTGCGGTCACGCGCTTGTCGGTCGTGGCGAGGGATACGTGGTCGTCGTTGTACGTGATGGTTCGACCGTTGTACACGACAACACTCCCTCGAAACTCGGGCCTGCTGGCTCGTTCACCGTCGAACTTGCGGTCTTTGCAGTTCCCGAGTGCGGTCGCCGCGAGGTTTCTCGCGGATTGGACGAGACTGGATTGCAGGGAAAGTTTCTCACGAACGTCAGAATACGTCTCTTTGTGGAGCGTATTCTTGGTGTCCGTGATGTTGTAGGGGTTGTCGTCCCATCCGTGGTCAGCGACGTGTTGCGCCGCGTGTCGGAACTGCTCGAACGTCTCGTCGAGGACTTCTACGTCCTCGTCGGAAACATCGAGTTTGACTTGGATGTTCCGAACAACCTCCATACTTCATAAGTAAAGGTAAGACTATTTAAAACTACATATAGGGAGTGGGGAGTCAAGTTTGCTATCGAACGTGGTTTGTGAAGGATAGTGTCGGCTTCCTGCCCGAGGTCAAGCCTCGGGGTATCCGCCTTGAATCTTGATGAAAAACAGCATTCGAAGAGAGCGCCCGAAACCCGCCGCAAATCGGAGTTTCTGGCCGTTCTAAGAGCCGTCCTGTCGGTGCCCGCTCCAGTTCCGGCGTGGCCGGTGTCACGTGCCGAGTCGAGGCACCCCAGACACTCCCACAGCAGTCGCAAATAAAAATAGGTCCGATCGGCGACTTACCCAGCGTCAGTAAGTAGCTGGTCGAACAGTTCCGGCGTGACTGCTCCGAGCGTCCGGATCGCCGTACACCCAGGCGCCTCGAAATCATACCGATCCAGCGGTGTGGTCTCGGCTTTCACCGCCGCGGGATCGATCGGCAGCCGCGACTCGCCCGCTGAATCCCCAACTAACACCTCGACGACGCGATGGCCCAGCTTCCGATTCGAGACCACCCACAGCGCGGCCTGCGGATCAACCGCCGCCATCGCATCGTAATCGTCGGGCACGCCCGTCCGGAGGTCATTCGTTGGCCGTTCGACCTCAACGGCGATCACTACAGTCTCAGTCGCATCCAACCCGACCACGTCCAATCGAGTGTTTGCGTCCGGCGGCGACCAGTACCGCTCGACACGATCGATTGGTGACGATCCGTCGTTCGCCAGCGTCTGCAGCGCCCGCACCGCTGTCTCAACGCCTTTGATGTGGGCGGCAGACTCATTCGAATCACCGCGTTTGGGCTCTGGTGGGGCCCGGCCGTTGCGAATCTTCCGGAGCAGTTCCCGGCCCGCATCGGTCAGATGATAATACTTTCCCCGAAGGTCCGTCTGGAGGGTGATGTATCCGGCTTCTTCCAGCAGTGCCTCATCGCTCGCAGTACAGCCCGCAGCCTCTCGCAGCGGGAGCATGGTGTCTGAGACAATGTCCCACGCACGGACGTCGATCGCCCGCCGCCGTGCGCGCTCGATCAACCGCAAAAACATCAGCTGTCGAACCGTCACCGGGGCCGTCTTTGCCTCCCAGGGATCAACCGTAAGACCGATCTCGACGATCGGCAACGAATACGCACTCGGAGCGGTCTCCTGCGAGCAGGCTGCGGTCGCCGCCCAGACCCCATCGAACGTCGGGGGCCACCGTTTTGGATGCGATCGATCAGCCTCGAGCGACGGCGACGATGCGGTCGATGTTGAGTCTGTGTCTGGATCCGTGTCTGCCCGCCCCCCAGACTCACGCCCAGCGCCGACGGCCCCATCTGCACACACCACCGAATCGGTCCCAGGATCGTACGCGATCGGGGCGGGCAACGAGGTCTCCTCGAGCCACAGGGTGTGGCTGAACGCACGGCGGATCTCTGGGTCCGAGAGCTCGGTGTGGGTACTGCTGACGGTCGCTTCAACGACCCACTCGTACTCGAGCGAGCGGGTTCGACACGCCCGGATCGCCTGCGAACACTCGGCGGCAACCCCCGCTGTGGCCCGCTCGGTTGAACCGGCTGCAGACGCAGAATCGGTCTCGTGTGTGGGCGCTTCGTCCCACTCGGGATGGCCCTCCCGTAGCTGTGGGGCAGCGACCACGAACGGCTCAAACGGCGTTTGCCCCCGTGGCGCACGGGTCCGCACAAGCCAGTCACCAACCAGCAGCGTCGCAGCGATCCGGTTGGCCGCCCGTTCAGCATACTGATGGCTTAGGGCCGCCTGGATCGCCGCCGTGTCGGTGTGACCAACAATGAGCGTACCGATGTTCCCGCGGATGTGTTCGCGAAGCTCCTCACCGAACTGCGCTAACAGCTGGCTCATCAGGTACACCGAAATGTCGAACGAACGGCCCTCCGAAAGCAGATCCAACAGCGTCTGGAGGTCGCCCAGGGTGTGGGCTTCATCCAGATACAGATTCGCCAGTGGTCTGTCGCCGCTGCGGCGGCCGTCGCGTTGGCGCAGCCGGCCGGCGATGAAAAATCGAGTGACGATCGCCCGCGCAAGCGTTTCGCGGTGGGCACTGTTGAGCCCGCCCATATCGATGATTACCAGCCGATCGCTATCCAACAGCGAATACCAATTTACCTGCGCGGTAGGGTCAGCAGGCACCGTCCCGAAAGCCTCGCCGACCAAGGAGGTCCGCACCAACGGGGTGATACGACGGAGCGCACCGTTGACAAGCGCCGAGCGCATCTTTTGGGAGTCACTCGCCTGTGCCTCCAACAGTTGCTGGAACCGCCCGTCATCAACGCTGACAGAAAAGGTTCCATCCCGGAGTTTCTGGAGTTCGGCGATGAGATCGGTCACCGAAAACGCATCGACGCCCGAGCGAAAGATCGCGGTCGCAACCGACCGCAGCAGTTCAATCGATTGGGCGGCCGCCCCAAAGGCCTCTTCGTCGCCGCCGGCGGCCGCAAACACGTCGATCGCCGCCTCGACGACGATCTCGATGAGCCGTTCGCGGCTGATCGTGAGTTCCTCGGAGGAAAGATACGGCCGCAGATCAAACAGCGGCAGCCGCGGCAGCGCTTCGGCGGCATCCAACACGACCACCTCCGAGAGATCACCGTCCGCATGATAGTACATCGGCAACAGCTCTGCGGCAAACCCGCCCTTTGGATCGACGACGAGATCGAGCCCCTCGGTCGCGAGGGCGTTGTCCAGACAGGCGATCTGGGCGGTGGTGGTCTTGCCCTCGCCAGTCCGGGCGAGATGAGCAACGTGTCGGCGCTGCAGGGCCGGGGGGATCGACAGCGTGCGATCGGCGACCTCCTGGCGGGTTCGATACGGACGGCCAATCGTCAACCCCGGTCCACTGAACCGTTCGGCCACCCGCCCGCCGGCGCTGTGTTCACGCAACTGGAATGCAGAGGGTACTTCAGAGTCAGACTCAGAGTCAAACCCCATTGTCACGGGCTGTACCTGCGGTTGTTTTTGCCGTGTCCACGATCATATTTACCAGTAGTGTTTGTGGGAGAATCCATGTTGGCCCGTTTACCAAGTGAGATAAACTCCCGAATCTGGTCATCGGCGACGGCAATCGTGGCTCTGCCAGTGCGGGGGTCGCGCGGATCGATGGCTGCACGTAGCGACGGCTTTGGGAAGACGACGCCATTGCGAAGCTGGTAGGTTGCGGTCCGGGGGTCCGCTGGGATCGGCTGCACAGTCGGTGAGGCCGGCGAGATCTTGCTGAGTGTTGGCAGGATCGACCTAGACGCAGAACCAGTGCGCTGATCAGTCAGCTCGACGGCCGAGATAAAGTATACTTTGCTGGTCTTGTCGACGTAGGTGTCCCACGATTCGTGCGTCAATCTATACAACAGTTTATCATTAAGTCGATGAAGGTAATCGGAGTTTGTCAGTACCGTGCGTAGGTCATTTATCGGCAATGAGGGCCTGTCCTCAGAGGTGAATATATTGATCCCAAGAATCCGGGGAACGTCCTGTTTCGACAGTGCTTCGATCGTAGCCTGCAACCGCGTTTTTTCTGTGGTCTCCTGATGGGGGTCTGTTTTGGGTGGCACGATCGGGGCCGTAAGATCGACAGCGAGTGTGTGTGCATCTGTAATCTGGTGGCCCCCCCACCGTTCGAAGGGTTCGTTCAGCCCGACTCGGTCGACAGGACTGTTGAGCTCGTCGCGTGCGTCAGAGTAGTCGTCTTTTCGGAGTACGTACAGTTCAACCGATGAGGACGTCCCAGTTGTCAACACGATGCGCGCAAATCCATCTTCGCCGTGAAGACCCTCCGTAGATTGGCCTTTGAGGATCTTTTTGACAGCCCCACGAGTTGTGCTGTCGGCCGCCAAGTGATAATACTTGGGGTCTTTGGGGTCCATCTTTGGCTCTGTAGGTCCGTTGCGCAAGGCAGAACGGAGTGAGTTCAATTGTGAGATAACTTCACGCATCCCGTTCACCTCGCGGCGTCGGTGTGTCCTCACCTGTAGACGAGTCGAGGAGTCGATCAAGAGTCTCAGATTGAGTGTCGATCGGTGAGGGGTGTTGTGTCGAGCTGCGACTCCAACGGTAATACCGCAATAGTAGGCGCGCTTCTTGCCATTTACTGTACGCGTAGAACGCTGGGATTGCGAGTAAAATTGCCAAGATGAGTCCCGGTGTAAAGATGAGAATCAGCCTGAGAATCAGTTCAATCACGAGCCCGCCGTCGCTCAGGTCCGCAATCCAGGCGGCACTGGCGGTCACGAGTGTGCTGTAGATGTCAGTGCTATTCAACAGGGCTGTAACTGGTATCGCGATGACTACCTGCACGTATGCGTCTGCAGTACCAGGATAATTGTGATCGGTTCGATTCGAAGAGGAGGAGTGTGTTGAATCTGGAGGATTTTGTCCGTTCATCAGAAGCAATTATTGCCCCAATAATAAAATATTTTACGGATCCCCCCAATTAATGTTATCCTTTTGCTGACGTGGCTGGCGACGCCGTGACGACGCTGCGAACACACAGACCTCACAGCCTGACACACAGAACGCTCCCAGCGTATGCACTCGCCCACACAGCCACAGTGGGACTCCCAAAGCGCTATCGGTACGGTCGTCGATCGCTGCGGTCGACGCCCACCGCCAACGAACAACGCTTGTCAAAAAGTCTCATCAGTGCCGGCAGAACGAGCCGAATGGACAAGAACCTGTTAGAACCCAACCTACGACCGCACACACTGGAACACACCAACACAGACACAAACGCCACACAGTCTCCACAGTGTGACAAACCCGTATCCGGTACTGAGCGGGATTGTCACGGGCATATACAACTCAGCTCGTGTCTCACCGTGTCGACAACAGTATCGACCGCCAAGTAGGCTCATACGACAGCATGTCAGTATCTACTAATATTACAAACACCGATCGGCCCAACCAAACCCACGCTTGTCGGCCGGCGAGTCGGTCACAGCCACACCCACAGACTCCCAACCCCACCTGAGACTGCTAGCTGCACCAGAGGGCGGTCGGCCACAAGTGCCCGCCGGCAATCGGGTCGAATCCAACCAGCACCCGTCAGGTAGGGGCCACCACACGGGAGGACCGACACGGCGCCCACAGCACCCAACCACACCAGGCGGGGCAAATACCCACCCAAGCGCAGACCACGTAAGTGACCGAGTGCGGCCACTGCGTTGCCACCAATCGAACACCACCGCACCCGCTCTCGCCCAACCAATACAGCCCCACACAGCCATACACAGCCACACAACGACAGTGTGTGACCGCCGCACTGACAACAGCCGTTCGGGCCGTGACAGCGCCGACAGGCGCCCTCGATCGGTCTCAGCGCCGCAGAGGACGCTGCCAAACCCACTGGCTGGCCGGTAACTGAACGCCGAGCCGACACCCCACCGGTCACCCGCCCTGAGATCACAGCACACACACCACCGCAGACACAGGCGATCGACAGCGGGGCCGACGCCAACAGCACAGACCCAACGTGGTGAGACCCACAGTACAGTACAGTACAGTACAGTACAGTACCACCACACCGACCGCACCACGGTAATCGATCCTCGAGCACCACACGATCTGGGCCGTCTTTTGACACCCACCACAACTGAGCCCGCCAACCGAAAAAAGAACCTCACACACAGAGCGCACTGATTCGGCTTGATCGAGGGTCGATCGATCACCTACCACTCATCACCGACCATAGCCCACAACGCACACGGCACACCCAACCAACGGGTGAGAAACCACATCGATCGACTCGAATGAACGGAAATTAAATCCACTGACCTGAAAGCGACGATCGACGCCAAAGAGCGATCACCACGCCACACCCCGCCAGTGTTCGCTACGGCTGCAGGCACAATCGAACACCGATCGGAGACACAAATAAAGAGCACAAGGAGGGCGATCGAGAGCGCCCCGAGTGAGCTACGTCGAAGCCACGAGACGAAACACACCGACACAGGGAGGCGTAACCAGTCCACAAGAGCTATCGGGCGGGCGTGCTCCCCAAGAGCGGATGGCTGGCCGCTGAGTCGACACTCCCCTGCGCGGAGATGCGACCACTGACCGCCGCATCGACACACTCAGGCTGTCATCCCGCCCAGTCGCAAGCGAGGGTCTGCGGAGAGAGGAGATCGAGACACGTGGGTTGGCTGGTGTGCAACTGGAACGTACCGCTTGCACCTCCCAGCATGGCCCAAAGACACGACACAGTGGTGGGCGCCACCACAGAGTCGACGATCGCTCACACCAACGGGGAGGCAAGCCAATCCATGATCGATCCAACTACGAGCCAACGCCACAGTTTGACGGCTGGCCTTCGAAAACCCGAACCCACCGAAGCTGAAATCGCTGCGATCGACAGGACCGCCAGTGCCAGTTTGAACATGGACACCACCATCGCCAGCAAAGCGAAAGCGGGCTCCGATCGCCGACAAACCGGCAGGCCATCGATCGACGCTAAGTTCCCAGCCAACAGTCGCCGGCAGACGGGTCGATTGGCCGCTAATCGATCGGCCACAGCGAGAAGTTCCTCCCATGGAACCAGGTCGGGCAACTACCACCGGATAGGGGAGATCGGCGTGTCGTACATGTGAGTCTATGTTCCGGACAACGCCAGTATCTGTCACAGGGCTATGAGCGGCGTAGCATCGGTTATAAGATCTATAACGTGATTAAAATAAATACGTACTTGTGTCAGTAAGTACTGAGTAATTGTATTAAATCGCTTTTTTCATCTAACTATCAATCATACTCTATCTTATATTTGTTCAGAGTCGGGACGATCGAGCAGACCATTTTGTTCTAAAAGCCAACACCGATCAGTCCCTAATAAGTGTGGAACTCCCCTACGAACTCGATACATCCGAACGACGGAGCGATGCCGTAGCGTGTGGTGCGGTTTCGAATCGGGTTCACGAAGTGAAGAACAACCTCCCAATACTATACCGTCAATTGGCCACCAAGTAACGTCGATGGGATCGGAACCGCTAGGGGCCTCCGCACTACTGGCACCATCCAATCGTACCCATCTTCACTCGGATCGGAAGACCACCACTACAACTACTTACAACATCTCAAACGAAACTGCAACTGCTCACAGACCATGCACCTCAATCGACCTTATGATTGCACAAAGGGCTACCGTATAGTGTATCGATCGATCGGTCGTCGTCGGTCACCATCACGGACCCACCCCGGACGATCGGCCGAAGACACCAGCTGTCCACGGAACACAGATGAGGAGCGATCGACCACGCTAGACACACCTCGTACCGAGTGAACACGCGATCGAGTGCGTGTTTCCGCTGTAACCATGTCTGGTAACGAGAGCAATTCACAAATGCGATCGATCGTACGTCATCAAATAACGACGATAGCCGATTAGGGAGGAGACTCTCACCACAATTTCAAGTGAAGCTGATGAAACAGTGCTGTGTCTGTGTGAGTCTGATCGATCCCAGAAGCAAGTGTAAATATAGTTAACGCATTGGATATATATTCTAGTAGGCCGTACCAGTACATATGTCCAACAGCACAGACGAAGAGACCAACACGTCAATGACACGTGGAGAGCGTGTTCGCGCAGCAGCGCGATCGCTCCGGACGCCGCGTACCGCTTCGTGGGTTGCTACGGAGACCGGCGTCTCAGTCAAAACAGCACAAAAGTATCTTGAGCAGCTCGTTGCGGACAACGTCCTGCGGAAAATTACGCAGGGTGAGCAGACACGCTACTGCGTTGATCAACTGATGGCGACGTATCGAGAAGTCGCAACGCTCCAGCGCGAGCACGACCGAGAAAAACTCACAGCAGCACTTGCGTCGATGCGTGCGAAGATTACCGCCTGGAAGACATCGTACGACGCCGAAACCCCCGGTGAACTTCGAGCGAGCATTGCCGAGCTTGACGACAAAGCAGAGATCAACACTCGTCGGGAAGTAGCGACCGAATGGGAGCATCTTGAAGATCGCATCCCGGTCATTCGGGCCGCACTCAACGAGTATGAATGGGCACAAAGGCGCGATTCAATTTCTGTGTGACGAATGGGGCTTTCAGGCACGATCGACAGCTCCGTCTATCAGGGGCTCAAGGATGTTCTACTCGGTATCCGGTAGTCACAACCGTCACCTACGAGCCTGACAGCATCGTCAAAAAATATCTTCGCGCCGAAATTGACCCAACACGCGTTGCTCCGCCGACGGGTCCAAAACCACCAACGCTCGATGTTGAGTGGCGATTCACAACGGCGACCCAGCACTATCGCATTCACTACGCAGATCCAAACACAGGCTTAAATTGCGGATGGCATCGTGACGAAGACCATCCCGAACTTGGGCCACTCCACTTCCAGTACGAGACGCCAACGACTGGGGATGCTGACCGCCATCCCGATAAGTTCAAAAAAACGGTCCCAACCGAGATACTGTGGGCCGCACTCGATCGGCTCTTCGAAACGAAAGTACCAGAACTCACCGAACGGTAGCCCACCAACACCACCACAGATCCACCACAACCGACCATGGATCACGTTCAGCTCGTTGCGGATATTCCACCACCACCACAGATCCACCACAACAGACGTCCCAGGCGGGATCACAACTGCTTACAGCCCACCACCCCTCCCAATCGACCCTGTGGTTGCACGACGCGCTACCGGACGGTGTATCGCTCTCACATACCGATTGATCTGAGACCGGAGGGACCCCACCATGTCCGCATAATTCCCTACGCGGTAATGCGGTTCATTACATCACGAAGCCGCTCGTTCTCCCGAAGGACGTCGATCGTTGTACCGTGATCAGCAGTATTCAGTTCAGCACGCGAAAATTGACGTGTCGCGCCCAATTCGATCAAGACTGTCAGACGGCAAACAATCGCGCCGGGGATTGGGGGACGATCGGCCAAAAACACCAGCTGTCCACGGAATACAGACGAAGCGCGATCGTCACGAAGGACACGCACACCTCGTACCGAGTGAACCCGCGATCGAGTGCGTGTGTACGCTCTGATATCCTCCACACGGCTAAAGCCGTGGGGTTGAATCCACGAGTAGCGGAAGGTTCGCAGGTTCGCCGTCGCGGGGGACGATGACCTGCGTTTCGGGCCGTACCAGTTCGGCCCCCGCCTCGGACAGCGGTTTCGAGAACTTGCCCAAGGCTCGTTTGCCGATATTCAGCGCACTATTCTTGTCTGCGTTGTCGTCAAGCCCACATTCGGGTCAATGCATTCACGCCCACTCGCTAGGTCACGGTCCCATCGTCAACGCCATTGATCGAGCCAAATGTGTTCTCCATGCAATTCTTCGGGCGGATAATGATCCAGCACGCGTTCGATGATTCGTACTGCTGCTTCCGGCTGATCACGTAGAAAAATCGGGTCAGTATAAATAACGATACCATTGTGGTCAACATCGTCCCCAACCGTACCGGCAAAATCTTTCTTGTCATGGGTGACCAGTAAATACCCCTGATCGGCGCAGTATTCGAGCAGTTGGCGATCGTTTGTTGCTTCCCCGAACAGATCATTGGCCTTCAGGACCTCGAATCCACTCGATCGGAGTGTCGTAATGAAGACGTTCGGGACGTGTTCGTCGGTGAGAAAACGCACCGTCACTGTGCCGGGGTCGGCGGGGCAAGTGCTGTTTCTGCGAGCCGCTCTTTGGTTCGCGCACGGTCACGACGGAGTTCACGCATCTCGGTTGAATGCTCGTGATAATAGGCAAGTGCAGTATACACCTCCGCGAGCGTCCGATCGAGCTGATCCGCAACGTCCGCCGGCGAGCAACCTGAACCGACGAGTTCGTACACGTCAAATACGCCGATACGTGTCTCCGCGATTCGTGGCTCACCTCCGAGGACGTCTTCCGTCGCCACGATTTCGACCATGTAATTAATTGGTGTTCACTATATTTAAATGTTGACAGCCCGCACATCCAACCATCTGAGCAACGTATCGCAGTATGTCACACCCATACAGTAGTTCACACCGTATATTTTCAGCACAAAACAGCCATACATGTAAGCGAAATAGAAAATATGAGGTGGAAAATGCGAAACCCGTCGGATGACGAAAGCTCCCGAAAAGAGCGGACACTCATAGTCGACGACAGGGGGCGAGTTACGCTTCCAAAAGACGTCCGAGAACAGTTGGGAATCGAATCGAACGATGAGCTACCGGCGACGCTTGTCGGCTCCGTCCTGGAAATCAACCCAAAGCCGAGTTCGGAATTAGCGCTCGCAACGGCTGGCCGCGATGACTGGGAGAACACGACGCCAATCGATGCAGGAGACGCGCTCTTTGGATCGAAGGATGAGCGATCGGGAAGCTCTTTACTCGGCATCTCGGTGATACAACTATCTGGCTCCGTTGGTATAGTTGTTTTTATAGTAGGTATACGTATATCTCTGTGAGCGCTCTCGTGGGAGCTATAGCGCGAATAGTATACGTGCGGCCGTCGCGACAATATGTATGTATAGATTGTATATAAACATGTATACTAAGATTGTGGATTTCAAGCCATGGTGTCACAATATAATACTAACCTAAGATTGTGGATTTCAAGCCATGGTGTCACAATATAATACTAACACTGGAGAGGTGGGTATTCCGGTTGCTTCGTGAGAAAATTTCAACCGATAATAGATGAAATTTGAAGCAAAAACTTCTTAAACACATATATCCGAATATATTGTATGGTCAAAACCATTCGAGTATCCGAAGAATATCATGAGTGGTTGACGGCACACAAGGAGGGTGACGAGACGATGGAAGAGACGCTTCGCCGAATGACGCGCGGCCCTCGGCCGGGCGACGTCGCCGGACTCCTAACCGAGAAAGAAGCCGAAGCGGCCAAAGAAGCAGTGGCGGGGCTCCGAGAGCGTGACCGCGACCGTCTTGATGCGGCCCAGATCGCCTTCGACGGCAGTGACAGCACCGAATGATCATCGATTCGTCATTCCTTTTTGACCTTATGGCAGAGGACCCAGATGCGTTCTCGAAGGGTTGCGTAACAGCTACAAAAAATACGAGTAAACAGTATCTAATAGCATGATTCATACTCGAAAGTATTACTATTACCTGTAGCGAATTTACAAGAGTCACATGGCCCTCAAACACGGTCTATACGAACGTTCAGGAGGTTTTTGTGACATTCCACACTCTAGCAAGCCGTTCCGCTGGAGTGCGTGCTTCGATGAAGCGTCCTGCACGTTGCTGGTGCTGGGAACGTCACTTGAAGGATATCCCTACGGTCGCCCGGTGCGTCCCGCGAGAAGCACGAAAATAGAGAGTAGCAACGTAGTGAGGCCCAGCCACTCACAGCAAAACACTGCTGATTGCTACCGAAAATAGGAACGGTGTGGAACTCGTTGAGAACGGCGAGATGCAGTGGCTGCCAACGCCAGTGGTCGCAGAGGCGTACTACGGTGTTGCCACCGTCCGCAGCACCACCACCGAGCAGGAGTTGCGGAATCGCCTTCTCGGGTATCCTCGTATTGAGGTTGACGACGAGATCGCACGGAGAGCTGGCGAACTCCTCGCGGCGGCAGATGACCGTGCCGGATCGAACGCGGGTGTCGGGGCGAACGATGGCTACATCGCTGCGATGGCTGACGTCCTCGATGACGCGGTTCTCACAAACAACGTCGACGATTTCGAAAGGCTGGGCGTGCCAGTTGAAACCTATTGATCGCCGAGATTGTCTCACCCCGATCGATTTCAGCAAGCAATGTAGCGGCTTGATCGTTGGTCCGCAACGTCCCGAAGACCCACAGATTCGTATCGAGGATCTTCACGTGTCCGATCCGTACACCTGCTCGGCCGTTTCCTCGCGTGCTTCGGTGACGGCGCGTTCGAGATCGTCCGGATCGACTTTTTCCCCGAGTGCTGTAAGCTGGGTGTCGATAGCACGATCAGACTCGCGGCTCTGTTCGGCCTGCGCTAGCAGCTGTTCAAGTCGAAGTGCGGCGATCGCCGTGTCGTCGTTGAGATCTCGGAGGTGGCCACGGCAGGCTTCTTTGATGAACTCACTCTTATTCGTGTAGATTCCCGTTTCCTCGAGGAACCGTTCGATTTCGGTATCAAGTTCGACAGGGAACTTGACGCTGACACTGGCGTACCTCATAGTAATACCATCGTGCTACGATAATATAAATGACGCGCTCGAACGGGATGTCGGTCATAAGAGTGTCGCGGGTAAACGCCGGGATTCTCTCCTCGTAGAAAGATAGCTTTTTCATAAAATAAGTTGTTATACTCTATAGTGATTTAGTACTAGTAATGAATACGAAATCAATAAAAAATATAAAACAGGGATTGTCACGGCGGGAAGCTCTCGCACTAGCCCGGCTCGCAAGTCAGAACCAGACCATTATTACAATCGACGACATCCAGACGGCCATCGATGTCCCGTACGACAACGCAAAGAAAATTGCGAACAACCTCGTGCACAAGCGGTGGCTTGACCGATTGAAAAGCGGGACCTACCTCATCGTGCCACTGGCCGCGGGTGAGACTGCCGAGTACACCGAACACGAGTTCGTGATCGCCGCCCACCTTGTCGACCCGATGTACATCGCTTACTGGACCGCCCTCAACTACCACGGGTTGACAGAACAGGTTCCACTGACAGTGTTTGCCGCGACCACAGCACAGGTACCGGCCCGAGAAATTCACGATGTGACCTACACGTTCGTCACGGTGACCGAAGAGAAGTTCTTCGGCTACGATCCGGTGGCGATCGACGCCCAGCAGGTGAACGTAGCGAGTGTGGAAAAAACCCTCGTCGACTGTGCCGACCATCCGGAGTACTGCGGTGGCATCGGTGAACTGGCGAAGGGGCTGGCAGCCGCTGACTTTGAGCAGGCGACGCTGACCGAATACCTGCGCCGGCAGGGGAATGGGGCCGCGATCAAACGAATCGTATACCTTGCGGACCGCTTGGAGATTGAGCTTGAACAGCGAGACGAGCTTGTTGCTGGGTTCACCGCTGGGTATTCAAAACTGGATCCGACTCGCGGTGACGAGGGACGACATGTGAGCGAGTACCGATTGCTGGTGAATGTGCCAGCGGACGAGATCACGACCATGGTCGGTGACAGATCGTGATTTCTGATGCGAGAGTGCGGGCGTTGGCACGGCAGGACGGAGTGACGGCGGGGTTGGCAGAGAAACACTATGTGAACTCGTGGGTGCTGTACGCTATTGCGACCAGCCCCCTCGGTGAGTCTCTCGTGTTCAAAGGCGGGACAGCACTTAGCAAGCTGTATTTCCCCGAGATCTGGCGATTCTCTGAAGACCTCGATTTTACTGCAACTGAACAGCTACCCGATATTGAGCGGATCCTGGAATCAACGCTTGCTGACATCGAGGCAGAATCTGGGATTCGATTCGAGATACGGAATATGCACGCGGCCGGTGAGCCGGTTGAGTATGTACAGTTCGGTGTCCAGTACGATGCGGTGTTGGGCCAAAAGAACACAACGGACCTCGATATCACGTTCAACGAGCCACTGGTATTCCCGATCGTCAATCACGAGCACACGTTCGAAGACGTTCCCACGTTCAGCCTTGCGGCGTACAGTATGAAGAAATCTTGGTGGAGAAGCTTCGGAGCCTGTTTCAGCGGGCGCGGGCCCGGGACTACTACGATATCTACCAATTGCTGGAGCAGGAATCGTTCGACGACGCGAAGATTGTCGCTGCCGTACACGAGAAAGCACGTGCGCACGAGGTGGAGATAGCTCTGGCGCAGGGGGTGCCCGAGGACGACGTGGAGGCGGTTCGGGCATACTGGGACCGAGGCTTGAATCGGCTCGTCACAGAGCAACTCTCGTTCGATGCGGTGATTGAGCGAATCGACACATACCTCAAGCAGTTGGAGAGCGTGACGGAGTGAGGACTGTTTTTGCTGATCTGACTAAAGCAGGTGGGCTTTCGCCTCGCAACCTAGTAACTGCCGAGCAAACATGTCCGTATTCGTACTGCCTGGGTACTCGTTCTCGTAGCGCTCCTGGAGATCACGGAGTCGGTGCGTCCGATCGTACGAGGTCTCAGCTTGACTTCGGAGGCCTTCGAGGAAGAACGTAAGCCACTCGTCCCACGCCCCGTCCTCACTCACCGCACGCATGCGTTCGACGTACTCGACTGTGTGACGGTTGAAGTACGCGCTCGGGTAGATATACGTAGACCTCTATGAGCTCTCTCGTGGAAGCTATAGCGCCAATAGTATACGTGCGGTCGTCGCGACAATATGTATGATCTATCCAAATGAAGTGTGATCGTGGAAGCTACACAGAGACTCCTCTCAGAACTCAATCAGGAATACCGCGTTCTGCTAAAGAAATAACGGATA
>NZ_SRSG01000056.1 GCF_005543295.1 Halalkalirubrum salinum
TCGGTTTGGTTGTGTCAGAATCTTCAGTCGGTTTGGTTGTGTCAGAATCTTCAGTCGGTTTGGTTGTGTCAGAATCTTCAGTCGGTTTGGTTGTGTTAGAATTCTCAGTTACTTCAGCTGCTTCGGCTGCTTCGGTTATGTCAGAATTCTCAGCTACTTCAGCTGCTTCGGCTGCTTCGGCTGTGTCAGAATTCTCAGCTACTTCAACTGCTTCGGTTGACTTGTCTGAGCTGGTTGATATCGCCGAATCAACTGCCTCGGCAGCGTCGATATCGTCCTCGTCGGTGCCGTCTGATTTTGATCCAGTCTCTTTTTCAGACGATTCGTTTCGTTCGTCTCCGCGGACAGAAAATAACCCAAATAAACCACTCAGTGCGATCGTGCTGGCGAGTGGATCGCTAGTAGTTGCGGTTGCCGCTGCCGAAACGAGAATCCCCGTGCTGGCCGCCGTTGCAATACGACACGCAAAGGGCCGATCAGTCCACACGTCATCGTTCAAGTGGCGGTGAATTACCCACGCCAACTGCGAACGGTTACTCATATACAGTACCCACGCGAAAGAGCGAATAAATTTGTGGCCAAAACTATCCAACGTGATAATTAGCTCTGCCAGCGAAACTCCGTTTGCGTGTCGGGCGATCTAGACACTCCAAACAGTGTGGGTGAGTAGAACACAGCCAGCACGCTCACGCTTCGGGGGTGTGTCTTGACGGTGACGTCCGCGAGCACACAGACGATACGGACCGAACAGAGGCGTGTGTCAGCGTTACACGCCAGAATCGATGAGATACAAAAACGGTATTGTCGGGAATCGGAACTCGATCCGGGATGGGGGCCGACCGATGTCGTTATCTCGGGCGGTTTTGACCCGTTCGGTGATTCCCGCCTCTGCTAGTTCGTAGACGAGTCGTTCCACAGTCGCTGCAGTGAGCTCAATATCAGTTTCGACGATTGCTTCGGTCGCCGAACCCACACTATCGAGTGACTCCGGCGACAGTGCGACCAGCCGGCGTAATACCGCCAGACGGCTTTCAGACAGCGAAAGGACTCGCCCAAGCGAGACACACGGTTGCGGAACGTTTTCAATCGCCGACGTGAGATATTGGTCAGTCACGTTCTCTGCGTTCGATCGATCCGCTTCGATTACTGCCCCAAAGACGGCCGCAAGGGCGTCGTGTGCGTCGCCGTTAGCCCACGTTGCTACTGTTCGAAGCTGCTCGTGGGCGATTGCGTTCCGGACGAGACTGTCTGAGAGCCGAGTGGTGAGTATTTCGATGAGCGCGTGGCTCCGATAGGCGTCGAAGCGTTTGACTTCGATCGGATCGTCCGCGTCGATTCCGATCGACTGAGGCGGATCTCTTCCAATTAGAACGACGGATATCGTCGCGCTAATCGACGAGAGTGTCTCTCGGAGCGTGTCGAACGGTTGGGTTTCCGGCTCGCCAATGTGGTCAACGGCGATCACCGCCCCGCGTTGGACGGGTTCTAACGCGGACTCAAGTTTGTTTCTCACCCACTCGGTCCCGATGCCGTGTTTCGGTACCGACTCGTCGACTAACTGATCAAGGATCGATCGGTACAGCGAAAACGCGGTCGTTGCCTGCCGAGAGTCGACATAAACAAAGTCGAACACCCGGGCATAGTCGACCCGCGTCGACGTGTGAATCGGCTCGTTTCGAGCGGTTCGAATCCGATTGAACCCTCGAAACAGCGCTGTGATGACCGCACTTTTTCCGCTGCCTTTCGGTCCCCATACGTAGAGATCCGATGGAACGACACCCGAAAGTGCCGGATCTAATTCATCGAGGAGCTGTTCGAGCATCGACCCCTGACCGGTCGGCTCGTCGGGGTGATACAACGGACTCAGCGGCTCGTAATCGAGCACCAGCTGCGGATCCGAACCGAGCTGTCTGCGGCGGGCGATTCGATCGTCAATATCCATTTGTCAGTGTGTGTCTGGGTTTCCGAATTGTGGCGGTTCTGTAGGTGGGGTAGATCCGACGCACCCCAGGTACTCAGATACGGTACAACTGCATCTCAACAACGAAACGGGAGGGAAGGCGTTTAGACGTACCCGGCGTTCGGGATGACGCCTGCGATGTGGAGAATCGCGATAATGACCATAGCCAACGCGATCGCCATCGCCGGTGGGTCAACGTGTGTCCCGCCATGCGCGTAGAAGATACGCTGGGTGACCTCGCCGAAGAGGCCGCTGATTGCGCCGAACACGCCGGCTGCGAGCAGCGCGACGACGCTCCCTGCGATCGGGTCGACGACTACGGCGCCGACCGCGCCGATAAGGGTGATGTGGTGCGTCACCGGGATCTTCTCGACGCCGAGCTGTAAGAACAGCAGGCTGATCGCGGAGATGGCGTACCCGAGGAAGATGCTCCCCGTCTGCAGCCAGATGTACCCGCCGAGGATACCGCCGACGAGGCCGATTGCGGTGACGCCCGACCACTTGTACTGGTGCGGGAGCCATGGCTCGGTCGCCGGACGACCAGCGTGTTCCTCAGCTCCGCTGTCGGCCTTGGGATGGTCCTCGCCGCGCTCGAACGGCGACATGTCGAGAAGTCCGTCGCCCGCGGGCTTCCCGATAATCGGGTAGCCGAACGCGACCCGCGCGATGAGCGCGCTCAACACGACTGTCAGCGCGATCGAGTCGGTTAAGCCGGTGCCGCTCACCACGAGCAGGCTCCCGGAGAGCTGGTTGATCAGGACGCCGACCACGCCGAAGACGGCGCCGACGGCGAGGATGTCCGGCTTGGTGCCGAACGCGTACGTGATGTCTTTCCCGAAGTGGTAGCCGCCGTCAGCGGGGTTCATTTCAGGGTACTTTTTGCCGGCGTACGCCGAGGCAGCCACACCGCCCGCGAAGGCGATGTGCGGGCCGGTAATCGCACCGAACCCAATAACCCCGGTCACACTAACTGCGGGATCACCAGCGATTAAGAGCCCCTCACCGAGGAAGACGAGAAAGCCCGTGAAGATGAACGCCGGCAGTGCGCCGATGGCGGCGCCGAACGCTCCGCCGGCCAGGGCGGTGATGAGGAGGAGGACGAACGCCTCGACCTCCATCCCGATTATGGGAACCTGCAGGAGTGCATCATACATTCTTATTCGCCTCCGTCGCGGGCCCAGTCAAGCGACCGCTCGACCGCTTCGTTCCAGCGCCCGTAGCGCTCGTCGGCATCCACACCGGATTTCGCCTCGAAGCTCCGATCGATCTGCCAGTTGTCCCGCAGTTCATCAATCGTGTCCCAGTAGCCGACCGCGAGCCCAGCGGCGTACGCCGAGCCCAGCGCGGTCGTCTCGTCGACAACCGGCCGAACGATGTCGGTGTCGATAATGTTTGCCTGCAGCTGACACAGGAAGTTGTTCTTGACTGCACCGCCGTCGACGCGAAGGCTGCCCAGCTCGATGCCGGAGTCTTCGACCATCGCCTCGGCGACGTCGCGGGTCTGGAACGCGATCGATTCGAGCACCGCACGGACGAGGTGCTCGCGGCGGGTACCGCGGGTCATGCCGACGACCGTCCCGCGAGCGCGCTGATCCCAGTGTGGTGCACCGAGCCCGGCGAAGGCTGGGACGAAGTAGACGCCATCGGTTGAATCAACACTGCGAGCGAGCTTTTCGGACTCGGCAGCGTTGTCGATGAGCGTCATGTCTTCGAGCCACTCGATCGCCGCACCAGTGATAAAGATCGCACCCTCAAGCGCGTACTGAACCGGCTCGCCAGATCGCTGGAAGCCGACCGTGGTGAGCAAGCCGTGTTCGCTCATGACGGCCTCGTCGCCGGTGTTCATGAGCATGAATGAACCGGTGCCGTAGGTGTTTTTCGCGTCTCCGGCGTCGAAACAGGTCTGACCGAACAGCGCTGCCTGCTGGTCACCGAGTGCGCCCGCGACAGGCACTTCAGCGCCGAGGAAGCCGTCCGGATCTGTCGAACCGTAGGTTTCTTCATCCGACGATGGACGAACCTCTGGCAGGGTCGCTGCCGGGACGTTGAACTCTTCGAGGAGTTCCTCGTCCCAGTCCATCTCGTGGATGTTGAAAAGCATCGTCCGCGAGGCGTTCGTCACGTCGGTGATGTGGTTCCCGGTGAGATTGTAGATCACCCACGTATCGATCGTCCCGAACAGAATTTCACCGTCCTCTGCGCGCTCTCGAACGTCCTTTGGGCGCGAGCGCTGGAGCTTGATCGGATCGGTGTTGTCGAGCAGCCACTCGGCTTTCGTTGCCGAGAAGTACGCGTCGGGCTCAAGACCGGTCTTCTGTTGGACCTCGTCTTTTTTTCCGTCCGCTTCGAGCTTTTCGATCCGGTCTGTGGTCCGCCGGTCCTGCCAAACGATCGCATTCCCGATCGGCCGGCCGGATTCTGCGTCCCACATTACCGTCGTCTCACGCTGGTTCGTGACGCCGAGCGCCTCGAGCTGATCAGCGTCGATCAGCGCGTCGTCGAGCGCGGTGTTAATGACGGATTTCGTGTTCTCCCAGATCTCCATTGCGTCATGTTCAACCCATCCCGGGTTGGGATAGATCTGTTCGTGTTTTTCGTAGGCGTTGGCGATCACTTTCCCGCTGTGATCAAATACCATGAACCTCGTGCCTGTTGTCCCCTGGTCTATCGCTCCGACGTACGTGTCGTCTGTCATACGTATATCACCATTCTGATGCGGGCATGCTCCGGGCGTCCGGAATTCTTTATTGGTGCTCCCGCGTCATCAGTAAACACTATAGACAACCATGATAAAACTTTCTCCTTCTGCATGATTAACCGATATCTTCTGTGCATTTTTGCAGCTTGAAGGCAAATATGGCCGGCGAATATTGGAGAATTCCACTGCCAGCGCCGAATTTTTGTGTGTGATTATTACGCACAGACTAAATTTTTACCCTTAGTTCCGGTCGGCAGATAAAGTAAAGTGTATCGGGCCCAAGATGGAATTGAACCAATGACTGACACGCCACACGTCCTCGTAATCGGCGGCGGGTCAACGGGTTGCGGTATCACCCGAGACCTTGCTATGCGGGGATTCGAGGTAACCCTCGTTGAAAAGGGTAACCTCACGCACGGGACGACCGGACGCATGCACGGGTTGTTACACAGTGGAGGTCGGTACGCGGTGTCTGACCAGGCCAGCGCAACCGAGTGTATCGAGGAAAATCGGGTGTTACGCGACATTGCCAGCCACTGTGTCGAAATGACTGGTGGACTGTTCGTACAGCGCCCCGAAGATGACGACGAGTACTTCCAAAAGAAACTCGAGGGGTGTCGAGAGTGCGGCATTCCCGCAGAAGTACTCTCGGCCGAAGAAGCCCGCGAGATAGAGCCGTACCTCGCGACTGACATTAAGCGAGCGATCAAGGTTCCAGACGGCGCGATCGATCCATTCCGGCTCTGTGTAGCAAACGCTGCGAGCGCCCAAGAACACGGTGCACGGATCGAAACACATGCAGAGGTGATCGACGTACTCGTCGAAGACGACGAGGTAGTCGGTATCGAGGTCAAACACGATTCGGGACCAGGCAAACGCGAACACAAAACGCCAGGAACGACAGAAAAAATTTACGCGGACTACGTTGTGAGCGCGACGGGCGCGTGGGCAGGTCAGATCGGCGAGATGGCTGGCGTTGATGTTGAAGTTCGTCCCTCGAAGGGAGTGATGACGATCATGAACTCCCGTCAAGTCGACACAGTCGTCAACCGCTGTAAACCGAAGGGTGACGCCGACATCGTCGTCCCACACGAAACGACGTGCATTCTTGGAACAACAGACATCGAGGTTGAGGATCCCGAAGATTACCCTGAAGAGCAATGGGAGGTCGATCATATGATCGACACCCTCTCAGAGCTCGTCCCGATGTTGAATGATGCCCGAACGATCCGATCGTTCTGGGGTGTCCGACCGCTGTATGAGCCGCCGGGAACCGGAACAGATGATCCAACCGACATCACGCGGGATTTCTTCCTATTGGATCACGAGGAGCGCGATGGCCTCTCGGGGATGACCTCGATCGTCGGTGGGAAGTTTACGACCTATCGGATGATGGCCGAAAAGATCACCGACCACGTCTGCGAGCAGTTCGGGATCGACGCCGAATGTCGAACCGCCGACGAACCGCTGCCGGGCAGCGACGATTTCTCTGTATTGCGCGATTACATGGATGAGTTCGGACTGCGATCGCCGATCGGTCGCCGCAGCGTCCAGCGACTCGGCTCGCGGGCTGACGAGGTGTTGAAAACCGGTGAGCCGAATCCGGTGGTCTGTGAGTGTGAAGCGGTCACACGTGCGGAAATCCAGGATGCGATCGAGCAATCTGGCTCCGACCTCAACGCGGTTCGAATTCGCACGCGCGCGTCCATGGGTAACTGCCAGGGGGCATTCTGCTGTCAGCGAATGGCTCACGAGTTGTACCCGAACTACGACGAGGAGACGGCCTACTCGGCGTTCGACGAATTGTTTCAGGAACGCTGGAAGGGTGAGCGACATGCGCTGTGGGGCCAACAGCTCTCGCAGGCCATGTTGAAGTACAGTCTCCACTCGACGACAATGAACGCCGATCACGATGCGGTGCGAACCGGCGATGCGATCGATTTTGCGGCCTTCGATGGCGGAACCGACGCCGCCAGCGAATCTGGTGCGACCGGTGCGGCTGCAACCGACGGTGGCATCAGCTCTCCCGGCTCGAACGGAGGTGACCAGTAGGTGGCGATCCACGAGGACGTGTTGGTCATCGGTGGCGGTATCGCTGGAACGACCGCCGCACTCGCGGCCGCAGAGACGGGCGCACAGGTCAGACTCGTCACCCACAAAAAGAGCACGCTCAGACAGGCCAGCGGGCTGATCGACGTGCTCGGTTACGCACCAGACGTCGACGGTCCGGTGAGCGATCCCTTCGCTGCGATCGAGAGCCTTCCAGAGGGCCATCCGTACCAGCTCCTCGGGGAAACGGCGATCCGTGGCGGTCTCACCGTTTTCGACGAGGCAGTCGGCGAGGCCTACGAGGGCAGCCACACGGACACGAACGCGCTGCTTACGACGAGCGGCGGCGCGATCAAGCCGACGAGTCGATACCCAACCTCTACTGCAGCGGGACTCGTGAGCGATGATCGCGCGATGTTGATTGTCGGCTTCCGGTCGTTGACGGATTTCGACGGTGAACTCGTCGCAGATCATCTCGCCGCGGCTGGGGTTCCCTTCTCAGTCGACGGTGTCGAGATCGAGGTCCCCGGATCGTATCGCGCTGACTCGCGGGTGACCCGGATTGCAAACGCGCTCGATTTGAACAAAGACCTCGACTATGAGGGCAGAGCGCTCCCCGCTCGTGAGGCGTTCGCGGAAGTAATCAAACCGCATCTGGGAGACGCCGATCGGGTTGGGCTGCCGGCCGTGCTCGGCGACGATCACGCAGATGAAGTTCGCGCTGATCTCGAGCGACACCTTGGTGCAGCGGTGTTCGAACTCCCGATGGGGCCGCCAAGCTATCCGGGGCTGCGGCTCGAAGACATACTGTTCGACGCCCTCGATGAAGCGGGGGTCCGACTGAGTGATGGCAACCCAGCAGTCGGGTACGAGGCAGACGGCGATGCGATCGACGCAATCATTGTTGACCAGATGAACAAAGAGGTTCCCTACAGCGCCGAACAGGTAGTCCTCGCAACCGGCGGCTTAGTCGGCAAGGGAATCGACTCCGACCGCGAGGGCGTTCGCGAACCAGTGTTTGACTGTCACGTCCCGCACCCGGACGATCGCTACGACTGGTTCGTTGACGACGCCTTCGGCGAGCATCCGTTTGCGAAGTTCGGCGTACAGATCGACGAGGCGTGTAAACCACTTGACGGCGACGGAGTTCCGGAGTTTTCGAACCTTCGAGCAGCCGGCGGCGTCGTCGGTGGGGTCGACAGAACGGCAGAGAAATCAAAAAGCGGCGTCTCGCTGGCGACCGGCTATGTGGCTGGTACTGCGGCTGGGGAGGCGATCTAATACATGAGCGACGCAGAATCACCAAGCGACTTCGATCCAACGGCACAGTCATTCGAGCCAGTCCAGGTCTTCCCGAATAACGAGGATATGGATCTGCGCCCGGGCGCAGATAACTGCTACAAGTGTACAGCCTGTGACACGTCATGTCCGGTCGCGGAGGTCGACGAGGACTTCCCAGGACCGAAGTTCCAGGGTCCAGAGCAGTGGCGACTGAAACGAAAAGAAGACCAGGCGGTCGACGACTCGATCATGTCGTGTTCGAATTGTATGCGGTGTGACAATGCTTGTCCGTCGAGCGTTCCGCTCAGTCAGATGCACAACACCGCCCGTGGAGAGTACGTCTCAGAAGAGATGAATAAACTCTCCCAGGAGTACATCCGCAACCGGATCCTGGCGAACTATCGCTTTTTCGCCAAGATCGGCAGCAAGGTACCGCGGCTCTCCTCGGCAATTATGGGCAACAGACTCGTCCGCGAAATCAACGAACGGATCCTTGGGCTTCCCGCCGAGCGGGAGTTCCCCGCGTTCGCGACCGAGACGTTCCGCGAGTGGTGGAGCAACCGCGGCGGCCCGAAGGTCCGATCGGAGGACAAGCGCGTTGCGTATTTCCACGGCTGTTACTCGAACTTCAACACCCCTGAGGTCGGCAAGGCGATGGTTCGGGTGTTCGAGTCGTTCGGCTACGAGGTCGTCGTTCCAAAGCAGGGCTGTTCGGGAACACCAATGTTTGCAAACGGGATGCTCGATGATGCGAAACGCGAGGCGGGCATCACCGTCGAGAACTTCTCGGGGCTCATCGATGAGGGCTACGACGTGATCGCCTCCTGTACCTCCTGTTCAATGTCGCTGAAACAGGAATATCCAGAGCTGTTCAGCATGGATGGGATCGAAGACCTCTCTGCGCATACCTATGAAGCGATGGAGTACCTCCGAATTCACGAGGACCTCCACAGTGCGATCGAAGACGCATCCGTTGACGAGCAGGCGTACGCCTACCACGCGCCGTGTCACGCGCGGAACCAGGGGCTCGATCGCCAGGCTGTCGAGCTGTTCCGCGATCTCGATGGCGTCATCATCGAGGATGTGGGTGACTCCTGTTCGGGTATCTCTGGAACCTACGGCTGGAAGAAAGAAAAGTACGAAAACTCGATGAAGATCGGCGAGGAGATGTTCGACCACATGGAGCACGCGACCGGCGATGTCGGGATGACTGAGTGTCCGACGTGTTCGATGCAGATGGAACACGGTACCGGCTACGACATCAAACATCCCCTGCAACTTCTCGAAGAGGCGCTTGTCCAGTAACGATCGACGCTCTCGTCTCTGTTTTTGCGGTTGCGGGATCTGCGATTATTCTGAAAGTGAATTGGCGAATTGTCGAGTATCGTCGGTTGAAATAAAAGTGATATACAAAAATACCAGCGCATACTGCTGTTATTTTTCACTGGTTTCGGCTGCACTGACCGTAAGCACGGGTACGTCGGCAAACCTGACGATTTTCTCGGTGACACTCCCGATGACGTATCGCTGCATTCCCGATCGGCCGTGTGTACTCATCACGATCATATCGATTCCGGCATTGTCAACATACTCGAGTATCGTTTCGTAGGGTGAGCCGAACCGGACCGCAGTCTCCGTTTCGACGCCCTCGAATTGTTTGGCAACGGTAGTGACGATTTCAGTCCCCTCGTCTTCGAGGTCCTCACGCCCTGTGGGCCGGCTACCGACCATTCCCGACGCATCTTCCGTTGGAGCTCCAACCATCCCAGGACCACCCTCAAAATCAAGATTGCTGGCCAAGCCAATCCCTATGTGTTCGCTATCGATCACGTACAGCACGTGAACGGTTGCGTCATGCTGTTTGGCCTGGTTTTGAGCGTGCTCAATTGCTGATTCTGCGATCGAACTCCCGTCTGTTGGGTAGAGGATTTTGTCGTACATGCATATCACCGAGCGTTCTAATATTGTACAACTACCTGAAAAAGTGTGTTGGAAGTTATCACACTTTGTGACGGTCTATACCCAAAATTCGTGATTAAATCGGGTGTTTGGCGAGATCTTGACTCTGTTCGACCATTGGATGAGTACAGAAATTCTGATATGGTATATGATATTTTTGGCCGCCCAGCGAATTTCTGCTCTCCAGCGTAGGTGCAGTTGCGATGCACCAACATGGTAAAAACTGCAAACACCCACTCGGATTTTCGCGCTCGTAGTGCACACTTTTTGATCCAAATAAGGTACTTTGTTTGATAACACTCTTTTGCAGGTTTCGGTCTGAAAACCTGTAGGTACGCCGACCCATGCGTTCAAATACGGCGAACGATTGAAAGAGTGTATGTTCGTCGATCGGTCCGAACGGTTGGGCGAGAACCCGCCGATGAAAGGCTATGGGGTCGCGGTGACTCCCGGTGCCGATGGACCGATGCTGTTCGTCACGGGCTTTGGCTGTCCGAACCGGTTGTACACGTTCGATGGCCGCAGGATCCGCGATCGCGGCTGTGGCATTCTTGCGGACCCCGATCGTCGAGCAATCGGCGTTGCAGCCGCTGACGTCGACGCCGACGGTAAAGAGGAGATATACGTCCACAATACCGACGCCTACGGCGGTTACACGGACAACGGCGATATGCTCCTCGATCGGATTGCGCACGATGAGCGAGAATTGTGGTGTGACGTCTTCGGGCTGGATGTAAACTACGATCGTGGTAACTTCCACGCCGGGCGATCGGTCGCGGCGGTCGATCGGTTTGGGACCGGTCGATACGGTATGTTAGTCGCCTGCTACGGTGTCCCTTCACGGTTTTACGAACTCGGGGACGACGGTGAGCTTACCGACATGGCAGACGCTGTTGGGCTGCGATTCACTGATGGCTGTCGGTCCGTCATTGCCGGGCCGATCGTCTCCGAGTCGATGGATGTCTTTGTGGGTGCCGAGCGCGGACCAAACCGACTGTTCAGAAACGACAACGGTCACTTCGTCGACATCGCCGAAGCGTTCGGGCTAACAGATAAGGCGGGAAATGCAAGAGGAGCGGCGCTGTTGGATAACACTGCTGGCGGATTTGACATCGCAGTCGGTAACTGGGAAGGCCCCTGTCGGTTGTTTACCAGAGAGGGCGATCGGTTCCGCGAAACCGCGCCAGACGCACTGATCGGCTCCGAGCGCGTGAGGAATCTCGTCGTTGCTGATTTTGACAACGACGGCCGCCAGGAACTGTTCGTCAACGCGATCGGGGCGGAGAACCGCCTCTTTCAGTGGGAGAACCGACGGCTCGAAGCGATCGACCCCGGCGACGCGTTCGAACCACGGGGGCTCGGAACCGGCGCCACCGTTGCGGATATCGATGGAGACGGAACGCTTGAGCTGATCGTAGTTCACGGCGAAGTCTCCGCCCAACCGCTGTCGCTATTTTCGGTCCCAAACGACAATCGCTGGCTCCGGGTGCGACCAACCACACAGTACGGCGCTCCAGCTCGGGGCGCGCTCGTGGAGATGGAGACGACTGCCGGAACCCACCGCCGCGTGATCGACGCCGGGAGTAGTTACCTTTGTCAGGCCGAACCTGTCGCCCATTTCGGACTCGGAACCGATCGAACCCCGCTGTCAGTGACCGTCCGATGGCCCGACGGCCGGACACGGACGATCGACAATCCCAACGCGTGTTCCGAGCACACGATCCCACACCCGCTTTCGCCGCCGGGAAGGTAGATCGATCGCCCAAGAGCAGGTAGATCGCTCGCCCAAGAGGTATTTGTTGTCCTGTAACGTACTCCGTCGCATGAGCGACTCGACACGGGATAGCGCATCTCGCGAGCGTCGCCGAGAGATCGCCGGACGCTGTTTGTCTGCGGGAATCGCCGCTGCCCATCCCGACCGAGTTGTCCGTGATCACGTTTCGATATCCGAAGGCAAGGATACGCTGACGCTCCAATCCAGTGACGAGACGGAAACAATCGACCTCACTGCGTTCGATCGGCTCATACTCGTCGGCGGTGGGAACGCCGCTTCGCAGGTCGCTCGGGAGGTAGAGTTGATCCTCGGTGACCGTCTTTCGGCTGGCATTGTTGTCACAGACGATCCGGTGGAGTGCGATCGGACCACAGTGCTTGCTGGCGGGCACCCACTCCCCACGGAAACAGGCGTCGAGAGCGCAACGCAGGTGCTCGATTGGGTTCGCGAAGCCGACGAACGAACAATCGTCCTCGCCGTCGTGACTGGCGGAGCGAGTGCAGTGTTGGCCGTCCCGGCTGAAGACATCTCCGTGGGGGCACTTCAGGAGACGACAACCGCGTTGCTCGAAAGCGGGGCGACGATCGACGAGATCAATGCGGTCCGCAAACACCTCTCGGCGATCAAAGGGGGTCGACTCGCAGCGGCAGCCGCGCCGGCCACAGTTCGGGTGATCGTTCTCAGTGACGTCGTTGGCAACGATCTCACGACGATCGGCAGCGGGCCGTTCGAGCCTGACCCGACGACCTACGCCGACGCGATCGAGGTGCTCGAACAGTACGACCTCTCGGTACCCGATGCGGTCCAATCACACCTCGAAGCTGGTGCGGCGGGGTCGCTCTCGGAGACCCCAAAGCTAGGAGCGAACTGCTTCGATCGGGTTCGGACGCACATCATCGCCGACGGGATGACCGCGATGCGGGCGGCCGCATCGGTTGCCGAAAAAGCCGGTTACGAGCCGTTAGTGTTATCGGCGCGGATTCGTGGAGAGGCACGAGAAGCCGCAAAGACCGCTGTTGGGATCGCCGAAGAGTCGCTAGCCACGGGAGTCCCAATCGGTCCACCGGCGGCGATCATCTCTGGCGGGGAGACAACCGTGACCGTTGAGTCCGCGAACATATCAAATCGAAATACAGCGTCGAAGGGCATAGGCGGGCCGAACCAGGAGTTTGCCCTCTCGGCGGCGATCGAACTCGGCGACGAACCGATCACCGTAGGTGCAATCGACACCGACGGAATCGACGGCCCGACCGACGCGGCTGGCGCGATTGTCGACGAAGCAACCGTCAGTGATCGTGGGTCGATCGACGGAGATGAACACACGAGCAGGATCGATCGGTCGACAGCGATCGCAGCTCTTCGTGAGCACCGTGCGTACGGCGCGCTGGACGACGCAGATGCGCTGTATCGATGCGGTCCAACGGGAACCAACGTCAATGATCTACGAGTCGTACTCGTCGAGACGGATTGATCGTCGCGAAACTGTCACATCTGCCGAGTTGGATGGGTTCAAGTAAGCGCGGCGTCGACCCTGTTTGTATGGTTGATCTGACGTCCGATCTGGGCGAGGACGTAGATGAAACGAACGCCCCAACGTGTGCAGCGTGCGGTGAACCGATTATCCAGGAACCGACTCATCGAGTCGTGACTCGAATCGAAGACGGCATCGCGACCCATACTCACTTTTGTGATGATGCCTGCCGAGCTACCTGGAACGACAAATCCAATTGAGGAGGTCCTCCGGCGATCCCGGGTAGCGTTTTTATCCCCGGAGGGGGTATCTCGTGATATGATTTCCCTTGAGGACGCGGTGACAGCACGGTTAGAGTCTCACGGCGCGCGATTTGAGGTGTTGGTCGATCCAGATGCAGCGCTATCGATCAAACGCGGGGAGTTCGACGGGGAGCTTTCGGATGTGATCGCCGCTGAGGACGTCTTCGAAGACGCCTCACGCGGCGATCGACCCGCCGAAGCCGATCTTGAAAAGGTATTCGACACGACCGATCCGCTGGAGATAATTCCGGAAGTCATCACACGCGGGGAGATCCAGATCACAGCCGAGCAGCGACGCGAGATGCAAGAGCAGAAGCGAAAGAGCCTCATTAACACGATCACGCGAAATGCGGTCAATCCACAGATGGATAACGCACCGCACCCGCCAGAGCGGATCGAACGGGCGCTTGAAGAAGCAGGCTTTCAGGTCGATCCGATGGAACCGGTCGAAAACCAGGTCGACGACGCGCTCGACGCGCTGCGGCCGGTTATCCCCATCCGATTCGAGGAGGTGACGATCGCTGTTCAGGTCGAGGCCGAGCAAGCCGGTAGCGCCCAGGCACAGATCCGCCAGTACGGCGATCTCGAGCGCGAAGAGTGGCAAAGCGACGGATCGTGGGTTGGCGTATTGACTTTCCCCGCAGGTCTGCAAAACGACTTCTACGACATGGTTAATGACATCACGAGCGGACAGGCCGAAACACGCGTCATCAAGGATAAAGACGAACTCAGTACGCGCTGACTCGTTGGTGTGGTCTGCGGTAGCATTCGCGGGCCGGATTTAAGTCTGTCCGCCGGCTAGCTTCAACTCAACAGTGCAGGCTATCCGTACACTTCCGATCGACGCGGGTGAGACGTTGTGAGAGCGATCGTCGCCAAACGCACAGACGCAGGAACACCCGATCTCACCGAGATCCACGATCTTGCGGTCGCGGCCGGCTACGTTGTCGTCGGCGAACTCACCCAGACGCGTCAAGAGGATCCCGGCTACGTCTTCGGGGAAGGCAAGGTCGAAGAACTTGCCGCGCTTGCGGCCGACACCCGCGCTGGCGCGGTGATCATTGACAACGAGGTCGGCCCGTACCAGATGTACAATATCGGGCGAGCGATGCCCGATGGCGTCGAGGTGATCGATCGGTTCACGCTTATTCTCGAAATCTTCGGTCAGCGTGCGAACACGCGAAAAGCCCAATTGCAGGTCGAACTCGCCGAACTTCGCTACGAACTCCCCCGAGCAGAGGCCAAAGCCAGCCTCGCAAAGCGCGACGAGCGCCCCGGGTTCATGGGACTCGGCGAGTACGATGAGAGCCGCGAGAACGACATCAAGGCTCAGATCTCGAACATCAAAGCCGAGTTGGATACGATCGGAAAAAAGGAAGAAACCAGACGCGAGCGCCGTCGCGAGTCGGGATTCGATCTAGTGGCACTCGCGGGGTATACGAACGCCGGCAAGTCGACGCTGCTTCGTCGACTAGCCGCAGAACTCGACGTGGACGAAAACGAGGACAAACACCCCGATCTCGACACTGTCGCCGAGTCCAAGGACATGCTGTTTACCACGCTTGGAACCACGACGCGGCGTGCGGAGCTCGATCGCCGCGAGATCCTGCTGACAGATACAGTCGGGTTTATTTCCGATCTTCCCCACTGGCTCGTCGAGTCGTTCCAGTCGACGCTCGATTCCGTCTATCGGGCAGATCTGGTTTTACTCGTTGTCGACGCCAGCGAAGATGTTCAGACGATTCGTGAAAAGCTTGTCACCTGTCACGACACCCTCTACGATCGCAACGAGGCACCGATCGTCACCGTCTTCAACAAGATCGATCGCGTTGACGACGACAAACTCGATCGCAAACTTGCCGCGCTGTCGGGCCTCACTCCGAACCCTGTGACTGTCTCTGGGTTGACCGGTGAGAATGTCGAGTCTCTCCGCGAACGCGTTGAGCGAGAATTGCCCGACTTCGAGCGCGAGCGGTTGTTATTGCCAATGGGCGAGGAGACGATGGGCGTCGTCTCGTGGATCCACGACAACAGTTACGTCATCGACGAATCATACGAAAACGACCACGTTCTCTTGGATTTTGAGGCGCGGCCAACGATCGTCAAGCGCGCCCGCGCGAAAGCAGCAGATCTTCAGCCAGTTGAACGGGCGTAACGCTCCTGACGATTGGCATTTGACGGTTTTCTGCGCCTATCGACCCCGAGGTACCGGCGAAACGAGGATTTACCACGCCGAAAACCGTCGTGTATTATCATGACAGATTCACGCGGAGAGCCACCGACTGAATCAGACGATCGAATTCCGGTGACCGTCGTCAGCGGTGTACTCGGTGCGGGTAAGACGACGCTCGTGAACAACCTCCTGCGAAACGAGCAGGGGTACCGTATCGCGGTGATCGTCAACGACATGGGTGAAGTAAACGTCGACGCTAATCTCTTTGAGCGAGAAAACGAGGACGCTGGCATTGTCGATCTCTCGAACGGCTGTATCTGCTGTCGGCTACAGGACGATCTGTTGACCGAGGCCGAACGGCTCGCAGAGCTTCGGGAGTTCGACTACCTTGTCGTCGAGTCCTCCGGAATCTCCGAGCCGATCCCGGTCGCGCGAACACTCGTCGAAGGGACTGCAGACAGCAATGACCCACGCGAGCGGTTTCGTCTCGATACGACTGTCACCGTCCTCGACAGCTACGGCTTCTGGAAGGAGTTTGATTCAGGCGCGTCGATCCCCGACAGTGACGATCCCGATCGCCCACTCGCGGAGGTGCTCGTCGAGTCGATCGAGTTCTGTGACGTTTTGCTCTGCAATAAAACGGACATGGTCCCGGATGCGGAGATGGATACGATCGAAGCCGCCATCAGGCAACTCCAGCCGCGGGCACACATCGAACGGACGACCTACAGTGAGGTTGATCCCGGGTTGGTGTTAGGAACCGGCCGGTTCGATTTCGAAGAAGCCCGGCGATCGGCCGGCTGGAAAGCACAACTCCGAGAACACCGCCGCGGCGACTATGACGTGGATGCCAACGAGCATGCGACGGGTGGACACAGCCACACGGAAGGTGCGGCCGATGCACACGGAATTGATTCGTTTGTCTACGCTCGCGACCGACCGTTCGATCCCGAAGCGCTTGTCGAGGCACTGGGCGAGCGCGACGACAACGTGATTCGCGCAAAGGGGCTGTGTCACGTCGCCGGCACGGATTCGGTGATCGGAATGAGCCGGGCAGGAGGCGCGATTCAGGCGGGGCCGATCGGCGACTGGGGCGAGGAGTCACCACGGACCGAACTGGTGTTTATTGGCAGCGATATGGACCGCGACGGAGTAACAGAACTGCTCGACAGTTGTCTCACTGAACCAGACGCAGCTGTTGCGGATCCCGTGTCGGTGTTTCCCGTCAGGATCGATCCCTGAACAAACGTTGCCTTAGACCGTCAGATCGTCCTGTAGCTCGTCGAATCCTTCGCTGAAGCCGTAGTTCGATCGCTCCGCACGAAGGTCTGCCATCGCGTCCTGGTAGGTGCGATCGTACTCCAACAGATTCGTCCATCCGTCTGTCATCGCATAGTTGCAGTACTTACACATGGTGTATGGTTACCATCGGGCGGCTATTCATCTTTTCGCGGAGCAGTGGGTTATCGTAGCGGTTGCAATTATTTTTTCACTCCGATTCAGTTACCGCAAGTTCACGCTTTCTCGGACTGCTTTTCCCGGTGCCTGTTGCAAAGAGTTGCAAACGTTACTATAATCTTTGCCGGTGCCCGACAGTGATAACCGAGCAGAAACGCTACAGACGTGGTATGTGCAATCAACTGTCGCACCGAGACGTATGAAACCGACATCAAACGCGATCGACGGCGAACTGACCGGTGAGTGTGAACGCTGTGACTGGTTCGTGGTGCGAGGATCGTATCCAGAACTCGTCAAGGCGTACCACCACCACCTTCGATCGGAACACCCACGGACCTGGCTTCGTCGGTAACTGGTTTCACAGACGATATTACTAATATCGGGGTCGTATTATAATGATATATGCCTGCCAAATCAAGCGGATCGCACCTCTTCGGACACCTCGTGTCACTCATTGCCGCCGGACTGTTGGTTGAGCACATCAACACGTTTTTGCCCTCGTTTGAACAGGTTTCGTACCTTGCGGGATCTGCATTTACTGCAGCGACAGATATCTCGGTGTCTCCCGAGGTGAGCGGAATGTTCCTCATTTCGACCGTGTTGATTTCGCTGTGGGGCGTTGGGTATCACTTTTATCACTAACACGCATTTTCACGCTACGATTCAGAAACTATCGGCTCAGACGCGCGTAAACCGAATATGGTACTATTTCTTACAAAGTGTTGCAAACGCTACTATGGCCTTGCTCGTTTGTCGGATAATAAATGGATGTGGAGGGCCGGGACAGATTGATTTTGCTTGCCTACGGCTCGAGTAAGACCTTCGTTACGCCCTCTTCGCGGTTGTCGAAGGCTTCGTACATTTCCGGTGCCTCATCCAGTCCGACACGGTGAGAGACCACCCAACTTGGGTCTGCTTTTCCGGAGATAATCATGTCACGGAGGTACCGGTTGTAGCTTTTGACGTTACACTGGCCGGTCCCGACCTTCTGGCCCTTCTCGAAGAGCTTCCCGAAGTCGATTCCAAGTCGACCCTGTGCGGCCATGTCGTCCGGTGCACCCGGGTCAGACGGCACGTACAGCCCCGGCACGCCGAGTTGGCCGGTCGGTCTGACGACCTGGATTAGTTGGTTGAGCACAACCGCCGGGTTCTCGCGGGCCGGATCGTAAGCGTCATCGCCCGGATCGGTCTCAGGATCGATCGCCTGGTAGCCGACCGCATCGACACCCTTGTCCACCTCGCCGCCGTGGGCGTCGATGATCTGCTCGACGGGATCGCCCTCCTCAAAGTTGATTGTTGTGGCATTTGCGTGTTCTTCGGCGAGTTCAAGCCGACTAGGGACGCGATCGACGATGTACACCTCCGAGGCACCCTGCAGGTGGGCGCTATAGGCGGCCATCAGTCCGACTGGTCCAGCACCGAAGACGGCGATCGACTCGCCGGGCTGCAAGTCCGCGAGCCGTGTCCCGTGCCAGCCCGTCGGGAAGATATCGGCCAGCAGTGAGAATGAGTCCTCGTGTTCGTCACCTTCTGGCAGCTTCAGCGCGTTGTGGTCAGCGTACGGGACGCGGAGTTTCTCGGCCTGTCCGCCTTTGTACGGTCCCATCGCGACGTAGCCGTACGCACCACCGGCGAATCCGGGGTTGACGTTGGTACAGAAGCCGGTGTAGCCTTCTTCACAGTTCTGACAGAATCCACAAGAAACGTTGAACGGCAAGACAATTCGATCGCCCTCTTCGAGCGTGCTGACGGCGTCACCGGTTTCGGTGACGACCCCCATGTTCTCGTGTCCGAATACGATCCCGGGCTCGGCCGCGGTTCGGCCCTCGTACATGTGGAGGTCCGATCCACAGATACACGTCGTCGTGATGTCGATTACGACGTCGTTTGGATGTTCAATTTTCGGTTCCTCGACCTCCTCTACAGATACCTCGTGTGGGCCCTGATATACGACTGCTCTCATTGACATTTTTTGATCACCGAACGGCAGTTTGTATTAATCATTAATGTTAATTATCTTTTTCTCACGATATTTGGTACTATAATTAACTTGTTGTTATCACTCAGTATTTTTTATTAGTAATTAGCAAACAAAACCGCCGAAATTGGTCGGTGTTATCGTCGGGCCGAGACTGGCGAGTCATCGATCGGGGTAGCCGAATCCACCACTTTACCGAGTCCGAGTCGATCGAGGGTTTCGGGTGTTGGGAGGCCATTCGGTCCCCATCCGCGGGCGGCGTAGTAGGCATCTAACAGCGTGTCGAAGTGATTGGGATCGATTGCGGGACGATCTGTGCCGGTAGCGGGTTCCCGAAGTGGAGCGGGTAGGCGATCCTGCCGGCGGTCAAACCCTTCGCGAGCATTAAATAGCCGAACGAGCGTCCAGATCCGCTCGCCGACGCGGGTGAGTTCCTCGGTTGTATACGAGCGGCCGATCGCCTCGAGCCACTCACTCCCGAGGGTATCCCACATCGCTTCCCCGACGAAGTCGTCGATCACGAGGCTCCACAGCGTCGATCGAACCGTCTGTGCACCCACGACCGTCTCGACCCGATCGGCGATTGACCAGTCGGTTCCCGCAAACGCCTCGGTTTCGATTGGCCTGGCTCGACGGTGACACGCACCGCGATCGCTTGTCGCGTACGCGAGTGCCATCCCCGCGGTTCCGCGCGGATCGTACGAGGGCAACGCCATTGATTTGATCGTCGGGATGAACGAGTCTCCGCCGTAGGTCTCGCCGGCAGCGGCGACCCCGTCGGCAAGTACCGCTGGCAGGTCAGCTGGCCATGAATCTGCCCCCGCAGTATCGCGGACGGCGATCGCCCCAAGCAGCTGTTTTGCCGCGTCCACATCGCCAAATGAAAGCCTCGCATCGATAAGGTCGTCGTCGGCAGCACGGATCGCCCAAGCAACCGCGTTGCCGGCGTCGATCACGTCCATGCCGAGGCGATCACAGGCCTCCCCAAGCGTCGCTACTCCGTCGAGATCCGTGATTCCCAATCCCGCGCCGAGCGTCATCGGTGCAGCGCCTCGCAACACGACCGAACCATCGTGAGTTTCGACGTAGAAGTCGCCGGGAATCGCCTCGTCACCGTCCTCGCGCGAACTGGCTTCGGCTTTGATCGCCTCAATGCCAATATCGTCGATCGCCTCGAAGCGATCGCGTTGCCACCCCTCAGTTGCGAGGTGGCCAACCTCGTTGGCGAAGTCGACGCTCTCCATGGTTCCCGCGGCGGCCTGCCACTTGCCGGTGTCGTGGTCGACGTATTCGGCCGTCAGCCGATCGTGGAGTCGTTCAATTTCCGGTGGGATCACCGGTGGCCCGTCGGCAGCGACGACCGCTTTGAGCCGTTTGCTCCCCATTACTGCTCCTGCGCCCCCGCGGCCGGCGTGGTGATCACCGCCGTCAGAGGCGATCGTTGCGTATACAACCCCGTGTTCGCCAGCCGGACCGATACACGCCGTTGCGGCGTCTGTATACGCCTCGTCTGTCTCGACGGTGTCTAGCCCCCATGTCTCGGCGGGTTCAATTCGCGCATCACCATTGGAGACGACGATTTTGACTGGCTCATCTGCTTTGCCGGTGACGAACAGCGCGAGACAATCTTGCAGTGACCCTGCGAGCCGATCGGGAAACGACCCACCGCTGTAGGAATCGAGGAACGTCCCCGTCAAGGGAGATTTGGTGACAACCGCGTACCGCGACTGTCCGGGCAGGTAACCAGATAGCGGTCCCAAAACAAAGCCGATAACGTTCGCTGGGCTCTGTGGATTCGTCTCAGGAGCGAGGTGTTCGTACAGATAGCGCGCGCCGAGACCTTTGCCGCCGAGATAGTCTCGGAGCCACCGCTCGGGGAGCTCGATCCGATCGACGCTGCCGGTCGTCAGATCGATCGACAACACGTGGTCGCGGCGGGGATCGTCCATTGGGGACACCGTAACCGTTCGGCGGTGTTGAGCGTTTTGATCCGGACAGTTGCTCCCTTCAGTCGATTCACTATGAGAAAATACCGATTATACGATGATACAACGAGCCTGCTGAGACCACAACAAGTCAACTATCCGAATAATTACACAGAATGAGCCTGCTTAGCTGCCCGTCGTTGGCTCACTCCGCTTCGAACCGATCGACCCAGCACCGCCAGATTGCCATATAACACTCCCACAGCGATCGGTCGTATCGATCAGCCAGCGATCGAACCGCCGCGAGGTAGTCCGCGTACGCCGCCGCGTCGAGTTCTTCGTCCGGATACGGGTCTGAAAGTTCGGTCAGCGCAGCAACAACGGTCCACTCGCGGTCCCCAACCACAACGTACTCCTCAGGTGATATAAATTGGAGGAAGGCAGTTGCGATCTCCATGTCGACGGCTGGAAGCCCGGTGAGGTGCTCGATCGCCGAAGCGGTGTTTTCGGCCGCCACAGCGTCGACAGCGTCGAGAATTGTTGTTCGCATCGTTCGGAAGCCGGTTTCGGCGAACGCTTCCTCCGCCTTCCGTCGATCGCGATGCGGGTACGCCCCGAGGTACCGACGGAAGTACCACCGGACGATCCACTCGGCGTCTCGCGGCCCGAAATCGTCGTTTTTGAACGCATCCGGCGTCGTCTCGATCGACTGCTGTTCGACTGCGTACAGCGGCTCCATTTCGCGATATTCCTCGATATAGCGATCGAAGTCAGCCTGCGTAAGATCCATACACTATGTATACACTCATGCGGGAAAGAATGCTCCTTCGTGCGGGCTGGTGTATCCGAGACCGAGCAACTGAGCGTGGTCTGTGAATGGTTCATACACACGAGCGTGGTCTGTGGGTGGTTCATACACACGAGCGCAGTCTGGAAGTTTCTCGATTCCAAGAATTGTCAGGAATGTTGCTTATCGACACATTCATACACAGTGGCTCGCAATCGTTGTCATATGAACGTGTCAAACACAGGTGATTCACATGTCTAGTGAGGAACCAGTAAAGACGATCTGCCCATACTGCGGTGTCGGCTGTGGGATTCAGGTCAAACAGGGCGAAGAACCCGGCGACGTGCAGTTCATGCCGTGGGGTGACGCACCCGTCAACGAGGGTCGAATCTGCATCAAAGGCGGCGCGGCGACGCAAGTCGTCGACCACGAGGATCGACTGACCGATCCACTGATCAAAGAAGACGGCGAGTTCCGCGAGGCCACGTGGGAGGAGGCTTACGAGATGATCGTCTCAGAGATGAGCCGCATCCGCGATGAGTACAACCCCGACGCGATGGGCTTTTTCGGGTCCTCAAAGACGATGAACGAGGAGAACTACCTCCTGCAGAAACTCGCCCGACGCTACGGCACCAACAACGTCGACAACTGCACCCGAATGTGTCACGCCTCGACCGTCTGGGCGCTGCGGACGAGCCTCGGCGCGGGTGCGATGACAAACAGCATGGAAGACCTCGAGGAGGCTGCTGACGTCTTCTGGATCCAGGGCGCAAACCCCGGCGAGCAGCACCCGATCGCCAACAGCCAGTACTTCCGACAGGCAGTACTGGAGGGCGCAACGGTCATTCAGGTCGATCCGCACGCGAACAAAACGACCCGATCGTTCAAGATCGACGAGACCGATCGACACATGCATCTCCAGCTCAAGCCGGGAACCGACATCCCGCTTCTCAACATCGTCATCAAGACGATCCTCGAACGCCACGAGGAAGAACCCGAGAAGGGCTGGATCGACGAGGAGTTCATCGAAGCGCGCACTGAAGGCTTTGAACACCTCAAAGAGACGCTCGAAGACTTCGACAAGGAAGCCGCCGCCGAAGAGTGCGGCGTCCCGCTCGAAGATATCGAACTCGCCGCCGAAAAGTACGCAATGGCGAACAACTCGGCCATCTTCACCGGTATGGGGATGAGCCAGCACACCTGCGGCGTCGACAACGTCCAAAATGAGATCAATCTCGCGTTGATCACCGGGAACCTTGGCCGACCAGGGACGGGCGTCAACCCGCTCCGCGGACAGAACAACGTCCAGGGAACCTGCGACGTCGGTGCGATGCCGAACGTTCTGCCGGGCTATCAGCTAGTCGACGACGACGAGGCCCGCAAATCCGTCGAAGAAGTATGGGGATTCGAGATTCCCGACGAGCCTGGCCTCACCAACGTGGAGATTTCCCACGAAGCCGGCAAGTCGATCCAGGGGCTATTCATCATGGGCGAAAACCCTGTGATGAGCGAGCCTGACGGCAATCAGGTCGAAAAGCGCCTCGAAGAGCTCGAGTTCATCGCCGTCCAGGACATCTTCATGACGGAAACCGCGAAGTTCGCGGACGTGATCCTGCCTGCAACCACGTGGGCCGAGCGCGGCGGCACTGTCACGAACACCGATCGCCGCGTCCAGCGAATGCGTGGGGTGGATAAGGTTCACGAGAACACGAAACACGATCTCGATATCCTGATGGAGATCGGGAGCCGCCTCTTCGAAGAAGAGAAATTCCGCTTCGAGGACGTTGAAGACGTCTTCGAGGAACTCAGACAGGTCTGTCCGAGCTACCACGGCATGACCTATGACTCTCTTGGCGAGGAGGGCATCCACTGGCCGTGTTACGAACCCGGCGACGAAGGTGACCTGTTCCTCTACGAGGACGGATTCGAAACCGAGAGCGGACTCGGCCAGATCGAAGGTGTTCGCCACCAGCCGCCAGCAGAGGTTCCGGACGAAGAGTACCCGCTCTTGCTCACGACCGGGCGTCTCGAAGAGCACTACAACACCGGCACCATGAGCCGTCGATCGCCGACGCTGAACCGCCAGCAACCGGAGAACTTCGTCGACGTTCACCCGACCGACGCAGAGCACTACGGCATTGAGGACGGCGACATGGTGACGCTGAAGTCCCGCCGCGGGGCGATCGAAGTCAAAGCCCAGGTGACAGAAGACACGAAAGAGGGTGTCGTCTGGACCACGCCGCACTTTGCCGCCGCGTCGGCGAACCGGCTCACCAACGACGTGCTCGACGACCGGGCGAAGATTCCCGAGTACAAAGCTGCTGCGGCTGAAATCGCCATTACAGTCGGCGACGGCTCGGCGGCCGAGCCTGCAGACGACTGATTGACGCTGCTCGGAGAACTCCTCGGACCCGCCCAACCGACGCAATTTTTTGCCGATAGAACGCGCGAATCAAGAGGCCACAGCCCGTATTTTCAGCTGTGTTGGGTTCTTCGATCCTCCGGATGCAGTGGCGGGATGGACTGTTCGCTCACTGGCCGATCGCGCCCGAACTGGTCAGCGACCGCCTTCCCGATCGACTTTCGGTTCGGACCTATGATGGCGACGCCTGGCTGGGAATCGTCCCGTTCGAGATGGCCGAAATTGGCGTCCGTGGGGTGCCGATCGGGCGATCGTTCCCCGAACTGAATCTCCGGACGTACGTCGAGGGGCCACGAGGGCCCGGCGTCTACTTTTTTAATCTTGATGCGGACGATCGGCTCAGCGTCGCGCTCGCCCGTCGGCTCTTTGCGCTACCGTACTACGCCGCGGAGATGTCGATGGTTCGCGACGGCGAGATGGTGACGATCGCCAGCCGTCGGACACACGACGGCGTCCCGCCGGCACGATTCCGTGCAGAGTACCGACCGACAAGCGAGGTCTATCGCGCTGAACCGGGATCGCTCGCGGCGTTTCTCGTCGAGAACTATCGATTCTACGCCGCGGGCAATCGGCTGTACTACGGTGAGATCGACCACGAGCCGTGGCCGCTGCAGGACGGCGAGATCGAGATTCGATCGAACACCCTGTTTGAAGCTGAAGGATTCGAGGAACCTGCGGGCGAGCCGATCGTCCACTATAGTCGATCGCTAGATGTGACTGCCGATCGGCTGCGGGTCGCCTAACCGTGGCCGAGACGAATCACACCGCTTTCGCCTATCTCGGCTGAACCGAATCACAACGCTTCGATCGCCTCGCCCATAATCGCGATCGCCTCGCGTAACTCTTCCTCGTCAGTGGCGTAGGAGATCCGCGCGTAGCCCGTGCCGTGGTCGCCAAAGGCCGCTCCGGGGACGACGATGACGCCGCGATCGATGCACTCGTCGACAAATCCCTCGGGAACCTCGGGCATCGCGTAGAAGGCTCCCTGTGGCGTTGGTACGTGGATCCCGTGTGATTCGAGTCCCTCAAGCAGAATGTCCCGGCGGCGCTCGAAGGAGTCGGTCATCTCGCCGACGATGTCCTGTGGTCCAGTCAGGGCAGCCTCAGCCGCATACTGTGCTGGTGCACTGGCACAGGCTTGTGCGTACTGGTGAACTCGGAGCATCCGCTCGACGCGAGGCTCAGCGCCGTACACCCAGCCGAGCCGCCAGCCGGTCATCGAGTACAGTTTCGACGCGGAGTTGACCACGACAACGTTGTCGCTGTCGGCAAACTCGATCGGCGAGTAGTGTTCGCCCTCGAAGACGGTGTACTCGTAGACTTCGTCGGAGACACAGAGGACGTCGTGTTCGTCTGCGATCCGTGCGAACCCTTCAATGTCTTCTTTCGGTGAGACTGCGCCGGTCGGATTGCCGGGGCTGTTGACTACGAACGCCGCCGTGTTCTCTGTGATCGCCGCCTCGATCGCTTCGGGGTCGATCGTCAGGTCATCCCGAAGTGGAACTGGAACCGGTTCACCGCCAGCGAGTTTCGTGAGCGCGTCGTAGGAGACGAACCCCGGATCGGGGATAATGACCTCCTCACCGGCATCGACGTGTGCTTCGAGCGCGATGTGCAGTGCCTCGCTGCCGCCAGCAGTGGCGATCACGTTCGACGGATTGAGATCGATTCCCTGATCCGCCTCGTGTTTCGCGGCGATCGCTTCTCTGAGCGATTCGATGCCTTTGTTTTCTGTGTATTCGTCTGCAAGCCCCGAGTCGATCGCGTCGATCGCCGCCTGTCTGGCGTGTTCGGGGGTCTGAAAGTCCGGCTGGCCCAACCCGAGGTTGATCGCATCCTCGCCGGCTGCTTCGAAGACTTCTCGAATACCGCTGATCGAAATCCGCTCGACCCGAGCGGAGAATCCTGTCATACGTGTACTCCCGGTTTCCGCGGCGATAGTTCTTACCGTGTCAGCGCTTCGGCAAGCGAATACCAGCAAAATCGTTAGCGTCCGCCTACCGGTCCCGTTGCTTACGATGATCGGAGTATCCGAGTGAACTGCAATGAGTGGGCATCTCGGAGGAGTAACAGAGTAACACGTTTGACTCTAGGCCGCGCGTTTTGTGTATGGGCAATCGAGAGGACCACACCGGCCCGTACACTCGACACGGTGCAATTGACCGCGACGACGCCGACGAACTCGCGTCGTTCCGCGATCGGTTTCACATCCCCGACGAGGAACAGTACATGGACGGTAACTCGCTTGGGTTGCTCTCTGAAGACGCCGAAGAAACGCTCGATCGGGTCGTCGACGAGTGGCGCACCAAGGCGATTCGCGGCTGGACCGACACGGACCCGTCGTGGTTTACCTACGGCGAATACCTCGGCGATCGGCTCGCGCCGCTTGTGGGCGCAGAACCCGAGGAAGTTGTCGTCGCCAATTCGACAACGGTGAACATCCACACCCTGATCGGCACGTTCATCGACGAGATCCGCCGTAAGGACGGTCCGGACGCGGAGCCGGCCGTCTTGGTCAACGAACTCGACTTTCCAACGGATCACTACGCGATCGCGGCCCAACTGCGCCAGCGTGGGATCAACCCCGACGAGAAGCTTCGACGCGTCGAGAGCGCGGATGGCCGGACAATCGAAACCGACGCGATTGTCGAGGCGATCGAGTCCAACCCGGACGTGGGGATTGTCTTCATGCCGGGCGTGCTGTATCGCAGCGGGCAGCTTTTGGACATTGAAACAATTACCCAGGCCGCACACGACCATGGCGCGTACGCGGGCTTCGACTGTGCGCACTCGATCGGCGTCGTCCCCCACGACTTCTCGGGCCACGGCGTCGACTTCGCGGTCTGGTGTACGTACAAGTATCTCAACGCAGGACCAGGTTCGCTCGCGGGGCTCTACGTTAACAAGACGCACTTTGGCACCGAACCAGCGCTCGCCGGCTGGTGGGGCCACGAGAAGGCGACACAGTTCGAGATGAACCAGACGTTTACGCCCGCCGGGGACGCCGGCGCGTGGCAGATCGGAACTGTCTCAATGCTTTCGGCGGCCCCACTCGAAGGATCGCTGTCGATACTTGAGGAAGCGGGAATCGATCGAATCCGTGAAAAATCGATCGCGCTCACTGATTACCTCATAGAACTCGTCGACGAACGTCTCGGTCAGGCGTTTTCGATCGGGACACCAAGGGAACTCGATCGTCGAGGTGGCCACGTCGCGATCGAACACCCCGAGGCGGCGGCGCTGGCTACTGTGTTGCGCGACCGGGGCGTGATCGTTGACTTCCGGCCACCGAACGTCGTTCGCGTCTGTCCGTCGCCGCTGTGTACCCGGTTCGTCGACGTGTGGGACGTTGTCGAAGAGATCCGATTGATTACGACCGAGGAGTCACTGTCTGAGATCCAAACGCCCGATGGCGTAACCTGAAAAGAAACCCTCAGGTGCCCGCCGTCCTAATCAACGGCAATGAACGTCTCCGGGCTTCGATACCTGGCCGCCGGGCTGTTGTTGGCCGTGGCAGCGACCCATCTGTACTGGGGATTCCCGCGGCTCGTCACCCAGATCCAGATCGGCATCGTCCACGATCCGCGTCCCCCGGTATTCGTGCTGTCGGGAACCGCGATCGTTCTCGGAATCGCACGGGTGCTCGACGGGGCGAATCCTCGGCCGCTGTACCTGGTTGGGATCGCGCTCATGCTCGGCTACATCGCCGGCTACGCCGCGTGGCACACCGTGTTGGGTCACGGTGCGTTCTGGCCGTGGGGACTCGGCGGCGACGGCCTCCACTACGACATGGGGTTCATCGAATTGATGATCACGCATCTGTCGGTGGAGACGACTGCCGCAATTTCGAAGGTATTTGAGATTGCGGCGGCAATCGTTCTCTCGATTTTGTACATATTTGACGACGAGCCGACCGAAACAAGCCCCCCGATACCCCCGCAAAAAGACGGTTACGAGGGCTGATCTGGCCGTCTGAGTTGATCGCCTGATTATTCGAGCGCGTCGATCGCCTGGGCGACTGCATCGTTGGTTACCGTTGCTCTTGCGTCGGCGATCGCATATTCAGCGATCGACCAGAGTGCTGCACGCTCGACACTACGGTCGGCGTGTCTCTCGATTGTGTCGTCACCGCGGTGGATCGAACTGATCGCCGCTGACAGCTGTGGTTCAAGAAGATACTGCGAGCCGGTATCGGCCGTCGCCCGCGCATCCTCGATCGATTCAACCGCGCTGATTTTTGCGTCCTCAACCGCTGTTTCGTCCTCGGGGCGGCCAAGTCCACCCTCCTCGACAACCGTTCGGAGTCGATCGACCATCTGGAGATCACAGAGCGCGTCCAGCGCTGTGGTGAACCCCTGTGCGCTCTCTGGATCGTTGTCGCGATACCGATCTACAGAGCTCTGGACCAGTCTCAGTACCTGTTCGCCGGCCGGTGCTCTTGGAGTGCTATCCGTCTCAGCGTCGAACAGCGTATGCCTGTTCGGATCGTCGGGAATGGTCTCGACCCGAGTAGTGATCTCTTCGTCCATAGCGTCGATCGCCTGCTCGATCGCCTCTCCGAAGGGTTCTGGATCGTGGACGGATTCGCGATGTCTCTCAAGGAGGTGCATCGCATCGTTGGTCGCAGCCCGTACAAACCCGGTCCGTCCAGAGAGTTCTCCGACTGCCTCGACCGTCGAGACAGTCGAGGGCGGTTCAGGCCGATCGAGCGCTCGGATTGCGGCTGCCAGCCGACGTTCGATCCGATCGTAAATGGGTATTGCCTCATGAGGATCGCGCCCCTCGACAGTGAGTGATTCGGCCCGCCCGGCTGCTCGCTCACGGAGCTCTGTTAGCCCAGGAGTGATCTCCGCTCGAGTCAACTCGCCGCGGGCTGCACGATACGCGCCGTTCGCTTCTTCGCTATCGCTGCGAGCGCCCCGTAGCGGTCCCAAACGGCCGATATTCGTTTCTTCATCGTCGGCGCGATTGAGTTTTTGACGTGTGTCCTCGCGTTCGTTGTCAATATACTGTCGAACCGCCTCGTTTGGGATCTCGGTCTCGAGCGCCGACGGAATCTCTTCGAGAAGTGACTCGACCCGATCGACCTCGCGTTCGACGTACGCCGCGTCGACTTCGATGGGGAACGGCTCAGCCCGTGCGGGTACGTCCATCGCGGCGATTTCCCTCAGATCCCTGGCTTCTGCGTCGATCGGCTCGGGACCGTCGTCGAACAGACAGCCGGCGATTGACGCACCAACAGCGGTTCCGATCGTCCTGAGCAATCGACGGCGGGACAGTTCTCCACTCATTGGCCGTCCTCCTCGTCACTCGCGAAATGTTCCGATGGCAACCGACAACTTCCACTGATGCCGACGCCGCTCCCAGAATCGGTATCAAGCGTTACCGGGACAGAAATGGCCGTTATTTGGGTTTGTTGCTCCTCACTGGAACACTCGACAGATGACTCGCGCATCGTTTCACAGAACTGGACGCCAAGGCGATCCTCCGCTCGCCACTCCACGTACTGGGGTGCGTGGTGGTAACACGCTGATACCGCGGTTTCGACGACGAGGCCGGTTTGAGAGCCGTACTCGATTGAACGGAGAAACTCGGTCGGTACGTCGCCGTCGATCGGTTCGTCGCTGAATTCGAGCTTGTCGACGTCAGCTGCTGACAGGACGTAAACAAATCTGCGTGGTTCGTCCGCATCGGCAGTGCCGAGAACATCTGCCCCGTCGAATCGAACAGTTTCGAACTCGATGTCGGTGATGACGTCATCCGGCTCGGGCGGGACTGACGTGCTCGCCTCATCGGAGCCTGAACACCCCGCAAGTGTGGCGATCGCGACGGTCAGCGCCGGGACGCTCGACGCGTGTGGAGGGCCATATTCAGCATACTTGCCGACACTTTATTGATTTTGTGTTGGTTCTCCCATCCAGAACAGCTGAAGCGACGTTTTGTCAGTTCTGTTCAACCCGAGAGTATCAGTCGGCGTTGACCAGATCGGTGTTCGGGAGCGCTGAGCCGGTTTCGCGTCGAACACCAGCTACAAGCGCGATTCCGGCGAGTACCGGGACCACCGCGCATGCGGCGTACACGGGCGCGAAGCCGATCGCGTCGATCGCCGGCAGCGTCAACACGGGACCGAAGCCGCCACCGAGATCGCCGAAGACATTGTTTGTGCCCATCGCTCGGCCCATTCGATCGTCCGGCGTCAGATCCGCCAAGAGCGCGATCAGCGGCCCGCTCGTGCCCCCCTGGCCGGCTCCGATCAGTAGGCAAGCGATCGTCAGGGCGTAGAAATCCGCACTCACCGTGAGGATGAGAAAGCCAACGAAGGAGATGCCTATAAACGCGAGCAGCGTCGGTACCCGCGAGTCGAAGCGATCCGAGAGCACGCCGCCAATGATCATGAACACCGACGCCGAAAGCACTGTAATTGCCATGAATACGCCGGAACTTCCCTGCGGCCCGAAGCCAAGCACTGCGATGTCGTACGCCTCTAAGAACAATACGAGCGAAGCGAAGAGCGCCCCAATGTACGCGAAGTACAGCCCGAAATTCACGAGGCCAACCGTGACAGCGGGAACAGTTAATTCGATGTCGAATGGGCTCACTGTTTCGTCCTCCTCGTCGACGTGAGTCTCCGGCACGGTAAAGAACGCAACGAGGCTCGCAAACAGCGCAAATCCGGCTGCGAGAATGAAGGCCTCGGAGATCCCGTACAGTTCGCTAACCACGCCGCCGAGGACCAGTCCACTTGGGAACCCGAGAGTGATCCCGCCACGGACGAGGCCCATGCTCGTTCCTCGGGCCTCGCGGTCGGCGATGTCAGCGACGATCGTGTACGCGGTTGCGAACACTAGCGCGCTCCCGACTCCCCAGAGAATCCGCGAGAAGAGAAACCACGCCGCGGGGGCGGCTGCGTGGACTGCGACAACGTATCCGAGCGTCGCGAGCCCTTCGATCGTTAGTCCGGCGACAAACGGCTTTCTGGTACCAAACCGATCGGTTAACACGCCAGCCGGTGCGTTCATGAACAGCCGCGTAAACCGGTTCGCACTCAGGATGATCCCGACCACGAAGGGGGTAATTCCGAGTATCGCGCCGAGATTCGGGAGGATCGGAAACACGACCCCACCACCAAACCCAACAAAAAACGTGCTCGCGACGACTGCGAGCATCACTGTTCGGGCGTTGGGAGGAGTGGTTGAACCGGTCGATTCAGTCGCTTGGATCGATTCCGTCGATTCGGGCCCAGTAGCTGATCGATCTGCGCTCATCTTAGCTTCCACCCGTCGTGTCCGTCGCCGTTTCACCAGCGGTCCGGTCCTCATTGGATCCAGTCGTCTCTGGGCCGTCGACAACTCGATTCATCCACGTGCCACGGAAGAACCAGATCGCCGTCGTGATCGCGCTCGCGACAAACGAGATTGCCACGGCGTACCACACACCCGTGATCCCGAGCGCGAACCACGTGAGCGCGGCGTAGGCGATCGGCAGCCGGAACAGCCACAACTCCTGCAGCGAGAAAATCATTGCCAGCCGCGTGCTCCCTGCCCCGCGGAATCCGCCGAGCATCACCTGGAAGACGCCCAAAAAGACGTACGCCGGCCCGGCGATCAAGATGTACGCTGCACCGATTTCGATCACAGCGCTCTGCTCACCTGTTGTCTCAATAAAGAACGCGACGATCGACTCGGCATACGGAATTGCAATCGCAAGCACAACAGCGAAGACCCCAATGATGAGCCCTGAACTGATGTACACCGCGCGCTTGGCGCGATCGAACTGCTTGGCCCCAATATTTTGTCCGACGACGGTCTCAGTCCCCCGGGCGAGACCCAGCGCGGGCAAAAACATGAGCGAAGAGAGCCGATTGACGATCCCGTAGGCGGCAACCGCTTGATCGCCGGCGATCGCGATGATCGCGGTCAAGAGCGCAATCCCGAGCGAGCGAAAGCCCTGTTCGGTGGCGATCGGTGCGCCGATATCGAAGATTTTCCGGACGGTCTTTCGTTTGAGCCACAGGTCTTCGAGCCGCGGTTGCAGTCCGACCCGGCCGCTGAAGAGGAGGTACAATCCCGCTACTGCAGCAAGTCCCCGAGCAATAACCGTCGCAACGGCTGCGCCGGTGACGCCGTAGCCTTCGAAACCGGTTGCGGCGTATAGGCCGTCGCCAAGCGCCTCCATGCCGATCCACGCGAAAATCGGGTTGTCGGCGAACCCGAGGATCAAGAACGGATCGATGACGACGTTGACCGCGGCGCTGACGGCCATCAGGTACAGTGGCGTACGCGTATCACCCCAACCGCGCGAGAGGGCATCGAAAATAAAGAACCAGAACATGAACAAGACACCGACAAAGATCACCCTCGTGTATTGCGTCGCGAGGGTGTGTGGAGCGCTGCCCGGTGCCGCGCCGATCAACGCGAGGAGCCACGGTGTCGCCACGTAACCGACGATCGCAAATCCGGCTGCGATGAGCGTCACAAACGAGAGCGTTTGTCCAGCGACGTGGTGTGAACGTTGAAAATCTCCTGCGCCCTTATTCTGGGAAACGAGGACGGTTCCGGCCACAGTGAGCCCGCCGCCGACGCTCACCATAAGAAAGACGATCGCCCACGAGTACGACAGCGCGGCAACCGCGTCCTCGCCAAGCCGACCAACCCAGTAGGTATCCGCCAGGTTGTATGCGACCTGTAACAACTGTGAGGCGACGATTGGCGCGGACAGGACGACCAGCGGCCCTGCGAGCTTCCCATCGGTCACGTTGACGGAACGATCGGTTCCGCCGGCGCGTGCCACTACTGACCACCCCTCTCGTTATCCTCAACGAACAGCCACGTCTCGAAGACATCGATGAGGTGATGACAGACGGCGTCCGTATACCAGTCGGTCCGGAGTGTGATCTGGCGGGTACGTGCGCCGTCAACGGTTGCGATGATCCACGCGGCTGTCGCCTCGACATCCACGTCGCGAAACGCACCTGATTCGATCCCCTCACGGAGAATCGATTCGACGGTGCCACGCAGCAACTCATCGCTCGCACGGAGCTGTTCGCTGAACGCCTCGTTGAACGCACCCTGTGCGCGTAACTCCAACAACGCAAGGTGAAACGCCGCTCGATCGTCTTCGTCGGGATCGATCACGAACCACTCGACGAACGACAGCAGTCGCTCTTCGGGTGGGGCGTCCACGGTCACCGCAATGCGCTCTTCGAAATCCGAGAGCAGGTGTTCGATGAACGATACCAACAGATCCGCTTTCGTGTCGTAGTGATAGTGTAACAGGGATTTTGATTTGCCGGCCCCATCGGCGATATCCGCCATCGTGAGCCCGACGTAGCCGCGATCGCAGAGGGCGTCGTAGGTCGCCTGCATGATCTCGTCGTGGGTCTCTTCACTTGTCATTTGGTCCTGACTGAACGGTCAGTCAGCGACGGTAATAGGGTTGTCGTTTGACGGTTACTCGATCGGAAAATGAACTAAATTGAGCGGGATATGTCGCCTGGCGATCCTACTCTTCTGCCCCGAGAATCCCGCGGTGGGTCATCGCCTCGGGATTGAGCACCTCGTCTGCCTCCTCCGGCGACAGATACCCTTCGTCGATCGCGACCTGTCGAACGGTTTTGTCGTCTGCGAGCGCCTTCTTTGCCACCTTCGAGGCCTTGTCGTAGCCAATAGCGGGGTTCAGCGCTGTCGCCAGTGCCATCGACTGTTCGACCTGTTCGGCGCAGTGCTCCTCGTTGGCTTCGAGCTTTGCGACGAACCGCTCACCAAAGACCTGCGACACGTTCGAGAGGAGTTCGGCGGACTGCAGGAAGTTGTGCGCGAGGACAGGCTTGTAGAGATTCAAATCGAGTTCGCCGCGGGATGCGCCGGCAGCGATCGCCGCGTCGTTGCCGAGGACCTGCTTGTGAACCTGGTTGACCGACTCGGCAACAACGGGGTTGATCTTGCCGGGCATGATCGACGATCCGGGCTGGTTTTCTGGTTGTTCGATCTCGCCGAAGCCGTTTCGCGGACCTGACGCAAAAAGCCGCAGATCGTTGGCCATCTTGTTGAGCGAGCCGGCGATCGTCCGCAAGGCGCCGTGTGCGTCGGCCATGGCGTCGTGGGCTGCCTGCGCCTCAAAGTGGTTGTCGGCCTCGCGGAACGTCGTTTCGGCCTCCGCAGAGATGTATTCAGCCGCGAGTTCAGGGAACTCCGGGTGGGTGTTCAGTCCGGTCCCGACTGCGGTGCCACCGAGGGCGAGCTCACGAAGCGGCTCGGTCGCGTTCTCCGCACGCGCGATCGCCTTTTCGACCTGTGTGCGGTAGCCGCCAAACTCCTGGCCGAGTCGAACCGGCGTGGCGTCCTGGAGGTGTGTTCGTCCAGTCTTGACAACGCCGTCGAATGCTTCCTCCTTCGCTTTGAGTTCGGCGTGCAGCGATTCGAGCGCGGGGATGAGATCCTTCTCGACGGCTTCGAGCGCGGCCACGTGCATCGCGGTCGGGATCACGTCGTTCGAGGACTGCCCGTAGTTCACGTGATCGTTCGGATGGACGACGCGATCGCCGATCGCTGCCCCGGCGATCTCGGCTGCGCGGTTGGCGATCACCTCGTTCGCGTTCATGTTCGAGGAGGTCCCCGACCCTGTCTGAAATACGTCAACGGGGAACTGCTCGTCGTGTTCGCCCGCGATCACTTCGTCGGCGGCAGCGACGATTGCGTCGGCGGTTTCTGCGCCAACCAGACCGAGTTCGCGGTTTGCCTGTGCGGCGCCTTTCTTGACGATTCCCAGTGCGCGGACAAACCGACGGCCGAACGAGATTCCAGAGATGGGAAAGTTCTCGATCGCTCGCTGGGTTTGTGCGCCCCAGTAGGCGTCTGCGGGCACCTGCATTTCTCCGAGACTGTCGGACTCAACGCGGTAGCTATCGTCTGACATACCCGAATAGACGGCCGACGCGAGCGTAAAACCCATCGATCTGCGGGCGCGAAAGCGAGTCGTCTGCGTGTCAGTTTCTGGCGATACTGAACGCTATGAGCCGTTACGTCTCCGAATAAATAATACCGATCGGCGGGCGAACCCGCACGATCGGTGCTTCACAAACCGAAAAACCGCGGACGAACCCTCTCGGGAATTACAGCCGGGTCAGGTTGGTTGCACGCGGACCCTTGTCCGCCTGCTCGATTTCGAATTCGACTTCCTGTCCTTCCTCGAGATCGGGTCCGCCGACGTCCTCCATGTGGAAGAAAACGTCGTCGTCCGAATCGTCGGTCTCGATGAAACCATAGCCGCCGGTGTCATTGAAGAAACCGACTTTACCAGTAGACATTGCAACTGTACGAAGCAGTGCCGGGGGTATAAGGCTTGTGTGATAGCGTGAGGGGCGTCATCCAAACACACGCATACCAGCCAAGCACGCCCCAATCGGATGGTATCCCGGCTCGACAGCAGGCCCATCAGTGGGCTTGGTTGGCTCGTTCACCGCGTTCACCCGCTCGTACCAGTTGCCATGCGGCGCGACGAGATGTGCGTCGGCGTACGCCCACAGCCGATCGTACCAGTCGCGATAGCGCTCGTGGGCCGTTCGTTCGAACAACAGCGCCGCCGCCCCGATCGCCTCCGCGACTGTCCACCCATACGTGTCGGTGACGATCGGTTCGCCGTCCCGGTCGATCGTGTAGTAGAAGCCGCCGTGGTTGTCGTTCCACCCGATCGTCGTTGCCCACGCAAACAGTTCCTCCGCGTGCGGTATCGCCCAACTGGGTCGTGTAACCGCTGGTTCGGTCGCCGAACGGGCATCGATCGTCGCGAGCAGCCGCGCCCACTCGGCGTGGTGGCCCGGCTGGTATCCCCACGGACGGAACTGATCAGCTGGCTCCGATCGGTTGTACGCGAAGTCGTGTTCCCACGCAGGCGTGTAGTGCTCCCAGAGCAGTCCGCCGGTTTCCGCTGGAAGTTCGACACAGAGCTGCTCGGCAATCTCGATCGCCCGTCGAAGCTGCGGTGGAGAGCCAGTCGCGTCGTAGACGGCGAGGTGGGCCTCACAGGCGTGCATATTTGCGTTTTGGCCGCGGTAGGCCTCGATCGGTTCCCACTGCTCGTCTAGATCACTTCGATAGAGGCCGTGATTGGACTCGTAAAACCGATCCTCGAGGATATTCAGCGTAGTCTCAAGTCGGCCCGACGCGTGTGTCGCGCCTGCCTGGACCGCGTGGGCCGCAGCCAGCACACAGAAGGCGTGCCCGTAGGTCGATCGCATCCGATCGCGCGTTGGGGCCTCGTCCTCGTCCGCTCGTATTACGAGCTGATCGAATCCACCAGCCGTCCGATCGTAGTGACGCTCCCAGAGACGATCGAGCGCGGCAGTCGCCGTGGTCCGCCAATCGCCCTCGAGACCGAATTCGGCCGCGATCGCGGTGGTGACCACGAATCGAGCCGAAGCGACGAGGTGTAAGCGCTCTGGACACGTCAGCTCGCCAGTCAGTTCATCGCGCTCGGCACTGAAGGATCTCACAGATCGGTCTGGCGAATAGAAGGTGTAGATCTGGTCAATTCGCTCAGTGAGTGCGTCCGGATCGCGGTTCGAGCGGTCTGGGGTGGGCATCCCGATTAATTATTCTTCGACCGCCTCGTACTCCTCGGGCGTATACGTCTTGATCTCCATCGCGTGGATGTCCGTTGTCATCCGATCGCCGAGCGCGTCGTAGACTAGTTTGTGTTGGTCGACGAGGGATTTTCCCTCGAACGCCGGAGAGACCACAATTGCGCCGTAGTGGGCGTCTTCGGCCTCGTCGTTGTGAACGCGTGGCATCATTACAGTCGCGTCGGCGTCCTCGATTGCGGCTTCGATCGTCGCTTCGATCTCATCTGTGTCCATAACGATCTCACCGTTCCGGCGGGCAAAAAATGGGACGTATCCGGCTGTGACGCGCTCGATCAATTGTTATTATCAGCCAAGAGTGTCTGTCCGACGTCACCGATTGCGAAGGCGATCGCGAGCAGCTGCAAATCGGACTGGATCCGTGTCGTCAGTAGCGGCCATGTCGTTTGCTGACTGGAGCTGGGAGTCGATGAGGCGATTCTGCTGGCGTGACCATTCACGATCGTCGTGGGTCCGAACATACTCAGCCCACCGTTTGATCATTGCACGCCGTTGCTCAGTGTTCTGGCGTTTTTTATCCTCAAACTCCTGTGAGTTCAACATAGTAGTCCTCAACTCCAAGCTCGTTGACGTACATTTCGAGCCGCTCCGTGTTAAATCGTTCCTCGAAGGTCAAATACAGGTGAAGTGCGTCTTCGAAATCTTTCCCGCTGAGGCTGTCTGAACTGTGTGCAAGGCGGAGTTTGTACGCAATCTGTAGTTCGAGCGGACTGATATCGATCTGTCCTTCGTCGAATACAACGGTGAGGGGGTTCGAGAGTGCCTCGCGTTCCACATCGTTCGAGACAAACCACAGCTCGAAGTTTGGGAACATTTGTCCGTCTTCGGCAACTCGGATCCGACTACCGTCACTCAACATCGAATACATCTCATCAAGCGGCATCGCCATGCCCCAGTACCCCTGATTTTTGAGTTCGGTAACCAACTGTGCAGTCTCAGTTTGAGAGAGCGACTCTAGAATAACGTCGATATCTTCAGTCGATCGAGATCGTCCAGTAAGGATAGCGACGTATCCACTCACGATAACATAGTTCACGTCGCAGACGTCGAGGATCCTGGTGAACTCAAGTACATCTTTGTCAAGCTGTGAAAGCTCCCGTGAAACCGAGAGCGTGTCGTCACTGAGTTCCATCAGTTCGCTAATATTGCTCACCGGCACTAAGTTACCGGGACTAAATGGCGATTCAGCTATGGGAAATTCTCAAAGCCAATCGTTGAGTCCGGTCTGGACCATCGAGGATTCGATCCGCTCGAAGCCGCGTTCGACTTCGCTTGCGTCGATCTCCCAGGTGTCGACGACGTACTCTCTGGCAGCGTCCACGTCTGGATTCACGTCAGTTCGAATCGTGTAGTCGTCTGTTGTCGGTGGATTGAAGAACAGCTCACGGATGCGATCGGCGTGTGAAATGTGCTCGCCTCGCGCTTCGAGCACGGCAAACAGATCGCCGTATTGGTGGATCAGTTTGATCGCGGTCTTGGGCCCGACTCCGTGCACTCCCTCGTTGAAATCGGTCCCACAGAGAATCCCTACATCGACGAGTTGCTCGTAGGTGATGTCGTGGCGATCGAGCGTCGCTTCGAGGTCCATCAGCTCTGGATGGCCCTTGCTCGTAATCCCCCTGAGAGTTCTGGGTGCGCCGAAAAGCAATGTGTCGTAGTCTTCACTGCCGACGTAGTCGACGTCGCCGATCCGGTTCATGTATGACGCCTGTGCCTCACCCTCCGCTGGCGCGTCGATGTACGGCACGTCGAGCATCGTCAACAGCTCACGGGTCGTCTCCTGGATCGTCTCGGTGAGCCGCTGGGTCCGCGCCTCAAGGCGAGCGGCGGCGACGGCGTCGCCACGTTCTCTTGCGGCTTCGAGTTGCTCCTCGGCGTCATGGCGCTGCGCGCGGCGGCGTTCGACCTCGTCGTCTTTGAGCTCTGTCACCCCGCCGTCGAAAACGAAGATCGGGACGAGTTCGTGTTCGAAGAACTTCGGGAGTCCTTTGATGACGCCAATTAGGTTTGCGACTTCAGTGCCATCATTGGTGGTGTAGACTGCGTCATTCGTCCATTTGACTGTCGTCGTGAGGTACCGGTACAGCCAGTTGTGTGCATCCACGGCGACGGTCGAGCCGGTACACTCCGCGAACGGGAGTTCCGTGATCGACGCGAGCGATCGAAGGTCCGAATTACCCATACCCGGTGTTCGGCCGCCGTCGGTTTGAGACTGACCATTGGTGATCACCTGCTATCGCCTGCCGTCGTCCGCTGTCATCTGCAGGATACCACCGATCAACCGCTTTGACGCGACGGCGGATCGCTGTGTACCCGCGCGTCGAGGAACGATCGCTCGGCCGCTGAGAGCCCCTCACGATTCCGGTAGTGGTCGAGTCCCGCTTGGTAGCGCTTGGTGTCCCCCGCTGAGTCAGTTTCATGCGAATCAGCAGCGTCGATCGGTCGCTCTAAGACCAGTTCGGCCAATCCGGTGGTCCGGCCGGTAAACGCAAAACCAACCTTGTAGAGCGCCTCGTACGCGAACGGGTTGTTCACCGCGATCGATGCCCGGTCGAAGTCACGATCCTCTGCCCCCTTGAGCACGTGTTCGACAAGTTTGGGAGCAAGCCCTTGCCCGCGTCGGTCTCGTCGTACGGTGACGTATCGTAGCCAGAGGGTCTCTGGATCGCGGCGGTCGGGGCTGAACGCGATCGCAGCGAGGATCGAGCGATCGAATACGTCGGAATGTATCGTCGACGGAAGCGCTGGAAGATCTCGGGGATACGTCTCTTCGGCCCGCTCATCGCAGATGACGGCCTTTCCGGTCCCCGTCATCACGAACTTGCCGGCGTAGCTGAAGACGCGGTAATCGAGGCGAACCGTCGGCTCGTCTTCTGGCCACCCGAGCATTCGACACTCCATGAAGTGATGATCGGTTTCGAAGACGGTGGGTGTTTCGGCTGTACCAGGGAAGTGTGTTTTATTCTTGCTGGTCGAATGCCTGGGTATGTACGGACCCGGCGATGTTCAATTTTTCACGCGGCTGTCTCGGATCTACGATCTTGTCATGCCCGCTGCGAACGAGGCAGCGATCGACGCGGGCCTCTCGTCCGCGGAACGCCCCGTCAACCGGGTGCTTGACGTTGGTGGCGGCAGCGGTCGGGCAACGGTTGCCACCGGGCGCACAGACTCTATTGTGGTCGATATCTCCGCCGGGATGCTCTCACGAGCGCAGGCCAGGGGCCTGGCATGCATCCGCGGGGACGCCCGTCGGCTTCCAATCAGCGATCGGTCGGTTGACGCGGTCCTCATCGTCGACGCCTTTCACCACATGCCTGACGGCGAGGTCGTCCTTGACGAACTCGTCCGCGTGCTTCGTCCGGGGGGCGTGATCGTCATCAGAGAGTTCGATCCCTCACGGCTTCTCGGACGGACGATCGAACTCAGCGAACACGCGATCGGCATGCAGTCGACGTTCTACACACCGACCCGGCTGGCGTACGAACTGGCCGAGCGAGGACTCGATGTCTCGACCACCGACAATCGGCTCGGCTACACAGCTATTGGTGTCCTATCAGTCGACGATTCCCAGTGATCTCTTTGATTGTCAACATATCACAGGGGCAGACCAGGACCGTTGATATCATTATCGCCCGCCCGAACACCCAGGTATGAGCGCGATATCGGAGGCGACTGGGGGGCGCGTTGAGATGGCAGCTCTACCGCTTACGATCGGTGACCTCGCCGCAATAATTGCAGTGTTGACCTACGGGATGATCGACCACAACACGTTCGTTGACCCGACACACATTCTCATGGTGTATGCCCCGTTCATCATCGGCTGGTTGATCGCCTTTCCGATTGTTGGTGCGTACTCCGCAGGAGCCGCAGAGTCGGCGAAGGCAGCAATTCCACTCGGTGTTCGATCGTGGGTGGTCGCAGCTGTCATCGGGTTCGCCCTGCGATGGACGCCGGTCTTTCCGGGCGGGCTCGCGGGGGCCTTCGTGGCTATCACGTTCGTGTTGGTCGGCGTGTTGATCGGTGTCTGGCGGTGGCTCTTTTTCAAGATTGTGGGATAGCGACGGAGACGATCTGAGTCGCGAATTCTCACCGAGAGCAGATCTTTGCTAACCTGAGAGGCGGGTCGATACGGCTATTTTGTCGTCGGTTACTGGACCAAGAAAATATCACTATTACTAATTTTTTCGTGAGGTGAATGCAAAAAACAAACCCGACGAATCAGCAATTTCAAAACCCCCGAAAACAACTACTTTAGAATCTCTAGCGTATGTTTATATCCATAACTTATGAGAATTATATTGCATAGTTCTTTCAATGGGCTCCGTGAACCACGGGAAACAATTATATACCCACTGTACATACCATGTGCTGTATTATGACTGGATACTACGACTACGTACTCGGGCTCATTCCCGTATCGCTGATCGGAATACCTGCTTTGCTCAGCGTGATTGGCTTGCCATTGACGGCGGCCGTGCCCCTCGGTGCGACAGCGGCGATCGGGATCATCGCCCACGCCGTGTTCGTCAATGTTCCAGTCGACCCACAAGCGACAGAGTCCACCGCTCGGCCTCCCAGTCAGAACAGCATAAACGCCGACTGATTGCGGTCGATTTTTTGTAGCACACGCCCGTTTCGGGTGATATGACCGACACACTGTTCTTACGAAGCGATGAGCTCGATGGGCTTGCAACACCCGCAGAGTACGTTGACGCGGTCCGATCGGGCTACAGAGAGTACGGTGAGGGCGCTCCTGCCGAGCCCCGGACAAAACTCGTCAACCGTGATCCGGCGGGGATGTTGACGACATATGCCGCAATCCTCCCAGAGACTGGCGCGATGGGCGGCTACACGTACAGCGCGGGGTTCGGTGCACGGGATGCGTGGTTCATGACGCCGCTTTTCGACGCTGAATCCGGTGAGCCGATTGCGCTGTTGGACGGTGCGAGCATGAATCCCTACAAGACCGGCGCAGCTGGTGGCGTCGGCGTTGATGCACTGGCCCGCGAGGACGCGACTGTTGCCGGAATCATTGGCAGCGGCGCACAGGCGCGCGGACAGCTGAAAGCGATCGCAGCCGTCCGAGATCTGCAAGTGGTTCGGGTGTTCTCACCCACGCGCGAACATCGCGAAGCGTTCGCCACCGACCTATCCGCGGAGTTGAACCTGGACGTTCAGGCAGTCGATTCCAGCGCCGAAGCCGCGGGGGGTGCTGATATCGTCGTAACCGCGACAAACGCCTCGAGCCCAGTGATCGACCGCGATACGATCGATCCGGGAACTCACATCACCGCAATGGGACAGTACAATCCGAACAAACACGAACTCGACGCCGAGACGATCGCCGACAGCGTCTACGTCCCCGACATCGCCGCCAGAGCGACGAAAGATGCCGGTTCGTTCATCAACGCGATCGATGCAGGCCTCGTCGATGAGGGTCACATCCACGGCGACCTTGGGGATGTACTCGCCGGAGCGGCCCCAGGGCGACAGTCTGACGAGGAGATCACCGTGTTCGACAGCGGTGGAACCGGGATCGAGACCGTGGCGGCGGCCTACATGCTGTACCAGAAGGCGATCGACGCTGGGCTCGGGACAACGATCGATTTCGCGCCGGCAAGCGAGGCACTCACCGGACAGTAACAGCGGTTTCTCACTCGCTTCACCGGACAGTAACAGCGGTTTCTCGCGTACTTTCGGTAGCCGGTGTTAAGCCACTGAAGCATCAAGATTACTCAGGCGATGGGATCGAGCCACCTCCCCGGCGTAGACGGCGACGACAACGGTCGCGATCGGATCGTCTTCCACGTCGACATGGACTGTTTTTACGCCTCCTGCGAGCGGCTTCGCGAACCCGAACTGCGCGGCGCACCGGTGGTGGTCGGGATGGGCTACGAGGCTGGCGAGTCTCATGGCGCGGTTGCAACGGCGAGCTACGAGGCCCGCGAACACGGGATCGAAAGCGCACAGCCGATCGGTCAGGCGCTTGACGCATTACCGCGAATCGGTTCGACCCCACCTGATCACGACGGCCCAGTGGGTCACTACCGACCAGTTGATCTAGATTTCTACAAAGATGTCGCTGGAAGTGTCAAATCGATTCTCCACGAGTGTGCAGAGACCGTCCGCGAGGTGAGCATCGACGAGGCGTACCTCGACGTCACCGATCGAACGGGATGGACGAAAGCCTCTGACGGCCGTCCCCTCGCTGAGGGATACGCCAGATACGTCAAAGACCGAATCGATCGGGAAGTTGGCGTCACGGCGAGTATCGGCGTAGCGCCCGATATGGCAACCGCAAAGATCGCCAGTGATTACGACAAGCCTGATGGGCTCACTGTTGTCGCACCTGGGACCGTCCGATCGTTCCTCGAACCGATCCCGATCGACGAACTCCACGGCGTCGGCCCCGTCACCGCGGACGAACTCCGGTCAATGGGGATCGAAACCGCAGGTGACCTCGCCACAGCCGACCGCGATACGCTGGTCGAACGGTTTGGCTCACGGGGCGGTGAACTGTACGATCGCGCCCGCGGCGAGGACGACAGAGCGGTGACACCGACGGGAGATCCGAAGAGCCTCTCGCGAGAATCGGCGTTTACGCAGGCAACCGAGGAGGCTGAGGCGATCAAATCGAAGGTGAAAGCGTTGGCTGCAGATGTCGCCGAGCGAGCCCGCGAGCGTGGGGCACTGTATCGGACAATCGGGATCAAAGTCGTGAGGCCACCCTTCGACGTGAATACTCGGGCACAATCGCTCTCAGGGCCTGTCGATGCGCCCGACCTCGTCGAGAAGGTCGCGCTCGATCTCTGCGCGGAGTTCGAGGGCGATCGGGTGCGAAAGCTTGGAGTTCGCGTCTCGAATCTCGATTTCGATGGGAGTGATCAAGCGACGCTGACCGGCTATGAAACCACGACAGATGAGCGCGATCGCCCCACTCAAAATGGCCAACCCGATCGACCAGAGGGCGAACGCATCGTTGATTGGATCGACACCGATGAACGGCCGATCGATGACACCCGCTCAACGGCAGAGGGAAGACCGACCGGGCAGCGATCGCTATCGGAGTTCGCTGATTCTGATCGGTGAGCTGACGTCGAGTGAGTGGTCGATCAGGCGATACGCTGAGGCACGCGATCGAATGTCTGACGCAATACTATGTACGTAGAGCGACAGTATGTACCTAATGAGCGATACCAAACACATCACTGTCGCGGACGTGAGCGCCGGTCCCGGCGGGACGAACGAGATTGAGCCGGATACACAAGTCGAACTGCCGGTCGTTGACATCCTCACCGGCCGTGGGTTCGTTACGGGGAAATCGGGATCCGGGAAGTCAAACACGGCCTCGGTGGTCATGGAGAATCTCTTGGATAACAACTTCCCTGTACTTGTGGTAGACTCGGACGGCGAGTACTACGGGCTCAAAGAGGAGTACGAGATCCTCCACGTTGGCGCGGATGAGGAGTGTGATATCCAGGTGAACCCTGAGCACGCCGAGAAGATCGCCTCACTGGCCCTCGAACAGAATGTGCCGATCATTCTCGACGTGTCCGGCTACCTCGACGACGCGGACGCTCAAGAACTCATTCTTGAGACCTCGAGGCATCTCTTTGCGAAAGAAAAGAAGCTCAAGAAGCCGTTCTTGCTCGTGATCGAAGAGTGCCACGAGTACATCCCCGAGAAAGGCGGAATGGGTGAGGCCGGCAAGATGCTCATTAAGATCGGCAAGCGCGGGAGAAAACACGGTCTTGGTATCCTCGGCATCAGCCAGCGGCCCGCAGACGTCAAAAAAGACTTTATTACGCAGTGTGACTGGCTCGTCTGGCATCGGCTGACCTGGCGAAACGACACAAAAGTCGTTGGGCGGATCCTCGGTAACGAGTACGCGAACGCAGTCGAAGATCTCGGTGACGGAGAGGGCTTTCTGGTCACAGATTGGTCTGAATCGATCCGACGGGTCCAATTCCACAGAAAGCGAACCTTCGATGCGGGTGCGACGCCCGGCCTCGAGGACTTCGAGCGCCCAGAGCTCAAATCTGTCAGTGGAAATCTCGTCTCAGAACTAGAGGAGATATCTGACGAGAAACAGCGACGTGAAAGCGAGATCGCCGACCTGCGCCAACAGCTCGATAAAAAAGACGCCAGGATCCAACAACTCGAGCAGGAACTCGAAGAGGCAAAGGATCTCAGCCAGATGGCCGACAAGTTTGCTCAGGCGCTTTTGAGCCGATCGGAGGCCTCCTACCGCGGTGGAAGCGGCCAAACGCCGGCACACGACGACGCACAATCTGATCTTTACGAGTATGAAGCCGGCGAGCGCGATCATTCAGATCCGACTGAGCCTACGGCGGCCGACGATGGGTGGGACGACGACGCTGTCGCCGCGTGGGTCGGCGAACCTCCGAACGAATCCACCTCTGCGGCACGTGAAACGAACGGAATCACTGCGGCGGATCCCGCGTCTCCGGACGCACCCGACGACGACATCGCCGCACTGGCACAGTTAGGGACTGTCTCGAAAGACGATATCACAGAGGACGCGTTGGAGTTCGCCGAAGCCGTCGAGCTCGGAACCCGGCGGGCGGTGATCGACGAACTGTGCGATCGTATTGAATCGCTCCCCGAGCCGAGTCTTGACGTTCTTCGACACTACCGAATCGAAGGAACGAGCGATCCGCTGACTGCGCACATCGAAACGGGTGGCGACGCCGACCAGCAGTTCGCCTACAGCCGTCATCGGCCACTCAGACAGGCTGGTGTTGTTCAACACATCGGTCACGGAGAATATCAGTATGCGGTTCCGGATCTCATCGACGAGGCCTACGCCCATCAACTCGGACCCGACGAGGTCGACGAGATGGTCGCAGCGATCGAGTCGACGTTCGTCGATTCAGTCGAAGACCCTCGGACACCGCGGCCCGCCCGCGGCGATCGTGGCTTCGTCTTTGAGATGGAGTGAGTATTTCAGTCCTCGGAAATGGGGGTGATTTTCGTAACTTTGGCTTCCCGGTGTTACTGGGGAAGGTATGAATCAGGGTCAGATTACCGAGTACTGATACACCGTACTGAGCGCGGTCAGGGTTGGTTCGTTCCGGTGTTAATGTTTGTCATCGACCCCTCGTCAAGTGCCTGTCGCCATAAGAGGTGAATTGACCGGGCAACGATGTCAACTGAGCGTTCCCTGAGACACGATGCCTCTACGTGTGTATCCGCGCTTGACGCGTCTGGTGGCGGGTGGAAGTGTCGGTCGTCGGGCGGTGCTGAAAAGTCGTGAGGGTGGATATCCCACCGGAGATCGCGCCCGGACGTATCCGAGTAGTGGATGTTGTAGTCGTCCACCGTCGTCCATCGAACCGTGAATATAGTTGTATCTGCCTCCCCGATGCCGTACGAGATCGTGAGTCGGAGTTCTCGGGGGTTGAGTCGGTCATCGATTGCGCCTGAGGCCATCGGTTCGATAGCGGTGAACGCATCTCGAAATGCATCGAGTTTCGTCACGTCGACAGTGCCTCGAAGCGCGTGAGAGTCACCGTCTTCACTGTCGAAGTGCATCAGACTGCTTCTGGCTCACCAGTGGGGTTTTCGACCGCGCTGAGCGCGAGCGCCACTTCAGCGAATGCGAGGTTCCGCCGCGTCGTTCGCCACTTCAGGAGCGTCTCTGCGTCGATCTCCGCGTGGGATCGGACGGCGTCATCGGGCGAGTTAGCGCCGAAGCGGTCGCCGTACTCTCGAAGCTCCTCGCGCATCTCCAGAACGCGTGTCGAGAGCGTATCGGTGTCCGTTTCGTCGAGGATACGCCGAGCCTGTTCGAGGGCGAGCGAGTCCGTGGACCGCTGATACAGCGTTCCCGTCGAGTCTGGTGACGCGGTCTCTGCCACGTAGCCGTGTTCGACAAGCGAACGGAGGTGCTTGCGGGCTGTCTGCTCCGACGTAAGGGCCTTTTTGGCAACGATCGCCGCGCTCATGGGCTCGTACGCCGTGCGCATCACTGACCGCACACGGTCGAACGGGCTGGTCTCACGCTTCCAGTCCTCTTTGGCGCGCTCGTTCACATCTTCGAACGGAGGGGCAGATTCTGGCATCGAATTACTATACGAGACAGGAGCAGATCACTCTTCGGGATGCTATTCTTATCCTCCTGGCCTGTCGGGTGCGTATCAGTACGCCTAAGAGCCAATGAGCGACTTTCCTCACTCTACACGGGTTGCTGGAGGACTGTACTTCTCCTCTCAACCAGGTTGCGAGGACGTCTTCGCGGTCCAATGCGATTTCTTGAACGGCTGAAATTCAGAGAGATTGCGAGGCGGATACCCCGAGGCTTGACCTCGGGGAGGAAGCCGACACTCGATGACACAAACCACGTACGATGGCAAGGCTGACTCCCCACACCTGAAAAATACTTTCAAGTATCACTAAGCATACTAATGAAGTATGGAGGTCGTTAGGAACATCCAGATAAAGCTCGACGTTCCCGAGGACGCTCATAGCGTTCTCGATGAGACGTTCGAGCAATTCCAACAGGCGGCCCAACACGTCGCTGACGCTGGATGGAGTGACGACCCCACAGAAATCGAGGACACGAAGAACACGCTCCACGAACAAACCTACACTACTGTTCGGGAGCAGACTAGTCTGCAAGCCAGTCTCGTCCAATCTGCTCGAGATCTCGCCGCCGACGCGCTCGGCAACTGCAAAGACCGCATCCTCGACGAAGGTGAAAAGGCAAGCAAGCCTGAGTTCCGAGGGAGCGTCGTCGTGTACAATGGGCGCACCATCACGTACAACGACGACCACGTAACGCTCGCAACCGTGGACGACCGCGTGACTGCCGAGTTCGTCACACCCGAGGATGACGAGGGGACACCGTTTGCGGAGTATTGGACGTCAGAGTGGGAACGGAAGGAAGCCACGCTCCACAAGCCTGACGGCACGTACTACCTCCACGTCGCAGTCGAGAAAGAAGTCGAACCCGCCGATTCTAGCGACGATTCGACCGAGAACGGAGTGGTTCTTGGCGTTGACTTGAACGTGGACGGCTACCTGGCCGTCACCTCAACGGGAACGTTCCTTGGAAACGCAGACTACCTCAACCACTGCCGCGACGAGTATGAGCGTCGGCGCGGCAACCTCCAACAGACAGGCACTCGCTCCGCACACCTTACCATCAAGAGCATCGGCTCACGGTTCGCTCGGTGGAGTGCAGACTACCTCCACCGCATCTCGAAAGCGATTGTGCAGGAAGCCGTGGAGAACGACTGTACGGCGATTGCGTTCGAGAACCTGACGCATATCCGCGAACGCATCTCGAACGCCTCGAAGTTCCAGCAGTGGGCGTTCCGCGAACTCCAACGCCACGTCGAATACAAAGCCGAAGAATACGGCATCGACGTGGACGATGTTGCCCCTGCATACACGTCGCAGCGGTGCAGTCACGGCGAATGCGGATTCACCCACGAGGACAACCGAGATGGTGACGAGTTCGAGTGCCTGAAGTGTGGTAAGGAACTCCACGCCGACTATAACGCCGCTCGGAATATCGGGTGGCGTCTTATCCAGCACTGGCTCAAGTCTGGTGCTGGACGGGCCACCAGTCAACTGGCCCTCAAGTCAGGGACGCTGAACGCGAACGGTCGATTCAGACCTACTGCACTACTCAGTTAGAGCGGGAGTCCACTGACAAGCCTCGGGGCTTGACCCCGAGGCGGTTGACCAGCCCGGTGTACGTCGAAGCTGTTTGGCTTCATCAACTCCTCGTCTCGATATCGCTGAAAAATCCGGTGTCAGTAACCACACCCGCCTTCATACCTCTTGGCCGCCTCGATGGAAAAGTTACGAATGTAAGCCAGAGTACCGAGTACTGATTTAGCTGAATTGAGGCACTAAGCCCCCTTCCTCAACGAGTGAGTGAAGCGAGCGAGTAGGGAGGGGATACAGCGCCGCACAGTTCTCATACACTCTACGGTTGCAGGCCCACACAATCACAACTCTTTTATGCATATAGTAAATATAATGCATACAGTGAAGCGGACCACAATCACGCTCCGAGAGGACCAACACAAATGGATTCAGGAACACCACTTGAATCTCTCATCGTTCATTCGTGAGCGACTTGACGAGTACATCGAGGAACACGAGTAGCAGATGTACTACGCCTACAACTACCGACTCAAGCCGTCCGACGCCCACCGTGAGGTGTTGGACCGCCACCGCGATATTTGTAGGCAACTATACAATCACGCGCTCTACCGCTTCGACCAAATCCCCGAGGACGCAGGTACGCTCAACCAACGTGTTCGGTCCATCCGAGACGAAATCCCCGACCTGAAAGATTGGTGGGATGACCTCTCGGACGTGTACTCGACAGTTCTGCAAACCGCAGTCATGCGAATCGAGCAGAACGTCAAAGGCCTCTCCAAACTCAAGGAGAACGGCTACGACGTCGGTCAACTCAAGTGGGAACCGCCACGGGAGTTTCGCAGTTTCACGTACAGTCAGTCTGGCTTCAAGCTCGACAAGAAGGGCGGTCAGACTGTCATGTCTCTCTCGAAACTCGCAGACATTCCGATTCGGCTTCACCGTGCCATCCCTGACGTTCACAAGAGCGACAGCTCTTGTGCAGCCCATCAAAAATCTCCGATTTCTGAGGACGACGCGAAACTCAAGCAAGTCACGGTTAAGAAGGAATCGACGGGCGAGTGGTTCGCCACGTTCGGTGTCGAAATGGACCGCGAACCACCCGAACCGCCTGAGAATCCCGAGAAGTGCGTCGGTATCGATGTGGGGATTCTCAAGTACGCCCACGACACCGACGGCACGGCAGTCGGGTCACTCGACCTTTCCGACGAGCGCGAACGCTTGGAGCGCGAGCAACGGAAGCTCTCGCGGAAACAGCACGGGTCCAACAACTACGAAAAGCAACGACGGCGCGTTGCGAGGTGTCACGCCGACCTCCGACGGAAGCGCCGCGACTTCCTCCACAAGCTCTCGAATTACTACGCCACCGAGTACGACCTCGTAGCGGTCGAAGACCTGAATGTGAAGGGGATAATGGAGTCGCCGTCGAACAGTCGCAACACGGCGTCTGCGGCATGGCGGACGTTCCTCTCGTTACTCGAATACAAGTGTGAGCGGGAGGGAACGCACTTCGTCGCGGTCAACCCGAGAGGAACGACCAAAGAGTGTGCGTCCTGTGGCGTTTCGACGGAGAAGCCGTTGTGGGTCCGTGAACACTCCTGTCCCGCGTGCGGGTTTGAGGCGGACAGGGACGCGAACGCAGCGTGGAACATCCTTTCTCGTGGCCTCGAAGACGTAGGAGTGGGATACTCCGAATCAACGCCTGTGGAGACTGCGCTCCCTGTGGATACGTCCGTGTCTGCAAAGCGCGTCGTTGAAACAGGAAGCCCTACCCTCAAGGAGCGAACGGCGTCAGCCGTGAGCGAGTAGGGTAGGGTAGTTCACCGCGTCGATTGAAGTGCGTATACAGCGCGTCGATTGAAATGAGTGTTCTGCGCGTTTATAATTCCGAGACGAGATCTTCCAGCACGGCTGCCGGATCGTCGGCTTTTGCGACCCCGCTGGCCAGAAGCACACCTGTTGCACCTAGTTCGCCTGCGGCGGCGACGTCATCACCGGTCGAGACGCCCGCCCCACAAAATACTGAGACCCCATCGTTTACGCGGCTGGCAGCGTCAACTGCGTTGGTCACGATGTCTGGATCCGCAGAGCTGACAGAGACGTCTCCACCGATAAGCTCCGGCGGCTCGACGGCCGCAGCATCCGGTCCGAGCGCGGCGACAGCGGCGATCTGCTCGGGGTTGTTCCCACAAACACAGGTTTCGAGACCAGCGCGTTCGGCAGCAGCCACCGAGGCGTCGATGTCTGCGAGCCGCAGGCGGTTCTCCGAGTGATTGATCAGCGTGCCGACCGCGCCAGCATCTGCGACCGCCTCCGCAAGCGTACTCCCAGTGTGGCTGCCGTGACCGTTCGGTGAGACGTGTTGTGCCCACGTTTCGACGCCTGTCTCGGAGACACGCTCGAGATGGGCCGCTTGGGGCGCAACTGCGATCCGAACGCCGGATTCTTCGGCCACATCGCGGGCGGCAGTTGCGATCTCGATCGGGTCACACGGGTACGCCTTGAGGTTGACCAGGATGAACATACTCTACTGAATGCTCCCCTTGACAAATAGGTTGACCCTTTCGGCCAATCTTGAGTCAGCCAAGGGCCCGCCGTCTTTACAACAGCAGTACTTTAGCTTTTGGACGGCCTCCGCTCTAAAGAAAACAGCGAGAGTTCCACGGGTTTCCGAAAACGTCCGTTTTCGGCTTTCGCAAATCTTCGATTTGCTCAACACCTGACCCGTGGGTGAATCGCGTACGCTCGCCTAATGTTCAGTATCCTCTATGTACCGAGGAACCACGTCCTCGGAAACTGCACCCGTCGTCCCGACGTAGTAGCCATCCTTCCACAGGCCACTTCCCCAGAAGTACCGCTGTTTGAGTTCAGGATGACGCTTGAGAACCGTTCGTCCCGAGTAACCTTTGAATTGCTTGGCTATCTCGGCAGGACTCCATTTCGGCTCGGTCTCCACGAACAAGTGAACGTGGTCGGAGGCAATCTCCATCGACACAATTTCGTGACCAAACCGCTCGGCAGTCCCCCGGAACAACTCCGAAAGTTCGTCTAGAGCTACTTCCAAAATCCCGTGTCGATACTAAGCGGAGCGAAGCTCCGCGAGGTACGCAAAGCTCCGCTTTGCTTGACTTCGGACATTGCAAATCTCTGATTTGCAAGCAGTCAATCTTTGATTGACGACACCACACGAAATGATATTTACACGAACTAATCGAATGTCCGTGACTCCTGTAAGTTCCTATCCTAATCCCTACTTTTACTATCATTTAATTCGATAGTCAAGGTATGGGTATCGAAGAAGTCACGAAGACCGCACGCACTCGACTCTGTATAGAGTCTGGTGAGCGGTCGTGGCTCAAAGATGCCCGCTTCACCGCACGAGACATCTCCAACGACACACTCCGACTCAAACAAGACGGCTACAACAAGACCGAAATTCAACGCGAAGTTGACCGCGATGACTTCCTGCGGAACAACAAGTGCGCGGTCGTCGCCAAGGCTCTGCAAGCGTGGGATTCTTACAAAGAACTCCTCAACTGGTGGCACGACCAAGACGACACCCACGTCGGGAAACCGTCGCCACCGGCCACAGACAAGAACGGAGCCTACCCACTTGTCATGGCGCACACCGAAGGCTACCGACTCACCTGCAACGACGAAGATGACCGGGTTCAGTTCCGTGTGAGTCCGAAGCCGTATAAGAAGGTGAAAGGGCATCTTCAAGGGCGACCGGAAGATCTTGAACTCATCGAATCGGCCTTGACTGAAGATGAGTGGTCGTTGGGACAGGCTGAACTTCTGTCTCGAAAATCAAAGATTTTCGACGAGTCATCGAAGTGCCGTGGCACTTCGAGATACCGAGATGGCGTGTACTACCTACACGTCACGGTCAAAACAGAAACCAAAGTGCCTGAATCCGAAGACGCTGACACGCTCGTCGGCGTCGATATT
>NZ_SRSG01000057.1 GCF_005543295.1 Halalkalirubrum salinum
CTCGCTGTTGAAGAACGAGAGATGGAAAACCGTCCAAACAACTTTATCGTTAGCGGTGGTTGGTTGAGCCAGCAGAATTTCCATAGGTGAATACAGCGCGCGAATCGGTTACTCGACAATCGTTCGGAGCGTCTCCTCGGTCAACAGCGTAGTAAATCCGAGCGCCTCAGTTGCCATCCAGCCGAGAAAACCGACGTACATTGCGAGGAGTATGTATCCCTCTTCGGTGCTGAGTTCGAAGTCCGTCGCAGCTAAAACCACAACGACGAGAGTGGTGTAGAACAAGAATAACAGCAACGGCACCGACGTGAGGAAATCGATGGATACACCGCCGGCGAGGATGACGCCGATGGGCAGCGCCGCAACGAGATTGAATGTGTTCGTCCCGAATACATTCGCGATCGCCGCCCGCTGGTCGCCGGCCTCGCCCATCTTCACGCCGACGAGCAGGTCGGGAAACGAACTCATCGCTGACAGCACAGTCACGGATATCAGGAACGGAGGCGCGCTGAGCGCGTCCGAGATCTGCAACGTCATGCTGACCATTGACTCGACACCAACGAGCACGATGACCAACCCGGCCACGAACAGCCCCACCTGCTTTGGAACATTTGTCGACTCCGTCTTCTTTTCCCCCGATGTGCCGCTCTTGCCACCGACCAATAAGACGACGTATACGCCGTACAACACTAGCAGGCCGATACCCATCTGTGGGGTGATCTGCGCGCGTTGCTGTCCGGCGGTTCCGAGGACGCCGAGCGCGATCACGCCGAAAAGGCCGAGAACGGCGACCGTGTAGAAGATGGCGTCGCGGTAGACGATTCCCTGTGTCGTCGTCGTGTCGCCGCTCGTGATCGCGACGGCACTCGGGATAACCAGGATATTGAACACCGCCGTCCCAATGAGTGCTCCGGCGCCGACGCCAAACTCGCCGAGTACAAGCACCGAGATAATGATGATCGCGAGTTCGGGAAAGGATGTCGCGGCCGCGACGATGAGTCCACCCTGGACGGCCTGGGAGACACCGAAGTGGTCGCTGATCTTTGATGTTGTCGACTCGACGATGTTCGCGCCTCTCCAAGTCAGCAGGAACCCAATCGTGCCCAATACGATCCAAACAGCTAGCGACTGATCTCCGATGAGCTCCTGAAATACTGTCACGTTATGCTTCTGTGTTTGTGGGTGATTATTGCTTTCGGAGGGCAAAAGTACATCGCCCCTGATTCAGGAGAACCTGTTTTTTCGCATCGGAAGTGTTCTGGTAAACTCATCCTCTGAATCTTGCACGCTGATCCTGTCGATTCTTAAGCACTTCAACAGAACCAAATCTGGATCTCGATCGCATATAATCCCGTATTTTTGTACCCGGAGACCGATCGATCGCGTATGAAAGACCGCGTTCGTGCGCACGTGTTCGTCTCAGGCACTGTCCAGGGAGTGTTCTACCGCGTGTCAACCCGCGATGCCGCTCGCGACCGCAAAGTCGATGGATGGGTAAAAAACCTTCCTGACGGCCGGGTTGAGGCTGTTTTTGAAGGTACTCGTGAGGCCGTCGAGTCGATGATCGAGTGGTGTCACACCGGCAGCGATCGGGCGATCGTCCAAGATGTCGAGGTATCGTTCGAAGAGCCCGAAAAGATCGACGGATTCGAAATTCGCCGGTGAAACCAGTCCTCGTCCACCACAGGCGAGACCGTCACCCGCCGAGGTACAGCTTCGAAACCTCGGGGTTGTCAAGCAACTCGTCGGCGACGTCCTCATAGCGGACGGTGCCCTGATCGAGCACGTAGCCGCGATCGGAGATTGACAATCCCTCCCGGGCATTCTGTTCGACCATCAGGATTGAGGTCCCGAGATCGTTGACCGTCCTGACGTTTTTAAACACGTCCTCGACGATCGACGGCGCAAGCCCCGCGCTTGGCTCGTCGATTAGAAGCACATCTGGCTCCATCATCAACGCTCGCGAGAACGCGAGTACCTGCCGTTGGCCCCCAGAGAGCGTCCGTGCCTTTGCGGCCTGCTTCTCTTCGAGAATCGGGAACCGATCATATAGTTCCGCGATTCGATCGTCGACGCCGTCCTCGCGAGCGACGCCGCCCATCTGGAGGTTCTCTTCGATCGACAGCGATGGAAACACGTTGTCCGTCTGGGGAACGTAGCCGACACCCATCCGCACGAGGTCTGCAGGTTCAGTCCCGCCAATCTCTTCGCCCCGAAGCGTGACCGAACCGGTCCACGGTTCGAGCAGCCCGAAGGCGGTCTTCAGCACCGTCGATTTGCCCGCGCCGTTCGGGCCGATCAAACAGACGATCTCACCCGCTTCGAGATGGAGGTTCAGATCGTCGAGGACCTGTATCTCTCCGTAGCCGCTGTCGACACCCGACAGCGACAACACCGGCTCTTTGGTCGGTTCTCGGTGAACGATCGTCGCGTCGTCTGCGCTCATGGGCTCCCTCCGAGATACGCCTCGATAACGCGTTCGTCTGATCTGACCGTCTCTGGCGTATCTTCCATCAATACTCGTCCCTGATCCAATACGATGATCGGATCGGCAATGCGCATGATGAAGCTCATGTCGTGTTCGATGATCAGGAAGGTCTGTCCCTCCTCGTTGAGCTCTTCGATGAACCCGGCGAGCTTCTTTGCGAGCGTCGGATTCACCCCTGCAACTGGCTCATCGAGCAGCAGAACGTCTGGCTCGGCCATCATCGCACGAGCCATCTCTACGAGTTTGAGCTGCCCGCCAGACAGCTCCGTCGAGGGTGCGTTTGCGAGATGATCGATCTCGAATCGTTCTAACATTCGCTGGGCATCCTCAAGGTTCGCGGTTTCCTCGGTTCTGACCTTCGAACCGCCGAAAAACAGCGGGAGAATTGACTCGCCTGATTGGCCCTGTGGACCGACCAACATCGCCTCCCGAACGGTCATGCCTTCGAGACGCCGCGGCGTCTGGAACGTCCGCATTAGCCCTGATCGGGCGATTTCATAGGGTTTCATCCCCGAGACCTCGGTGTCGTTGACGTACACCGATCCCGAATCTAGCTCGTAGAAGCCCGAAATGAGGTTGAACAGTGTCGATTTACCTGCACCGTTCGGGCCGATCATTCCGGTGATCGATCCGCGCTCGACGGCGATCGACACGTCATCGGTTGCGGTGAGCCCACCGAAAGACTTCTTGAGCGACTCCGTTCGTAACACAACATCGTCTTTGTCCAGATCTGCGCCGTCGTACGTCAATGAGAGTTCTGCGCTCATTCGTCAACACCTCGCTGTTCACGGGTCGCCTGCCGTTCGCGCGATTGAGTATCATCTGACGCTGCGCCCGGCCAAATCAGTTCCTCTTTCGGCGGCAAGAGCCCCTGCGGTCGGAACCGGATGACGAAGATGATTAATAGCCCGACTAACAGAAGCCTGACAGCCGAGACATTGAGCGTAATTCCCGGGATCGCTTCGAAGAGTGCAACGACGAGATCAATCTCGTTGAGGAACCGCGTCCCCTCCAAGATGGCAACGATCGTCACTGCACCGATAATCGATCCCCGATCGCTGCCGGTCCCGCCGAGGATGAGCGCGACCCAGACGTAGAACGTCTGCAGTGGTTCGAGTTCACCAGGATCGAGATACTGGAAGGCGTACATGTAGAACCAGCCCGCAACGGCCATCAGTACACAGCCGATCACGAACGCCTGCATCTTCATCATGTACGTGTTCTTTCCGAGCGCCTTCGCGAGGTCCTCGTCACCGCGGATCGTTCTGACGACCCGTCCCCACGGCGAGCGGTGAATCCGACGAACGAGCAGATACCCGACGAAGAGCATCCCCAAGATGACGATCGTGTTCCGCGCGGTTCCTATAGACGCCTCCGCTGAGAGCAGGCGGACGACTGGCTCAACCGGGAGCCACCCAAATAGCTCGGGCGCGCCGCTGATCCCTCTGCTGCCGGCGGTCCACTCTCGTTCGTTCAAGAACAACAGCCGGATAACTTCCGCAAATCCGAGACTGGCGATCGCGAGGTAGTCCGCCCGAAGTCGCAGTGTCGGGATACCGATGAGCACCGCGACGATCGCGGCAACGACGATTGCGACGACGAGCGCGATGACAGGCGACAAGAGGATATCGTGTGGCGATCCCGGTGAGGTGAGAAGCGCCGCAGCGTACGCGCCGATCCCCCAGAAGGCGATGACGCTGAAGTTGATGAGCCCGGCATATCCCCACTGGATATTGAGCCCGACGACCATGAAGCCGTACATGCCCACGAGTCCGAGGAGATACATCCCATAGTTGAGGCTCAATACGCCCACGCCCACCAGCAGCAAGAGGAACAAGACGAACACGCCGACTGCGGTGAGATCTAGCACGGAAACCCCGAGGTTGCCCGGTTCGATCCGGAGTCGATCGAGGCGATCTGTCAATCCAATATCGTCTGATTGCTGTTCGCTCATGTTGTATCATCCCCCAAGATACCGGTCGGTCTAACGAGCAAGATCGCGATCATGACAATAAACGCAACCGCAGCGTTGTACTGGGTTCCGACGAACGGGAGCGCAGCAGTCATTTCGAAGGCCATGCCGATCGTGAACCCGCCGAGCATCGCGCCGTAGACGCTGCCGATTCCGCCGAGAATGACCGCAGAGAAGATCAATAACAACAGTTCGAATCCCATTCGCGGACGAATCAGTGTATCCAGGCCGAGGAACACCCCGCCGGCGGCGGCCAGCACCGCACCAATCACCCACATCGCGAGGATAATCTCGCCGGTTCGGATGCCGCTCACCCGTGCAAGATCGGCGTTGTCTGCCGTCGCGCGCATCTTCCGTCCAAGCGTCGTGTACTGTAACAGAAGGTGCAAGCCAACGACGAGGATCGCGGTTATTGCCACTGTCACAACATCTCGCGGCGTGATCGCGACGCCCAGCGACTCGCTGACCCAGTCGATCCGCCCACTTCGCCCGATGTCGTACGTCTGTGGATCCGAGCCGAACCCGAGGATAAGCAGCGCCCGGTATGCGAGCGCGACTCCGATGCTCGTAATGAGGAGTTCGATCGACCCCGTGTCGAGCGGCCGATACACCAGATACTCCGTGATTACGACGAGAATCGCCGCTGCAGCCATACCGACGACTAGTGCGACAAAGAACCAGATCGGAAGGCTAAACAGGGTCGTCTCTAAGATCGCGGCGATCGATGGCGACACAGACACAGCTGTTTCGGGATTGAGCAGGTAGTCATTGACGCCGATCGCAACGACGAGCGCGCCGAATGCGCCCACGGCCATCGTATCACCGTGAGCGAAGTTTGCGAAGTTGCCGATGCTGTACACCAACGAGAGTCCGATCGATCCCAAAACGATCACGCTGCTGTAGACGATCCCGTTGACTACGAGTTGTAGTGTAGACACGTTTTAGCCTCCATATCCTGCATAAATGCCAGCCATCAGCGAATTAGGTCGTGAGGTAGTCACCGAAGACGTACTCGTGGTCCTCAACGGTGTAAATTTGGTAGAATCCCGGCGGATCGCCGTTCTCATCGAGGTCGACCGGTCCGCTGACGCCCTCGTAGTTCAGATCTGATGGGCTCCCACCGTCGTCAAGGATTGCTTTCGCTTCCTCGAATGTAAACACATCTTCGCCATCTGGACGAGTCACATCACGGACAACCTCCGTTAGCGCCTCGGCGGTGAACTCGTCTGCGGCTTCGATCGCGATCGCCGCGATGTGTAACGCATCGTAGGTGTATGCCGACCAGACCGTTGGCTCCTGGTCGAATTCCTCTTCGAATTGATCCTGGTACGACTGGTAGTTCTCCTGATCTTCGGGTGCGCTCTCGGTGATGCCCTTGAAACCGTCTTGGCTGCCGGGTTCGGTGTTTTCGAGGATCGAATCGGCGATCGTCGATTCCGCACCGTAGTATGCAACATCCTCGTTGTAGCCCGCATCGAAGGCCTGGTTGACCATCACCGAGACCTCGTCAGCGTACGTGAAAAACACCCACGCGTCCGCCTCGGTGTCGGCCATCTCTGAAAGCTCTCCGCGATACGAGGAGCCTTCCGGTTCGTGGGGTACGATGTATCGGAGATCGCCCTCGTACTCTTCTTCGAACACCGTCGACAGCGAGTCACGGTAGTCGTTGTTGATCCACGTGACCGCACAGGATTCGTGGCCGTCTTCGTACACCATCTCCGCGATGGCCGCACCTTTTGCCGCACCGCTTGGACTGGTCCGAAGGAGATCTGGCTCGGTACTCAACACCGCGCCGGTACTGTTTTGGCTGATGTGGACAACGCCAGCCTCCTTTGTGACACTGTTGTGAATTGCCATACTCGCTCCGGAGCCAACAGTGCCGATGAGCAGCGGTACCTCGTCTTGATTGACGAGTTTCTGTGCTGCGTTAACCCCGCCTTGATTCGACGTCTCATCGTCCTCGAGAAGCACTTCGAGTTCGTCTCCGTCGCCAGTACCAACCGCGTTGATGTCCGCCAAGGCGAGTGCCATCCCACGTTCGTTCCGTTCGCCGTACGGCGCGAGTGAGCCGGTGCGAGAGTCGATCATTCCGATTTCGTAGGTCGTATCGTCATCACCGTTGCCGTTTCCGCCATTGCCGTTCCCGCCATCATCGTCGCCATTACCGTCGTCACCGCCGTTGCCACCGTTGCCACCGTTTCCGTTGCCACACCTTCGAGACAGCCGGCGATCGACAGCGCAAACGTGGTTCCTGCTGCCGAGAGCATTCGACGGCGGTTCACTGACTTCGTGTCATCATTAGACATGTGTTACGAGCACTCATTATAAATTAGGGTCGATATATGTGCCCCCGTCCATGGGAGGGTTCCGCCGTCTGGTGGTCTCGAGCAACGTACGAGCGCACTAAGGGTCGAGAAGCTTTGCTTCGGCTTTTCGCAGGTGTTCGAGGAGCGTTGTCTTCGAGATATCGAGATCGGCAGCCAGTTCGCGCGTTGATGTCTCTCGGGGCCAGTTGTAATATCCCTCCTCGCGTGCGTGTTCAAATGCCTCCCGCTGGGCTGGCGTGAGCGAGTCGACCCGCTGTTTCCGACTTGACGACGTTGTGGTGTCGGCGGTCATGATCGAAGTGACAGTCACCTCAGCTGGAGCGTGTTCGCGCACCTGATCCAGAGACGGTTCGATCTCGCTGCGATCGCCCATGAAACACACTTGCCATTCTTCGGAGCCATCTTCAATCCGGACGGGTTCGCTGTGGACAAAGCCGTTTTCTAAAAGCGTTGGACACACCATATCGTCGGGATCGTACTGCAAAAAGAACTCCCGGACGATGTTACCCGGAGCGTTTCTCGCCCGACCGAAGCGTTCCTGGAGTTCGTGGACCTCACCAGATCGATCGGAATCACGGATAATATCCAACAGCTGCTCGACCTCCTCGGTCGTCTCACCAAACGCAGTAAACAATCCGTTCACCTTCGTCTCGTTCTTTGGGGCACTCTTTGGGGTATTGTACACCGCGTGGGCCAAAATGCCGCCGTCCACCTGTTCTGTCGCCTCGATCGCCCAGCAGTTTGGGTGCCATAGATCAAGCGTCAATCGTGTCTGGCCCTGTCCATGGAACGGTTCCTGCGCCTTGCTCATGTGTGGTGTGAAGTCGTCCCGCATACAAATCTGTTCCCGTCCATGGTAGGGAATGGGCATTTGTCTCTGACACGAAAACGAATGGGTATGGCAGAAACCTTCACACACTACATCGCAGGAGAATGGGACGACGGCGACGGCACAGAGACATTCGAGAGTGCGAACCCAGCGACGGGCGAGACGCTCGGGACGTTCGAACGTGGAACTGAATCTGACATCGATCGGGCAGTTGCTGCCGCCGAGGATGCGTTCGAGGAGTGGCGATCGCTCTCGTACATCGACCGCGCGGAATACCTGTGGGACATCTACCACGAACTTCGCGATCGGACCGACGAACTCGGTGAGATCGTCACCAAAGAGTGCGGTAAAGAGATCTCGGAGGGTCGGGCCGACGTGATCGAGGCATACCACATGGTCGAGTGGGCCGCCGGCGACGCCCGCCATCCACAGGGCGACGTCGTCCCCTCAGAGATCCCGAGCAAGGACGCATACATGCGCCGAAAGCCTCGCGGCGTCGTCGGCTGTATCACACCGTGGAACTTCCCGGTTGCGATCCCGTTTTGGCACATGGCGGTCACGCTCGTCCACGGCAACACCGTCGTCTGGAAGCCCGCTGAACAGACACCGTGGTGCGGACAGATCATCGCCGAAATGTTCGATGACGCCGGGATCCCTGAGGGCGTGTTCAATATGGTTCAGGGCTTCGGCGACGCGGGCGCGTCGATCGTCGATGATGAGCGCATCGAGACGGTGCTTTTCACCGGTTCCGCAGAAGTCGGCCACGAGGTCGCCGCAAAAGCTGCCCAGCAGGGCAACAAGCTCGCTGCCTGTGAGATGGGCGGCAAAAACGGGATCGTGATCACCGCAGAAGCCGATATGGACACCGCTGTCCACTCGGCGGTGATGTCCTCATTTAAAACGACCGGCCAGCGCTGTGTGTCCTCCGAACGACTCATCGTGCACACGGACGTCTACGACGAGTTCAAAGCGCGGTTCGTCGAGGTCGCCTCAAACGTCGCGGTCGGCGATCCACTCGATGAGAACACGTTCATGGGGCCGCTCATCGAGCCCGAACACAAAGAGAAGGTCCGCTCGTACAACGATCTCGCCCGCGAGGAGGATGTAAACGTCCTCGTCGATCGGACCGACCTCGATCCAGCAGAGATCCCTGACGGCCACGAGGATGGCAACTGGATTGGACCATTCGTTTACGAGGCCGATCCGTACGCAGACCTCCGTTGTACTCACGAGGAGGTATTCGGCCCCCACGTCGCGCTGTTGGAGTACGACGGCGACATCGAGGAGGCTGTCGAGATCCACAACGACACCGAATACGGACTCGCAGGCGCGATTATTTCTGAGGATTACCGAGAGATAAATTACTACCGCGATCGCGCCGAGATTGGTCTTGCCTACGGGAACTTACCGTGCATCGGTGCGGAGGTGCAGTTACCATTCGGCGGCGTCAAAAAGTCCGGCAATGGCTACCCATCCGCGCGTGAGGTGATCGAAGCCGTCACCGAACGAACCGCCTGGACGCTCAACAACTCCTACGAGATCGAGATGGCCCAGGGGCTGTCCGCAGACATCAAAACGAAAGACGAGTAGTACCGATAGCGGCCACTCCAGTCACCACATGACTGCGGAGTGTCGCCACATTATTTTTCTACGTACGGTGAAATCACGACGCGAAGCCCGTCGTCGTACGCCGTGTCGATCGATACGTCCCACCCCTGGGTCCGCGCCAGCGTACGGACGTTCGGCAGGATCATTCCCGCTTCGGCGTTCGGCACCGCGGCGTCGTAATCAAAGTAGCTCTCCGGATTGTTCTCCCCAATCGAGCCCCCGTCATACGTAATCAGTATCTCGTTGTCGTCGATTGTCAGATCTACTGACGAGGCGTTGTTGTACGGCGCGAACTCGAAGACGTACTCGAAGAGATCCTCAACGCGAGGTGGATTTACCGACACGGTTGCAGTGCCGTCGATCGAGAGCGAGACATCGGCGGCGGTTTTTTCGAATGTCGATCGAGCAATTGCTGCCAGATCAACCGGCTGGGTCGAATCGGCACTTTGCCCGTATCGGGCGACCGTCTCGAGATCCTCAACGGTGTGTTCCATCCGACCGGCCGCAGTTGAGACAGTGCCGAGTGCTGTCTGCGCCTGCGGAACGTCGCCGCTGTCGAGTGCGTCACCGGCGACTGACACCCAGCCCTCGATGACCTGCAGACTGTTGAGTAACTCGTGGCGTAACGCGCCGGCGAAGCCCTCCAATTGGTCGTTGTGCCGCTCGAGTTCCCGGCGGTAGCGTTCGGATTCGGTCACATCGCTGAGGACGATGAGTTGGCCGATCGTGCTCTGTCCAAGCGAAAATGTGGTATCGCTGGCAAGGTAGTATCGAGTCTCACTATCGACGGACTTCGAGAGGATCGATCGCTCGGACCGACAGGCAGCGTACACCGCTGGAAGCGCGTCTTCGAGCGGCTCACCGATCGACTCTACGAGCTCCGGAAACAACGACTCAGCCTGGCCATTGTACTCACGGATGCGATCGTCTCTGTCCAGGTAGATAACCGGCTCGTCAACGTCCTTCGTGAGCTGTGCGGCGAAGAACCGATCGCTAAAAAAGTAGACGGTGCCGATCGCGAAGATGGCGACGCCGATCGGTTCGTAGTTGATATCAATAACCATGGGGCTCGCAAAGCCCGAAATGTCGAAGACGACTGGTAGTGCTGTCACGCCGACGAGCGCAGCGAGCGGCCGCGTGTCGTAATCGGCTTCGAGGAACAGCTCGTAGATCATAAAAAACCCGACGCCGGCGAAGACGTACGAGATACCCGTGATGATCCAGTGGAGCAATCCGTGCTGGACCGTCAGGTGCGTGAACGGCATCGTCGTGACCTCGGTCGTAAAGTATAGCCCATGGATTGGGTTTGTCAGCTTGATAGCCACGATGCCAAGATACAGCCCAACAGCAAACCGACGGTACATTGGCGAGGTGTGGAATGATCGGCCCGTATACGCCGAACAGAAGTACAACCACGCGCCGATCGTTGTGAGTCCGACTATTAGACTCAGCGAATATAGTGCATAAGCAACTCCTGAGTCGGAAGCTAATAAGAATCCAGTGAGAAGGCCAGCCCATCCACCACTTCCGACGAGCAGTCCGACAAATCCAATACGCGTATCGCGGTCCTCAATACTGATCGCACGGCGCAGCGTAATCGCACAGGCTACAGTCGTCCCCGCAAATACACCGACATAGACCCAATATGAAATGACTCCTGATACGAGAGACATGTACGGACAGGGTGTCAACCAAATTATTTAGATGTTGTTTTTTCAGCAAATGCGATCGATTCGGCCGATCGATGTGGCGGGGTGTCGACCACATCGAGTTCTGCGAGTGCAAGCCCGATCACGATGGCTTCAACCATGTCTCTCGATTCTGTGTAGGGATCGTCCCGGTTTTCGATTACGCCCAGGCTCCGTTCGAGCAGCTCAGTTTCTTGTTTGGTTTGATCGGGTTCGTCTTTCGTCGCGCTCAAAAGCGCCTCGAAGTCCTCGCGCAGCGAGAACGACGCGTGGGCGACGTTACACCGCGACAACGGATGCATATCCATCTCCAAGGCGAGTTCAGTGACGAGTTCCCAGTCATCCGCACAAAACTGCAGGGTCACTGGGCCAACAATGTCGCGCCACGCGATCGGGCCGCTGTTTTTCATCAACGTGACCGCCCGGGGCGGCACCTCAAATCGGCTGACAGTGTCCTCATTTCCGCACAGACAACACGGCGTCTCAGTCCGCCCAGCGTACATACCAATAGTTGGGATTCGATGAATATGTGCCTTCGGTTTGCTGGACCGGATCGGTCCAAGCGACCCCTCCGTACTCGCTGTATCGGTTCACTCGTGCGCCCAAGCAGGTGCCTTGTCGGGGTGAACAATCTGCATCGGCAGTCCGGCGGCGTCGATCGGGGGATCGGCCGGAACCGATCGCTGCTCGTAGCTTCCAGCGGCAAGCAAACACAGTGAATCGACGATATCGTCGCGAGCGACATCCTTGCGATAGGTGCGGTCGATCGTGCGCTCGTAGGCGGTGTTCGCCTCCGAGAGGTGTGAGTCAACGACAAACAGCCGTGCGCGACGACCCCGATCGGTCGACTTCGAGAGCGCAATTGGAAACCAGCCGTTCAGCGCAGCAAATGCCAGTTCCGGGTGGCACTCGGCGATCGTTTCCCGAGCCCCCGCGATAGTGCGACATAGCGTATCGACCTCCGCGATCTTCGGCGCAATGTTCCACACCTGTTTCTGGAGTCCGGTGTCGGCTTCAGTCTGTGACAGTTCGTTGGCTTCCTCGTAGGAAATCGAGCCGTCAGCGGCTGCCTCGACGACTGGACGGATCGGCGCAGGAAACACCGAAACGCCGCGCGTTCCGAGCAACGATCGCGCCTGCACGTCACACTCTCGCTGGCCGTGCTCTGGGAGGCCAATCGGAATGTCCACGAGTATTCGATCGGCCGATGAATGGGTCTCCCACAGCGCGTCGATTGTTGGATAGACAGCCGTCTCGATCCGCTCTGAATGGGATGGGGAGGTCCAAGCGGCGATCCAGCCGCCAGCGCAGCCGTCGACCCCGACGACGTCGCTCACTGCTCAGGTTGTGGGGCTGCCAGCCACTCATCCGCCCAGCGTTCGATCTCGTCGAATACCGGACAGAGCGATCGGCCCTTTTTTGTGAGGCTGTAGTACGTCGCCACGGGCGCGTCTTCCTCGAGGCGGCGATTGACGAAGTCCATCTCCTGAAGATCATCGAGCACCCGCGAGAGTGTCCGCGAACTCGCATCGGTCGATCGTTTTAGTTCGTTGAATCTTTTTTCACCGTCCTGGAGGTCGTGGAGGACGACCAGTCGCCACTGCGAACCGATTTGTCCGATGGAGTCGACAACCGCACACGGCCCGTCAGATTCTGCCTGCAGTTCCTGTGAAGACATGGGTGTTACCTGGTTACGCTATTGTCCGCAAAGCGATATATAGGTTCTGGTCGTATACCAGATTACACGATGTTACCAGAAGTTGTGGTTACCGATGTATCGACCTCCGTTCACCTGCTCCAAAGCGGCTTCAATGCAGGACTCAGCGGAGAGGCGTTCCTCCTTGCGCGGTTGCTATTCGGTGGTGTCCTCGTGTTCACGGGACTGAACCATTTCATGAACACCGATGCCATGGCTGGCTACGCGGAAATGAAAGGCATTCCCGCGCCGACGCTTTCGGTGGTTTTCACCGGCGGAATGCTCGTCTTTGGCGGGATCGGGATCGCCGTAGGAGCCCTTCCAACGCTCGCAGCAGGGGCTGTTATTGTCTTCCTATTGGTGACGACGCCAGCCATGCACGCCTTTTGGGCAGTGCCCGAAGAACAACAACAAGATGAAATGACGGCATTCCTCAAGAACGTCGCCATGCTCGCGGCGGCGGTCAGCTTCCTCGCAGTCAGCGGGGCTGCGTGGCCGTACGCGATCGGACTCAGCCTGCTCTGAAACGGTATTGAGCCGACTACTGATTTTTACTATTATGACCGAAAGAACCTCCCGTGAAACCCAAACGGCGTAACGTGCGGCAGCCTCGCTCTAGCGAGTTCGGTGAGTGACTCTGCGTCAAACACGAGGAGGATCGATCGCTCTGTCCGGGTGTCGAGCGCTGGTGCAAGCACAACGCCGTCGTCTTCGGCGGTCCCTTCAGGGCGCGGTACCATCCGTGGTTCTTCCACGTAGACGCCCCGCTGCCACCACTCAGTTGCAGTTTCGGCGTTCGCATCGATTTTGACGAGACCATTAGCACCCCGGCGATCGGTGGCCTGTGCGTACGCGTACTGGTACGGTTGTGCTCGGACAGTTTGGGGGACTGTCGGCAGTTCGAGGCCGCCGTCGTAGCGCCGCGATCGGGAGACGCTCACATCGCCGAGGGTGATTCGGAAGCGATCGAACCGGCCCTCTGGTGCCCCGGCGAACGCGTCTTTGGCCAACGACTCGAACGACAACGCCGAGACGATCTCGTCATCTTCGAAGGCAACAAGATCAACGACCAGCTCTTCGCCGTCCTCAAAGGCGTTGATATGGTGGAACACAAAGAACGGGTCAGTCCGGGGCTCGGCGACGACTGACCCGCTGTCGCGATCGACCACGATGAACCGAGTCTGGCGATCCTCGTCATAGTCGAGAAGGTCAAATAGGCCTGCAGAAAACGGCGATAGCGCGCGCCAGATTGCAATCCGAAGCGGTGTCTCAACGAGGATGATATGGTTCTCTGTGACCGCACAGTCGTGGATGTATCCCGGCCCCTCCGCGCGAATCGACGCGATCGGTTCACGGACAGCAGTCCCGTCAGGAACTCCATAAAGGTGATACTGATGTGGACGGCCAAACGTTGTCGAGTAGCCGATCGTTTCCTCACGGAGGGGATTCCGTCGGAAGTGCGCGGTCGTCATGTGTTCGGCAATATCGTCGCGCCAGCGGAACTCCCCGATTGTCTCCAGCGTCTCCGGATCGAAGGCGATCCGCCGCGGCGCTTCCGTCAGCGCGACGTAGTGGTTGCCAAACTGCGCAACGTGGACGTTCGCGTTGTCGGTCGATTCGGGCGGTCCCAGCGATCGGATCCACCGCGCAATCGTCCGGAGAGACCCTCCACTAGTAGCGAACTCGCCCGGTCCATCGGCTCGATCGGCGTTTTTGTAGGCGTCTGTCCGGAGAAATCGGTTCGTGTAGCGGACCGTTCCGTCTTCAAAGCCGTAGCGACGGATCATTGCGAGGCCGTCGAACCAGTGGGTTGCGCGCTCGCCGCCGAACTCGAAGCGCCCGGGACCGTTTCGGATTAACGCACCCGAGAGCCACTCAGGGATCGTTCCCTCAACGGGGAGAGGGCAATCGGTGACCTCCGCGTCTTCGTCGATCGATCGAAACCCGAGTTCGTAGGCGCTGTCCGTCGACTGGTGCATGATGGTTGTTGCTGGCGCCGAGACATGAATACGTCGCCGCAAGAAGCGAATCAGCGGCCGGTCGCTCAAACGAGGGTACCCTTAGTAACATTCGTGTCACTACCAAACTGACAGGTTCCAAAGGGCTAACACCCGCAAGCGACAATATCGGATATGAGTGAGGCGCCACCCACGACCGGGCTGCACCACGTGACGAACATCACCCAGGACATGGACGAGGTCGTCTCGTTTTATGAGGACGTGCTCGGCTGGCACACCGTGAAACGAACTCAAAACTACGATGACCCCGGGACAAAACACTACTACTTCTCGCCAACTCCGGGCGGCGAGCCGGGAACAAACGTGACGTACTTCGAGTATCCAAACTCGCAGGGAACACCCGGCCCTGGTGCGAGTCATCACTTCGCCTTCGGTGTCGAAGACGAAGAGACGCTACAGGAGTGGCAAGACCACCTCCAAGCGCACGGCGTTCGGGTATCAGAAATCAAAGATCGGACCTACTTCAAGAGCATCTACTTCAGCGATCCAGACGGTCTCGTGTTCGAACTCGCGACGATGGGTCCCGGGTTTGGGTACGACGAGGACGAACCGGGCACCGCCGAGATTGACCCCGTTGAGAAAGGCTACGGGAACTAAATGGACGGTCCACCAACCGCGTTCGGCTCGCCGTACCGCCTCCTGTCGACGGCCGTTACACCGCGACCGATCGGCTGGATATCCACGCGGAGTACCGACGGCATCGATAACCTCGCGCCGTATAGCTTCTTCAACGTCGTCGCGGTCGATCCACCAGTCGTCATGTTCGCGCCGGTTGGCAGCGACAAACTGAAAGACACTCCCAGAAACGTCAAACAGACCGAAGAGTTTGCGGTCAATGTCGTAACCGAACGCGTCGTTGAGGCCATGAACGAGACGAGCGCGACGCTGTCGGCCGGCGAGAGCGAGTTCGATCGCACCGGGCTCGATCGCGGCGAGTCGGTCCGCATCGACGCCCCACACGTCGCCGATGCCGCTGTCGTATTCGAGTGCACCCTCTACGAGTGGCTTGAAGTCGGCAGCTCGGTGTTGATTCTCGGCGAGGTCGTACACGCCCACGTCGACGATGATCAGCTAACGGACGGAAAGATAGATATCGACAAACTAGATACGATCGGACGGCTCGCTGGGAGTCTCTACACGAAAACCGGCGATCGGTTTGCTATCGAACGACCACCCTGACTGTATCTCCAACGATCGAAAATATATAAGGGACCTTGGTCGATATCGGTAATTAATATACGATCGCTGAAAGGTTTAAATCCGAGGGATGTGCTACATCGTGACAAGATGGCTGATGATACCCGACCGACGATGAAAGAGGTTCGACACACAGCACCCGACGGCGTCTGCGCAGACAGCGTCTGGCAACGAGGCAAGAGACCGGCCGACGACTAAAACTGATCTTTGCCGCGTGTGTTTTGTTCGACCGCAGAGTGGTTGCTCTTGACCGGGCTAGAGTACGAGGATCTGTACCAAGACGAGCACTGTAAGCATAAGCGATAGGGCTGCAATCCCGTAGGCAAGCGGCCCATATGTGGCCGGATTGTCCGCTTCCAGCGCTGGATTGCGGAGCCGCAGTATCCCCGTCGCGACGATCGCGAGCCCAGTTCCCGCAAGCGCGATCGCTCCGATTGCAGAGCCATCACGGAATCCGATCGCGGCCTGGATGAGTAAGATTGTACCGCTGTACAAGAAACACGCGGTGACAAAGCGAGCGGGTGCTATCACAATGAGTATGTGATACTGGCAAAATACCCAGTAGTGCTTCCCAGATCTGATAGCTGGCACCGCAGGCTTATTTATCCCGACAGTGGATCGGCGTGTAATGATTGCAGTCGATGGACTTCAGAAGGTGTACGGCGATTTTGCTGCCGTCGTTGGGAGCACCTTCTCGGTCGAATCTGGCGAGATTCTGGGTATCGTCGGGCCGAACGGAGCGGGGAAAACCACGACGCTCAAGATGATCGCCGGGCTGATCGAGCCAACTGAAGGAACCGCCACCGTTGCCGGCTACGATGCGAGCGATCCGGAGATGCGCCAGACCCTCGGCTTTTTGCCCGAGGAATCGCCGCTGTACGAGGACATGACGCCGCGATCGTACCTCCGGTTCTTCGCAGATCTCTACGATGTCCCGCGAGAGGCGGCGATCAATCGGGCGATGGACACCCTCGACAGACTGGAACTCGAACACCGCGACCGGCGGATCGGCGATATGTCGAAGGGAATGAAACGAAAGGTGGCGATCGCTCGATCGCTCGTGAACGATCCCGATGTTGTTATTTACGACGAGCCTGCAAGCGGGCTCGATCCGTTGACGACAAACACGGTCCTCAAGTTCACCCGTGAGCTCAAGGCGTCCGGGAAGACGGTGATATTCAGCGCACACAACCTCTATCACGTTGAGAGTGTCTGCGATCGAGTCGTGATTATGAACGAAGGACAAATCATCGCCCGTGGAACCGTCCACGAACTCCGTGAGACCTATGGGAGCCGCGAGTACCAAATTCGAGCGGATGTCAGCCCGTCAGGCATCGAAGCGGCGGACACGACAATCCGTGGCGGCAGCCTCGAGCACCTATTTACTGCCGACACGATAGCCAAAGCAGACCAGATCCGTGAAACGATTGACGCCGCCAACGGAACAGTACTCGATTTCCGAACTGAGGAGTCCACGCTCGAAGCAATCTTCCTCGAACTGACCGGTGAGCCGATGGCCGGCTCCAGACAGATCCAAGACACTGCCGCCGACCTGGAACATCGGGGGGCAGCCGGTGAGGCATCGTGACGGACGTGCTCGATCGTCTCAAAAACGCAATTGGTAGTGCTCGTCGCCGCCTCGCGTCCGTGTGGCGGATCGCCCGCTGGGAGGCAAAACGAAGCGTTGGGACGATCGATCGCCGGACCGCTGCGTTCGGTGCAATTATCATCGTGCTTACCGCCGCAGTCGTCGGCTCAGTTGCAGTCGCCGGCTCAGCCGGACTCGCGATCGACCGAGACATCTACCGGGTCGGCGTCGACGCTGACAATCCCTACTATCCAGTTGTTGCAGAGAGTAGCCAACTGGCGCCCGCAGAGCCGAACCAGGAAGCGCTCGCGACTGGCGATCTTGACGTGCTCATTAATCACCCTGGCGAGGATGTCGTAACGTGGTACGTCGCAGAGACTGAGAAGGGTTCGGCCGCACACAGCACCCTGGTGACTTCGATCGATCGGTACAATGAGCGGCGAATGGCCGACGAGCCGAACGAATCCGCAGCGTATCCGGTTCGCGTCGATCTACAGTACGTCTCGCGACAAAGTGATGCCACGACACCGGGTGGATCAGACGACGGCACACAATCGGATCGCGCAGCCGAGGGCGGTTCTGCCGACACGGCTGAGGGGACGGACACGTCGGACTCGTCCGGTGATGGGACAGCAGGTGCCGCCAGCGACGAGGATCGCTCGACCGATGATTCGACCGGCGGATCGATTCCCTCGATCGGCGGGCAGGCATTCGGCGGCTCTCAAAGCGGGTCGCCTGCGACGATTCAGCCGCCGTTTCCGTTCGGCTCACTGTTATTAGCGTTCATATTTCTCGTTCCGATGAACTTCGTGATTCAGGCATACGGCGGAACGATGCTGAACGAGCGGATCAACCGACGCGGGGAGTTACTATTAGTCGCCCCCTTGGCACGGACGACGATTATTGCGGGCAAGACGCTGCCGTACCTCCTCGCTGCGATCGTCCTGACTGCGATCATTGCCGCAGTTGTCGGTGGCGGATTGTTGTCCGTTCTTGCGGTGATTCCGATCGCGCTTGGGTTTCTCTCGGCGACATTCGTCGCAGCGATGATCGCCCGCTCGTTCAAAGAACTCACATTCGTGACCGTGACGATCGCCGTGCTCGTGACAACGTACGCGTTCGTTCCGGCGATCTTCACGAACGTGACGCCGATCGCGTTGATTTCGCCGCTGTCGATCGTCGTAATGGATCTCCAAGGTGAGGCGGTGTCGATCGGCGAGTACCTCTTTTCGACTGGCCCATTCTACGCTGGCTCGGCTGTCCTGTTCGTACTCGGGTCGGGGATCTACCGCGAGGAGGATATGTTCACCCAAAAGCCGATCCCAGCGAAGGTCATCGATGCGCTCAACGCCCAGCTGTCAGGCTACGCCTCTGTCGGGCTGTGGACTGCGCTTTTCGTACCGTTCGTTTTCACAGCGGAATTGCTCGCAATTGCCATTCTCTACGTCGCGCCGATCGAGCTGTCGATTCCGGTGTTGTTGGTGACGATCGCACTCATCGAAGAACTCGCAAAGAGCGTTCACGTGTACGCCGGCTACGCTCGATCGCGGTTCGAACGCCGACTGCCTGTCACGGTTGGACTCGGAATCGTGTCCGGTGTTGGCTTCTTTTTGGCCGAGAAATTCACGGCGATCGCCCAGGTCGTTGGGCTGCCAGAGCTCGCGATCGGGCAGGCAGCATTTGCGCCAACTGGCCTCACGCCAACGCTCGCGGTTGGATTACTTGCCGCGCCATTGGTATTGCATACGGTTACCGCGACGATCACGGCGGTCGGTGCACGGGACGGTCGGCTCGTCTACGCCAGCGCACTCGTTATTGCGACGATTGTCCACGCGGCGTACAACTACGGCGTGGTGATGCTGTATGCGTAGCGACAGCAATCGCCGGCCGCCTCGACTGACGATTGCCCGCCGGGAGCTCCGGATGTTGACCGCAGAGAAAACGATCGTCCTCGCGCTTGCGATCCAACTGTTCGTCGCGGCATTTTCGTCGTTTCTCGTCGTCGGCCTGGTGTCGTTGTACGATCCAACCGGCGCAGACGGCTACCAGATCGAGGCTGCGGTAACCGGCGACGCCGCAGACGAATTACTTGCGGCCGCGAGCGAGCACGAACGGATTGAACCGACTGCGTACAACGATCTCGCTGCCGCGCAGTCAGCGTTCCGAACAGGGCAGGCAGACGTCTTGTTCGTCGCAACATGGGAGACAGACCCAGATGCGACTGCCGATCGGCTCCGAGTGACAACGTCGGTTCCCGAATCAAACGTCGAAACGACGATCATCGTCGCAGAAACCCGGACGCTGCTGCAGACGGTCGAGCGCGATCTCCGCGACGATCGGGCAGCGTCCCTCGAAAGCCAGCCGCTACAGCCGCTCGGCGAGCGTGAAGGTAACCCGTATTACGACTTTACGTATACGGTGTTGGTCCCGCTATTAGTGCTGTTACCGGCGTTCATTAGCGGCTCGATCACGGTCGACTCACTCACAGAGGAGGTCGAACGTGGGACTCTCGACGTGCTTCGAGTTGCCCCGATCACACTCACACAGATCGTCGATGGCAAGGCCGCGGCGGCGATCGTGATCGCACCGCTCCAGGCGATTACGTGGCTGGTGTTGATCACGCTCAATGGCACGCCGGTCGCAAACCTCGGCTGGCTGTTCGTCCTCGCGAGCGCGCTCGCGATCGGGATCGTCTCCATCGCCGTCGGGACAGCACTGCTGGCAGCCGATCGACGAAGCGCGCAGTTACTCTACGCGGTGAGCGCCATCGCGCTCTTTGCAGGGACGGCAGTACTCGCTGACGGGCCGACAAACGCCATCGCACGGCTGGCGATCGATAGCGCAGACACCACAATTTACGCCTCTGTTGCGGTGGTGGTGGCCGCGGCGATCGTCGCGTACGGTGGGGTTCGGGTGATTGTCTCCAGAGTCGATCCAAACGAACTATGAATTTGCACTGCTGACGCTGTCTGCCAGTTGTCGATGTGTGGGGATTGTCGTCAAATAGTAGCGTCTGACGATCGCTGCAAGCGCCAGTGTGTGAAGTTTGCTGCAAACCGCAGCGTGTTGAGACAGCGGTCAGTCGGCGATCTCGGGCGGCGCAGCCATCTCGACGTCCCCGCTGAGCGTGCGCTGTGGGAACGGAATCTCAATGTCTTCCTCGTCGAACCGCTTTTTCACCGAGGTGACGTACTCCGCACGGATCTTGACGAAATCCGATCGGTTCGGATTGTCAACCCAGATTCGCGACTGGAGGCCGACCGAAGAGTCTGCAAGCTCTGTGAGTCGGACCGAAGGTGCCGGATCTTCGAGGATCTCGGGGTGTGCTTCGGCCTCTTCGACGATAATTTCGCTCGCTTTGTCGATGTCGTCGCCGTAGCCGATGCCAAAGAGGAATTTCAGCCGGAGTGTCTCCTTTGCGACCGGGTTTTTGATGACGCCGTCGGTGAGATTCGAGTTTGGGACAGTGAGCAGTTCGTTGTCGAAGGTTCGAACGCGGCTGACGCGAAAGCTAATGTCCTCGACGATGCCAGAGTGGCCGTCCCATTCGATCCAGTCGCCGATCTTGAACGGCCGATCGGCGAAAATGAAGATACCCGCCACGAAGTTTTTGATCACGTCCTGCAGAGCAAAGCCGATCGCCAGTGTTGCCGCCGCGGCGATCGTCGCCACCGACTGCAAGAGGTTCCCGAAGCCGGCGGCGCCGAAGGCGATTCCGAGTCCAATGAAGACGACAATAACTGTCGTGATCTTCTGGAGCGGACGACGAGCGTGCGGCTCGAGACCGTAGCGGTTGAGGAATCGATCGACGATTGGAATGATAACGATTTTGCCGAAGAGGTAGATCGCAAACAGTACGACGAGGAACGTTACTCCAGCGCCGATAAGATCCCCAAACGGGACACCGAACTCGAGTAACACCTCGCCGAGTGGTGTGCTTGCCGTCGACGGATCGACTTCCGTCGGGTCAACCTGCATCGGACTCCCGGCCATTAGTGCAACACCGCCGTGTTGCCACGGGTTTCGATCAGTTCGGCACTGACTGCGTCGGCGAGCTCACTCGCCAGTTCATCAACAGTCGTTCCACCACGGGCTGCCCGGAGGAACTTGACTTTCACGAGTTTGCGATCGTTCAGCTGGTCTTTCAGTTCGTCTGTAACCGCGTCGATGCCTGCCTTCCCGACCCAAACGGTGACGTCGAGGTCGTGGGCCTCCTTGCGGAGTGCTTCCTTGGTCATACACCACGATACTAGGCCGACGTTGTTGTACTTTCGGGATTTGTCTCGATCGCGAGGTGTTAGCCCGTAGCGATCGACACAGTACAGTTCGGTTTACACTCGATACGGGTACCGCTTCGTCGCACCGCAGTCACAGCGGACAACAACGTGGCCGTCTTGAAGCCGGATACGGGCGTTGCGTCCAGGCCGCAAAAAGACGTCACAGTCATCGCAGGTGAACCGCTTGAACCGCCGAGGGAGTCCGCAGCGGTTCCGTTCGGCCACCCGCCGTGCGAGTCGCACGTACTCGCGCGATCGATCGTACTCGCCGTCAATCGACGCTTGGCGGGCCAATTCGGCAAGCCGGTCTATCCGCTCTTCGGCGATCGTCATGCGCCCACACAGTCTGTAATCCACATCGGTACGTCCGATCGGATCAGTCGTCTTCGAGTGCGTCGGCGATCCGGCGAAGCTCGCGGTTGGCGTCGCGGACCTCGTCGCGGAGCTGTCTGACCTCACGCACGAGCTCTTCGTTGTTAGAGCCGCCCTCCTCGGGGCCGCCTCTTCCGCCGGGACCGGCACCCATACCACCGGCTCCGCCTGGGCCACCGCCCATCATGCCGCTCATCATCTGTGCAAACGGATTGCCACCGCCACCCATGCCACCAGGACCACCTGGACCGCCGCCCATCATTTCCTCGGGACTTGGCGAGCCGCCTTCGCCACCCTCCTCGCGTTCTTTGGCGCGTCGTTCGCGGATCTCCTCAACCCGCTCGCGGAAGGATTTCTCTTCGCCGTCGTCGGACTCTCCGGCAGTCTCTTCGGGCTCTGTAGAAGTATCCTCAGCTTCGCCAGTTGATGCGTCACCCTCGCGATCGTCAGCTGGATCGTCTTCAGCCATACGAGCGGGTTCGGCCGGTAGCCGGAAAACCGTTGTTCATCCGATCGCGACAGGTGCGCTGAAAAGGGTTCGTCACCCGAAAACGCCAAGACTTGACTGAAGCTGTTTGTGTTGTCGATCCTCAGTCACCTCGTAGCCGACGAGATCGCGCATGTCCACAGCGTACGTCGAACCACCGCGTTCTAAGACCAACAGTCGACCCTGCGTGCCGACGACAGTTCCGGTTGCCATCGTCTCAGTCATCGGGCGTGTGTCGAGCACAAAGCCGTAATCGAAACTGTAAGTATTAATCGACGAAAAGCCCGCCAACAGCGCGTTCCACGCATCGGTGTCGACTGATCGGTGCAACCCTCGTCGCTTTGTGGGAACTCGAACCCGATCGGGAACGGGAACTGTTTGGGAGAGTTCCGCTTCGATTTCGCGGGCGATTCGACCGTTCTCGACTGTTCGGATGTGAGCGGCCCGATCGGCGCCCTGCTCGCGTAGCCTGGTGTCGAGGCGCCACAGCTTTGTGACGCCGATCTTGAACTCGTCTGGCGCAAACGCCGCAAGGTAGATCGCGTGGTCGTCGTAACAGTCCATCTCGTCTTTGAGACACGTGCCGGTACACAGCGCACACACCCACCGATCGCGGTGATCTGCACAGTACGGGGCGTCGGCGTTCGAACAGGAGATATGGCGATCGTCGTGGATCGTCCCAGCACAGTGGCGCTCGCCAAGCGCGTAGGAAAGTTCGTCGCCGGCGTCGAGTGAGATGTATTCGAGTCCCTCCGCGCTGCTCAGATAGAGGCCGCCATCGAAGGTGTCGTAGCCGACGATCTGCACAAAAGCGGATAGGCGATCGGTCGGCTATTAGCTTGCGATTTCCCGATAAAAATGAGCGAAACCGGCAACTTGGGCTTCAGAACCGACGGGACCGATCAGGTCTCGATTGGGATCTCGGTGCCGAGGGTCGTCGCCTCGGGTTCGAGCGGAAGCGTCACCTCAAGCACGCCGTTTCTGTAGGAGGCGGCCACCTCGTCTTCGGCGATCGCCTTCGGGAACCGGAACCGTCGATGGTAGGTTTTGCGGCGATCGCGCTCCTCATCAACGTGCTCGGCAGCGACGTTCAACATGCCGTCGTCCCAGGCAACGGTGATCTCCTCGGGGTCAAACCCTGGCATGTCGATCGAGAGGACGAACTCGCCGTCCTCTTCGTACAGTTCGTAGTCGTCAAGTGAGTCGAACGCGCCTTCGAACAGTCGGCTTGGGGTTCCTTGTCTGCCGATCCAACTGCTTGCTGGTGTTGTCGGGAGTGCCATTGCTGGTCACCTCCGAACTCATCTCATAATTGTTTGCGGTTCTTATTAAATTTTGTGTGTTTTTTGGTGGATTGTGACATTCTAGCAAATGCAATTAGCGAAAAACTCGGATACAATCGAAAACTATAGTAACGTTTGCAACTCTTTGCAACAGCCATCTCGAAATGTAGTCCGAGAGAGCGTGAACCAGCAGTTCCTGAATCGAAGTGGGAAAATAATTGCAAACGCTACTATAATGCCAAATGCGGGGCACTGCTCGATACACACAGTACGTAGTCTCTTCGAGCCGATTGGATACCTGTGCATTATTGTGGGTCCGATCGGGAGCGACTGCGCTTTTGTGGATCAGACCTGTCCTACGAACAAATAAACATCCACGGCTCTCAATAAAAACAGATCCAGTGAGCGATCGTGGGTGCGGATGCCACCAACTGTTATTCGAGCTGGCCGGGTAACATACTCGAATGCTCGAACCGACACTGTCGGTCAGACCGATCGAAACTGGCTATGAGTTCGTCCTCACGATCGAAAACGTCGGCGAGACGGCCGAAGAACTCTCGTTTTCGTCGGGGAAACGAGCAGAGTTCACCGCCCAGCAAGACGGAGATATCGTCTGGCAGTGGTCAGAGGGGCGGATGTTCACAATGGCACTTTCGACAGACCGAATCGATCCCGGTGAACGCCGATCGTACACCGGCACCTGGGAGGATCCAACGCCCGGCGAGTACGTGATTACGGGCCGTCTCGAAGCGACTACTCACGACGTCGAGGCCACGATCGAACTCACGATCGACGAATGACGCTCAATCCGTTCGGCTACACTCTCGACACCGCGTTAGGCGTCCACGCCGAGCGGCCACTCGATTTCGCACAACTCCTCGCTAATTTGCCACAGCCGATCGGCCGTCGCGTCGTCTCGAGCCTGCGGAGCTGGCGTCTCGATCGCACAGTCTTTGAAGTACTTCCCGGAAACCTCCTCGACCGCCGGCGACGCGGCAAGGTACACGGAGGTTTCTGCGCCTTCGACGACACTATCGACGCCTGGCACCGGGAGTTTAGCGGCGATCGAACCGAACGCAGACATGAGTCCGCGGAGCGGCGCAAGTGCGTGTCGACCGAAGCCGCTGCCTGGGATCACGCCCGGATGGAGGGCGTTTGCAGTGATCGATTCGCCGGCAGCGTCGAGTCGATCGGCCAGTTCACGGGCGAACAACACATTGGCGAGTTTCGATCGTGAGTACGCATTCCAGCTACGGTAGTTCGAGACACTTCGGAGTCCAGTGAAATCCAGCGATCCCTGCCGGTGCGCCTCCGAGGAGACGATGACGATCCGCGCAGTCGGTGCGAGGGCCTCGAACAGTTCGTAGGTGAGCCGAAACGACGCGAGATGATTGACGGCGAAGGTGTACTCAATTCTGTCGCCGGTGAGTTGTCCGTCGGTGAACCAGCCACCGGCGTTGTGAACGAGAATGTCGATCGTGCCTCCCTCCAGTTGCGCCCGTACATCTTCTGCCAGCCGCGTGACACCGGCTTGCGTGGCGAAGTCCGCAGGGATGAATGTGCCGTCGCCAGGGAGTTCATTGAGCACGGCCTCGCCGCGGTCCCGGTCTCGACCGTGAATAAACACCCGCGCACCAAGCCGTGACAGCGCGAGGGCTGTCTCGCGGCCGATTCCAGCGGTTGCGCCCGTCACGAGTGCAGTCTGTCCATCAAGCGCTACGTCGGCGACACCGGCCCCAACCTCAGCTTTCGACGCTGTCATTGCAATAGGTAGGTATCGGAGCCAAAAGAACCGACCGCCAAAACAGGCGAGGTGTACGGTGTGGCGGTGCCGTCCGGATCGAAAGCGCCAACCGATCGCCGTCTAACCCACAGGCATGCAGACAGAACACGAGATCGTCGTCCTCCGATATGGCCACAGACCCGGCCGAGACGACAGGATGACGACACACGTCGGCCTCACCGCTCGAGCGCTGGGTGCCGATCGGGTAATTCTCCCGGACAACGCTGGCCAAGCCAAAGCGACTGTCGAGGATATTACCGATCGCTTCGGCGGCCCGTTCGACGTCGAACTGCGCGAGGGGATAGGGTCGATCGTCCGTGGATTCGACGGAACTGTTGTCCACCTGACGATGTACGGCGAGCCGATACAGACGGTCGAGTCGGGGATTCGAAGCGACTGTCAAGAGGGGCCGCTACTGATTGTCGTTGGAGGCGAGAAGGTGCCCTTCGAGGTGTACGAGGCTGCCGACTGGAACGTTGCCGTGACGAATCAACCGCACTCGGAAGTCGCCGGGTTGGCTGTATTCTTAGATCGGCTCTTCGAGGGCGACGAACTCGATCGCGAGTGGGTCGACGCCGACCGTCGAGTGATTCCACAATCGACGGGAAAAAAGGTCGTTCCCACAGAGTCGACGAACCATACCGATCAGTAACCGGATTTCACAGCCGAGGATCAGCGCCGAGCAGTGGTGTATAGCCAGCGCCGATCTGTGGAGTAAAGCCAGCGCCGATCTGTGGAGTAAAGCCAGCGCCGATCTGTGGAGTAAAGCCAGCGCCGATCTGTGGAGTAAAGCCAGCGCCGATCGATCCTCCGAGTGGTGTCAAACTGCACTTTCGGTGGGTTTAAACGAAACGACGGCCGTGAATATAACAATGGCTTTTGAGGGTCTCTTGAACGATCCTGTCATCCAAAAGTACCTCCACGAACTTGTTGGACCGACAGGCATGCCGGTTGCGGCTGCGCCGCCTGACGGCGAAGTCACCGACGAGGAACTCGCCGAAAAGCTCGATCTCGAGCTCAACGCGGTGCGCCGGGCGCTTTTCATTCTGTATGAGAACGACCTGGCCTCCTACCGGCGGGTCCGAGATGAAGATTCGGGATGGCTCACGTATCTGTGGACGTTCCACTACGAGAATATCCCGGAAAACCTCGAATCCGAGATGTATCGCCTCCTAGACGCGCTCGAAGCTCGCCAAGACTACGAGGAGACGAACGAATTCTACCTCTGTGAGGTGTGTTCGATTCGCTTCGAATTCGGTGAGGCGATGGACTTCGGCTTCCAGTGTCCTGAGTGTGGCTCGCCGCTGGAGTCGATGGATAACAGCATGCTCGTTGAGGCAATGGAGACACGGATCGACGAGCTTCGTGAGGAACTCAACGTGGACGTGACCGGCTGATGGTCGTCCTCGCAACCAAGTGCTACGTCGAAGGGGACGCGCGCGATCGCGCGCTAAGAAGCCTCCAGTCGCTCGTAGACAACACTATCGGCGATCTCGATGTCGACTTCGATATCGGTGTTCGCCACGACGACTTTGTGTCGGTGACTCTTTCGGGGGAGGACGAAACGATCGCTCGCAATGCCCTCCGTGCAGAGTGGAGCGAAATCACCGACCACTTCGAGGCCGGCGAAACGTACGTTGGCACGCTCGAAGGGTGGTCTTCGGAGGGGTTTGTCCTCGACGCTGGCAGGGAAATTCTGATTCCAGCGAGTGAACTCGGTCTCGGAACAGGCAGTCCCGAGCAACTCAAAGAGCGGTTTGGACTCGTTCAGCACCTCCCAATGACGTTCGTCTACGGCGAGCCCTCGCGGCTGGCCGACGAAGAGCGCGATCGCCTCTTCGAGTGGACCCGCGGAACCGGCCGGGTGAACGTCAACAGCGCCACGCGCGGGGAAGTCCGCGCAACGGTCAACAAGGCTGGGCACGCACAGGACATCGTAACTGTCGAACGGCTAGGGCTCTTAGAACAGAGTATCGTGTGCACCGAAAGCACTGACCCGCCGGGGCTCTTAGCGTCGATCGGAGCGTACGTCCCTGCTGAACTGCGCTGTGTGATTGCCGACTGACACCCAGACAAAACCACCGAAACCGACACCGACACCGACACTGATATCCCGCGTTCACATGTCCCCAAATAGACGCCTCGTGCTTGCGACGCTCGTCGTCGCGTTACTCGCCGTTAGTGCCGGCTGTCTCGGGTGGGCAACCGGCGGCGGCGAGGTTTCTCGTGAAGCGATCGATCGCGAGCCCGCCGAACCGTACAACTGGGACACCGATCGAGACGCCCATATCACGGTTCAGGGCTCGTCGTTTCAGGCAGTGTATCAGGTCAACGCGAGCGATGAACTCCGGCTGTACCGTCCCGAAGAGTGGGGCACTGAGGGACCGCTCGATATCTCAGCCGTCCGGTACCGCTACGAAAACGGGACCGTACTCAATGGGACCGAGATCGAAGCCCACGGTGGTGAGTTCGAACAGACGACTGACGAGGTCTTTGTAACGGTTCCAGACAGTGACGGACAGCTTGGCATTACTGCCAGTGCGGTCCCTCGGCGGTTCAGTATCCCCGCATACGTCGAGGGATCCTACGAGGTCGTTCTCCCTGAAGGCCACAGCCTCGATTTCTTCCTCTTCAGCAACGTCGTCCCTCGAAACTACGAACAAGAAGAGATCGACGGGCAGTTGCACCTCTACTGGGAGGATGTCTCCGGCGGCTCGATCACGGTCCAATCCTACCGCGAGCGTGATCTGCTCATCTTTGGTGGGGCTGTGGTCTTGTTGACCGCGATCGCCATCGTCGGCCTGTCGTACTACCGTCGGAAGATTGACGAACTACACGACATACGGGTCTCTATGGGTCTGAAGGTCAACGAAGATGACGAGGAAGACGACGAGGACGACGAGCGCGATCCACCGTACCGCTGAGTCGTCCAGTCGTCGATTCGGCCTGAACCTTTTTGCTGTCTGACGATAACCGAACCATGTGCGCACCCTTCCGATCGACCTGAGTCGTGAATCGCTCCACGGGATCGAAACCCGGTCAGCGTTTGCTGTAGACGGCCCATTTACTGTTGAACTCATAAATCACGGCGAAGCGGTCCACGTGCACCTCCACCTCGATGACCCGCTTTCACAGGTCGCCTCGATCGGGACAAACAACCACTTTTTGCCGGCAGGCGCAGAAAAACAGCTGACGATCGACGTAACGCCGAAGGTCCACGAAGTGTCTGGTCAGCTCAAGGTTGTCTCCGGGCACGGTGCGGATGCGACGTATGTCAACCTCACAGTCGAGGCGAACGAGACCGCGGGCGATCGCATCCCGGTCGACGAGCGGCTCTCGAAGCCCAAACCAAAGCCAAAACAAACGGGGCGTTCGACCCCTGATGTAGGGATTTCCGAGCGCCTCGGTGGGATCTCTCCAGTTCTCCTTGGGTTCGCTGTTGTCGCCGTCGCGTTGGCGCTTTGGCTGGCACTCTCGATCGGCGGTGCGGTCGTGCTAGTCGGCGCAATCGTCGTGTTAGCTGGCGTTCTTGGAGCGATCGTACTGGCAACGACGTGGTGACCGATTGGCCGAAACAGGCGCTACTCTTCTGACTCCTCTGGGTGCGTTGGTGTCCCAGAGAGGTTGCCGTGTTCGTCGATCCGTTTCTCGCGAAGGTACCGGGCTCGATATCGGTTTGCACCCTCGTATACATCCGCCTCGCGGATATCGTCGGTCCGATCGTCCGCAACAGCATCAATCAGTGCTTCCAGCTGTTCTTTCTCGCTCGGCGTGAGTTCAAACTCGTAGGTTTGCGGCTCTTCGCGTTCGAGTGTCGTCCACTTGCGGGCCGCCGCGACAACGAGCGAACACGGCTCTCGGCACGGGAAAACACCGCTACCGCCGTCAGCAGCGAGCTCGGTCTCAGCGTCGTACTCCCATTCGCGTCGTTTCAGACACTGGCTATCCACACAACAGGAGGCCGCGATCCGGTTGACTGCGGCCTCGTCGAGCTCGTCGATAATGCCGTAAATCCCGGTCTGGCGCTCGGCGGTGTCGCGCCAGTGATCGATATCGAGAGTTCCGTCTGACTCGCGATACCAGTTTGCGATCGTTGCGGGATAGAATGTGTCGACGGTTTCGCACACCTCGATCGCAGAGAGATCTGAAAAGACCCAGCCGGTCGGCAACGATGGGGCCGTCCGAAGCGGCCGGTATCGATCCCGCTCGTCAAACGTCCCAATCTCACGGGCGTCGAGCGGATTGCTGTGTGCGTCAAGCGAATCGGCCGACACGTTTGTGTCGTCTTCGTGGCGAAGCTCATAGGATCGGTCACCGAATTCGTCGATCGTTGCTGTGATGTGCAGTTCGCCCCACGAGCGGCTCACGCCCGAAGCGAGCGCGTCGTACCGCGCTGGTACCGAATGCTCAGAGGCGGCCTCGAGCCAGCGAACAAAGCCAACCCGGTCCGGGGAGCGATCGTCGAGCACACTCGAGACGAACCACCAGTTGGTTATGTAAGAGGCGTACTCCTCGGCGGCCTCGTGGAGTCCGGCCTCCGAGAGCCCGGTTCGCGTGGTTTCTGTCGTTTCGAACTCGAAGCGCTCGGTTTCGTGGTCGTAACGGGCGTACAGATCGTCGAAGTCGATCGGGCCGTCGGCGATCGCCGTGCGGAACGCCTCAAAGACCTCAGCCGAAAGCACCACGTCGTCTGCAGTCATCATTCAGTCCCCCATCGCCGGCTCGTTCGAGCCAGCCGAATCGCTCGTTCCAGTCGATCGCGTCCGCTCGCGGACGGCTTCCAGCGCATTGCCGATCGACGCCCCAGCCTCCTCGGCACGCTCGAGGATCACGTCCGCCGTGAGGCCCTCCGTACCCACTGCACCCGCGTACCAGATTCGGTGGCCGTCAACCACCGCAGGGACGTCGTAGCCGGTTCGGTAATCATCGGTTAGCCCCATGTCCTCAGGAATATCTTCCTGTGTGTGGAAGCCGTCTGCAATAAAGAGCGGAACAACCACGACGTCTTCGCTCTCGAAGTAGTCGGTGACGTCGTCGACTTCGGGCTCTTCGTCCATGTACAGCGCCTGGACCTCGTCAAAGCGATCCATCTCGCGGATCCGATCGGCGTGGTACTCGATCGCCTTCGCGGAATTTTCGTTGCGCTCGGTCCCGTGGCCGACGACCGCAAAGCCGAATCCGTCGCCGACATCTGGATCACCGGTGACCGACTCTGCGCGACGAACCAGCACGTCGGTCATTGCCTCGTGGGTCCCAACAGGACCACAGTAGTGAACCTCGCGGTCGATATCTGTCGCGGTCAACACAGTGTGAGAAGCACTCAGCCCGTCAGAGTCCCACTCGGAAACGTCCCAACCGTCCAAGCGGAGTTCGCGGGGGATAACCTGTTCAGTGAAGTATCCCTCACTGATGAACAGCGGAACGACGTATATCTCATCGCCCTCGACCGTCCGCAACACCTCACGGAGGGAGGGCGCTTCCTTCCAGAAGCCGGTCCGTACCTCGTCAAACGCGCCGACTGCTCGAATTGTGTCTGCGTGGTTGTGTGTCGGTACGCTCGAATCTGGGTTCAAATGTGACCCATGTGCGACGATTACCAGCGATTGCATACGCGTGGTTAGTCCGGCAACTGTTTAGGAACTTCGGCGTTGTGGATACGCTTGTGAATACATCACAAAACAACACTGTGACAGAAATTGTCATATCTTGTGGTTTTGGAACACAACGTTGTGATTGTCTGTTAGATATTACGTATCAATGCACGTAGTATCCAAGATATTCACTGATTCGTAGAGAAGGCTTTATACAACTGATGCAGTATATATCATCTGTATGTCTACTGACGACACACTTACTAACGGACGGCGTCGTACCGTGCTCAAGTCGATCGGTGCGGCCGGACTCATTGGCCTTGCGGGCTGTACCGGCGACGGTAACGGTAACGGCGGCAACGGCAACGGTGACGACGGAAACGGCAATGGCGACGACGGAAATGGCAACGGAGACGACGGAAACGGCAACGGAGACGACGGAAACGGCAATGGTGACGACGGCAATGGCAACGGTGACGACGAAGGCGAGCGCATTGCGTGGCACGCCGGCGGCACCGGTGGGACGTACTACCCGCTCTCGAACGAGTTCAAGACGACCGTTGAAGAGAACACGCCACACACCCTGCAGGTCCAATCAACGGGTGCATCCGTCGAGAACGTCGGCAGTCTTGAGTCTGGCGACGCCGATTTCGCGATGATTCAAAACGACATCGCGTACTTCGCACGCAACGGAGAATCCCTTGACGTGTTCGAGGGTGCTCCCGTCGAGAATCTCCGCGGTGTCGCGACGCTGTACCCGGAGACGATTCACATCGTTATCAACCCAGACTCGGAGATCTCCTCACTGTCGGATCTTGAGGGGGCGACGGTCAACACAGGCGACCTCGGATCTGGAACCCAGGTCAACGCGCTGCAGATCCTCGAAACCGTCGGACTCACTACCGACGACTTCACCGAGCAGAACGACGGCTTCGACGGTGCGGCCGACCAACTTCGCGACGGCGATATCGATGCCGCGTTCGTCGTCGGTGGATGGCCAGTGGGCGCGATCGCCGATCTCGCCGAAACAGCCGAGATCGAGATACTCAACATCGACGAGGACACCCGAGGTGATCTCCTCGACAGCGCAGAGTGGTTTGCCGAGGACACGATCCCGGCGGGGACCTACGGTGACATCGACGAAGACGTGAACACAATCTCGGTGCAGGCGATGATTGCGACCCGCGAGGAGTACGACGCCGATATCGTCGAGGAGGTTACCGCAGCGATCTTCGACAACACCGATAGTCTGTCCATCAAGACCGACTTCATCAACGTCGACACCGCTCAGGACGGGATGTCGATCGAACTGCACGACGGTGCAGCGCGCTACTTCGAGTAAGAAATAGAGCGTCTGCGCATCTTATGAGTACCGCTTTTCGAGCCGGGGTTACTGTTGTCGTGGTACTTATTGTCTCGATCGGTGCTGTGACTGCCGGCCCGTTTGCGATCGCGAGCCAAGAGATCGTTGTCGAGACGACGGATGGAGAACAACTCATTGTGGAGCCGGTTTTTGATGATACAGAAATCGAACTTCGGTATACCCACAGCGTCGAGCGATCGCTCGTAGTCGAGCGCTACGTCGTTAACGAGAGCGAACTCGTCAATACCGAAATCGTGTTCTCTTCGTATGGTGCTGGACTTCCCGCACAGGCAGACGTTACCCAAACCGACGACGGACAGTTTCGAGCGGAACCGAACGTCCACCTCAAGGAGTTATACATCCAGCCGGGGTCATCAATCGCCGACCACGAACTCGAAATTAACGGCAATACCTACGAGCTCTCAGCGCACTCGGAAACAAAAACCGTACGCATATACGTTGTGGACCGAACAGTACCGATAGCGGTTACCATGATGGACGGAGCTTAATAGCATGTCAACCGGGGACACATACACTGATACCGACGAAGTCGACAGCGAACAACTGCTCGCAGAAATAGAAAAGAAACGGTCGCCTCGCGGCGTGCTCGCGGTTGCGATCGCGGTGATCGGCATCATCTTTTCGCTTTTTCAAGTAATTATCGCCGCGCGAAGCACGACATGGCGGATCAACGTGCCGTTTCTCGATGTGCAGTACCAGGTGTTCTCACTGCAACCGCTGCAGGTCAATGCGGTCCACGTCGCCTTCGCACTCGTATTGGCGTTTTTATTGTTTCCCCCAACGTGGGGCGACGGCCCGATCTTCCGGCGCGGGGGCGTACTCGCCGATCGGATCGCCGAACGCGGAGGGAGTTCCGTCGAGCGGATTCTTGCTCGCATCCGTGGGGCAATTCGGTGGCTCGTCGTCGACACAACCGGCTCGCGAATCACACCACTCGACTACGGATTCATTCTGCTAACGCTTTCGACGCCGCTGTACATGCTTCAGGAGTTCGATGAGATCCGTCGAATGCGCGCTCGCGGTATGCGGTTAGGTCGATCCATCGACGAGGTGTATCCGATCTTTGAACTCCCCGCAGCAGCAATTTCGGCGATCGGAATCCCGGTCACGGAGGTCCCCTACGCGATCATCATCGGGGCGATCGGTATCATCCTCGTGCTCGATGCGACCCGCCGTGCGCTTGGGGCGTTTCTCATGGCCATCGTGGCCGGATTCATCGCCTACGCGCGGTGGGGATATCTTGTTCCCCGGGGAACGCCATACCTCGGGATCTTCTCCATCCCCGAACTCACGTGGTTCGAGATCATCCGTGATCTGTGGTTTACCACCGTCGGAATTTTCGGAACACCAGTCTCAGTGAGCGTCCGATTCATCTATATTTTCATCCTCTTTGGGGCGTTCTTAGAGATGTCTGGTTCTGGGAAGTGGTTTATTGACTTTGCGTACTCACTAACAGGCTCACGCCGCGGCGGGCCCGCAAAGGCATCGGTCGTCTCCTCTGGCTTTATGGGAATGCTTTCTGGATCGTCGATCGCGAACACCGTCACCACCGGCGCATTTACGATTCCGCTTATGAAACGATCGGGCTACTCCCCTGAGTTCTCCGGGGCAGTCGAGTCCTCGGCGTCCTCGGGCGGGCAAATCCTCCCGCCAGTCATGGGTGCCGCAGCGTTCCTCATTGTCGAGTTCACCGGCACTGCGTACAATGATGTGGTCGTTGCTGCAGCCGTTCCGGCGATCGCATTCTTTTTCGGAATGTGGGTGATGGTGCACTTCGAGGCGGGCCGACACGGTATTGGCGGCCTTGATCGATCCGAACTCGATTCGCCAATAGCCCTCCTGAAAACCGGCTGGTTCTACTTGCTGCCGATCGCCCTCCTGTTGTATTACCTCGTTGGGCTTCGCTTATCTGTCGGTCGATCTGGGTGGTACACGATCGTCGCGGTCGTCGGCCTCATCGCGTTCATTACGGCATACAACGAGCGCACGAAAATTCCGTTGGTCGCATCGATTGCCGCTGTGACCGCACTACAGGCAGCCGCGTACGCGACCGTCGGCGTCGGCGTGCTTGCGGCGATTACCGGCGATACAGGAACCGCACTTCCCATCACAGAAGCTGCTCGATCAGCTATTGGGAGCCTCGATCTGATCGTCCTTGGGGTCAGCCTCATCGGAGTTGCGGCGACCGTTCGTCAGGATGCGCCGCTGTTACAGTTCGACGACGCAGTCACGGATGCGGCCAATTCGACGGCCGATCGGCTCGGTCGATCGTCGCTGGCGTCGAATAAAGTATACCAGTTCCTCCTGTTCAACCTCAAGTCGCTCGAATCGGGCGCGAAAACCGCTGTCACGGTCGTCATCGCGGTCGCTGCGGCTGGCGTGATCCCCGGCGTTATCAGCGTGAGCGGGCTCGGCCCGAACCTCACGTCGCTTATCCTCACAGTGAGTGGTCAGTCGCTCGTAGTGATGCTGCTCTTAGCTGGCGTCTCAGCGATCGTTATGGGCCTTGGTATGCCGACGACTGTGATGTACATCCTTCTCGTGTCGATGCTCGGCAGCGCCTTAGAGGAGTTCGGCGTGGCGATCCTCGCCGCACACCTGTTCATCCTCTACTTCGGGCTGATGGCCGACGTGACTCCGCCAGTCGCGGTTGCGGCCTACGCCGCCGCTGGCGTCGCAAAGGCCGACGAATTCCAGACAGGCGTGACTGCGTTCCTCCTGTCGTTGAACAAAATAATGGTGCCTTTTGCGTTCATTTTCGCCCCCGGCGTGCTTTTGTTACGATACGTCGACGGTGAGTGGACCGTCATCGGGCTCTCCGATATGCTGGATATCGGCTTCTTTATCCCCGAGGTACTGATTCCGATTATCGGCGTCTTTGCGGGGGTCTGGGCGCTCAGCATTACGATCATCGGCTACTACGACAGCGAAGTCTCAGGGATCGATCGGGCGCTGTTTTCTGTCGCGTCGATCTTGCTCATGGTACCGGCGCTCATCCTGTTGCCGACCCAGACCACACTCGGGGTCGCTGGGGTTGATGTTGCGTTGAACACGCTTACATCCGATCTTGTTCTCCGGGGGGTTGGCGGAGCTCTGTTGGTCGCACTGATCGTGCGGAACCGGGGCCAAACGGCGACCGCGGGGTCGACGACTGACGATCGAGCGGTCGGGACGGAGTAGTCGCCGACCATCGGTCTCAACGCTCCTCAGTTTGTTCCCGTAACGTTCATGCGATCGCCACCCAACCGCCACGCATGAATGTCGCAGCCGAAACACGATCGGCCGTCGAAAGCGCGCCGTTTCTGCACCGCGCGCTCAGGGCAGGAGTTGTGAACTACACCGCAGCCGCAGAGGTTCTCGATATCGACGGCGAATCAGAGGCGATCGCCGCTGCCCTCAGACGGTACGCAGCCGAACTCGATCCAATTGAACCGGACGAACGGTCCGTGACCGTTCGGATGCAGCGCGGAGTTTCGGTTGTTGATGCCGATCGTGACGAAGAATCCGAAGTCTCAGCGGACGCAACGCTTTGGGCGGTCGCTGGCACCGTCATCGATTCCTCTGGCGGAGACGCAACTGCGCTTGTGTGCACGGGTGCGATCGATTCAGCGCTCTTTGCAACGATCTTCTCGCGGCTCCACACAGCAGCGATCGAACCGATCGCGGCTGGCTTCGCGCATGCAGACACAACCGAAGCCACCGATGGGACCGCTGTCGTTGTGGTTGGGCGTCGGGAGGCGATCGATACGCTTCGACTCATCGAATCTGCGGCAGAAACCCACCAAACCTGACCGAACGCACCTGGCGGCTGTGGTTGATCGAATCGACGAGAGACCGACGATTTATTCGGGATGCGGGCAGTACCGCTGGCTGATGACGCAGTCCGTGACCAATACCCTGACGGGAGAACGCGAAGCCTTTGAGCCGGTAACTGACGACGCCGTATTGCTCTACGTCTGCGGACTGACGGTCTCGGATTACGCACACCTTGGTCACGCGCGGGTGTGGGTTCACGCGGACGTGATGCACCGCTGGCTGGAGCACGAAGGCTATGACGTGACCCACGTGGAGAATTTTACTGACGTAAACGAGAAGATCGCCGCCCGCGCCGGCGAGGACGGCCTCGGCGAGACCGAAGCCGAGGTGGCAACCCACTTCACTGGGGCGACGATCGATGACATGCGTGGGCTCAACCTCAAGCGTGCCTCAGTGTATCCGCGGGTCTCAGAACACATCCCCGAAATTATCGAACTGATCCAAACGCTCGTCGATCGCGGCTACGCCTACGAGTCCAACGGCTCAGTCTACTTCGATGTGACACAGTTCGATGCCTACGGGAATCTCTCGAATCAACAGGTCGAAGAACTCAAAGCCCAGGGAGAGCCAGACGAACGATCGGAAAAACGCAATCCAGCTGACTTCGCACTGTGGAAGGCTGGCGGCGTCTCACCCGATGCGATCCGCGAGCACGCGAAACATGACCACGGAGACGAACTTCCGACTGGAGAAATCTGGGACTCTCCCTGGAGTGAAGGCCGTCCAGGATGGCATATCGAGTGTTCGGCAATGTCGATGACGCACCTGGGCGAGACGATCGACATTCACGTCGGCGGTCACGACCTCGTCTTCCCGCATCACGAAAACGAGATCGCCCAGAGCGAGGCTGCGACCGGCAAGCAGTTCGCAAAGTATTGGTTGCACACCGGATTACTCGAAACGAAGGGCGAAAAGATGAGCTCCAGCCTCGGAAACTTCTTCACGGTCTCCGCGGCGCTCGAGGAGTTCGGTCCGAACGTCCTGCGAGCGTTTTATCTCTCAACGGAGTACGGCTCAAAACAAACGTTCTCGATCGATGCAATGACCGAGGCAGAGGCGCGGTGGAAACGCCTCGAACGGGGGTACGAGGCTGCCCGTGAGGCACTCGATTCGGTTGATGCCCGAACAAAGGCTACCGACGAGACGCTACGGACTGCTGTCGAAGAGACACAATCGGACTTCCAGACAGCAATGTCCGATGACTTCAATGTGCGCGAGGCGATCGCGTCGCTACTCGAATTGACGACAGCGATTAATCGTCACGTCGACGAGAGCGACGCATACGATTACCGTGGGCTCAAGCGCGCTGTTGAGACGATCGAAACGCTGGGTGGAGCTGTCTTTGGGTTTCAGTTTGATCGCGTCACGGATGGCGACGTCTCGATCGTCGATGATCTCGTTGAACTCGTTTTAACAGTCAGAGAACAAGAACGGGAGGCCGGTAATTACGATCGCGCCGATGAACTGCGCGACTCGCTGTCAGACCTTGGCGTCGAGGTTCAAGACAGCGCGGACGGCCCGACATACCGACTCCCGTGATCCGGCTGCAGCGTGGAATTCCTCGCTACGTTGTAAACAGTTCGGTGGTGGATGGAATTTCAAATAACCCAAACCGGACGCCGGCATCGAGCCAGCCGTAGCCATACGAAAACGACGCGAGCGCGTTTACCGGATCGCCGCTCGATCGAAAGTGTCTCCCATCTTCAAGATACGACTCGGCCATCTCTCGACAGTCTGCCGCCGCGTCTCCGAGTGGTGTTCCCGAGGGAGCGACTGCGCTCGCCTGCGTCAGTGCGTCCGCAAGCATTGTCTCGTAGCGATCGGTCTTCTCGTCAAGTTCAGCGGGCATACCTCACAGTAGCCACGGCGATCCAAAGGGAATATCGATTGGAAGACGCTCCATAGAGAGTTGGCTAAGCGTCTCTGAATTCACCCGCTGGACTTCAAGATAGAACAAAGAATACTCAAATAACTAAGAAAACGACATATCTCAAATAATTAAGAAAACGACATATGTGCACACAAGCATAATTGTAGCATGTTTTGTGCCAGAGCGAATACTCCCTTCTCCTAATTGCCCCGCGATGAGGCCCGAACAAATCGCCTGAATCGAGGAGACGTGATAGAATATTGTCAGGTACGACTCCGTATTCACATCCCCGAATGAGGGAGTGATCCCCACGCCAGTGGGCAGATCAGATCCACCACTTAACGAACTCGATGCGCTTTCGACTGCAGGGATGAACGAAAGTGATAGCGTCGCAATAATCCCCAAGAAGACTAAAAACGAAATGTAAATTACCAGTAGATACGTCAGCATCTCCTGACGGCGCTCAGCTTCAAGCCGTTCTTTGGCTCTCGCTTGATCGGCGGCGATAGATACAACTGGGCCGATATCACCGCTTGTCTCCATTGCGTTGCCAACGAGAGCCACAACCCGCGTCACCGCTGGCGAATTCGATCGGTGGTCGAGTCGATCAAGCGCAGATTTGATATCCAAGCCCCACTGGATGTCATTCCACGTTTTTTGTAGCGCCGATTGAAGCGTTCCCAGGTCGCTGTGAGCGACACGTCGAAAGCTCTTGAGAATAGTCATTCCGGCGTTGTTCGCGCTCGCGAGCCGATCGAGAAAATCAGGGATATCTGCCTCAAGCCGCTTGCGCTGCCGCTGTTTAATTTCGTATGTAATAGTGTATACTGCAAGGACCAGAATGCTCGCCTCAACGAGTGGCTGGTCAACCGCTGTAATGATCTCAAGCGATGACCACGTCAATGAATCTATATTTAACACCACCCATAGAATCCCGATTGGCACGGTGAAAATTGTGGTCGTTAATGGGTGTCGTACGATTGTCTCCCCTGGCTGTCGGGCCAATTGAATAATGCGGATAATCGAATCATATGCAGCCAGTTGTGCTCTCGCGTCAGCCCACCTTTCAGTACCGCTGCTAGTGTTTTGACTCCGTCTGTCAGCCGGGTTCTGTTCTCGTTTACGGGTAGAGTGAACCTCCATCGACTGGGTCACGCTGTCGACGTAGACCGCAAACGCGAGGGTGCCAAGCGGGATTCCGATGTATCCGATGGCGCGAACCAACGAGAGTGTATCCTCAAGGACAAGTCCAATCACTACAAGAATCGTAATAAGAAACAGCGGTCCAGCAACGAGCACAGTCACGTAGGCTTCCGCGAACGTCGAGAGTAAGTCCAAGTACTGTCGCTGCTGGGAGGCAGCCTCTTTTCGGTATGTTTCGTATTGCTGATAGAGAAATTCAGATAGGTTCCGACCACTGGCTAGCACACTCGCGAGGTTATCTGCAAATTCTTCCATGTTTTCGGAAGGCGTGTACTGGGCCATGTTTTCTAATGCAGTGATCACGTCCGTTCCAAAGAGATTCATATCCGCCACGACAATAGCCAGTTCGTTTGCAGCCTCCCCGTAGACATCACGATGTTCGGCCAGTATCTCTAGTACCTTCGGAATTGACATTCCACTTCTTGAGAGCGCATAAATAAACGCGACAGTTTGTGGGAGCGTCGCTTCGATCTCTGTGCTGCGAGCGTATGCCCGTTGGTCAAGCAGTTCCCACCGCAAGAAGTACGTTCCCGCAGCCAATACCGTTGCCCCCAGCGCACTCGCGAATACAAACAGGCCAAATAGCGATCGAGGCCGAAGCGAAGACAGTTGAAGATATGCAATCGCGGGTGCGAACAGATCAGGAACTGCCGCAGCGAGCGGTTCGCCACCAAACTCCAACACCCAGAACACGCCGGCAGCGGCGTATACTCCAATGATACTTCCTGCAACACCAAGAATTACAGAAAAAAATAGCGTCTTCACGATGTACACATCGTGAGCGGTATCCACATGTGCGGCTCTCATCCGAAGCTGTTTATTTTGCTTGTGTGACCCCGATCGAACCTGATCGCCAAATACTGCAAGTGAGAATCGAGTCAGGAGCAGGTTCGCTTGATCGTGCATCGCTGGAACAATTAACATACCGCATAACCCGAGTGCAAATACAAGTGGGATATATCGGATCATCGATCAGTCGGCCGTTGAAGAGGCTACCTCAACGTCAACGTCTGATTCAGTAATTTGGGCCTGGATTCCTTCGGGATCCGCATAGTATTCGTTAATTAAGGCGGTAAAACGCTTGTAATCTGTGATCCCTTGTTTGCGGAGGAATCGGAGAAACCGCTGTCGATTCCGGATCTCAGTGAGTAGTTTTGCCCGTGACCAGCCTCGTTCGTCTTGAATCTCATTTAAAATGAGACTATCGTTGCTCCGGAATTCGTCAGTTGCAGCGATCCACTGGTAGGCGGCCGAGTAGTCTAACTCGCCTGTCCGCTGGTCGATACCCCCAATTTCACCGATCGTCTTCGCCCGTCGAACACGCTTTTCACCCGATCGAGTAAGTGTCTGTACCGATAATAGATCGAGCGATTGCACCATCGGTCGGGGAACGTTGATTGGTTCGTTTTCGAGTCGGTTAATGACCGTTTCAATCGAGTCCGCGTGCATCGTCGAAAATGTCGTGTGCCCCGTGTTCATTGCCTGGAATAACGTCACTGCTTCTTCGCCACGAACCTCGCCAACGATGATGTACTCAGGACGATGTCGCAGCGCCGACCGTAAGAGATCGTACATATCGATGTCCGAACCCTCTTCACGGCGTTCGCGAGTCACACTCGAAAGCCAGTTGTCGTGATACAACGAGAGTTCGCGAGTGTCCTCGATGGTGAGAACTTTCGATCGCGGCGGAATGAACATCGATACCGCGTTCATCGACGTCGTCTTCCCAGACGCTGTACCACCGGCAAAAATGAGGCTCTTGTTGTGTTCAATACAGAGCCAAAAATACGCCATCTGTTCGACACTGAACGTACCATTTTCGATGAGATCGATCGGGGTGAGTGGTTTCTCGGCATACTGTCTGATGGTGAACGCTGATCCACGCGGCGTCACTTCGCGTCCGAGCGCAATTTCGGCCCGCGAACCGTCAGGCAGTGTTGCCTCAACCATTGGATCGCCGACACTGATGTGCTGGCCGGAACGTTGGGCCAACCGAATAACGTAGTTATCGAGTTCCGCCTCTTCGAACCTGATGTTCGTCTCAATGTCTGTGTACTCGTCGTGGTACACAAAGACCGGAAGATCGTAGCCGTCACACGAGATATCTTCGATGTGGCTATCTGACAACAGCGGATCAATCTTGCCGTAGCCGCGAAAGTCTCGCAAGAGGTAGTACAATAGCGAATAAAACGTCCGCATATCAATCTCGAGACCATACGTCTGCAGCAGTGACGCAAGTTCAGATTTTATTGTCGCTTCGGCAGTATCTGGATCAACGTCACGGAACAACAACGGGTCTCGGATATCTTTGCGAACCCGATCAAGCAGATCTGACTGGAACTGATCCAAGTCTGGCTCGACAGCATAGTAGTATCGTTCGTTCGCTTCGGAGTCATGAGTGACCACGACGTACACATATGGGGCGTTCACCCAGTAGCGATCGATTTCGGTTTCAGTGTCTGGAATCGGGATTGACGATACCGGGCCATCGCGGACTGGATCGAATGGTGACACAGTGATATCAGACTTAACAACCACGGTAACAAATCGTGAAATAGCTGTCGCCGCCTGTTGGACCCGCTCTGACAGCGCCGTTGACAACTCAGATGTCTCCTGTGACACAGTACAGTCCTCCCCCCTAGGGATTATATTATCTGTAACAAGTGAGCATATATAAATACCGCCGTCAGATAAGGTACCAATTACTGGCCGACCAACCGAGATGGTTCCGATAGTGGGCGTTACGTTCATACCAGAGAAACCCAAAGGTGTGATTGTCTAATGCGGCGAGAGGATTTCACCCTGACCGTCTCACATGTCAAATGGGTATCGACGGGCGGTGCCCCCGAACAGCCACACGTCCGGATCGATTGTCACGGCGCAGACACCCAACTCGTCAACCGGCTAACTGGTTCCGACAACGAGTTGCTCACAAACGAGGAGACAGACGTTGCCTTCCGGCTCCATGATCCGATCGATGATGAGAATCCAGCGGGCGTCGTCAGCGTTACCAACCGAATCACTGGGAGCTTCATACTCGAACTGAACGAATTTGTCGAAGACGTCCTCCAATTCATTCAGGCGACCCGCGAGTACGGCGCGAGTACTGAAAACGGCGATGGGACCTATCAAGTCGAAATCTTCGTCGATGACGAACCGCTCGTCACGTACGAGAAGTCGACGTTTTTGATCTACGATCCAGATGGTAATCTCCTCCGTTCCCAGAGCTTGATCCCGTCAGGAATTGAATTATAAAACAAGTGTCGATCGGGATCGGGTGATCGACAGAAATCGGACGACATTTTATGACTGATCGCTCATACCGTTGTGTGCAAAACGTAACGAATCGCATTCGGAATCCCTTTGGAATGGAACCGCCGTGTGAGCGGTACGTCCCCGGCTACGGCGACGCGAACGCGCACTTTCACGTGATCGGCGACCACCCGGGCATCCATGGCGGGATCGACTCCGGCGTTCCCTTCACCGAGACTGCACCGAGCGAGGCGCTTCAGGCGGCCCTCGTCGAGGCCGGATTGTTCAAATCAGCCGGCGACGAGCCGACCGTCGATCGGACCTTTCTCTCGTATCTGTATATGTGTTTTTCCGAGACCGAACCGACAGCAGCGGCATACGCAGATATGGAACGGTTCTTCGACGCCGAACTGCGGGCGATCGCCGCCCACGTGCTGTTGCCAGTTGGCGTCCGAGCGACCGAGCATGTGTTGTCCAACTACACCGCGCGGTCGGCCGACTCTCTCGACATGGCTCAACTGCACGGACAAGAAATCCGCGGAAGTGGCTTTCTTGTCGTCCCGATTGCCGATCCAGCCAAGTGGGCTAATGATGAAGCCGATCGATTGGTCGACGCGCTTCGAACCCTCCAAGCAACCGACTATCGGCGTGAGAGTGATCTTGGGCGATTTATTGCCGGATCGGAACCGTACTTTGTGCGGTGATCGGTGACAGATCTGTCGACTGTATCTTTCAGAATAACTGGTAGGTTCGATCTTTCAGAATAACTGGTAGGTTCGATCTTTCAGAATAACTGGTAGGTTCGATCTTTCAGAATAACTGGTAGGTTCGATCGCGCCGTTTTTGCCCGCGCCGCTCATTTCTCTCCCTATGGCGAGTGTACCCTTTCACTACATTGATTTGCGGACCTTCTGTTATGCAACAGAGGATCAAAAGCGGGTTGAAGCCGCCCTCCGAAACGTGTTGCCTGATGATTTTCCACTCGATCGCGTCGAAAACACCGGCCACCACGGCGATCGGATCGTAATCCTCTCTGCGCGCGTCGAGCGCGCCGACGAGATGCGGCATGTCCTGGACCGACTGAGCGAACTATCGAACATCGACACGATCATCGACGAACTCGACGAGCGGATCGACGACAACTGTTCGTTCTTTTTGCGGCTCGACAAACAACAGGCCTTTTCAGATTCGATCGAACTCGGTGAGGGAATTACGCTCCGCGCGAAAGTCGAAGCCTACCCAGCAAAACACGAAAAGGCAGTCGCGAACGCGACGACGGCGCTCGAACAAACGAGTGTGTAATGAGTGCGAATCGATCGTCAGTTAGGGCGTTTCTGTCCACTTGATCGAACACCCCTGCGAGGGTCGATCGGGGTGTTCGACCTGCGCACCGGCGAGGACAGCCTCGATCGCGTCGCGGACGTAGTACTCCGTGGCCTCCTCGTCAGGGCTGAGTGCGTCGTCAAGCTGACCGTGGTACGCAAGTGTCCACTCACTGCCGGACTGTTCGAAGAGGAATGGATCCGGCGTACACACCGCGCCGTACTCGGCAGCGACTGACTGTGTCTCGTCAGATCTATCCAAATGAAGTGTGATCGTGGAAGCTACACAGAGACTCCTCTCAGAACTCAATCAGGAATACCGCGTTCTGCTAAAGAAATAACGG
>NZ_SRSG01000058.1 GCF_005543295.1 Halalkalirubrum salinum
GTATTTGCCGTTGTGGTTCAGCGAGGTGTAGAACGCATCTGTAGAGGAGATTTGGGTGATATACCACGCTGGCACCGAGGTGCCAGCGCGGAGTGCCTCTTTCGAAGCGACTTCTCCGTGAGTTCGGAGGAACGCACGAACAGCACTCTTATGAGCTTCAACCGTTTGTTCGGTGATGTCGGATCGGGTATTGGACATACCATTGATCCGACCTCCAATCTAGAAAAACTGACTAATTCTATCGCTAGTGACCACTGTTCGATAGGTCTGAGTTAATCTCGTAGTCGTGCAACAGGCTATACGGAGATAGACTGTAGCTATTCCTCGTTCAGCTTACCAGCATTACTGATCAGATTGGCAGTATAAGCCAGATCATTTCGGTGGAAGGGCGTCATCATATTCGTCGTCAAGGATTTCGGAACAATCAACGGGAATACTACTCCACGCGTTCTTCACAACCTCGTACCCAGTCCACCCTTCCGTTCGAATCATCTCCACGGTTGCCTCGCAGAATTCAGGCTTTTCGATGAGGTCGTTGTCAAGTAAGATGTAGAGGAGATACGGTGGTCCCACAACGTCGATGTCGTACCCGTTGTCATTGATGAGACGCCGAATTGATCGTCTCGCAGCTGAGTCAAGGATCGTTACAATCTGATACGACGAACCGTGTTCAGAAAGTTCCTGCTTGAGCGATTGCTCGCCTGCATCTGGCCCATGCGGGCGGGGAACGACAGTTACGCACGACCACGGCGACGAATCCTCGTCTAGATGTTCAAGAACACGTTGGCTTCCTCGTTTCAAGTAGTGCTCACGGCTACCCTCAGGCGGGTATTTGTTCGAGTTGACGTGGTTTTGGAGTTCGTGCTTGCAGACGTTTGTCGTTGTAAGATGAATCGCGTCTTTCAGTCGTTCCCACTGAGCGGTGTTCGCAACCGCGATCAAAGAACTCGTATCAGCCAGTATCGGATAGCGAGCCTCACTCGCCATCGCTGTCCGTCAAGAATTCAGACGTGTCTCGTTCCATAGCCGCCTCGAACGACTCTTTCTCCTCTTCCATCCTATCGAGTTTCTCACCGAGAAGGACACGGGCCACGTCCTCACCGATCTCACCACGACTGTATCGTTCGTACACCGCAATCTTGTCTTGTTCATCTAACGACTGTCGGAGCATTTCGACCAGCCCGACGCGGGCGAGTTCGCTCACGTTGACGCCACCGATGTGGATCTCATCGAGGAGCTCCGCAGCCTCTTTTTCGGCTCCGGCACGGAACTGAATCGTCTTGTCGTAGCTTGATCCGCTCATACTTGATGTTCGACATGGAGAGGCATATATGTTATGACGCGTACTTACTTGTCGTTACAAGTGGCGAAGAACGTAGCACTGCCAGACAGGTCACCCTCTCTCAAAGGGTGCGATATGAGTTAGGAACCGTGCAGATGGGTTTAATCTCATAAATGTTTCTCAATTGGTGGTTTGTAGAATTCCAAACTGGCAAGTTGGGGTGGAGGCAGGCGCAGGTATTCTATATCGCGGTATACAATTTATTGTGCTGATCGAGCCACAGCCATCAATACAGAAGAGAACAGGCCACAGCAGCCGCTACGCCGCTAAAAACAAGAGAATTGAGAGGATCAGAACGGAGCCTGTGGGCCTTCGTCGCTGTCGGAGTCGCTAGTCTCTCCAGGGAACGACGGACTCATTCCACTCGTGCCGCCGAGATCGCCGTCTGCGCCGTGACCCATGCCGGTATCGGCGTGGACTTCGTTGATCTCAGGGATTTCTTTGACCATCCGGGTCTTGATCGCCTGGATCGTCATCGGCGAGATCCCACAGCCCGAACACGCGCCGCCGAGTTGGACGTGTACCTCTCCCGTTTCGCGATCGAGGTGGCTGATTGCAGCGCTGCCGCCGTGCATCTGGATCTGCGGGAAGTTCCGACGCAGGAAGTTCGTGATCCGCTCTCGGAGCTCGTTGTCCGAATCCGCGCTTTCCGTGCTCATGCTCTGCGGTTGGCCGCCAACGGTCTTAGGCCTTTGGTTGGGGCCGATCAGAGCCTGAATGTCCGCCGAAGTTGGGATCGAAGCCGCTCACGATACTCCGCTAACACAGCCTCGAATTTCTCTTCGGTGACGACAACGCCAGTGAGCCGATCGTAAGGGTCCTCGGGCAGTTCGATGTAGAAATCCTCCGCGTCAGGATCGTAGATCGGTTCGGACTCGTTGAGCACCTGCTGGTCGATCGCGTGGATGAGCGTCGAGTCGTACTGCTCGTTCATCGCGTTGAACGCGTTCTTGTACGATCGCTGCAGCTGCGGAAAGTAGTGGGCGTACTTGTCTTCGAACTTTTCGGGATCGAACTCGACCATAGAGGCGATATGACCGGCGAGAGTAAAAGCCGGGCGATCGCCCGCGATAAAGCGTATATCGCGATATGAAATCGGATATATGAGTCTCCCCAGAGATTGGTGCGTCACGAGATCGACAGGTCATAGACCACAGAATTCGCTAATCACAGAATTCTTCGATCGCAGTCCTCGCTGATCTCAAGATCGACAGGCTCGACACGCGACCTTGTGAAAGCGCATCGCTGGTCGCAGGGCAGATCGCCAGCAAAAACCACTAGAACGATCGCCACTCGCTTGGTGAGGAGGTGCGGTTGCGGACACGGAATTCACGGGCGGTTTCAGAGACTCGAGTATCGACGACCGTATCGAAGGGGTCTACCAGCGTGTGAACGACCTGTTCGTCGTGCATTGTCGGGTTGATGACGGCGATCACCGGCCAGCCCTGACTCCGTGCTTGGCCCAACAGGACGCGAGTAAACTGGTAGATTCGATCGGCCTCCCAGTACATCAAAAGCTGTGAGAGTGAGTGGACGCCCACTGCAACGTCTTGGCCGTCCATCACCTCAGTCAGTTCTGTAAACTTGACGCCGATCTCAGTAAGGTTCTTCGGCGAGGACGCGTACTTTCTGAGTTCGGTGTCGGTCACCGACTGGCGTTGCTCGCGAGTAACGCAGTCGATTACCCCGATAGATCGATCGTCGTGCCCGGTGAGCGACTGGTACTCTTCGCTGATTGTCTCGGCGTCGTGTCCAGTCGAGACGACAATCGCCCGGTCAGCGATAGCCCCCAGCAGCCGCAACAGGAGCTGATACTTGCCGCTCATCGGTGGCCCAGAAATGACAATCGCATCGGACGCTATGTCGGGGACCTGGATTGGCGGCGATTCGTTTCCGGACATTGATTTGAGGTTGTCGTACGGTAATTAAAACCTTACCACGGCTTGTTAGTTCTGCTGATTTCGCTGCAGGAACGAGGGCAGCTCAAGCATATCTGGCTGTCTCTCTGGCGGAAGCATCGCGCTGACTCGGCTCAACGCACCAGGAAAGAACTCGCGCTCGGATGGCGAGGTTGGTTTCGTCTCGCCGACAAGCTCGGCCCAGACAGCCTCTTCATCGGAGCGTTCCCGTTTTCGGTTGTACGCGTGGGTTTTGCCTTCCTGGTAGGCGAGTTCGATCATGCTGCGATCGTACGCGGTTTCCCCGACCGCGATGAGCCGGTCGCGTTCGTGGTCGTCCGGCGCGCCACAGGCGGCCGCAACGCCAAGTGCGTACGCCCGCTCAACGGCCGCTTCGCGATCAAGCGTGGTCCAGTCAGTGCCGTAGCGATCGTCGTACATTACCGATACACCGCCGATCCCGGATGCACGTGGAGGCCGTCAGCGTCAAACGAGAGTGGATGAATCTCGGTGTCGATATCGGTCCCACGCATTTTGATTACCTGAATGCCCCGCGTCATGCTTTCGTTTTCCATGTAGTTGTGAAAGAACACGACGCCGTGAGCGAGGAAGTGCTCGTCGCTGTAGGCGGTCGGATCGGTCATCTCCGAGATCAAAAGCGTCGTGGCGTCGGTGCGTTTGAGCGCCGTCAAAAACGGGATCATACTGTCGTCGCCGTCTTTGAGCAGATAATCTAAGAGCATTGTCGAGTCGACGACAACCCGATCGATTCCCCGCGAGGAAATAAAGCCGCTCAGGCGGGTTGTCAACTTGCTTCGGTTACCCGACTCGCCGGGCGAGCCCAAAAATCGCTTCCCCTCGCTAGAAAAGGCATCCAAAAAGTGCATGCCGTCTCGATCGATTGCCTGATCGAAGCCGAAGTCATAGCCGTTCATATCCGCACGGAGATCGGCCTTGCTTTCGTGCATACTGACGTAGAGACACCCCTCGTCGTGGCGGATTCCCTCGGTCACGAACTGTGCAGAAAACGTCGTTTTGCCACTTCCGGGCGGGCCGCTCAGGACGTATAACCGACCCGCGGGTAACCCACCGTCAACGAGGTCGTCAAATCCACTGACACCGCTCGGAATACGCATAGTAGCCCTCTGTCAAAGCGCATGATAAACCTACGCCTTTTATTATCAGCAGCGATAACTCAATGGTAGCTAGTCGCAGGTAGATACACTCTCACTGGCAGCCACCGTTACTCAGTGGCGGCGATATTTGGATCAACCCAGACAATGAATCGATCGTCGCCTTTGACGATTCCGTGAACGTGATCGTCGTTGGCGGTGGTCGTCTCGTCGACGTCCGTTGGTCGAATATTGCTAACCTGGTACACCTCATCGACAACCCAGCCGATCGTTCCCTGTTCAGAGACGGTATCTGAATCAAAGACGATAATTCGGTTGCGTTCGCCCTCATCGACGATGTCGAAGACGATCTTCGGGTCGATAATAGATGTTGTCCGGCCGCGAAGGTCCATGACACCCTTGACGTGGGGCGGAGAATTCGGGATTCGGGTCAGTTCACCGGCGTCGACAATCTCGTCAATGACGCCAATGTCGAGACAGTACGTTTCTGAGCCGAGGCCGAACTCAAGAACCTGCGTGGTCTCTCCAAGATCACCCTCAGCCGTGTCCGACTGTGGCGCTTCGGTTTCAGCCATACTCGATGGTGGCGGTGGTCAATAGTTAATTCTATCCGCTGAATTATCAGTGGTGATTATCAGGACGGAGGCTTTATTCAGACTGTTGGAGAAACTACCGATAGAATGTGGGGCGATGGATTCGCGATACAAAAGGCCTCGGCGGCGCAGTATTGTGCCGTAGAGGCCGCCAACAGTGTCAGGGGTGACTGCCGTGCGTGAACCGCGGACCGTTGTCGTCGATGATTCGCGGTTCATGCGCGGATTAATAACGGATCTGCTCAGCGATGGAGGAATACCAGTCGTTGGCGAGGCAGCCAACGGCAAAGAAGCAATCGAGGTCGTCAAAGACGTCGAACCGGATGTCGTGACGATGGACCTCGAGATGCCGGAGCTAAACGGCATCGAGGCTGTCGAGCGGCTCATGGCTGAACGCCCGACACCCGTCCTCATGTTGAGCGCGTACACAGACGACGACGCTGAAGTAACTTTTGAAGCGTTGGACAAGGGCGCAGTCGATTTCTTCGCAAAGCCAGGCGGCGAAGTGTCGATGGGCGTTTCACGAATGGGCGAACAGCTCGTGTCGACCGTCCAGACCGTTGCAGACGCAGACATCGATCGATCGATTCTCGACCGTGAGGATCGACGAGCGAGACGGTCACGACCACCGGAGTCGTCAAAGCAGACAGCGTTTGAACACCCCCACACCGTCGTCATCGGCTCATCGACTGGCGGGCCAAACGCCGTCGAGCGGGTATTAGAATCGCTGCCCTCGGGTGACTGTCGGGTGCTCGTGGTCCAACATATGCCGGAAGCGTTCACCGCACGATTTGCTGACCGACTCGATGCCGCCAGCGAGTACGACATTACCGAGGCGACAGACGGTGCGCGGATCGGGCCGGGAGAGGGGCTTGTCGCGCAGGGAGGACGCCACCTCACAGTCTCGAACTACCGACGCGGGCGGTTGCGGGTCAAATTGATCGAAGACGATCGCGGATACACCGTCCAGCCGGCTGTCGACGTGACCATGGCCTCGGCCGCGGAGACGATCGACGATCCACTCATTGGAGTCATCTTGACCGGGATGGGTGCCGACGGTGCCGACGGGATTCGGGCGATACACACCGCAGGCGGCCGGACGATCGCCCAAAGCGAAGACACCTGCGTCATCTATGGAATGCCTAAGCGGGCGGTCGAAACCGGACACGTCGACGACATCCGTGATCTCGATGAGGTGTCCGCGGCGATCGCGGAGGGGAACGCATGAGCGGCGCACACATCAACGCGTTCGTCCACGAGAGCCAGGAGGGACTCACCGAGTTGAACAACGCGCTTCTCGATCTCGAGAGCGATCCCGACGACGCGGCGGCGATGGACTCGATCTTCCGGATCGCACACACGCTGAAAGGCAACGCCGCGGCGATGGGCTTCGACGAAGTGAGCGGGCTCGCACACGCACTGGAGGACCTGCTGGACGAGGTCCGGGACGGTTCGATCCCGGTCACGACTGAACTGATGGACCTACTCTTTGACGGCGTCGATTATCTGGATGCGATGGTCGGCGAGATCGCCGACGAGGGAGACACGACGATCGACATCGCGGGGCTCGAAGCCGAGTTACGGTCGATCGTTGACGGCGAGACGCCGCCACCGGGCACCGCAGACGAGGCTGCAGCCAACAGTTCAGCCGGTGCCGAGCCCAGCGAGACGGACGCCGACACCGCAAGCGGTGGTGAACCCGAGGACGACGGGCCCTCCTCGTCTGAACAGTCCGAGGAACCACCATCGGGTGGTCCCGAAAGCACCGAGGACGAAACCGACGGTGCCACTGCGGTCGTTCCGACTGCGTTAGAGATACCTGAGGAGGCGTCGGCATTCCGTGCCCGTGTCGATCTCGGGGAAACGTCGATGCCGGGCGTCGATGCGATGTTCGTGTTGAACGCGATCGAAGACGGCTTCGCTGATTTCGTGACAGTGCCCGATCGCGAGGCGGTCGAAGATGGTGACTTCGAGGAGACCTTTACTGTCTTTGTCGCCGCAGCAGATACCGAGACGGTCAGCGCGGGTATTGGGGCACTGAGCCAGGTCGCAAACGTCGAGGTCGAACCGGCTGAACAGACCAGCGGAGGAGCCGGTGAACAATTCGAAGGGGCTACTGAGCAGTCAGCAGAACCAGCTGACGACCACGCTTCGGATGCGGTGTCTGACACCCGAAAACAGGACGACATGACACCGGAATCCGACACCACAGAGACCAATTCGACGACGACAAAATCAACAGACCGCGCTGATTCGACGACGACAAAGCCAACAGACAGCACAGATTCCCCGACAGACGCAAAACGGGGAAGTCCGGAAAAAGACACCAACGCCGATATCGCCTCTGTCCGGGTTGACGTGAGCCAACTCGACGAGCTGTACAACCTCGTCGAACAGCTCGTAACGAGCCGGATCAAGCTCCGCCGTGAGATGGAAGACGCCGGCGTGGATTCGGACAATCTCGATGAGCTCGACAAGATCACGGCGAACCTCCAAAACACCGCCATGGACATGCGACTGATCCCGCTGTCGAAAGTCGTCGACAACTTCCCACGGGTGGTCCGCGATGTCGCGCGCGAAACTGGCAAGGACGTTGAGTTTACTGTCACCGGTGCAGACATCGAGCTCGATCGCACCATCCTCACCGAGATCCGCGATCCGCTTATCCATATCCTGCGCAATGCGGTCGATCACGGCGTTGAACCACCCGAGGTCCGCGAGGATGCTGGCAAGGACCCAACGGGATCGGTCTCGCTCACAGCGACACGCGAACGCGACCACGTGACGATCGAGGTCGCAGACGACGGGGCAGGATTGGATGCCGACGAACTCCGCGAGAAGGCGATCGAGAAGGATGTGAAAACCCGCAGCGAGCTGGAGCTGATGGACGATAGCGAGGTGTACGATCTGATCTTCCATCCGGGCTTTTCGACAGCCGAGGAGGTCACGGATGTTTCGGGTCGGGGTGTCGGGATGGACGTGGTCCACACCACTGTTAAACAGCTCGATGGGACCGTCAGCGTCGACAGCGAGCCTGGCGAGGGGACCGTGGTCACGCTTCGACTGCCGGTAACAGTCGCGATCGTGAAGGTGATGTTCGTCGAAGTCGCCGGGACCGAGTACGGGATCCCCGTGAAAAACATCGCCGAGGTGACCCGCGCAAAACAGGTTACCGAGGTCAACGGCGATGAGATCATCAAACACGATGACGACATCTACCCGGTGTTGCGGCTCGGAGAGGTGCTCGAAGAGCCCTCGGCGGTCAACGGCGACGGCATGTTGTTGCGGATCCACGAGGACAAACGGCAGGTTGCGCTACACTGTGATGCGGTGCTCGATCAAGAGGAAGTCGTCGTCAAGCCACTCGAAGGCGTGTTGAGCGGCATTCCGGGATTGAGTGGTACAGCCGTCCTCGGCGACGGAGACGTCGTTGCAGTGTTGGACGTGGTGACGCTATAATGACAGCGAATAGAACAAAACGGGAGGGCCAACCGTGAACGAACTCGGTCAGGATTTCCAACGGGTCCTCGAGGAGATCGACGGATCGGTCGACTTCGAGCCAGAATACTACAACGAGGCATACCTCAGTCGTCGAATTAGCGCCCGGATGCGTCGTCAAAACGTGGACACGCACGCAGACTACCTTGCAGTACTCACAAATAATTCCAAAGAACGGGACGCGCTCTTGGATTCACTGACAATCAACGTTACAAACTTCTTTCGGAACCGAAAGATGTGGCGGGCACTGCAGCCAGTGCTACGGGAGCTGTCGACGTCGAAGCGCCGAGTCCGTATTTGGAGCGCGCCGTGTGCAGACGGTCGCGAGCCGTACTCACTGGCAATGTTGGCGCTCGACGATCCACAGATTGATGCCAGCCGGATCGAAATTCTCGGTACAGACATCAGCGAAGAAGCACTTGCGAACGCCCGCAACGGCGTCTATGAGACAACCCGGACCACAGATATCGAAGCGGAGCTTGATCTACTGGATGATCCCCTAACGTACGTCGAGAAGGCCGAAACCCGTTTTAGTGTCAAACCGGCAGTACAGTCGCTCGTCACGTTCGAAAAGCATGATCTCATCGCCGATCCACAAAAATCAGGGTTCGATCTCGCGTTGTGTCGGAATCTCTTGATATACATCGATTCGGAGTTCAAGCTCTCAGTATTCGAGGCAGTTGCCGACTCGCTCGTCAGCGACGGATATCTCGTTGTTGGGATGACAGAAACAGTCCCCTCGGCATGTCGGGATACGTTTGAACCGGTAAACAAGCGATGTCGGATCTACAAACGGGTGAAGTAGATGTCGTTGTATCAACTCGCGCGATCAGGCGATACCGATTCGCTAACCGAGCGGCTGCTCGGAAGCGACAGTCCGGCTGTCAGAAAACGTGCCGCAGAGCTGCTCGGCGAGTTAGTTGATGAAAGCGACACCGAGATTGTCGGCTCGCTCGTCGCAGTCGCGATGAGCGACGACGACGAAGGGGTACGTGCGGCCGCGATCGATGCTCTCGATGAGATCGGGGCAGGCGCGGTCGAACAGCTCCTCGTGAAAGTCACCGGGACCAAGATCCAACAGGGTGCGACGTGGGCGACTGCAAAGCGGTTTGCCGCCGCACTGTCCTCGGATATTCCAGAGCTACGGATGGCCGCGGCAAACGCGCTCGGCAATCTCGGAGAGGCAAGCGCAATTCCGGCACTACTGTCCGCACTTGATGACGAGTACTCAGCGGTACGGATCCGCGTGTGCAAAGCACTCGGCACACTCGAACACCCACGGGCTGTCGAGCCGCTTATCAGGCAGTTAGATGACAGCCGAGGACAGGTTCGGCTCGCGGCGGCGAACGCACTCGCGACAATCGGCAACGATCGAGCGCTCAGTGCGCTGTTGGACATGCTCTCAGACGAGAATCCGGAGATCCGTCGAATTTCCACGGTCGCATTAGGCAATGCTCGGTCGGTCCGGGTCGTAGAGCCACTTGCAGACACGCTTTCGGACAACAATGCGCGAGTCCGCAGTGCGGCAGTATTTTCCATTATCGACCTGTTGTCGAACGCACCAGCCCAACAGAGCCACCAGATTCGCGAAGCCGTTGTCACAGAGCTTCAAGCGGCCACAACCGAGACAGTCTTTGATCCACTGTTGGACATCATCGAGACGAGCAATCAGCGACGACAGCGGCGCAACGCCGTCTGGTTCATCAGCCGGCTTGTCGACGGTGAGGTACCGGGGCACATTCTTGACGCGCTCGTCGATCGACTCGACGACGACGATACGCCGACCGCACAGTTCGCCGCAACAGGTCTCGCCGACATTGGCGGAAGCCGGGTGGAAGCAAGACTATTATCATTTCTCAATACCGATGCCTCCGACGAAGCTCGCGCGAAGGCAGTGTTCGTTCTCGGACAGGTGGGCGGTGAAAAGTCGCTGGAAACACTCCGGCGCCTCTCGGAAGACGAGAGCCAGCTCGTCCGTAAGCGGACATTTGCGTCGATCTCAAAACTCAGGGGGCGGACTGCACAATGATCAGGCTCAGCGGCCGTACCGGAGGTGACAGCAGCGAATGAGCGACAGCGAATACAAGATTACGGATACGAAAGGGAAGTTCGCACAGGCGGTCAAAAACGGGCGAGCCGTTAACGACGTCTCATGGACACAGGGGCGCATCATCCTATCAAACCGTCGAATAATCCTGGTCGGCAACAGCGGTAAGCGGACTCTCTCATTGAAAAAGATCCACGGGATGTCTGGACGGCACGATCCGAATCAGACGATCGCAAAGGTATCCAGCTACGTCAGTCTTAGACTCGGCGAAGATGTGCTCCTCATTTCGGCGGCCGATCACGAGGCCTTTGAACGTGACATTTACAGCGCGATGCTTGATCAGACGGTCGTGACCGCAAAACACCCCGCAGTCGCCGGCGGCGTCGTCCAGGATACCGAATGGGAAAAAGCCCGACTGAAGGTCGAAGACGACGCAATTGCAACCGCGCTTGAAAGTGGGAAGTTCGTCCGGTTCGATCTTGACGATATCAGCAGTATCGATACTGAAGAGCGAACAGTCACAGACAGCAAACAGACCGTACTCGAAGTGACACACACCGAAGGGCAAACCAACGTTCAAACGCACATCACCGGTGAGAGCCGGACCCTAATGTTTTTGAAATCGTTCCTCAGAGAGGGTGAGCGTCGGAGCCAAGCGAACGTTGATCTCTCAGAGAGTGACAAAGAGGTGTTGATGGCGTTGTACTCGGGCGTGTCGCCGTTCGAGATCCCCGCGTTCATCGGCATGGATGTCGATCGCGTCGAAGAGATATTTGAACGGTTGATCGACCTCGACGTCCTCGAAGAGGTACGGATCCGTCGAGAAGTCGCGCTCAACTCTCGTGGGCGGAACATCGCAAGCCAAGCGATGAACGAACAATAATTGATCGCTCAATTGGCCACTGAGAAGTCGATCGATCCGCGTCGTTCGCGTTTTCGCGTTTTCGCGTTTTCCACCTCGTTCACGCTTTCCGCCTTGTTCACGCTTTCCACGTTGTTCAGCCGCAACAAACCCAACAATTCCACCGACGATGTCAAATTTTAACAGAACCACCGCCTCAGGTCTCAAATTTTAACAGAACCACCGCCTCAGGTATTGACCGATTCGACCCGTTCTGTAACCACGACCTGTCCTTTTGGTGTCAAGACGAGTCCAGATCCCTGATCGGCGATGAGACCTTTTTCTCGGAGCGCATCAAGCACAACTTGCATACTCGCGACATCGCCGGTTACGAGATCGTTGAGTGCAACGTTTCCGCCTGCGCTGTAGATCGAAACGAGGATTTCGGTCTCCTCTGGAGCCACAGAGAGCTCGGCAGCGTCTTTCATGACCGATTCATATTCGAGCCGGAGGTACCGCGCAAGCAGGTTGAGTTTACGGGCGTTCGGGAGGGTCACGAGGGTCGTTTTGGCGGTTCTACCGTCCATGTGCGTCACTGCAATGGTCGGACGATCGGTTCCGGCGAGTTCGCGGGTTTCCCGAGCAAAATCCGTAACGTTCGAAAGGTCGATTGAGAAGCCGCCCGCCCGTCCTCGGAACCGTAACACACCTGAGGCAAGTGCGAGCCTCGCGTTATGAACGTCGGCATTGGTGACGCGTCCGCCAACCTTTGCAGGGTGTTTGATTTTGACCGTCTGTCCTTCGAGGAGCGTTTTGAACAACACCGTTTTGAACCGTTCGACGTTCGTTCCGCCGGATTCGATTACCGCGATCTCCCGATCGTCATCGATCGAATACGCCAACGAGATCGTGTCGCTGAAGAACTCCCGCATGCTCGGGGGGACCGTTCCGACGTTGATATCGGAGATCGCTGACAGCGGAATCGTCGTCTTACCGCCATCGTGAGCGAGGACTAACCGTTGTTTGCTGAGCAGAATTCGGCCGGTAACCGGCTCTGGGCCCGCAATCGAAGCGGTGTGAAACTGTCCGACAAAATCTGCGACGATACCCTCGCTCATACCACGTCATAGAGGTGGGATCCAATCCTAATGACTGTTTCGCGAGCTGGTCACACACAGGAGTGTGCCCGTAGCTGTAGGCCTAAGTGAGGGGACAAAAAACCGTGTGACGGTGAGCAAACGGCAGACTGAACAGCAAAGTCTAATGTGGTGGGTGCACAACTCGGATGTGATGCCAACCGTAGAATACCTTAATTACGAAGTGCTCGACGACCACGACTGGTCGATCGACGACGATGACTTGTTCGAAAACGCCGCAGACGCCGGTCTCGATGGAGAAGATTACGGCACCCTCGACGTAAACGAAGGCGAGTACATCCTCGAATCCGCCGAGGCACAGGGGTACGACTGGCCGTTCTCGTGCCGTGCCGGCGCGTGTGCAAACTGCGCGGCGATCGTCAAAGAGGGTGACATCGACATGGACATGCAGCAGATCCTCTCTGATGAAGAAGTCAACGAAAAGAACGTCCGGCTGACCTGTATAGGGTCGCCCGCCGCCGACGAGGTCAAGATCGTCTACAACGCGAAACACCTCGACTACCTGCAGAACCGCGTCATCTAACGAACGCGATAGAAAGCGTTTGCCGTGGTGGCTGTTCTCGGCCTCGTGCCGAGAGCCAACCTACTATTATTCGTATCGTTCAGGATCGGTACTGTGCCAGCGGAAGTGACACGCTGGCGGAGACCGGTGGACTCGATCGGTCACGGATCAATAACGGCATGATTATGCCGATCCAGAGACTAAAAGAGACAATGGTTCCCTCCAGTACTCACACTGAGCGACAGCTGCCGCACAAGGCAACGCTCTACTGTCAAGATTGTACCCACGAAAGCCCCGTCACAGGGGATTGGATCATCCACGACCACACAACGTCTCTCGACTACGTTTGCCCCGAGTGTGGAAATACGATCCAGTCCCGGGCAGCTGAACGGGAGCTGCTGACGATCGCGTAGACCACAGTCCAAGAACAGTGACGATCGATGGCCGAATGGCAGTCGTATTGAGCCGTTGTAGTCCGAGAGCCTACAGATAACGAAGGCGCTCGCAGAGAGTAAACTGTCGCGGGTCAACTCCATCGAGGATCGAAGAGCCGCGGAACACAAAACCCGAAGCAATCCGGACGAGGCCGAGACACGTGCGCTTTGTCGCAGACACCACGGTTTGACTCGGGTGTAGGCTTTAGTTTTGATCGTTTTCCGTTTGGCTGAGGACAAATGGCCCGATCGAGAGCGTGTGCTTGGCTATTGTGGCGATCCGCAGCATGTACACGAGAAACACCACAAACGGGGCAAGACCCACCGTGTACACGGCGCTCGTAAGCAAAACAAGATTATCGACGCCGAACATCGTGCCGGGGACGGCATTCGGTCCGAGATTCATGAGCGCGATCCCCACGAGAACGAGCGCCGGAATCGAGATGTACGACAACGCTCGTGAGAGATTGATGAGTTCCCACTGGAAGTACAGCGTCTTGAAGTGTTCACGACCAGTTCCAAACAGTTTCAGGACGTCGATCAGATTGTCGAACACGTCTTCAGCGTCGTCGCTGAGCGCCGGCGCATGCTGGGTTTTGATCTCGCGGGCACGGAAAATCTTCGACGAGTAATTGAACTTAAAGAGAGCCCAAAGCAGCGCAAACGTCCCGAACTGCGCGTCATCAAGCATGCGATCGACTGAGACGGCGTTCTCGACGAGGGTTGCAGCGTACTCGTCGACCTGCGTTGTGAGTTCCTCGTTGCGGCCCACCGCGACCGCGTTCGGAAGTTGCTCCGCTTGCGTCTGTGCGTAGTTGAGAAGCTGTTGCATGAATGCAGCTGGGTCGGACGAACTCACGTCCACGTCGATCGTCTCCTCGACCTCGTGGCGAAACTCCATCACGCCCTCCATTCGCTCACGTTGGTCACCGGCGGAGCCAAGCTCCTGGGAGAGCACCAGCTGATTCAGCGTGACAACTAGTGTGACGCCAGTAATGATCGCTCCGAGGAACGCAGCGAAGATCCACCAGACGACGTTGTGGTTCGCAACGAGCATCCGAAACTGATCGGGCCCCAGCGTTGCGCCGACAAGGAGTGCCACGAAGACGCCCCAGAGGATGACAGCCGAGAGTACCCAGCGGTTCAACCGCATGAGCACCCACAGACGACCGTCAGCTAACGGATTCTCTCCGAGGAATCGATCGGCTGGTGAACTCGGCGTAGTCATGCTAAAACATTGGGAGCCAGCACCAAAACGCTCGGGACTACGGTGGCAGACGATTGCGCTGGGCTACGATCGCGGTTCAAAACAGCGTCATTCCGAGCAATTGCCACACCATCCAGCCGGCAAACAGCCACATAATGATCGCCGAAGCCGGATTGACGTAGCCAACCAGTCGACTGCCTGTTTTTGCGGTCCCGAACAACCGGCCAGCAATCGCAAGCGTCGAAAACGCCAGCCAAGAGACGAGCACACAGCCGATCGCAAAGCTCCAGCGATCGGGACCGTCGTACGCGAGCGCGTTCGTACCGATGACGCCGATGGTGTCCAACAGCGCGTGTGGATTCAGGAGTGACACCGACGCGGTGAATCCGATCTGTTGGCGCGTGCCAAGAAATGATTCGGTGTCGGGATCGACGGCAAGCGCCGGCTGTCGCAGCAGTGCCCATCCATAGTATGCGAGAAAGATCGCACCAGCAGCGAACATCGCAGTACGGAGCCACGCAAACCGAAGCACCGCAACAGAAAGCCCGACAACGGCCACCCCGATCAAGAACGTGTCCGCGATCGCCGCGGTTAGGACAGTTGGAATCGTCCGAACGAGTCGCGGTTGGGCAATCCCCTGCTGGAAGATGAAGACGTTCTGCGGGCCGATCGCGACGATCAACGCTGCTGCGAGGACGAATCCGTGGGTGAAGGCTGAGACAGACATGGGAGTGAGACACCGCCCGTCAGCGGATCAGTAGTTCCGAGCGACGATACTCGCAGTTCAACAGGTCACAAAATCACGGTTCGGATACGTTTGTCGATACGGTGACGAGCGATCACCGATCGCAGAGCGAACCACCCACGGCTAGCCGAGGTTGAGCAGTTCGCGGATCGTCTTCCGTCGTTTCGAAACTCCCTCGAAGGACTCCAATCGGCTGTTGAACGCGCGGAACACACCCGAGAACGTTCGGCTGGAGTCGCCATCGAGCTCCGGCAGATCGCTTCGCTGTCGCTGGAAGTACCGGGCAACGCGATCGCGATCAAAGCCGTCAGCGACCCCGTGTTCCTCGAAAACGGCGGTGAGCCGATCGACGATCGGAGCAGAGTGGGTCGGCAAATCCGCCTCAGCGAGTTTGCCATCGAGAGTCCCCGTCGCCTCGAGTTCGGACCGGTAGGCTTCGTTGACTACGGTGAGGAAATACGGCGTCGAAAACAGGTCCTCGACGGTTGCTGGGCCGTTGACGTCAACGAACTCGCCGACCGTCTGGACGTTCGAGCCGTCGATTGGACTCTCTTCGGCACTGAGTTCGTCCTCGATCTGTGATCGATCCGACAACAGGGCAGCAACGTCGAGGTCGACGGAGTCCATGAGCGAGACGAACCACGGGACGTTCGCCTCCCCGCCCACGGGGACGATCGTCCACCGTGGGTCAAGCCCGTCCCGGCCCGTTTCGACAAACGACTGTGAGATTGCGTGAAGATACGTGTGGTCAGCGTCTTCGGGAACTAAAAGCGTCTGTGGGCGCGCCAAGAGGGCGTCGATCATGCCAAGCTCGACAACGTTTTTCAGGAGGAATCGGGTATCCGGGTCCGCGTTGGCGATGTCGGTGACGACGTTCGGCCCCGATGGCGGATCAGCACGGATGGGCTTGACTCGGTGGAGTCGATCGGGGTCGATCATGTGCGGCGAGTGAGTCGTGTACACGACCGCGCGGTTTGTCGCAACCTCGCGTTCGAGGAACGTGAGGAAGTCACTCTTGGCCTTCGCGTGGAGGTTCAATCCCGGTTCGTCTAACAGGAGCACTGGGCCGTCCTCGCGGGTCGCGAGGTCGTACAGCGTACAGAACGTCGAGACGAACCACCGAAAGCCGTGGGATCGGCTGTCGAATTCGACGGTGATGTCGGTGTCGACGTCTTCGACGCGAATTTCGAGTTCATTGCCGTCCTCGCCGGCCAGCCGGAGCCGGAGCCGAACGCCCTCGTTCTGACTCCAGTACCGCATCGCTTGCTGGCTCATCGTTCGGGAGGCGCTTTCGAGTTCGGCGACTCGTTCGCGGCGATCGTCCGCATCTGTGAGATCAGCGGGGTCGAGTCCAGCGATCGATAACAGCGACAAGAATGCAGCGTCGCTTTGGGTCTCATCGCCAGTGTCTTGGCGCTCACGAAGCCCCGCAAGGTTGATTCGGCCCGAAAGCAGTGTGTACTCGTCGACGTACAGAAACGTCGGAATGGCGTCCGCAAGAACGGAGGTCCCGATCAAATTGGCAAAGCCCATCTCCTCCGCGTCGGTCGCGTCCACCTCATCCGGCGGCTCGAAGGCTGTTTCGTCCAGGTCGAGCTCCCAGCGGAGCTCGTTGGCATAGTTTTTCGAGACGACCCCAACCGGATCAGCAACGACGCCGTCACCGAATGCTGACTCGATTTGCTCCACTTCGTCGTCATCTAATCGGAACCGTACACTCACGACCGGATCAGGCTCCTCGTCGTGGCGTTCGCGGTACTGAGTCCACCGATCGCGGGGATACTCAGTGTACACGTCGTAGCTGCCGTCACTGTATGCCGGATTGAGCTGCTCGATCGCCCGCAAGAACGCTGTCTTTCCGGACTCGTTTCGACCGACAAGACAGGTGAGATCGTCGAGATCGACCCAGCCGGAGTCGTCAATTGTTTTGTAGTTTCGAACGCGGAGCTGTAACAGTTGCATCCCTGTGGTATTATCGCTGTCTGCCGGCTATCTCGAACGTGCCGAGCTTGGTTGGGTCATACTCGACGTTCGATTCTTCAAGATCTGGGGCGATGTTGTCGTAGATGTGGGTCTCGTCGACGCGGTGGAATCGCGACCCAAAGTAGCCATCGTCAACGAGCCTCGGTAACACGCCCTCTAGGGGCTGGACCATGACGCTATCGTCAAGCTTCTGAATAATGAGCTCTGCGGTCACAATTTTTTTGTCTTGGACCAGCACGATCACGTCGCCAGGGTACAGCGTCGGCTTGTCGCTGTGTTTTGGTGTGAATCCCTCCGTGGTCGAGACCGGGGGGAGATACGGGTCACCAGTGATCGGGAGGTCTTCAATCTCAGCGTCGTCGTACACGAATATCCGTCGATCTGGGGTTTCTAACGGTCGCATTTCTGTATGTTATCTACGGACGAAATTCGAATATACCTTCCACCTGACTAGTCATGTGGTAGCAGCCCACGCCTAACCGACGCGACAATTCTCGTCAGTGAAAATCGGAGGAAAACACCTAACCCACCGTAGGGCGTGAGGCTCCACCAGTGCAGTCGATATACTCGATCGCGACCCTTCCAGACCTGCTTCGGCTCGTCGTAGTCCCCGTGTTCGCGTGGGCCGCGATCAGGGACATCAAGACTCGTCGGCTCCCGAGTTCGATCTGGCCGCCGCTCGTTGCTGTCGGCGTCGTTGCGCTGCTCTTGGATGCGGTTCGATACGCGCCATTCGAGACGCTGGGTGGCCGGCTATTCGTCTTTCAGGTCGCAGTGAGCCTGCTGTTTGTCGCACCGCTCGCGTATGCGTTCTGGTGGTTCGGCGGGTTCGGTGGCGCTGACGCGAAGGCGTTGATGACGCTCGCGATCGCGGTCCCGACGGTACCACACTACACAATCGACTCGACCGTGTATCCAATCGTCGAAGGCGCGATCGGGGTGTTTTCGTTTACCATCCTCACGAACACAGTGTTGCTCGCGGCGGTCATTCCGCTGGCGATCGCCGCCGGTAACGTCGCGAAGGGGCGGCTATCGGCGCAGAGCCTCTTTGCGCGGCCGGTCGCCGTTGAATCAGTCGTGGACCGTCACGGCCAGCTGTTTGAAACTCGCAGAGGATACACCCGGACAGGATTGGATCTCGATGCGTTGCGGATGTATCTCCGATGGCGTGGAACAACGCTCGAAGCGATCCGATCGGATCCAGACGCCTTCCGAGATCCAGCCAGCATCGAGGAGACGTTCGACCCGACAGACGGTGCAACGACTGTCGGCCCGCGAACTGACGGCGGGATCGACACAGATCAACCCGTGTTCGATGATCCATGGGGCGCAGAACAGTTTCTCGACTCGATCGAGACGAGCGCGTACGGGACTGACCCAGAAACACTTCGAGAGGGACTTGAGACCCTCGTCGAAACAGAGACGGTGTGGGTCTCGCCGGGATTTCCGTTTATTCTTCCAATGTTTTTTGGACTTCTCGTCGCATTCACGTACGGCGATCTGCTGTTTGGGATACTCACAGTAGTGGGGCTGGCATGAGTGCCGTGACGGAATGAGCGGGTGGCGGTCGAAGCCAGAAACCACACACAAGGCCTATTCGATCGCCGCCCGTCAGTCCGGACAATGAGTGTCGAGGTAGACATCGATTTCGGTGAAAACGGACTCGTGCCGGCGATCGCACAAGACGCAGATAGCGGGCAGGTGTTGATGCTCGCGTACGTAACCGAGGAGGCGCTGGAAGCGACCGTCGAAACGGGCTATGCACACTACTACTCCCGAAGCCGCGAGGAACTGTGGAAAAAAGGCGGGACCAGCGGCCACACCCAGACGATCGAGTCGGTTCGGGTCGACTGCGACGCAGATACGTTGTTATACCTCGTCGAGCAAAGCGGCGGCGCATGTCACACCGGCGCAGAGTCGTGTTTCTATCGGACGATCGACGGTGAGCGCGTCGAGAGCGTCGAGACCGTCTTCGATCCTGATGAAGTCTACGGGTGAACATGTCCGACAGTGTTGTCTCCGCTACCGATTCGATCCCAACTGATCTGCCGACCGCCGAGGGCGCGATCGAGCAGCTCCGATCGGCCGCAGCGAAACGTGAGGCGATCGAAGACGAGATTGAGAGCCACGGCGAAGACGTAGTCGAGACAGCTGCGGACGCCTACCGGAGCGCAACACGGCTGCTCGATTCGTACGAGGATACGGCAACGGGAACTGGCGATTTCGCCTCGTATCTTGAGTTTCAAAATCAGTTCCTGGCGCTCGTTTCTTCATTGCCAGAAACAGTCCCGGCGCGGGATGGCTTCGAAGAGGCGAGCGATCGGATGGACAAACGTCGGCTGTCGGCGGCCGACTTCGCGTTCGCCCGCGGGGCGATCGAGCCGGCCGGAGAGTTCGTCGAGCTGCTCAGAGCCCGCGACGAGGCGCGATCGGCGTACAATGAAGCGCGCCGAGACGCTAGAGAGCGGCTTTCGGTGCTCCGAGAGGCCAAGGAGGCGTACGCCGAGCTCGTGGAACTAACAGCGCTCGATCTGACGGTCCCCGTCGAGGCGCTTCGGGAGCCGATTGACGCGTACAACGAGGCGGTAACAGACGCGTTCGAGTCGTTCAAAACAAACCGAGGCGCACGCGAGCTTTTCACCTTTGTCGAGTCAACCAAGCCGTTTCCGTTCGTTGCGTTTCAACAGCCGCCGCCGGAGCTCCTCGAATACATTCGGTCGGCCGACGCCGGCGACCGGCCGCTGACTGAGTTGCTCGACCTCGTTGATTACTCCGCCTCGAAGCTCGATCACTACGTCGACGACCCCGGCGCGTTGCGGACGAACGTCGCCGTCCACCGGACATATCTCGATCGGCTGTCGGCCGATCCGCTTCGGATATCGTGGCCGCCCGAGGAGGCCGGGATCCTCCAATTCCGGTTGAATGAACTCACGCCCGTGACGCGAAAGCTCGATGCAGAAGCGATCGAACCGCACCTCCGGACGCTACGCCGGGTGGTCCGCGAAGACGACTACGAGACACTGAAGAACGCGGCGACAGCGCGCGCAGAACTCGACGAAGAGACGTTCGATCGGATCGTCTCCGGCGCAATTGAGGCCGACTACGAGGCAGTGGTGGACTCGATCGAGCGACTTGAGACGGCGCTTGAGGAAACGGCACTCGAAGACTGATATAACCGAGTGCGATCGCGATCAGTAGACGTCAGTAATAACCGCACAGACATTTAGTAGACGTCAGTAATAACCGCACAGACATTCAGTAGGCGTCTGAAATGACGTTGTAGACATCGGTTGCGAGTTCGTCAGCTCGTTTTGGATCACTGGCTTCCGCGTAGATACGGATCTTTGGTTCAGTTCCACTCGGACGGACGAGCACCCACGCATCGCCGTGATCCATCCGGAATCCATCGGTCGAGTTGATGTCGGCGTCGATTGTCCGGACGTACGCCGCCGCCGCGCTGACCATAGCCTTCTTTTCGCGATCGCCCTCGTATTCGAGATTCCGCCGAACGTTGTAGTAGTCCTGATAGGGCGCGACGACCTCGCTGGCGGGGCGATCGACGAGCAACTCGAGGAACTTCGCGCCGATGTAGGCGCCGTCGCGGACCAATCGATAGTTCGGAAAGAAGATGCCGCCGTTGCCTTCTCCAGCGATTGGGACCGACTTACCAGCGTCCCACAGCTCCGTGATTCGGGTGATAATGTTCGTCGCGCCGATCGGCGTGAGCTCGAGTGTTGCCCCGACGTCGTTGCAGACGTCGACGAGCCGCTGAGAGACGTTGACCGCCGCAACGGTAGAGTCACCAGCCGAGAGCGATTCAGCGGCGAGCGCGGCGAACGACTCCTCGCCGCTGATAAATGTCCCATCCTCATCGACGAAGATCGCTCGATCGGCGTCGCCGTCGTGGGCAATCCCGACGTCAGCGTCGGTCGAGGCGACGAGCCTGCAGAGATCACCGAGGTGATCCTCGACGGGTTCGGGCAGCCGGCCGGGGAAGTGGCCATCGGGCTGACCATTGACAGTGAGCACGGTACAGCCCAGCCGCCGGTAGAACTCGGGGCTCGTGAGCGCGCCTGCGCCGTGACCAGGGTCGATTGCGACGGTGAGATCCGCCGCAGCGATCGCCTCGCGATCGACAGACGCCACGAGCTCGTCAATGTAGTCGTCGTTGACCGATTCGACACGACGGGTGTCGGTGATTTCGTTCCACGGTGCGACGGCAAAGTTCTCCTCAAGAATGTGCGTCTCGATGCGTTCGAGCGTCGGGATCGAAAGCTCGATGCCGTCGGTGCCGACGAGTTTGATCCCATTGTACTCAGGGGGGTTGTGTGAGGCGGTAATCAACACCGCAGGAATAGACTCGTGTTCGCAGTATCGTGTGACGGCAGGCGTTGGCGCGACGCCGAGCCGATCGACCGCGGCACCGGTGCTCGCGATCCCGCCAGCGGCGATGTTCGCGAACAATTGGCCGGTGGTTCGGGTGTCGCGAGCGACGGCAACACGGTCTGTGTCCCACTCAGTTGCCGCTGCCCGCGCGACCCGCAACACGAAATCCGGCGAGAGCCCCTTCCCGGCGACCCCGCGGACCCCGCTGGAGCCGAAAATGTCCATACCCTATCCACACCGGGGTGACTCAAATCGTTTCCGAAGGCCGGGGCGGCGTGTCGTGTGCGATCACGGCGCGTCTGTCGGCACCAGGCTACGGCTCACCGATCGCCCCGTGGCGTTTGTACAGGTAGTACAGCGCGACGAACAGGCTCAGCGTGAACGCCGAAAACAACGCCGATAGCGCCGCGAGTCCGCCGTAGAGGATCGGATCAGGGTCCCACTCGACAGGGAGGTCGCCGATTGCTTTCGCGTCGAGATAGATCCCGATCGGAAACAAAAACAACAGCGCGAGCCCTGCCAGTCCGTAGATCCCGCCAGCGATGAGAAGGAGAATGCTCGCAAGCCCAGTGAACGCGCCGCCGCCACCGAGGATGTCAAGGCCAATCGTGCCGACAAGGAGGATGGCAACGAGGACCGACCCGATCACGCCAATGAGTACATAGATCGGCACCGCCGCGACCCAGTACCACCACCGGGAGTCGACACGCAGTTGCGGATCGCCGCCAACAGGCTGTGCAGGCGTCGATTGGTTCTCTAATCCCGCAGGCGATCGGTCACGATCGGCCTGTGGATCCGCACCGAGGCCGGGCTGGTCGGGTCGATCGTCTGCTGTCGACACGTCAGATTGATCATCCGCTGTCGGCGCGTCAGATTGATCATCCGCTGTCGACACGTCAGGTTGATCCTCCGCTGTCGGCGCGTCAGATCGATCGTCTGCTGTCGAAACGTCAGTATCAGTCGATCGGGTTGGGGGCTCGATCGTGTCTGCGGGGGGGTCATCCCCGTCTTTCTGTTCCTCGTCGTGGGGGTCGGTTGGAGGACTCATGACGAAGAGGAACACGTGGAGGACACCTAAGCGTTTGGCATGCGCCGGCGAGAGGGCTCGCAATCGGCTCAGCGGGTACCGCCGCCGGATCGATCTCAGCGGGTACCGCCGCCGGATCGATCTCAGCGGTTCAGCGTATGAATCGCCTGTCCCTCGGCGTTTTCGGCGGCTTCCATCACGGCTTCGGCGAGCGTCGGGTGCGTATGGACCGTTGAGCCGATGTCCGACAGCGTCGCGCCGAGTTCGATCGCGAGGGTGACCTCCGCGATCAGTTCGGATGCTTCCGGGCCGACGATCTGTGCGCCGAGAACGAAGCCCGAATCTTCATCAGCGATGATTCGAACGAAGCCGTTGGTGTGCCCGGTCGTCAGCGCCCGGCCCGACGCACGGAACGGCATCTCGCCGACGACAGGCTCAAAGCCCTCCTCGGCCGCCGCAGCCTCGGTGAGTCCGACTGTCCCGATCTCGGGGTCGGTAAAGACAGCCGCCGGGATTGCCTGGACATCCATCGCAGCCGGTTCGCCGGCGATGACCTCCGCCGCAACGATTCCCTCCTTCGAAGCAGCGTGTGCGAGCATGGGCTCACCGGCCACGTCGCCGACCGCGTGGATATGCTCGACGTTCGTCCGGGTTCGGTCATCAGTTGGGATGAAGCCGCGATCGTCTGTCTCAACGCCGGCGTTGTCCAGTTCGAGGGTGTCTGAAACCGGCGATCGGCCGACTGCGACGAGGACTCGATCGGCCTCGTAGGCGGATTCCTCGCCGTCTTCGGTCTCGGCAGTTACGACGATCCCGTCGTCTGTTGCTTCCCAGCCGGCTGCGCCCTCGCCGAAATTGAACTCGATTCCCAGGTCTTCGGCGCGCTTGCGAACGATTCGGGCTACGTCGTCCTCGTAGCCCGGCAACACGTCGTCGAGCATCTCGATCACGGTGACGTCAGAGCCAAGTTTCGTAAAGGCCGTCGAGAGTTCCATCCCGATGTAGCCCGCGCCGACGACGACCAGTCGATCGGGGACTTCTGTCGCCGCAAGCGCGTCCGTGGAGTCCCAGACGAGATCGTCGTCGTACGAGAAGTTCGGGATCTCGATCGGCCGCGAGCCGGTCGCGACAACGGCGTGTTCGAACTCGATCGACTCGCTACCCTGGCCGTCGCCGCCGTGCGCGACGCGAACCTTGTGCTCGTCTGCGAACGTTGCGGTTCCCTCGACGAGATTCACGCCGTTTGCCTTACATAACTTTTCGACGCCGCTCGTGAGTTGGTCGACGATGCCGTCTTTCCACTCGGTCATCGCCGCCATGTCCACCTCCGGATCAGCGGAGATGCCCATGTGTTCGGCCGTCGCAACCTCATCAGCCAGATCGGCGGCCGTGATGTACGCCTTCGACGGGATACACCCCACGTTCAGACAGGTCCCGCCATAGGCATCGCGCTCAACGAGCGTCACGTCGAGGTCTCGTTGTGCGGCGCGGATCGCGGCCACGTAGCCGCCCGGTCCCGCGCCGATTACCAGTACGTCCGTTCCAGTCGAAATATCTCCTACAACCATTGTGTTAGGCCTCCAAAAGCAGCAGCGACGGGTTCTGTAGGTACCGCATCAGTTCGTTCGTGAACGCACCAGCCTCCGCGCCGTCGATCACGCGGTGATCGATCGACAGCGACAACGGAAGCGTGTGCGCGGGAACGACCTCGTCCTCGCTGACGACGGGCCGTTTTTCGATCGCGCCGAGTCCGAGGATCGCCGTCTCGGGGTAGTTGATGATCGGCGTCGCGTACTCGCCGCCGATCGCCCCGAAGTTCGTCACGGTGAATGTTCCCCCACGCATCTCCTCGACGCTCACCTTTCGGTCGCGGGCGCGGGTAGCGAGGTCGGCGATCTCTGCCCCGAGTTCGAGGATCGACTTCCGATCGACGTCCTTGACAACCGGAACCATGAGTCCCGCGTCGGTCGCAACCGCGATGCCGATGTTGTACTCGTCTTTGAGGACGATCTCTTCGGCCTCCTCGTCGAGCGTCGAATTGAGGATCGGGAACTCCTTCATCGCGGCGACGATCGCCTTCAGCACAAACGGCATGTAGGTGAGCCGAACGTCGCGGTCCTCGGCGGCTGGTTTGAGTTCCGCGCGCGTCTCGACGAGGTTGTCGACGACGACTGTGTCGTGGTGGGTGACGTGCGGCGCGGTATACTTCGAGCGCTCCATCTGTTCGCCGATCGTTCGGCGGACTCCGCGGTAGGGGATGCGATCGCGAACGCCCTCGGCAGCAGCACCGGCCGTGGGCTCGGCGGCTGCGTCCGCCTGTGTTGCCGCTACGTCAGCCTGTTTCGCCGCTGTGACCGCGTCAGCGTACGCCTCGACGGCTTTCGGCGTGACGAACGGCTCGCCGTCACGTGTCTCGTCCGTCGGGACGTCGTCCAAATCGACATCCAGCTCCTCGGCCAGTCGCCGCGTCGCCGGAGCCGCAAGGGTCCGGTCTCTCCCTGCCGCTTCGACATCGGCCGGTTCACCAACCGAGGTGTCCGATCCCGATCTCGAAGCGAGTCCAGCACCCGAGACCGACTCGCCGTCCTTCGAGACGGCCGATTGGCCGCTCGGTTCGAAGGATTTCGGTTTGGGTGCGTCCTCGTCCGCCTCGGCTTCCTCTGCGGCGGCACGAACGTCACCCTCAGTGATCCGACCGCTGGGGCCTGAGCCTGAGACCGACGCCAGATCGACGCCCAGCTCCCGCGCAAGCCGCCGGACGCTCGGCGGCGCGAACACCCGTCCGCTGGGTGTTTCAGTCTCTGCTGTGCCCACGTCAGCATCGGCTGTCTCCTCAGCAGCGACGGCGTCGCTTTCGTCGCCCGCTTCAGTCTCGGCAGCCTCGGTGCTCTCATCGCCCTCCTCACCAACTGAGAAGGTAATGATCACGTCGCCGACCGGGACCATTTCGCCTTCCTCGGCGAGCAGTTCTTTCACCGTTCCGTTGTACGGCGAGGGTACCTCGACGAGTGCTTTGTCGGTTTCGACCTCTGCAACGGGCTGGTCTTCGGTGACGGTATCGCCGGGAGAGACGAACCAGCTAACGAGCTCGCCTTCGGCGACACCTTCGCCGACATCGGGGAGTTTGAATTCCTTCGTCGCCATCGGTTAGAATTCCACCGTCTCGGTTATGGCTTTGGTGATACGGGCAGCGTTCGGGAGGTAGTAATCCTCCAGGGCGTAGAGCGGATACGGGACATCGAAGCCGCTGACGCGGTTAACTGGCGCTTCCTGATAGAGCAGCGCCTCTTCCTGGATGATCGCCGTGATTTCACCGGCGAGGCTGCCGGTTTTCGGCGCCTCATTGACGACGACCGCCCGCCCGGTCTTTTTGAACGATTCGACGATCGCCTCGCGATCGAGCGGCGAGACGGTCCGCAGGTCGATCATCTCCGCGTCAATGCCCTCCTCGGCGAGTTCTTCGACGGCCTCCATCGTGGGACGAGTCATCGCGCCGTAGGTGAACACCGACACGTCCGACCCCTCCCGACGGGTCGTGGCCTCGCCGATCGGGACAGTGTACTCGTCCTCGGGCACATCTCCCCGGAACGCCCGATAGATGAGTTTCGGTTCGAGGAAGATGACCGGGTCGGGATCGCGAATCGCCGAGATGAGAAGCCCCTTTGTGTCATACGGCGTCGATGGCATGACGACTTTCAGCCCCGCCTCGTGGGCATAAAAGGCCTCCTTCGACTCGGAGTGGTGTTCGGGTGCCCGGATGCCGCCGCCGTAGGGCGCACGGATGACCATCGGACAGGTAAACCGGCCACGGCTTCGGTTTCTGAGCCGGGCGACGTGGCTCACAATCTGATCGAAAGCCGGATACATGAAGCCCGAAAACTGGATCTCTGGAACGGGTTTGAGCCCGTAGGCGGCCATGCCGACCGCGGTGCCGACGATCCCAGACTCCGCGAGCGGTGTGTCAATCACCCGATCGTCGCCAAACTGTTCCCAGAGTCCCTCCGTGGCTCGGAAAACGCCGCCGTTTTTGCCGACGTCTTCGCCCATCACAATCACATCTTCGTCCGCGGACATCTCGGTGTAGAGTCCGTCTCGGACGGCCTGTACTAGCGTCAAACTCTGGGTCTGTCCTGTTGTCTCTTGTGTGCTCATTCAAAAAACACCTCATCGCCGTGTTCCGCACGGAGGGCTTCGATCTCCGCAAGTTGGTCGTGGTGACGATCGGGCATCGTCTCGTACACCGACTCGAACAGCGCTTCGGGGAGCGGTCGGGCGACTGATTCGGCAGATTCGATCGCCTCCGCAACCCGATCTGTGACGTCAGTGTCGATCGCCTCGATCGACTCGTCATCGAGGAGGCCACGATCGCGACAGAACGATTCGAGCCGCGGAATAGGGTCTTTCGCCTGCCAGCGCTCGACCTCCTCGGCGTCACGGTAGACCGAGGGATCGTCAGCGGTCGTGTGTGCGCCAAAGCGATACTGGACCGCCTCGATCAGCGTCGGGCGCCGGCCTGAGTCGGGCGGCGCTGCAGCGGTGGCCTTCTCGAGGGCTTCGCGGGTTACCTTGTACACCGCGAGCGGGTCCATCCCGTCGACCTGCACGCCCTCGAAGCCGTAGGCGGTTGCCTTCTGGGCGATCGTTTCCGAGGCCGTCTGGTGCTCTCTGGGGACCGAGATCGCCCACTGATTGTTGTTACAGAAGAACACGCTCGGCGTATCGAAGACGCCCGCAAAGTTCAACGCCTCGTGGAAGTCGCCTTCGCTCGTTGCGCCGTCGCCGAAGTAACACAACATGGCCGTGTCAGTATCGCCCTTCAGCGATGCGGCCCACGCTGCGCCTGTTGCGTGGAGTGTTTGGGTGGCGATCGGAACCGCGACGGGGAACACGTTCACATCGTCGGGTACCTTGTTGCCGGCCTCGTGGCCCATCCAATACAGCAGCGTCTGATCCAGCGGAATCCCCCGAACAAAGCTTGCGCCGTGCTCGCGATAGCTCGGAAACAGCCAGTCGTCGTCGCCGAGGGCATGGGCGCTGCCGATCTGGGCGGCCTCTTGGCCTGATAAGGGTGGGTACGTGCCCATCCGCCCCTGTCGCTGGAGGCTCACCGCTCGCTTGTCGAAGTGCCGAGCCAACACCATGTCGCGATACATCTGGACGATCGTCTCGTCGCCAATATCGGGGAGCTCACCGACGACGGCTCCGTCCTCGTCCAGTACCTGTACGAGGTCGCCCGGATCGCGTTCGAGTACGCTCATACGTTGATCCACCTGTGCATGCTTGAGCAATCTCTGCCGCGATGTATAGGGTTTTCGTAAAATCGTTACTATACAGCGAAATTCTGCCAGACAGACACACGGAAACAAGCATTTTTCTACATATGCGAAATAATATGTCGTAAGATAGAGTAATAACCTGAAAATATAGGGCTTTCGGACAGAAATATATAATAATTAATTGTATACCCGGAGTCGAACACGGCCAAGTCACCAAGTGATGGTTTGCAGACGAAGTAGAGTACCGAGTGAATTAGATTAGTCTAAAAATTAGATTAGATGAGAATATACTTATGTCGTTGCGTCGTGTAACGTACCATGAGAAACACGAGTGGATCGATACCGCGCCGAAAGGCGCTTCAGGCCTGCGGCGGGGCCGTCACAGCGGCGATGTTCCCGTCGATCGCCGGCTGTACTGGGGCCGGCGGGCAGCCGAGAAGCGACGCCGACGAGGGCGCGAGTGAATACACCGTGGTTGCGTCGTTTTTTACCTTCTATGACTTCGGCCGAAAGATCGCAAACGGGACACCACTGCGCGTCGAGAACCTGGTTCCGACGGGGATGCACGGCCACGGGTGGGAACCGGATCCGTCGATCACGCGCGACATCATCGACGCCGACGGATTCATCCATGTCGGCGAGGACTTCCAGCCGTGGGCCGATCGGGCGATCGAGACCCTTGAGGAGGACGACGACGCTGAGACCGCATTAATAAACGCACGCAAAGAGGTCGAGTTGATCGATCTCGCCGATTCCTTGGAAGCCGACGAACAGGTCGGCAGCGGCAAAGATCCACACTTCTGGCTCGATCCGATCCGGGCGACCGCAGCCGTCGAAAACATCCGCGAGGGACTCACAACGATCGCCCCCGATCACGAGGAGACGTTCGCCGAAAATGCCGAAGCGGTTGTCAATTCGCTCAAAAAAGTCGACGAGGAGTGGGCGAACATGATCGAGTCGGGCGATCGCGACGTCGTCTTTCTGGCGGCGCACAACGCATTCGAGTACATCGGGCAACGCTACGACGTGACGATCCAACCGCTCGTGACGAACCTCGCAGCGAGCAACGACGTCCGGCCCGCAGACATGCGCCGTGCCCAAGAGACGATCGCCGAGAACGGAATCGAACACATCGGCGCGGCGGTTTTTGAGCCACGCCGGCCCGCCGAACAACTACTCGAACAGACCGATGTGGAGGCATACTACCCGGTAACTCCCTACGCCGGGACGACAAAACGGTGGGTTGACAACGGATGGGGATACCTCGAGATCGCCCGAGAGATCAACATGAAGACGTTCGAGATCATCCTCGGTGCGAGTGAGCCCGACACATCGTTCGACGACGAGTGGCGAAACTTCGGACCGTTGTAATATGTCGGACCCACAGATAGCCGTCGAAGACGTCTCGTTCGGCTACACAGCGACGCCGGTCGTCGAGGGGATCTCTTTCGAGGTCGATGCCGGCGAATACGTTGGGATCGTCGGACCAAACGGATCCGGCAAGAGCACACTGCTCGCGTTGATTCTCGGCCTGCACGAGCCCGATCACGGATCGATACAGCTGTTCGGCCATCCGGCACGGTCATTTCGGGAGCGCGATCGGGTCGGCTACGTTGCCCAAGACGTGACAGCGAACGCCTCACGGATGCCGATTACCGTCCGAGAAGTCGTCCGGATGGGGCGGTTTCCGAACGCAGGGTTTGGCCGGATCGACAGGACAGACAAACAGCGCGTGACCGAGGCGATAGAAACCGTCGGCATGGCCGACGTAGCCGATCGGCAGATCATGGACCTCTCGGGTGGGCAGCGACAGCGGGCGTACATCGCCCGCGCGCTCGCGAGTGAGGCGGATTTGTTGGTGTTGGATGAGCCGACCGTCGGGGTCGATACCGAGTCTGTTGCCGGCTTCTTCGATCTGCTCGATTCGTTGAACGACGACAGAATGACAGTGCTCTTGGTCGAACACGACGTCGATGCGGTGATACGACGGGCCGATCGGGTGTTGTGTCTGAATCGGAGTCTGTACTTCGATGGGCCGACGGCGGCGTTCACAGACAGCAACGCCCTCTCGCGAGCGTACGGGATGGCAATCGGGGAGGTGACAGGCGAGTGATCGCCGCTGTCGCGGCAGCACTCACGATCGCGTTAGACGTGGTCGGAGCAGCACTCGCCGTCGCGTTAGACGTGGTCGGAGCAGCACTCGCCGTCGCGTTGGACGTGGTCGGGACGATTCCGGGACAGTCAAACCCGATTTCGGGTGTGCTGTTCGGTATTGTCGAGGCGTGGAACGACGCGATCGAGCGCGTCGCGATCGAACTCGGGATCGAGATGTTGACCTACGGGTTCATGCAGCAGGCGTTCCTCGTCGGGATCCTCATCGCAATTATGGCCCCGCTTATCGGAACCTTTCTTGTCCACCGCCAGCTCGCGCTCATCGGCGACGCGCTGGCACACACGGCCTTCGCAGGCGTCGCGATCGGGCTGCTCGTGAACACGATGGTGTCGGTGTCGATCTCGCCGTACCTGACCGCGGTTGTCGTCGCGATGATCGCAGCGCTCGCGATCGAACTCATAAGCGAGACGACCGGGGCGTACAACGACGTCTCGATGGCGATCGTGCTCTCGACGGGCTTTGCACTGGGGGCGGTGTTGATCAGCCTCAACACCGGCGGACTGACTGTCAGTGTCGATCAGTATCTCTTCGGGAATCTTTCGACGGTCTCAAAATCGAACGCGAGCGTGCTGATCGGTCTGTTCGTCGTGATCGTCGCCGTCGTGACGCTCACCTACAAACAGCTGTTGTACGTGACGTTCGACGAGACGGCCGCCCGGGTCGCCGGGATCAATGTGCCGTGGTATAACCGCATCATGACGATGTTGACCGCGATGGTTGTCGTCGGCGCGATGCAGATCATGGGCGTTATCCTCGTTGCGGCGATGCTCGTCGTCCCGGTCGCAGCCGCCACCCAACTGGCCCGCGGCTTTCGGGAGGCGCTGGTTGGCTCGATCATCCTCGCGGAAATCGCGGTGCTTGTCGGGATCAGCCTCTCGTACACCTACGAGACGACCGCCGGTGGGACGATTGTTCTCGTTGCAGTCGGCCTGTACGTTCTCGCCGTCGCCGCCGGCAAGCGATAGGCGGTGTGATTACTCGACTTATCGGACATCCCGTGTGAGACGATCTGAACTATCAGTTTGTGACCGCATTCCGGAAATAATTGCTGGTGGGTTGTACAACGACATATATTCGCCGAGAGAATGCAGTTTTATCAGGCCGATCGGAGTACAGACGAGTATGGCAGATGATCACCGTTTTGCGACAAGAAGCATCCATTCGGGCGTCGAGCCCGACGCCGAGACCGGATCGCGAGCGCCGCCGATCTACCAGACGACGTCCTATGTCTTCGAAGACGCCGAGGACGCTGCAGCACAGTTCGCCCTAGAGAAGCCCGGGCACGTCTATTCGCGGCTGATGAATCCAACAGTTGGGATGTTACAAGAGCGCCTTGCCTCGCTTGAGGGCGGCGTCGGCGCGGCCGCGACCGCTTCCGGGATGGCTGCGTTCGATCTGGCGACATTCTTGCTTGCCTCCGCCGGCGACAACATCGTCTCATCGTCCTCGCTGTACGGCGGGACCTACACCTACCTGACACACACCGTCGAGCGCCGGGGGATCACAACACGGTTTGTCGACACACTCGATTACGACGCCTACGCCGAGGAGATCGACGAGAACACCGCCTACGTCCACCTCGAGACGATCGGCAATCCCGCGCTCGTGACGCCTGACATCGAGCGGATCGCGGAGATTGCCCACGACCACGGGGCGCCGCTTTTCATCGACAACACGTTCGCGACGCCGTACCTCTGTCGTCCGCTCGAACACGGCGCAGATCTCGTCTGGGAGTCGACGACGAAGTGGATTCACGGTGCAGGCTCGACGGTCGGCGGCGCGCTCGTCGACGGCGGGTCGTTCCCGTGGGGCGAGTACCCAGAAAAGTACCCAGAGATCGCCGCAGACAACCCCGCCTACCACGGCGTAAACTTCGTCGAACGGTTCGGTGAGGCCGCGTTCGCGACGGCGTCGATCGCCCGTGGGCTACGGGATCTTGGCAACCAACAGTCGCCGTTCGACGCGTGGGTTGTCCTCCAGAAGTCAGAAAGCCTCCCGCTTCGGATGGAGAAACACTGCGAGAACGCGATGGCCGTCGCGGAGTTCCTCGAGGATCACCCTGGCGTCTCGTGGGTGAACTACCCGGGTCTTGAGAGCCACGAAACCCACGCAGAGGCCACAAAATACCTCGACGGCGGCTACGGCGGGATGATCACGTTTGGGCTCGCCGGCGGCTACGACGCCGCGAAGGGGGCCGTCGAGAACGTCGAACTCGCGTCGCTGTTGGCAAACGTCGGCGACGCAAAGACCCTCGTCATCCATCCCGCCTCGACGACGCATCAGCAGCTCTCCAAAGAAGAGAAACTCGCCGCAGGCGTGAGCGACGATATGATCCGCCTGTCTGTCGGGATCGAAACTGTCGACGACATCATCGCCGATCTCGACCAGGCGATCGAAGAAGCATAATCAGTTTGGAGGCAATTCCAGCGTCCTGAGAATCTGAGCGGAATTTAAATTGAGCGCGTCCTGAGCCTCGTGTGCGGATCGACGAGAGTCGGTTCGCAGTTCGTCGTGCGTTCGCGACGACGGCCGTCCTGACGTATCGAATACCGATATAACGGCGCCGTCTTTCACCGAGCCGATCGACGTTGTCTCCACACAGCCCCGCGAGCCTCATTCGCGAGGCTCGTCTTTGCTCGTGGGACGATCTGTAGAACTCTACAGCAGTTGGTACGTGCTGATTATAACCGCGCAAGTTGCTCACCGATTTGTGGCACCAATTATATTATTCGTTTAAATGCAGCATATATAAACAGTCATATTAATTATGGATAAACGCGTACAATTACTACATCGTCCCCCCAATCAAACAGTGTATCGGGAGTGTCCATCGGTTGTCAATTCGCGCTCGGAGGAAGGGCCCAATCAATTGCCGGCAGAGGCGATCGTTGACGCAGTGACAGCGGCTGCTGACGAGAATCCATTAGCGTCTACGCCGCTGTATGAGTACGTCGATCCAGATGCGGTGGACATGCTGTTCGATCATCCTGGGAGTGAAAAAGCGGAGATACTACTTCGCCTCACCATTGAAACGTGGATGGTATTTGTCCACGCCGATGGAAGAATACGCGTCTGCGACGGGGCCGAGACGACAGAGCCGTAGGCAGTTTTGAATGAGCCAGCGCGATTCGAACGTTTCCTGAGACGAAACCTGATCAGACGATCTGTTCGCCGTCATCGTCGTAGACCGAGATCGCATCGACCGGGCAAACCCGGGCGGCGAACTTCGCGTCCAGCTCCTCGCCGTCTGGAACCTCAAGCACGAACGTGTCTGAATCGTGTTCCTCCGCGCCGACCAGGTCGGCTTTTCCTTCGTCCATGTTTTTGACGAACGCTTCCCACTCGTCGACACACTGGAACATCCCGATACAGGTCTCGCGATCGAACTCCACGCGCATACGCACTCGTTTGGGGGCGGGCTACAAAGCGGTGCCGGCGTGAGGTCCGACAATTTAAACCCGACCACGAGCCAACCTCGGGTAATGAAGCCCTCGGAGATCCCCGGATTGCCCGCGGGGGTCCCAACGCACCTCCGGGAGGAGGGGATCGAATCGCTGTATCCGCCACAGGCGGAAGCCGTCGAGAAGGGACTGACCGACGGCCAGAGCCTGGTTGCCTCGGTCCCGACCGCTTCTGGGAAGACGCTCATTGCCGAGTTAGCGATGCTGTCGGCGATTGAACGCGGCGGGAAGGCCCTCTATATTGTCCCGCTGCGGGCGCTCGCGAGCGAAAAAAAGGCAGAGTTCGAACGGTGGGAGGAGTACGGTATCTCTGTGGGTGTCTCAACGGGCAACTACGAGGCCAGCGGCGAGTGGCTCGCGAGTCGGGACATCATCGTCGCGACATCTGAGAAGGTCGACTCACTGGTGCGAAACAACGCGCCGTGGATCGATGATCTGGCCTGTGTGGTCGCCGACGAGGTCCACCTCGTGGACGATCGCCACCGCGGACCGACGCTCGAGGTGACCCTCGCAAAGCTCCGAACGGTAAACCCAGGGGTGCAGATGGTCGCGCTGTCGGCAACAGTGGGCAACGCCGCAGAGATCGCAAACTGGCTCGACGCCGCGTTGGTTCAATCGGAGTGGCGGCCGATCGACCTCCGGATGGGCGTCCACTTCGGCAACGCGATCAACTTCGACGACGGAAGCCAGACCGAGGTAGCAGTTGAGTCCGGTGGGAGACAAGCACCGGCGATCGTGGGAGATACCCTCGATGACGGCGGCTCAACGCTCGTGTTCGTCAACTCCCGGCGGAACGCCGAATCCGCGGCCAGGCGGATGACTGAGGTGACCGATCGCTATCTGGACGACGATGAGCGAGATGCACTGGCTGCGTTGGCCGACGACATCAGAGACGTCTCGGATACCGAAACCAGCGACGACCTGGCGGCGACCGTCGAGCGCGGCGCGGCGTTTCATCACGCGGGATTGGCCGCCGAACACCGCTCGATCGTCGAAGACGCCTTCCGCGATCGGTTGCTGAAGACGATCTGTGCCACCCCGACGCTGGCCGCCGGCGTCAACACGCCGAGCCGGCGGGTCATCGTCCGCGACTGGCGGCGCTATGACGGCGAGTTCGGCGGGATGAAGCCGCTTGACGTCCTTGAGATCCACCAGATGTGTGGGCGGGCCGGGCGACCCGGTCTCGATCCCTACGGAGAAGCCGTCTTGCTGGCCAAAAACGCCGACGAGATGGACGAGCTGTTCGATCGCTACATCTGGGCAGAGCCCGAACCCGTCCGCTCGAAACTCGCCGCCGAACCCGCGCTGCGAACGCACGTACTCGCGACGATCGCCTCCGGGTTCGCAACGACCCGTGAAGGGTTGTTGGAGTTTCTCGACGGAACGCTATACGCGGCGCAAGCGGAAGCGAGCGGGGCCACCGATCGACTTGCGCAGGTCACAGACGCCGTATTGGCGTATCTCGATGCGAACGAATTCATCGAGCGTGACGGCGATACCCTGAGTGCAACGTCGATTGGCCACACCGTCTCGCGGCTCTATCTCGATCCGATGAGCGCTGCGGAGATCATCGACGGACTCCGTGCGGCCGAGTCGGGAGATGGAGCCACTGGGCGGTATGGTCGATCGAAGGGAGCTGGAACCGGACAAGAAAGCGAACCGACGGGATTCGTTTCGGCTGGAGAACTACGGTCTGCTAACGGGCCAGGCGGTCGATCGGAGACCGATGGGCCAAGTGCTGAAGATGAGACCGACACCGAGCCAGCGAAGCCGACACCGCTGGGCCTGTATCACCTCGTGAGTCGAACCCCCGACATGTACGAGCTGTACCTCAAGTCCGGGGACAAAGAGACGTACACCGAACTGTGCTACGAGCGCGAATCGGAGCTGTTGGGCTTGACCCCCTCCGAGTTCGAAGAGGTCCGGTTCGAGGAGTGGCTTTCGGCGCTGAAAACCGCAAAGCTACTGGAAGATTGGGCGCTCGAAGTGGACGAAGATCGAATCACCGAACGGTACGGCGTCGGCCCCGGGGACATCCGCGGCAAGGTCGAAACCGCCGAGTGGCTTCTCGGGGCGGCCGAAGAGCTTGCGGGAACGCTCGGGTTGGGGTCGAACGTGGCGATCCGCGAGGCAAAAAAACGGATCGAGTACGGCGTTCGCGAGGAGTTACTCGACCTCGCTGGCGTCCGAGGAGTGGGTCGAAAGCGCGCCCGACGGCTGTACGAGGCGGGAATTACGAGCCGATCGAACCTGCGCGAAGCCAACAAACGGCGCGTGTTGGCTGCGCTTCGGGGTCGACGGAAAACCGCCGAAAAGATCCTGGCAAACGTCGGCCGGCAGGACCCATCGATGGACGGCATACGTGAAGCTGAGCTACCCGAGACGTCGGCGGACACAGCAACATCTACTGAGTCCGCAGCTTCGAGCGACGCCGCAACCGGTGACTCTCCCGATCAGTCGAGCCTTGGTGATTTTGAATGATCTCACGAGCGATCAGTGGTGAATTCAGATGATCGCACGGGAGCCAAAACTGCTCGCTGGAGCGGCAACGATCGACGATCTAGATGCGTTTTTAGAATCGATCGAGCAGATCGCAACGAGAACTGAAACCGTTATTCAGGCTGTCAACGCTCAGTACGTGACCTCCGAGGAACACCTGCGGCGAGCAGTTGAGCTGGCCGAACGAGCGATCGATCGAAACGAGGCGATTGCCCGCGATCCGGCCGTCGAAATCTTACTGTACGCAGCTGGGAGGCGCCAGATTACCGATGCACTTGAAATGGGGGTTGGTGAGGCAGTGAATCCACAGTCGGTCGTGTTTATTGTTGTCGAAAAGCGTAAGCGCAAATCGTCGTCAGGCTCGGAAACCACCGATGAAGGTGGTGTGAATACTGCGATCGATGCGCTCAAGTTGCTGTGTGATTCCGGCGAGATGATCGGATCGTACGATCCGCAATTAGTAGACCGGTTCTTTTCGATCGGGGATTCTGAACTGCGCCTCGTCGATGGTGATCGCGATGCGATCGTCCGTGAGCGGGTTGCACTGCTCGATGTCTCAAAATGAATCGAGTCGTATGGAATCCCCTTTATTTCAACTGGAACTCTCTGTAGCCGTTGATTACAGAACAAAGTTGAAAACTAGTCCCACCAGGATTCGAACCTGGGTCGTTGCCCCCAGAAGGCAACAGGATTGGCCACTACCCCATGGGACTGCAGTCGAAAGAACGGAGGTGAATAACAAAACCTTGTCGTTCTCTCGCTGCGGTGATTGAACCGCTTTGTCGGGGATCGGTAGATACAACACCGTATAGGTGGGATCAAAACGCATGTACATCGGACGATTTGTTGTCGTCGCCCCCGGCATCGGTGCATATCGCGTCTCCTCTCGATCGTTCCCGAACAGACAAATTCTCGATCGGGATGAAACGCTAACCGTAGGTCCGACTCCCGATGCGCCAGAAACCGACAATCCCTACGTCTCGTATAACTGCGTGCGAACTGCGACCCCTCCCGGTGGCGGAGACTCTATGGCGATCGTTGGGAATGGCTCACACGTCGATCCGATCGCCGAAAAAGTCGATATGGGCTATCCCGCTCGAGACGCGCTGGCGTTGAGCCTGCTGGCGTTGGATTTCGAAAAAGACGACTACAATACCCCACGGATCGCCGGCGTGGTAACCGAAGCCGACGCGACGATCGCCATCGTCCGCCACGACGCGCTGATTGTCGAAACGGTGACCGAGCCCACGCTTGTAGCGACGTACGAACACGATAGCCCACAAGCGTACGATTTCGAAGCCACAGATGCGACCGAAGCCGCAAGCGAAGTCTACGAGGCGGCGTTCGAACACGCAGTCTGTGCTGCGGGCGTGACTGTCGATCCTGATGGCGTTGAGATGGCGATCGAGAACTGACCGCGTGGAGATACCGATCGAGAACTGACCGCGTGGAGATACCGATCGAAAATTGACCGCGTGGAGATACCGATCGAAAACGGACCCAGCCAGTGACTACCGCGTAGGGTTTTTGCGAAGAGACTTCTGACAAGGTTGGTGAGCGTCGTTTTCCTCGAGGCTGGATATATACGTCTTCGCCGTTGATCACCGCGTATGCACATCGGGATCCTATCTGACGTGCACGGAAACAAGCCAGCATTAGATGCCGTTTTGACTGATATGCCACCGGTCGACCAGCTCGTCTGTGCGGGCGATCTCGTCGGGTACAATCCGTGGCCGAACGAGTGCACACAGTGGGCCAGAGAGCAGGATATCCCAACGGTCTCTGGGAATCACGATCGTGCGGCGGTTACAGAGACGGGATTCCGGTTCAACGGTGCGGCACGAGCGGGGATCGAATACACGCGCGAAGTATTGGATCACCAGTCAATCGCGTGGCTTCGATCGCTCCCGGCGAGAGAACGCGTCGACGTCGGCACAGTTGTGATCGTCCACGGCCACCCAGATGACCCCGATCGGTACACGTTCCCACACGAGTTCAGCGAGCGATTACTCGAAACGGTCGATGGATCGGTACTCGTGATGGGTCACACGCACAAACAAGCCGCTGAGCAATTTTCATCCGGGATTGTCATGAATCCCGGCAGCGTTGGCCAGCCGCGCGATGGAGATCCGCGAGCGGCGTACGCAGTCGTCGATACCGAAGCGCTGTCTGTTGAACTCTGTCGAGTCGAGTACGATATCGATCGCGTCGCAGCGGCAATACGAGACGTTGGGCTTCCCGAATCGCTGGCCGATCGGCTCTACGAGGGGCGGTAGGTACAGGGTAGTATCTGCGATTTCAGAACTCTGACTGAACGATTTCGAGTGTCTCTTCACGATCGGACCAGTCGACGAACAGCGCAACGGAGGTAGCGCTCGTGATCACGTCGTGGAGGTTGATTCCCGCTTCGGCGATCGGCGAGAGGATCGCCTGAACGACACCAGGACGGTTTGGGAGCTCACCGCCGGTCACACGAATAACTGCAACACCGCCGTCGACGGTGATGCTCGAGAGCGTCGTATCGGATACAACCTGCTCATGTAACAGCGCTTCAGCCTCTTCGGCGAGGTCTTCTTCGATATAGAACGTGATCGAATCCATCCCACTTGCGACGCAGTCAATGTTGATATCGGCCTCCCGAAGTGTCTGTGAGAGCTCCGCAAGGATCCCCGGCCGGTTTCTAATCGCTCGGCCCGCGACAGTGATACACGCAAGCGGCGTCTCTTGCATGTCGATGAGGTTCTCGAACTGCCCTTCGATCCGTGTCCCACCGGTGAGCAGATCACCGTGTTGGTAGTGGACCACGCGAACGCCCATCTGGCCGGATTTGTACGACAGCGCGCTCGGTGCGACGACTTCAGCGCCCCGGAACGAAAGATTTCTGAGTTCGTCGACGGTGATTTGACCGACGTTTCTCGCACCCTCAACCACGCGAGGGTCTCCGGTCATGACACCTTCGACATCAGTGACGATCACGACCTCGTCGGCATGCATATACTTGCCGAGCATGACTGCCGTCGTGTCGGATCCACCCCGTCCGAGAGTCGTGATCTCTCCAGCGTGGTTCTGTGCGAGGAATCCGGTAATAACGGGAACGACATGGTCGAGGTTCGATTCGAGCGCCGCAGCGCGCTTTGTGGTCTCTTCGACATCAACTTCACCGAGGTCGTTCGTGATGATCGGCCACTCGTCGCGGCCAGGTTCGAGGAAGACTGCGTTGACCCCTCTCGACTCGAGCGCCGCTTTGAGCATCCGAACGCTCGTGCGCTCGCCCATCGAAACGATCTCCGCGCGATCGGCGTCAGATGCCTCGAACTGGATTTCGTCAAGCAGATCATCGGTCGTCGACCCCATCGCGCTCGCGACGACAGCAATCTCATGCCCGGAGTTGACTGCGTTCGCAATAGAATCCGCAGCACGGTTGATCCGATCGCCGCTTCCAAGGCTCGTTCCGCCGAATTTGGCAACTACGCGCATTGACACCCTCCCGATGGTCGATCGAGTGGACGCATGTCCAAAAGTGCGATGTACTCGGTCATGCGCCACCGTAGCGCGGGCAATCAGATAACGTTGTCCACTTGTCCAACGGTTGCCGATTCCACAGGTTCCGGCCTTGCGGTTACAAAAGTGGAGACAACTGATTTCGATTGGTTACATTCCTACCGATCAACAGTCGTATTTGATACACTCAATCTATAATTGGCAGTTTCCAACTTTGAGCCCCTTTATTTCGACTGCAAACCACCATCCTTCGAGATACTACCTCTCGAGTAGGTGCACAAGAAACAAAGGAATAAATAGAGAAACGAGCGCGTCACTCCCGATCGGTAACGCCCCACGCATCCGGTACTTCGATGACATATCTCCCGTCTTCACGCAGGGAGATAATGTACTCATCACGATCGTACAACTCCATGAGATTAATCTCGTACTGGCCAGGATTGAGAATTTTGATGCTCTCAAACTGTTCGTTTAGTTCGTTTCTGAGTTCTTCAATGTCCGGACGATCACCACCAGCGTCATCGGCGACGGGGGCGTCAGTATCTGTTTCGTGAGGTTTTGCAGCCTCGATTTCGGCAGGGGAGACGACATCAGATCGAGCGCTTGCCTGAGCGGTATCTTCTTTGGAAGTGCCAGATTGTGATTGTTTCTCCGAACTGCCGGGTTCGGTTGAGCGATCCGATCGACTAGAACTAGAATCATTGTCACTCCGGGAGGAAACAGGAGTGTCGACGGTATTCATTCCGGCTGGTGGTGGATCCTGTGGGGGGGCAGGTGTCTGAGCTGATGAAGTGGTTGCACTGGAAGATTGGGTTTGCGGCGAGCCAGAAGATTCAGACTGCGGCGAGCCGGAAGATTCAGTGAGATCGTCGATCGATCCAGGATGAAATTGAAACTTATTTCCACCACAGTCTGGGCAGCCAGATAACATCTCTTTTGAGCCGTCGGGAAACGTGCGGGAGCAGTTGGTACACTGATGAGGCATCGTTCTATTTGCGTGAAACGAGTGCGCTGATCAGCGTCTCGTCTTTATGCAATGTCTTGATCTGGTTCGCCGGGCCAATAACGGTGAGTTTTTTTGTCGACTCCCGACCCATAATTCGATCGAGAAGGCCCTTGGTGGCTGCCTGTGTGCTTGGATACGTCTCGATTTCGAGTCCGGTGAACCCGTCAGGGTTGATTTCCGACATTGTCACCTCGATAAGCCGAGATTCCTCTTCGGGTGACAATCCTTCTTCAAGAATGACAATTTTTCCGTCTCGGACGCTGTCGAGGATGAGCCGAATTTTTTCCATACTTGCGAGTCCATCCATCCGAGCACCGCTTATTAGGTCGATCTGAACACCTTCATCGGCCGATGCACTGTCGTTGTTTGTGGGTTTCGCTTCAGGCATTATCCGAAGTACTCCGCGATCTTGTCGTATACTTCATCCATGTTATTCCCCTCAAGGGCCGACAGCGGAACCGTTTCGTGCTGTGGGAATGCGTTTGCGACCTGCTGGACGTTTGCGTCTTCGAGATCGGTTTTGTTCGCGAAAATGAGAACCGGGAGGTCACGACTTTCGATGATTCCGATTAACATCGTATTAACCTGCGTGAACGGGTCCTGTGTCGAATCAAGCACATAGATCACGCCGTCGACGTCTTCGCGGAGCCAATGCATCGCTTCGGCAACACCTTCTGTCGCCTCGCGCGATCGGCGAACTGCGTCCTCTTTTTCCATATCGTGATCAAGAAACTCCTTATAATCGACTTTCGTCGTGACTCCAGGAGTGTCAACGACGTCGATTGTCACCGTCTGGTTATTGCGCTCAATCGTGACGTTCTCTTTGCGACGTGCACGACGAGTTTCGTGTGGAATATGACTTTCAGGACCGACGGTATCTCCTGCCCAATCGATCGCGATCCGGTTTGCGAGTGTCGTCTTGCCTGCATTTGGCGGCCCATAGATTCCAATGCGTTTTGGTTCACTGTCGGCAAACAGCCGATCGGTTACTTTTGAAATGCTGTCTTTGAGATTTGTAAGTAGACCCATCCTGACCTCCCGCGCCTCCCTGGCGTCCGGTCGATCGGACGGCTGGAGGGCGTATACGCCTATCTTCCACTCTGTGCACACTTAAGTACTACGTCAGACGTGGGAAATCAGTCCCTAATTACTGGTTTTGACTCTTGTAGTCCCAAATATATCTGGATCAGAAACAGCTGTCCGCCGAGGGCAGCTTATCACGGCCCTCGCTTCGTTCGATCTCCGTGTTGCTGTCTCCCACGGTGTGTTCGTAATATAGTCCCGAGCGGGACTATATCGAGAGTACTGTCGCCCCCCACCCCTTTGTTTCAACTGGAACACGAACAAATAGACAACCCGGATAGTCTCGAGAAGTATTTATCGCTATTTTTCTAATAAAAATAAGAATATATTATTACGTAATATACTATCTTCCTGTGACGCGGTTACTGTTATACAGTATATTATATAAAATTTTCTCAATTAAATACAAACAGCGATATAATTCGACCCTCTCTTGGAGAGTGTTCCACCCGAAACAAAGGGGTGGGGGGTGAGATATGTCTGTGAGTGTACCAAATCAATTCGTCTGTACTATCCACATACCAACAGATAGATAAGTAACACTTTTGTTGGTCGTGTTCGTCTGGTTCGACTGCATCACGTGGAGTCACCGTCTACTAACGAATTCGGAAAACGCTGTATTAATCGGTAAAATCGACGAGTATCGGTTCGCTGCCGAAAAGCTCCACTTGAAACAAGGGGGTTGTCCGCTCCTGGGGGAATATGACCGACAACGATACAAAAGACGACGATACGCCGCCTCCGAGCTCTGAACAAGAGTCTTCACAATCGCGCAATACCACCGTAGATACAGTCATGCAAGATATCGATGAATCAGGCGATCCAGATAAATCCGACCGAATCAAACCTGATGAAGATATCGAGACGTGGATGGGTCAACAGAGCGATACTGGGGGAGAAGACACTGAGACTGGTGATACTGGCGACTCAAACACGACGGAGACCGATATCATAGACAGCTTAGAGACTGCGAAGACCGATGTCATAGATACCTCAGAGACTGATGTCATAGATACCTCAGAGACTGGCGTGAATAATTCTCCTAAAACAGATACCAGCCGCAGTCGGGATCGATCCTCGACCAGATTCGATTTTAACAAAATGTTAGAGACCGACGAGGAGTCTGAAAACAAAGGATTGTTCGACGATCTCCTTGCGGGTGAACCGATCTTCGAAAATAAAGAAGTCCTTCGTCCCTCCTACACCCCTCACGAGTTACCGCATCGGAACGACCAAATCAACCAGATGGCGACAATTCTCGTCTCTGCGCTCCGCGGAGAAACGCCATCCAACATTCTCATCTACGGCAAAACGGGAACCGGCAAAACTGCGAGTGCAAAGTTCGTCAGCCAAGAGCTCGAATCGACGTCACAAAAATACGACGTTCCATGTGAGGTCCAGTACATCAACTGCGAGGTGACTGACACCCAATACCGCGTCCTCGCACAACTCGCGAATAAGATTATCGAGCAGAACCGGGCGGCGATCGAATCACGGCTCGAGTATCTCACCGACCGTCTTGCTGCAACGACTGAGGGTACAGATTTCGATACCGTCGAGTTCGATCGGATCGATCGATCGTTTGACTCTCGACAGGCTCTCGAGGAGCGGATCGACGAACTTGAATCCGATCGTGCTGACATGGAACCTGTGCCGATGACCGGCTGGCCAACCGACCGGGTGTATTCAACGTTCTTTGACGCCGTCGATTATCGTGAACGTGTTGTCGTTATTATGCTTGATGAGATCGACAAACTCGTCGAAAAGTCTGGCGACGACACACTGTATAATCTCTCGCGGATGAACTCTGAACTGATAAACTCTCGGATCTCGATTATGGGGATCTCAAACGATCTCAAGTTCACGGACTTTCTGGATCCACGGGTCAAATCATCACTCGGCGAAGAGGAGATCGTGTTTCCGCCCTACGACGCGACCCAACTCCGAGATATTCTCCAACACCGCGCGGACATTGCATTCAAACCCAACGCGCTCTCAGACGACGTCATTCCGCTCTGTGCAGCGTTCGCCGCCCAGGAACACGGTGACGCCCGGCGGGCGCTCGATCTGCTCCGAACCGCAGGTGAACTTGCTGAGCGAGACCAACAAGACACCATCGTTGAATCCCACGTCCGACAGGCACAGGACAAGATTGAGCTTGATCGCGTCGTCGAAGTTGTCCGTACGCTGCCAACCCAATCGAAGATTGTCCTGTTTTCGATCATTCTGCTCGAAAAAAATGGAGTCCACAATATCAACACGGGTGAGGTGTTCAACATCTACAAGCGTATCTGTCAGGAACTCGACGCAGATGTGCTCACGCAGCGCCGCGTAACTGACCTCATCTCTGAGTTAGATATGCTCGGGATCGTCAACGCGGTTGTCGTCTCGAAGGGTCGCTACGGTCGGACCAAAGAGATCAGTCTCTCGGTGCCGATCGACGAGACGGAGGCTGTCCTCCTGTCTGATTCACGACTTGGCGATCTTGACAACGTTCAGCCGTTTGTTCAAGCGCGCTTCGATAACTGACTGCCAGTAGTCTGTGTCCTTTATGTGGCTGTACTGTTTGCTTTGTCTGGCTGTACTGTTCCCTTTGGGTTGGGATTACCTGCGAGGTTTCTGTGCTTCCGGTCGTCTCCCAATTGCCGGCCAGAGTCCGCCGACGATCGCGATCGTCGACAGCGGCACGGTCGGCCCCAACACGGTTTGGCCGGTAAATGCGAGGCGGATCCACCCGAGATACGGGATCCGAAGCCGGGCGATTCCGGTGATCCATTCGGCATCGACGACCGGTGCAACGCCGTTGACTTGATCGTAGGCGCCGTTGTTATCGCCCTTGGTGATGTAGCCGTCTCGGGGGGCAGGACAGGTTTCGAGGTCCTCACAGTCACGGCCGTTTGTATACCGATCATCGGCGGTTTGGACCCAGTTTTCTCCGCGATCGACACTGAAGTGTGGACGGTGGATTACGGGTGGGCCAACTCCGCCTGGCTCGTCAAATACGATAACCGACCCGGGATTATTGAACGACGTGTACTCGCTCGCCTCCCCCTCTCGATAGGTTACGATTCCGTGTTTATCCGCGGAATCGGGTGTGAGTCGCCCGGGCTCGGTGACCAGCACAAGATCGTACGTTTTGATGTTTGGCTCCATGCTCCCGCTTTCGATCGCCACCATTGGAGGCCAGACACCGCTGATTCCAAAGAGCAATCCACCAATCAGCAGTACAATAATAACGCTCAGTAGGATCTCCCTGAGGAACACTAATGGCCCTTCATCCGCGTGGTAGAGCCTGTAGATTGGATTTTGCGAGCGAGAATCTGTCTGTTCGCTCTTCACTCGTGGCGTATTGTCGTTTAGCGGGGTTCGCTCGCTGTCACCGATCTGATCCGAAGCTTTGCTAGCGGTAGATAATCGCTCTTCGTCTACAGACGAGTGCTCCGTATCCACAGTTGATTGATCACTGGGGAGATCGTTTGGAGGTCGACCGGTTCGGTTGTCTGAGCCGGTCCTCTCGGACGATCGATCGGACTGTTCGTCCCCTCCACTCATTGATGACTCTTCTTGATCGCCAGCTTTCAACCTTCTGTCTCCACTCTGTGACTGGTCGCTCAATCGTTTTCACCGAGCCGGGTCCCGCTATCATTTTCACCGAGCCGGGTCCCGCTATCCTTTTCACCGAACCGATACCATACTATCGATGTGCCTTCGGAGACGCCTGTGAGCATCGTACAACAGTTAGCCCTCCACGGATACAACGCCGATCGTGACGCCGTAACAGTACTGTCTCGAACCGATGAGCCACAGCTCGCGGTCGAAGCTGTCGTTGAGGCGATTGACGACGACGTGCTCCGCATTACCGTTGAGGACGTACGATCGATCCTCGAGACCGACCCAGTTTCGGATCCACCGCAGCTTTCGCCAGCATCTACCGAAGCGGTGCAGCCGACCGATTCTCCAGTCGAAACAAAGGGGGTTACAGCACGGTCCACATCCGAACGAAGTGATCGAGTTACCGAAGCTAATCCCAAGAGCGACCAAGGTTACGTGAACCCCACTGGTGATTCGTCTGATCGGTCTCTCGGTAATTCGTCTGATCACTCTCCCGGTAATTCGTCTGATCACTCTCCCGGTAATTCGTCTGATCACTCTCCCGGTAATTCGTCTGATCGGTCTCCGAGGGATTCCTCACAGCGATCGCTCTCGATTACAAACGACATGACTGGTCGAAGCACCGGCACCGGCGAGTACAAGGAGTTCGTTCGGACCTTTCGCGACCGCTATGAGCGGCTCTCGAAGCTTCTGAAGACCCGAGTCAACCATCGACCAGCGACGGCGATCGAGACGATGCCTGGCGGAAGTGAAGCCGAGATGATTGGACTCGTCAACGACATTCGATCAACAAAAAGTGGTCATTGGCTTATCGAACTTGAAGACACTACGGGGACGTTTCCGTGTCTCATAACGAAAGACAAGCCGATCGCCGAGTTGGTTGCGGAGTTACTACTCGACGAATGTGTCGCGGTACAGGGTCGGCTCTCCGACGACGCAGGCATTCTCTTTGTCGATTCGCTCCACGTCCCTGACGTGCCGCGGACCTACCGTCCGAGCACGGCCGATCGCCACGTCCAGGCCGCGCTCATTTCGGATGTCCACGTCGGCAGCCAGGAGTTCATGGCCGAGGCGTGGCACCGCTTTACCGACTGGCTTCACACCGACGAAGCCCAACATGTCGAATACCTCCTCATCTGCGGCGATATGGTTGAGGGCGTTGGCGTCTATCCAAACCAAGACGAAGAGCTCGATATCATCGACATTTACGAGCAGTACGAACAGTTTGCAGAATATCTCAAAGAGGTTCCCGGAGACCTCGATATCGTCATGATTCCCGGTAACCACGATGCGGTCCGACTCGCGGAGCCACAGCCGGGATTCGACGAGGAACTCCGATCGATTATGGATGTCCACGATCCGAAAATCGTCAGCAACCCTGCGACCGTGACGATCGAAAACGTCTCGATTCTCATGTACCACGGCATCTCTTTGGACGAGGTCATTGCCGAACTCCCCGAGGACAAAGCGAGCTACGACGAGCCACACAAAGCAATGTATCAGCTACTGAAAAAGCGCCATGTTGCGCCCCAGTACGGCGGCCGAAACCGGCTCGCACCCGAAACGAAAGATTACTTAGTTATTGATTCGATCCCGGATATCTTTCATACCGGTCATGTTCACAAACTCGGGTGGGGCAAATACCACAATGTGCTCGCCGTAAACAGCGGCTGCTGGCAGGCCCAAACTGATTTCCAGCGGAGTGTCAACATTGACCCTGATTCTGGCTACGCACCGATTGTCGATCTCGATACCCTGGATATGACCGTTCGAAAGTTCGTTTGATCGCTGCTTTTCGACGCTTACTACGGGTCGAGGCGATACCTGATCGTTTGCGTCGTCTCGAACATCGGGCCAGGACCGGCGTTTTTGAATCCTGCTTGCTCTGCGGCCCCTTGTAGCGTGTCCCGTTCGGTTTCAACGAGTAGCTCAACGGACATTCCTTCGCGTTCGGCAAATCGGATCGGTTCACGAAGCAGCTGTACACACGCCGATCGCTGTCCACCAAACTGCGTGATGTGGACCGTTTGATCTCGTGCATCAAAACTCACAAACCCGAGAAGTGATGCCCCCGTATCGCCTGCGTCCGTGTTGGGATCACTTGCGCGTGTGTCGTCGTCAGCGGCGACCCGGACTGTTCTGTCGTGGACGAGGTTCCGCATCACGTCGACTGGCGAATCAGCGATCGCAGCTAGCGCCTCGGCGTCGGCTTCCACTGCGTCACGAATATCCATACTATATGTTACCGACACACATAAATAAACATCCTCATCGTCGCTTACAACGATTCAAATCCCATCACGCGGCCACCCATCCCGTATGCGGCAGTACCGATCACTATCTGCCACCTGTCCAGTCTGTACCGCACCGCTCAGGTATGGCGTCTCGATCCGCGGTCATCATTGGATCGCGACGATCGACTGCAGCGATCAGCGCTGTGACCGATCGTTTGGGAGGATTCGACTTCAGGCGGAATCTGAGACCGAAGCTCGCTCGATAGCTGAACGGCACTGTCACCGATTGGTTCACCCATCTGCTAGCTTATGATATGAGGTTTCAGCCCGTGACACAGAGCCAGTGGCCCACGCTACACAGCGGCATCCCTTCGCGAGGGGTATTTCGACTCTGCGATCGCGAACGTGAGCGTACTGATGACGCCCAACAGCGTTCCCACGGTCAACGCGACCGCAAGATCCGACAGTCCGAACGGGGCAAACACGTCCGTATCTGGCAAGAAAAACCCCGAGAGGCCGTACAGGACAATCGCGATCGCGATCACGTAAAACGGCGCGTTAAGATATCGCCAGCGGAATCGATCGGCCAAATACTCGTCGGTGATCTGTCCCAGACTGCTCGTTACGCCTGCAGCGGCGAACCACTGTACGGATGCGTGAATAAACCCTGCGCTCGCGGTGAGAAGCGCTAATCCCTCGGTGGTATTTGCATTGAGCGTATCGACGGTGTTCATCCCTTGGACACCTCCGACGATGATGAGCGCAAATGCGACCACGTAAGTGATGAGCGTGACACGTCCGGCGTAGAGTCCGTTTCTGATCCGATCGGCAGTCCGATCGACTGTTTCCTCCAGGCCCAATCCTCTAAACAGTGTGTAGAGCCCAAGTAGCGCCGAAATCAACCCGAGGACAACTGCTCCAGCGACATCGAAAATCCCTGCGATCACGACGAACGGGTAGATCAACAGCAAAATCCCAAGTGGTACGAGGATCGTTCCCCGCGTTTCAGGATCGGCGAGCACCTGTTTCATTGTGTAGTACATGGATTCGAGGTTTTGCGCCTGCCGGACGACGACTCGTCGGACGCCGTCGATCGGCATTCGCGACCGAATTACTGGCAACACCGATTCGTCTTGTGCGCCGTCAGTGATGACGATTGCGCGGACCTCTTCTCCCGTTTTGAGGCTCGCAAGCACGGTGTCGATCTCCTCGCCGATCGCACGATTTGCTTTGATATCGCTTCCCTCAACGCCGGTCACTGCTGCGACTTCTACCTCCTCGTCCTCCTCCGCGGTAAGCGTCTCGTGGACGTGGAGACCCTGAAATAACACGTTCACATCTGAGTCCTCTGGATCGGCCGTCGCGAGCGCGACGGCTGCGGCTTCGACGTTCTCGTATCCAATCACCGGGGTATCGAAGCCGGTTTTTCGACCGAGATCGTTATCTAGGTCCACACAGAGGACAAGCTGCATTCGTTTGCGTCTATGCGAGCTACCCACATATGTGTTTTCGGGGGCTCGGACCGTTCTTGTGATTCCATTTCTCACACTCTAGGCGTCGTGTTCGACACCTGCAAGCAGTCGATTGACGCTGTCTGTCTCGTCGATCACCCGCGGATGTGCTGCCAGACAGATCACGAAATCTTCGCCGGCCTCGATCGGTTCTGTCACGTGGAGTGTGATGTCGATTGTCAGGTCTGCGTTCGCTGGACTGGCCTCCGCGCGGTACCGAACTACTGTCACGTCTGATCCAAGTACTGTCTCAGTCCGTTCGCTGTCGCGATCGACGGAATCGATTGACTCGTACCGCGCCTGGGCCTCCAAGATGAGTTCGTCAGTGCTCATCTCTCCCACCGGATTAAACGTCTGGCCGAATAGCTCGACCTGCGGTGTGCTAAACACGGTGAATGTCGCTCCCTGGAGGCGTACGCCGAGCACCTCGATCGCGCGATCGTACTCGGCAACCTGATTCGTCACGACCACGTCTCTGGACTGCCCGGCCGCCTCGAGGGTACGTGTCACCTCCGGATCTCGAAGCCGGTACTCGCTGTAGCCAGTCGCAGAAAGCGCGTCTTCGTTGGCTCTTGCCTGTGCGGCGTTGAACTCGACTTGCTCGCCAGTCACAAAATCGGTTACGACGCATCCAGACAGCGAGGCAGCGCCGATCGCGCCGGCTGTGGCCAAGAGCCGCCGCCGCGATCGGTTGAGCTGTATCGACTGCGCATCGGCTTTCGACCTGGTTTTGGCGGATTTGTTAGCATCCTGGGCGATCGGTGTGCGATCCATGTTTATTTATAAGCGGCCACCTCAGAAGACACTGCGGGTACGGGGGAGAAAATAGTGGTTTGCTGATGTCTCATTGGGTGTGAACAACCGTCGATCGGACGGGAGTCTTCACGTGGGCGCGTTTCGCACGCTTTTTAGACTCCGAGACGGTATTGATAGCAACGAATGATCTCGAAGGGCTGTGAGCAGTGCGCGAAAGGCGGTAAGATGGTGCTTTTCGTCTACGGCTACTGCGATCAGCGCGACTGTTTTTACTGTCCACTCGGCGAGAACAGGAAGAACGTGACCGACGTGTACGCCAACGAACGACTCGTCGAGTCCGATGCGGACGTGCTTGAAGAGGCACACCGGATGAACGCCCTCGGAACGTCGATTACCGGTGGAGAACCCCAGGAGGCGATGGAAAAGACCTGTCGGTACCTCCGGCTTCTGAAAGACGAGTTTGGTGAGGATCACCACACCCACCTGTACACGGGAATCACCGGCGGTCGAGAGAACATGCGCCGACTCGCGGAAGCCGGACTCGACGAGATCAGGTTCCATCCGCCCTACGAGCTGTGGGGTGAGCTTCACGGCACCGAATGGGAAGAGATCCTCTACATCGCGCGTGAGGAGGGGCTCACGCCTGCGTTCGAAATCCCTGGAATCCGTGCAGAACCGGAGTTTCTGGAGTTCCTCGACGAGGGGGCCGCCGACTTTTGCAACGTCAACGAGTTCGAGATGTCCCACGGCAATTACCGGCGGATGCAGGAAGCCGGCTACGAGCTTCAGGAAGGACACATGTCTGCGGTCGAGGGATCGAAGGCGGCGATTCTCGAGGAGATGGGCGATCACCCGAAGGTGTACTTTTGTACGAGTGTGTTCAAAGATGCCGCCCAGCACCGAAACCGCCTGAAGCGGATGGCTCGAGTCATCCGCCGGGAGTTCGACGAGATCACCGACGACGGAACGATCGTCTACGGGAAGGCGTGGGAATCAAAAGAACGTCTCGACGAACTCGGTGTCCCTGAAGCGTTCTACACGGTCAAATCCGACCACGTCGAACTCGCGTGGTGGCTGCTCGAAGAGATGATCGAGGAGGGCGATCTCGATCGCGGCGAAATCGTCGAACAGTATCCGACAGTCGACGGTACTGTCGTCGAGCGGACCCCGCTCGCCTGACCAGTCTTCAGCCGGGCGATTATTTTCTCCGATCGGTCACGTTTTGATTGTATCCAACAGTGTCCGCTGGCGCACATCCAAATACGAACACCTGTCCACGCTGGGTGTGATGACAGAGACGCAGACACCCGACACGATCGCCCACCTGCTCGTGACGAACGTTGACGAGCTGGTTCGCATCCATCTTGAAGATGGACAGCTTACGATCCCGACCGAGCCGTGTCGCGGTGGGACTCCAGCTACGACAACCGTCTCGGTCGACTACTTTGACGCTATCGTTGAACGCGCTGCGATCGAAGACGGCGGTCTCACACTGTGCTGTATGGATGGGCTGCATCTCCCCGCTTCTGAATGGGTTCGAACCGGGCTCGATCGTCACTGGCACGCGGACGACGCCGATCTCAGAAGTCCGTTTTTTCCGCCACGCCGAATGCTTGAGGTCTGGGCGAGTCGCGAAGACAGTCTCCACGCGTCCGACGCGCCGTACATATTCTCGCATCTAGATGAGATCCCCTCTGATTCGCCAGTCATCACCGAATGGGCGTCCAACGCTCCCGATAGATATCCCGATCGACCACCGGTCCCGTTCGATCGCCCGACGCTCTCTGTCCGTGCGATCCGTGCGGAAGGAGTCACGGATGTCAGAGGATTTGACCGAATCGAGGTTGGTCAGATCAGTCGGGTCGAACCGCTCGAGTCGATCGCTGAGCAGCCCACAGCGCCAGATATTGAGCTACGTGAAGTGGATCTCTCACCACCCGCTCGCCATCCCGAGATTACCTACAAGGATCTTGATCCACTTCCGCACTCTGACGAGCTACTAGGGGCTGTGTTCACGATCAACCGGCACGCCAAGCGTCTCGGAGCGGAGGCCGATACAGCGTACCGCCGTGGTGATGGTGCGCACGCACGAGCGCATGCGGTTCGAAAGCGCGCACTGTATCGGACAAAAACTGTCGCAGTTCATCGATTCGGCAGGTTCGATCCGGATTCGATTCGGGTCGCCCGGCATACACTCGGTGACGGCCATGAACTGCTTTGCTTCTACATCGAGAACTACTCGTATCATCAACCGCCAGCGGCAGTCGAGCCGGATTTTCTTGAAGCGATCGCAGGCGTCGACGATCGATCGGAACTCCCAGCCAAAGAGATCAATCTTGAGTCATCCACGGAGACTGCCACGCTCGATCGATCACTCTCGGCAGCTATTTCGATCCTGCGAGATCACGGCATTGAGCCAAACGAGTACCTCGACCAGCGGAGCGTCGAAGATTTCACCGACGGGTTTGAGATAGCAACGACGTTCTGAAAATAGGGACGACCATGTCGGATCTCAAGTAGCGGAGGGTCAATGGTCAGTGGAGGGTCGATCGTCAGCGTGGTGGAGGGTCGATCGTCAGCGTGGAGTGGAGGGCCGATCGTCAGCGTGGTGGAGGGTCGATCGTCAGCGTGGAGTGGAGGGCCGATCGTCAGCGTGGTGGAGGGTCGATCATCAGCGTGGAGTGGAGGGCCGATCGTCAGCGGGGACACGTTCTTTGTTTGGTTCTCACTGCTCGAATCGGTACGTCACCTCTATTTGTGCCGAGACGGTCACCGGTCCGCGGTCAATCTGGGTCGGTGCTCCGCCGTCGTCCCCAGCAGCCATCTCGAGATGCCCGACTGAGGCACGGTACGGACGCACGCGGCCTGGATCAGTCGAGACCGTCTGGACGCCCGTGATTGTGAGGCCTTTTGCCTCAGCCACAACTTCGGCCTCCTGTCGGGCGTTTTCCGCGGCGAGTTCGATCGCTTCCTTACGGAGTTCGTCCCGGCGATCCTCGGAGACGCCGAAGTGAATCCGTCCGACCTCATCGCCCCCCCCCGTCGACGGCCGTATCGATGAGTTCACCAACTGAATCGACATCCTCTACGTTGATTCGGAACTCATTTATTCCTCGATAGGTCCCGTCGTTTCTGTGTTCGCGGATGTCGTATCGTCCGGTGGTTATCTGCTCATCATTGAGACCGTATTCGAGCAATGCGTCCTTGAGCTCCTCGGCGCGGCTTGCGAGTTCCTCGCGAACTGCTTCAGCCTCGCTGCCGCTCGCTTCGATTACCACGGATATCGAGGCAGTGTCCGGTTCAGTTTCGACCGCACCGGATGCCGCCACGTGGATGAATTGGCCGTTGACGTTGAGCTGGTCTACTTGGGTGTTTGATCCGCTAACTGACGGGCTGGTTGTTTCGCCTGTATTCCCGATCGGTGTTGCAGCGAGCGAGGTACATCCTGCACTCGCGAGACCGGCACCAACGGCGCCTGCAGCGGTAATGAACTTTCTGCGTCGCATAGTAGCGACGACGGCGGGATCAGTATAAAAAACGCCGTAGACACAAAGATGTCTTTGTGTTATCTGTTTTTGTTGAAATCCTCCGGACCTGATAGACATGCTGTACAAAACACAGAGGATATATTCACCAGGTCCATCTGATTTTGTCAAGATTGTCTTCGCTGTTAGGAACCGAGCCACCGTTTGTATCCGGACTCCTCTGATTGCGTCAGAAGATGTCTTCCCGCCGGATATAGAGAATAATGAATCCAGCTATAAGCAAGCCAATCCCCCACCAGAGCGAATCACCAGGCAGCACAAAGAGTAGTAGCGTCACTAGCCCGGATGTGAGAAGTGACCAGCCGAAGGTGGTCTGATACGCCATATCAGCGATAGCCGCTCCTCATAAAAAGGATGGCTGGTTGCTGTTGCAAGGATGGTTAATTGTCGCTCCTAGAACAGAGTACCCCGGGAAACAATCAGAGAATAAACCATACTCGCTGTGTCTCTCGTACGGCTACAAAATCCGATGACATCTTGCGGATCTCAACAGCGCATGGTACCAGGTTTCTTATTTCACCGATCGCGCTCAGCCAACAACTCGTCATCGACGAGTTCGTCAACGATGTCTAGCTCGCGAGCCTGATACGCTCTCGTCATCGCGTAGACGATCGCGTATCCAACAATGGCCACCGCGATCCCGAACACGACAAACCCCGAGACGGTCATCACCGCGACTGAGACTGCGCCCTCCGCGCTCGCTTCGATCGATGTCGCCGATCGACCGAACATGAGGCTTCCAATCCAGAAGGCTGCGATGTACATTGGCGCTTTGACCAACGGGTTGATTACGAGCACTGAAGAGAAGATTGCGATCGAGTTGATCCGCGCAGACAGCCGCGTTAGGAGCCAAAACAGGCCCAACCCGAGGCCGCCGGTCGGCAGCGTCGTCACGAACACGCCAATGGCAAAGCTGCCGGCAACCTCATGTGGCGTGTGTTGTTCTGCGAATGCCCGTCGCAGTTCCGCGCGGGCTTTTGTCCAGTACGTCCCCACTCGTCCGCGCCGCATGTTACCACCCGAAGACCGGTACAAAGCGGAAGACGAGGAACGCACCGATCGTCGAAATGAGTGGGACGACGTTCTGCATTATCAACACGCGTGCAGTTGTCGATGGATTGAACAGGTCCGATGCGCTCGGGATGTCGGCTGGGTTTTCTTCGCCGATCTTTGGGAGTTCTTCGCCTTCCTCGTCAGCAGCGAGGGCTCCGACGGAGACCCGCGGCTTTTCGGCGGTTCCGCGAACACTGTCTCTGACTGTCGTCGTTCGGGTTGCTCGACCCCATCCAAGTCCGACGATCGACGTGGTCGCAATGACGACGAAACTCGCGGGGATGCCGATGAGCGACAGCCCAACGACGAGGATCGCACTCACTGTCGAGACGATAATCGCCGCCGTCAACGGCAGCGCGGTGATATCGTTACCGAGTGTATCGAGCGTTCGTCGTGCAATCGTGAACGCGCCGATCGCGACTGCGACGCAGGCAATGACAATTCCGGGGTTCATTTCGAGTGCGCCGCTGCCGACAAGCGGGGCAATTGCATTCGCGACGTTACTCGTCCCCGAACTGAACGCCATTACACAGCCGATCGCCACGACAACGGTCGTTCCGACAAGTTCCCGTGTTGTCGTATTTGGCCCGAGTGCGATTGACGGAATTGATCCCGATCGATCAATGGTAAGGAGACTCCCATCTGTTTGAATCAGGGCAATACGACGATTGAGTTCAGCGTAGAAGTACCGCCCGATAACACCCGAAACCCAAAAGCCGATCACGGGTGCAACGAGCCACCACGCGACGATTTCGCCCATTACTGCCCAGTTGAGTTCGTTTGTCGCGAGCCCGAGCCCAGCGATGGCCCCGACAGCGGTCATCGAGGTCGACGCAGGCACGCCAAAGACGTTCCCGACAAACAGCGCGAGCCCGATAAAAAACAACACGGTAATGCTCGCCTCAATGGTGAATATTGCGGGATCGAACACCAACTCGCGCCCTAGCGTGTCGACGACCCGTCGACCGATTGTCCACGCACCAACAAAGAAGAACACCGACATCAGCGCCGCCGCTAGTGTTTTCGAAATAACTCCGGCTCCGACTGCAGGACCGAACGCTGGTCCCGTCGTCGCACCACCGATGTTGTACCCGACGAACATCGCCACCACGAGCCCAATGCCGAGTAGCAGTTCGATCATATCGCACCTCCAACCAGCAGTTCGATCACACTGGAGACACGAGCGCGGTCGTGGTAAGTTTCGCGCTTCGGATATGGCTTCTCTGGTGCCGATCGATGCTGCGAGCACTGCCGCATCGCTTTTGCGACCGGCTAGCCAACGCTCACACATGCAAACGCTCACAGAAAAGCGCGTTTTCGGCGATCGGTCTGGGTCTACGGCGGTGTTTCTCGGAACGGAGCTCGGGCTCGTCGCCGTCTCAGTATCGGGTGAGCAGATTGGTGAGTTCTCGTTGATTTACCGTGAACCGGTTGCGGACGTTGCTGTGGCCGAGGACGTCGTTGCGATCGCGACTGACTCAGGCGTCTATACCGCGGCAGTTTACGCCGACGATCGACCATTCACCCGAATCGCGCATGCCGAGGCTGTCGCGATCGCTGCCGATCCGGATGGATTTCTTGTCGCTGGGCCCGATGGCTCAGTGCGTCGGCTTGGCTTCGATGGGGTGATTGAAACGATCGGGCGCACAGAAGGGGTCCGGGCCATCGATCTGCCACTGATCGCGGCCGCAGACGGCGTCTATCGCGTCGAAGACGGTTCGTTCACTGGCGTCGGACTTTCGGATGTCCGCGATGTCGTCGGTCGCGGCGTTCCCTTTGCCGCGACAGGTACTGGGTTGTACACGCTTGGAAACGGCTGGATGAAAGACGTTGATGGTTCATTCGAACTCGTTGCTGGAGATGGACACGAGAGCGGCCACGCGGTCGGGACGGCTGGACTCTTCGCGTACTCCGGGCACGCGTGGGAGCCGATCGACTCGCCGGTTGCAGAGCCGATCGTCGCGTTGGCCCACGGTGCTGGGCTGCTTGTTGCTGTGACTTCGGCCGGTCGGCTCTGTGTCGATGCTGGTGACGGGTGGCGACACCAGCTGCTCGGTGTCACCGAGGCGCGGTCGATTGCGATCGCGGCGGACCGAAACGGCGTTTAGGCGCGGTCGTGAGTATCCCCGTATGACCACTATCGTTCCCGGCTCCGCGTCGCAGTCGCTGGCTGCCGCGCTCGCCCGCGAACTCGACGCTACGCTGGCCGTACCGACCTTCGATCGCTTCCCGGACGGTGAAACGCTTGCCGCTGTTCCTCAGTTCGATGACGATTCGGCGATCGTCGTTGCCGCAACCGTCAGCAACGATGCCCACATCGAACTGCTCCAACTCGCGGATGCGGTTTGTGAGGCCGGCGCGACGACTGTGACGGTCGTCATTCCGTACATGGGCTACGCCAGACAGGATCGAGCGTTCAACGACGGACAGCCTGTCTCTGCGCGCGCGGTCGCTGCGGCGATCGACACCGCGGCCGATCGCGTCGTGCTCGTCAATCCTCACGAACCGTCGATCGCGTCGTTCTTTTCGACCCCTGTCGAGACAGTCGACGCTGCGGCACATCTCGCGGAACCGTTACCTGACGCGCTCACCGACCCACTGTTTCTTTCCCCGGACGCAGGTGCGATCGAGCTTGCCGAAACCGTTCGCGACAGCTACGGACAGGGTGAGACCGACTATTTCGAAAAAGATCGCGACTACGACACCGGCGCGGTCGACATCTCACCGAGCGACGCCACCGTCGAGGGACGCGATGTGGTCCTTGTCGACGATATCATCGCGACCGGATCGACAATGAGCGAGGCGATTGCCGTACTGCGCGATCGCGGTGCAGCGGGCGTCTACGTCACCTGTGTCCATCCGATGCTCGCAAACAACGCGCTCGCAAAGCTCTCGGCGGCTGGAATTTCTGCGGTGTACGGAACCGATACGATCGAGCGATCGGTCAGCGAAATCTCGGCTGCGCCGGCGATCGCGGCAGTGCTTCGATCCTGAGCAACCGCGATCGCGGCCGTGTTTCAAGCCTGAGCAACCGCGATCGTGGCGGTGTTTCGATCTTGGTTTTCGGTAGCGACAGCCCGATTACGCTGATCGAAACGCCCGAAGCCGCGGGAGTAGCTCAGTCGCACCGACGGCGTAAACGCCAACGTACAGCGCGATCGCACCAGCCGCGGCAAACCATGCCGCGACTTCGATTTCACCGGCGAGGTAGGACGCGTACGCAAGTGATTCGACGTAGAGCCCGATTCCAGAAAGCAGTCCTGCACCGATGATGTACGCCACGAGTTCGAAGACCCCGAGTACGTACTCCGAGAGGAGTTCCATACCCGCCGGTGGATCGTTGACGGTTGTCAGTCTTTCGGGTCGTCGATCAAACGCTCGCTGTGGTGCTGAGCTGTCGTTTGTCGGACCAGAACTGATTTTTCACGGCAAATCGCAGCGTCGAACCGATCTTCTTGGACGAATCGTCTCGCCGACCCGGTCTCTCTCAACGAGTCGTAGACGCAAACCACCGGGCAGGGTTCGCGCTTTTGTCGATGAGCGGGTGCAACAGCGATGGACTCCGCTCGAGGATCGACAGCATCGAGGCACCGACGATCGCGTCGCTGCTGTGGATCTCTGCTACCCCACGGAGTTTTCTTCATCCAATCGAACCCACAGCTATGTGTCGGTATCCAACGGAAACGCACCCAATCGAGCCGGACTGTCAGCGCTGTCCCGCTCTCGTCGAGTCCCGGACCCAGATCTCGTGGGGAACCGGTCCGCTCGACGCGAGCGTCCTGGTGGTCGGCGAGGCCCCTGCGGCTGGTGACCCGACGGCCGATCGCTGGCAAGGCGGCAACCACACCGGCGCGGCCTACACTTCCCGCCACTCCGGCCGACTGATCAGGCAACTCATCGCCGAGGCGGGCTACGCCGAAGACGCCTACTACACGAACGCGGTCAAGTGCTTTCCCGCCGACGGAACCGGATCGAACCGCGAGCCGACAGCCGACGAACGGGTCACCTGTGCGAGTCATCTCCGTACAGAGATTGACGCTGTCGCCCCGGAGGCGATCGTTCCAACCGGCAAACACGCCACGAAATCGGTGTTCTCGCTTGCCAGGCGATCGCTGGACGGCTTTCTCGACTCGGTGCTCACACCGGTTCGCGCGGACGTATTCGACGCTCGTATTGTTCCAATTTTGCATCCCTCGTATCAGGCCGTCTGGCGCGCACGGCTCGGCTACGATGTCGAGGGATATCGCCAGGCTGTCTCGGAGGCGATCGGCGGCCCTGATATGGCTTGATGGCTCTGTTGCTGGGTTCGATCGGGATCTCGATGGATCCGATCGCGATCGCACTGCGTGGTCATCACGTGTTGATTGGCAGGTTCGCGCTCTGTTTGATTACTTTCCATTTGATATTTCTCAAAGTGGGTGCAAGATAGAGCGCGCATATGGTTCATTCTCTGATTGTTTCTCGGGTTCCCCAGTTCCAAGCGGGACAATTAACCATGCTTGCAACAGCAACCAGCCATCCTTTTTGTGAGGGGCGGCTATCACTGATATGGCGTATCAGACCACAGTCGGCTGGTCACTTCTCACATCGGGGCTAGTGACGCTACTACTCTTTGTGCTGCCTGGTGATTCGCTCTGGTGGGGGATTGGCCTGCTCATAGCCGGACTCATTGTTCTCTATATCCGGCGGGAAGATATTTTCTGACGCCGATCGCCCCTAAGACGGGTAACGTTCTTACTGCGGGCGATCGATTTCTCGATTATGACCGACGACTGTATCTTCTGTCGCATCATCGACGGCGACATCCCCAGCCGAACCGTCTACGAAGACGAGGACGTCTTTGCGTTCCTCGACGTGAATCCGCTCGCTACTGGGCATACGCTCGTCATTCCAAAAGCTCACCACGAGCGGCTGGACGACCTTCCGGAGGGGCTGTCTTCGAGCCTGTTCGACGCGGTTCACGCGCTCACGCCGGCGATCGAAACTGCTGTCAACGCCGACGCAACCACGATCGGAATCAACAACGGGCCTGCGGCCGGTCAAGAAGTACCGCACGTCCACGTCCACATTGTTCCGCGCTTCGAGGGCGACGGCGGCGGCCCCATCCACGCGATCGAACCTGATCGTCCCGATCCGAGTGACGACGAACTTGATGCGACGCTGGTGGCGATTGGTGAGGCGATCGATCGGTGAATACACTGAAACAAAAGTATTTGGTGTTATATACGAATATACACGTGTATATTTTTGATACTAATATTCATCTAACTAGAACTGTCTGGATTGGTCAATACTGCCGGCAAACATTTCAAAATAGTGTGCTGTGAGGATGTCAGTGAAGGCCTCACTTAATACATCTTGTGGCCCTTCTAAGAACTACAGTACTCGAAAGTACACAGTATGCGTCCGCTCTCATATGCAGTGGACGTTCTCGTGACGGTAGATTACCGTCCATTCCCGTGGTTTTGTCTCCTCGTGGGCCGCATACATAGTCCAAACGCAGACTGCAATATCCAACCCACACAATGCCTCAAAATAACCCATCGCAGTCAAACCACATCGACAAATTACTGCACGTACTTGCAGACCCACACTGTCGGACTACCCTCTCGTACTTGCAGCACTCCTCGGACAGTGTTGTTTCGGTTCAAGACCTCACAGACGAGATCAGTACCGACGGTCACGGCGACACAACACAGCTCAGGATCAAATTACACCACTCGACGCTCCCCCGACTGGCAGATACTGGCGTCCTTGAGTACGATCCAACCGATCATACAGTACGGTATCACGGCCACCCCCAACTGGAACCGCTCATGAATAGTATCTCTGAGTCGTCTCCCGAGACGATCGACTAACCGCTACTCAGCGATTTTTTCAATCAAGTTGCACGCTGTCGATCGTCGCACACACAGGTGTTCAGGCAGGGGTGGAAATTGAAGTGTAATCAGCGTCTTGTCTACAAATCTCTCAACTTCACGTGAACGTAGGCCATTAGAATCTATCTTAATTATTAGTTTTAATTCTATATATCTAATTGCTGTATTACAGTTCGTCCTACTATTATCAGATCCAATAATTTATATACGATGTACTGGCACAATAGTACGTACGAATGAAGAGTCACGATCTATCTGTGGCAACTGATTCGGCTTGTCCGGAATGCAGCGGTGCAGTTCGGGCAAGTGATGGTGAGATTGTCTGCAACCAATGCGGATTAGTCGTAGATGAAGACCTGATCGATCGTGGGCCGGAGTGGCGCTCATTCACCGACGACAGAGAACAAAAACAACGAACCGGTGCACCACTCACACCATCCCGACACGATCGCGGACTGTCGACAGAAATTGGCCGTCCCGGGTCGCATTCACCCCGACGCCGGCGACGGATGGCCAGACTCCGCCGCCAACATCGTCGCGCACAAACGGCATCAAAGCGCGATCGTAACCGGCGCAACTCGTTTTTTGAGATTAGACAGCAGGTCTCGACGCTGTCGCTGCCGGATATGGTTCGCGATACCGCGTGTTCGATTTTCCGATCGGCGCAAAACGCGGATCTGCTCCAGGGCCGATCGCTTGAGGGATTTGCTGCCGCCAGTGTGTACGCCGCGTGCCGCATCGCTTCGGTCTCGCGAACGAAAGCTGAGATCCTCGTTGCGTCGAAAGCTACTGCGGCCGAACTCGACGCTGCATTTGCTGCGATCAACCGCGAGCTCGACATTCCGATTGGACCGCCGTTGCCGATCGAATATATCCCTCGATACGCAACTGAACTCGAACTTGACGCACAGGCTGAATCGTATGCGAGGAGGCTCGCGATCGCGTGTCAGGAGTCTGGGCTCTCGAACGGTCGCAACCCAGCAGGTATTGCCGCCGCGTGTCTGTACACTGCAGGTCTCGAATACGGGTATGCGATCACCCAACGGGAAGCCGCGGCGGTTGCCGATGTTTCTTCGGTAACTGTTCGAAAAACATATAAAAAGCTTGATGAATTAGATTGCACACCTGATCGATCGCGCTGATCTGTCGTCCCCTGCAGCCGATCGCTTATGTACTATCGCGGCTTCACATTGGATACTGATGGCTTCTGCTCCAATCTCTGCACTTGCGGATCGCGCAGCAGCCTGTGCGGATCGTCTCCGCGACGCAGAGTCGGTGCTCTTGCTTTCGCACATCGATGCGGATGGATTGACGAGTGCGGCGATCGCTGCAAGCGCGCTCGAACGGGCCGAAATCGCCTTCGAGGCGGGATTTGAAAAACAGCTCGACGCTGCGGCGCTTGATCGGGCAGCCGAGACGGATCACGAGACCGTTTTATTCACAGATTTCGGGAGCGGACAACTCGACCAGATTGCTCCCCATGAAGCTGCTGGCGATTTTACACCGATTATCGCTGATCATCACCAGCCAGCGGACGCTGAGACCGCGTATCACCTCAATCCGCTGTTGGTTGGGATCGACGGCGCGTCGGAACTTTCGGGCGCTGGAACGACGTATGTACTTGCACGCGCGCTCGAACCTGCCGGCAGTGACGTGGACAACCGCGACTTGGCCGCGCTCGCCGTTGTCGGTGCAGTCGGCGACATGCAGAGTGGCACCGATGGATTAACTGGCGCGAATGAGTCGATCGTGACCGAGGGTGTCGAAGCGGGTGTCATCACGGTCAGCACCGACCTGACGCTGTACGGCAAACAGACCAGACCGCTGCCGAAACTCCTCGAATACGCTAGTGAGGCACGCATTCCCGGTATTTCGAACGACCAGCACGGATCGGTTGAATTCCTCTCAGGGCTCGACATTCCGTTAAAAAGCGACGGTGAGTGGCGACGGTGGGTTGATCTCTCGGACGACGAACGCCGGACGGTCGTTAACGCGCTCTTGCGCCGGGCAGTCGCAAGCGGCGTTCCGGCCGATCGAATCGACGACCTCGTCGGGACAACATATCAACTCACACGTGAGGAACACGGAACCGAGCTCCGCGACGTCAGCGAATTCTCTACCTTGCTGAACGCCACTGCCCGCTACGAACGGGCGGATGTTGGACTGGGAGTGTGTCTCGGCGATCGTGAAGACGGACTCATGGAGGCTAGACAGCTGCTTCGGAACCACCGTCGAAACCTCTCAGAGGGGTTGCAGTGGGTCACAAGCGAGGGTGTTACAATCGAGGATAACGTCCAGTGGTTCGATGCCGGGACGCGGATACGCGAGACGATCGTTGGCATTGTTGCCGGGATGGCTGTCGGTGCCAATGGCGTTCGCCACGATCTGCCGATCATCGCCTTTGCCGAGAAATCACCGGATGAAATCAAGGTTTCCGCTCGCGGGAGCGGCTTTCTTGTCGGTCGCGGGCTTGACCTTTCTGTTGTGATGCGTGAGGCTGCTCGTGCAGTCGGTGGAGACGGTGGCGGGCATACGATCGCAGCTGGGGCGACGATTCCGTCGGGTACACAGCGGTCATTCGTTGACGAAGCCGGACGAATCGTTAATGAACAACTTTCAAAACGATCTTGACTCGTCTGGTTTACGAGGTGTGGGCGGCTCACTCACCTGCCTTCCCGAGATCACGAAAGACGACTCGGTAGTCCTCGGACGTAAGATCTTCGGTCAGCTCAGTGAACTCTTTGTCCAAATCCTCAATCTGCTCGAGTAGATCTGTGTATTCCTCGCTTGCGGTGAGTTCACTTCGGGACTTCTCAGACTCGAGTAGAGCACGCTTTGATGCCAGCGCTGTCGCGTCTTGGAGCAACGCATCGTACTCTGATCGGATAAATAATGTCTCGACGGCTTCACGAAGGTCATTTCGGTTGACTGGTTTGACAATGTACAGATCAAATCCCATGTTGACGATGTCAAAATCCGGTTCGACGCCAGTGACCATTCCGACCCGGCAGTCCAGTCCGTTTTTATTTATGGCGTCGAGCACGTCTGAGCCTGGACCATCTGGTAACCGTCGATCGAGTAATACGATATCGATAGCCGAGGCGTCGTCACGTTGGACCCGATCGATCGCGTCTGCGGCAGTGTGGACGGTCTCTACGGTGTATGATTTTTCAAGAAACCGCTTGTATAGCCCGGCGATTGATTCATCATCCTCAACGACAAGGATATAGCGGTCACCCATCAGCTGATCACCCGCAGACGACCCGTCACAATCCAGGTCTTCCCGTTTGCCCGGCACATATATATTAAGGTGCTCATTTCCGACGATATAAACCTAACTGAATACTTGGTTATAGTAGTGTTTGCAATTTTATTCCGGCTGTTGTTCGGGGAGCGTGGGCGCAACCGCTCTCGAAGCAAATACCAAATAAGCTGTTGGGAGGCCTTGTAAACGCTCGTATAATCCAGTTGGTTCACTGGTTTCGTCGGACAACCTATCTCGGTACTTATGTCGACGTCGATAGCCGGTGGTATCTTTTAGGAGGGGTTCGTAGGACACATAACTACACATGTCGGACATTATCAAAACCGGCGTCGAAGGTCTCGATTCGATTCTCGACGGTGGTATTGTTCCACGATCAACGGTCCTCGTTAGCGGCAACCCTGGCACTGGAAAAAGCATCTTTGGCATCCAGTACCTCTATACGGGTGCGATCGACGAGGATGAACGCGGTATCTACATCTCCTTCGAAGAGAACCGAGACGACATTCGCCGTGCCGCCGAGAGTGTCGGTATGGACCGTTGGGGCGAACTCGTCGAAGCGGGGCAAATAAAAGTCTACGACAAGCGCCAAATGCTCAAAGAAGGTGATTTCACCGCGACAATGGATCTCCTTCTGACGGACTTCGCTGAAGAGGAGTACGATCGGCTCGTGCTCGACTCGTTGACGATGTTTCAGTTGTTCTTCGATGACGAACAAGAAAAGCGCACGTACTTGTTGAAGTTCTCGGACATTCTCAAACAGAATGGGCTTACCTCGCTTTTGATCAACGAACAAGGAGCGGTATTTCCCGAAACCGAGATCGGCCTCGAGAATTTCCTCACTGATGGGAACATCTACTTCATTCAGACGCCGACAGACTCGGGCGTGAACCGTTACGTCTGGGTCGCGAAGATGCGCAAACAAAACATCAACACCGATATCTTCCCGATGGAAATAGGCGAGGGAGGAATTACCGTCTTTGAGAAGGCCGGCGGCTTCTCAATGATGGGTGGCGATAGCGCGCCAGGGTTCTGACTGTCTGGATTATGCGTCGGACATCGTCCGCCAGACGTCGTCGAGTTTGTTCTTGACGGCCGATCGCTCCGAAATTTCGACGGTGACGCCACCGACAAAATTTATTTCGACTTCGTCGACGTTGCGGCGGTAGACTTTGATACGGCGGTGTTCGTCAGAAAGCGGGCGATCGTGGAGCTCGAGCAGTTCGGTTTCGGTGAGCTCGTTGATCCGCCGGTAGCAGGTCGCAATTGGGACGTCAAGTTCGTCGCTGATCTCTTGGGCGGATTTTGGATCGCTTGTCGCCGCGAGAATCTCGGTGTTGTATTTGTTCCCAAGTATCTCGATGAGCTCCTCCGATACCATTCGGTGATAATTGCGCGGGTAAAGTAAAAAAGGGTGTCGGTGGCGATTTTGCTGGTTGCGTTCGGTCCGCTATCAAATTGGGTACTTGTTTCGGCTGATTGTCACCCGACCAGTTGTTGACAATTGGTCTCGTTGAGATCATAACTGTAGGTCATTTCAACGCTCGTTATGGCTGCGTCTGACTCGTTGGACTGCCCTGGCTCGGCCAGCTCATTGTGCTGTTGTAGCCGCAACGATCGATCCGAACTCCAGCGGAAATATGGAGATGCTGTCGGCGCTTACACTCGGGGTGTAGATATCAATACTGATATCTTGTCTTGATATTTGGCTCTTCACCACTCGTTCCAAATTTGCCCAAAACGCTGAATTCTGGTGTTAGAAGGTCTGAAAAGTTGTTATCAGTATTGGTATTTTAAAACGTAGCTTTATGAGTATATCATGATTTCGTTGGGATAACGTCTGCTTACGACCGCAGGCGAGAGAGACAATGTTTGGAAGCAATACAACGTCGGAGGATCGAGGTCAAGTGGGGATTGGCACGCTCATCGTATTCATTGCGATGGTACTCGTCGCGGCGATCGCGGCTGGCGTGCTGATCAACACGGCCGGCTTCCTCCAGAGTCAGGCAGAGGCAACGGGTGAAGAAAGTAGCGCACAGGTCAGCGATCGCGTGCAGGTTATCAGTACGATCGGTACCGCCGACACTAGCGGTGACTATTTGGAGAAAGTAAATCTAACCGTGTCGAAGGCACCGGGTTCGGACGATCTCGCGCTCAATGACACGATTATCGAACTCACTGGTCCTGATGATTTTGCGACAGTCACGCCGGACGATGATGCGGTCGAGCTACACACCATTGTTGGCTCGGACAACGACATCCTCGAGAACACGAGCGATCGTATGGCGATCGAGATTGGTGAAACTAGCCTTCTCGACAATATAGACGGCTCAGATACCGATGTCGCTCCCGCTGAGGGCGAGCGTCTAACGATCAAGATCACGACCGCCTCAGGCGCGACGACGACCGAAGAGATCCGCGCACCGGAGACGCTTGACGACGGAGAAACCGTCTCGCTGTAACGACTGCTGAACACACCCACGAGAATTCAAATTTCACGATCCACATAATGTTCACTGACAATACCACAGACAGAGGTCAGGTGGGGATCGGCACGCTCATCGTGTTCATCGCGATGGTACTCGTCGCGGCGATCGCGGCTGGCGTGCTGATCAACACGGCCGGCTTCCTCCAGAGTCAGGCAGAGGCAACCGGCGAAGAAAGTAGCGCACAGGTCAGCGATCGGATACAGGTCATCAGTGTCGTCGGCACTGCTGACCCGAATGGAGACTTCCTGAACCAGACCGAACTTACGGTGTCGAAGGCTCCTGGTGCTGACGACATTAACGTGAGCCAGTCGATCATTGAGGTAACCGGTCCCGACAACTTCGAGACGGTGACGAGCGACGACGATGTCACGTTCGATACGCTGGTCGGCACCGACAACAACATCCTTGAGAACTCGAGCGATCGGATGGTTATCAAACTCGGCGAAGACGACGGACTCGAGAGTCTCGGATCCAGCGGGGTGACCGCAAATGAAGGCGAACGGTTGAGCATCAAGATCACGACCGCTGCGGGCGCGACGACGACCGAAGAGGTCCGCGTGCCGGAGACGCTTGATGACGATGAGACGGTCTCGCTGTAACTGATACACAACAACTACCAATTATATACAATGTTCAGCAAATCAAATTCGGATAGAGGTCAGGTGGGGATCGGCACGCTGATCGTGTTCATCGCGATGGTTTTGGTCGCCGCAATTGCGGCCGGCGTGCTGATCAACACAGCTGGCTTCTTGCAGAGCCAAGCAGAGGCAACGGGCGAAGAAAGCAGCGCACAGGTCAGCGATCGCGTGCAGGTTATCAGTGCGATCGGGACCGCTGATTCCAATGGGAATAACCTCTCTGAGGTTAACCTGACTGTCTCAAAGGCCCCTGGTGCCGATGATATCAATGTGGATAACGTGATCATTGAACTCACTGGGCCAGACAACTTCGAGACTGTCACCACTGACGATACCGAGGTCAGCTTATTCACTATTGTGGGCGCAGATAACGATATCCTTGAGAACACGAGCGACCGGATGGCAATCGAGATCGGTGGTGACAGCGGGCTTAGTAGTGCTGGCAGTAACGGGGTTAACCCAAGCGAGGGCGATGGGCTAACAATCAAAATTACGACTGCATCAGGCGCAACGACGACTGAAGAGATCCGCGTCCCAGAGACGCTTGATAGCGATGAGACGGTGTCGCTGTAACTGACGCACAACTACTCACTATACAATACTCATACCATGTTCAACAAATCAAATTCGGATAGAGGTCAGGTGGGGATCGGCACGCTGATCGTGTTCATCGCGATGGTGCTCGTCGCGGCGATCGCGGCTGGCGTGTTGATCAACACGGCCGGCTTCTTGCAGAGCCAAGCAGAGGCAACGGGCGAAGAAAGCAGCGCACAGGTCAGCGATCGCATTCAAGTGATTAGCACTGTCGGGACCGCAAGCAACGACGGCAGCAATCTGAGCGTTGTTAACCTCACGGTGTCGAAAGCACCTGGTGCGAACGACATCGCCCTGGAGGATGCGATCGTCGAGGTGACGTCGCCGGATACGTTCCAGACGCTAACGTACGACGATGACGAGTTCACGCTCGATGCGCTGGTCGATCCGGCCGGCAACAACGTACTGGAGAACTCCAGTGACCGCTACGACCTCGGGATCGACCTCGAAGCACAGGGGACTGACCTGACGCCCGACGAGGGAGAGTCGCTGACGATCAAGATCACGACCGCATCGGGTGCGACGGCGACCGAAGAGATCCGCGTGCCGGAGACGCTGGATAACGACGAAAACGTCGCACTCTAACAACTCGTCGCATGATCGCCCACACCACACTGCTCGACGATCGCAGTTACTGTCGAGCGTCTGGTGTCGCTGAACACGTCCTGACGTACTGTACGGAAACACACGGTCCTCGGATTTTGTTGGAGGTTTGTCGACCTGGGTCGTTTTGTGCCCTGCATCGATCGGCCCGTGGTTTCGGAACCGACTGCACAACAACTCAACTATGACACAACAACAGACAGATAGAGGTCAGGTGGGGATCGGCACGCTGATCGTGTTCATCGCGATGGTGCTCGTCGCGGCGATCGCGGCTGGCGTGTTGATCAACACGGCCGGCTTCTTGCAGAGCCAAGCAGAGGCAACGGGCGAAGAAAGCAGCGCACAGGTAACGGACCGCGTGCAGGTGATAACGACCCTCGGATCAGACTCGAACGACGATGGGGAACTTGATCATCTCAATCTCACTGTTAGCCGAGCCGCTGGCGCAAACGAGATCAATCTCGAACAAGCAATTGTTGAGATCACCGGTCCCGACGGATTCGATACGGTGGCTCACGATAGTGGCTTCACCACGACCGCCGTGACCGACAGCAGCGATACGCGGCTGGACAACCGCAGTGATCGGATTCGACTCGACTTAGATCTCGACGCCGGCGAGATCGGCAATGTCGATCCGGTCTCTGAGAGCGAGGAGTTGACAATCAAAATCACAACTGCCTCCGGTGCAACGACGACAGAGGTTGCCAGAGCGCCTGAGACGATCGACGACGGCGAAACAGTCGAGCTGTAACCGTCGCTACTTCGATCACTTCGATCGCTTCGATCAACCACCATTTTATTGCCAAACGACACAACATACGATAGAGCCATGCCACCCGACGACAACAAACAGCGCCGATCGGTTCTTGACCCTGATGAACTCGACATCTCCCGCCGCGAGGAGGTTGCCGAGATCGACGACGGTCGCTACGTCGTCTCGCCGGACGGGAGCAAACCGCGAGTGGATCCCGACTCGATCGAACGGCAGGATTGGCTTCAGCGCGATCGCGACGACGACGCGTCTCCAGCGTCTCGGAGTGCGCGATCAGCGTCCACCAACGCCACCGGGTCTGGATCCGGATCGCCTTCGACCCCACAATCGCCAGCAGGCCCGCGATCGACGGCCGATCCAGAAATCTCCGCACAGGACGTGAGCCGCTGGCTGGCCAGGTCATTCGCCCGAAACCGCGGGCAGTACGGCTTCGATCTGACCGTGGACATGGAAGGAAACGTAAAGCGCACGCGTGCCGCGTCGAACGACATCGGCGAGGCGCTCGAATCGATGCTGCGGTGGTACGCCGACCAGGCGACCGACGATCTCCCGCCAGAGCGCGTGGTCGGAATCCTCCTCGCGGCGACCGACATGGAGGTCCAATACCCTGTCCAAAGTGCGTACACGCTCGTCAAACGCCACGGGCTCACGCCCGAAGACTCGATCGCGGATCTCCTTCAGGCGGTCCGATCGGAAGGGTACATGGCGGTCCCGCCGTCGAAAAACGACTAACTCTCTTCTCAACGCTGATAATCGTAGGCGAGCGTTTAAGCGGGATCCATCGCCTCTGTAGAATATATGCCGAAGCGAGTGCTCATTGCAGACGACTCGGAGTTCATGCGCAACCTCCTCCGGGAGATTCTCGCAGATGACTTCGAGATTGTCGGCGAGGCCGAAAACGGGGTCGAGGCCGTCAACCTTTACGAACAAGAACGACCCGACATTGTCATGATGGACATCGTGATGCCGATCCGAAGCGGTATCGAAGCAACTACGGAAATCACCCAGAGCGACCCCAACGCGAAGGTTATCATGTGTACGAGTGTTGGCCAGGAAGAAAAGATGAAAGAGGCGATCAAGGCCGGCGCGGATGGGTACATCACGAAGCCGTTCCAGAAGCCAAATGTCCTTGAGGCCATCAACGACGTGGTTCCCGCGTAGATGAGACTCGACATCCGGGAACTCGGCCAGTTCAACCGGCTTGCCTCAAACGGTGCCGAGCGTGCCGCCCGATCGCTCAGCCAGCTCACCGGCATCGACATTACCGTGGAGGTGACCGACGTGAGTCTCGTAACTGACGAGGTGTTAGCCGAGACGTTTAGCGGACAGGAGTTCGTTGGCGTGCAGGTTGGGCTTGCGGGTGGGCTCGCAGGCGAGACTATACTGGCCTTTGAGCGATCGAACGCAAACGTGCTACAGTCGTTGCTGTTGGATCGCTCTGGGGCGGACCGATCACTCGCTCAAAGCGGCGTTTCGGAGCTTGGAAACATCATGATCGGCGGCTTCATTGACGGCTGGGCCAACCACCTCGGGGAAGCGATCAACATGACACCGCCGACGTACCTCGAGGCGCAGGGAACCAGAATTCTCCCTCGTGAGACGATGCGGGCGGCCGGCGACAAGGGTGTCTTTTTGTTCGAGAGCCGCTTGGAAGCGCTGAACGAAAATCTCGACTTCTCGATCTACATGCTTCCAGAATACGGCGAGTTCGTCGAGATGCTCTCGCGGAGCCCGACAGAGCCGACGATCCCGGCAAACAAGCTTCGAGCGTTCGACGGATTGGCAAAACGCGGGGCCCACCGTGCAGCCGAGCAAATCGGTATGATGACCGGAATAGACACTGACGTCAATGTCAGCCAGATCCGCTTTGTCACCCTCTCGGATGTGCCTGCCACGGTGGGCAACGATCGATCGGTTGGTGTCGTATTCACGCTCTCTGGGATGCCGAGCGGCTATCTCGTTATTCTGTTCGACGAAGCCTCCGCTACCACCGTCGCCGAAGCGATGATGCCCGGCGGAATGGCCGAAGACGGAATTGGAACACTGACCGAAGGAGCAGTCAAAGAACTCGGCAACATTATGACAAGTGGCTTCATCGACGGCTGGGCGAACGTTTTGGGCACAAGTATCGAACACTCGCCGCCGAACTACATCTACGACATGAGCTCGTCGATCATGAGTCCCGTCGTCGCAAAACTTGGTCAAAGACAGGAGTACGCGTTCGTCATCGATTCGACGATCCAACTGGATGGCCGCACTGGCCAATGTGATATTTACGCGCTTCCAGACGAGCGCGAACTGGCAAAAACCCTCTCTGCGTTGCCGACTACCGCGGGGTAACTGTGGCTACTGACCTGCTTGGCGCGGACAATCGACAGGCTTCGCGTAAAAAGGTTGGAATTGCTGATCTGGTCGTTGTCGACGACGACACACACCTCATCACCAGTGGCTTAGGATCGTGTCTAGCAATTGTACTTTTCGACCCACAACACGGTGTCTCGGGGCTGCTTCACGCGATGTTACCACACGCCGAAGCAGCCCGAGATTCGACACCAACGAAGTTCGTCGACACCGGAGTTGAGGCACTCATCTCACAGATCGAGGCTGCTGGTGGGGATCCACGGCGGCTGCAGGCGTGGCTCGTTGGCGGCAGCCAAATGCTCGAGTTCTCCGGCGGCGAGGACAGCATTGGTGCTCGCAATATCGATGCCGCGAAACAGATTCTTTCGTCTCGATCGATTCCGATCGTCGGTGTTGACGTTGGCGGCTCACACGGTCGGTCGATCGAATTTCGCCCGGCTGATGCGGCGCTGTCAGTCCGCACGGCAGACGGCACCGAACAGTCACTGTCGTAGCGAATATCCCGTGGTGACTCAAGCGGGCAGAACTGCGTGACGCTCGCGGAAAATCTCAATCATGAAATTCGGAGAGGAGGTTTGAAGTATGTACGTAGAGACGGTTGTACTAATGGGCCTCGGTATGTCGCTTGTGAGTACGCTCCCGGCGTTGTTTGGTGGAGGCCTGGGCGGTATCGAACAGATACTGCTTGGGCCGGCCGCGCTCGGTTCAGTTGGGATAGTTGGTGCCAGCATTCTTGAACGTATCCTGGATAACGACGATACCGACGGAGCCGACACCGAAGGCACCGACGGGGTCGACGCGTTGATGGGCGATGCGGGTGGCGGTGGCTTCGGTGACATGGATGGCGGGTTCGACGATTTCGACGACATGGGCGGGTTCGACGATGAGATGGGTGGCTTTGAGGGCGACGATGGCGGCGCCGCACTCGACGAACTTGAACACAAAGTTGACGAACTCGAAAATGAGGTCGGGAGTCTCTCTTCGACGGTCAACACCGTTCGAAGCGAAAACGAAGAGATCTCCGGTCGGGTCGAGGATGTCGAAGAGGACGTCCGAAACCTGCTGGACATCTACGAGATGGTCACTCGTGGGATTAATCCCTTCGTCGACGAGGCCAGCAGCGACTTCGATCTTGGGGGTGAGGGATCACTCGGGTTGTTTGACTCCGGCGAAGACGAGGAGGCAGCCGATTCCGAGGCGGTTGATGAATCAATTATGAGTGCTGATGCGGAGGGCTTCTTTGACGAGGAGCTCACCGAAGACGACGCCGACGACTTCGGCGACGAATTAGAATCAGAAGAGATGAGCGAACAAACTGACTCCGGCGGCAAGACGTTTAGTGAACTGAAAGAAGAGTACGACTCTGGGGAGGCCGAGTGGGCCGAAGATGGCGACGACTTCGATGCGATCGACGAAGCCATCGATGACGATGGGCTCGGTGATTTCGCCGAGGACGACTTCGAAGACGATGGCTTCGAAGACGATGGGTTTGGCGAGGATTTCAGCGACCCGATAGAGAACGGTTCCTCGGCTGAGTCGACATCGATCGAGGCCGAGCTCGAGCCTGCAACGGCCGATCACGCTGGGGATGGGTTTGAGCCCGAGGACGCACGTGGGAAGGCAAGCGCCGCTGGCAGCTTCCAGTTCGTTAGTCCTGATCAGCTCTCAAGCGGTGGTGAAAAGCCATACCTCACCGAGCTTCCTGGTGACTACGTTGGTGACCTCGTGGTGATGGAGTGGCTTGAGTTCCTCGTCGGTAAATCAACAGTCACTGACGCTGCGCGTGCGGTAAACTACTACGAGCGGATCGAGTGGATTGGTCCCGACGTGGCCGATCAGCTCCGATCGTTCCTTTCGGGCTTTGGCGACATCGATCGTAACAAAGTCGATAGACCCGGGACCGAACACTTAGCGCGCGACCACCACATCAAGAGCCTCAAATACATCATGCAGCTCAACGGGACGACCGCGACGTCGGTTATCCTTGATCGGTGGGATACGCTGTCGGGACAGACCGGAGACAACGGTGGGTTCTAACACGGGAACAGACAACAGATGGGATTTAGCGTCAGTGCCTCGACCGGAATCATCATCGTGGGGTTATTCCTCGCGTTCGGGATGTTTTACCCGACGATGACCAACGGGCTTGAGGCGGTTTCGGGCGCTGAATCCGATCGAACCGAGCGATTTCTCGACCAGCAAAACACCGAAATCGAGCTCCAAAATGCGACGAAACAGGACGATGGTGACGAATGGACAGTCAGCGTCACCGTCGAAAACACTGGTGCCACGGCGCTATCTGTCGAGACCGTAGACCTGCTTATCGATAACCAATACATGAATACAACAACGACGGCCGTAGATGGCAACGAGAGCACGGACCTGTGGCTGCCGAGTGAATCGCTGGAAATCGAAGCGACCGTTGACACCGAACCAGCGCGAGTGACAATCGTCACCGATCATGGAATTCGTGTCTCCAGTACGATCGACGGAGGTGCCTGACCGATGGCGAGCGTCTCGACGTCTCATCTCATCATCTTTGTTGCGAGTCTTGTCGTTGCCGCTGGTGTCGTCGGGACGTTGACTACCGGCGTCGATCGGGTGTCGAATGCAGTTCAAGACGGGAGTCTCGACGTGAGCCAACAGGTTCGCACGGACGTAACTGTCATTAGCGATCCAAAAAGCGACGTTCACAACGAATCTGCAGCAACTGTCACTATTTACGTTCGCAACACCGGGTCACAGACCATCCCGGTACAGGAGTCTGCTGTCGATGTCCTATTAAACGGCGAGTACAAGACCGGAAGCGATCTGAATATGGAACTCGTCTCAGACAGTGACAATCCTGACGTGTGGCGGCCTGAAGAGGTGGTCGCGATCACCGTCTCCGATACGGGAATCGAAACGGACAATCGGCTGTTTCTCACCGTCAACGGTGATGAGGAGGTATTTGAGTTCAGATCATGAGCAGACACAACCTGATTTCGTTAGGACTGGACGATCACGATCGACTGAACAAAGAGCTCGGTGGCGGGATTCCCCGCGGGAGTATCGTCCTCATGGAAGGCGACTACGGTGCGGGCAAAAGCGCGATCTCCCAACGCTTCAGTTACGGCTTTTGTCAAACCGGCGCGTCGGTCACAATGTTATCGACCGAGCTGACCGTCAGCGGTTTTATTGATCAGATGCATTCGTTGTCATACGACGTCGTCAAGCCGCTTCTCAACGAGCAGCTGTTGTTCCTCCATGCCGATATCGACAGCACCGGAGCACTGACCGGATCCGACGAGGACGGGGAACGAAAGAAGCTTCTCAAGCGCCTGATGGAGGCTGAAACGATGTGGGACCCGGACGTAATCATCATCGATACGTTCGATGCGATCCTCCGAAACGATCCGACGTTCGAGGCGCTCGTCAGACAAAACGAGGAGCGCCAGGCGGCTCTGGAGATCATCTCATTTTTCAGAGATATTATTTCCTCGGGAAAAATCATCGTGCTTACCGTCGATCCATCTGCGGTTGACGACGAGGCGATCGGGCCGTTCCGCTCGATCGCCGATGTTTACCTCGAACTGCAGATGGTGGAGGTTGGCAACGACATCCGCCGGCAGGTCCAGGTCAAACGGTTCGCCGGGATGGGCGAACAAGTCGGGGACACAATCGGCTACTCGGTTCGATCTGGAACTGGCATCGTCATCGAGAGTAGAAGCGTCGCGTAGCCATCACCGACCAGAGTCATCATGACTGATCAAGGCCAACCTCGCCCCTCAAACGAACTCAAACAGCTCGCGATGCGCCGGCCGCATCTCCGCGAGCACCTGCTGAAGTTCAAACAGATCACCGGGGAGTTCCCAATGCTGATTGAGGAGGCCGACGGCGAGTACGAGGCCGATCGGCCGAACGTGATCTACCCCGTCGGCGGGCCGATATTCACGCACGTCTACGGCGACGTTGGCCAGGATACGAAGTACTACGCGGTTGAGCCGACGATCTCAGAGGACGAATCGGTTATCCTCGAACGCGTCAAGCGCAAGCTGCTCGCGATGAGCGGTCATCGAAGCGCCCCTGAAGACGAATCAGGCTACGATGACCTGATCGAAGAACTCCTCGAGGAGGTTACGTACATCAACGACGGCAATACGACGTTTTATGACCGAGTCAAGCAGCTGTGGAACTTCGGAAAGATCGAGGTGTCGCGGCCGACCTACGAGAGCATCCGGTATCGGCTCAACCGTGATATCGTTGGGCTCGGGCCGCTCGAACCGGTAATGCGGGACCCGGCTAACGAGGATATTCACGTTATCGGCCCCAAGGAGTGTCACGTCGACCACGGCGTCTACGGCATGTTAGAGACAACAGTCGACTTCGGGACGCCACAGGAGTTCGACAGTTGGCTTCGGAACATGGGCGAACGGATCGGCGATCCGGTCTCTGATTCGGATCCGATTGTCGACTCCACCCTGCCGGACGGCTCGCGTATCAATATTATTTATTCCGACGATGTCTCGATCAAAGGTTCATCGCTCACGATCCGTCAAAGCGAGGGCGTGCCGCTGTCAATAAACCAGATTACGAACTGGGGGACGCTCAGTCCCGAGCTGGCGGCGTATTTGTGGCTGTGTCTGGAGAATGAACAGACCGTCTTCGTTGTCGGGGAGACTGCCTCAGGAAAAACGACGACGCTCAACGCGATTTTGTCGTACATCCCGAGCGATTCGAAGATCTACACCGCCGAAGACACCGCTGAGGTGTTGCCCCCACACGACACGTGGCAACAGCTTCTCACTCGCGAGGGCGGCGGCGAGGAGACGAGCGAGGTCGATATGTTCGACCTGGTCGCGGCGGCGCTTCGGTCCCGTCCGGATTATATCATTGTGGGGGAGGTTCGTGGTGCGGAGGGACGCATGGCATTCCAGGCCGCGCAGACGGGTCACCCGGTCATGTTGACCTTCCACGCGTCTGATATTGTCTCGATGATCCAGCGGTTTACGGGCGATCCGATCAACGTTCCCGAGACGTTCATGGACAACGCCGACGTGGCGCTGTTCCAAAACCGCGTCAAACAGGGCGATAAGGTTCTTCGTCGGGTGACGAGCGTCCAGGAGATCGAAGGCTACTCGAAAGAGATGGACGGTGTCGTCACCCGAGAGGTGTTTTCGTGGGATCCTGTCGAGGACGAGATAATTTTCCAGGGTATGAACAACTCCTACGTGCTCGAAGAGCAGATTGCGACACTGCTCGGCTATGCGGATACTCGAGACATATACGATGATCTGCAGTTCCGTGCGGAACTCACAGAACGGATGATCCAAGAGGGTATCTTGGGCTACCACGAAGTGAACGAAACGATCGACGCGTTCCAGCGCGACGGCGTCGAAGGACTGCCATTTTCAATGTCACGCTCGCACTTCTAATATCTCTCATTCAACATGTCTACCTCTTCTGCCGAAAAGATCACCAGCCAACTCAATACGATCCTCTCGTTCATTGGGTCACTGCTTGCCTCCTACGACAAATTAGAGATCTCAAAGCGAAAGTACGTATTTCTCATTTTGCTGCCGTCGCTCGTGTTTGCGCTCATCTCGATTGGGCTTGCCGTCTGGCTGCCGCTGCCGCTGGCCGCTCGATTGCCGATTCCGCTGCTCGGGTTTTTGTTATTCATCACGGCGATCGTCTATCCAAAGATCTACGTCAGCCAACGCCGGATTGCGATCGAAAACCAGTTTCACCTTGTTATGACCCACATGACGGTTCTTTCGACCACTAACATCGATCGGATGGCCGTTTTTCGCACCCTCGCACGGGAAAAAGAGTACGGTGTCCTCGCCGAGGAACTCGGCCGGGTCGTTCACCTCGTCGACACGTGGAATCAAAGCCTCGATGACGCGCTTCGGCGCCGCGCACAGGAGGTCCCAAGCAAGGCGTTAGCCGACTTCTTCGAGCGGCTGGGATACACAATCGGTGCCGGTCAGGAACTTCACGAGTTCCTGTTCAACGAACAGGAGGTGATGATCGAAAACTACATCACGATCTACGAGGGCTCATTGCGGAACCTCGAGGTCATGAAGGATCTGTACATGTCGATGATTCTCTCGATGACGTTCGCGCTCGTGTTCGCGATCGTCCTGCCGATCCTCACCGGTGTGAACCCGACGCTCACTGTTGCTGGCGTCATCGGCATGTTCATTTTTGTGCAAACCGGGTTTTTCTTCGTTATTCGAACGATGGCCCCGTTCGATCCGGTGTGGTACTTTCCGGAAAACCGATTTTTTGACAACCGCGATCTGTGGGGCTCACTCGCGATCGGTGCATTCGGATCGATGGTCCTCATCGTTTTTATGGGCCTCGGCTTCATTGGGATCGGTCCTGGGCTACCTGGGTTGTTGTTTTTCCTCGACAGCCCACCGCTGCCATTATACATCGCGGTGCCGGTGACGCCACTTTTGATCACTGGTATTGTCATGCGTCGTGAGGAGAAGTTCATCCACGAACGTGACCAGCAGTTCCCGAGTTTTATTCGCGCGCTCGGGGCGGCTGAAACCGCAAAACAGAGCACCACCTCAAAGGTTCTCGAAACGCTGCGAACCAAAGATTTCGGTGGTCTCACGCCGGCAATCAATCGACTGTATCGACGGCTGAAACTTCGTCTCAGTCCGGATCAGGCGTGGAGCGAGTTCTCTACAGAGTGTAAGTCCTATCTGATGCAGAAGTTCAGCGAGATGTATCTCATCGGCCGACAGATGGGTGGCGATCCCCGCCAACTCGGCGAGCTGATTAGTAAGAACATGAACACGGTCAACCAGCTTCGCGAACAGCGCCGACAGGCAGCAACGACACTCATCGGGTTGCTGTACGGGATCACTGCGGCGGCGACGTTCGCGTTTTTCATCGGTCTGGAGGTTGTGAACATCCTCGCAGAGCTGTCAGGCGATCTCACCGCCGAGCAGTTCGACTTCGGCCGGATCATCTACGCTGGCGTCTACGACATTCCAGTCATCGAGTACCTGTTATTGCTTGTCATTCTGTTCAACGCCGCGCTGTCTGCGCTCATGATCCGATCGATCGACGGCGGCAACAAAGCGACTGCGTACATCCACTTTGTTATGCTGACCTGGCTTGGGTGTCTCACTGCGATCGGGACGCGGATCGTCGTTAACGCAATCCTCTCGATTTGAGCCCGCTCTCCTTTCAGATCGACCACCATCCGCAGCCTTTACGCACTCGCCAGTAAATCCGCCACTATGGGCACACACTTTCCACACTTCGAGGTAATCCCGGCCGTCGACGTTCAAGACGGCGAGGTCGTCCAACTCGTTGCCGGCGAGCGCGGGACCGAAACCCGCTACGGTGATCCTGTTGAGGCGGCGACAAACTGGGTCGACGCCGGCGCGGAGACACTTCACCTCGTTGACCTCGACGGCGCGTTCGAAGGCGAACGGGTCAACAAGGCCGCCTTCGAGGCAGTAATCGACGCGGTGTCCGTGCCGATCCAGATCGGCGGTGGGATTCGAACCCCTTCGGACGCGTTCGACCTGCTCTCGATCGGCGTCGATCGGGTCATCCTCGGGACCGCCGCCGTTGAGGAGCCACCGATCGTCGAAGTAATCTCTGCGGAGTATCCTCGATCGGTCATGGTGAGCCTCGATGCCAAAGACGGCGAGGTCGTCGTCTCCGGGTGGACAGAGCGGACAGGGCTCGATCCCGCTGAAGCCGCGACGCGGTATGAGGATCTCGGTGCGGGCGCGATCCTCTTTACTGATGTTGACGTTGAGGGCCAACTCGAGGGTGTCAACACTGAACTCGTCTCGCGGGTCTGTGCGGCCGTCGATATTCCGGTCGTCGCAAGCGGCGGGGTTGCGACGATCGACGATATCCGCTCGCTCAAAAACGCCGGTGCGGCCGCGGTCGTCGTCGGAACCGCGCTGTACGAAGGGTCGTTCACGCTCGAAGCGGCGCAGTCGGCTGTCGATCGGTGAGACCTCTTCGACGGACAGTCGCTGTCGATCGCTGCGTGCGCTGTCCGCGACGGGCAGTCAGCTATTGATCGCTGCGCCCCGAACGCGACGGTAACCAATATACCTGTGGGCCACAGAATCGTAGTATGGGCGATCGACACGCCGCAATCAGCCGCGAGACCGCCGAGACGACAATCGAGCTTGAGCTTTCGATCGATGGTGACGGCGAGTCGTCGATCGACACCGGAATCGGCTTCTTCGACCACATGCTCGAAGCATTCGCCAAACACGGGCTCTTCGACCTTGAGGTGACCTGCGATGGCGATCTGTACATCGACGACCACCACACCATCGAAGACGTCGCGATCGTCCTGGGAGAGGCATTCGCGGACGCGCTCGGCGACAAGCGCGGCATCGTCAGATACGCCGATCGACGCGTTCCCTTAGACGAGGCCGTCGGCTCAGTTGTTGTCGACGTAAGCGGCCGACCGTACTTCTGCTTCGAGGGGTCGTTCTCGCAGGCGTCGGTTGGTGATTTCACCAGCGACATGGCCCGACACTTCGTCGAATCGCTGGCGATGAACGGCGGGTTGACGATCCACGCCGCCGTGACCGGCAAAAACGCCCACCACGAAGTTGAAGCGCTGTTCAAGTCGCTGGCACGGGCGCTCGACGACGCAACGCGGATCGATGAGCGCCGATCGGACACCCCGAGTACGAAAGGATCGCTTTGAGCGGGGCGATCCCCTACGGTTAAGCCGACTGGCCGTCGATCACGGACAAGCGATGTTCGACGAGATCATGGAGAAGTTCGAGGGCAGCCCAAGCCAACAGGCGGTTATCCGGCTGTTACTCGAACGCGGGTTTTCGGTCAACAAGGATGGACGGGTCGTCTCCGGGGGAATCGAGATCCCCTACACTGGAATCGCCCGCGAGATCGGCGTCGATCGCCGTGTCGTCGATTCGACGACAGACGCAATCCTCTCGGATCCCGAGTTGGCCCGCATTTTCACGAATATCTCTTCGATCCCCAGCCTCATGGACCTCGCGCCGGTGCTCGATCTGACGGTACTCACAATTGAGGTCGCTGCCGCCGACGAGGCGGGGATCGTCTCGACGGTGACGACGCTCATCGCCGACCATGACATCTCGATCCGGCAGGTGATCAGCGAGGATCCAGAGTTCACTGACGAGCCGAAGCTGTACATTATCACCGACGAGGCGATTCCTGGCTCGCTGCTCGTGTCGATCCGCGAGCTTTCATTCGTCCGGCGCGTCGAATTTTGAAATGGCTGGCCCGTCCGAGCAACTGAGCGATCGCGTGCTCTGGCTTGTCGGAATTCAAGCGGCGCTTCTGAGTGCTGCAGCGCACCTCCTTTGGCTCCTGTCGTCGAGTGCTGGGGTGTCCGATATTCGGGTGCCGCTGTTTTCAGCCGCGATCGTCGTCCTCGTCGCCGGCTCAGCTGCCTTGTTTCGCGGCTACTCCCACCGACGGCTCTATTCGCTACTTATTGGAACGCTCGCAGCGCTGCTGGTCGGCTTTATTATGTGGGAGGGAACCGCCACTGTGGCCGCGCTCGCGGCCGAACCACTCGCAGCGATCGCCTGGGTCGGCGAGATTGTCGGCATCGTTGCGTTCGGTGTGCTCTATCGACGCTCACATCCCGATCGAGCCGCCGACAACGGTCCCAGCTAACTGCTGTCGCGAGGTGCTGGCCTGATCGATCGGTACCGATTAGCCGAGCGCTCCCGTACCGATCGTCGTGTCCGACCCACAACCGTTTCGCACAGTCGCTTCGCGTGCACGCGCAACGTTCGAGATCAGGAGATCGGAGTTCATTGGCTACATTGCGCCTGTCGAGACTGTTGAGGAGGCAGCGGCATTCGTCGACGAGGTCCGCAATCGCCACGCTGACGCGACACACAACGTCCCCGCCTATCGCGTGCCAGCTGGGGAGCCCTCGCGATCGCGACCCACTGGAGAGGCCATGCTTCGTGAGTACGCCAGCGACGACGGCGAACCGACTGGCTCGGCCGGTAAGCCCGCGTTGAACGTCCTCGTCCAACAAGATCTCAGAAATGTAGCGGCGGTCGTCACGCGGTACTACGGCGGCACGAACCTCGGCGTCGGCGGGTTGGCTCGCGCATACTCCCGTGGCGTCAAGGAGGCGATCGACGCCGCCGGCATCACCGAACGAGTTCCGCACGAGCAGTTTACCGCAACAGTCGAATACGACGACTCCGGCACTGTCAGGGGAATTCTCGAATCTGCAGGCGTCGAATTCGACGCAACCTACGAATCCGAGGTTTCATTTTCAGTTCGCGTCCCGATCGACGCCGCCGCAGCGCTTCGCGAACGGCTTAATGATGCGACGAGCGGCCGCGTTGCGATCGAGTAGCCTCACCGCCATCTCTTGATTACTATTGTTGCGAACAGCCGGCATTTCTCGTATACGAATCGGTTTGCCGGACACCCACCTCGACCGATCCGCGTCGACTTCTCAGGACACAGTCGCTGTGGATTCGTTATCGTATTTCAATCTGGACTCGCTCGTCCCTGCGGCTGTGTTGATCACGCCCGCTTTCCGCCTCCCGATCGTTTTTGCACTACGCCCTGCTCGGTAGGGGTATGGATCGAATCTCCGCGACAGACTACTACGAAATCACAAAACCGAGCGAGCCAGCAGTGTCCCCAGACGGCGAGACTGTCGCATTCGTTCGATCGACTCCCGAAGACGACGAATCGGTCGAAGCGACCATCTATCTCGTCGCTGCAGACGGAACCTCGGAACCGCAGCGATTTACGATCTCCGCAGGCGTCGACAGCGCCCCAACGTGGTCGCCGAGCGGCGATCGACTCGCATTCGTGTCCACGCGCGGCGACGACGACGATCGCACACAGCTGTGGGTAATACCCCGCGATGGTGGTGAGGCGACGCAGGTGACGTCGGTTCCCGGCGGCGTTTCCAATCCGGTCTGGTCGCCGGACGGCTCACAGATCGCGTTCGTCGGGAAGACGACAGCTGACGAGCGAGCGGACGGGCTTGATCTCGACATCTCCGAGGAAGACGAGTACGAACGCGACACGCCCGATCCGCGGGTGATCGATCGGCTGATCTACCGGCAGGCCGCACAGTACACCGACGGGACCCGCGGTCACGTCTACATCGTCAACGTCGAGACCGCGATCGACACCACGGACAATCACGGCGTCGAGCGACTTACCGACGGCGAGTACGACCATGGCTCACCCGTCTGGAGCGACTCAGAGACACTGTATTACACCTCGAAACGTGAGGACGATCCCGACGACAACGTGATCGTCGATATCTTCGCGTACGCGCTCGATACCGACGACGAAACACACGTCCACCGGACGACCGGGTGGGCGGTCGATATCGCGGTCACGAGCGACGATCGAATCGCGTATCCCAGAACCCCTGAGGAGTCGGCGTCGATGCGACAGACCGACCTCGAGGTGTTCGATCGCGCAACCGACACCGAATTCGTGCTCACAGACGGGCTCGATCGAACCGTGACGCCGGAGGGCTTCGAGTGGACCGACGACGAAGCTCACGTGCTCTTCACCACGCCCGATGAGGGCCGAACCGTGCTTCGCTCGGTCGCGGGCGACGGCTCAACGGACCCGAAAACGGTTGCCGATCGCGGCATGCTCACCGACTTCTCGGCGGCCAAAGAGAGGGTAGCGTATACAACGAGCGAGTGGAATCACCCTGGCGATCTCTTCGGCATCTCGATCGACGGCAGCCAGGATGTCCGGCTTACGCGGCTGAACGAGTCGTTGTTGGCCGATCGACACATCGGCGAACCTGAGGAACTGCGCTATACGAGTGCCGACGGGGCGGTTGAACTGCAGGGATGGCTGCTCACGCCGCCAGGGTTCGATCCGACCGAGACGTACCCGCTCGCGGTCGAGATCCACGGCGGCCCGCACGCGATGTGGTCGACGTCGGGGACGATGTGGCACGAGTTCCAGACGCTGGCTGCTCGCGGCTACTGCGTCTTCTGGTCGAATCCCCGCGGATCGACGGGCTACGGCGAGGCGTTTGCGACGGCGATCGAGCGCGACTGGGGTGAGCTGACCATGGAGGACGTGATGGCGGGTGTCGAGTTGGTGAGCGATCGCGAGTACGTCGACGAGACGAACGCCTTCGTCACCGGCGGCTCCTTCGGGGGATACATGACTGGGTGGATCGTCGGACACACCGACTTTTTCGACGGCGCAGTCGCCCAGCGCGGCGTCTACGACCTCTCATCGTTTTATGGGTCGACGGACGCGTTCAAACTGATCGAGTACGACTTCGACACGACGCCGTGGGAAGAACCGGCATTCCTCTGGGAGTCCTCGCCGGTCGCCCACGTCGAGAACGTCGAAACGCCGACGCTCGTCATCCACTCTGACAACGACTTCCGAGTCCCGGTCAACAACGGCGAGATGTTCTACCTCTTTTTGAAGAAGCTCGGCGTCGACACGCGGTTAGTCCGGTATCCGCGAGAGGGCCACGAACTGTCTCGTTCGGGCGAACCCGGCCACGTCGTCGACAGGATCGAGCGGATCGCCCGCTGGTTCGACGGCTACTCCGAGTACCACGACGCACCACACGCGCTCGATCGTGGCGATGACGGCCTCTCTTCGACCGACGAGACGGACGAGTAAGAGCGGCGTCAGACGCCCTCCCGCATCTCGTTTTTCCACTCGAAGACAAGGGGTTGTGATCGGTTCATACCGTCGTCAGGTCGTTCGGAACGCCCGATCGCCGGCGTCACCCAGTCCGGGAACGATGAAGCCGTCCTCGTTGAGGTGATCGTCGATCGCGACTGTCAACAGATCCGCCTCTGGGAACGACTCCGATACCCGAAGGAGTCCATCGGGCGCAGACACCGCAGAGAGGACAAACAGGTTCTCGAAGTCTGCAGCCTCCGCGAGCACGTGTTCGAGGACGGTACACATTGTCGATCCCGTTGCGAGCATTGGATCGGCAACGATGACGGTGTCGTTTTCGGTTATTTCGGGGAGTTTCACGTAGTCGATCGTGATCGGGAACTCGCCGTCCTCGTTCATGCCCGCCTCTTCGTCGCGACCTGCCGAAATCACGCCCTGCTTTGCTCGTGGGAACGCTTTCAACAAGCCTTCGACAAACGGGGTCGCTGCCCGGAGGACGTTGACGATCACGACGTCGTCGAGGCCTTTGACGCGCTCGCCAGTCGTTTCTTCGAGCGGCGTCGTGACGGGGACGTACTCGGTTTCCATCGCGCCGTCGATAATCTCGTAGCCGGCGATACGGCCGAGTTTGACGAGTCCCTTTCGGAACGCGACTTGCTCGGTCTCGACGTCTCTGAGCTTCGAGAGCGTGTCTTTGGCGAGCGCGTGCGTAATGAGATATGCGTTGTCGCGATCTTCGATCGGCATTAGGCTAGAGGCGAACGGCTGAATAAATAAAGCCGATCATCTGCTGGCGCACCTTCGTACACCACCACTTGCTGTCTTTGCTAGCTCACGCATTACTCATCAGATACGCAAACGAGAACAACACGATCGCCGTCGTTGCGACGTTCAAAAGCGACCAGGCAATGAAATCGAGGTACGAGAGTCCCCACACGATCGCTGCGGCAAACACCGTAGACAGCAGCGCGTTGAGCGCAAGGAAAACGCGGATGTCTCCCTCCGAGCGGCTGACAGCGTCTCCGAACCCCTCTTTGTCGCCCATATGTTGGTGTCGGGGTGGCCGCGCACTTAGCTTCTTTGTCATCGAATCCCAAGGTCGTGTATGCCGGTCCGCAATCGTGACGGCGACCGCGTCGATCCGGTCCCGTTTTTCGTCGTCACGTCGCTGTCTGCGATGGTGCTCATCTCTTTTGGGCCGATCTACCTGAGCGCCTTCGGCCTCCCATTGGGGATCGGCCTCGCTGTTTCGGGGGCTGTGACGCTCGTGGCCGCGATCGTCAGCTACCACCAGTTGGTCTGGACGCACGATCCGGTTCGCATGGCGGCGATCCCGGCTGCAGACCGGTTTCGGCGCTTGCTGTACGCGATCGCGATCCTTGTCGGACTCGCGGTGCTGCTTTCGATCCCGCTGTTCGTCGTGTGAGCGCCCAATGTTGGGTCGCGATCGCCTGTCAGGGATGGTCCTGGTCAAATCGCTTATGCGCCTACTGCACACAGCCGAGGTGCTATTTTGCGATCAAGCGCGTAGCATTACATATGAGTCTCGTTAGCACGCTCAAGCGCGCGCTCACGCAATCCGCAGCGAGCACAACCGAGGCGACAGACGAACAGCCCGCCGGGGCGTACTGGTGTGATGACTGCAACGAGCGGATTCTCGCTTCTGACGCGGCGAGCGACGAGCCAACGTGTCCGAGCTGTGGGGAGTCGATGCGGTTTGAGCGATCGACCGGAACAGCCGGCTGTGCGTGTTAATCTCCCTTTTGTTTAGGCGTCCGAAACTGCTGGCTCGGTGAGCGTTAGCGTCGTCTCCGTATCGGTTGGGAAGCCGATCGAATCCTCGGGTGTTGCCTCGACGTCTACGATCGCCGCCGCAAGTTGCTCGCGGAGAGTTGCTTCTTCAAGCGCTGTTCCGATGAACACCAGTTCTGTTCGCCGATCGCCGGTCGCCTCGTCCCACTCGAGGTTCGGCCGGTTCGAGCGGTACAGATTCTGATCAATTTCCGGCAGCGAGGCGATCCACGGCCCCATCGCCTCGACGTACGCAGACGGCCCTGCCTGGCTGTATACGAGCTTCATGTCGTTGTTTGCCACCCAGAGCGTTCCCTTCGATCGGACGATCCCCTCCGGGAGCGAGGAAAGAATCTCGGCGATCTGTGCGGGATCAAACGGCTGCCGCGATCGGAACGTCATAGAGGTGACGCCGTACTCCTCGTCGGGATGGGCGTGGTCGTGGTCGCCGTGGCTGTGGCCGTCGTGTCCCTCCGCGTCTTTGGGATGATCCTCGTGGCCGTGTGCATCTTCTCCATCCTCTCCATGTCCGTCATGATCGTGTTCGTTGTCCTCGGCCGCGAGCAGCTGTTTCCAGCCCGCTAATTCGGCCATCGTTCCCTGCTCGAAATACCCCGTATCTAGCAGTTCGTCGGGATCGACGGCCGACTGTACTGTCTGCAGAATCGTCGCATCGGGCTGCAACGCCGTGACGAGCGCTCGCGCTTTTTTGAGTTCTGCGTCTGTGCACAGGTCGGCTTTGTTCAACAACACGACGTTCGAAAACTCGATCTGCTCGATCAACAGATCAGAAAGCGGCTTCGCGTCTCCGCCGGCCGCGCCGCGGCGTTTCGGCACCTCGTCGCCGGCGAACGCGTCGTAGAACAGCCGCGTGTCGACGACAGTGACGACCGCGTCGACGTCGTACAACGCGGCAACCCGAGACTCAGTGGTGAATAGTCGGGCGATCGGCTCGGGCTCGCTAATCCCAGACGCCTCGACGACGAGGGCGTCGAAATCCCTGTTTCGCGCGAGCCGAACGACTGCCGCGTTGAGATCGTCTTGTAGCTCACAGCAAATACAGCCGTTTGACAGCTCCGTAACGCCGGCTTCTGGATCGACTTCGGCGGACTCGTCGATCAGCTCCGCGTCGATGTTCACCTCGCCCATGTCGTTTATTAACACCGCGATGTCGTGATCACCGGCATTCGATAGCAGGTGATTCAACAGTGTCGTCTTCCCGGCTCCCAAGTTGCCGCTGAGAATCGTTACGGGAATCGTCTCGGCTGGCATGGTTACGCACAACAGGCCCACGCTCTTGAATGGCTCTGTCTTTGGCTTTGAGCGGCAGGAAATCCATCGTTATCGGCGGCTCGTCGCCGCGATGGCACGCTTTTTATTCCTCGCGGTCGATCATGAGAGACGATGACGCTCGCAGCACGGATCGAACGCACCAAGCTGATCCTCACCGAGTGGCTCAAAGGCCTGTATCACGGGATGATCTCGCACCCGGCCTACGAGAAGATCGAAAAAGAGGCCGAAGACATCGAGGACACGTTCATGCTGGCGTGTTTTCCCGACGCGTTCGGTATCCCCTCGCCGGTCTCCTACTACACGGCAGAGCTCTTGCCATTCCTCGAAAACGAGTTCGAAGCGTGGGAGCGGCGGATGTGGGATCGAGACACGCTCATCGAGCGCAAAGGCCAGCAGTATCATTTCTAACATGGAGCCGTTCGTCTTTTTTGGCGGCAAAGGCGGGGTCGGCAAGACCACCGTCTCCTGTGCGTACGCGCTCAAATGTGCACGCGCAGGACTGGATACGCTCGTGGTCTCGACGGATCCCGCACACAGCACGACTGACGTGTTCGACCAGCAATTCGATGACGAACCGCGCCGCGTCGAGGGGATCGATCGACTCTACGCGATGGAAATTGATCCCGACGAGGAGGTGACGAGACACCTCAACGAGATCCGCTCGGATCTGTCCTCACAGGTCAGCGCCTCGATGGTCAACGAGATCAACCGACAGATCGAGATGGCCCACCAGACTCCCGGTGCGTACGAGTCTGCGCTGTTCGATCGGTTTATTGACGTGATGCAATCGGCTGACGAGTACGATCGCGTGGTCTTTGACACCGCACCGACCGGTGGGACGCTTCGGTTGTTGGGCCTGCCGGAGTTTTTAGAGGGGTGGATCGATCGGCTGGTCCACAAGCGAAAACAGAGCATCGACCTGTTCGAGAAGGCCGCGATCGGCAACCTCGAACCTCGCCGCGTCATGGACGGCGATCCGGTGTTACAGCGCCTCCAGGATAGAAAAGAATTCTTCGAGTATGCTGGGCAGACGCTCAAAAACGAGGCCGCGTTCTTTCTCGTGTTCAATCCCGATCAGCTGTCGGTAAACGAAACCAAACGGGCGATCGAGGGCATGACCGACCGCAATCTTTCGGTTCGCGGATTGGTTGCAAACAAACTTACCCCGGAGCCAGATCCTGAAGAGAACGGCCGCGGCGCACGATTCCTTCGTGATCGCGTCGAGACCGAAACCGATCGACTCGAGCAGGTCCGATCGGGCTTTTCGGTCCCGCTCGTCGCCGAAATCAAAACCCGAACTGCCGAGGTCCGCGGCGATGTCCTCGAAGACGTCGCGGCTGAGCTTGCAATCGATCCCTGATCGATCGCCGACCGGTCAAACATGATTCACCGATTACAGTGGTAGCGAGGCGAAAGCCCACGGCTTCGGCCGTGAGAGGATGTCAATTACACCCAGGTATCCGGCCACTCACAACGGGTTCACAGCCGATCTCTCCTATTGCATGCTCGCGGGCAAGCAGCGTACCGCGTTGATCCGCCCTGAGTCCGGCTGATCTTGCTTATATTTAGCGGCAACGACTTCCGCCTCTCTGCGGTAAAACCGTTACTGTCCCGTCAGCAATCGATGTTTATCATCAAACTTTATGTAACATATGTCATCAACAGACGTGTGAGGTAGGGACATATGACACAAGTAATTTGGCTCGTGCTTGCAGTGCTGGCAACATTCAGTGTCGGGTATCTCGGCTACTCGAGATACCTGTCGCAGTTCGTCGAACTCGACGACGCAAACGAGACGCCAGCACACAAATACGAGGACGGACAGGAGTACGTACCGGCGAAAAAGCCGGTGCTATTGGGGCACCACTATTCGAGCATTGCGGGCGGCGCGCCGATCGTCGGCCCGATTACTGCGGGGGCGATCTGGGGATGGCTTCCAGCGCTGCTTTGGATTGCGATCGGTAACCCGCTCATGGGCGCAGTCCACGACTTCGTGTCGCTGTCGGGCAGCCTGCGACATGAGGGCAAATCAGTCGGGTACATCGTCGGCGAGTACGTCGGTAAGCGCGGACAGAACCTATTGCTTTGGTTCGCGTTCTTGACGATTATCCTCGTTGTGGCCGTGTTCGCGCTCGTCGTCGGGATCGTGTTCAACGCGTATCCGCAGGTGACGACCGCAAGCCTCGTGTACATCTTGTTGGCATTTGGGTTTGGGATCTACCTGTACCAGCTCAACGGACCGTTTATTCCTGGGACGATTTTGTTCGTTCTTGGGGTTTTCGCCGGTGTCTGGGTCGGTATCCAGTACCCGTTCGCGCTGTTCGAACCGGGTAACTTCGTCGAAGAGACGTTCATCCTCTCGGAAGCGCTCGGACTCGGCAGCGGTAATTACCTTCCGGGCGCCGCCCAACTCGGTTCGGCGAACACGGCTGCGTGGATTCCGGTAATCCTTCTGTACGCGGCGCTCGCGAGCGCGCTGCCGGTGTGGGTGCTCTTGCAGCCGCGAGATTACCTCTCGTCGTTCCTTCTGTACACGGGGGTCGGCGGCGGTATTCTCGCGATCATCGTCGGGACGATCGTGGGTGGCGCGGACACGCTGACGATCGACTCGTCGATCGGAATGTTCCACGGTTTCTGGGGAAGTGATTCAGCAATCGAAATCCGAGGTATCACGCCGCTGTTCCCCATTTTGTTCATTACGATCGCCTGTGGAACGATAAGCGGCTTCCACTCGCTCGTTTCCTCGGGCACCACGTCGAAACAGCTCAACAAAGAATCTGATGCGCGCCTCATCGGCTACGGCGGCATGCTCGGTGAGGGGCTTCTCGCTGCGCTCGCGCTGTCGACGCTTGCGGTGGCCGGCTTTTCGGCGGACGCCTCAGCCGGCGGGATCGGCGGCGCGCTGCCGAACTTCGCAACCGGTGGTGGCGTTATCCTCTCGACCGTCGGGCTTCCGGAGGCGATCGGCGCGCCGTTCATGGCGCTGGTGCTCGTGAGCTTCTTGCTTACCTCAACTGACACGGCCGCGCGGCTCGGCCGGTACATGATGGAAGAGATCGTCGGCACGCCAGCCGGCGTGACTGACACCGGCTTCTCAGGCGGTATCGGTTCGTTCGCTCGAGGTCGCTACACCAACCCGGGTATCCAGATCGTCCTCGCGTATCTCCTTGTCAGCTCAGGACAGTGGGTTACCCTGTGGGCGCTGTTCGGCGGGGCAAACCAGCTGCTTGCGGCGCTGGCGCTTTTGACCGCGACCGTCTGGCTTGCAAACTGGGACGACTCCAAACAGCTCATCAGCACCGGAGTCCCGATGGCTATCATGGTCACGATCACCGTCCTCGGTCTCACGTGGCTGATCGTTTGGGACAACCTCTATGATAACCTCATCCTCGGCAACGCTACGGGCACTGTCGCGATCGCCTCGAGCATCGTCCAGATCGTACTGGCGTCTACGCTTATTTACTTGGCGCTGTCGCTTGTTCGACTCGGCTACAGCAACATCCGAAAAGTCCGTGGTGGACGGGGTGCTGTTGCGACTGACGGGGGTGAAGCAGACGACTGACACTGCGACGGCCGACGTCTCTCACTCCTTTTTATTTATCTCCAGAATTTGAGCGCTAGCCGCGTCCAAAATCCCTGTTTTTGTTCACTCACGGATTCCCAGAGGGTGACTGCCTCAAGCAAATCGGCGTTTTTGCTCCCAACTGCGTCCTCGCGATCGGGCGCGACGACGATCAGGTTTACTTCGTAGTGGCCGTAGTAGCCGAATTTGAGCAGTGTTCGGTCCGAGAACCCCGAAACGAACGATCGGACGTCGTCGGGGATCGAGTCGGTCACGACGACGAAGGTGTAATCGGTCCCGAAATGCTCCTCGTCGGCGACGATCCACTCGTCGGCCAAGTCGTGGCCGAACTCGACGAGTCGTTCGAGTTCCGCGACCCGGACCGTGTTCGTTCGCCGGGCGAACACGTACTCTTCGGTTTCGTGGTTTGCGTAGTTCAACGCCGGGTGGACGAACTGTTTTTGAATCTCCATGCGGAGTTCGCCGTACAGTTCGAAGCGCTCGCCCTCGATCGTGCGATCCTTCTCGAGATCGTAGTTGTACATGAGCCGATCGCTGACGCGATCAAAGTACTTGTCCTCCCACGTTGGGACGTTTTCGAGGATCTCGTCGGGAAGCTCCGTTGGCTCGACTCCTGTCGTCTCTTCAGCCGTTTCTGTAACCGTTTCTGCAGGAGTTTCTGCAGCCGTTTCTTCAGGCGCTGCGGTTCGATCGCTCATGATTCGTACGGTACTGCGTCTCCCGACACCGGCGGCGCACCGAGCGCCAGCACAGTGACAGGCTCTGTGGCGTCTGTCGGATTGTACGCTCTGTGGGGACTCTCTGGATCTGCGACGAACAGCTGTTCGGCCCCAACGGTCTTGGTTCCGTCCGGCGTTTCGACAGTGAGTGTCCCAGAGAGAACGTAAAACGCCTCCTGTTGTTCCTCGTGGAAGTGATACGTAAGTGGAATTTGCTCGCCGGGAGCGGCGACGAAGCGATTGATCGCCATCGTCTCGACGCCGCCGGCCTCGCCGAGCCGTCTGAGCTCGCAGGGCCGATCGTCGACTGGCTTGACGTCCGCTGGATCCACGGTCCGATATCCCATGTGCATTGTTCTCAGGCCGGTCGGCAAAAGCCCGTCGACACCGAACTCGTGCATGGATAACTATTAACATTCCTCGTCCCGTATCGTTGAGCGAACAACCATGGGTACGCAAAAAAGCGAGGCGTGCGGCCGCTGTTCGATGACAACAGTCGTCGACGCAGTCGGTGACGAAGAGCGCCGTGCGGAACGTGATCCGTTCGCTGGCGAGCGCATCGAGGTCGACGAGGACGAGATGCGACAGGTCACTCCCGGTGCGTGGTTAGGCGGCATCACCGAGCGGCTCAACCGCGCTGCCACGAAGCTCACGTACGGCGACGATCGGTAACCGTTCTGCATAATTTGATCGCCTGTGACGCCGATAGCGCCTCGCATGCGTGTGTCGATCTCTCAGGGAGGCTTATATGACTGCCCGCCATAGCCTCGGCCAACGGCAATGGAAGAAAGCATCGCAGGGTTCAAAGAACGCGGGGACTGGGGCGACGTCGTCGAGCACGGCGAACGAATTACCCAGGCGCTCAGAGACGCTGGTGTCGACGGCGATGCGCTCGAAGAGTGGGACGAATGGCGACCGAAGCCCCACGAACGGTTACAAAAAGACGTTAATAAAAAGACCGCCGCACAAGCCAGCGTCGCCGAGGGTGAGGGCGAAAAGAAGGGCAAAGATGTCGGTGACGATCTCAAAAGCGCCGGCGAGAAGCTCAGCGAATCCTACGAAAAGGTTGAACACGGCGACAACGACGGGGCGATCGAACGCTGGAGCGAGTCACTCGACTATGTCGCTCGCGCGGCGGATTCGGCGGGCCGCAAGGCTATCCGAACCGTCGAAAATACGGTGTATCAGAACGTGATGACTCAGCTTGCGCCGTATTATTTCGACAACGAGCTCATCAGTGCGAACATTCAAAAGACGAGCCGCGGCAGCGACAGCGACGAACATACCTTCATCTTTGAGGTAAATGTTAACGATGATGACCTGAAAGCAGCGGTCTCTGAGCGGCTCGGCGAGTACGAGGACACGATCGATCGCTGGCACGTGACGACTGAAAAAGAGACTGCCAACGTCGAAGCCGCCGAAGGCGTCGAACCGCCCGCCGAGCCGACCGGCGACGAGCAGTCGCAATCGACGAAGAACTAAGTAATTACTCAATGCCCGAGCCACCACTCACCGTCGACGCTGGCGAATTGACCGCTGACGAGATCGTGTCCGCGCTCAACGAAGGCCGGCGCGTCCTCGTCACCGTCAACATGATGGGCACCGATCGAACGGTTACCCTCCGTTATGACGGCACGACCTACTACTGTGACACGCCGACTCGCCTATTGAAACACGAAACCGAACCCGAGATCCGCACGTGTATCCGTGATATGGGCTACGCTCGCGACGAGTGATGCGTGCATCGGCCGAGCTGTCTTGACTGTTGTTTTCCGAAGCCAGAGGTTTAACGACGCCCGCCGTCGTGGTAGCGGTATGAGCGATACCCCGACAATGGACGACCTGATCGGCGATCCCGACCCCGAATTCCGCCACGTGCTCGCGTGCGTGTTCGGGATCCAAGATCACGAAAGCCGGACGTACCTCGTGTTGCTCGAGTACCCGGGCAGTACGGTCGCCGAACTCGCCGAGACACTCAATCGCGATCGCTCGAACGTCAACCGATCGCTCTCGACACTGCTCGAAAAGGGGCTTGTCGAGCGTGAGCGTCGGCTGCTCGATCCCGGCGGCTACGTATATCAGTACACCGCTGTTCCGCTTCCGGAGGCCAAAGAGATGCTGCACACTGCGCTCGATGAGTGGGTCGAGTCGGTACACACGGCGATCGACGAGTTTGGAACGTAGCTCGCCCCTGTACTGCCCGACAGTATCCGTCGACACCGACCGTCTTTTGGTCGTCCCCACCGACCTATCCAGTAATGAGTCTTAGCCTTACCGCGCCCGCGCAGACGGCACCGTCGTGTGCGGACGACGGCGTCTGGTTGGAGTGTATCGCCTGCGGCGAGCAGTTCGCGCCGTTCGAGGAGATCATGTACACCTGTCGCGCGTGCGACGGTCTGCTTGAGGTTCGCTACGCGAACCCACCGACGTTTGAGGAGTATGGCTCCGACGGCCGTGTTCCGGACGCCCCCGATCGTGGCGTCTGGCGGTACGCGGCCTCACTCCCGTTTGACGAGGGGGTTTCACTCCCCGAGGGGGACACGCCGCTACACAAAGCGCCGCGGCTGCGCGATTCGATCGGCGTGAACCGTTTGCGGATCAAACACGAGGGAATGAACCCGACCGGCGCGTTCAAAGACCGCGGGATGACCGTCGGCGTGCGGGTTGCGAAAGAACTCGGCGTCGATCGGCTCGCCTGTGCGTCGACTGGCAACACGAGCGCCGCACTCGCCGCCTATGGCGCTCGCGGCGGGATGGAAACGCTCGTATTGCTCCCGAAAGGCAAAGTTGCCGCCGGGAAGATCGCCCAGGCCAGCCTCCACAACGCACGTATTCTTGAGGTCGACGGAAATTTCGATGCGTGTCTCGACATTGTCCAGGAGCTCGCCGCTCGGGGGGAGGTGTACCTGCTCAATTCCCTCAATCCCTTCCGGCTCGAGGGGCAGAAGACAATCGGATTTGAGATCCTTGAAGAATTTCACGCCGACCACGGCCACTATCCCGATCGGATCGTCCTTCCCGTTGGCAACGCCGGAAACACGGCCGCGCTGTACAAGGCGTTTCGCGAGCTTATTCAGGCCGGTTCGCTCGCTCCCGAGGAGGTCCCAAAACTCACCGGGGTGCAGGCGGAGGGGGCGGCCCCGATGGTCGAGGCTGTCGAGAACGGTGCCGACGCGATTCGCCGCTGGGAGTCTGTCGAGACCCGTGCGACCGCGATTCGAATCGGCAACCCGGTCAACGCGCCGAAGGCGCTGCCGGGAATCCGAAACACCGGCGGGACCGCGGTTGCGGTCTCCGACGACGAGATCACGGCGGCACAGCGCGATCTGGCCGGCGAGGGTATCGGTGTCGAGCCCGCCTCCGCGGCGTCAGTCGCAGGGTTGCGGAAGCTTCGATCGAACGGGACGATCGGCGCGGACGAGGATGTTGTCTGTCTCACGACCGGACACCTTCTGAAAGATCCTGATGCGGCTTTCGCTGCTGGTGACGATCCAGAGCCGGTTCCGAACGACACAGAGGCGGTCATCGAGCATCTCGCGGAGTAATCGACGCTCGCGAGCTGCATGCCGGCTGTCTGACGCGGATTTTTGTGGCTGTGTTACTACCTCTCATGCATGTGGTCCTCAAGCCTCCCGACCGGCACTGTCAGCACGGATCGATCTGGCGATCGAACGTATCCACTTGATCCGCCACCAACCGATGAGGCCGCCACACCGACGTACCCAACTCGGACGGAACTCGAAGCGGCCGCTCGGGACCGCGATCGAGCGGTCTCCGAGGCGAAACAGCTCCGCACACAGGTATCGATGCTCCGCACCGAACTCGATCGTGAACGGAGCGAGCGCGAACAGGTCGTCGAACGATACGAGTACCTGCTCGCGGATCTCCAGCGACTCGAAACAGAACGAACCGATGCTGGCACCTTTGAGCGAGTCGGTGCCCGTCTCGACGCGATGGTCGAAACGATGGTGGGATACCTCCGATAATCAAAAGGCCTTCCGAGCGGATCAGTCCGCGCTGGTTGGCGTTTCCCGCTTTGTCAGCTCCTCTTGGCCGTCGAGGACGATCTCTTTGACCTCGATAATCCGATCGTCGGAGAGCAGTTCCTCGATTACCACGTCGGGCACCGAGTGATCGAGGTTATAGACCGTAAGCGCCTCCCCGCCGTACGTTTCACGGGCATTGAACATCCCTGCGATGTTGACGTCGTTTTCGCCGAGGACGGTACCGATGAAGCCGATTACGCCCGGCTTGTCGTAGTTGCGCGCGACGAGCATGTGGCCGTAGGGAATCGCATCGACCCGAAAGCCGTCGATCCGAACAATTCGTGGATCCTCGCCGGCAAACAGCGTTCCACACACCGACAGCTCCTCGTCGCCGTTCCGGACCGTCACCGTCACGAGGCTCTGGAAGTCTGCGGCCTGTCTGGTCTTCGATTCGGTGACTTCGATGCCACGGTCTTTCGCAAGTTGCGGGGCGTTGACTGCGTTGACCTGCCACTCCAGCGGGGTGAACACGCCCTTCAGTGCGCTTGCAGTGATGAGCTCGACGTCCTCTTCGGCAACTTCACCCTCGTAGTGGACCTCGATCTCGGTAATTCGCTTCCCGAGTAGTTGTGCGGCGACCTTGCCGGCGGTTTCAGCCAGCGGGATGTACGGCTCGATTCGCGGGAACGCCGTTTCGTCGACCGAAGGCGCGTTGAGCGCGTTCAACACCGGCTGTTCGTTGAATGCGGCAATTACCTGTTCGGCGGTATCGATCGCAACGCTCTCTTGGGCGGCCTCGGTCGAGGCACCCAGGTGCGGCGTCACGATCACGTCATCGACAGCCAAAAGCGGCGAGTCTGCCGGCAGCGGCTCCTCGGCAAAGACGTCAAGCGCTGCGCCGACTACCGTTCCATCGTCGACAGCCGCTGCGAGCGCGTCCTCGTCGATGATTCCGCCCCGAGCACAGTTGATGACGTAGCCGCCCTCCAGCAGTGCGAGTTCCTCAGTGCCGATCATGTTCTCGGTTTCAGGCAACAACGGCGTGTGGATCGTCACGAAGTCTGCCCGCCGCAAACACTCCTCAAGGTCTTCGATCAGCTCCGCGCCGAACTGCGCGGCGCGCTCTTCGGAAATGTACGGATCGTAGACAACGAGATTCATGCCGAGCGTGTCGAGCCGTTTTGCGACCTCCTGGCCAACTCGGCCGAGCCCGATAATCCCGAGGGTCTTGTTGTTAATCTCGGTGCCAAGGTAGTCGGATTTGGCCCACTCGCCGTCTTTGAGTCGTGCGTGCGCCTGCGGAATCGATCGCGCGACCGCAAACGCCATGGCGACGGTGTGTTCGGCCGCTGCGCGGACGTTCCCCTCGGGCGCGTTCGCGACAATCACGCCGTGGTCGGTCGCCGCTTCGATGTCGATGTTGTCGACGCCGATCCCGGCTCGTCCGACGATCACGAGGTCGGGCGCGGCCTCGAAAACCGCCCGTGAGACCTCTGTTCCGGAGCGAACGATGAGGGCGTTCGCGTCAGCGACCGCGTCCAGTAGCTCTTGGCCTTCGATATCGTAGTCAGTTCGAACGTCGTAACCTGCCTCACGTAACCGATCGAGACCAGCCTCTGCGATCGGATCCGTGACGAGTACGTTCATGCCTGTACGGATCGCCGGCTGGCTGTTAAGAGTTTCCACGTCGGCCGATTATGCATGCGAGAGATACTCACGCGGCCGATCTACGATTTAACCAACCGACGATCGAAACCGTCGCGTTTCAAATCCGTCGAGCCGAACAGACAGCTATGGCGCTTATTGCCTTCGACTTCGACGGGACGCTCTCGGACTCGGAGATGACGGTGTTGCTCGGCGAGCGGATGGACGTCGCCGAGGAAATGGCCGACATCACAGAGCGAGCAATGAACGACGAACTCAGCTACGCCGACAGCCTCCGTCGCCGTGCGGCACTCCTTGAGGGGCTGTCAGTCGAGCGCGCTGACGAGGCCTACGAGTCCGTTCGGCTTCGCCCCGGCGCAGGCGACGTTATCGATCAGCTTCGCGAGCAGGGACACACCGTTGTGATCCTCACCGGTGGGTTCGACGACGGTGTCGAGGCGGCCCTCGCGGCTGCGGACACCGAGGTCGATCGCATCGTCGCGAACCACCTGCCGGTCTCCGGCGGCCGGCTCCCCGGCGAGGTGACTGGGCCGCTCATCGAGGGTACAAAAGACGAACAGCTCTTGGCGCTCACCGACGAACTGGGAATCGATCCCGAGGCGACGATCGCTGTCGGCGACGGCGCGAACGATTTGCCGATGCTCGAGGTTGCGGGGATCGCGATCGGTTTCAGCCCCAAGCCGGCGGTCGAACCCGTCTGTGATCTCACTGTTTCTTCGATGGACGACCTCGCCAAATCGCTCATCGATCACGGCGTGTTGACGCGGTCGTAGCCGCCGAACCGACGCTGTCTGGCAGCGGCTTTATCTGACTGTCAATCGTATCTCGACACATGGGTAGTCTAGGTTGGGTGTACGTTCGATCAATCGACTGCGGCGTCCGTCTCCGACCATGATTCAACTGACCTATCTCCAGTTTCACCTCGTTTTCACGCTTCCCGTGTTAGCGCTGTTGCTGTATCTTGCCCCAAACTACGAGCCGGTGCGAAAGCGCCGATCGGCTGTGGGGATTGCGATTCTCGTCACGATCGCGTTCGGCTACACCACGCCGTGGGGCAGCTACCTCATCCAGCGCGGCGCGTGGTGGTACGCCGACGGCGCAGTCGCCTTTCGGGCGCTGTCGATCCCGCTCGGCGAGTACCTGTTTTTCATCATCAAAACGGTGATCGTCGGGCTGTATCTCTACTATCGGGGGTTCGATCCGACGTTCCGTTCGGGTGATTTCTCGTGGACCCCACGGCTTGCGGGAGTACTCGTCGGGGTCGCAATGACTGTTGGCGGCCTGTGGCTCGTGACACTGTCGGCGTCGTACCTGTACCTCGGCGCGCTCGTTGCGTGGACCGGCCCGGTGGTCGCCCTGCAGTGGGCCGTCGGCGGCGGCTACCTCATGCGGACTCCACGGGTGTGGCTCGAAGCAGCGCTCGTTCCGTCTGCGTACTTTTGGATCGCCGATCGGATTGCGATCGAGATGGGTACGTGGGTCATCTCGCCGACGTACACGACTGGAATCGCCGTCCTTGGACTGCCGATCGAAGAGATGCTGTTCTTTCTCTCGGCAGCGCTCATGACGATCCACGGCCTCACGCTGTTCGAGTGGGTGCTCGATTACTGGGATCAGACAGGGTGGCCCACACCAGTCGCCGCGATCGTTACCGCTGTTTCGTTCGAGCGGTCCAGCCCCGATCCAGCCGCCCCCGAGGAGCGTCCAGATAACAGATGACGGCAGCCTCCGTGCGATCGTCGCTGCCCGTTTTAGCCCGCTCGACGCTCTCGCGGGCGACGCTTCGGTGGCCGGCGTACGTCCTCGCGGCGACGATTCTCGTGTGGCCGATCGTCTCACAACTTCCGACGCGAGTGCGCTACGCGCCATTCCTGGTGAGTGTTGTCGTCTTTGGGCTCCCCCATGGCGCTGTCGACCACCTCGTCCCTGCTCGACTCGCGGGCGTTCGCCGTCGTCGATCGTACGCCGTCGTCGGTGGCGTCTACGCGGTTTTGATGGCCGGCTACCTACTCGTCTGGCTGGTCGCTCCTGTTGTGGGGTTCGTGAGTTTCATCCTGCTCACGTGGTATCACTGGGGGCAGGGTGATGTGTACGCACTGGCGGCGATCGGCGGCGTCGGGTCGCTGTCGGGCCGGCTCGATCGCTGGCTGTCGATCATCGTCCGCGGCGGATTGCCGATGCTTGTCCCGCTGTTGTCGCATCCCGACGAGTATCGGGCAGTTGCGACGGCGATCGTTTCGCTATTCGCCGCTGATGCCAGCGGGACACTCGGCGTTGTTTTCACCCCCGACACTCGTCTCGTGGCTGCCATTGCGTTTGCCGGCGTGACGATCGCGTCACTCGCACTCGGGCTCTATCGGGTGAGACAGGACCGACTCAATGCGCGTGCCTGGCGGCGCGACGTGCTCGAGGTTGGACTGCTCTGGGCGTACTTTTGGGTGTTGCCGCCGATCTTTGCGATCGGGGTCTACTTTGCGGTATGGCACGCGGTCAGACACATCGGTCGGCTTGCGGCGATCGACGATCGATCGCTCACCGCCCTTACGGCGGGTGAACTGCGTGCGCCGGTGGGGCGGTTCGCCCGCGATGCAGCGCCGTTGACCGCCGCCTCGCTTCTCGTCTTCGTCGGCCTGTTTGTCGGGCTCTCGGTCGGGATCGATCCCGACAGTTTGCTGGCCGTGTACCTCGTCGGGATTGCGCTTTTGACCCTGCCGCACGTGGCCGTCGTGACGTGGATGGATCGCCGTCAGCTCGGGACTGGGGCTGGCTGAGACGACATTTCACTTCCGCCGCGCTTGACGAACCCTTAACAACGGCGACGCCGTAGCGCACACAATGGCGGTCTCCGACGACGTTGCCTACGTTGAGCACCCGATGCTGTCGCAGTCGTTCATCGAGCGGCGACTCTATCAGATCCAGTTGGCGGGGGCGGCCCGATCGGCCCACACCCTCGTCTGTCTGCCCACCGGGCTCGGCAAAACCACGGTGAGCCTGCTTGTGACCGCAACGCGGCTCGATGAAGTTGGTGGCAAGGCGCTGTTTCTCGCGCCGACAAAGCCGCTCGTCCAACAGCACGCGGAGTTCTACCGCGAGGCGCTGTCAATTCCCGACGAGGAGATCGTCGTGTTCACTGGTGACGTCCGCCCGGACGATCGTGCGGCGCTATGGGAGGACGCTCGTATTGTGATTGCGACCCCGCAGGTCGTCGAGAACGACCTCGTCGGCAATCGGATCAGTCTCCGCTCGGTGACACACCTCACCTTCGACGAGTGCCACCGCGGCACCGGCGAGTACGCGTACGTCTACATCGCCGAACGGTACCACGCTGACGCCGCAGACCCGCTCGTGACTGGCATGAGCGCCTCGCCGGGCGGTGATAAAGAGGACATCCTGACGGTGTGTGCGAACCTCGGGCTCGATCGCGTCGAGGTCATGTCCGAAGAGGACGCTGACGTCGCCGAGTACACCCACGACACCGAGGTCGAGTGGAAACGGATCGACCTCCCCGAGGAACTGCTTGAGATCCGCGATCTACTCAACGAGGTGATCAAAGACCGGTTGGGGTCGCTGAAGGAACTCGGCGTGACGAACCGCACGTCGCCGGATATCTCCCAAAAGCAGCTCAACACGATCGGCGGGAAACTCCGGCGGCTGATGGACAACGACAAATCCGAGGGATATCAGGGCATGTCGATCCACGCGGAGGTAATGAAGCTGCGGCGGGCGGTCGAACTGGTCGAAACCCAGAGTGTCGAATCTCTCCGACGGTACTTCGAGCGCCAGCGAAACGCCGCTCGCTCCTCGGGTGCCTCGAAGGCTAGCCAGCGGCTCGTCGCCGAGCCGAACGTTCGGAAGGCGATGCGGAAGGCCGACACCTACGACAAACTGCACCCGAAGTTCGCCCAGACTCGCATCCTGCTCGCGGAAACACTCGGGATCGACGGCGGCGATCGCGTCATCGTCTTCACCGAGTCCAGAGACACCGCCGAAGCGCTGACCGACTTCCTCGCCGAAAGCTTCCACGTCCGGCGGTTTGTCGGGCAAGGAAACAAAGAGGGCTCGCCGGGTATGAGCCAAAAAGACCAACAGGAGACGCTTGATGCCTTCCGCGCCGGCGAGTTTGAGGTACTTGTCTCGACGTCGGTCGCCGAGGAGGGGTTGGACGTTCCGGAGGTCGATCTGGTGTTGTTCTACGAGCCGGTGCCGACAGCGATCCGATCGATCCAGCGAAAGGGCCGGACTGGCCGTCAGGAGGAGGGTCGCGTGGTCGTGCTCATGGCCGAAGATACCCGCGACGAGGCGTACTTTTGGATCTCTCGCCGCAAAGAAAAGCAGATGGAGTCCGAGCTCCGCGAACTCAAATCGATCGCCGATGACGTCGAGGCGGAACTCGACGCTGGCGAGCAGTCGGGGCTCGATGCCTTCGAGGGCTCTGCTGGCGCTGGGACAGCCCGAAACGGCAGCGATCGCGGCGACGATCAGGCTGGTGACGATCGAGGCAACGATCCGGTTGGCGACGCTCACGGCGACGATCGATCGTCGGCGTCGAACGGCCAGCACTCGGCTGCAGCAGACACCTCCCAGCCACCGGAATCAGAGAGCCGTCAACCGACAGAGTCAGCGAACCGCCAGCCGGGACTGACCGACTTTGGTACTCCGAGTGCAGATTCTGATTCTGCGGAGGCCGATCGCGATGGCCCTGATGAGAACGTTGGTGACGGCTCCGATCGAGGGGCTGGTGACGCTTCCACTGAAGAAGCCGGCGACAGTGCTGATGGAGACACTGCAGACGGAATCGTCGCAACTGCTCGCGCCGCCGACGGCGTCGAGATCGTGATCGACCAGCGCGAACTCGAGTCGACGATCGCCCGTGACCTCTCGACGCGCGAAGGCATCCTCACTCGACTGGAGACGCTTGCGGTCGGCGACTACGTCCTCTCGGACCGCGTTGCGGTCGAACGAAAATCGGTCGCAGACTTCCTCGACACGCTCACCGGCGGCGATCGCTCCATGTTCGAGCAGATCGGCGACCTTTCGCGCAACTACGCGCGGCCGGTCGTAATCATCGAGGGTGAGGACCTCTACGGCGAGCGCAACGTCCACCCGAACGCGATCCGGGGGGCGATCGCGAGCCTCGCAGTCGACTACGGCGCGAGCGTCCTGCGAACGACCGATCAGGGAGATACCGCCGAACTGCTGGAGACGATCGCTCGCCGCGAGCAGGAAACCCGCGATCGATCGGTCCAGGTTCACGGCGAGAAGGCCGCAAAGACCCTCGCCGAACAACAGGAGTACGTCGTCTCCTCGATCGCCGACATCGGGCCGGTCACCGCTGAAGCACTCTTGACGGCGTTCCAGACGGTCGAGGCGGTGATGACCGCCCGCAAAGACGATCTACTCGAGGTGTCGGGGGTCGGTGAGGTGACCGCCGATCGAATCCGTGAGGTCGTCGGCTCCGAGTACGGGTCGACATCGGAGCATCCCGATCACGCTGACTCGGAGCGATCGGCGTAGGCTGACTCGGAGCGATCGGCGTAGGCTGACTCGGAGCGGACGAATTAATCTGACCCGTAGCGATCGATTCGTCTCGCCGATCGCGAAACAAGACTGCGCGGCCCACGCCGGACCGGATCGGCTTTTTGTCTGTTCGACCCCAATAGGGAGTATGTCCGCTGATATCTCCGCCGAGTCGCTCGCCTTCCAACTCCCAAACGGCGGCCCCGGCCCCGACCCGCTCTCGCTGACCGATCTGGACGCCGACTTCGCCGTCTTGTTGTTCCAGCGCGATCACTTCTGTGGGAACTGCCGAAAGCAGGTCCAGGCGATCGCCGAGCAGTACGACGAGTTCGAAGCCCGAAACGCCGAGGTGCTCTCGATCCTCCCCGAAACGAAAGACCGGGCCGCAGAGTGGGCTGAGACGTACGACCTCCCGTTTCCTGTTCTTGCTGACGAGGATACGTCTGTTTCGGATCGCTACGACCAGCCTGTCCGGTTCGGGATTCTCGGGAACCTCCACGACCTGATCGGTCGAATGCCACAGGCGATCGTCGTCGACCTCCGCACGGCGCCGCGGGTCATCTACACCCACGTGGGGACCGCGCCGGCCGATCGGCCGAGCATCGACGGGCTCCTCGCCGAAATCGACACTGCCCGCGGCGATCAATAACGCCCGTGTCGCGACCCGTCTCCATCCGGCCGGCCGCCGAAGACGAAGCGATCGACGTGATCCGGCTGTTCGAGGGCGCGCTCTTGACGGTTGACTTCGACACCCTCCGGGATGCGATCGCCCACGGTGCGGTATTTGTTGCAGTCCGTGCCGAGCGCGTCGTCGGTGCAGTGTCTCTCGACCTCGACCGTGATCCGGCGCACGTCGAGGCGATCGCGGTCCACCCTTCACACCGCCGTGACGGGATCGGGAGTCAGCTCCTTGCGCATGCAGCGAGTCGCGACGGCGCGATCACTGCCGCGTTCGATTCTGAACTGCGGCCATTTTACGAGTCGATCGGATTTACGATCGAACCGCTACCGGGTGCGGCCAACACAGACGGCCCAGCCAATGCGGACGACGCGGACGATCGGCTGTTCGGCCGCCTCTCACGCCCGTAATCAGTCCACGGCAACTGCACAGTTGTTCGGTCCGAGTTCTACCTCAAAAGCGTCCTCGTCGGTCAGTGATTCTTGGCCGAGATTGGCCGCAACAATTCGTTCGTGGTTCGCTGGCGGCTCGCCGATCGAGTCGACAATCCGATTGACGAACGCGGTCCGTTCCTCCGAGAACGCCGCCAGTCGATCGCGGAGTTCGCCCAACGGTGCGGTGTACACGCCGTCGGCATCCGGCCGTCGTCCGGGCGGGACGTGCCCCGGCGCGACGACGGTGTCGTCGGGCAGGCTCGCGAGGCGATCGGTCAGGGTGTCGTATAGCTCGCCGGCCAGCTCTTCGGCTGCCGCTGTGCCGAACTGTAGGTCCGGTCGGGGGACGCCGTCCAAAAAGAGCGAATCACCCGAAAGCAGCGTCCCGTCGACGACGAGTGATACAGCATCGGTCGTGTGTCCCGGCGTTGCGAGCACCTCGACGTCCGCGTCACCGATCGCGATCGTCTCTCTGTCTCCGATCGTGTCGGCCTCGAAGGCAAGCCCGCGGTCTGTCGCGCCAGCGGGGACGATCGGTGTCGCGTTGGTTGCGGCCGCCAGCTCTCGAACACCGCTCACGTGGTCTGCGTGGACGTGGGTGTCGAGCACGTGAGTAATCTCTGCGTCGAGTGCCGCCACGTCCGCCGCGTAGCGATCGACGAACGCGCGCAGGGGATCGACAACGAGTGCATCTCCACCCGAAACCACGGCGTACGCGAGACAGCCACTTGCCGGCCGATGGTACTGGAGCACGGTCGGGTCCTCGGCGATCGTCGTCGAGAGGTAAACCCGCGCCCATCCCTCCATGCCGCCGGCGAGATTCTGGGCATCAATACCCGCCGCTCGGAGATCGGCTGTGACCTCGGCGCTTTCCTCACCGCGCGGACAGACGACGACGTACGACTGCTCAGGATCGACCAGCGACGCTACCTCGTCGTTCACCCGCGCACTCAGAAACCGCATATACGGCACTTCAGTCGTCGACACGCGCTCGCCGTCGATCTGCCAGGCGTTGATCTCCTCGCGGTTCCGCACGTCGAGCAGTTCGACGGGCTCGCCAGCTTCGAGCCGCTCCCACAACGCCTCAGGTGTAATCGCCTGGTCGTTCCCGTCCTGTGTCATACCCTCCTGTACGCGATCGACAGCCTTGAATTGCGGTCTCGATCGCGGTCGGTCCCGACCGGTCATTGATCGATCGTCGATCGCCGCACTCGCTGTTTTTGTGTTGACATCCAGATCGCCGGCACTGTTGAGTACGTCCCCCACAAAGTGGCAGTATGGACGGCAGTGACCTCCTCGATCGGATTGAAACCGCCTACGCAACCGAACTCGATCGCCTCGGCTCCGAAAAGGCACTCATCGCGACGACGCACGCCGCGCTCGATCGCGACACGGTGCTCGAAACCGCCGCGATGGCAGAGCGCCGCGCGGCGGACACCTTTGAGCAGTGGGCTGACGACGAATCGGTCGATCGCGTCGCGACGGCGTTTGCTGACGTCGCCGCACAGGAATGCAACCACTACGAGCGGATTGTGGAGTTGGGCTCTGTCGACGTCGACGATCCAGCGCCGGACGGGCTCCACGAGTACCTGCGATCGCTCGAGTCGACTGACGAGCGAATCGCTGCCGGCCTCCTCGCGCGGCCGCTTGCGTCGTCGCGATCGCTGCTGCAGGTCATCAATTTCTTCGTGAACGAGGCCGATCGCGCTGGGGCAGCGACGTTCCGGGAACTGCGATCGGAGACCACTGAGCAGGTCGATCGCGGTGTTGAGCTGCTCGATTCGATCGAGGTTACTGATGAAGCTGAGGCAGCCGCTGGTGAGGCGATCTCGATCGTCTACGGCGAATATGTTGCGGCGCTTGAGGGAATGGGGATCGATCCGAAGCCGGTGTGTTAACGGTTCAACGGATTTTCAACTGTCCTTGATATCGTCCCTCCTCGTAATTCAACAAGGCCGGTGGCCATCTCGCCGAACCGCAGGCGTGTCACGATCCACTCATCTCGCATCTGGATACATCTTTTTCCTCGCAAAAAGATAGCTACCAATAAGATCTAATATAATCTAATACAAACTGATACACAATGCCGATCACAGAGGACGAGTTTCGGACGATCGATGAGAACACCTCCGTCATCGACCTCACATCCGACACGACGCAGGGGCGGATCTATCGGTTCCTCCTCGAGAATGCCGACAAGGCGTTCCGACAGCGCGAGATCGTCGACCACGTCGACGTGCCTCGGGGAAGCGTCGGGCCGACCCTCAAGCGCTTCGAACGACGCGGACTGGTCGAACACCGCGGCCACTACTGGAAGATTTCCGATGCTGAACACGCCACGGCCTCTGCCGGACTGCTCGGTGCCGCAACGGCAGACGAGATCGACGGCGGCTTTTCAGACGAACAGATCGACGAGTGGATGGAAACCGCGGTCGATCCGATCGATGGACGCGACGAGGACGGCGGTGGGGAAGCGTAGACGATGGCTGAGCGAGGCGCAGTTGTGTGGGCTCCCGACCCGTTCAAGTCGGGCGGCGGGAACCCACGACCGTGGGTGGTCGTGTCGACTGATCGACTTCCATATTCCGATGAAGAATCCATTGCGGTCGCGTTTACCACGCAGTCACATCATCAGGGAAGTTTTGCCGTACCGAGCGATGCGTGGATTCGGGGCGACCCCCGGACGCAAAGTTATGTCCTACCGTGGTCGGTAGCGACACTGAAAGACGAAACCCACATCACGGGGATTCAGGGTGCGGTCACCGACGAGTTCGCGGGCCGTGTCACGACAGCTCTCCTTTCGTATCTTGATCCGTCTGCAGTCGAGTAGTCGAACGCCAGATCAGCACCGAATACACCATGACACAAAGATAGCAGAACCCCACGACTTCAGTCGTGGGAGAAAGTCACCGAGAAGTCGATCGTCGATACGAATTGTCGTGTCGGGTGAGACAAAGACCAATTTAACAGTGGTAGCGAGGGGAAAGCCCACCGGCTTAAGCCGTGTGGTGAATGTTAGTTGCCAAACTCTCGGAGTTTCTTCTGGACCTGCGAGTAGACTTTCGGATGCAGGTTCATTCCCTCGTTCACGAGATCGTACAGAAGGTTGGTGGCCGCATCTGCCGTCAGATCTCCTGCTTTGGTACAACTGAGCAATAGCGTTGTCACCCACCAGCACTCGACGCCGTGGCTCCGGGCGACCTCGATCAGCGCCTTGTCGTTGGCGAGGAGGATTTCCTCGTCGTCCGCCGCCAGGAGAATCACCGACGCGTCGGCTACTGCGATTCCCTCCATTGACGCCACCTCGTCGGCACGGACTGGCGTGTCGTGAACAGCCACGTCCGTCAAAAACTCGTCGAGTGCGGCGGTACCACGCTTCCCCTCGGTGAGGACTTCTTCCCGGACCTCCTCGGTCGTTCGAACGTCATCGAAGGCGGTCGAGATGAGGTCGAGTTGGCCGACCCACGCGAGTGGAATCAGCGCAGAGGAATCGACGACAACCATCAGATTCGATCGAGATCCCGTTCGAGATCGTCAGTTGTGTACCCCACGTCGATCCCTTCCGCAGCGGCGAGCGTCAGCATCTCGACGTATGAGATCTCTGCCAACTCGGCCGCCTTCCGTACCGTCACAGCGTGATCCCGGAGTCGATCGAGTGCTCGCTCCTTGCGCCAATCTTCGAGCCCCTGTCGGATGAGACGACGAAGGACTTCCGAGCGATCGGCGCTCATCTCCGCCTCAAGTTCGGCGAGCGCTTCCTCGTCGTCTTCTGGGATGCGCGTGGTGACTGTCTTTATCGTTACAATCTATTACGTTACGATACGTGTTAGATGTAATGGATGGCCGAGACATCATGCGACATGGGATCTCCGGCCGAGTAACGCCAGTCCTATCCGATGTCCCTTTCGGTTTCGACGGCATCTCTTCGCGTATGAACGGCTATTCGCGGGCAGTGAACGAACACGGATTATGTGCGATGATCGGTGACCCGGCAACTGAACGGCGTGGGCGAGGCCACTCACTGGCAGTGTCCCCACGGGCGATGTCACACAATTTGGAGACGCACACATGACACGACGCGATCACTACTACAACTATTCGTCCCGATCTGTTGTGCCTACTAACTGATACTGCCGGCTGTAAGTTCGCAAAGATATTCGCCACTCCGGGATGCCGAATTCTGTCTCACTGTTACAGCCGGTAGTATGAGCGCCGTCGAACTTACGGGAGGAGATCGTCCGGGAGATACTGCGAGCAATCGACCGGAATCGCTTCCCATGCTGCTTGAACCGCTTGATACCCTGTCCAACCTTCTCCTCGAAGCATTTCACCACACGCCTTGCAGAACTCCTCCACGGTACACTCGTCTTTCTGTAACAAAAGATACAACAGAAATGGCGGGGCCACTGCCCTTCCATCACCGTCCTGTTCATCGAACACGCGATTGATCGAGTCTCGACCGTCACTATCCATCAAGATCGCGAACCGATACTCCTCAGAATTTTGCTCCACCTCTCGTCGAATAGATTCCTCTCCAGCATTGTCGCCATGCGGTCGCGGAACACAAGTGACCGAAGTAAACGATTCTTTTGACTCCATATCGAACGGTTCCAACGCGTTCTCGCTTCCGTCGTGAACCCATTGTTCTCGTGTTCCCTCGGATGCATACTCGGATTTGTCTCGAACGTGCCGTCTCAGCTCGTGACAACATACGTTCGTTGTCGTGAGACTGAGATTTTCCTCAACTTGAGTCCAAAGGGACGTATTTGCAACCGCGATCAGTGCGTCTGTATCAACAACAACGGGATGACGTACCTCATCGTCTGCCATCGTCTCTCACTGCTGGAACACGCCGCTCGTGTCAAGCTCCATGGCGTCCTCGAACGCCTCACGTTCACGCTCGATTTCCTCTAAAGCGTCACCAATGAGGATTTGCGCGACCTCCTCGGAAATCTCTCCCTGCTTGTACCGCTGGTGGAGTTCCATTTTTTCCTCTTCAGACAACGTTTCACGAAGCATCTGCTGGAGGCCCTGTCGGGCGAGTTCACTGATATTGATCCCTCCAAGACGCATTTCATCGACGATTTGTGAGGCTTCCTTCTCCGTCTCCCCACGGAACTGGATTTTGTCGTTGTTTGCGGCCATCTTACTAGTACCACTGCCCCCACAGTAATAGACGTTGTGACGCGCCATCCGTGTCAGTACATCTATTCGAATGGGATGCTAACGTCTCGCAGATCATCGCAGGCCAAACCACGGAGAGGACTGCCAACTGCGTACCTGAAGCGGTAGCGAGCAAACCCACCAATTCTGGATTCGACGATAGATTCATCAGCTATCATCTCGTTCGAGATAACTAGATGGACTATGACGACGACCGAATTCATAAATCCCACCGCTGCGAAGATCGTCTTATCGGTCCAGCGTGGAGATTCTATCAACCGAATATCGAATAAGATCGGTACGTCGTATTCATGGGTCTACGACTGGATCAATCGATTAGACGACGCAGAAATCATCTCAAATACAGATAACGGCGTTCGAGTCCGTGACTACGAGATGCGACGGCGCTACGAGGAGATGATGGGCACGTTGTACACCCGCGACGACGTTCCACAGGAGGACGCGTACGTGATCCCCCACTTCGCCGGGATGGAGTTCGCCTACACGGAGATCGATGCCGCCTACGTCTGGACGAGCGGCGGATTCCAGATCGCTCGAAGTCACGACGATTATCCCGTGTTCATCGAGGTTCACGAGCGCGACGTCGATCGGTGGATCGAGTTTTTCGAGCGGTTCGGGGTCGACACGACCGTGGGTGAACGCCCGGACGCGGCCGATGTTGACGGGAGCGTCCACTACGTCTTGTTCCCGCAGGCAGAGGGCATCGACGTCGAGTGGGTCGACGGCAATCCCGTGATTCCGCTGGACGCCACGGTCAGTCAGATGATGGAGACCCGGGCAGCGTACGAACCGGCGTTGGAGATGATCGCCGACGAGCACGACGTGGACATCGACGCGAGTCATCACGACCAGATGACCGCTGACTGAACGAGCCACCAATGAGCCTCCAAGAGCGTCAAGCCGAACTCATCGACACACACCACGCCGTACAGGACGAAGACCTACCGTACGTACTCGTCGGAGGATGGGCAATCTCGGCGTTTCAGACTCGGTTCACTACTGATGTCGATATGGTGGTCCCTGAAACAGAACTCGACGCGTACGATGCCTTCCTCGGCGAACTGGGGTACAGCAAAGCGTTCGATAACGACGTGGCAAACGTGTACGAGGGACGAATCGTCCGGTACGAAAAACCGGTTGGCGACAACGCGGTCGAATTTGACGCACTCGTCGACGCACTTCGCTGTCGCCAGACCGATGCGGAATGGTCGTACCGCTATCTCCACGAATACAGCACTGTCGAGTCTCTCGAGGTAGCAGAGGGGCTGACTGCTCGGATTCCCGAGCCGGCACTGTTGTTCGCGCTCAAGCTCCACAGCGGTCGGCTCGCAGATGCGCGAGATCTGGTGATCGTCGGTTCCGAGGCAGATCTCGACAGCATTGAACAACACATCCATCGCGGGAACCCGAACCAGTTAGCCGAGCAAATCGAACGCGTGATAGCGGAACTCGAAAGCGACGAGTTCGCGGACTCGTTCAAGGGTGTGTTCCAACAGAAGGAACTCCCAGAAGACAACATCGACGAACTAATCCAGTTCTTGCGAGCCCAACTCGATAGACGCTGATAGAAAGCAAGAACGCATTTCCTCCAGACACCTGTAGTCAGAGTATGGCCCACGAGTGCGATGATTGCGGAGAGTCATTCGAGATTTCACTGAAGAGGAAGAAATTCCGCTCGTGACGCCCACGATCGCGAACGCCGTGGGACGGAATCTGATCCGCACACGGTCGACCGACAGTGTGTCGGCGATTCCAGTTGTGGCGCTCGAATACCTCGATGACATCGCAGTCTATGCCCCCGATACGGCCGATATCGCGCGGGAAGAAGTCCACGCGTACGGATGGGGCATCGGTCATCCCGATCACTCGATCGTCGATCGCCGTTGCTGTACCTTGGATGGGACATGGCTGAGAATGTGAGTGTTCGTCCCGCCCCCGATGCCGATGAACACGTCTGATTCCTCGAAGAGTGCCTGAAAGTGGCGTGGCGTCTCGAACTCGCCGTCGTGGCTTGTGAGGAACTCGGCGGTGTGTTCGCCCGATGGGCCGACGGTCGTGTCCAGCGAGGCCATGACCGTCACCGGCTCTGCCCCGCGCTCCCCGATCTCCCCATGGAGTGCGGTGACCAGTTCCTTCGCGGGGGGCGGCGCCAAGATCGTGACCATGTCTCCGGACTGGACGTCGACGGCCCACTCCATCAGTAACTCCGCCTGCTCTCTCGTACGAGATTTTAGCATTCGTGACATTTTGAACGGTTACTCACCCTGTTCTGACAGAGTCGTAACCGTCTGCTCTCCTTTCTCGGACGTGTCATCGAGGAACTCGCGAAGTCGAGCGCAAATGAACTCCGGATTGTCCACCTGGGCATTGTGGCTCGCGTCCGGTATCTCGGCAGTACGGCACTCCTCGAGTTGTGTTTCTAGAAAGTCCGCGTGTGGTTCCATGAACGGCTCGTTCTCGCCGTACAGCATCAAGACAGGGATGCCAGACGACTGCCACGACCAACTCGACGTGGAGTACTCTCGTACTGCATACAGAATTTTAGACCGCTCGCTCGGCGGGAGTTCCGGCGTATCACACCCGTGGGCCTCCCGGATTTGTTGTAATTCGTCGACGTCTACCGTCGATTCATCACCAAAGAACTTCTCCACAGCCCACATGACGGCGTTCAGCATCCGCTCGTTTCCCATGAGCGGCATTAGTACGCGATCGTTCGCAGTCTTGAGGAGCCGCTCGCGTGTCGAAAACATCTCTGGTGTCCTTGCCCCGACTGTGATGAGCGCAGAGAGATTCCCAGGATGCTCGGCAGCGAACCTATAGCTAATCATCCCGCCCAGCGAGTGTCCGAGGACGACCGGCTGGCTCAGACCGATCGCGTCAATGAAGGCGGCAAGATCGTCTACATAGGTGTCGAGTGTGTATCGGTCAAGCTCTGACCCACCAGTCTTGCCGTGTCCCCGGAGGTCGTACAGGATGACTCGGTAGTCGTCGGTGAGCGGCTGCAACTGTTCGGCCCAGACCTGATGATCCGCGGTTGCCCCGTGAAGCACGACGATCGGCCGACCGTCGCCGTAGTCGTCGTAGTACGTCTGAATCCCGTTCGTTTCGATCGTCGGCATATGCCGAATGTTTGCGCTGTAGCTACTAACATTTGTGAAATATCGTGTATCTGTTAAATAGGATCAGTGTGGAAGAGTTAGGTTCCTGATTACGAGGACTCGTGCCGGATTAACAACTAAAAGACATCCGCCACAACCAAGATGTGAAGACATGAGCGCAACGGTTGACCAACAGAAGGAACTCGTTCGGAACGCCATCGAAGCCATCAACGACCGCGACGCAGAGACGCTGCGAGAACTCGTCGCCGAGGACGTCGTGATACACGGGCAGGCCGGACAGGACATCAGCGGGGCGGAGACAGCCATCCCCGCGACCGTCGACAACGAAGCGTTCCCGGATTCGCGATTGGAGATCGAGGAGATGGTTGCCGAGGGTAGGACGGTAGCCGTCCGGATGATGTTCACCGGCACCCACGAGGGGGACATGCACGGTGTCCCGCCGACGGGCGAGGAAATCGAGATCCGAGTGATGGCGATGTACCGCATCGAGAACGGCCAACTCGCCGAAGGCTGGTTCGTGGAAGACGACGCAGATACGCTACTGCAACTCGGGCTCTGGCAAGAACTCACCGCGTGACGCGAACTGTACGAGCAACCTGACGCAATTCAGAAGGTGGAGAACGGGTGGTGGAGAAGCCAACGTTCGGCGAAGCGCGTATCGATCACTCCGAGTCAAGCGGAGCTTCAGAAACGTTCTTTGGATCGGCGAACGCGGGTTGGCGCACGAGACGCTCGTCCAACTCCCGTTCACCGCTGAGACGCTCCGCAACGCCGGCTAGATGGCCCTTTGCGACGATACCCAAGACATCGTCCTCTTCGGTGGCCAGCCAGCGGAGGTGCCCCGCCATATACGCGTCCCGCTGGTCTATGTGCGTTTCCATCAATCGCGGGAGCCACGCACGGATGACGTCGATGGCGGCCTCCGCGTCCTCCGGGCCAAATCGTTTCTTGGCGGCTTCGCGCTGCTCGGCGTCCAAGGGGTTGGTTGCACCGTGGCTCTGAAGCGAGCGGATATACTCGACGTACGGACTTGCCCACTCACCGACCTTCCACACGTCGCGTTCGAGTAACTCCCGTCGATCGTTGGCGTCAATCCGGTCACGATGGATTGTGTATTCCTGCCGAAGTCCACGAAGCCAGCCGAGTACGTCGCCGGCGACTGCCCGCGAGAACTCGTCCATCGACACCGCAAACGGCCGATCGAGAAGAACGACTTCAGCTCCCACATCCGCAGCGACGCGCGCCGCGACAAACATCTCGTCGACCTGCCAGATGCCCCCATCGGTCGTCCGCCGTTTCAACAGCAGTCCGGGAACCGTGACTGGCTCCCGCGGGTCGAGGGCTGTCCTGATCGACCACTCCGGTTCGTCGTCGAAGACGTGCGGTGGCAGTTCGATGCCGACCACGTCAGGTTCGCGATCGCGGATCACCGTTTCGACCCGTTCGATGCTCTGGTCAGTGTTGTGTGTGGTGCCGATGAGTTCGACCGTCCCCGCCATCCTTTCGCTTGGGATGTCTCTGTGGCTCAAAAATGATTGTGGTGAGTGATTCAGATGTCGCCATCGCTCGACGCGTTTCACAACTACTCGCCCCGGTCTGCTGTGGCTAGTACGCGAAAACGCCTCTCGGTCGAGGACTCCGATTCAACTCCCCAGTTCTCGGAGTTTCTTCTGCACCTGCGAGTAGACCTTCGGATGCAGGTTCATTCCCTCGTTCACGAGGTCGTACAGGAGGTCAGTCGCCTCCTCGGCCGTCAAGTCACCTGCTTTAGTACAACTGAGCAACAACGTCGTCACCCACCAGCACTCCACGCCGTGGCTCCGGGCGACCTCGATCAGCCCCCTGTCGTTGGCGAGGAGGATCTCCTCGCCGTCCTCGGCCAGCAGAATCACCGACGCGTCGGCCACCGCGACTCCCTCCATCGACGCCACCTTCTCGGCCCGGGTTGGCGTGTCGTGAATAGTCACGTCCGTTAGAAACTCGTCGAGCGCGACAGTACCACGCTTGCCCTCGGTGAGGACTTCCTCCCGAACCCCCTCGGTCGTCCGAACGTCGTCGAAGGCGATCGAGATGAGGTCGAGTCGCCCGACCCACGCGAGCGGAATCAGCGCGGAAGAGTCGACGACGACCATTAGATGCGCTCGAGGTCGCGCTCGAGGTCGTCGGTCGTGTATCCGACGTCGATGCCTTCCTCGGCGGCGAGCGTCAGCATCTCGACGTACGAGACGTCCGCGAGCTCCGCCGCCTTCCGGAGCGTGATGCTGTGATCGCGGAGCTGGTCGAGTGCCCGTTCTGTGCGCCAATCGTCGAGGCCCTGCCGGATGAGGCGCCGAAGCACCTCCGACCGGTCGGCACTCATCTCCGACTCGAGTTCGGCGAGTGCCTCCTCGTCGTCTTCAGGGATGCGAGTGGTGACCGTCTTCATCATTACGAATAAATACGTTACGATACGCAATAGACGTAACGGAGAGTTCCAGATTGCGCTCCCACAGGTGATTATCTTCGATACGATTCACCGGTGTACTTCCTTTCTCAAACTCGTAACTTCGGGGGTCACGACATGCGAACAGCCACTCACTCTGTTCCGTGGGATTTGTAGCCTTCTACCCACTTTCGTCGACTGTTTCGAGGAACTCCCGAATCCGAGCGCGGATGAACTCCGGATTGTCGACGTGTGCGTTGTGACTCGCACCCGGGATCTCCGCAGTCCGACAGTCCGCGAGTCGCGTCTCGAGATATTCCGCGTGTGATTCGATGAACGGTTCGTTCTCGCCGTACAGCAGCAGGACGGGGACACCGGACAACTGCCACGACCAACTCGACCTGAAGTACTCCCGTGTCGCGGACAGAATCTTCGAACGTTCGCTCGCCGGCAGTTCCGGCCTCTTGCACCCGTGGGCCTCACGGATTTGTTGTAGCTCGTCGACGTCCACCGTCGAATCAGCCCCGAAGAGCTTCTGCTGAGCCCATACGGTGGCGTTAAAAATCCGCTCGTTCCCCATGAGTGGCAGTATCACTCGGGAATAGGCAGTCTTGAAGGCCCACTCGGGTGTCGAGAAATTCTCGGGAGTCATGGCTCCGACCGCGATGAGGTCGGACAGCCTCTCGGGATAGGAGTCGGCGAACGCGTAGCCGATCATCCCGCCGAGTGAGTGTCCGAGGACGGTCGGCCGGTTGACGTCGAGTGCCTCGATGAAGGCGGCCAGGTCGTCCACGTACGTGTCGACCGTGTATCGGTTGAGGGCTGACCCACCAGTCTTCCCGTGCCCGCGGAGGTCGTACAGGATGACGCGGTAGTCGTCGGTGAGTGGTTGCAGTTGTTCGGCCCATACCTGATGATCCGCCGTTGCCCCGTGGAGCACCACGATCGGCTGGCCGTCACCGTCGTCCTCGTAGTAGGTCTGAATCCCGTTCGTCTCGACATACGACATCTTTCATCGTGAAATCATCACCCGAATCTTCTTAACGGTTAGCGCCGGCAAATTTCTGACATCCTGGGTATTCGTCTCATCACCTGTCAAGGATGGTGGCTGGGTCGGCGTACGCAGGTGGCCCACGACACGCTCGTCCAACTCCCGTGTACCATGACGCCGCTCCGCCGAACCGGAGAGCTGACCCGTTGCGACGATACTCAAGACGCCGTTCGAGATCGTCTTCGTTGGGAAAGAGTGATAATAACGGAATAAGAACGTGTCTATCGAATACGATGATCGACGACCGTGTACGCCAGCAAGCCACGAAACTTGTCGAGTGGTGTGTCGAAGTCGAACCCGGTGACACCGTCACCATCATCGCGAACGAGGCCGCGAAAGAGCTAGTGACCGCACTCCACGCCGAACTCGGTGACCGTGGCGCTGAACCGGTGACAGTCTACGCAACGATGGACGTGAGCGTCGGACTGTCCGGCGAACCGATGCGAGCGTTTCTCCAGCACCACGACGACGAGTTCACGTCGCCAAGCCATCTCCTGGCTCTCCTCGAAGAGAGTGACGCCGTCATCGGGATCAGGTCAGACACGAACACGAACGTACTCAGTGACGTGTCCGAGGAGACGAAACAGCGGCGGGCGGAGGCGATGGCACCGTTCATGGACGTGTTGACGGAGAAAGAACAGGTCTGTGGTACCCAGCATCCGACGCAAGCGTGGGCCCAGCGGGCCGGGATGTCACTGCCCGAGTACGAGGACTTCGTCTACGGCGCGATGCTCCGAGACTGGGCTGCCGTCGAGGAGAAACAAGAGTCACTCCGCGAGCGCCTCGAATCCGCGAGCGAAGCGCGCATCACCGGCCCGGAGACGGACATCACGATGAGCCTCGACGGAATGCACGCAGTTAGCGATATCGGAGAGCGGAACTTCCCCGGTGGCGAGGTCTTCACCGCGCCCGTCGTAGACTCGGTCGAGGGAGAGATCTGGTTCGACAAGCCATCGATGGTACAAGGGCACGAGGTCGAAGACGTCCGCCTCACGGTCAAGGACGGGACTATCGTGGAGTATTCTGCGGGGAAAAACGAGGAGACGCTCGAATCAGTGCTGTCCACAGACGAAGGGGCGAGTCGAATCGGTGAACTCGGGGTCGGGATGAACGAGGGTATCGACCGTTTCACCCGGAACATGCTCTTCGACGAGAAGATGGACGGCACCGTCCACCTCGCAATCGGTCGGGCATATCACTGGACGGTCGGCGAAGATCGCGAGCAGAATCAGAGCGCAGTTCACGTAGACCTTCTCAAGGACATGAGCGAGGGTCGGATTGAACTCGACGGAGAAGTCGTCCAAGAGGATGGCGAGTTCGTCTGGGAGTAGGAACGATTCACGTGATGGTGTTCGAGTAGCATCACGCAGCACTGTCTCCCATTGGAATCTCAGGGAGTAGTAGTCCGGCACACATTTGACCGCTGAACGCCTCCGTTCGAGGTATGCAACCGACATCGCGTTCCGAGTGCATCGAAGATATATCAGGAGATTTTGGCTAGTAATGGTCTCAAATCGCGACGAGTACTACAACCATTCGTCCCGGTCTGTTGTGCCTACTAGTTTCTAACAGCAGCAGTGTCGGTGACCACTATTGCGGGGGCGGGGATGATTGACCAGATGCAACTATCGGTTTTCTGAAACTTCGGACGGTATTTATGCTCGCTTTGCGAAGAGTTAGCATATGTCTTCAAATGATCAGATCCTCCGAGTACTCCTCATCATCGTCGCGATCGTCCTCCTTGTACCGTTCCTCTTGATGGCCGTAATGATGCCTGCTATGGGGATGTGGGGATGGGGACACATGGGTGACGTGGGAATGTGGAGCGGGGCTGGATGGATGTGGCTCTTGATGTGGTTGATCATCTTGATCGCCACTCTCGGAATCGGATACCTCCTGTACCGCGGAATTCGCCGAACAGACGGTCGACATGAGGACGCGGCGCTCGAAGAACTCCGCGTCGCCTACGCCCGAGGCGAACTGTCCGACGAGGAGTTCGAAACGCGGCACGAGCGACTACGACGGGAAGACTGACAGATATGTCTGACCATCACGACCACCGTGACGAACACGCGCCCCATCAGAAGCCGACCGATCGTGAGTGCCCGTGCTGTCGCGTCTGCGAGTGTTATCGAGCGGCATCCGACGAGGAGGCGGCACGCTCGTCTCACGAAGGCCACCACGGGGACGGTGGGCACGACCACGGCGGAATGGTCGACCACTCCAGCCACGAGCAGATGTTCAAACGCCGATTCGTCGTCTGCTTCCTGCTCGCGTTGCCCGTCCTCTACTACAGTTCGATGCTGCAGGGCTGGTTCGGGTACACCGCCATCCAGTTCGCCGGCAGCGAGTTCGTCGGCCCTGTCCTCGGAGTAGTCATTTTCGCGTACGGCGGCATTCCTTTCCTTCGGATGGGCGCGGTCGAAGCCAGAAACCGCGAGCCCGGAATGATGTTGCTCATCTCGCTGGCGATCACCGTCGCCTTCGTCTACAGTCTCGCCGCAATCGTGTTTGAGATCGGCGAACCGTTCTTTTGGGAGCTGGTCACGCTGGTCGTCATCTTTCTGCTGGGTCACTGGATCGAAATGCGGAGCGTACGGCGGGCCTCGGGGGCGCTTGACGAACTCGCCGACCTGATGCCTACCACCGCCGAGCGAATCGACGAATCTGGAGATACCGAGGAAGTCTCTGTCGACGATCTCTCCGAGGACGATCTGGTACTCGTCCGACCCGGGGCAAACGTCCCAGCCGACGGCGTCGTCAAGGAGGGCGAATCGAATGTCAACGAGGCGATGGTCACCGGCGAATCGAAACCGGTCGAAAAGACGCCCGGCGACGAGGTGATCGGTGGCACGACCAATCAAAGCGGCAGCCTCCGCGTTCGCGTTACCGCGACCGGAGAGGAGACGACACTGTCGGGGATTATGCGGTTAGTCGACGAAGCCCAACAGAGCAAGTCACGCACACAGGTACTCGCCGACCGTGCCGCGGGCTGGCTCTTCTACGCGGCGCTCGGCGCCGCAGTGGTGACCGCGATCGCGTGGGGCCTCGTCGAGGGATTCGGACTGTCTGTGGTCGAACGGGTCGTCACTGTGCTGGTGATTGCTTGCCCGCATGCGCTCGGACTCGCTGTCCCGCTGGTCGTCGCGATCAACACCTCGCTGGCCGCGCGCAACGGGATGCTCGTCCGCGATCGGATCGCGATGGAGGAGGCCCGCAACCTCGACACCATCGTCTTCGACAAAACGGGAACCCTCACAGAGGGTGAACAGGGCGTTGTCGACATCGCAACGACGGACGGCTGGAATGAGGACGACGTGCTCACGCTCATGGCCGCCGCAGAGGGCGATTCGGAACATATGATTGCGACGGCGATTCGAGAGGAGGCACACGACCGTGGCCTGTCCGTTCCGTCCACGCGAGCGTTCGAGGCCCTCGAGGGACGGGGTGTCGGTGCCACTGTCGAAACCGACATCTCGGTGGGAACTGGCGAGTCCAGCGCCGTGCAGCAGGGAACAATGGTCTATGTTGGCGGGCCGAACCTCCTGCGGCATCTTGATATCGATCCCGGCGACAGTTTGACATCCTTCGCAGACAATGCGGGTTCCCGGGGGCAGGGAGTCGTGTACCTGCTGCAGGACGACGAGGCTGTAGGGGCAGTCACACTCGCGGATGTGATCCGCGACGAGAGTCGCGAGGCGATCGATGCACTCCACGCGATGGGGATCGAAGTTGCGATGTTGACCGGCGACTCCGAAGACGTCGCTCAGGCCGTGTCCGAAGAACTCGGCATCGACACGTACTTCGCCGAAGTTCTCCCGGAAGACAAAGACAAGAAAATCGTCGAGCTACAGGAGCAGGATCAACTGGTTGCGATGGTCGGTGACGGCGTGAACGACGCGCCCGCGCTGACGCGTGCGGACGTCGGCATCGCAATCGGGTCGGGAACCGACGTGGCTGTCGAGTCAGCGGACGTCGTCCTCGTCGAGAACGACCCTCGGGACGTCGTGAGTCTCGTCCGCCTCAGCCGGAAGAGCTACCGGAAGATGCAGGAGAATCTCGTGTGGGCCGCCGGCTACAACGTGTTCGCTCTCCCGCTCGCTGCCGGTATCCTCGCCCCGATTGGTATCTTACTCTCGCCCGCAGTGGGGGCCGTCCTCATGTCGGCGAGTACAGTCATCGTTGCGGTCAACGCGCAACTCCTGCGTCGGGCCGATATCACGGTGTAGGTCGAGTCTCCCGTCCGAGAGCCCACATCACTGAAAATGGACGACTAGTCGCTGTCATGCTCGCCAAGCCGATCACGAACCGCCGATTCGATATCGCGGTCATCTTCGATTGCCGTGAGGAGTGCCCGGAGAAGACGATTGTACGCAGTTGAAGCCCGCATCTCACTCGCGCGCCCGTGTTTCAGCGTGTGGACTACCGTGATCCGGGTCAACCCCCTCAGTACGTCCCGCGATTCGTTTGACCTGCTGTCTGACGCTGTGGGTGAAGGTGGTTATGAGACTCGTCCTGTGACCTGATGCTACAAAAAAGCGCAGCTTCTTGATCATCTGGGGAGGGGGTGGTCGGCGATCCAACCGTCAATATACCCACGAGCGAACGTCACCGGCTTCGCGTTCTACTCAACTCCTTTGTCCCGTTCGATTTGTCCAGGATCGCTTCTCTTAGGCATTCTCTGCTCAGTAAAGAATTAGTCGCTTAAATGATTCTGCGTGGTATCTGTAACGCAGCGGTTTTTTTATGATCTCCGTGGAGCAGTCCGCCACACACTTGACCACTGGCCACCTCACTTTGGGTATGCAACCGATACCGATTTACGAGTGCACCGAGGAAATATCAGGAGATTTTGTATCGTAATGGCCTCAAATCGCGATCACTACTACAACAAAGCCAAACAGGAGGGTTACCGCAGCCGCGCGGCGTACAAGCTCAAACAGCTCGACGAGGCAGCCGGCCTGTTCGGCCCCGGAAACACGGTCGTCGATTTGGGTGCGGCCCCCGGGGGCTGGCTCGAAGTCGCTGCCGAGGCAGTTGGCGATCACGGCAGGGTTGTCGGCGTTGACTTCCAGCGGATCGATGAGGTGGACTCCCACGTCGTCTCAACAATCCGCGGCGACATGACCGACGACGAGACGAAGGCGGCGGTTCGCGAGGCGATCGGCGAGGGGGGTGCGGATGTCGTACTCTCGGATATGGCTCCAAACATGACCGGCGAGTACAACCTCGATCACGCCCGATCGGTCCACCTCGCCCGCCAGGCGTTCGAGGTCGCACTCGACGTGCTCGACACCGGCGGCGATCTGGCCGTGAAGGTCTTCGAGGGACAGGATCTCGACGCGCTGGAAGCGGACATTGAGCGCGAGTTCCGCTACGTCCGCCGGATTAAACCCGACGCCTCGCGGGATTCGTCCTCAGAGCTGTACCTCGTCGGCAAACACCACCTCACCGCGCCCGTTCGATCGGGCGACGAGATCGACGTCGAAATTGTCGATGTCGGCAGCGAAGGCGACGGTATCGCGAAGGTCGAAGACTTCACCGTGTTCATCCCTGGTGCGGAGACTGGCGAGACTCACACCGTCCGGATCACGGACGTGAAACCGCGGTTCGCGTTCGCCGAAATCGTCGACGAAGACTGAGTGTGGCTATTGGTTTCGTTCCCGATCGGGATCGAGTACAGCGACCACGGCGTAGACGAACGGGGTGTCCGCGATTGCAATGAGCAACTTCAACAGGTACTGGCCGACGATCAGCGCCAGCACTTCCTCGAGGGGCAGTGCAAACCCAATACCGAACAACTGCGGCGCGAGGACGAATGCGACTGACACGAAAATGATCGTATCGATCGCCTGACTGGTTCCCGTCGAGACGATGTTGCGCAGCCACAGATACGAACCGTCAGTCACCTCCCGGAGGCGGTGAAAAACGAGCACGTCGTAGTTCTGGCTCACGACGTACGCTAGCAGGCTGCCTGCCACGATGTTACCCGCCGGCGCAAGTGCCGCCTCGAAGGTCGCAGCGAACTCGGGGTCAGCTGCCGGGGCGGCGATCGTCGACCACACGAGCGCGAGCACGACGAAGTTCATCACGAACGCTACGTTGACCACAATCTGTGCGGCTCGTCGGCCGTACAGCTCCGCGTAACAGTCTGAGGCAAAGAACGTCAGCGCGTACGCGAGCGCCGCACCGGGCAGGACGATCGCGCCGCCGACCCACGGCAGTTCGACGGGCAGCGGCAGCGCAAGCAGCTTCGCGGCGGTGAGCTGTGCGGTGACGAGTGCGGTCACGAACAGCGCGATGAGGCCAACCTGCCCGGCTGCAAGCCGGGGTTCGGTTCGACTGTTCGCTGTGGCCGCAGCGTTACCGCTCATCGTCGACCTCTTCCAGACGGCCGTGTCGTTCGTCGATCTCGTCGAGCAGATCGAGCGTCTTGCGGATCGAGGCCCGCACGGCCTCGCTTCGGTTCACGAACTTTCCGTCCTCGCCGACGTGGCGATCGAGATCTGTCAGCAGCTCTTCTGGAATCTCAACGCTTATCTTGGGCATATCCAGAGATTCTCGTGAGAATATCTTAACGGCAGTGATTTCCCCTGGGTTGCCGGGACACCTATCACTATTAGCACGGCCGGACCGATTACTGCCCGATGAGCTACTGGCGGGTCGTCTCGATGATTCTGGGCTGGCAGGTTGCCGCGAGTGTCATTTACTACTCGATCTTCGCGGCGACGCCGTTTTTCCGCGACGAGTTCGGCCTCTCAGGATTTTACGTTGGCCTCGTCGTCACGTCGCTGACGCTCGGCTATGCGGTGTTTTTGCTTCCGCTTGGGGCAATCACCGATCGCTTCGGCGAGCGCCGAACGCTCTTTGTCGGCCTACTGGGATTGTCTGTCGGCGCGCTGCTCGTCTCGATGGCGTGGTCGTATCCAACGTTACTTCTGGCGGCGTTTCTGCTCGGATCGCTGTACGGTACGGCGATGCCCGGCACGAACAAAGCGATTTTCGACAACATCGAGGCTGGCCGACAGAACCTCGCGATCGGGATCAAGCAGGTCGGTGTCACCGCTGGATCGGGAATCAGTGCGTTGTTCATCACGTCGATCGCGGGTGTGTTATTCTGGCAGGCTGGCTTTTGGATCGCCGCGGGGGTTGGCGTCTTCGCTGCCGTGGTTTTCGTTGCGGGATACCGGACCGACAGCCAAAGCGGAACCGCGTCGTACCCGGACTTCCGGCGACTCGCGCAAAACAAACCCTACCGATCGCTGACGATCGCGGGGTTTTTTCTCGGCGCAGGGCTGTTCACGACAACCGGGTACACCATCCTCTACATGGACGAGTCGGTCGGCTCGACAGTTGCCTACGGGGGCGTCGTGCTCGCGGCACTGCAGGTCTCAGGCAGCGTCGGTCGAGTGATCACCGGCTGGCTCGCGGACGTATTGCCGGGTGAACCGCGACGATCGATCGGGACTATTCTGCTCGTCCAGACGATCGCTGGCGTCCTGTTGTTCATCGCCGTCGCGCTCGCTGATGGCGTCCTCCTCGCGACCGCCGCGCTCATCGGTCTCGGTTTCTTTGTGCTCGGGTTCACCGGCGTCTATTATTCGTGTATGGCGACGCTCGTCGCGCCCGAGGAGATGGGCGGCGCAACCGGCGGCGGCCAGCTCGCGCTGACCTCGGGAGCGCTACTCGCGCCGCCGACATTCGGTTACCTCGCGGACGCGTTCGGCTACCGGGCCGCGTGGCTCCTGCTCGCGGGGCTTGGGTGTCTGTCGATCGCCTTTGTCATCCAGGTCATCCGGACCGAGCCGCCGGTTCAGCAGACTGCCGCTCGGGCCGAGTAGTTCGGCTCAGATCAGGTGTTTTGAACCTGTCGCTGCGATCGAGTACCCAGATCGATCGTTGCCGGCACCTGAAGGCTGATACATCCTGTCATACATCCTCTGGCCATGCCGCTTCTCTCGCTCGATACGACCTATGAGCCGACGCCCGCCGAACGACGCGACTGTACGGAGACACTCACCGACGCGTACACCGAGGAGATGCAGACAACCGCCGGCCACGTCGCGGTCGTTGTTCGATCGCACCCACCCGACGCGATGGCGATCGGCCGTGCCGTCGACGGTCCGCTCGCGTTCCTCAACGCAGACATTCGGGAAGGCCGGCCCTTCGAGTTGAAGCGATCGTTCGCACTCCGTGCCATGGAGTACCTCACTGACGCGTGGGACATTCCGGAACCGAACCTCAAAGTGGCCTTTACAGAACACCCCGGCGAGCAACTGATGGGCGTCGATCGAGTCGGCGGCGAGTGGTCGCCCTGACTGTGTCTCCCTCGGAGTATTGTTCCGGCGATCGCGACAGGAGGCCGCCTCAGCCAAGTTGCTGTACAAGTTCGACGACGTAGCCGTCGGGGTCTTCGACGAATGCGATCCGTCGATTCATTGTCGACAGCGTTATCGGCGGTGTATGGACCGGCGGATCTTCGCGCTCACATAGTGTTTCGAATGCTTCGTCGGTGTTTTCGACGCCGATCGCAATATGATCAAATCCGCCGGCTGCACCCGTCTCGTAGTCCGCGTCAGGATCGTATTTGCACTGTATCTCGCCGTGTTCGCCGCCGATATAGACGTACTGCACGCCGTCGTTGACGACCTCCCAGTTCACGTCGAGTTCGAGTCCCTCTGTGTAGAACTCGATCGTCCGCTCGATATTGTCGACCCACACTGCGGTGTGTATCACGTCCATGCCGGCCGCTCGCGCGTCTCGCGGTAAAACGCACCTGTTGGGAACGACTTCGCCGGGGACACATCTTTGATATACGATCACGAACATTACGGGGTATGTATCGAATTCTGCTCCCGGTTGACGCCGACCACGATCGAACCCGCCAACAGCTCGATGCGATTCAGCGCCTCCCGGGTGATGACGACATTGAGGTGACGGTCTTTCACGTTCACGAACCGATCGACGCGCCCGGTGCCGAAATCGGCGGCAGTATCATCGACGATATCAACGAGTCGATCGACGAGCTTCAGGGCACGCCCGAATCAGTGACAGAAGCCTACGAGACGCTTGAGGATGCGGGCTTTCAAACGCGGGTTGGTGCGGTGACTGGTGACGCCGTCGAGAGTATCATTGCGGCTGCAGGCGACATCGACGCGGATCTGATCGTGCTTGCCGGCCGAAAGCGATCGCCCGTCGGCAAGGCGCTGTTCGGCAGCGTAACCCAGGGTGTGATTCTCGAAAGCGAGGTCCCTGTGTTGGTGCCGAACTGATGGCACCACCCCTCGACGACACGCAGTGTCTGCTCACTGCCGCAAGCAAGGGGCTCGCGCGAGCAGCCGCGAGCGCGCTCGTCGATGCTGGCGCGCGCGTGACGATCGCCTCTCGCTCTCCGGAGAACCTCGCGACGGCTCGCGAGGCGATTCTCGAAGAAACTGACGCCGCTTCAGACGCGGTCAGGACACAGGTCTGTGACCTCCGATCGCCCGAGGAGATCACACAGCTGGTCGACGATACCGTCGCCGCGTTCGGCGGGCTGGACGTACTCGTGACAAACCACGGGGGCCCCCCGGTGCAGTCGATCGCCGACACCACCGTCAAGGAGTTCGACGAAACCTACGAACTGGTGCTTCGGAGCACGTTCGCAACGCTTCGGGCTGCGCTTCCGGCGCTCGCCGACGGCGGCGGCTCGATCGTCAACATCGTCTCTGCGACGGCGCCGGAGCCAACAGCCGGTGACGTCTTTCAGGCCGCGCTCCGGCCGGGGATCTACGGGCTTTCGAAGAGCCTCGCGAACGAGTACGGCCCTGAGGGCGTCCGCGTCAACTGTGTGTGTCCGCGGGGAATTACCACCGAACGACTTACCGAAAAGATCGACCACCTGGCCGAAACCGAGGGCGTGAGCCACGAGGAGGCCGAAGCGATGCGAGCCGCAGAACTGCCGCTTCGGCGGCTCGGTCGCCCCGAGGAACTGGCTGGGGCCGTCGCGTTCCTCGCCAGCGACGAGGCCTCCTACATCACCGGCGAGACAATTGGGCTCGACGGCGGCTGGTCTCGGGGGGCGTTCTAATGACCACCGACGACTCCCTTGCCGATCGACTCGCACGATACGCACTGGAGACAGATCGATCGGCCCTTTCGGACTCTGTGGTTGACGCGGTCCGCAAGGCCACGCTGGATTGGACCGGTCTCGTTCTCGGCGGCGAGGCGATCGCCGAATCGAGCGCGAGTGTTGCCCGTGGGGTCGCCGCACTTGCTGGCTCCGGAGACGACCCGACCGAATCTGGGCGAGCGACGATGCTTTCGACCGGCGAGTCGATCGCACCCGATCGGGCTGCGCTAGTGAACGGCACCTATGCCCACAGCCTCGATTTCGACGACACACATCGATCGTCCTCGTCACATCCTGGCGCGCCAGTGATTGCTGCGGCGTTGGCAGCCGCAGAGGCGACAGGTGCGGCGGACGACGAACTGCTCGCGGCGATCGCGGTCGGCTACGACGTGACCTGTGGGTTCGGGCGGGCGGTCAACCCCGACGCCCACTACGGCCGCGGGTTTCACATCACGGCGACCTGCGGCACGTTCGGCGCGACCGCCGCGGCCGGGCGGCTGTGGGGTCTTTCGACCTCGGAGCTCTCGGCCGCGTTCGGCATCAATGGCAGCCAGGCGGCGGGCTCACTGCAGTTTCTCGACAACGGCGCGTGGAACAAGCGGCTCCACCCGGGGCTTGCCGCATCCCGCGCGATCGAAGCGGTTGCACTCGCTGCGGCTGGCTTTCGGGGCGCGTCCCGGCCGTTCACTGGGACACACGGGTTCTTTCACGGCTATACCGACAACGCCGATCCGTCCGTGCTCGACGGACTCGAACCCGGCGCGGCCGTCCAGGAGACGGCGCTGAAGCCATATCCCTGCTGTCGGTACATGCATGCGGCGATCGACGGGTTGCTCGACATCGCTGCTGAGGAAGCGATCGACCCAGCCGCGATCGAATCGATTCACGTGGACCTGCCTGCCTCTGGCGTGACGCTGACCGGCGAGCCAATCGACGCCAAACGACGCCCGACAAACCTGGTCGACTGTCAGTTTAGCATGCCATTCGTGGCGGCACTGGCGCTCACCGAGGCAGACGCAGGCTTGCGCGCGTTTCTCGATGCACAAGACCGACTTGACGAGCCAACGATGCGGCGGCTGATGGACCGAACGACGGTTGCAACGAGCGAATCTGTCCAATCGCGATTCCCCGAGACGTGGGCAGCGAGTGTCCGCGTCAACGATGGATCGACACCGTACGAGCGGTTCGTCGAACACGCCCGCGGCGAGCCCGAGCGGCCGCTCTCGTGGTCGGCGATCGACGCCAAGTTTGCGGAACTCGCGACGGCAGCGGGCGTCGCCGACGACGATTGTGCGGCGATCATTGCCGCGTGCCGATCGCTGGGCGCTGACACCGACCCGCCGATTTACGAGCGACTGCGCGGCGCTGTTGGCCACAGTAGTCGATCACACTAGTAATCCCGTCGCACTGACTGTTGACCACCTACATTCCACCACTACACCCAACTACCCACCAATGACAGACGATCACACAACCAACACCGAGGAATCGACGACAAACAAACAGCTCATCTCCGGCTGGCACGGCCGATACTACGAGGACTTCAGTGTCGGAGACGTGTACAAACACCCCTTTGGACGGACCGTCACCGAAACGGACAATGTGTGGATGACGAACGTCACGATGAATCTCAACCCGATGCACTTCAACGAGGCGTACGCCGCCGAGACGGAGTTCGGCGAGCGGCTGGTCGACGGGACGTTCGTCATCGCGCTCGCGGTCGGGATGAGCGTCATCGACGTCTCGATCAACGCAACGGCGAACCTCGGATATGACAAGATACGCCACCACGCACCGGTGTACCACGGCGACACGATCTTTGCGGAAAGTGAGGTGCTCGAAAAGCGCGAGAGCAGCTCGAGAGACCACGTCGGGATCGTTACCACGGAGCTTCGGGCGTACAACCAGGACGGGACAAAGGTGCTCTCACTGGAGCGAACGCCGATGGTGTTGAAACGCGAGTACGCACAGCCGTCGGCCGCAAAACCACCGGGATGGCCCGAGGGGATCGGGACACAGCCCGAGGATGTAACCAAAACCGAGGGCGCGGCGGAGCCGGACGAATGAGCTTCGATCCCGGCGGTGGGCGGATACAGGCATCGGTTCCACAGCTGTCAGCCGCGGACGCCGCGGAAACGATCGGTCCTGACGATATTATCCTCGTCAGTGGATTCGGCGGGGTTGGCTATCCGAAAGCCGTCACACCGGCGATCGCCGATCGCGACGACGAGCTGTCGCTCACCGTTATCAGCGGTGGTGGCGTCGGGGCAACGGTCGACGACGCGCTCGTCGAAGCCGGCAAACTCGCCCGACGGTTTCCGTTCCAGACCCGGCCAGCGGTTCGGGGGGCGATCAACGACGGCACCGTCGCGTTCCACGATCGCCACATCTCGCGGGTCGCCGACGAGGTTCGACTCGGCGACTTCGGCGATCCAAATGTCGCGATTGTCGAGGCGATCGCGGTCGGCGACGGCTGGCTCGTCCCCTCGACGTCGATCGGCAACACACCCGCGTTCGTCGAGGCGGCCGATCGGCTCATTATCGAGGTGAACCGGTCTCAGCCGCTCGAACTCGCCCGGGTGCACGACGTCTACACCCGGGCGCTCCCGCCCGATCGCGGCCCAATTCCGCTGTCGACACCAACTGGTCGGATCGGCGGCCCCGAGATCGAGTTTGATCCCGACACACTGGTCGGCGTTGTCGAGACTGAACAGACCGACACGCCCTACGAGTTCCGCGACCCGACGGCCGTTGACGCGGCGATTGCCGACAATCTCCAAGAGTTCCTGGAGGCGGAAATTCGGCGAAACCCGATGCTCGAACGAAGCGTTCAACTGCAGTTTGGGGTCGGAAGCATGGGCAATGCGTTGATGGGGGCGCTTTCGGCGATCGATTTTGGCGACAGAACCGTTCGGTACTTCGGCGAAGTGTTTCAAGACGGACTGCTCGACAGCCTCGACAGTGGGCTATTGTCGGGTGCGAGCGCCACCTCGCTCGCGCTGTCAGATGCTGGCCAACAGCAGTTGTTCGACGATATCGATCGGTACGCCGATCAGGTCGTCCTCCGACCGGCCGATATCTCGAACAACCCCGCATTGATCGAACGCTTCGGTGTTGTCGGGATCAACAGCGCCGTCGAGGTCGATATCTACGGCAACGCCAACGCAACCCATATCCAGGGCACACGCGTGGTCAACGGGATCGGCGGCGGCGGAGATTTCAACCGCAACTGTCGGCTCGGTATTATCGCGCTTCCATCGACTGCTGCGGACGGTGAGATCTCTCGGATCGTCCCAATGACGCCCCATGTTGATCACACAGAACACGACCTTTCGGTCGTGGTCACCGAGCACGGAGTCGCCGACTTGCGGGGCTCTTCTCCGCGTGAACGGGCCGATCGCTTGACTGCGATCGCCGATCCTGCGTACCGGCCGCGGCTCGAACGCTACGCCGAGCGCGCGGGGACGGCTGGCGGACACACCCCACACGATCTCGACTCGGCGTTCGACTCCACGCTGTAACCGAGAATCGTAATATTCACTCGGATTCCAATATATCGGTATGGCTCCAATACCCTCCAGAGCGGCTGTATCGACCGTTTTGTTTCTCCGGTGACGGTATATTTATACCTATGAATGATTATAAAAATATGTATGTCGGGAGATTCTACCCCCACGCGTCGGGATATAATGAAAGGCGCGGCCACACTCGGAGTTATCGGGTTGGCCGGCTGTACAGGTGACGGCAACGGCAACGGCAACGGTGACGGCGAGGTCACGACGATCACGATCGGCGGGACGTCAACTGGTTCGTCGACACAGGCCGCTGGGCAGGCGCTCGCTCGCGCCGCAAGCGAACACAGCGATATTGTCGAGATTTCGGTCCAGGAAACCGACGGCTGGACGGCGAATCTGTACGAGTACGACGACGGCCAGATTCCCGCAATGGGTGTCGACAACAACTCGCTCGCGCAGGCGATCGCAGACGAGGGCCCCTTCGAAGAAGAGCCTGTTGAGGATCTGCCTCATCAGGGCTTTTTGTTCACCTCGCTGCAGATCCACTGGGTTGGTCTCGAAGGCAGCGGCGTCGAGTCCACACAGGACCTTCGTGAGGGTGGCTACACGATCTACCCGATCCAGCCTGGCTTCGGAACACGACTGCTCACCGAGGAGATTATCAAGGAAGCAGACATGTGGGACCAAAACGACATCCTCAACGTCGACACCGGTGACATTCCGGGTGCCGTCGAGGAAGGTCGCGTTGACGCGCTCTGTCTGTACGGATCAAACGGTGTCGACCTGGCCGGCTGGTGTCAGGAAGTTGATGTCCGGAGCGGGGAGGGACTGTACCTGCTTGAGGTCGACGACGACTTCAGACAGACGATCGATGACCACCCCGGCGCAATTCTCGAAGAGATCGAACCGTATGGGTACGAACAGGAGGTTACCGACGTTACCGACGAGATGGTGACGTGGTCGCTCGCCGGCCAGTGGGCATTTAGTCCCGACATCCCTGCGGAGGCAACCCGGGAGGTCTGTCGGTTAGCGATGGAACACGAAGATACCCTTCGAGAATCGGACCCGACTACCCTCGAGTACTCTCCAGAAGCGATGACACAAACTGTCATTCCCGAACTCGAGATCCACGCGGGCGTTGCGGACTTCTTCGAGGACGAGGGCGTCTGGGACGATTCGTGGACTCGAGGAGAATAATTCCCGATCGTACATTCGGCAGCACGCACTACTATCAATCGCCCTCACCTTTGTGCTAGAACACCACGATGTCAGACCCAACGGATACCGCAACCAATACGACTGAACCGGACGACGAGAGCCTATTCGACACCTCAGAGCCGATCGATTTCTATGAGGGACGTCGTGGCCGAAACCAACTTCGATTGCTTGCAGGAGCAATCCCATTCTGGGTGCTGGCGTTTTTTGTGTTCCCGATGGTTCTGCCCACCGTCGTTACGATTGGGCTCATCGGGGTTGGCTCGATCGCCATCCTTGCAGGGATTTATCGACAGACCGATGGCATACACGACCAGCTCCGGTTTCTGTTGATCCACGGCTCGATTCCGTTCTGGGTCGGCGTCATGTGGTATTCACGGATCCAACTGCCGCCGCGCGGACAGTTCGCGGTGGCGTTTCTCGGCGGCATCTTGGTGTTGTACATCATTTCGAAACTCGCCGAGCCGATCGAGAACCGAAACTATCCCGAGATCGCGCTGTTGCTCTCGTCGGCGATCATCACCGTGGTCACGACAAGCTATATCACGGTCAATTATCAGCGGATCGCGGTTGACTCGCTCGGCCGGGCGACCCAGCCCGAACTCGTTCTGGCAGCGCTGTTTACAGGAGCGCTCATCTACCTGACGTGGCGATCCTTTGGGATGACGTTCCTTATCGTTGTTTTTGCTGGGATCGGTTACGGGCTTGCGGGCCCGTGGATGCCCGGTGCACTGAGCCACGGTGGGCTGTCTGTCACACGAACCCTTCGAATCTTGGTCATGAGTGCGGACGGCTTCTTCGGCTTCCTGACTCGACTTGTTGCCGCGTGGATCGCGTTATTCCTCTTGTACGCGGGGCTGTTGAAAGCCTACGGCGCGTTCGACCTCATTCTCCGACTCGCGGTTCGCTCGGCGAAGTACGTCGACTCGGGCATTGCACAGACTGCTGTCGTTTCGAGTGCGGTGATTGGATCGGTCAACGGAAGCCAGACCGCAAACGCGGGGATGACCGGCTCGTTTACCATCCCACTGATGAAACAAAACGGGATCAAACCAGAGACTGCCGGTGGGATCGAAGCCGTTGCCTCAACCGCTGGGCAGGTGCTGCCACCAGTCATGGGTGCCGGCGCGTTCATTATGGCCTCGCTCATCACGGGAATTACGTACGTTGATGTCATCGTTGCGGGGTTGATCCCGGCGACGATCCTCGTCGTCTCGATCGTCATGGCTGTCCACTACGTGTCGGTGCCACAGATCGAAAATCCCCGGATGGAAGGCATCATCGGCGAACCGCTGCCCCGCAGGCAGGTCGTCCTCGAGACGATCAAGTACGGCGTACCCCTCGCGATTCTCATCTACATCCTCGGTGTCTTGCAGTACACGGTGATGACCGCGGCGCTTTGGACCTCGATTTCGATGATTTTCTTTGGTGTCACAATCCCACTCATTCAAGCAAAAATTGAAAATGACTCGGTCTCGGAGGCGTTCGTCACGACACTCAAACAGACCATCGACGGCGCGCGAGAGGGGGTAGTCGTCCTCGCGCCGGTGGCGATCATCCTCGCGGCGATCAACGGCGTCGTCGACATCCTCATGGCGACTGGCGTGCCGACGGCGATCTCGCTCACGCTCATGGATCTCTCCGGTGGCGTGATGATCGTCGCCGTTGTGTTGGCGATGATCATCTGTATCCTGCTCGGGCTAGGCATGCCAACGACCGCGGCCTACACCGTCGTCGCGCTGTTGATCGCGCCGACGCTCATCAATCAGTTCTTTATTCCAGAGCTTGCGTCGCACTTTTTCGTCTTCTACGCGGCGATCCTTGCGGGGCTAACGCCACCGATCGCGACCTGTGTTGCCGTGACCTGTGGGATCTCTGGGGGCGGCTTCTGGGGGAGCTGTAAGGAGGCGCTTCGGATCTCTGCGCCCCTTTTCATCCTGCCGTTCGCGTTCGTCTATCATCCCGAACTGGTCTCCGGCGTTTTCGACTACGCATCGCTGTCCGCCGGGCTGATCGCGATGATCGCAGCGATCGCGATCATCCACGGCATCAACTACCGATTCGCGTTCAATCGCGGGGCAACCTACGGGATGCGTGTGGCCTTTTTCGTCCTCGGCGTCGTCGCGATGGTGCATCCCGATCAGATGGTGCAGGTTGGCGCACTCGGTGCGGTCCTCGCGTTGTACGTGCTACAGACGGTTGCAGGGAGTGCTGATCCGCTCTCGGCGATCCGCGGGCTCGTCGGGGCCGGCCGCCGCGGCCGGTAGCTCCGATCGGAGTCCGGTCTGCGATCGCACTGCAATTTTATCGCCGATACACGTCCGCTTCGTACGGGCGGAACTGTGCGCCGATCGCCGCTCCGGGACTTTTCTCATAGTTGCTATAGCGAACTGTTTTGGGGATTTTAATTTCGGTATCTGGATCAAATATTGACGGTTCGGCTGCCCAATTGAGCACGAGCAAAAGCGTCGTTTCGTTGAGCGATCGCGTGTACGCGTAGCTGCGTTGGTGATCCGGACAGTGATCCTCGCCGTCGCCGTCTATCACTGCGTCTTTGTTGTGTCTGCGCTCGGTTAGCCGGGCTATCGTAACGTTTGCAACTCTTTGCAAGAGCCACCTCGAAATACAGTCTGAGAGAACGTGAACCGGCAGTTCCTGAATCGAAGTGGGAAAATAATTGCAAACGCTACTATAGGCGTCCAGATGGATTTGTCCTCACTGCGATCGACCACGACGTTGCTCTCTGGGTAGTTCTGGTTGCACGCGAACCACGGCTCGCCGTCGGTGAACTCCGCGTGTTCGGAACTGTCTCACTGCATTGGAGTCCGGGCGTCGTCCTGAGTTGTGTCGTTCACCATCTCGCGTACATTTTCGGAGAATGCTGTCGATCCCGACTCAATGAGCGAGTTGAGCGCACCGATCGCCCACGCGGCAACCGGTGACGCTACTCTCCGTACGCGACAGTTAGGTGATGAACTCCGCCGGCGGTGCCAGATCACGTCGCCCACCGAACGTCACGAGGAACACAACCGCAAGCCCCACGCCGTAGGCGAAAAGCAGCGGGATCGTCACGAGGAACATCGTGATGATGTCCGCGGGTGTAAACACCGCTGCGAGCGTCAACATCGTGATAAACACCTCTCGCCAGCGCTTGCGCATCGAATTGTAGGGTATCCCCGCACTGTTGAGAAGCACCATCAAGATCGGGATGTCCGCAAGAAAGCCGATCCCGATCGTCGTGAAGATGATGAGCCACATGAAGTCGTTGATCCGGTAGCTGATGATCATGCCCGCCGAGAGCGCGTCCGCGGCGAGGAACGAGATTGTCACTGGGGCGATGATCGAATAGCCGAGCGCGAAGCCGCCGAGCATCCCACCGGCCAACGCGCCCGTCCAGATAAAGATCGATCGCTGGTGGCCTCTAACGACGCCCAACTCGCGGAGCGACGGCCACGCGTAGTAGGCGATTACCGGCAGCGTGACGAACACGCCCGCGAGCACGGAGAACTTCACCATGAAGATCAGCGCCTCGACGGGATGAAGCGTGATGACGCCGATCGAGTCTGCGGTCACTTCCTCGGGAAGCCGCTGATAGAAGTCGACACGGACGTCTCGCAGGCCGCCGCTGTACAGCCACGCGAACACGCCACCCATCACAATAATGAACGTGAGCACGATCCGGAACGATCGCGATCGGAGGCTGTTGAGAATGAAGACGATGTCGGTGTAGTACCCGCCGATGTCATCGGAATCGGTTTCGCCGTCAGTCAACTCCGCGAGGAAGGTGTCGCCCGCTCTCGAGGTCCGATCGCCGAGCCCGCCGGCCTCGGTCGTTTCGGCTTCGGCGCGCTCGTCCTCACTGCCCTCGTCACCGTCCTCGGACTCTCGGAGGTGTTCGGTTTCGTCGAAGCGATCGACGATCGCCTGGGCCTTGTCGGCATCGTCCGCTTCGAGGGCCGCGCCAGCGTAGCCCATTGCTTCGTCCTCTGTCAAATCAGCAAACGCCTCCGGCGGTGCCGCACGGATCCCGGCGGCATCAAGGGATCCGAGGTCGATCGCCGTTGGATCGCCCATCGCTGTCCCAGCAGGTTCGACTTCGGCTTCGAGGGCGACGTACACGTAGTACGCGAGCCCGACAGTTGCGAGGATAGCGCCCGCGATCGCGCCGTACAGTAGTAACGATACCTCTGCGGAAACGATCCCGGCATCCGGCGGGAGGATTCGGTAGCTACTGCCAGCCCACGCGAGTAGATCGTTCGTTGCGGTCCGCCCGCCGTATTCGTGGTAGCCGTAGATGACCGCCATCCCAGCGACAAATAGCCCGGTGAGCACGTTCCAATGTGATCGCGCGACCGATCTGACGCGAACCCGCGCGCCGGCGCGCTTCGCGGTGACGACGATCTTCGCGAGATAGAGACTACTCCCGTACAGCACCATCAGCGGAACCGCCCACATGATCTGGGTGAACGGATCAGGCGGCGAAAAGAAGGCCCCGAACACGAAGATGCCGACGACTGCGTGACGCCACTTGTCGCGGAACGTCTCGTAGGGGACGATCTCGGCGTACGACAGCGCGGTGATGAAAAGCGGCATCTGGGCGGCCAACCCAAACGAGATGGTCAAAAGCACGATGAACTCGGTCCACATGACGATCGAGTAGGTCGGCGCGAAGCCAGCGTCGAAGCCGAAGCCGGCCAAAAAGCCGAACATGAACGGGAAGAACACGCCAAATCCGTAGGCGGCACCGCCGGCAAACAGCGCGACGGCGAACGTGGCAACGAGTGCAACCTTCCAGCGCGGAATCGGTGTCTGCGGCCAGTAGCCGCGCTCTCTGAGGGCGTCTCTGGTAAAGTACAAAAGCGCCGGTATCGCGATGAGCACGCCGACGATCAGCCCGATTTTCGCCTGCAAAAGGATGACGTCGAACGGTGTCGTCGCGATGATGTCGAAGCTGTCGCCGACTTCAGCGCGCATGCGTGATTCAGTAATCCCGCGAAGCCAGTCCCAGATGTACGTCCGCAGGGTCCAAAACGTCGCTAAAAAGCCGATCAAAAAGACGACGAAGACCTTCTGGAGGTCCTTTTGCGCCGATCGGAGTATCGCAAACAGCGTGTCGCGACCCTCCATCAGCGTTTGCTGGGTGTCTTGGTCGAGCGCGCTGGACATATATCCGACAAAAGTCGGTTCGTCGTTATCAACTTTTTCTCTCGGCTGTCCGCGGCGTTCTCGAGTCGTCGATCGCCGGTCCCTTGCCGATCGATTGCTGGCTCGATCCGAAAAGGCCTATAACGACACGGTGTGGAAGTACTAGCGAATGCCCGACGAGTCGGATCGTCCACCAGCCGATCCTACCGCAGAATCCGGTTCTGCTCCCGACGACGTGAGCGACGGCTCTGCGCAATCCGCAGATGACGACACCGATCGACAGGACGGCGACGATACCGATCGACCGGATGGTGATGACCGCGATCGACAGGAGGGCGACGATACCGATCGACAGCCCGATGGCGAAGAGAATACTGAGCGGAACACCACCGGGGACAGCGCTGCGGATCCAGCTGAGGATGTCGCAGACGCTGGCGATGGGTCTGCCCGAGAGGGAGACACAAACGAGGAAGAAGTAGATTCGGACGCAGACGAGGTGGAAGTAGATTCGGACGCAGACGAGGACGCCATCGAAGCAGATACAGACGGAGATACCCCGTCAACAGACGGCGGCTCAACGGCATCTGCCGGTGTCGTCGAAGGGATCGATCGCGGGACGGATGCCGACGAAGGCGTGGTGTCTGACATCGGCGATGACGAGGACGACGAGTTCATCTCCGCACCTGAAGAGGACGAGGAGATGCCGCTTGCAGACCACATCAACGAGATGATGCGGCGGCTCGGCGTCGTCTTCCTCTTCGGTGGGATTGCAACGCTCATCGCGTATCCGTACTCGCCGGATCTCGTCAACTACCTCTGGGGCACCCACATCCCAAGCCCCGAGGTTAACGCCCCGCGGATATACGGCCCGCTCGAATTCATTCTAACAAAACTCAAAGTCGCCGGGCTCGCCGGTCTCCTCATCGGGCTCCCTGTGTTCGTGTACCAGACGTATCGGTTCATGAAACCCGGGCTGTATCGCAACGAGCGCCGCTACTACCTCGCATCCGTTCCGACGAGTCTTATTCTTGCGATCGTCGGCGTGCTGTTCGCTCATTTCATCATCCTTCCGTTCGTCTTCAACTATTTCACCACCTACACGACCGACGCGGCCTCGGTTGCCTTCGGCTTGCGCGAGACGTTTGCGATGATGCTCGCGCTCATGGGCTACATGGCGATCATTTTCCAGATTCCGCTGTTCATCATGCTTGCGATCATGATGGGGCTCGTCACCAGACAGTGGCTCGAAAACAAGCGGCTCATTTTCTGGGGACTGTTCGTCGGGATCGCGTTCACCTTCACCGCGGTTGATCCGACCGGGATGGCTCCGATCATTATCGCGCTCACGATGATCGTCCTCTTCGAAGGGACGCTCGCGCTGCTGCGCTGGACCGGCAACTGACCCCGCCACGCGGCAGCTATCGATCGAACCGATCGCGAAGGTCGGCTTCGTCAACACGATACTTGTACGCGGGTCGTCCCTCGATCATCACGTACGGGACCCGCTCGCCGTAGCGCTCGCGGAGCGCTTCGTCGGTGTCCACATCTATTTCCGAGAGTTCGATCGGCGTTCCCGTCTCCTCGCTGACCCGTTGTATCGTCTCTTTTGCCTCCGCACAGAGATGGCAGTTCTCTCGGGAGTAGACGGTAATCGTGATTGGGTCGCTCATACTCCTGGTTCGTTGTGCTCGGACGCAAGCGTTACGAATCGGCTTGCCCTGGTTTCGGTATGGCGACGATCGTGCTGGTGAGACACGGCGAAACCGCGTGGAATCGCGATCGCCGGGTACAGGGATGGGCCGCGGTGCCGCTAAACGATCGCGGCCGCGAACAGGCTGTTTCGCTCGCGACTGCGATCGAATCGCGATACGATGTTGATCGACTCATTGCGTCGGACCTTCGACGGACGCTGGAGACCGCTCGACCGATCGCCCGCAAGACCGGGGTCTCAGTCGAACCGTCCACAGGATGGCGCGAGCGGGACTTTGGCGTCTTTCAGGGGCTCAGCTATCGCGAGCTATTCAGTGGCTATCCGGAGTTCGCGATCGGCACCTCCGGCTATCCGGCGGCCCTTGCCCGCCCAGAGAGCGGTGAGAGCTTTATTGACCACCGAGAGCGGGTTCTCGCTGCGTTCGATCGGCTTGTCGACTCACTCGACAGTGCGGAAACCGCCGTCGTCGTCACCCACGGTGGATCGCTGTATCAGGTGCTCGGCCGACAGAAAGGGCTCGACATTGTCGAAACAGTGATGGATCAATCGCAGGGGAACGGGGCAATCAACGAATTGGCCGTCGATACGGCGAACGGGAGCGTTTCGATCGTCTCAGAAAACGAGACGACGTATCGTGATACCGATCGGTAGTGGTCACTCGATCGGATCGTCGACGGAATCCGAGTCGAATAGTGCTGGATCCGCCGTGCCGTTGTTTCGACGTTCGATCGCTTCTTTCGCCCACTGTTCGATCTGTGCTTCGGATACTGACTGATATCCGAGCAGGAGTCGATCGTTGAACAGACACGGCAGATCTGTATCACACAGGAGCGTTTTGACTCTCTCTGTCGACCATGGCAGCGGATACGGGGCGACCGTTCCTTGTAGTTGATATTCTTGTTGTGTTGGTTTCGACGGTAGTTGATGTAAAAGCCGATGTACAGAACCAAGTGGTATGTTTGGCGTTGGGCTCGTACGCAGTGATGTCCGGTGGACCTCTCGACTTTCTGAACAAATATATACAAGTTCTGCTGGCGATCTGTTACTCACTAGAACTAGCTCACGACCGCTGTTGCCATAGAATCGTACGCGGTCGGTACCCAACGCGAGGAATATACTAACAGCAACTGGGTAGCCATATTGAAGCAGTTCGAGGATGTTAATCAACTCCTGTACACCCACTGAGTCAGCAACGTCGATCGAAACGAATCCATCTGGCTCGAAAGATTGTCTATCCCTTCCCTCCGAACCAACCTCTGACGACATCCAGACGGCTGGGGGGCTCGATCCTCCGTGATCTTTCGACACGTGTCCGTCAATACACTCGATGGATCCCTCGGTGACTGGTGGGACACAGTACACAAAATCGTGATTTGCCTCGAGTAGCGTCGCAACCGCCTTTTCACTCGGTTTTTTGACAATACCAACTTGTTCGGGCTCCACAAGTGTCGTCTCGCTTTCTATAGCAGCGCGAACTGATTGTGCCTGCGTTGCATCGTCGAGAATGAGACCGAACGAGACCGTTTCTTCGGTGGGATGTTCGTACGCAAATTCGCGTTCAAACGCTGGGATCGAAAGAGCTGTACCGCCCGGTGGAATCGTCCCCGCACTGTACCCATCGATTCCCTCCGAGTCAAATGCCCGTATGCGGGCGCTTCGTTTGGCTGGTATTTCATTTTCAACATGCACCGTACCGAGCACGTTACAAACATGAGTCAACAGTTCTGCATCGTCGATACGGCTTCGAAGAGTTGCCGTCATCGACCACGTCGGAACGTACGGCTCAATCTGTTCGTAGGGGACCTCCAGATACTCCATGAGCTGCTCGGAAATCGATCGATCGTAGAGATTTGGCGGATAAAACGGAAGATCGTCCCCCAGCGCGTCGTACTCGTATCGAGGCAGTGAGTAGTAGCCGCCGATACGAACGAGCGTATCGAGGAACAGACAGCGTCGTAACAGCTCGTCGACTGCCGGTTCGATCGACCCATCGCTTTTCTTGAACGGCTCGCTGTAGCCTGTGTCGAGGTGCAATGCGGCCGTGTCACCCGGCTCAACTGTTGCCCCCAAATAGAACGCTAGCGGGGCGATCCGATAGATGTCTGCGAGGTTCGGCGGGACGGTAATGCGGACTCCGGTTTCTGGTTTCTGTATTGAGGGGGGAATCGACAGACTGTCTCCAATCGTTATCCGGGGGGGATGTCCACGGAGCGACGGCCACGATCGCTCCGCAGAGAACTCCTTGATTGACGATCCGAGATATGACACTGCCTCCATCAGTGCCTGCGTATGATTTGGAACTGTGATCGTTTGTGCCGGTCCATTGTGCAGTGATCGCGCGCCAATTAAGACTGCTGCTGATTCGGGCAGCGTCACCTCCACAATCGCATCAGACTGATCGTTCTCCACGTATGCTACAGATAGTGGTGTCTCAACGAATCGAACGAATGTCTTCATCCCCGCAACTAGATCGAGGCAATGAGTTCCAAACGACAATTTCCACGGTTCATCCGTCACCTCCCCTAGGTCCTCTCCGTTCTCGTTGCGAACCCGCACGCTTGTGTTGATATACACCCGTACCTTCTCGGCCGTACACGAGATCGCCGAGTCAACCGGAAACACAAACCGATCGGTTAACGCGGGCTGAAAACCCTCACTGCCGATCGCGTCGATTCGCAGCGATCCGCCGTCAACAGTATCCTTGACCACGACCGACTCGTCGTCGATCTCGAACCCGATCGGCGTTCCTGTCCTCCCTTTCGGGATCACATGCTTTTCACTAGCTCGCGTCATTTAAGACTTTTGAAATTATAAGAGCAAAAACAACTATTGCGCATGGTGATTACGAGCGGAGTTACGGTCAATTCACTTGGACGGGTACGATCGAGACAACACGTCTGTGGTCGCCTCGTCGTATGCGTCCGTCGCTGGGCTCACGCTCCCTGTCCGATACCCGTCCAGATCGAGCGTCACGTGATCGAACCCAATATCGAGGAGGTGCTCACGGGCGGCCTCGATGAACGCCGGATCCAGCGCCGCCTCGAACTCCTCGCGGGCGACTTCGATCCGGGCCAGTCCGTCGTGATCGCGCACCCGAAACTGCGAAAATCCCCACGTCCGCAGCACCCGCTCTGCCTTTTCGACCCGTGTGAGGCGTTCTTCGGTCACTTCCAGCCCTGTCGGAATCCGCGAGGACAGACACGCCATCGACGGCTTGTCAGCTACCGACAGGCCATATCCCTCTGCAAGCGTCCGGACCTCGTCTTTGGTGATGTCGTGTGCCAAAAGCGGCGAGAAGACTTCTAACTCCTCAACCGCCCGCAGGCCGGGCCGGTGGCCCTCGCCCGGATCGGACGCGTTGGTTCCGTCACAGACTGTGTCGATCCCGCGATCGCGGGCGACCTCGTACATCTTTCCGAGTCGCATCGTCCGGCAGTGATAACACCGATCACCGTCGTTGGCCACGAAGTCTGGATTCTCCAGCTCCGAGAACTCGACAATCTCGTGGGTGATTCCGATCTCTTCGGCGACTCCGATCGCCTCCTCGAGCTCAGCGTCGGGGAGCGTCTCGCTTTTTGCGGTACAGGCGATCGCATCCTCGCCGAGGGCGTCGTACGCCAGTGCGGCGACGAGACTCGAATCTACGCCGCCCGAAAAGGCGATCACGACGCCATCCCGCTCGGCAAGTGCCTGCCTTGCGGCGTCGGCTTTTTCGGAAACGTCCATAGCGCGCTTTCGGCAGCCGCACGCAAAAGCACATGGTCATGCGATCGACCCGCAAGCTTTTGATACGATCCGGAAAAACCTCTCCCACGGATGGAGCTCGAATCGATCCCCGGCGTTGGCGAAAAAACCGCGCGGGCGCTCGCCGAACTCGATGATCCCGAGGCGGTGATCGAGGCCGGCGACGTGCTCGCGCTCTCGTCGGTTTCGGGGATCTCAGAGGGTCGTGCGGCACGTATCGCCCGAGGCGCGATCCAGCGGCGTCACGACGATCCTGGCGGATTCGTCTCGACCGATCGAGCGAAGTCGATCTACGCGGACGCGCTCTCTTTGGTCCAAGCGCGCGCTGTGACGACGTACGCAACAAAACGACTCCAGACGTTCTACCCGAGTGCGAAACGATCGCGGATCGAAGCGGCCCAGGCGACTGTTTCTGAGGCCATGGATCGCGAGCCAACGCCTGCGATCCGTGAGGCACTCGGCGGCGTCGAGCCGCTTGCAACGCCGACAGGACTCCGAATCCGCGATCGCTGTTTGGCGACTCGAGACGGCGAGAGCTACGCTGCTGCCCAGTCGGCGTACCCCGAGATCTCCGTCGAAACGATCGAAGACGCCCGCGATATCAACGAGTTGGCTCGATCGTATTCGACTGTGATCGTCCTTGACGAGGCGTTCGCCGGGCTCGATCTAACTGGCGACGTCCGGGTTGAACCCGACGCGCTCTCCCAACCCGAACTCGTGGCGCCCGAACGGCTGCTCACGTTCTTTGCGACGAACCGCGATCGGATCGAGGCCGCGATTGCCGTCCATGAGGCGGCTGATCTCGACCCTGCCTGTGATCTCGACGCGCTTCGATCAGCCCTGTCGGGCGTCGACGCAGACGGGACGATCGCCGGCGACGACGAACTCGATCGGCTGTCGGTGGCTGTTGACGACCTCGACGCGGCCGTCAGTACGGCAACGTCTGTTGCCGACGACCATCTCCGGACTGCGATCCGCGAACGCGACGTGACGATTGAGGGCCAGGACTTCCTCTCGCTCGTCGAACAGGGCGCGCGAGTGGACTCGTTGCTTTCCAGAGAGCTTGCTGACGAGTACGATACTGCCCTCGAGAAGGCTCGTGAGCACCTGATCGACAGTTTGCAGCTCTGTGACGCCGAGACCGAGCTTGCCGCCGCGATTTTCGACGGCGAGCCGACGTTTCCGGTCGAGCCGCGATCGGACGCGACGAGTCGGCTTCGCACGGAGCTGACTGCTGCTCGGGATCGCCACGCAGCGAGACTCAAGGCGGAACTCGCTGCAGACCTCGCGGCGCTGCGCGAGCCCGTCGAGACGCTCGTCCGAGATGCCTTAGAACTGGATGTCGAACTGGCGATCGCCTCGTTCGCACGAGACTTCGAGTGTACCCTCCCGACGATCGTCGAGGACGGCGGCTTCACAATTGAGGGCGGTCGATCGCCACTGCTCGACGTTTCGTTTGAGGCGGTCGAACCGGTCAGCTACAGCGTCTCTGGAGTCACGCTCTTGTCGGGTGTGAACTCCGGCGGGAAGACCTCGACGCTCGACCTCGTCGGGCTCATTGTCGTGCTCGCCCACATGGGATTTCCTGTTCCGGCCGATCGCGCCGAAATCCGGCGATTCAGCGAACTCCACTACTACGGCAAATCACAGGGAACGCTCGACGCGGGGGCGTTCGAGGCGACGCTGCGTGACTTCGCCGAGCTCGTTGACGGCGCAACTGGACGACTCGTGCTCGTCGACGAACTCGAAAGTATCACCGAACCCGGGGCCTCAGCGAAGATCATTGCCGGGATACTTGAGGCGCTCACAGAGACGGAGACGACGGGCGTGTTTGTTTCTCACCTCGCCGGTGAGATCCGCGATGCGGCGTCGGTGCCGATCGCGGTCGACGGCATTCGTGCCACGGGACTCGAAGACGGCGAGTTGCAGGTCGACAGGTCTCCCCGCAAAGATCACTTGGCGCGATCGACACCGGAGCTGATTGTCGAGAAGCTCTCCGATGAGGCGGCTGACAGCGAGTTTTACGATCGGCTCTTGGCGAAGTTCTAAAGGAAACAGCGAGAGTTCCACGGGTCACCCGACCCGTGGGTGAATCGCGTACGTTCGCTTAATGTTCCGTCTCCTCGATGTACCGACGAACCACATCCTCGGACACCGCACCCGTCGTCCCAACGTAGTAGCCGTCCTTCCACAGACCACTTCCCCAGAAGTACCGCTGTTTGATTTCTGGGTGGCGTCTCAAAATTGTTCGACCTGAGTAGCCCTTGAACTGTTTTGCAATCTCGGCAGGACTCCATTTCGGGTCAGCCTTAACGAACAAGTGAACGTGCTCGGTGGCAATCTCCATCGACACAATCTCGTGACCGAACCGCTCGGCAGTCCCGTGGAACAACTCTGCAAGTTCGTCTTGAACTAACTCCAACATCCCGTGTCGGTACTTCGGGCATTGCAAATCTCCGATTTGCAAGCAGTCAATTTTTGATTGACGACACCACACGAAGTGATACTTACACGAACTAATCGAATGTCCGTGACTCCTGTAAGTTCCTATCCTAATCCCTACTTTTATTATCATTTGATTCGATAGTCAAGGTATGGGTATCGAAGAAGTCACGAAGACCGCACGCACTCGACTCTGTATAGAGTCTGGTGAGCGGTCGTGGCTCAAAGATGCCCGCTTCACCGCACGAGACATCGCCAACGACACACTCCACTCAAACAAGACGGGTACAACAAGACCGAGATTCAACGCGAGGTTGACCGCGACGACTTCCTGCGGAACAACAAGTGCGCGGTCGTCGCCAAGGCTCTGCAAGCGTGGGATTCTTACAAAGAACTCCTCAACTGGTGGCACGACCAAGGCGACACCCACGTCGGGAAACCGTCGCCACCGGCCACAGACAAGAAAGGAGCCTACCCACTTGTCATGGCGCACACCGAAGGCTACCGACTCACCTACAACGACGAGAGCGACCGCATTCGGTTTCGTGTGAGTCCGAAGCCGTATAAGAAGGTGAAAGGGCACCTTCGAGGGCGACCGGAAGATCTTGAACTCATCGAATCGGCCTTGACTGAAGATGAGTGGTCGTTGGGACAGGCTGAACTTCTGTACCGAGATGGCGTGTACTACCTACACGTCACGGTCAAAACAGAAACCAAAGTGCCTGAATCCGAAGACGCTGACACGCTCGTCGGCGTCGATATT
>NZ_SRSG01000011.1 GCF_005543295.1 Halalkalirubrum salinum
AGTGGCGCGAACACGTCTTGAAACCTTAATCCCGGCCAATCTGGGTATTCCACGTGGTGTGGAAGCCCCGCCGTTCACGGCGGGCGAGGATGTCACGCACGGCGTCCCAGGTTCGGTTTCGGTCGATGCACAGCCGCCAATGGCCGTCCCATTGCGACATTTCCTGCTGGGGCTGGTGTTTCTCATTGCCGGCGGACTCACTGCAGTTATTCACGCGATCGGCTTTGGTACACCGCTGTTCCCTCTCAGCTACGCCCACCTTCTGTTGGTGGGATGGGTCTGCGTGACGATCATGGGCGCGATGACGCAGTTCGTCCCCGTCTGGTCTGGCGTGACGCTTCACGCCGATCGGCTGGCGACACTCCAAGCTGTCGCGGTCGCGATCGGGGTGTCTGGGCTGGCGATTGCGTTCGCGATCGGCCACGTGACGCTCGTGGCCCCGTTCGCTGTGGTGCTGTTCGGTGGATTTGTGATCTTCATCTACAACGTCGCACGGACGCTCGCGGCTGCTCGTCCGTTCGACGTCACGGAGTGGCACTTCGTGCTCGCGCTCGTGTTCTTTCTTATGGCGACCCTACTTGGAGCAACGCTGGCACTTGATTACCGGTACGGGTTTGCCACGAGCACCCGGATATCGATAGTTACCGCCCACGTCACGCTTGCAGTGTTCGGCGGCGTTTTGACGACTGTGATTGGCGCGCTGTTTCAGTTAGGCCCGATGTTCACCCAGTACACCGAAATGGACGTCGATCGAATGATTCAGCGGATCGAGACGGTTGTTTACCCGATTGGTGTAGTGCTACTTGCTGGTGGACGGCTCACCGCAGCGGTACCGATCGCAACAGTTGGTGGACTCCTTGTTGCCCTTGGACTTGGTTTGACCGGAGTATTTCTCGGCCGCTGTCTCTATCGATCGACGGTCGAAGGGACTCCCATGCTCTCGCGGTACTGGGTCGTCGCCGCCTCTATGGTCCTCTGGCCGATCACTGCCGCCGTAGCCTGGACCGACGCGTCGCTCACACGGACATTCGTGTTGGGCGACCCACACTTTGGCGTAGTCTTGCTCGTCGGAATAATTGGATTTGTCGTGCTCGGGACGCTGTATCACATCGTTCCCTTCATCATCTGGGTCCACCGCTACAGCGATCGCCTCGGGCTGGAGGACGTCCCGATGATTGACGATCTCTACGACAGTCGGATCGCGGCGATCGACTTCTGGTGTGTCCTGTGTGGATTTGGTCTCCTCACGATCGGGATCGCGACTGCGGTTCCGACGGTTGCGGTGGGCGCGGCGATCGCAATCGGCGGTGCGGGCCTGTTCGCGTTCAATATGATCCACACCGTCTGGACCCACAGCCCGAATTCGATCGGTTCAGTCCCGATCGCACCGTTTGGCAAGCACGAGTAGGGCGCGGCTGTCTTCGATCGCGGTCGGCGAGATGTCCTGTGCGCCGTCGAATCGTGCGACATCTCCCGCGGTGAGTTCATATGTCTCCTCAGCGACGGTCAGATCGAGCTGTCCCTCGAGTATGTAGAGGACGATCTCACGATCTGGGTGTTCGTGCGGTGGCACTGACTCTCCCGCTGTCAGATCGAGTCGAACTGTCTTCGGCTCTACGCTCGGAAAGACCACCGCGTGCGGTGTCGCCTCGAGTTCGGAGAGTGACTGTACGTCGACCATCTCACTCTGTTTTCGGGAACGACGCCACGAACCTCTGTGGTTCAGGCTGTTCGACCGAATAGCCCTCGGCGTCGAACTCTGGTATCTCCGCTTGCATCTCGTAGAACAACGGCTTTGGCTCGTGATCGTTGACGATCGTCAACGTCTCGCCGGGTGCCATCTCCGCAAACGTCTTGTGGATCCGCTCGTGCCTGTTTACTGGTGGAATGTCGCGTACATCTAACGTTGGCATACACGATCGGGTTGGCGCTCGATCGATATCGGCCTTTACCCGAATACGTTCGTCGCCGCTACGAGCACATTCTCACACCCCAAGAATTCGTAGCCATAATTATACTGTACCGTACCGTACCCGTGGGTCGGATCAACAACCGAATCCACCGCATGCATGCGGTTTGGGCCTCAATTTTTCGCGCGCACGGTTAGACTTCCACAATTGGACACGTTCTGGTTGTCTTTTATTCAGAAAATGGCGTGCACGCGAATGGGTAACTGATGCGTTCTCGATCGGTGTGTACCCCGACGGGTATAATACGTTACAAATGTATTGGTGTAATTTGCTTGTATTGGTATTGAAAGTAATACTTATTCTGTCCGTTATTGGTAATACTAGTATTACTTTTTACCAGTGTTGCTCCCCAGCTTAGTGGCACCAATCAGCTAGATCGATCGGATCGTCTGTGATTGCGGGCCAGTCAATTCTTTATTAGTATAAAAACTGTGGTGGCCTCATCATTGAGGGACCAACGGAACCGTCGCTACATGTCCGCGCCGTATTCCGATTGGACGTACGCCAGAAGCGTTAATATATCCTCAGTCCCAGATCGGTTGAGGTTGTTCAATCCCATTGCGATCAACAGGGGATAAAAATCTTGGAGCTTTTGCATGTCGTATCCGCTCTCGCGTTTGCACTCGTAGCTTGATCGTCGATACGCCAACTCAACTGCACTCTTGAGATCCGCCGGCAGGTAAATCGTCGTCGCTTCCCATTCGGATTTGATGTTGCCGAGATTTTGGAGTTGATATTCTCCGCTCGGCTCCGGGGCCGACGGACCGATTCCGTCTTCGAACCCCTCTCCCTCGCCTTCAGAGCCGCTATCGCCGTCAGTCATTGATCCACACCACCGAGCTTTCGAGGTCCGAACGTCCTACGGTTGTAGACTGTGCCCATGAGCGTGACTACGCTCAGGACTGCTCAAAACCGTTCCGGTCGATCAAATGAAAAATAATTATAACTATAGATAGTTTTAAGTAATTTCGCTCAAACTGGGAAGGTGGACGATAGTAATGACTCGAAAGTCTCTGAAGGACGCACGTCCTTCCCGACGGCAAGTGCTTCGACTGACAGGTGCGCTCGGTGTTGTTGGCCTCGCTGGCTGTACCGGTGATGGCGGCAACGGCAACGGCAACGGTGGTAACGGCAATGGTGGCAATGGCAACGGGGACAACGGCAACGGCGACGATAGCGGCTTTGAGGAGACCCTCGAAGTCATGCACGGCTGGACCGGCGGCGACGGCGCCGACGCCGTTGAGGCGCTCACCACTGCCTTCGAGGAAGAGTATCCGGACATGGATACCTCCTTCCGTGCGATCGGCGGCGGCGGGAACGTCGAACTCGATGCTTCAGTCGCGAGCCGTCTCCGTGACGGTGTACCACCGAGCGCGTTCGCCGGGTGGCCCGGAAAAAACCTCTCCCAGTACGAGGGCGTCCTCGGCGACATGGAAGCTGAGGTGTGGGAAGAGGCAGGGCTCTTCGACGCTCACGTCGAGGAGGTCGCAGAACTCTGCCGGTTCGACGGCGGGATGGCTGCGGTGCCGATTGGTTCGCACCGGATGAACGACCTGTTTTATAATGTGGAAGTTGTTGAAGCTGCAGGCGTCGATCCGGATAGTATCGACACGTTCGATGCGTTCCTCGACGCGCTTGAGGCCATTGAGTCCGAAACTGACGCCCAGCCATACGCGAATTCTCTTGAAGCGTGGACTGTGCTCCAGCTCTGGGCGCAGGTCATGCTCGGCGGACAGGGATTCGACGCGTACATGAACTTTATCGAGGGCGACGGAGACAGAAGTGCGGTCCAGGAGTCCTTCGAGCGGGTTGAAGAACTCCTTGACACCTACCTCAACGACGACGCCCCTGAGATCGGTTTCACCGAAGCAAACCAGCGGATTATGACCGGCGACGCCGGGTTTATTCACCAGGGCAACTGGGCCGCTGGTGCATATGTGGCTGAGGGCCTTGAGTTCGGAAGCGACTGGGACCGGATCCAGTTCCCCGGAACCGAGAACATGTACGGCTTCCACGTCGACTCATTTATTTACCCAGCCGACAACCCGAGCCCCGATGAGACACACGCGTTCCTCCGATTTGCCGGCAGCGAAACCGCTCAGATCGAGTTCAACCGCCTGAAGGGTTCGATCCCGACCCGCGATGTTGACACGTCGGACTTCAGTCCATACCTCACCGAGACGATCGAGGATTTCCAGAATGCCGAGCATCGACCACCGGCGATCGCTCACGGACTGGCCGTTACCCCGTCGCTGCAGGCTGATCTTGAGGATGTCTTGGCCGACACCTTCCTCGATCCGTACGATGTTGAGGCGGCGACCGACGGCTTCATCGACGCCCTGTAACAACGCTCACTCTGTATTTTATGAAACGAATCATACACGCGATGCGATCACGGGCTCGTCACGCCCGTTCAGACGATGGCGGCTGTGACGGCCGGGCCGATCGTCCCGCAAGCCTTGCGGACGCCGCCGAAAACAGTCCGGACGCCAGCGCGCTTCGCAGCGACGGCGGTGTCGCCGGCGAAACAGCCATAACTGACGACTACGAGCGGACACGTCTCCAGCGGTGGCGCGACAGTGATTTCGTCCAGTCCGTGCCGTTTTGGCTGCCCCCATTTTTATTAATGGGATTTTTTGTCTACGCCGCGATTGGCTGGAACTTCCTTATTTCTCTGACCGAGTATTCAGGGTTCGGTGACATCGACTATTCGACAATCGGGTTACACAACTACGTCGAACTCGTCGCGGATGCTGGATTTTGGGCGGCGACCCGGAACACGCTCGTGTTGCTCGTGGCGTTCACGCTTGCCTGTTTGGTGTTGGGGCTGTCGCTTGCGATCCTCTTGGATCGAAAAATTCGATTTGAGCGCACGTTCAGAACGATTTACCTGTTGCCGTTCGCGCTGTCGTTCATCGTCACCGCGCAGTTTTGGATGTGGATGTACAACTTCGATTTCGGCATTATCAACGGCCTCTTTGGGCTTGTCGGGCTCGGCCCCTATAGCTGGCTTGGCAGCCCGCGGCTGGTGCTCGGTTCGGTAATTTTCGCGTTAATGTGGCAGTTCAGCGGCTACACGATGGTCGTGTATCTCGCCGCGCTTCGGGCGATTCCAGGTGATCAATACGAGGCTGCTCGCGTTGACGGGGCGAACACGCTGAAGCTCTACTGGCGGGTCATTATTCCCCAACTGAAACCAGCAACAGTCAGCGCCTCGGTGGTGCTCGTGTTGTTCGCGCTGAAGGCGTTCGACTTCCTCTACGCGATCTGGGGGTTCCGCCCACGCCGCGGCGCAGACATTCTCGCAACCAAGATGGTTCGAGAGGCGTTCCAACGACAGGAGTGGGCCTACGGCGCGTCGATCGCGATCGTACTGTTTATCCTCTCGTTAGCCATCATCGCACCGTACCTCTATCAACAGTATACACAGGGTAATCTATGAGCACTGATACACACTCCTCAACAGACACTGATCCCACCTCGTCGTGGATCGATCGCGTGAGTGCCAGCGATGTCGGATTATACGCGCTCTTGCTCGGGCTGGTTGCGTTTTATCTGACGCCGATCCAAACCGGGCTCGTCACCTCGATCAAGACGAGTCAGGCATTGCGCGAGACGCTGCCATTCCTCCCGCCGGGTGCAGCTGGCATTACATTCGAAAAGTGGCAGGTCGCGTTCGAGGCACTCTCGAGTGGAATGATAAACAGCATGTTGTTTACAATTCCCTCGACGATTCTCTGTGCGGTCTTCGGGAGTATGGCTGCCTACGGATTGACTCTCGCGAACTGGCGCGGCCAGGTGCTCGTCTTTGCAACGTTTATCGCAGGCATCTTCATTCCATATCAGGCGGTCATCATTCCACTCTCGGAGTTTTGGACCGTCTGGGTGAATCTCGACGGTCGCTTAGCCTTCTTGTGGGGACTCCCACTCCTGGCTGAAAAACACGCGACGATCATCGAACTCATCATCACGCACACTGCGTATGGCATCCCGATCTGTACCGTGTTGTTCCGTGCGCAGTACCAGACGATGTCGTGGGAGATGATCGAAGCCGCGCGCCTCGACGGTGCGTCGATGTGGCGTGTCTATCGCCGGATCGTCCTGCCGCTTTCGATCCCGATGTTCGCAGTGGTGTTCATCTTCCAGTTCACCCAGATCTGGAACGAGTTCCTGTTCTCGTTGACGCTCATCAGAAGTGTGAGCGATCCCGCGGCGTCTGTGACGCTCATCCTCTCGGGGCTCGGCGAGGCAATGGAAGGCGTTGACTTCCCACTGCGGATGGCCGGCGCGTTCGTCGCCGCACTGCCGACCCTCATCGTCTACGTGCTCTTTGCGGACGAGTTTGCCGAGGGGGTTAAGGTATGAGTCATCAGACAGCACGGCCCGCCGAGACGGACAGGGTCGAATCGATCGGTATCCAACACACTCCAATACAGGAGGCCTACTAATCATGGCACGAACAACACTCGAACATATCACGAAAGTATTCACTGACGACAACGCCAACGATATCGTCGCTGTTGACGACGTCTCGATCGAAATCGAAGACGGAGAGTTCCTCGTTCTCGTCGGTCCCTCCGGCTGTGGCAAATCGACGACGCTGCGGATGGTCGCCGGGCTCGAGACAATCACTGACGGAAGGATCCGTCTTGATGATCGCGTCATCAACGATCTCCCCGCACAGGACCGAGACATCGCGATGGTGTTCCAGTCCTACGCGCTGTATCCACACATGACCGTCCGGGGCAACATGGCATTCGGACTTGAGGAGTCGACTGATCTCCCGGACGAGGAAATCGACGCGCTCGTCACCGAAACCGCTGAGATGTTGGGAATCGAGGGGATGCTTGATCGCACCCCTGACGAGCTCTCTGGCGGTCAGCAACAACGGGTCGCGCTCGGGCGAGCGATCGTTCGCGATCCCGACGTGTTCTTGATGGACGAACCGCTGTCGAACCTCGACGCGAAGCTCCGCTCGCAGATGCGTATGGAGCTCCAGCGGCTCCAGGAGGGACTCGACACGACCACAATATACGTCACACACGACCAGACGGAGGCGATGACGATGGGCGATCGGATCGCGGTTCTCAACGATGGGAAACTCCAGCAGGTCGGAACACCACTCGAATGCTATCACCGGCCGGCAAACCTGTTTGTTGCCGGATTTATTGGCGAGCCGTCGATGAACATGATTACTGGAACGATCGACGGCGACGCGTTCGTTAGCGACGAGTTCACATATCCGATCTCTGCAGACCTGGCCGCCGAACTTGAGGGAGTCTTCGACGTGACGCTCGGGATTCGTCCAGAGGATCTCGAACTATCCACTGAAGAGCCGGAAGACTCCCGTGCACTCTCGATGATCGTCGATGTCGTTGAGCCGATGGGCGATGAAAACGTCGTGTATCTTCGATTCGACAGCGGCGATGTCGGTATCGACGACGACCAACTCGTTCTCATCGCAACAATCGATGGCATAAGCGATATCGCGGGTATTGATCGCGTTTCGGTCCGCATTCCAGAGGAGGCGCTGCACGTCTTTTCAACTGAAACTGGCAATGCGATCCGCAATCGCCGTCTCGAGGGCGACGTCGAACGCGTCGTTTGAGCGCTGTCAATCGCTTTTTTGGCGACGAATCAGTTGTTGGGATCGATCGCGAGCGATCGGACGCCAACGATCAACAGATAGGCAGCGACAACAGCCGAAAGTACTCCCACGATACCTAGCGATCGGGCCGTGATCGAGCCGAACCAGCCCGCCAGCGCCACGGCCGCAAAGCCAATGGCCCACGATCCCAGATAGTCGGTCGTTCGAAGCACGTCTCGGGACTCTGAAAGCAACAGTGCGTCTCGGAATGATCGCCCTCGGAGCCGGACCGCGATCATCACTGGAATAACGTACAGCGTAGCGAGCATCGTCGCAATTGCTGTTGTTGATCCCAATAAAAAAGCCACAGAGGCACCACCACCGGTCGGGATCCCGTCTGCAGCAGCCAACGCCGTGAGCGCGAGTAGTCCGGCCGGGGCTGCCGTGACGACAACGGTGATGACAACCGCGTCGCGCCCGGTCATACTTATGGGTACCACACCCTCCAGCCCTGGTTGCGGATTCAGTTTATATCCAACTGCAAACAAGTATCCAATCATATATAGAATAATACTCATTACGATGAGGAGTACAATACCGCCGGCAACAGCGGGCAATAGGGCTGCGGCGTATCGCCCCGCGATCGCAACTGCGAGTACACACGCGGTGACAATTGCGATCGACCGGATCGTCTCTGCGGATCGAAGTGGCGGCCATCGCTGATCGAATTGCATATCAGTTCCTGCTTGTTCCTCCCGCTCGCTCAGTATCAAACGATCGGAATCATAATGATCGTCTGTGCGCGTGGTGTGGGCATGCCCCAATGGTTCCGACGCGTCGTCCCCGACGTAATCCGGCAGCGATACGCGCTGAAGTTTATGCTCGTTTTGTTGCTTATTGGCCTCTGCATCGGCGCAATGGGGCATCTCGGGACCGAGCAACTCGCCGGTGAGGTTCAAGACCGTGCGTACGCAGAACAGTCGACACTCGCCGAACAGGAAGCCAGACACGTGAGCAACTGGCACGATCGCAACTACTTCATTACGGACGCACTCACCACCTCTGATGTCGTCGTTGCGGGTGATGTCGACGACGCGTACTTTTCGCGGACGAAGGCACAGTACGCAGGAACGGTAAACCACATCCACTACGTTGACGTAGGCGAGCGCGAGGTAACGTACAGTACCTCTTCGGATGTGTCACGAGATCTCGATACAGTCGAGGAACCATGGGGATCACTCAGGCCACTCGACGAACGCGACGACACCACCGCGCTGGAGTTCGCAAAAACTCGATCGCTCGGTGCGTATATTTCTCATGATGGTACACCTGTCGTCGCGTACGCAAAGCCAATCCCAAACGATCGTGGCCAGTACCTCAACTCCGAGCGGTTCTTGATTGTAACCGCTCGTCTAGACTCACTCAGCGAGGAGTTACTCAACGCAGACGGAACTATCTCGTATGTTGTCGACCCAACAGATAACCGAGTTATCGCAGATCCTGCCGGAGAATCGTACTTCGACGCGTATCCACACGGCAGTGATATCGTTGGTACACAGGGAACGACTGAGTTCGGCGTCCCGGCTGAATCGTTGCAGCGATCGATCGCCGCGTCAAATCCTGACCGAACCAATGTCGACGGCGAATACATTGCGTCGTACGCGCGTATTCCTGGCGATGATCTGAATGGGCTCTATCTCGTCGTTCATACCCCCCAAGAGAACGTTTTTGGCTTCATTGATACGGTACAGTTGTATGGGCGGATTATCACTGTCGTCGGGATCTTTCTCATCATGCTCGTCGGTGGGGTAATGGGACAGAATCGCTCGGCAGCGGTCAGTGAACTCAAACAGAAAACTGAACGAATGGAGGCCGGTGATCTCGACGTTAATTTTGAGAGCGATCGGATCGACGACCTTGGCCGACTGTACGACGGACTCGGATCGATGCGTGACGCGCTCGTCTCCCAGATTCAGCGGGCAGAACGAGCCCGAGCCGACGCGGAGGCCGAACGAGAACACGTCCAACAGCTCAACGACGATCTCCAAGCGACGGCCGACACCTACGCGCAAGTGATGCGCGCAGCCGCAGACGGAGATCTAACAGTTCGAATGGATACAAATATTTCTGACACACCACAGATGGAGCAGATCGCAGCCGAGTTTAACGAGATGCTACAGACGACAGAGCGGACGGTCGCACAACTTAATGAGTTCGCCGAGCACGTGGCTGCGACGAGCGAAGACGTTACAACGTCGAGCGATTCGGTTCGCACAGCAAGCGAACGGGTGAGCGATTCGATCGGTGAAATCGCGGCGGACGCACAGTCACAAAACGAGCTATTACAGGCGGCGACCACTGAGCTGTCAGACTTGGCGGCGGTAACAGAGGATATCTCTGCTTCCACCGACGAGGTCGCAACCCTCGCTGCCCAGACTGCCGACGCAAGCGAAACAGGGCGGGTCGCCGCGGCGAACGCGATCGACGGGATGGACGAGGTCGAAACCTCTTCCAAGCAGGCCGTCGCAGAAATTATTACGTTGCAATCAGAGGTCGAACAAGTCGACGAACTCATCGATCGGATCGGCGAGATCGCTGATCAGACTAACATGCTTGCACTGGATACGACGATTGAGGCGTCTCGATCCGAGAGCGCGTCAGCGGCAAATGCCGATGGATTTGATTTCGTTGTTAACGAAATTAAATCTCTTTCGAGAGACACGAAGTCGGTCGCCGAAGAGATCGAGACGCGACTCGATCGGATACGTGAACAGACCGGTCGATCTGTCCACGAGGTCGAACGAACGAGCGAGCAGATCGACGAGGTTAGCGATCGGGTCACTGACGCTGTAACGGCACTTGAGCGGATCGACGACTACGCCCAAGAGACGAACGACGGCGTCCAGGCAATCTCCGCATCGACGAAACAACAGGCCGAGTCGACTGACGAAGTGGTTTCAATGGCAGCACAGGCGGCATCGATCGCCAGAGAAACCAGTGCTGAGGCCCGCGTTGTGGACGCTCTTGCGGACAAACAGGTGAGTGAACTCCACTCTGTCTCGCGATCGGCGTCGACCCTGTCGGCTCAATCGGGGGTTCTCTCGGACACGTTGTCGACGTTTGAAACGTCAGTGGAGGACCCAACAGTCGTCTCGCCGCTCTTTGTCCGTACGGGAGGAACGCCGCCATCAGAGTGATCTCGGTACGCTTACTCATCCCTGTTGAAAATTACAAATATAATGCTGTAATTCCTCTTTGTGCCAGCCATTGTTTCTCTATACGAAATAATTCTCACAGCCTACTGGTCAGCCAGCTCGATTTGGAGCTGGTCGATCGGCGCGTGTTTGGCGACTGCACAGCCGAATGGTTCGAGCGCACTATCGCCAACAAGCCAGTCACCCCCGGTGTCGATCTCGTAGTCCTCACTGGTGAAGTTGACTATCCACGTGCGGTCCCCGCGAGCTCCGACTCTGACTCCGACCGGAAGCCGATCGGTGTGTGCGACGTCGCCCCGACTGAGGCACTCGGTTACAAGTTCGTCTGCGAGGTCCTCGCGAGGCCACACCCCGCAGTACGTAACCGTTCCGTCGCCGGCAGCGTGTTCGACGACCGCCGCGGCGTCTGCTCCAGGACCGTGTTCGTACCGCATTCGGACGATCGCGTCCGTCGGTTCGAGCCACTCAGCCCACGTTCGGTACGCGAACGATCGATCGGTCTCGGTCTCGCGGACGCGCGTCTCCATCCGATTGGGAACCGATTCGTGTTGGTCGACGGTCGCGCCGACAAGCGACGCGAGCGGTCCCGGCTGTGGCTCTGCCCTAAGTGTGTTGTGGTGGTCTTTTGATCCACTCCGCGGGCCGATAAGGAGTTCGCCACCGTCTTCGACGTAGGTGGTGAGCCGATCGGCCAACTCCTCGGTCATAAGGTACAGCGAGGGAGCGATGACGACATCGTAGTCCGAAAGCGACGTCGCGGGATCGATAACATCGACCTGTACACCTCGGGACCGAACCGCGCCGTAGAACCCGTCGACCAGCGACCAGTAGTCGAAGTCGGGACTGTGTGGCTGTTCGGACAGTGCCCAAAGCGAGTCGTAGTCGTGTAGCACCGCCACCGGCGCATTCACCGAACCGAATTCGCTGAGGCGATCGAACTCCTCGGCTGCCTGTGCGGCGTCCGCGTAGCCGCGATCGGGACTGCCGTCCTGTTTCAACAGGCCAGCGTGGTACTGTTCTTGTCCGGAGAGACACCGCCGCCACCGAAAGTACAACACGGCATCCGCACCGTGCGCGGCCGCGTGGTGTGCCCACAGTCGCATTGCGCCCTCCGCGGGCTGCGGACAGCGCGGGGGCCAGTTTACGTCGCCGGGCTGTTGTTCCATCACCCAGAAAGGCTGGCCAAGCGCACCCCGATACAGGTCGTGGTTCAGCCCGACTTGATCGGGATCGCCCGCCCGGAGTTCGTCAACGGTCGCCTCGCCGTCGCGGCGGTCCTGGACGAATCCGGTCGGATACGAATCCCATGAAACCAGATCGAGCGCCTCGCTGACGTCGTAGGCGTTGAGGGTCGGGAAATGCCCCATGAAGTTGTGTGTCACGAACCACTCGGGGTTTGTCTCCCGAAGGACCTGTGTGTGGATCTTGTTATACTCGACGACGCTGTCGCTCGAAAATCGCGCGTACGCCAGCGTTCGGGACGGATGCTGTTCGGCCGGCGTCGGCTGGGGTGGATCGATCGCCGCAAACGAGGGGTATCCTTGGGACCAAAACGCGTTCCCCCAGGCCTCGTTGAGGTGGTCGATGTCGTCGTACCGCTCGCGTAGCCACGTTCGGAACGCCGATGCACACTCATCACAGTAACACCGCACCGTCCGGTGGCAGCCGAATTCGTTGTCCGTCTGCCAACCCGCAACCGCCGGGTGATCCGCGTACCGCTCCGCAAGGATCGACACGATGCGTTCGGTCTCCGCGCGATAGCGCGCGGAATTAAAACAGTAGTGTCGCCGGCTCCCAAACCCTCGGACTGTTCCATTGAGGTCACGTTGGTGAATCTCGGGATACTCGTCGACGAGCCACTTCGGCGGCGTCGCTGTCGGGGTACAGAGAATTGCCTCCAGCCCATGATCGTCGATTAGCGACAGCGCCGTGTCGAGCCACTCGAAGTCGAACGTCCCGCGTTCAGGCTCGATCCGCTCCCACGCGAACTCCCCCATTCGGACGTACTTGATTCCCGCTTCTGCCATGCGTTCAATGTCTGTTGCCCACCGTTCGGGCGGCCAGTGCTCCGGAAAGTAACACGTTCCGATCGCCATACCCGATCGACCGCCGGCCGTAACCTAAACGTTTCTATCGCGGCGACGATGAGCGATCGGCAACGAGCCTCATGTCGTTTCGCATAACGAAATTACTGCGAAAACAGCTGGAGTTCGATCTCGTTTGCGGTACTGATCACGAGCCCGGCGAGGTCTTCTTCCAGCTTCTTCCCGCTCATTGTGTCGATGCTCCCGGAGACACTTACAGCTCCGATAGGACCATCCTCCGTGGTAATCGGCGCAGCGACACACTGAACAGAGGGGAGGTGTTCGCCTCGCTCGAACGCGAGTTCACGGTCACGAACGGATCGAAGCATTGCGAACAGTTCGTCGGGGTCTGTGGTCGTCTTCGCTGTCAGCTTCGGCAACCCGGTTGTCTCAATAATTGTCTCAACTGCCTCACGCGGTAACTGTGAGAGGATCGCTTTCCCGCCCGCTGTCGCATGGAGGTATATGCGCTCGCCAATCGTGGGAAGATAGCCCTGCACTGCTGCGGAGTCACCGGCGCGGTACAGATAGATCCCATACCCCTGTTCTGGGACGATGAGATTGACAATCGCCCCTGAAGTGTCCGCAAGATTGTCGATCGCCGGGCGTGCGATCCGAAATAGCTCCGATCGGTCCCGCATTCGACAGCCCAACCCGAGAAATCGATAGCCGAGGCTGTAGCTCGTGTCCTCTTTGACGACGTAACCGAGCGATCGGAGCGTTGTGAGGTGTTTGTGCACTGACCCCTTCGAGATCCCCGTCTTCTCGGCCAGCTCTGTCACCCCGGCTGTCCCCGCCTCCCGGAGCGCTTCGATGATCGTAAACGAGGTTCGAACCGCCCCGACCGGGTATGTCTGATCGCTCATACGCGGAGCATGGACGCTTCACTATTAAAATTTCGTATAGAGAAACGCACCAGCTACCGGTCATTTTGTTTGATCTCGCGTGCGTAGGAGACGAACGGCGCATCCTCCATGAGCGCCGATCGGCCGCCGTCGATCAGGATCGAACTCCCGGTCATGAACGATGCGTCGTCGCTGGCGAGGAACGCCGCCGCGCCCGCGACGTCTCCCGGCTGGCCGATCCGACCGATCGGGTGGAGTTCTTCGACCTCCTCGTAGCGGCCCTCCGCGAGCTCCTCGCGGGTTCTGTCGACCTCGATCCAGCCCGGATTGAGGCTGTTCGCCCGGATCCCGAGCGGACCGAGTTCAACGGCCATCGCTCGGGTCATCCCGTCAGTCCCTGCCTTGACGGCATTATACGGGAATATCTCCGGCATCGTGAGCCGCGCGTGGTTCGATGAGATGTTGATGATGCTCCCGCCTTCTGGCATGTGTTCGATCGCCTCCTTCGCGGCGAGCCAGTACCCTCGGAAGTCGGTGTCGACGACGAACGACCAGTCCTCGAGCGTTGCATCCCGAACGCCTGTCTCCGTCTGGACCGCTGCGTTGTTCACAAGTACGTCGATCGACCCGTATTCCTCGACGGTTTCCTCGATGAGCGCGGCGATCGACTCGGGTTCGCGCATGTCCACGCGAACAAATCGTGCGTCACCGTCGTTGGCTGCGTTCGTGATCTCGCGGGCGACTGCCTCGCCGGCCGCCTCACTGCGCCCCGAAACCACAACGTTCGCGCCCTCGCCAGCGAATCGGCGAGCGATTGCCGCGCCGATCCCGCGTGTCGAACCGGTGACAATCGCCGTTCGATCGTCGAGTCTGCCCCCGCTGCCGTTGCCGTTCGACCCGCCGCCGTTCGCGTTTGGTGTCAGCATGGATTACCACTCCGTGACGCTGCCATCGTCGTTCCGCCACACTGGGTTGTGCCAGTTGACGGTCCGTTCGGCCTGGCGTTTGACGTAGGATTCGTTGATGTCGATCCCGAGACCCGGATCGCTCGGCACATCGACGTAGCCGTCTTTGTACTCGAAGACGGTCGGGTCCGTGAGATAGTCCAGTACATCGCTCGTCTCGTTGTAGTGAATGTTGAGACTCTGTTCTTGGATCAGCGCGTTTGGCGAGACCGTATCCACGTGCACGCAAGACGCGAGCGCGATCGGGCCGAGCGGACAGTGCGGCGCAAGCGCGACGTCGTAGGCCTCAGCCATCGCGGCGATCTTTTTCACCTCCGTGATCCCACCGGCGTGTGAGAGATCCGGTTGAATGATATCAACGCTGCCGTCCTCGAACACCTCCTTGAAGTCCCATCGAGAGAACATTCGTTCGCCCGTCGCGATCGGGATTGTCGTGTGTGCGGCGATGTCACCCAGCGCGTCGTTGTGCTCGGGTAGGACGGGCTCTTCGATGAACATCGGCTCGTACGGCTCGAGCGCCTTCGCGAGCCGTTTTGCCATCGGCTTCGATACCCGTCCGTGGAAATCGACGCCAATGTCGACCTCGGGACCGACTCGTTCTCGGACCTCTGCGAGCCGATCGCGGGCAGACTGGACCGCCGCGGGATTATCCACGCGGCGCAGTTCCGAGGTCGCGTTCATCTTGAGTGCGCTGAAGCCGTTGTCGACCTTCTCGGCAGCCGCGTCGCCCACCTCGCTCGGTCGATCGCCGCCAATCCACTGATAGACGCGGATGCGATCGCGTGCCCGCCCGCCCAACAGCTCGTAGACAGGCGCGCCGAACTGCTTGCCCTTGATATCCCACAGCGCCTGATCGATTCCCGCGATCGCGCTCATGAGCACCGGTCCTCCGCGGTAGAAGCCGCCGCGATACATCGTCTGCCAGTGATCTTCGATTCGGTGTGGATCCTCCCGAAGGAGGTAGTTGTCCATCAGCTCTTCGACGGCTCCTTTGACGGTCTTTGCGCGGCCCTCAACGACAGGCTCGCCCCAGCCGACGGTCCCGTCGCTGGTCTCGATCCGCAGGAATAGCCATCGTGGCGGTACTTCGTACAGGTCGTAGTCGACGATCGTTGTCATTGGTCTGGATTCGGTAGAGTCGTTAGCTCAGCGCTGGAAGATACGGTTCATTCGCGTCGAGCAGTTCCTCGGTCATCTCGTGGATCTCTTCGAGGGTCAACGCCGCCGCGGTCAATGGATCGAGCTTCACCGCCTGGTGGATCGATTCGCGATCGCCTTCGAGCGCGCCCTTGACTGTCAGCTGTTGGACGTGGATGTTCGATCGATTCAACGCAGCAAGCTGCGGCGGCAAATCACCAACGCTGCAGGGATGAATGCCCGTCCCGTCGACGAAACACGGCACCTCCACACAGGCCGACCGCGGCAGGTTGGTGATCGAGGCATCTGCATTACTCACGTTGAGGTTGAACCGACGCGCCGTGTCGGTCTCCAGTGAGTGGATGATCCGCGAGGCGTACTCCTCGGAGCGTTCGATCGTGACCGACTGGGGATCGATATCCGCGAGCGCGCGATCACGTTCTGCCGAGCGGGCTTTCCACCCTTCGAGGTACGTTGCTGTTGGCATCCGCTCGGCGTAGTCGGTGCCGGTCAGCCGCTCAATTTCTTCGGGATCAGTCCGGAAGTACGGGTGGTACTCGCTGTTGTGGTGGCTCGACTCTGTCACGAACGCGCCGAAGTGTTTGAACAGGTCGAACCGAACGGTGTCGCGCTCGTAGATCGACTCGTCGGTCATTGCCTCCCGAAGCCGCGGGTACAGGTCCTCGCCATCGTGTTCACACTGGAGGAACCACGCCATGTGGTTGATACCGGCGACCCAGTAGTCGAGTTCGTCTTTGGGCACTCCGACATACTCGGCAATTGCCTCTGCGGTATGTGGAACGCTATGACACAACCCGATCGTCTCGATATCAGTCTCCTCAAACAGCGCCCAGCAGAGAATCGCCATCGGGTTCGTGTAGTTCATAAACAATGCGTTCGGACACAGTTCCTCCATGTCTGCGACAATGTCGAGCATCGTCGGCAGCGTCCGGAGTGCCCGGAAGATTCCGCCTGGCCCAAGCGTGTCGCCGATCGCCTGCTCAACGCCGTATTCCCGTGGGATCTCGATCTCGTTTTCAAACGGCTCGGTGCCGCCGACGTTGATCATGTTGAGCACGTAATCGGCGCCGTCGAGTGCCTCGCGGCGATCGGTTGTCGATTCGATCGTTGCCTCGACCTCGGTGTTTTCGACCATCGCAGTCGCGATCTGCGTCGTCTGTTCAAGCCGGTGTTCGTCGATGTCCATCAGCACGATCTCACTGCTGGACAGCGCCGGAAACGAGAGGATGTCACCAACGAGTTTCTTGGCGAACACCATGCTTCCGGCTCCAATAAAGGCGATACGTGGCATCTATTGACGTTGGGGTGCTCGTCATCTTAAAACCACATGGTCTAACGGCTCTTGTCCAGCTGTTCAGCGGTGACGCTATAGTAGCGTTTGCAATTATTTTCCCACTGCTGTTTAAGAACCGTCGGCTCAAACGCTCTTGGACCGTATACCGTACGACTTGTTGCAAAGCGTTGCAAACGCTACTATAGTTTGAGCTAGCAGAATCTGTCCAAAACTATTAAATACGTTTGTTACAATTATCTCCACAGCGTTTCAGCGTATGCCACACAACACTAACTCAATGTACGGTCGACGCAGGGTACTGGGCGGACTAATCACAGCCGGCACGTTTGCTGCCGCAGGATGTATCGGAACGGACGATCCCGATGGAAACGGCGGCAACGGAAACGGCGATGGCAACGGGAATGGCGGCAACGGCGACGGGAACGGCAACGGCGGCAATGGTGACGGCAACGGTGGCACAGAGATGGCTGGCTCGATCGAGGGGTGGGGCTGGGATGTCGCCGCTCGATCGCTCCAGCTAACCGCCGAAGCGTACGAAGAAGAACACGACGCCAGCGTCACTGTCGAGGAGTTCGGTCGTTCAGCAATGAAAGACGATCTCCAGACGCGTCTCGCCAGTGGATCGGGTGCACCTGACGTGGCGATGCTCGAGATGGTCGATGGACACTCCTACATTGACACTGAGTCACTCGCCGACCTTTCCGGACACATCGAGGACGCGGACGTGTACGACGATTTCGTCCCTGGGGTCTGGGAGGCACTCAGTACGGAGGACGCAATATACGCACTTCCGTGGGACATCGGGCCGACCGCTGTGTACTACCGCCGGGATGTCTACGACGAGCACGGATTGGACGTCGATTCGATCGAAACGTGGGACGATGTCCTCGAAGAGGGACAGAAGCTCCCCGATGACGTTTATATGCTCAACCTCCCGCCGGGAGACCTTGCGGGCGTCTGGCGGTACCAGTTCCGACAGCTCGGAAACAACCCCTTTACTGACGACGGTGCGGTAAACATCCACGACGAAGATTCGGTTACGATCGCTCGCACGATGAAAGAGTTGTATGATGCCGACATCGCGTCGATGCTTGAGGGATGGTCTTCGGCGTGGTTCGGTGCCTACGAGAGCGGCGAAATCGCGTCACTGCCCTCTGCGGCGTGGATGGAGGGAACGCTACGAGCGGAACTACCTGACACCGCCGGCGACTGGGGCGTCTACAAGATCCCGGCCTTCGAGTCGGGTGGCCCACGCGCGTCGAACTGGGGTGGTTCCAGCCTTATGATTCCGGCACAGATCGAAGAACCCGAACGAAACCGCGGATGGGACTACATCCAGTGGTCGCTGGCAACTGAGGAGATGCAGATGCTCATGTTTGACGAGTTCGGGCTGTTTCCCGCGCTCGAAACGACGTACGACAACGAGGCATTCGACGAGGAACTCGACTTCTTCGGTGGGCAGGCCGCACGACGCCTCTTTGCGGACGTGGCGCAGGAAATCCCTGACTACCGCTTCTCGGTCGACACGCCGGAGGTTTCCGACGCGATCAACACCGAATTTGAGCGGATGCTTCGTGACGACATCGATCCGGAAGAAGCCGTGATGGCCGCCGCCGAAACTGTCGCTGATCGAACGGACCGCGAACTCGCCTGATCTCGGGGTCCGACAGTTATGTCTACATGGCTTCCAAACGACGATCGCCCCGGCGCAGATAGCGACGCGGGCAGCCTCCGATCGCGTGCGTGGGATCGATTCCGGTTCGCCCGCCAAACGTACTCACGGGTCGTTCCGGAGGTAGGTCCAGTCGCGTACCTCTTTATTGCGCCCTTTTTTATTTTGTTCACGCTGTTTTTAGCGTTCCCGATCGCGTACACACTTTACCTCTCATTTTTCCGATATGAAGGCGTTAGCGGCGATCGGTGGTTCTGGGTCGATCTCGGGCCGATCTTTGTGGAGGTTCCACAGATCGCCGAACTGCAGTTTGTCGGCTTCGGTAACTACGTGCGTATCCTTGGTGACGGCCTGTTCTGGCAGTCGATGTTCAACACGACGTACATTCTCGCGATACAGGTCCCGATCATGATCGGACTCGCGCTTGCGCTTGCGATTGCGCTCAACGCGTCGTTCCTTCGCTTCAAGGGCTTTTTCCGAACGGCGATCGCGATCCCGGTCTCGGCGAACATCGTTGCGTACTCGACAGTGTTCTTACTGTTGTTCAACGAGCAGTTCGGGCTAGTGAACTACGCCCTAGCGACGATCGGGGCTGAACCGATCGCGTGGCTCCGCAGCGAGTTCTGGGCCCGCAAGACAATCATCGCCGCGGTGACGTGGCGCTGGACCGGCTACAACATGATCATCTTGCTCGCTGGATTGCAAAACATCCCACAGCAACTCTACGAGGCCGCAGAGATTGACGGCGCAAGTCGGATTGAGAAGTTCCGTTACGTGACGCTACCGCAGCTCAAACCGGTGTTGCTGTTCGTGGTCGTCCTCTCGACAATTGGGACGTTCAAACTCTTCGCCGAACCGTACGTCATCACCGGTGGCGGGCCGACGAACGCAACAATCACCATCGTCCAGTACATCTATCGCGAGGCGTTCCAGAGTTGGAACCTCGGATACGCGAGCGCCCTTACCGTGATCTTTGTTGCAATTGTGAGCGTGATCTCGGTAATCCAGATCAGGATCGGAGGTGACAACTGATGCGCGAACAGCGCCGAAAGGACGCAGTTTGGCGATTCCTTACGTACACGTTTGTCCTTACAGCGACCGTCGTTATGTTGGTGCCGCTGTACTGGATGGTTGTTGCGGCGTCGCTCCCACAGGAACTGTTTATTGAGTTCCCACCGCGGCTGTATCCGGGAACTTCTTTCTTCGAGAATTTCACTGCGCTGCAGGAGCGAGCGAACTTCGTTCGCTCGATCGGCAACAGCGTATTTATTGCGGTCGTCTACACCGTTATCTCCATTTTGTTATGTTCGATGGCCGGCTTCGCGTTCGCGAAGTACGAGTTCCGGTTCAAAGAGCCGATCTTCTACGTGATCTTGGCAACGCTCGTCTTACCGATCCAGCTGCTCGTCATCCCGCTGTTTTTGATGATGTCACAGATCGGCTGGACTGATACCTTTCGGGCGATTATTCTCCCGTGGCTTGCGAATCCAATTGGGATCTTCCTGATGCGCCAGAACATGCAGTCGATTCCCGACGCGTTGCTCGAATCCGCACGGATGGACGGTGCAACGGAGTTCCAACTGTTCTACCGCATTGCACTGCCTGCGATGCGATCATCAGTCGCCGCGCTCGCGATTATCCTCTTTTTATTCCAGTGGGACCTGTTCTTGTACCCACTTGTCATCCTCGAGGATGCCGCGAACTACACAATTCCGGTCGCACTTGCGGGTCTCGAAGGGACTCAACGGGTGTACTACGACCAGATTATGGTTGCAACCAGCCTTGCCATTATTCCGCTCGCCATCCTGTTTTTGTTCCTACAAAAACAGTTTGTCAGCGGTATCTTGGCTGGATCACTCAAAGAGTAACACAATTATGCGTATCCACACACCAATATCGACACAACAAAACTCACCGAACCTATGTCAGGTATAACACTAACCGACCTCACGAAAGTATACGACTCCGGTGCTGAATCGGTCGTCGCTGTCGAGGATCTGTCGCTGTCAATCGAGGACGGCGAGTTTCTCGTCCTCGTCGGGCCCTCTGGCTGCGGGAAGTCAACGACGCTTCGCTGCATCGCCGGACTCGAAGACGTCACCGAGGGCTCGATCCAGTTCGGCGAACAGACGGTCACTGACTACAGCGCCAGCGAGCGTGACATCGCGATGGTGTTTCAAAACTACGCGCTGTACCCACACATGACTGTTCGCCAGAATATCGGCTTCGGGTTGAAGCTCTCGACGAGCCTGCCTTCGGCGGAGATCGATCAAAAGGTCGACGCCGTTGCCGGCATGCTCGGAATCACCGAACTGCTCGATGACAAGCCGAAAGAGCTCTCGGGCGGCCAACAGCAGCGTGTCGCGCTCGGGCGGGCGATCGTCCGTGAGCCATCTGCGTTCTTGATGGACGAGCCGCTGTCGAATCTCGACGCGAAGCTCCGCGCAGAGATGCGAACCGAACTCCAAGAACTCCAGGCCAACCTCGGGGTCACGACAATCTACGTCACCCACGATCAGACCGAGGCGATGGCCATGGGCGATCGGATCGCCGTCATGAACGGTGGTGTGCTCCAGCAGGTCGGGCCGCCGGAGGACCTCTACCGACACCCGGTCAACGAGTTTGTTGCGGACTTCATCGGCTCGCCAAGTATCAACCTTCTCGACGCGACAGTACAGTCCGGAACGCTTTCTGGTCCCGGCGGGTTCACGTATACACTCGACGATTCCGGATCCATAGAGGGGTATGAACGGGTTCGCGTTGGTGTTCGACCAGAGGATATCACCTTGGTCGACGACGGCGAAAACACCGCGATAGTGAACGTCGTCGAACCAATGGGCAACGAGAACTTCTGTTACATGGAACTTGGTGACGTAGAAATCACTGCACGCGTGCTCCCGAGCCATCGGCCTGCGGCCGGGGACGCTGTGCCATTTTCGTTCCCCGAGGAAGCAGTCTACCTGTTCGATCCCGATACCGGAGAGGCATTGAAAACGAAGACCGACGAGGCTACAGACGTCGCTATTTCGGCCTGAAAAAGCGTTTTATTCCACTCTCGGGCTGTCTTTTGCCGTTTCGACCGCCGCAACGAACTGCTCCGCAGTGTCGCGAACTCTCGTCATGTCATCGTCAGCAATCGCCTCGTAGTCGACGATCTCACTCCCGACGCCCACGGCGATCGCCCCCGCATCGAAGAACGCCCCGACGTTCTCCGGCGACACGCCGCCAGTTGGCATGATGTCGATGTCCCCAAGCGGGCCGCGAAGCGCGCCGACGTGTTCAGGGCCGACGACGGAGGCTGGAAACAGCTTCAGGATGTCCGCCCCGGCCGCGAGCGCGCGCGTGGCCTCGGTCGGCGTCATGACGCCCGGCGCAGAGACGACGCCATACCGGTTGCAGACCTCAATCACGTTAGGGTTCATGTCTGGTGCGAGCACGAACGTCGCGCCCGCATCGATCACCGCAGTCGCCGTCTGTGCGTCCAACACAGTTCCTGCACCGACAACCGCGTCGTCCAACGCCTGATCGACCGCAGCAATCTTTTCCGTCACTCCTGGGCCGTCAGCGGTCACTTCGAGTGCGTCAACGCCTGCTTCATGGATCGCCCGCGCTACCGGGACGATCGTCTCGCGATCGATCCCCCGCAGGACCGCGACGACACCACTTTCGATAATCTGTTCCTTTGTCCCGTCGACGGTCTGTGCCGCCGTTTTCGTCGGGTTCGACATACACTCCGTCCTCACGGCGGAGACTTAATTCATTACATGTCCGTTTCGACATTGTGTTTCTGAATAAGAAACAAACGAAGATTACTCGATCGCCTCGACTCGGAAACGAAGATTACTCGATCGCCTCGACTCGGGGATGCTCGCCCGCGAGCGGCTCCGCATCCTCTGGCAGCAGCGCAACGACGAGGTAGTCAGCGTATTCACCGAAGTACCCCACGATCCGTGCGATCCGTTCGGCGTCGATCGCCTCAAGCGAATCCAAAATCATGAACGGGACCGTCTCGTGAACCTCGTGGACGAGATATCCCGCAAGCGCAAACACGAGTCCGGTTACTTCTCGTTCGCTTTCTGAAAGATGGTCGATCGTGTCCTCGTAGGCCCGCCCCTCCGGCGTCGAGCGAACGATGTGGAGATCAAATCTGGTTTGGATGACGTTTTTTCGGCCCTCGCGGACCGTGGTTTCGCGGCGTTCGATCCAGATCCGATCGAGATTCTCGTAGTCAAGGATGTCCAACATGGTCTCCATGTGGTCGTTGAACGCCTCGACCGCGTTCTCTTCGATCCGATCGACCCGGGTTCGAAGCTCGGCGATTCGATCAGCCAGCGTGTCGCGCTTTTCGACGAGCGTTTCTTTCTGCGAAATCCGATCTTCGTGGTCGTCGATATCTGACTCGACGGCGGTGAGGTCAGATTCGAGTCGATCGATCCGGACGTCCACGCGGTTTCGCTCTTTGTGTAGCGACAGCGCCTTGTCGTGATCGTCAGTTTCGACGGCCTCTGCGGCCGCTTCGAGTTCTTCGAGTTCAGCTTCGGTCTCTTCGATCTGCGTTTCGAGGTCTTCGATGCGTGCTTTGCCCTGTTCGATCTTTGACGCAACCGTCTCAAGCCGCCGTTGGGCTCGATCGATCTCGTTACGACGGTTGCGAAGTGTCGATCGCCGGTCGACAAGTTCGCTGATCTCGCTATCGACTTCGTTTCGCTCTGTGAGTGTCTCTCGGCGAAGGTCGCGCAGCTGTGCGAGCGTGTCTTCGATGCTGTCGGTCTCAACTGTCGATCCACACGTCCAGCAGGTGGTGCGATCGCCGGCCATCAATTCGGCGGTCGGATCGTCGGCTTGGCTGTCGGTTTCGAGCGCAATTCCTTCACCGTCGAGCATCTCCTCGTTGAAGCTGATGATGCTGCCCAGCTGGTTGAGCCGCTCGTTGATCGACTGTTTTCGGTTCCGGAGCTCTTCGATCCGTCCGCCGAGCCGTTCTGGGCTTTCTCCAAGATCGTCGGCCTCTTTGAGTGTCGCTTCGAGCTCGTCGTGTTCGCTTTCGAGCTCCGACAACGATGTTCGTTCGGTCCGCAGATCAAACTGTAGATCGTCCAGGGTGGAGCGTGTCTCTCGAACCTTCCCGAATGCCTCTTCGAGTTCGGCTTTTTTATCTTTACTCTCGTTGACGCCTGTCTCTAGGGCCTCGATTTCGGCTTCGAGTTCGTCGCGCTCTTCGCGGGCGTCCCCCAGCTCGTTTTTGATCTCAGCCCGCTTCGACTCTAGTTTCGGAAGCTCAGATTCGAGCCGCTCAAGTCTGTTAATTTCGTCGTCGACGGCCGATCGCTCGCGCTTTTTTGCTTCGATTTCGGCGTCGATCTCGTCGGTGTCGATCGGCCGCATAATAATATCTCTGAGGTCGTCGGATCGAGCGACGGCCAACCGCGCCTCATTGTTTTCAAGTAAGAATGCGAATAGGTCGGCAAGTTCGGGATCATCAAGGTATGGATTCCCGTCGAAGACGACAGTACCACCGCGTCGTTTGAGTGTCCGCGTGTATGTTTCCTCACCAATTGTGAGCTCAACGTGACCCTCATCTGCGTCGGCTTTCAGTGACGGTTTCTCGCTGCCAAGCCCAGCCATAATCGATTGTAAAAATGACGTCCGGTTCGTCGCGTTCCGACCGGGGAGAACAGTTACCCCCGGCGATAGCGAGACGGTTGCCTCCGAGATGCCGCCGATATTTTCTACCGACACCTCGACATCCTGTTCAACAAGTTGTTGTGATGGCATCTATATTCAGACATCAGCCTGTGTATATAAAACCTTTATGTAACTGTATAATCAGCCCTCGGCATCGATCGATACTGCTACCCCGAGCAGTCACACCCTCCCTGTGAGAGGAACGCTCCAATCGCGTAATCGGAGCCACATGCAGAACAGATCACTCGCACGTCGACCACCGTTTCGTACTCTCGATCGGTGAGTTTGTCGGCATTGATGAGGGTGTCAATTGTCGACTCTGAAACCGCCGACACGCGACCTTGCAGACGCTCAATTGTCTCGCGCTTTCGCTCAACGAGGCCCTCACTCCGATCGGGAAGTGTTGCGTCGCGGTACTTTGTCAGGTAGGTGTGAATCGCCTGGTGGGTTGTAAAATCCTTTGTCACGGCGTCGACATCCACATCGAGCTGTTCGAGCTCGCGGCGCTTTCGCATTCGATCAGCCTCGGAGCCATCTCCAGTGAGAATCTCGTAGGTGCTTCGGATATCGCGATCGATCACTGACCCACCTGCTCGCTCGATCGCCGCCTCCAGCACTGCCCGATTGAATCTGTCAGCGAGATCACGTAAGCTCGTTCGCGCTCCGTTCTTCCCAAGCCATTCATCCTCGAGTTGATCGCCGAGTCCATCCAGTTCGTACCGATCGATGACTCGCGCAACCTTGCTGTTTGCGACCGAACCGTTTGTTGGCATGAATTGACGTAGGACACCCCTCATTACAAATGTATCGGTGTAAATCCGATCGCAGACACCAGTTAACGCGAAGTCATTTACGAAATGAGACCAGCATCACTTGAGTGATTTACTCGCCTTTGACATATTGATACTGGCTTTGATCACGTCTGCCCGTTCGATCACGAGTTCTGGAAGTGTTTCCGAACAGAACTCGTCGGTGAATCGGCTCGTCGGTCCAGAGAGGCTCAACGCTCCGAGAACGGTTCCATCTGGGGCCATGATCGGTGTACCGACCGCCCGAATACCGACAACATCTTCATCTTCGTTGATCGCGTATCCTCGCTCGCGAACCGCCGCCAGTTCCTCACGGAGCGCCATGGGATCGGTTATCGTGTTTGGTGTTTTTGTTGCCAGTCTGTACCGATCGACGATCGAATCGACTCGCACGTCCGGCAGGTGTGCAAGCACTGCCTTGCCGGTGGCGGTGAAGTGTAGGTAGTCCGCGCGGCGGTCTTTCGCGGCGTGGTCGTCTCCGCCGACCGCATTCCTCCGGCGACCTTGTAGACGTTCCGCTCAAGCCCGTGCTGTTCGCACATGAGGTGGGCAAATTCGTCGGTTTCCTCGGCTAATTGCTCGACGACGTCTTTGCCGTGAACGAACAGTGGATTTCGGTACCGAACGGTATTTCGGAGGTAGAGAAATTCGAGACCCAGTCGATATGTGTCGCTGTTTTACACCAGATACTTGCGATTTTCGAGGGTCTTGAGATACGAATGTGCAGCGCTTTTTGAGATATCCAACCGAGTCGCTACCTCAGTCACTCCCGCACCGTCGAGTTCGTCTAGCACAGCAATTACATCGCAGGCGCGTGAGACCGTTTTGAGGAGCCGCGGGGCGTTCGACGCGTCAGTCATACCAGTGCCAGCGGGCGATCGAATCCTGCTAGAAGGAACGGTTCCGATCCTGCTTGATCCACCGAGCGGCTGTCCGTTCCACACCCACTGTCCGAAGAAAATCGGTGACGTTTGTGAAACCAACGTATCGCTCCCAGCGCCGATCGGCGGCGACGAGAGACACCAGATTGCGTGTCACCTCTCAGAAGCGGAGATGAGTACGTCGCTCTACGATAAGCCAGAGCCATGACGTTCTCGATTTGTGCATCTGTCGACGGCTGTCATGGCCCGGCGATCGTTGTCTTCGATCCCGACACGGCACGAACCGAACACGACCTCCGTGTCGACGAGAGCGACGACGCGGTCTTGGAACTCGAACGAATTCACGACTCGATATCCGTGGGCACCCTAAATAAATCAATAATATAGTATACAAAAATAGTTGATATTTTGGGTGGTAATCGAGCTAGTTACTGAGACGTGTGCCAGCGGTGAATCTCACTCCGTAGCGCGGACGAGAACGCGTGTTGGTCGATCGCGCCGTCATCGAACTGCGCAGGATACTCCCTGCCGATCGCGGCGATCACGCGATCGAACAGCGAGTCAACGGTCACCGCCGTTCCAGCTTGGTTAAGGGCGGTTGTCGCTCGCTCACACCGCGTCTCTACGTCGATCGTCGAGACAAACGCCTCCGTCGTGGCGGGTGCGAACTCGGCTTCAGGAACCGGTGCATCGTCGTCGGCAATAAAAGCACTCTCACCAGTCTTGTTTCGGACGATCGTCCCGAAGGCAGGACCGTCGTACCACGTTGAGGGAGGAACCGAGTGACGATTGGGGTCGAAATCTACCGCTCTGACCTCTTTTTCGATCGGTGCGAGCGTCGTGAGCCCGAGCTCCTCGTAGATCTTGGTCGTAACATCTGGTGGTAACAACCCTCGGTCGGTAACCCGGATGTCGCTCCCAAAGAAGCCGGGAATCCGATCGAACTCGTACGGAATCGATCGGCGCTGTGGAGCAACACCAAAGAAAGTGACCGTTTCGAGGGCTGGGACCGCCTCGAACAGTGCATCGCGGTCAATCTGGTCGCGAATCTCCTGAACTGCGTAGCGATACGGAATTGGTACTGCTCGGAGGTCAAACGTTGTTGTCGCATCCCCAACGCGGATTGCACCGGTGTCGGTGAGCTGAAATCGCAGCGGTGCACCGTCGATCGCTTCGAACAACCAGAGGTGGCCGCGATCGAACAGCCCGTTGGGTGCGTTGCGTGCACGCGGTCGCTCTGGGTATCGGTGCATGGCTACGGATAGTTGTGATGGATTAGGTATATATTTGTGCTCGGAGATACGCCTGTAATTCTGTTTCTACTGCGTTGATCCACTCGGTACTATCGGTGGTTGCTCGGCGGACCATCGCGCCAATAAGCGCCGTGTGAATCGTGTCCGCTACAGCGTTAGGATCACACGACGGGTTGTACGCTCCGGTGCCAATTCCTGCCCGGATGATCGCTACAAACCGGTCGCGAAATACCTGATCGCTCCGTTCGAAGTGCGCCCGATACTCTGGATCGTGTGCTGCCTGCGCGCGAAGTTCGACAAGCGAGGATACTAACAATTGTTCCTCGCTGCTACACGCTGGGTTGAGGACGGATTCGATTATTTCCTCTATTGCATCTGACTCATCGATGGATATCTCGCCGTGGCCGTGTTCGTACTGATCGAGCATAAATTCAAGACAAGAAATTAATACATCATCTTTATTATCAAAATGATGGTATATTAGCGAGATGCTCTTTTCGAACTCTTCGTCGATCCGATCAATCGTGAGCTCGGCGTATCCATGCGTCTGGAGCGCGCGATATGTGGCTGCGAGTATCTCCTCGCGGGTGTCGTTCGGATCGCCAAACGGTTGCGTCATTGCCTGAGGGTGGACGTACTGTGGTAAAACTATGCTGATTGAATGTTCAATCAACAAGGCTATGTATCTGGCAGTTGTTGAATCGTTCATATGAAATTGGGTACTTCGACGCCTTGGACCAAACCACCCCTCGATTCTTGCCGTTCCGGTGTATCCTGTGCTGAGGGAGGGTGGGTTTGTCCAAAGGCAGTATTTAGCGTGATCACACAGTCCCCCGTAGGTGCGTCTTAATGAGAGGGACAGACCACCACTGGTTGGCTGCCTGCTTATTTTTCGTTGTTGTACTTGCGGCGATGTCCATCCCTATCAGTGCTCAACAAGACGGCTACACTCGTGGAGAACCCGAACTCACTGCATACGCACCCGATGATGAAGTCGTCCCCGGGAGCGAAACAACGGTCGGAATCCAATTACAGAACGACGGGCAAGTTGATGTTGGAACCCAAACAGAGGCTGTCACCACTGCTCGCGGGGTATCTGTTGAAGTTCGTGATTCGGGCCCGTTCGAAATACGTGGGGGAACGATTCCGCTCGGATCGATCGCTGACGGCACGAGTACGACTGCTGATCTGCGAGTCGGTACGCCAGAGGACCTCGAGCCTGGATCGTACGAGGTCTCTCTCAACGTCCGGTACTCTCATACCCAATCAATCTCGCCAAATGACAACCGAGTAAATGATCGCACTCGGCTGCAGCGCGTTACGGTGACACTCACCGTTACAGAGGACCCCCGCTTCGAAATCACTAACGTAACAACTGATCTTCAACCGGGAATGAGTGGAACTAGTACTGTCGAACTCACAAATATCGGTGCAACTGATGCCACCGACGTCCAGGCAAGCCTTCGCGGCAACAGCGGGTTGACGTTCGGTGACGGAGCCGTTGACGCATCGATCAGTGATCTTGATGCGGGTGACTCCACTCGAATCAACGTCTCGACCACGCTGTCAGAGCAACTCGAGGGCGAAGCCATTCCGATCACAGCGTCGGTTCAGTATACTGACGACAATGGAATCGATCGCGATGCACCCACGGCTGAAGGCACGTTCATGACACAGCCACCCGCATCGTTCTCAGTAATGGCCCACGACTCGACGCTCGCGGTCGGTGAGCGTGGTGACCTCTCTGGGACCGTTCGTAACGACGGTACCTCGACTATTACTGACGGCGTATTGGTGGTTGAATCAACCGGTGAATCCCTCCAAGTCACCGATCCGCGATTTGCACTACCGCCGCTTGAACCGGGTGAAAGCACGGACTATTCGTTTGAAACAACAGTCTCTCCGAACGCGGACGGCGGGGCACAGCAGGCTCGGTTTGCGGTTGAATACGCGAACGGGGGTGCCGCGACGATCAGTAGTGATCCGATCGCCTCTCGGGTTTCAATCGCAGACGCCGCATCGTTCAAGATCGAAAACCTCAGCGACACGCTCGCTGTCGGTTACAGCGGTACAATTGCCGGCGAGCTCAGAAACGACGGCGAGCGTACTGTCACTGACGGCGTGCTCGTCATCGAGCCGAGGAGTGACTCGATTTCGATCGAAGAGCGGCGCTTTGCGCTCGCACCCGTCGCGCCCGGTGAGGCGGTTCCCTTCGAGTACCAAACAGACATTGGTGGTTCGGTCGATGCTGGGCCACGACAGGTCCGATTCACTGTCGAATATAACAACGATCGGGCCGAACCCACACAGGTTGGACCGCTCGCACACCGCGTTGAAATCGATCCACAACGCCGAGAGTTCTCCGTTAGCGGGACTGAGACTCGTGTTTCGGCCGGCGGGAGCACTGAACTCGTCTTGGAGATCACCAACGAGCGACCGGAGACGCTCGAAAATATCAACGCGAAGGTGTTCGCTGACAGCCCACTTTCGGCCGATAGCGATGAAGCGTTCATCAACAGCCTCGAACCCGGTGAGTCCGAGGAAATTGCCTTTTCGATTTCGGCTGAAAGCGACACGATGGCGAAGACCTATCCCGTCGAGATGGACTTCCAGTACGAGACCGAACGGGGCGAATCGGTCCTCTCGGATACATACCAACAGCCTGTGAGCGTAACTGAGCCGACCGATGACGGCGAGCGATCGCCACTTATCACGGGGGCGATCGTCTTGCTCGCGATCGGACTCCTCGGTGGGCTCGCACTTGTTGGATATCGATACCGTCAACGGACCTCGTAGATGGCCCCAACAGACCGTCGTAATGGTACTGATGGCGACACTTCAGGGTCAGCCGTCGATCCGCAACCGGATGCAGACGATCCAATTACCCGCTGGGTCAACCGAGCGATTTCGACCGCGCCATGGCGGATTCTCGCGGCGTTTCTTCTCTTAACGGTGCTTTTTGCGGGTGGCATCAGCGGCATCGAACAGCAAGCCGGCTCCGATCAGTTCACTGAAGACGTCGAGGAGTCCCAAGCGTTAGAAGACATGCAAGAAGAGTTCGAGTCGAACAGCCGCGATAGTGGCGGGTCAACCGCGACGTTGTTTATTAGTGACGATCGCAATGTGCTTTCGAAGCCGGTATTGCTTCGGGTCCTTGACGCCCAAGACCGGCTTGAAACGGAACCACGCCTCCGCGTCGAACAGACGGGAAGTCCGGCCTCGAACATCGCCCGCCAGATCGATCCAACGGCGACGACGGCAGAGGCTCAGCGGCGAGCGATTGAGCGTGCCTCGGTGCGCGAGATCGAGTCGGCAATCCGCCGCGCTGATGAGACGGATTCGCTCGGTCCGGTCAGCGAGGACTTCAGTCCTGCTGGTCCTGATGCGTCGGTGATGCAGGTCTTTGTCTCCTACGACGTTCCTGCGAGCGCAGGCACGAGCGACGTTAGCGAGATCCAGTTTGAGACAGTCGAGATTGTCGAGGAGGTCGAAGGCTTCGAATCTGGTGAGAACGTTGTCGTCTTTGCCGATGCGATCCTCGAAGACGAGATCCTCGATCTTCTGACCGATACCGCCATTATCGTCTTTCCGACAGCTGTGTTTTTGATCCTCTTTTTCCTCGTCATTGCCTATCGAGATCCGATCGACCTCGCACTTGGCATCGTTTCGCTGGTTATGACCCTTGTCTGGACGTTCGGCTTCATGGGTTATGCCAATATTCCCTTCTCAGATTCGATGGTCACGGTGTTTCCGCTGTTGTTGGCGGTCGGGATTGACTTCGGAATTCACACCATTAACAGATACCGTGAAGAGCGTAGTCATGGAGCGTCGATCGACAAGGCCATGTCGTTGACGACGACTCAACTCACCGCGGCGTTTTTGATCGTCACGCTGACGACCGTTTTCAGCTTCGCTGCGAACCTCACGAGTTCTCTGCAGTCGACCCGCGAGTTCGGTATTGTTTCCGCGTTCGGTATCCTGTTTACGTTTCTGATCTTCGGGATCTTTTTACCGGCCGGCAAGATTGTTGCCGACCGGCTTCGTGCGGAATCGCGGATTCCACAGTTTGGGTCGAGCCCAATCGGCAGCGAGGGATCGATCCTCGGGACAGTGCTTCCAATCGGCGCAAAGGCAGCGGCGATCGCGCCGGCGGTAATTCTCATCTCAGCGCTCGTTCTTGGCGCGGCCGGCGGTGCGTACGGCAGCGGCGTCGACACCGAATTCTCTCAGGAAGCGTTCTTCCCCGATCAAGAGCGAATTGAACAGTACGGCGCGTTGCCCGGGCCACTTGCCCCGAGCGAGTACACATTTATGCAGGTACTCGATCGCCTAGAGAACGACTTTGGCGAGGGCTTTGTCGGCTCCGTTACGGTGTATATTGACGATCCAGACGTCCGGTCGGATATGGCGTTACGTGACATTGACAGAGCACTTCAATCGACTCCCGAGGCGCTGGAGTCGAGCGATCGCCGCGCGAACGCCGATAGCATCATCGGCGTAATGAACAATCATGCGGCCGAAGACCCAGAGTTCGCTCAACTGGTTGAGCGCTCAGACGCGACTGGAGACGGCATCCCAGATCGCAACGTCGATCAGGTCTACGCGGAGTTGCAGGACTCGCCGCGGTCTGACGAGGCAGCGACGTATCTCACCGCCGACCGGAGGGCAACACGGATTCAGTACACCGTCAATGTCGACGCTGAACAGGACGAGATCACCACGGCTGCCCAGTCGATCGCTAATTCGATGGAGCTGGACGCGGTCGCAACAGGTGACCTCGTCGTCAATCAGGTCGTAATCGATCAAATAACCGAATCGTCGATCCGGAGTCTCTTTGTCGCATTTTTCCTCACTGGCGCGTTCCTCATGATCGCGTACTGGTGGCTCGAATCCCGGGCCATTTACGGCGTTATCAACCTGATCCCAATACTCGTCACCGTTGGTGTGTTGGCGGGATCGATGCGGTATCTGGGTATCTCGTTGACACCGATCAACGCGCCGATTCTCGGGGTATCTATCGGGCTCGGAGTTGACTACACAGTCCACTTCATGCATCGATTTGTTGATGAGTTCGATTCCGGGCGAGACGTCCACGCGGCGCTGCTCGTCACTGCCCGTGGAACGGGGGGAGCGCTCACCGGAAGCATGATCACGACGGTCACCGGGCTTGGAACTCTCTATCTCGCGTTGATCCCGCTGATTCAGGACTTCGGACTGTTGCTTGCGCTCGGGGTGTTGTACGCGTACCTCGCGTCGATACTAATCCTTCCGTCGACAATCGTGATCTGGCATGGGATGGATCCAGCTATCCAGACTATCGTCAAAACCATCACAGACCGAACACTTGCTTTCCGATCCTAACTACAGTTGTTTGTCGATCTGTCGATATAACGCCTCGAGTCCCCCGGAGTTGTCGATCACGAGGTGTGGTATCTCGATCGGTTCGAACTCAGATTTGATTTGTTTGTGAATTGTGAAATCAGCGTCACTTACGTCTTCTCGCTGATCTATCCGTGCTTTGATCACTGACTCGTCACACGTTACGTTTACCAGCGAAAACGGGACGTCCTGGAGCTCGGCCCGCTTTCGAGCCCGGGTCCGAATTGTCCGTGTTCTGAACGTTCCGTCGACAACGGCCGACCGTCCGTCCTCAACGACTGCGTTCATTCGCTCGAAAAGCGCCTTGTATGTCTGATCGGTCTCATTATTGGTGTATTCGGGATCTTCGAATAATTGCTTTCTCAGTACGTCAGTTCGAAATACGTCCGCATTGAGTCGATCGGCGATTCGCTTTGCAACAGTCGATTTCCCGACGCCCGGGGGACCGCAGACGACGACAATCTGTGGACCCGCACCTGTGCACTGTTCGTTCGATTCTGCCGGTCCAGCTCGATCGGTTGGTTCGATCACGATTCACCCCGTCTGCGATCGGTTCGAATTCTCATCGTGTTAGCTCACCATTCAACGGCTGTAAGTTAGAAATTCGCATTTTGCACCACGGCATGTGCAATCCACTGTCGTCCCTGTATGGTAAACTGTCTGGAGCGCGTAGACACGACAATATGAGCCAAGCACAGCAACTCCATGAACTTCTCAAGGAGGGGAGCGAGCTCAATATCGTCTGTCATAACAATCCCGACCCCGATTGTCTTGCGAGCGCACTCGCATTGGGTCGAATTGCGGCTGCGGCTGGCATTGACGAACGGCAAATTCTCTACAGCGGCAATATTTCTCACCAACAGAACCGAGCGTTCGTGAATCTGCTCGATATCGATCTGCAACCGTTCGAACCCACGACAATCCAGAACCAGCAATCGGACTCGTTACTTGCATTCGTCGATCACTCTATTCCGGGTAAAAACAACACGGTTCCCGTGGACACGGCTGTCGATATCGTGATCGACCACCATCCCGCCGAAGACATCGACGCTCGGTTCGTCGATCATCGTGAGGAATTAGGCGCAGCAGCGACGATTCTTACCGAATACGTCCGCGCACTCGAGATTGAACTGGAGACAAATCTTGCTACAGCACTCCTGTTTGCGATCCGATCGGATACGCTTGATTTCCTTCGGGGAGCGACTGACGGAGAGTATGAGGCGGCAGGGCACTTACACGAGTATGCCGATCAGGAGATGCTCCGGCAACTTTCGACGCCGTCCGTGTCTGGGGGAACGCTCGATGCGATTTCGACCGCGATCGATAATCGAACAATCCAACAAGCGGTGCTCATTTCTCATGTCGGTCGGACGACCGAACGAGATGCACTCCCCCAAGCGGTCGATTATTTGGTGCGATTAGAGGGCGTTCAAACCGTGATCGTGTTTGGCCTCGTCGACGACGCGATCCACATCAGTGCTCGGTCACCAGACGCACGCGTGAACGCCGGTAGGATACTGCACAAGGCGTTCAAAGATGTCGGAAGCGGCGGTGGACATCACGACGTTGCGGGCGGTGAAATTCCACTTGGCATCTTTGCTGACTACCGGTCTGACGATGCACAGTTGCTTGAGATGGTCGAAGAGACTATCACCGCACGCCTCGTCGCGGAACTCAATCTGTCTGAGAAGACAAACGAATAGGCGACGCGCTTTCACGACTGGTGAGACGCCCACGTTATTCGAGAGGCTACCCAGGATATACAATTTCTGTCTGTTATATTTCTGGAAACTAACTGGGGTATTCCCTGTAGATCAGTTTGCTATACCAGATATTATTGGTATAATATACAATATTACCCTGTATTAGCTTGTCGTTTTTATTTAATTGATAGTGATCCGATGTGTGATCGTCCACGATCGAGTCCGCGCACAACGATACACTGATACCTGTGGATGTGTACCGATAGCACGATGAACATTTCAGACGATCTTCTCTGTTTGTATACTGCAACGGCCGAACGCGACGGCGAGGAAATCGTCCTCACGATACCTGATCGAGAGGTCTCGCTTGGCTCCATCGACGCGGGGACGACCGTCCGCGTTGCGTTGTTAGACGGCCGCGATCACACCGAAATCGAAGATCGATCGCGGGATGATCGATCGCGGGATAGTCGATCCGTGCACGAGCCAGTTGACGAACCACCCGTCGAGGCAGGAGAGGTGCGCCGTGTCGAGATCGAATCGATCGGCGATCAGGGTGACGGGATCGCAAAAGTCGATCGCGGCTATGTGCTTGTCGTCCCGAACGGTGAGCCGGGCGATCTGCTCACCGTCCGCATCGAGACTGTAACGCCGACAGTCGGCTTTGCAGAGATTGTCGCTGGCCAAGAGTAGCGGTCATACAATCCGGGTATCTGCTGGAAAGGACTAAATAGTCATCAAAATAATCAGTTTAGTAATGGTCAAAAGCACTGTTCGGTTCTCTGAAGATGTCGTCTCGGAGGTTGAATCGCTCGTCGCTGACGGCCACTTCGAGAGCAAATCCGAGTTCTACCGGTTTGCGTCGGATTACGTTCTCGAACAGCTTGTCGACTCCTACGAGCCGGTTTCGATCGACTACGAGGAGATCAAACGAGAGATCGCTCCGAGTGCCACGCCAACGGGTGGAAGTGTTGACGGTGACGTCCCCTTTTTCGAGTCCGTCGTCGTGTTGCGCAAGTATGCGCTACGGGGGAACTTCTCTGACGCCGAGGACTTCATTGATCATCAGTACGAACCAAACCATCCACACGCGATCGTTCTCGAAGACATGCTCGAACTCTACCGGAGCCGTGCGGCAGATGTGGAGTCCAGCCAGCCTACCCAGGCACCCGTCCATGATCGACATCGGTAATGCTCAGTCTCCCTGCACGACCCAGCGTTCCTCTCAGCGGTGTGTCCATCGTCCCAGACGATTTTTTATTCTTCCCGTTCTTTGTTGAGGTATGGGACTGTTCTCGCGCGCATCCGACGTACTCGGCTCGAAGGCGGCTGCGATCCTCGAATCTCAGGAAGATCCCGCTGAGGCAATCGATCTCGTCCGCGAGCAGCTGCGTGATGAGCGTTCCACCGTCGAAAATCGCCTGACCGACTTCGTGACCCAAAAGAAGCGCCTGGAGGCGACACGCGAGGAGGTAGAAGACGAGATCAGCACGTACAACAGTCGGGCCCGTGAGGCAGTCGTGGACGGTCGCGAGGATGACGCCCGATCGATCCTCGAAGCGAAACACCGACGCGTTGCCCGCCTCGACGAACTGACCGACCGTATCGCCGAATTCGAAGACATCCAGGCGGAACTGATCGAGAAGCGAAACGAGCTCCGATCGCGGATCGACGCCTTCGAGAGCGAAGCCGAAGTGCTCAAGGCTCGTCTCACCGCGCAAACGGCGCAGGAAACGATCGATCGCACCGGTTTCACGAATGAAATCACTACCGTACTCGACCGAGTTGCGGAACAAACCGAGGAAGAGACTGCCCGCGCACGTGCGATGGAGGAACTTCGATCAGCTGGCGTCTTCGACGAGTCGGATTCGATCGACGACGAGTTGGAGTCCACCCGCGAGGCGGACGCGATCGATGACGAACTGGACGCGATCAAACGTGGTGATATCGGTGATCACGGCGAACGCGATACGACCGGTGACACAGGCGATGACCGCGATTAGCCGTTTCGGACCCACTCTTCGAGCGTAAACCCGTTGTCTGGCGTCTTTGAGACCAGCGTCCACTCGGTGTCGTCCCACGACGGGTAGTACGTGTCTCCCTCGTAGGTTCCGGGAATGCGGCTCAACACCATCCGATCGACGTGCGGTTGAAACAGCTCATATATTGTGCCGCCGCCGATGACGTAGGCGGTATCGCTGAGTGTACCCGCGGTCTCGATCGCCTCTTCGACGGAGCTAACAACCTGAGTGTGTTCGAGCGATACCTCATCGCCATCCATCGATCGACTCACGACGAGCTGTGCGCTTCCTGGGAGATCGTCGAGCATCGACTCGAACGTAACTCGGCCGAAGATCACGGGATCGTTTGCGATTCGCGCTCGGTACTGTCGCTTATCAGCCGGAACGCTCGGCCACGGCAACTCTCCATCGCGACCGATGACACCATTCTCAGACAGCGCAGCGACTGAAACAAGTTCCATAGTGATATCTGGGCTGCTGCGAACAAAAATTGCCCGTCGTTGAGTGTCCGCTGTGTTGATCGATCAAATGAGCGTATCTTGTACACAACTTACAAAAATATTTATTTCTGGCACTGTTATTATCGGTACCAATGAGTAAGTCACTTGCAGAGATGCTACGGAACGATATGCAGTGTGAAAGCCTGCTTGAGTGTTTCCACGGGCTCAAAGACCTGGATAAGCGATGTTTTGAGTCACTTATCACGAGCGCTGAACCGCTGACAATTGACGAAATTGCCGAGAATGTCGACAGAGAGCGATCGACGGTGTACCGTGCGGTCCAGCGGCTACTCGAGGCGGGGTTCATTGAAAAAGAACAGATCAACTACGAGCAAGGTGGGTACTACCACGTCTATCGGCCGACTGATGCCGGAGAAGTCAGAGAAGACATGCAACGGATGCTCAACGACTGGTACGCCAAAATTGGGCAACTTATCCAGGAGTTTGAGGACAAATACGGCGAACAGCAGCCGCCTACTGCCTCTGCTGAGCAGTGATCTCTCTCTGTACTGTGTGTCGACCGCTCAGGTTTTGTTGACGTTTTTGACTGTACTCTCAAAGTGCAAGTAGACTCTGTACACTGTGCCACGGCTCACTATCGTAACGTTTGCAACGCTTCGCAACAGGCACCTCGAAATTCAGTCCGAGAGAGTGTGAACCAGTCGTTGCTGAATCGAAGTGGAAACATCATTGCAAACGCTACTATAGAACAGGCTGCTCTCCTGTTTTGTGGGGTGTGCAACTGGATGTCGAGTGCTGATTATCTGGTTGTCGATCATCGAAGACGTGAACTCAATCGGACATGTGATCTGCCGATGACCGCTATTTTAGAACCAAACGACAGATAGGTGACTGGGTACGGTCAAGTATACCGGTAATATTTAATTTATACCATATTATTTATACTTAATGGGAATGGTTCTGATTACAATCGTGTTTTACTTTATCAGTAAGATATTATTTTAGGGTACCTTTCAAATTTCACTGTAATCTACATATAACAATATGTCTGTAGCCACTACTATACGTATGGCACTAATTGAATCGGCGGTATCCAGCAGCTCGGTACGCAGCGTAGAACTACTGCAACTGATCCCATTACAGTTCTCCGGCGGGTTCATCGAATTGGCGATCATATTCTTCGTCCTCGCGATTATCGCGGGCGTTGTTGGCGCAAGTGGTGTTGCCGGCATCAGTATGACGATCGCAAAGTGGTTTGTGATCATCTTCATCGTGCTCGCGGTGATCTCACTCGTTCTGTAACTCCTTTTGCGGTCTCATTCGGCCAGTAACGCACGTATTCTGCAGCCGCTGGCATCGAAACACTCAGAGAGACATTTCTCAGAGGCAACGTTTCAAACCTCCATTGAAATAGTGGCTGAGAGTGCCCATCCGGTCCATTCGACTGAATGATACGACCCGGAAGCACTACAGCTGAACGACCCTATTGACTGGGTAGCCGATCGACGGTGCCACGGCCAAACGTCGATCGTGACCTTCGTTCCAGTTCGATCGTCTGAGTAGTGATCCACGATATATCGATATACTATAAAATATATACGAGTATTCGTAACTGTCTTCTTACAATATATTATTTTTTATATATTTATATCTTAGATAGTTTAGTCAATATTGACAAATATTTGTTGTTATATGGGTGCGATTCAAGCGAATCGAAATCCCCATCCTCTGCACAATCGTGGTAGCCATCTCGGGTGATTTTAATTCGACCGAGGCTGCTCGTTGTTGTCTCTCGTTGGTGGCACTACAGCGTTTGAGACTTATAATAGTGTTTACAACGCTTTGCAGCAAATAGAACACTATTCGGTCCAAGAGCGTTTAAGCAGACGAATATTGCATAGCAGAGGGAAAATAATTGCAAACGCTGCTATACTTCTGCCCGGATTCGACGCAGTATCGCGAGCGCAGCAGGATACACTGTGCTTACCGATCGTACGATGCGCCTAACAAATTGTCTTAGCGTGTTCGTTTGTATCATCTCGGTTAAATCTGTCCAGACGGTTTCGGAGACGTACAAATCTCGAACACGCTGTCCACCAACGGTATGTCGAACACAATAATAATCCAGAATCCGCAAAGTGGGACCGGAGACCACGTGGATGCGGTACAAGACCGCGCAGAGTTACTCGGCTATACGATTAAACGAACAGAGAACGCAGGCGATGCGATCTTGTTGACACAAGAGGCCGCAGAAGCCGGATTCGACACGATCGTTGCTGCCGGCGGGGACGGAACAGTGAACGAGGTCGTTCGTGGTATTTATCAAGCCGAGGCCTTCGCTGACGTGACGTTCGGGGTCGTACCGGTTGGGACAGGCAACAACTTCGCCGAACAGCTTGGCATTACTGATCTGGATGCCGCGTTTTCTGTCTTAAAAAAGAGTGATCACCGCCGAATCGATCTCGGTCGGGCCAACGATCGACTCTTTGTGAATTCCTGTGTTGCCGGCTTGACTGCTAATTCGAGCAGTGAGACGTCTGCAGACATGAAAAATCGGATGGGAACCTTGGCATACGTAATTACGGCTCTTCGATCTATTTCGGATTTCGATTCGCTGCCAATCACGATCGACAGCTGCAAAACCAAACCGGGAACAAGAGCTTGGAGCGGTAAAGCCCTCAGCGTATTGGTGGGCAACGGGCGACGGTTCACGACCGCGGGAGACAGCCAGGCCAACATGGAAGACGGACTGTTCGACGTTGCGGTCATCAAAGACGCAGATACGCTTGATCTGATGAGCGATCGGATCGTCGAGCGGCTTTTCGGTCGAGATTCAGCGCACATCGATCGGTTCCAGACCTCCTCACTGAACATAACTGTCCATACACCGGACACAATCAGATTCAGTCTCGATGGCGAGATCATCAAATACAACGAACTCTCTCTCGACGTTTGTCCGCAGACGCTCACGGTAGCGGTTGGGGACACGTACGATCCTAACCCTGATCACGTATGATTCTACCAGTCTCATATCCGCTTCGAGTTTGTTCCGGTCACGGCCCGAGGCTCACATGTACACCGTAGATCTCCATACGCACACGCGCTTTTTTCATCCACCGCGAGGGAAACCGACCGCCTTCGATCCGATCGGGGCCCGACTACTGTCGCTGTGTGCTCGCCGACAGAACCTTGACGGTGTGGCACTCACGAACCACGATTATTACCCAGATGTCGACACAACGGGACCGCAGCCACAGTTCATCCCGGGGATCGAAGTTTCAACGACGATAGGCCACATCTTGGTCGTGGGAGCCAACCCCCCGATCCGAACAACGCCTCAAACGCACACTCCAGAAGAGATTGTCTCACTGGCGCATGAGCGTGGCTGTGCCGCGATCATTGCCCATCCGTTTCGGCGGAGCCGTGTTCGTGAGAGCGACGCCGACTTCGACGCGGTCGAAATAAATGGCAAACATCCAGACAACGCTGATCGCGTCCGGAAGTTGGCGGCGTCTCTGGATCTCCCGATCGTCGCCGGGAGCGACGCGCACTACCCATTCGAAGTCGGACGGGCGGTAACGCGCATCCAAGCGACAGCGTTGACACCCGATGCAGTCGTTGACGCGATCCGGGATGGCAACGTCGAACCGTGTATCCGGACGACGCCTCTCGATGCGGCCATGCGAACCGCATACCGGTACATTCACGCTCTTCGGTGAGAATTTAGGGCTGGTAAATCTAGTGTCTTTGTTATCAGTGCCACGATGCCGAGAAATCAATCGAATGCCTCTCGAATAGAAGGATCTGCGCCTCGCTGCACATTTTAGATCCGTTTTCCATCTAATATTTCGATCACAGAGAGTGTACTGCACTCATGAATGTTAGATGTTATTTCAATAAAAACAACATTTTACTCTCTGGACCTCATTTGGCGAAACGAGTGACAATGAAACGATTATCATTTAGAGATTCGTCTGGCTCATCGGCGTCTGACGACGACGAGCAGATTACAGAGGCGATCGTCGATGCAATCGAGGGATCGAACGACAAGGTCGTCGAAATCAGGCCCGTAAGCAACTCGAGCGGCTGGAGGCGAATCCCTGGGTTGTTGCTTCTGGCTGGCGCGGTTGGTGGCCTCCTCTGGTGGAGAAAATCCCAGACATCCAGCGAATTCGTCCAGGACGCAGCCGAAAAAACCGCTGAGCGAACCCAAGAAGTGACCGAACAGGCCGCTGAAACGGTCCAAAGCAGCGGCGAGGCGATCGCCGATCAGGTCGAAACAGAGTCGAAGAAAGCTGGCGATCACGTCGAGCAACTGGGTTCAGACGCGGCCGAAAAAACGGAGGCCGCTGGCGAAGAGGTTTCGAAGCGAACGACTACAAACGGCGACTCGGACACAACCTACGCCGAGAAAACCGACGAGTCGAGCGACTCCTCGGAGCATGACACAGAAACCGCTGACAAAACTAGCAGTTCCTCAAGCAGTTAATCTGACGGCGTGAGCGCCCAAATCGGTATTTTTTGAGATCAGCTCGAACCGATTTGAGACCCCTGTCCGCGTTTACTTGTAGACGTCGCCGCTTTGTTCCCGCGAGCACAACCACGTCCCAAGCGTTAGCCCGTAGATGACGTGGCCAACGTGAAAGATGGTCGCCTCGTCGGGATCGAGTTCTTGATCAAGGAGGTGTTTGAAAATAACACGTGTCCCAAAGACAGAAAGCACGAGGCTATACCCAAAAGAGAGACCGATCGCCGCGAACCGGCGGGTACGCTCGGTTCGAAACCCAAGTAGACTGAACCCGGATCCAAACAGGCCACCGGCAACCCCACCATACACGAAATGTAACACAAGCCCTGCTCCGGTGGACGCTTCAGGAGCACCACCGCTAATGTACGTTGCCCAGAAATCCGCAGTCGGCGGAACGGCGCGAAAGAGCGGGAACCGGTACAGAGTCATCAATGCTGTGGCGAGGAGGCCGCCGCCGATGCCTCGAATCAATCCGCGGAACACGTCCAATCCGCGGGTACCGATCCGATGACGACCTCGCTGGGTTGGGTCTGGACTACGAGCAGCCATGTCAACACATTTGCTCGAAACCGGCATAATACTGCCCCCCGTATTTCATTGTTGTCTGCTTCAAGCGCTAACTCGACACGAAACTCATAATCACCCTGATTGTCGTGGCCCTATTTTGCGTACTGGTTTCCTGTGAACGGGCTCCTACCTGCCATTTTATCCCGTCTTTGCGGTCATTTACCGTCGTCATCCGCCGCAGAGAGCGTAACTGAAACGGTCGTCCCCTCGCCGGGGACAGACTCGATGTAGATCTCTCCCTCGTGGCGTTCGATAATCCGTTTACACAACGCGAGACCAACTCCGGTGCCACTAGACGAGCTACTGTCGGCCGCCCGCTGGAATACCTCAAAGATGCGATCTTGATTCTCGGGCGCGATCCCGATCCCCTCGTCGTGAACTGAGACAATCCAGGTATCGCCACGACGGCGTGTGGAAATCTGTATATTCGGTGGCTCCGCACCGCTATAATTAATCGCGTTCTCCAGTATGTTCTGAAACACCTGTCGTAACTGATCGGGATCGCCCCTGACTGTCGGGAGTTGTTCTGTTGTAATCGTCGCGTCGCTGGCTTCGATCGTGAGCTGCAGATCTGCGTACACTTCCTCGAAGACAGCCGTCAAATCCACCTGTTCGAACGGGTTTCCTTTCGTCTCCACGCGGGAGTAATCGAGGAGCCCGCCAATCATCGACCGCATTCTGTCGGCCCCGTCGACGGCGAATTCAAGAAATTCAAGTCCCTCTTCGTCGAGATCGTCGGCATATCGCTGCTCGATGAGTTGGAGATACGACGAAACCATTCGAAGTGGCTCTTGGAGGTCGTGTGAGGCCGCATACGCAAACTGCTCTAAGCGCTCGTTGGACTCCTCTAACTCTGCGATCGACCGTTCGAGATCTCGGTGGTACCGGTCGCGCTCGATCGCCTCCGCGAGGATGTTGGCAACACTTTGAACGAAATTAACGTCCGCTTCGGTGAACGTCCGGGGTTGCGTGTCGTGGGTGCTCAGGATCCCCCACGGTTCATCGAAGGACCCGATGATCGTACTGATGCCGCTTTTGACGCCGTGGCTCGTCAGTAATTCCGGGCCGTGAAATCGGGTTTCCGTCGTGAGGTCCTGGACGACGATCGGATGGTCGTTCTCGAGAGTATATGCCGCCTGCGAGTCCGTTTCGACGGCGGATACGGTTACGGTACCCACGGATCCCTCCTTCCAGCCGACTCCATGCTTGAGCAGGAGTTCTTCGCCCTCATCGTCGAGGGCGAGCACTTTACAGTACTCGTTTTCCATGATATCTGCGACCCGTCGGGTGGCCTCATACATGAGTTCTTCGAGATCGTCGGTATTGAGCGCAAGTTGACCGAGATCGGATATCGCCTCCTGTTGTCGGGCCCGCTGTTTGAGTTCTTGTTCGTGGGCGGTGTTCTCAGAAATATCCCGACCGATTCCTGCCAGTACCGTCGTGTCTTCTGGCGTTTCCAGCGTCGACGCGACAAATTCGTAGGGGATCCGCTCGCCGTCTTTAGTTCGGAGTTTCGCTTCTACTTGTGTGCTCCCGGTTTCGAATCCAACGTCGACTGCCTCCGCGATCGACTCTTGATCTGCCGAATCGAATAATGTTCCAATACTCATCGACGAGATCTCTGTCTTGGCGTAGCCAGTCACCTCACAGAGGCTCGTATTCCAGCGTTTGACTGTTCCGTCTCTGGCGAGCACATAGAGGATATCATCGATGGCATCTAGCATGTCACCGGTGTACGTTTTGTAGTGTTCGAGACGATCGTTTGCGTTCTTGGACTCAGCCACCGTCGCTTCAAGGGCTCGTTGGACTTCTTCGAGTTCTTCTGTGCGTTGTTCAAGTTGACGGGTTCGGGTTTTTTCGAGGGCGTCGTAGATGCCCACGGTGAGGCCCCCCACACTGCTCAGTGCCGTGAGGATCTGGAGGGACGACAGTGGCCGTGCCACACTCTCTCCGGGCTGAATATGATAGAGCAACAGTACGCCTGCCAGCGCCCCCAATCCGGCGAGACACCAGCCGGCGATGTCTGGATAGAACTCGGGGTCGATATCGGCCTGTGATATCCAGTGGGCGCCATACAGGAGCAGGGCGCCAGGAGTGGCGATTAGAAGCCCGATAATTGCGATGCTCACCGGCGGCACACCCTGGGCGAACTCAGCGAGCGCTCTCCCGACCGCAAGCGTAAGGTACAGAATGCCGAGCGTTCCGATGACACGTCTCGAGCCAACGACCGAGAGCACGTGCCGCAAGAACACGACTGGACTACTCATATCGACTCATCCCGATCCGTGCGGGGTCTGAGCGTGAGAATAGGCTTCATCCACTCATCCCTCGGGAGGTACCTCCAAGTCGCTCTCATTCATGTCTGGCGATTTTCCCTCAAATATCCGCTCGAAGACCTTTCGTTCGGCAATACGGAGATGCTGCGTGAACGTCGCTGAGCTGATTCCCAGTCGCTCGGCCATCTCGTTAGCGTTGCTCGTTCGTGGCCAGTTGAAATATCCCGCAGTGTACGCCTTTTCGATCGCCTCGTGTTGTTTCTGAGTGAGGCTTTCCAGTACCGGCTCGGCGACCCCGCGAACGCTGGATCGCTGTCTCGTTCGCTTGGAGACGAGCGTCGCCTCCGAGACGTGGTCTTGCACCAGCCCAACCATCTCGCGGGTGTCGTTTCCTCTTGGAAACTCCATAACGATCCGAAGCTCGCCGCCGGTCATGGTCATCGATTGGATCCGGCCACTGTGGACTGTGGCCGCGGTAACCAGCGGACGAGCGGCTGCGAGAGCGAGTTCGAATTTGAACTCGTCTCCCTCTGAGTTCGTCGGCAGCTGGCAGTAGTCTTTGACAGAGTCTGCCCCTGCAACTATCTCAGAAAACGCTGGTTCAGAGAACCCGGACGCTGTCCCGTATCCATATATTTCGTCGCCGAACTGCATCACATTCTCGATTCGAATCTCCCCCAAATTTGTGGCAGTAAATGCGATCAGCTCCGCAAAGATTCCCGTAATTTTGAACTCGAGTTCGAGAACGACGTCGCTGACAAGTGCGGCTTTCCGCTCAATGGCGGAGATTGCGTGGCCGATACTCTCTCCAAGTCGAGTGAACACCTCCTGTTCTGGCGCTGAAAATGCATTTTTTGACCCCGAATAGACGTTTAACACGCCGTAGAGAACCCCCTCGTGGGTGATCGGAATCGCGATCGATGCCCGGTATCCGTGCTGTTCGGCCAGTTCTTGCCACGGTTCGTAGTTTGGATCCGTCTGGATATCCTGGACGACCTGTACCTCGTGTGTCTGCAGTGCTGTTCCGGTCGGTCCTCGCCCAGTCTCGGTACCGTCGATGGTAATCGAGATCGACTCGAGGTAGCGTTCACCGGCGCCCGCCGCCGCGTGTGGTTCGACCTCATTGGTTCCTCGTTGGGTTTCTCCAATCCAGGCAAACCGATAGGCGTCTGACGCGGCAAGCCGATCGCAGATTTCCCGCTCGATCTCTTCGCGTGTCGAGGCCGTGATAACGATATGAATGATGTCTTGAGCGATCTCGTTGAGGTCGTTGAGAACCTCCAGCTGCTCCCGGCGCCGAACCTCGTTTCGTTCTAGTCGATTGCGCTCGAGCGCGTGGCGAATCGTCCAAAGCAGCATGTCGCCCGTTACTTCGTCTTTCACGAGATAATCCTGTGCGCCCTGCTTGATCGAGTCGATTCCGAGCTGCCGATCGTCGAGTCCGGTGAGCACGACGATAGGAAGTAGTTCGGTGGCATCGGATATCGTGGTCAGCGTATCGATCCCGCTGCTATCGGGGAGATTCAGATCGAGTAACACGAGGTCGACATCGTTCGCGTCGAGATACTCGAGGCCAGTCGATAGTTTCCCCTCGCGATGGAGCTGTAGTCGGCTGCCAGCCGAGGTGTCGTCAGAGCCGAACTGGAGGATCCGCTCGGAATCGCGAATCATCTCCTCGATCAGCCGCACGTCGCCGGGATTGTCTTCGATCAACAGGATGTGGGGGGTTTTGTCGAATATCATTGTTCGTCATAGGGTGGGAGCACGACCACCGAAAGCCAAAATTGTTGAAAGGATCTGATGGTCTCGATGAATTCTACTGGATCGACGGGTTTTGTCAGGTATGCATTCGCCTGCAGCTCATATGACTTGATGATATCTTCCTCGGCCGAGGAACTTGTGAGGACAATGACGGGGAGATTCTTGAGCTTCGAATCGCCACGAATTGTCTCAAGGACTTCATCCCCGTTCATTTTTGGGAGATTGATATCTAGTAGGATGATGTCTGGACGTGGTGCGTCGGCGTGCTCGTTGCGCTGGCAGAGGAAATCGATCGCTTCGACGCCGTCGGTTGTAACGTGCACTGTATTGTTGATTTGTCCCTGTTTGAACGCTTCCCTCGTCAGCCGGACATCCCCTGGATTATCCTCAACCAACAGAATATCCACGGGTTCGCCATGGCGGTCAATCATCGGCGGCTGGGGGATGACCATCCGAGAGCGCCATTCCGGCTCTGGAGCGTTGCTCTGACAGTCCCTTCCTTTCAGCACGCACGAGATATTTTTGACGGGTTCGAAGGTACTGTAGCATCCAGTCACGAGGGCCGTTCATACGGGCCTCAGGTTACAGAGCGGCATAAATCCTCGTTACACGCGAAGAGGAGCCCAGCTGTGTGATATACTCTAAAAAAAGATTGTTTATTTAACATATGTTGGCTAATTCGGCGGCAGCGGCGGGAGATCTGGAAAAATACAGATTCAAACGAGTCGCGACCCAATTATATTAGACACAGGCTTCAACCATTGTCTCTGGGTATCCTTCCATAGGGAAACAGCATGTCCAGCAACACACCGCAGGTGCAAGTCAGTATCGCCAACGATGACAGCCCCCCGATGGTGATCGACACTGAAGGCAAACTTGATCAGGTACACCGAATTCTGGCAAACAAGTGGCGTCGACAGGTTCTCTGTGCGCTGCAGCGCGAATCACTGCCGATCGACGTGCGAACGCTGGCCAGACAGGTGACCATTCAGGACGCGTGCGAGAACTCGAAGATGGTGACTGATGACTCAATTACAGGATTAGAGACCGCACTGTACCATCAACATCTGCCGATGATGGCGAACATCGGCCTCATCGACTACAGCACGGATGAGACGATCGACGGAACCTCCGGCACGGTCGACGCGATCAACGTATAACAACTATGTGTGACATTAAAACCGGCATCGAACTGGAGCTGTGGGTCATAGACCAGACGGGACAGTTGTGTGACGGACGTGAGATCGCCGATGCGCACGATCGAATCGAGCCCGAATTCATTGGTCCGCTCGTGGAGGTACAGACAAAGCCTCACGAAAACGAAAAGCGGCTGAGAGGCGACCTGAAAGCGATCCTGCAGACCGCGATACGGGCAGCAGATGCCAGCGGCAAACAGCTTGTGCCCCTGGGAACGCCTCTGACCGAATCGGACACGCCGGCAAACTGCGAGCGAGGTCGGCTCTTCGAAACAATCTATGGAGACGATGTACGGAGCGCAAAGAACTGCGCAGGGACGCACATCCACTTCGAAAACAAGAACGTTGTGGATCAGCTCAATCTCTTGACGGCACTCGATCCAGCACTGGCATTGGTGAGTTCCTCACCGTACTACTGTGGCACGCGCGAGGAATACTGCTCTCGGGCACGAGCCTACCGAAAGAAGTGTGGTGCCGAGTTTCGTGGCTACTGCGATCTCTGGAACTATACTGATAGCCTCGACGAGTGGCAACAGCGTACCGAATACATGTACGCCGCGTTCAAACGATTAGCAGGCGATCGCGGTGTTTCCGAGGAGGTCGTTGCGGAGTACTTTACTCCCGGAGATACGGTATTAAATCCCGTTCGGCTCTCGGAGTGTCACCCGACCGTCGAGTGGCGTGCCCCCGATGCAGCGTTGCCGAGCCAGGTCATTCAACTAGCGCTCGATGTCGGGAGGCTGGTCTCACAGGCGCAGACAAAATCGTTAACATACGGCGTCCCAGGCGTTAGACGAGACTGTATTCAGGTTCCGAAGTTCCCGGCGATCCAGAAACTCAGCCAACAGGCGATCGACTCTGGGCTCGCAGACCCCAAAGTTCGAGAGTACCTCCAGCGGCTCGGATTTGACCTCTCGCAGTATCAGCCGCTTTCGCCGCAACTCAGCGGGCCGTCGACACTCAGCGATCGGGATGCTCGGTCGATGCGGATCGAACAGGCACGCCGGCTCCGCGCCGACGTGCACACGTTGACTACCGGATCGGCCGCGCCAACGTCGACTGTTCCTTCAATATAATAGTTCCATCTAGCCGATGAGTTCGTCTTTTCATCCAGTGGACCAGCGGGAACAGTGACGACACAGCGTGTCCCCGCTCAATTGCTTCAGACGTTGCGGTACTCTTTCCGGAAGCCCTGGAACTCCGTCCGGTGGGCCTCTTCGTCACTGAGAATTGTCACGGCGAGGTCCTCGGTGACCGGATCGTCTTCGGCTTCAGCGGCGTTGATTAAATCCCGATAGGTTTCGATCGCCTCGTTTTCAGCTTCGAGAACGCCCTCGATAACCGCGAGCACGTCCGTCGAGTCTTCCGGCGGTTGGAGCGACTCCTGTCGCGCAGTAAACGCTGCGGATCCGGGAGGCCGCGCGCCCAGTTGCTTGAGGCGCTGGCCGAGTTGATCGGCGTGGCCCAGCTCCTCTTGGACGTCTTCGCGAAGACTGTTTTTGATCTCCTCGGCGCTGACGCCGTCGAGTACGATCGCGTTCGTCTGGTAGTTCATCACTGTTTCTATCTCCGCGGTGTAGGCTCGCTGCAATAGCTCGATAACCTGCTCAGAAGGCATAACGCATTGTACTTCGAGACGTACCAATAAGTATGTTCGGGGCTCTCGCCGGGCATCCTCGTAGACGAACCTCCGATGGGATCAACACAAAAATGGATCGAACCGTCGCTTCGATTCTTCGATCACGCGGCGATCATCTTTCGACAGCTCTCCGCACACGTCTTGAGCACTTTGGCACAGACTTGACAGTGCTCTGCCTGATGTCTTTCGCACTCCTCCGCACAGGCCTCGCACGCCTCGGCGCACACTCCCGCAAGGGAAGTACTGTACGCCGAATCGCGGGCCATGAATCGGGCGTGCAGCGACGTGAGATCTGCAACGTCCCGGCAAAGCCGGGCACAGCCTTCCATCTCTGGATCGCCGAGACACTCATCAGCACACCACTCACACGCCTGTGCGGCTTCGGTACAGTTCTCGATACACTCTCTTTGTTCATCACTGAGGCGACCGATTTCGGAAACAGTTTCTGCTAGACTCATTGTGTTTCTTGAGAGGCTAACAGGCTGAATAAGAGTTGTGCTTGCCAAAACAAGGCGTATAACCGCCCTCCGATATTCACGATCGTATCGATTGCAACGCTTTCGAACGGCGCTGGACGGTCGCTTCGACCGGGCGTACACTGATCGTCTCTGCAAACGCGTCTGAACCTTATTGTAACTGCGACGATGCTCGTTCGTCGATCACCTGATGATCTTCGCTAACGCGGGATGGTTTTCTGCGAGTCGGGGACCGAGATATACGTAGCCAACGGCAGCCACAGCCGCGACGACGAGCCCCCCGATTGGGCCTAACCGCTTGGCTGCGAACTTCCAGGCCGTCCAGGCGACACCGAGTAGTTTTGTGAATGACATGCTATCTTCCCGCTATACTCCCGGAATCCCAAAGGCACCGATTCCTAGTCCGAGGATCGAGTTCACCACGAAGAGGATCACGAGCGCGGATACCCACGCGGCCAATCCGATGATCGCGGCTTTGCCCCAGCCGCCGGGATACCGCCAGTTGATCACGCCGATCCACACAATCAGTGCGATGACGGGGCCGATCAACGGAATCCACGCGGTCAACGCCCACGCAATCGCCCCCACAAATGCGGTGACGACGGCGTGACTGTAGTCATCGATATCGGAGACGACGCGCGCGCTAATGTAAATCGCGAGCCCGCCGATCAACAGCGCAATCACGAATGCGACTACCGAACCAACAAGTCCTGTTACTGCCATGATTGTACATGACCGAGGAAACGCAATAAAGTATCGATCTGACATGTGGGACTGGTACTGAGACTCGTTGTCGGAGTGCTCGATCGTTGTTGACGTCGCGAACATTCCCGACGGGTTGTCCGTGTCCCAGACCGTGATGTAACTCACAGAGCAGTCACCGATCATTCTGTTTCGTGTCGATCGGCTCGATGCTATCGGATTGTCTCCCTGTATGAGCCGCCCGGTAGGCGACCCGGTATCGATCGATTTTGCGATAGAGCAGATATCCAAAGCCACCGACGTACAGCAGAATGTAGATGAAGAATGCGGCGATGCTCGGAAGTCCAGTGACCGTCTGTATTAGTGAGCTTGCGATTCCCACGGTTGCGTTGTAGGTCGCATGAATCAGGGCAGCGATGATAAGCCCCTTCACGATAATCGGGCCACGGTTCTCGGGGTTGAATTTCGCCAACCCGAGGTAGTACCCCGCAAATGCGGAGTAGACCACGTGGCCGGGGCCGGCCAAGGCACGAGTGGCAGTAATATCGCTCCCGATCCCAATCAATCCGAGCCCGATCACCATGCCACCGATATCGCCGACGGCCCGACTGATGTAGATGGCATTTTCGATGGTCGCGAATCCAAGGCCGGCGACAGCCCCGTACACCGCGCCGTCGATCACGGCCGCAAACCGATCGTCGTTGTACGCGTACAGCCGCACGGCGAGTACTTTGACCGATTCCTCGACCGGCCCGACCACGACATAAAAAAAGAGAACCATCCCGAGTGCGCCAAGTGCCGAAAAGTACGGCTGAAGCACGCTGTTGAGAATTGCCGCGTATCCCGCCGTGAGCACGCCGAGCAAGAAGGTGATCGCTAACAGTGAGAGTGGTTCGTTCTCCGTCACGTCGCTGTGCCAGACGTATCCTGCCAGGATCAACGCGGGAATAATCGAGATGGCTGTCAGCAGTCCGATCGGGGGATCGAGGAGAATGGTCGCTCCGCCGACGGCCAAGAATAGCCCCAGCGCAAGGACGACGATCACTGCCTGGCCAGTTCGGATTGCCACCCAGTACAGCGCAACCGAGAGCCGATCGAGTACCGATCGCTCTTCCCACGAAGTGATCCCGTACAAATCTTTCTCGGGGTCAGCATCCTCTATCGGATCGATATCTGTGTTACCCATACGCACACGTGGTGGGTGTGAAATAAAAGTACTCTGGCAAGTCATCCCTTCGGGTGGGCCGTGGATTCACCTTTGTTGGGATATCAGCCCGGGATACTTGCGAGTACAAGCACCCCCGCTTTATGTCGACATCTGCTATGACACACCAATGGTAGATATTATGGGCCACATCGCGTTCGGACTGCTGTTTGCGGTTCCGGCGTGGTTTTTATGGAGCGATCGAGCAAGCGTCGGGTTCCTTGCTCTCGCGGTTGGCAGTTCGCTCATTCCGGACATCGATCTGTGGCTCACGATACTATTTCCCGCGGAGGTGCATCACCACGGCGTGACGCACACAGTCTTGTTCGTCACGGCAGTGAGTCTGGTTGGCAGCGCGATTGTTGCTGGGCTGTTCACGGCTCGGATCGACGACTGGATCGAAAGCGACCAGTTCGACGTATCCCGTTTCTTCGTGTTTTCATTCTTCGGGCTCCTGGCTGGCGGTCTCAGCCACCTCGTCGCGGACACGCTCTCAGCGCCTGACATTTCGACGCCGATCGAACCGTTCTGGCCCTTTTTTGCGGCACCGTGGTCGATCGACCTCGTCTGGTATAACGCCGCGTGGATCAACGTCGGATTCCTCTCGGTGATGATCGTGGTTCACCTCGTGCTCGCATATCTGACTACACCGGCGGAACACCGTCATCGACTGCTTCCAATATGACTCCGCGACGAATCGGGATCGACTCCGCTCGTCGAGATCGCCGTCAGGTCGGGGGAGGTGATCTCTCCACAACTGGAGTGAGCAGTTACGTTCTGGCTCGGGCCGTTTGGCTCTGGTGGTACTCTAATTTGGCGGATACTGCCTCCCGATCGCAGGGTCGGGATCGAATGAGGGGTGAAATATGACTGCTCTGCGTCGAAACGACGTTTTCTGGTGGCTCTACGTGGTTGCTCTCGTGGCTGCGGCGCTGTACATTGCGTACTCCTTCGTCGGTATTCTTGTGCTTGGCCTGTTCGGCTACTACGCAATCAGGCCAATCTGTACTCGGTTTCAGACGGTCATCGAATCGAAATCGCTGGCGGCTGCGCTGACAGTATCGATCGTACTGGTCCCAGTACTGGTGCTTAGCTTCTATGCGGGATTTCGGGTGTTCCAACAGCTCGAACCACTGCTCGGGGAGCGTACGGTCTCGATGCTCACCTCGCAGTTCCCATGGCTGGATGCCCTGCAAGGGAGCACTGGGGGTGATTTCACGTCGCTGCTGCAAAACCCACCGTCGCTGGAGCAAGTAACAAACGTGTTGTTTGGGTCAGCACTGCAGACCGGATTGGATATCGTTGACGTGATCCTCGGCGCGCTCCTCTTGGTTGCTCTTGCTGCGACCCTCTCGTACGCCTTACTCGTGTACGACGAGGCGATCGCAACGGCGTTTGCCACCCTGGCCGGCGATCGAGAGACGACCGTGTATTCGTACGCGCGTGCGGTCGACAGCGATCTCGAATCAATCTTCTTCGGCAACTTCCTGTTTATCCTCGTCATGTCGGTTATCGCAACAGCGACGTACGCGGCAACAAATCTCATTGTCTCACCGGAGATGCAGATCCCGATGGTGTTCACACTCGGCGTGCTAACCGGTGTCGCCAGTCTCATCCCGCTCGTTGTCGGGAAGATCATCTACCTGCCTGTGATTGGGTACCTCGCGGTCGCAGCGGTCCAACAGGGCAGCGGGCAGCTCCTCTTTGTCGGTGGCCTCCTCGCGGTCTACGTCTTCGTGTTAGATATCCTTCCACAGTCGTTTCTGCAGCCGTATATTTCCGGACGACAGATCAACGCGATCTTACTCCTTTTTGCGTACATCCTGGGACCGATCCTCTTCGGCTGGTACGGGTTCTTTTTTCTCCCGATTGTCTTCGTCTTGATACTCGAGGCAACTCGGATCGTTCTTCCAGCGCTGCTCCACGGCGAAGCGATCGATCCAGATCCAGATATCGCCACTGAAACGGGTGCGAAAAGCGAAGAGATACGCGAAGACACTCCCACCGACGAGACAGCCGCAGAAGCGGACGAAGCAGATTCTGCCTGACCGTGAGACGTACCGAGTGATCGAGACGGACCCACGATATCGAAGTTTCTGTGGCAGTCGAATTCCTATTCACTTTGCCGCCGTTCTGCCCAGTGCGATCGGGGTGCATGGATGGGAACCAGCGATCGCCCCGGTGATCGAAACCAGCGATCGTCCCGGTGATCGAAACCAGCGATCGTCCCGGTTATTTAAGCGAAAAGATCGCGCCGGAGGAGGTAACTTGCGCGACAGTCGAGAGCCGGAGCATGTAGGACGTCAATACGAGGTACGGAGCCAACGAGATCGTGAATGAGACGGCTACGAACACCTGCAGGGTTGGGAGGCCCAAAATCTGGAATTCAGGGAGAATCTGCTGGTTGATCGCAAGGATTGTCGAGGCATTAAACAGAATTGCGGGAAGCGCGACAATAAGTAGCGTCTGCGATAGTTTGGACACTTCCCTGGTGTAGTATCAGTCGATCACATCGGATTAGAGGAAGTGTCTGCTTGGACGTAGTGTGAAACCAAACCAAGCAGACAATCAGATCGAAGAAGAGCATCTCCTTA
>NZ_SRSG01000059.1:0-75071 GCF_005543295.1 Halalkalirubrum salinum
CCCACGGGTCAGGTGTTGAGCAAATCAAAGATTTGCGAAAGCCGAAAACGGACGTTTTCGGAAACCCGTGGTACTCTGCCTCGAAACCGTATAGATCCGCCGGGAACAAAATAGTATATAACCGTTTCCACCCGGCCAACCGCAGAGATCGCCCGATAGCTATACGATCGGAATGGGCCTGGTGCCACAACGCCTATATATGATGAGCCGCTTACCTTCGGATATGTCTCGGTCCGCTCTCGTCGGAAACATCGCCGCCATGCTCGACGACGCAGGCTTTCTCGTGAGCGATCGGTGTGCGCTCCGGCCGAAGAGCTTCGACCTCGCGGCTCGCCGCGGCGAGGACCTGGTGTTGCTGAAGATCCTCGGTAACATCGACGCGCTGGACGCCGAAACCGGTGCTGAGCTGCGCCGGCTCGGAGAGTATCTTTCGGCGACGCCGATGGTGATCGGTCTGCGCACTCGTGACGAGGACCTCAATCCCGGTGTCGTCTACTTCCGCCACGGCGTCCCGGTGTTTCACCCCGACACCGCGTTCGACCTGTTCGTCGAAGCGGTTCCGCCGCTCATCTACGCGGCCCCTGGCGGACTGTACGTGAGCATTGACGGCGACCTGCTGGCTGATGAACGCGAAGAACGCGGGTGGAGTCTCGGCCGGCTCGCAAGCGAGCTTGGCGTCTCCCGTCGGACGGTTTCGAAGTACGAAGACGGTATGAACGCCTCGATCGACGTGGCGATTCAGCTCGAAGAACTCTTCAACAAGCCGTTTTCGAACCCGGTGTCAGTGCTCGATGGCACCGACGAGATCCGCGAGGCCGATCCGACCCCTGAGGATCCAGCAGTCGACCCTGACGACGAACATGTCCTCACCGTCCTCACACGGGCGGGATTCGAGGTTCACCCGACCGTTCGATCGCCGTTCAAAGCCGTCAGCGAGGACAGCGACAGCCGCGAGCGAAACGTCCTCACCGGTCACTCGACGTTCACAAAGACGGCCGAAAAGCGCGCGAAGCTCATGTCGTCGATCGGCTCGGTCACGCAGACGCGGTCGGTGTACTTCACCAAAGAGCAATCGAAGCACGAGTCCGTCGATGGGACTGCGATCGTCTCCTGTGAGGAGTTGGCAGCGATCGACGATCCCGACCGAATCCGTGAGTTGATTCGCGAGCGAGCAGCCGAGCCCGATCGCTGAGGTCGGCCCGTCTCAACGCGGGTAAAAAAGATTACGCGGCGCTGCCATACGTCTCTTCGAGATACTCGACGATATCGCCGCTTTCGGGCATGCCGTCGATTCCGTTGGCCTCGTCGATGAGCACCGGTACACCGGTTTGGCCGCTGACATCCTTGACTTCGGTTCGTTCGCCGTGCGATCGGGGCACCATCCGTGATTCGTAGTCAAGTCCAAGCGCTTCGAGTTTGCTTACGACTTTCGCACAGTACGGACAGCCTTCGAGTTCGTACAGAATGAGGTCTGACATCAACAGCAAGTACGCGCCGGACCAACCTTAATGTCGTGGGGACGTGTTCGTCGAGTGCACACCCCCAGCGCCATTTATCACGCAGCCCGTAAACGGATTGGGTGTGCTTCCTGTCGGATCGACGATGGCGATCGCCGTCGTCCTCTTGGGGGTTGCAGGGCTCGTCACCGGGATCGCGGGATTCGGCTTCGCGCTCGTCGGCACGATGGGGCTCGCAACGGTCATCGGCCCGCGAGCGGCGGTCCCGTTCATGTTGCTGCCGATCGTCGCGGCAAACGCGTCGCTGCTTCGCGAACTCGATGCCGGCGAGCTACCCACCTGTGCTCGACGATTTGGGCCGTACGTTCTCGCGACGCTCGTGGGGACGATCGCCGGCATGGTCCTTCTCGATCGACTGCCGGCGCGGCCGCTCACGATCGGGCTTGGAGTGTTGACCCTCGGGTACGTCCTCGCGAGTCAGGACGCGATCGAGGTACCCGGCCTCGAAGCGCTCACCGAGCGGTGTTTCGTGTCGAGCCGGCGAGGAACGATCGCGCTCGGAGCCGTCTCAGGGATCGTCTTCGGGGCGACGAACGTCGGCGTCCAGATCATCGCGTACCTGCAGAGCCGCGATCTCTCACACTCGGTGTTTGTCGGCGTCATCGGCATGACGTTTCTCGGCATCAACGGCGTTCGCGCCTTTGCGGCCGGCGTACTCGGGCTGTACCCCTCACTCGAATTTGTGGGGCTCTCGCTTGCGGCGATCGTGCCGGGGCTCGCTGGCGTCGCAGTTGGCAAACGGATCCGAGTGGCGATTCCCGCCGAACGCCGAGAACTGCTCGTCTTGGGACTGTTGACCGTAATCGGAATCAGGCTCCTTGTCGGCTAAGAGTCCGCGCGTCCCGCAGCTACCAGTGTTTGCTCACGCGAGCGTGCCGAACCGGATCGCGAAGTACGCGACACACGCAAGCGCCATGACCCACTGGAACGGGTGGACCTGATCGGTTCGACCCGCAGCCACGGAGACGATCGGATAGCTGAGCAGTCCAGCCGCGATCCCGTAGGCGATGCTCGAGGTCAGCGGCATAATCATGATAGTCAGTCCTGCCGGAATTGCGTGGGTGATGTCGTCCCAGGCGATCTCGACAACATTTCGGAGCATCATCACGGCCACGACGACGAGCGCCACGTACGGTGCAAACGAGGGGATCGCCCCCAGAAGTGGCACGAACGGCAGCGCGAGGAGGAAGAGTCCGGCGACGACGAGCGCGGTCAGGCCGGTCCGGCCGCCCTCACCGATGCCTGCGGCCGATTCGATATACGTAGTCACCGTCGAGGTCCCCAAGATACCGCCGACGGTCGTCCCCACAGCATCGGCCATGAGCGGTTTGTCGATGTCCGGGAGGTCCCCAGAGTCGTCGGTCATTCCCGCGGCCTGGCCCAGCCCCGTCAGGGTACCAGCAGTGTCGAAGAAGTCGACAAAGAAGAACGTGAACACGACGAGCGCGAAGGTGAGCGCCTCAACGTTGGCAAAGCCTGTGATAAACGCACCCGCGAGCGGCGCGATATTGAACGCCTCCGCACCGTAGGTGATCGAATCGAATCCGGGCGCGAACGTCGCGGTCTCGACGAGGCCGAGATCGCCACCGCCGGACTGCGGGGTGACGCCGATCGTCGAGCCGAGATACGCGACGGCACTCGTCACGAGGATGCCGATCACGATTGCCCCACGAACACCGCGGGCCCACAGCGCAAACGTCAGCAAGATTCCGATAACCGCAAGCACCGCGACCGGATCGGTCGCAATAATCGGATTGATACTGACCTCCGCGGTGATGATCCGCATCTGTTCGAGCCCGATCAGCGCCAGAAACAGCCCGATCCCGGCGGCAACCGAGAGCTTCACCGGCTCTGGGAACAGCCGGATCACGTACTCGCGTGCACCGATCGCCGTCAGAACGATGAACAACACACCTTCGAGGAAGACGGCGGCCAGTGCCGTCTCCCACGGGATCCCCAGTTCGAGAACGACCACAACAAAGAATGCGTTCAGCCCCATCCCCGGCGCTAATCCAAAGGGCAGATCCGCGTAGAAGGCCATAACGAGCATCGCGGCGACCGACGCAAGGATCGTCACGACAGCTAAGAGTTGGAAAGTGTTCTCACCGGCGTCGATCGCCGCTGAGAGGATCGCCGGGTTCACCACGATGATATACGACATCGTGAGGAACGTTGTCAGGCCAGCGATTGCCTCGGTTGCAACGGTACTGTCTCGCTCGGTTACGTTGAAATATGCTGATAGGCTATCTGTGAGCCCCATGTTACACGTATGGGCATAACTTCGAAATTTTACTTAAGCGTTCCCATAAACGTGCGTAAAATTGTGCATCAAATAGCAATTTATACCGATTATATACACATATGTGCTTATTCTCGGTGGTGAAGCGGCGGGTTGGCGGCGAGGTGTCCAATCACTCGAATCGCGACAACGCGCCGACCGGCGCGTCGGTCATCTCTTTCGCCCGATCGATTCCTTCGTCGCCGACCGCAATGAGTGCGAACACGCCGGCGACCTCGGTGTCGGCCTGTTCGGCGATATCCAAAAGCAGCTCTTGGGTTTCGCCCGATCGAATCAGGTCGTCGACAACTAACACCGTGTCGTTCGCCGACAGTGCTCGTGCGGGGAGGTAGTACGTGAGCTCAATCCCCGAAGCGAGCCGCTGGCGGGCCTCAATAAAGTCCTCGACCGCCGTCTCTTTCGACTTTTTTCCGTACGCGAGATTGGCATCGAAGTAACTCGCCATCGCTGCGCCAAGTGTGATGCCGTCGGTCGCCGCGGTGAGAACCACGTCGGGGCGATCGAACGCGAAGCTATCGGCGGCGACCGGTGCAACCAGATCGAGAAACGACTGATCGAAGACGACGCCGGAGTTGTCGACGTACCCCTCGTCGTCGACGGTGATCCGCGATTCGAGCTCATCAGCAAGGGCGTCGCGACCGATTCCGTCAACCACTTCCCGGGCACGGTCAGCCCCTGGTAAGACATGGCCATTGACATAGCGGTTCAGATCACCCGCAGGGAGCCCTGTAACCGCCGAGAGCTCGTCGTACGTTCGCGTCTGTTTCAACATTCGCAGGACGGCGACCGCTTGCAGTTGGAGGGCGGCCTTCTCTGCTCTGTTCATACCATGGGTTGACGAATTACGCAAATATGAACACTTCGATATCTACTATGGGGTGAGATACGCATAAACGTGGTAACTCATGTACACCGCAGATGAGTGCTCAAGGGAGAGTCAGCGCTCACGGACGACGACAAACTCCGCAAGATCGCGGAGGTATCCGCGTGCTTCAGTGTCGGGAATGCCAGTTGATTCCAGCGCTTCGAGCGCGCGATCGGACTCCCTACGGGCCCGTTCGTTCGCTTCCTCGGGGGTCAGATTCGTGACCTGCACGAGTGAGGGGCGTTCCATCGCTTCGTCTTGGCCGGCGGGTTTGCCGAGTTCGACAGCGGTCGCGGTCGCATCAAGCACGTCGTCGCGGATCTGAAAGGCGATCCCGACTCGCTCAGCGTACTCACCGAACCCTTCAATGACGTACGGATCAGCGCTACCAGCGACCGCACCGAGCTCCGCGGCGGCTCGAAACAGCGCGCCAGTCTTCCGGCGGGCGAGTGTCATGTACTCCTCCTCGTTAGTCGGCCTCGCGACGAGTTCAGTGGCCTCGCCTTCGCCTAACTCGATCATCGACTCCGCAACGATCTGCATGGCCTGTTCGTTCTCCGAAAACAGCGAGAACGCCTCACCGAGAAGCCCGTCACTCGCGATGATTGCCGGGCCGTAGCCGTATTGGTTCCAGGCGCTTGGTGTGCCACGACGGACATCCGATCGATCGATGATATCGTCGATAACGAGTGAGGCGTTGTGGACGAGTTCGATACCGGCCGCAAAATCCACTGCGTCCGCCGACCGGCCGCCAACGGCCTCACACGCCAGAATTGTCACCGCTGGCCGGACTCGCTTGCCGCCCGCGAGCACGACGTGTTCGAGCTCCTCGGAGAGCTCGTCGGGGTCGACGGCGTCGATGACCGCTCGGAGGCGATCGTTCACCATCGCGACCCGCGACTCCAAATACTCCATTACCCCTTGATACGGCTGTGAGCCAGAAGTAGGTGACGAATCCCCGATCGACCACCGCGGGCCGACAGACGAGCGTTCCTACTCGTCGAACTCCGCAATCAGTGCCGGCACCACGTCGAAGAGGTCGCCGATGATCCCGTAGTCGGCGATATCGAAAATCGGTGCGTCGGGATCGGTGTTGATCGCCACGATCGTCTCGGAGCCTTTCATGCCAGCAACGTGCTGGACAGCCCCCGAGATGCCGATCGCAATGTAGACATCAGGGGTGACGACCTTCCCAGACTGGCCGACCTGACGGTTCTTCGGCAGCCAGCCGTTGTCGACAATCGGTCGTGAGGACGACAGCGTCGCCCCGAGCGCATCGGCCAGCCGCTCGACGAGCTCAATGTTCTCTTCCTCCTCAATCCCACGGCCCACCGACACAAGCACGTCTGCGTCAGTGATATCCACGTCGCCGCCGCCGACCTCCTCGAAGCCGGTGACAGTCGATCGCATCGCCGATTCGTCGACCGAGACCTCGAACGGCTCGATCGTTGCACCGCCGGTCCCCTCGGCTTTGGCCCATTCGCTGCCGCGGACAGTTACTGCGAACGGCTCTTCGGAGACGGTGACAGTCGTTTCGACCTTCGAGCCGTACATCTCACGGGTGACCGTGAGTGTCTCGTCGTAGGAGAGTTCGATCGCGTCAGTCACGAGCGGCATGCCGAGGCGTTCGGCGATCGCCGGCGCATAGTCGAGCCCGTTGACGCTGTTTGGCATGAGGAGCGCGGTCGGGGCCAGTTCGTCGTACAGTGCCTCGATCGACTGGACGTACACGTCGTGGTTGAACTCCTCACCGTGATCGACAGTGTAGATCGTGTCGATCCCGTCGCGATCGAGCGTCTCGGCGAACTGATCGACATCCCCAGAGATGACCGCGAGTGCAAGCGTGCCACCCATCGCATCGGCCAGGTCGGCGCCGGCAGTGATGAGCTCGTAGCTGACGTCCCGTAGTTGACCGCGTCGATGGTCGATGACCGCGAGCACGTCGCTCATTCTGCGCCCACCCCCTTCTCGCGGAGAAGCGTCGCAAGGTTTCCAGCAGCCGCATCGGCGTCGCCGTCGAACAACTCGACATTGGATTCGCTTTCTGGCTCGTACATAGCGGTGAGTTCGATCGGGCTGTCAACGATAGCTGCGTCAAGTCCGAGATCTTCGAGCGTCTGTACGTCGATCTCTTTTCGCTGAGCCATGCGAATCCCCCTGAGGCTCGCGTATCGTGGCTCGTTGATCCCCGTCTGGATCGTCAACACAGCCGGCAGCTCCACGTCAGTGAGTTCCTCGACGCCGCCTTCGAGTTCTCGGCGAACGTGTGCAGTCCCCGCGTCAGCGTCGAGATCCAGCGCGTTAACCACCGCTGCGTGGCCGAAGCCGGCGGCCTCGGCGACCGCAACACCGGTTGCGCCAAAGGAGTCATCGTGGGCCTGCACGCCGGTCAACACCATATCGGGCGCTTCAGCCTCGATGACGGCTTCGAATAGCTCGGCTTTCGTTCGGACATCGAGTAGTTCGGCCTCAGCCAGGGTGTCGTCCCACACCCGGATCGCCCGATCGACGCCCTTCGCTAGCGCCATCCGAATCGTCTCTTCTGCGCGTTCGGGCCCGATCGAGACAGACACGACCTCAATGTCGTCGTCGGCCTCCGCGAGTTGAACGCCGGTCTCGATCGCGTAGTCGTCCCACTCGTTAAGGTCGTACTCGAGATATCGATCGTCAATCGTCGTGCCGTCGAGTTCGAAGCCCTCCTCGACCGTCGCGACCTCTTTGACCGCTACGAGAACTTTCATTATTATCTGGGTACCTCTCCGCCGATGTAAACAGTTTCGAAAACCGCACCCCCGTGGTCGGCGGTTTCTGTCGACGAAGTGGCGATCATCGTGTACCGTGCTGGCGGCAATCCAAAGAGCGCCTCCTATCGGCTCCCAGGCCCGTTTTCATCGCCCTCGGTTCCGTTCGCAGCGTCTGCATCGGGTTCGTCGCCGGGGTCCGCCGGCGAGGTCTCCGGCAAGGAAATCAAGTTCTCTCGGCCCAGCCGAAGCTTCTCAACCCGATCGTCGGCCGCCATTGCCGACAGCAACTGAGAGACTTTTGCATCGGACCACTCGGTTTCGGCGACGATCGCTGCCTGTTTCATCCGCCCGCCGTTCCGTTCGAGCAGCCGCTCGACGCGCTCCTCGTCGGAGAGCAACGAGAGGTCTTCTGCAGTGTCAGCTTCGGATTCTGCATCTATGTTCTGTGCCGGAGTGGACTCATTCCCTGGCTGGCTTCCCTCACGATCGGCAGTGGTTGTTGCCGTACCGCCAGCAGCAGTGGTGGCCGAGTCGGTTCGTCGCCGCCACAAAAACACCCCGATCGCTAGTGCACCGACGACCACCGCAGCACCAGCAATAACAGCGAGTAACCTACCCAAGTCCCCGTTGGTATCACCGGGAATGCCTGAATCCACGTCATCCGGTGTTGACGGTTGGGATTCCTCGAATGTCATCGAGATGTGTTCTTCGGTGTCAAATCGATGGGGTCCGCGCTGGACGACAGTGTTCTCTTCAAACGAGACAGTAGAGCTTTCGATCGAGTATCCATCAGGGGCGCGGATTCGAAGCACCTGTGACTCTGACAACGATCGGAGCCATCGCTCGTCTTCACCGACGACGAACACGTCACCGAGTGAGAGTCGCCCCTCCTCCCGAGAGAGAAATTGCGACCACGTAAACGACAAGCGCAACTCACCGGCTGTCTCGTTAACTGTTGCCTCCCGAGAGACACCGGTGAGCTCCATTTCGCGATCTGTCGTTTCACTCGCCTGCACTGCGATGTTTTCGAACGGCTCAATCCGTGGACCAGCCGCGCTATCTCCGGCTTCATACTCCTGGGCGGTTGTTTCAAACGCCTCGCGCTGTTCGGCGTCTGCAAACTCATACGACGTTGTGACCGTCCATTCAGCGCTTTGGTCCGGCTGGAGTTCGATGATCATTTCAGTCTGATACGCCTGCTCGGGCGCTTGGATCTGCCCAACCGGTCCAGCGGGTTGGTCTGTCCCCATATGGATGGCAGTTTGATCGGTAACCGATGCAGTCGCAACACCCCCGATGAGACCGAGGGTTACCGCGGCCGCGAGGAGGCACAAACCGATAGAGAGGGCAACGAAACCGGAGACATACCGCATGTTTCCACCGTCTCATCCGCTTGGCAAAACGCTTTCCATCTCCCTTTTCTTGTTGGTTCGTTGAAGCCCGATACAATCGAGTCGATGCGTTTTTTGTGGCTGCTCTGTGAGCAGACGGATAGATGAAATCCCTCCCGCTTGTCGTTGCTGTCTTCCTCCTCACAGCATCCGTCGGGATCGGTGCGATCTCGCCGGCAGACATGTCGACTGAGACACCGACCGAACGGCCTCCCGACACGTTGACCGAGACCACCGACCCCAACACCGAGTTCATATCGCCTGATTGGGACGTGTTTAGCGCTGCGGGGTCCGAGCGACCGCCTCACCAGTTACAAACGGACGGTCCAGAACTCCGGCCGCCATCAGAGACACAAACACGGACGCTGGCGAACAACGCGAACGCCGTTGAGCGTTACGACCTCGATCGTGAACACGTCGATCTCGGCCCAGCAGTCTCAGTTGATACGGAGCGAACCGCTGGGACCCTAGAGACCGGTGCGGTCGAACGCCGGATCGAAAAAGCCGGCTCGGATGGGGAAACCCAACGACAGGTATTGGACGAACTCAATACGATTGAACAGGCGATCGTCACACTTGAAGAACGGCAACAGCAAGCCATCGAGCAGTACAATGCAGAAGAGATCGACAGTCACGAGTTAGTCATCACGCTCGTCACAATCCAAGAAGACGCGTTGCTGCTCGAAACACGCCTCGACACGATTACCTCGGGTGCTGAGGAGGGTGGATACACGGTAAATGCAAACCGACAACAGGAGATTCGATCAAGTCTTCAGCTGTTCTCGGGGCCCGTTCGAGGCTACGCCGCGTCGCTTCTCTACGGTGACAGCGACCCCGATCGGATCTACGTCGAAACGACCGAACGGGGGATCGTCCTAAGTGCGATCGACGGGACGACGTATCAACGCGAGGTTCTTCGCCCAGATCGACGAGAGCCAAGCGGCGGGACGGTCTCGCTTGAGGACGCCGAGTCGATCGTCGAAGCGAACTATCCCGAGATATTCAATCAGAGCACGACAGTCCGAGTCAGCGGATCTGAGTCAATCGTCCGCGTCACAATTGTTTACGACGGGGGCGAGCTGATCGCGTTCGTCGACGGCGGCTCCGAACAGGTTTTCAAAGAGCACCGCTCGGCCAGACTCAGTGGAGTAGTCGCATCGAATGAACGCTCGCGCACGCAAAGCGGCCTCGATGTCCGCGTCAGACAGACGTACGGGGGTGGACCGTTCGAGGTAGCGGTCGTCGATTCAGACGATGGTTCGCCCGTGTCGAACGCGACCGTCACTGTCGGACAGGGAAGCGAAGAGAGCGATGTCATTGGAACAACCAACGAGAACGGCATCGTCCACGGAATCGAGCCGCGTGGCTCGTACACGGTTTCGGTGCTACGCGGGACGAATACCGCGTTCCTTGAACTCGAGGCTACTGAACCGTCCCCACTTGCGGAGCCTGCGGAGTGACTTCTCCCACGACTAGCGTCGTGGGCTTTCTCATCGAATCTCTGTAATCGATACCGCGTACCGCCAGAGTTTTTATCCAATAACGCGGCCACAGCCTCGCATGTTGGATCGCGGAGCGGTTCCGATCGTCGCACACGTCCTCCTCGTGGGCCTTGTCGTCATTACCGCCGCGTCGGTCGGGGGGATGATGTTCATAACGGCAGATACTGTTCCGTCCGCACCGACGTTCGAACCGGATCGTCCCGCAGAGTCGGCACAGATCGACCTCGAAGCCGATCGGGCTGAATTCACTCTCACACACCAGGGGTCCGAACCGATCGACCTCGACGCAACGGCGGTGGAGATTACCGTCGAGGACGAGCCGTTGCGATTTCAGCCGACCGTGCCGTACTTTTCGATCGTCGGCTTTCGGCCGGGGCCGAAAGGTGCGTTCAATGTCGCCGGAGACGACCAGTGGAAGCCGAACGAGACGACGACGATCGAGGTCGTGCCGCCGAACGCTCCGATTCCACAGGCCGGTGCGGAGGTTACTGTGACTGTACACGTCAACGGCGATCGGTACGCAACAGCTAGCGATACCGCCTGATCGATCGGACTGTCCTGCGTGTAGCCAGTAAGCTACTCTGGGGCACGCGCGATCGTCGTAATCGCCTTCGGACTTCCGGGATACGCCTGCTGAATGTGGTGTTCGATGTCAACGAAGCCGGCCTCCTCGAACATCCGATCGGCCTCCTCGGCGTCATAAAACAGCATGATCGAATCCGCGACGGCCTGCATCGCCGACGATCGCGGATAATCGGGACCAACAACGAGCACCTTGTTGCCCGGTTTGACGACCCGTCGGAACTCCTCGAGGGCGTCGACGGGGTTCGGCCAGTATTCGATCGATCCCGAAGACCACACCACGTCGAAGCTGTTGTCTTGGAACGGGAGCCGCTCGGCGTCGCCGCGATAAAACCGGACGCGATCGTGTTTGCCGAACTTCTCGAACGCCTTCTGCATCTGGTGGATGCTCTGGTCGAGTCCGTGGACATCGTCGGTGTAGCGAAGCAACCCTTCGGTCGCAAAGCCAGTGCCACATCCCACGTCGAGAACCCGAGCACCCTCTGGGATATCGAGCAGCGATAGCGCCTCATCGCGCATCTCGTCGTTCCAGATGAACGGGTTGATCGTGTCGTACACCTTCGAGAGATATTTGTAAAAGAGCCGGGCCCGGGCTTTGTTCTCTAACACACCCATTGGTACTGATAGTAACGGGTCCGCGGACATAATCCTGCGGTTTCGTTCCGGTCGAAGGCAGACCAGACCGAAAGATCTCCAGTCGATCGGTGCGTTCCGCAAACACCTTATACAGCGGTCGTACAATGTTGGAATGATCAACGAGTATGGCGAGACCAGAGGTTCTCGAACGGATACAATCGGCCGAGTCGGAGGCCGAAGAGGTAATCGCGGCGGCAGAGGCCGACCGCGAGGAACGCATCGCCGAGGCCCGCCAGGAGGCCGACGAGATACGCGAATCGGCCCAACAGGAGGCCGATGAGCTCGAGGCCGATCGGCTTGAAATCGCCCGCGAAGAGATCGACGCCCGGCGCGAGGAGATCCTCGAGGAAGGAGAAGCCAAACGAGAGGCCTTGGAGGCCGAAGCCGAGGATCGAATCGACGACGCCGTCGACGTCGCGATCGAGCGGTTCAAAGCCGAAATCACAGGCAACTGAGAAATGAGCGTGCTTAGACCAGAGCGGATGAGTAAGGTCTCTGTGACCGGCTCGAAGCGGGTGCTCGACACCGTAATCGAGACCGTCCACGGGCTGAATCTCGTCCATCTAAACGACTATGACGAGTCCTGGGAAGGGTTCGAAGCCGGTAACTCGCTGGAGGGCGCCGACGAGACGGCCGAGCAGCTCGTTACCGTCCGATCGATCGAGAGCATCCTTGGCCTCGATGAGGCCGACGCGGCTGGCGGGAGTCGCCTCGCAGATGCCAACATCGCCGATCGGATTGACGATATCAGATCACGCGTCAACGAACTCGACGACGAACGCAATGAGCTCGACGGGCAGATCCGCGAACTAGATGAAGAGATTGAGGCGGTCAAGCCCTTCGCCGAGCTCGGAATCGATCTCGACCTGCTTTCAGGCTACGACAGCCTCGACGTTGTCGTCGGCCGCGGAAAGGCCGAAGCGGTCGACGCGAAGCTCGCCGGCGCTGAGGAGATCGACACCTACGAGCTCTTTGTCGAAGGCCGCACTATCGCTATCTTCGCTGCACCCGTTGCGGGTGTCGATAACCCCCTTGCAGATGCGCTCGTCGGCGTCGACTTCACGACATATGAGGTCCCGGACTCAGAGAAGAGTCCTGACGCGTACATCCAAGAGCTCGAACAGGAGAAGCGCACGCTGCAATCGAAGCTAACCACTGTCGAGAGCCGCCTCGAGGAGACCAAAATTGAGGAGGCCAACTTCATCCTCGCCGCCGAGGAGGCACTAACGATCGAGGCCCAAAAGAAAGAAGCGCCGCTTTCGTTCGCGACGACAAAGAACGCGTTCGTCGCCGAGGGATGGATCCCGACAAAGCGCTTCGATGAACTCGAATCCGCACTCGACGCCGCAGTTGGCGACAGTGTGCTGGTCGAAGAGCTCGAAATCGCGAGCTTCGGGGCAGACGGAAGCCACGCACACACCGAACACGTCACCGACAGCGGCGAGTCGGTTGCGACTGACGGCGGTCATGCGACTGAGGCGGACACGCCGCCGGTTGTGCAGAAATCCCCAACGGGCGTAAGATCGTTTGAGCTGTTGACCGAGGCCGTCAGCCGGCCAAAGTACAAAGAGTTCGATCCGACAATCCTCGTCTTCCTGACGTTCCCGCTCATGTTCGGCTTCATGATCGGCGACGTTGGTTACGGGGCGTTGTACCTCGCGATCGGCTACTTCATGTACAGCAACTACGAGTCTGCGGGAATCAAAAGCCTCGGCGGCGTAGCGATGTGGGCCGGCGCGTTCACGGTGTTGTTCGGTTTCCTCTACGACGAGGTCTTCGGACTGCACTTACACGACTACACATCGCTCGTCTCACAGCCCCTCCCGGAGTATGTCGGCATCCATTACATACACAAAGGAATCTACCCCGGAGACATCGACTGGGCGATCGGTTGGCTCGTCGTGAGTGTGCTTTTCGGAGTCTTGCACCTGAATATCGGCTATGTCCTGCAGTTCTTCGAGGATCTCGAGTTCCACGGCGTGAAGGATGCGGTACTCGAGTCCGGCTCCTGGATCCTAATGCTCAATGGGCTATGGGTGTGGATTTTCAGCGATCACGTCCGTGGTTCGAAACCAGACTTCCTCTTTGAGACGTTCGCTGCCGACAGCGTGGGGCCACTTGCGATCGGCTTTAGCGGATTCACAGAAACGATTGGGCTCATCGGGCTCGGGCTCTTTGGACTGGGTGTGGTTTTGTTGGCGCTTGCCTCGCTGGCGGAGGCGATCGAGTTCTTGAATGTCCTCGTTAACGGCCTCTCGTACACCCGGATCGCTGCGGTCCTGCTCGCAAAAGCAGGCATGGCATTGGCGGTGAATCTGTTGGCCTTTGGCGCATACCTCGAAGACGGAAGCTATTACTTCCTGATGACCGGAAGCGAACTCGAAGCCGCTCAAGCTGCGGGCCGAGAGGTTGTCTTCCCAGGGCTCATTACCTCCGGAAGTGCAGCCGGACTCATTGGCGGCCTGCTTGTACTCATTTTCGGACACATCATTGTCCTTGCGCTTGGCATCACAAGCGCCGGGCTACAGGCGATCCGCCTCGAGTACGTCGAGTTCTTCGGGAAGTTCTTCGACGGGGGCGGCGACGAGTACGATCCGTTCGGCTACGAGCGCCAATACTCGTCAGAGTAGCCCTGTTCGATCGCTGCGTTCGTCGATAGTATGATGGTGTATAGGAGTCTCACGAGCAGCCGCGATAGAGAGCGGTTGGCTCGACCGGGCGCTCGAACGTTTTGGGAAGTTTTATGATGACTCTGGGGCCAAATACGAACTGTTCGGAACCAACCACCCGAAAACGGACTGACTACCTATAATGATTGAAACCACGACGGAATTCGCGAACGTTGTACTGCAGGAAGGCACACTCACAGACCCATCAGCCGCCGCCGCCCTTGGCGTCGGCCTTGCGGCACTCGGTGCAGGCTATGCGGAACGGGGAATCGGTTCCGCGGCGGTCGGCGCGATGGCCGAGAACGAGGACCTGTTCGTTAACGGACTGATTCTCACTGTCCTACCGGAAACCATCGTCATCCTCGCACTGGTCGTCGTATTCTTGGTCTAACGACCGACGAGTATCAACCAATGAGTTTGGAAACAGTTGTTACGGACATCAAAACGGAGGCCGAAGCGCGCGCAGAGGAGATCCGCGAAGCGGCTGAATCGGAGGCTGAATCGATCGTCGAAGCCGCCGAATCAGATGCCGAGGAGCTCCTTGAGGAGCGTGAAGCTGCAGTTGAGCGGCAGATCGCCCAAGAGCGCGAACAGACACTCTCAAGTGCGAAGCTCGAAGCCAAACAGGCACGCCTTGAGGCGCGACGGAACGTCCTTGAGGAGGTCCGCGAGACAGTTGAATCGCGGCTTATGAGCCTCGATAGTGACGATCGCGAGGAGCTCACGCGTGAGCTCCTCGACGAAGCCGCCGAAGAGTTTGAAGACGTAAACAGTGTCTCAGTGTACTGTCGGGCCGACGATACGGAGCTGCTCGAGGAAATCCTCGCCGATTACGACGGCTTCAGTATTGCAGGCACTCGTGAGTGTCTCGGCGGTGTCGTCGTCGAGAGCGACGAATCTCGCGTTCGCGTCAACAACACCTTCGACTCCGTACTAGAGGATGTCTGGGACGATAATCTAAAAACGCTCAGCGACATCCTGTTCGACCAATGAACACGAGCGGCACATCGAACCCGGAGTACGTCAACGCCCGCGTTCGTGCACGTCGCGCAGCGCTTTTTACCGACGACGAGTACCGAAAACTGGTTCGGATGAGCCCTGCTGAGATCGCCCGCCGGATGGAAGAGACCGAGTACGAAGCCGAGATCAACGCGCTCGGCACGCGACACTCCGGCGTCGACCTCATCGAGTACGCTCTCAACCGAAACCTCGCAAAGCATTTTGATGATCTGCTCGACTTCTCGGAGGGGAAGGTCTATGACCTGATTGCACGATATCTCCGGAAGTTTGACGCGTGGAATGCCAAGACGATAATTCGAGGATTGTATGTCGGTGCGGACCGCGACTCGATCGAGACGGACCTCATTCGGGCTGGCGAGTTCAGTGATCGCATGATTTCGCGGCTGCTGGATGCCGGCACGATCGAGGACGTGGTAACGATTCTCGAGGGGACGATTTTCGGCGAGGGTCTCACAGAAGCGTACACAGACTACGAAGAAACCGATCTGTTGGTCCCGCTCGAGAACGCGATCGATCGCGGCTTCTATGGGCACCTACTCGACGACCTCCCGAATACGGAGCCGGTGCAGCTGTACCGGGAGTTCCTGGTTGCCGAGATAGACTTCCGGAACGCACGGAATGCGCTCCGGTTGGCCCGAAGTGGCGCAGACATCGATCCGGCCGCGTACTACATCGACGGCGGGAAGCTCTTTAGCCCGAGCGAACTCAACACGCTCGTTCAGGATCAAGAAGAACTCGTATCCCACATCCGCGAGAGCAGCTACGGACGAGAGCTCACAGACGTCCTCGACGAGCTAGAGGATGTCGATAGTATGATCTCGTTCGAGCGCGGGATCGAGAAGGTACTTTTAGCCTACTCGAAGCGGCTCGGCAACGTCTACCCAATGTCGATCGCACCAGTGATCTCGTACATCCTCGCAAAAGAGCGCGAGGTCGAGAACATTCGGGCGATCGCTCGTGGGCGGGAGGCCGGATTGAGTCAATCAGAGATTGAATCGGAGTTGGTGATCCTATGAGCCAGGAGATCGCAGTTATCGGCAGCCCAGATTTTACGACCGGCTTTCGGCTCGCCGGTGTGCGTAAATGCGAAAACGTCCCAGACCACGAGAAGGACGAACGGCTCGACGATGCCGTCGAACGCGTACTCGAAGACGATGATGTCGGGATCATCATCATGTACAACGACGATCTCGATCACCTCTCGCGATCGGCCCGAAACGCAGTCGAAACGAGCATCGAGCCGACGCTCGTCACCCTTGGCGGTGGCGCGGGCAGCGGCGGGCTCCGCGACCAAATTAAGCGAGCCATCGGAATCGACCTGATGGACGAAGAAGACTAACTATGAGCAAAGCAACAGACACACAATCCGACACCGACACAAGCGGTGTCATCGAAAGCGTCAGCGGTCCGGTCGTGACCGCTCGCGATCTCGACGCCCGAATGAACGACGTCGTCTACGTGGGCGAGGAAGGACTGATGGGCGAAGCGATCGAGATCGAGGGCAATATCACGACCATTCAGGTGTACGAAGAGACCTCAGGCGTCGCCCCTGGTGAACCCGTCGTAAACACGGGTGAACCGCTGTCGGTCGACCTCGGTCCAGGGATTCTCGACGCCATCTACGATGGTGTCCAGCGACCTCTGGACGTGCTTGAGACGAAAATGGGCAGTCCGTTCCTCGATCGGGGTGTCGACGCCCCGGGGATCGACCTCGACACGAAATGGGAATTCGAACCCGAAGTGTCTGAGGGCGACATCGTTGAACCCGGCGACGTGATCGGGGTCGTCGAAGAGACGGTCACGATCGACCACAAGGTCATGGTTCCGCCGGACTTTGAGGGCGGCGAGGTCGTCTCGATCGAGGCCGGCAGCTTCGACGTGACAGAGGCCGTCGCCGAACTCGACAACGGCGAGGAGGTCACAATGCGACAGGAATGGCCGGTCAGAAAACCCCGTCCTTCCGTTGAAAAGAAGACGCCCCGGACGCCGTTGATTTCTGGACAGCGGATTCTGGATGGGTTGTTCCCGATCGCAAAGGGCGGGACCGCAGCGATTCCTGGCCCGTTCGGCTCGGGGAAGACGGTTACCCAACACCAGCTCGCAAAGTACGCCGATGCGGACATTATCGTCTACGTCGGCTGTGGCGAGCGCGGCAACGAGATGACCGAAGTGATCGAGGACTTCCCAGAGCTTGAGGACCCGAAAACCGGGAACCCGCTCATGGCGCGGACCTCGCTCATCGCGAACACCTCGAACATGCCGGTCGCAGCCCGTGAGTCCTGTATCTACACAGGCATCACGATCGCGGAGTTCTACCGCGACATGGGCTACGACGTGGCGCTCATGGCCGACTCCACCTCACGGTGGGCAGAGGCGATGCGGGAGATCTCTTCGCGGCTTGAGGAGATGCCCGGTGAGGAGGGGTACCCTGCGTACCTGGCTGCACGGCTCAGTCAGTTCTACGAGCGTGCTGGCTACTTCGAGAACATCAACGGCACCGAGGGTTCGGTGTCGGCGATCGGGGCAGTCAGCCCGCCGGGCGGGGACTTCTCCGAGCCGGTTACCCAGAACACCCTGCGGATCGTGAAAACGTTCTGGGCGCTCGATGCAGATCTGGCCGAACGGCGGCACTTCCCGTCGATCAACTGGAACGAGTCGTACTCGCTGTACCGCGAGCAGCTCGACCCGTGGTTCAAAGAGAACGTCACCGACGACTGGGATGAGATTCGTCAGTGGGCGATCGACATCCTCGACGAGGAGACAGAGCTCCAGGAGATCGTTCAGCTCGTCGGCAAAGACGCGCTGCCGGAGGACCAGCAGCTGACCTTAGAGGTCGCACGCTACCTGCGTGAGGGGTATCTCCAGCAGAACGCGTTCCACCCCGTGGACACGTTCTGTCCGCCAAAGAAGACCTACCTCATTCTGACGGCGACGAAGACGTTCCACGACGAGGCGTTCGACGCCCTCGACGCGGGCGTGCCCGTCGAAGAGGTCCAGTCGGTCGAGTCGGTGCCACAGATTAACCGGATCGGCGTCCAAGAGGACTACGAAGCCTACGTCGAAACGCTAAAAGAGGACATTACCGAGGAAATTCGGGGGCTCTACTGATGAAAGAATACCAAACCATCACCGAGATCAGCGGACCGCTCGTGTACGCCGAGGTCGACGAACCGATCGGCTACGACGAGATGGTCGAGATCGAAACGCCAGCCGGCGAGACGCTCCGTGGGCAGGTGCTCGAATCCTCCGACGGCGTCGTCGCTATTCAGGTGTTCGAAGGGACCAGCGGGATCGACCGGAATGCGTCGGTTCGGTTCCTTGGAGAGACCCTGAAGCTCCCCGTGACCGAGGATCTGCTCGGCCGCGTCATGGACGGGTCGGGCCAGCCGATCGACGACGGGCCCGAAATCGTTCCCGACGAGCGCCGTGACATCATCGGCGCGGCGATCAACCCGTACTCGCGAGAGTACCCCGAGGAGTTCATCCAGACCGGCGTTTCCGCGATTGACGGGATGAACACCCTTGTCCGCGGCCAGAAGCTGCCGATCTTCTCGGCGTCTGGGCTGCCGCACAACAACCTGGCGCTGCAGATCGCCCGGCAGGCGACGGTGCCAGAAGACGACGAAGAAGGCGGCTCGGAGTTCGCAGTGGTCTTCGGCGCGATGGGGATTACTCAAGAAGAGGCAAACGAGTTCATGCAGGACTTCGAGCGCACCGGCGCGCTGGAGCGCTCTGTGGTCTTCATGAACCTCGCGGACGACCCTGCTGTCGAGCGGACGGTCACCCCGCGGCTTGCACTCACCACTGCAGAGTACCTCGCCTTCGACAAGGACTACCACGTCCTTGTTATTCTGACGGACATGACCAACTACTGTGAGGCGCTGCGTGAGATCGGGGCGGCTCGCGAGGAGGTCCCCGGACGGCGTGGGTACCCCGGGTACATGTACACCGACCTGGCGCAGCTGTACGAGCGTGCGGGTCGAATCCAGGGCCGTGCAGGGTCGGTGACGCAGATTCCGATTCTCACGATGCCCGGCGATGATGACACGCACCCGATTCCGGACCTGACCGGCTACATCACGGAGGGGCAGATCTACATCGATCGCGCCCTCAACAGCCAGGGTATCCAGCCGCCGATCAACCCGTTGCCGAGCCTCTCGCGGCTCATGGACGACGGGATCGGCGAGGGACTCACTCGCGAGGATCACAGTGACGTCGCAAACCAGATGTACGCGGCGTACGCCGAGGGTGAGAACCTGCGAGACCTCGTGAACATTGTCGGCCGTGAGGCCCTCTCAGAACGGGACAACAAGTATCTCGACTTCGCGGATCTCTTCGAAGCGAATTTCATCCAGCAGGGCTACGACACCAACCGATCGATCGAGGAGACGCTTTCGATCGGCTGGGAGCTTCTGAGCACCCTGCCAAAATCTGAACTCAACCGCGTCGACGAGGAGTTCATCGAGAAGTACTACGTCGAGGAGGACGCCGAAACTGCGGAAGTCACAGCCGACTAATCGGTAGTAGTCGATCGAACGGGAGGTCCTTAGCCGAAATCGTATCACGTGCTGTTTTTGCGATCGCTGGCGCGCCGAACCATGTATCCAATAGTAGCGCTGCCATCGTTGGTAGGAAGTCGTCACCTACCCGCCTGCCACCGCCGCTAAGGAGTGGGCACCTTTGTACGATAGCACAGTATTTTTGAACGCTGACAGGTGCCGCAAACGCTAATACGTAATTAACGAATATTACATACGTATGGTAACAATTGACATCGAAACAGACGATGGCCAGCGTGAGATATTGCGCCGGATGATGCTGATACGAGCCTTTGACAACGAGGCAGGAGATCGGTTCGCCGACGGCGAGATCCCAGGGTTCGTTCACCTGTATATCGGCGAGGAGGCGGTTGGTGTTGGGGCGTGTTCGGCTCTAGAGCCCGATGACTACATCACGAGCACACACCGTGGGCACGGTCACTGTATCGCGAAGGGGCTCGAGACCGACAAGATGATGGCCGAATTGTACGGCAAACGCGAGGGGTACTGTAACGGCAAGGGCGGCTCTATGCACATCGCGGACGTCGACGCCGGGATGCTTGGGGCAAACGGCATCGTCGGGGCCGGCCCGCCACTGGCAACGGGTGCGGCACTGTCGGCGGCACAGAAAGGTGAAGACCGGGTCGCGCTCGCGTTCTTCGGCGACGGTGCGGTCGCACAGGGACAGGTTCACGAGGCGATCAACCTCGCGTCCACGTGGGGGCTTCCAGCGATCTTCCTCGTGGAAAACAACAAGTTTGGCGAAGGAACTCCGGTCGAGAAGCAACACAACCTCGAAAACCTGAGTGAGACCGCCGAGGCGTACGACATCCCCGGGTTTACCGTCAACGGAATGGATGTCACCGCGGTATACGAAGCGGTCGAGGCCGCCCGGGAACGAGCTGTCAACGGCGACGGACCCACCTTTATTGAGGCTGACACCTACCGCTACCGCGGCCACTTCGAGGGTGACCACCAGCCATATCGTGACGATGACGACATCGAAGCCTGGCAGCGCCGGTGTCCGATCGACGCGTTCGCCAATCGGCTCGTCGACGCGGGTGTGTTGACCGAGGATGAGGTCGACGAACTCCGCGCGGCCGCCGAGGCAGAGATCGAAGACGCCGCGGCGTTTGCTGAAAACGCCACCGATCCCGATCCGAGCGAGGCCTACGAAGACATGTACGACGTATCGGTACCCGAACTCTCCACGTACGCCGGCGGCAGCCTGCGCGCTGACGGCGGCAGCACCACAGACCAATGAGCACAGATACATCCACCAGCAACGTCTCTGGCACCGAATCGATGACCGTTCGCGAAGCGATCCGCGAGGCCATGCGCGAGGAACTTGCCCGCGACGAAGACGTCTTCCTCATGGGCGAGGACGTCGGACTGTTCGGCGGGGTCTTCGACGTGAGCGACGGACTGCTTGCGGACTTCAGCGAGGACCGAATCCGCGACACGCCGATCAGCGAGGCGGGGTTCCTTGGCGCGGGCGTTGGAGCCGCCGCGACCGGATCGCGGCCGATTGTCGAAATAATGTTCTCGGACTTCCTCGGCGTATCGATGGAACAGACGATGAATCAGATGGCAAAGATGCGCTACATGTTCGGCGGGAAGACCGAAATGCCCATTACGATCCGAACAACCGAGGGCGGCGGGATGGGCGCGGCGAGCCAACACTCAGGGACCGTCCATACGTGGTTCGCACACTTCCCGGGGCTCATCGCGGTCGCACCCGGCACCCCAGCAGCAGCCAAGGGGCTGTTGAAATCGGCGATTCGGTCGAACGATCCAGTGTTCTTCTTCGAGAACAAGATGATCTACGAACAGACCGGCGAGGTGCCGACCGACCCGGACTTCACCCTGCCGATCGGCGAGGCAAGCGTAGAGCGTACCGGCGAAGACGTGACCGTCATCGCCACACAGCGGCTTGTCGGCGAATCGCTCGACGCGGCCGAGGAGCTCTCTGATCAAGTGAGCGTCGAGGTGATCGATCTCCGATCGCTGTACCCACTTGACACCGAAACGATCGTCGCAAGTCTTGAAAAGACCGGCCGCGTCGTCGTCGCTGACGAGAGCCCGCTCTCGTACGGCGTACACGCCGAGGTCGTTACACGGCTCGTTGAGAATGGGTTCTATTCGCTGGATGCCCCGCCAGAGCGGGTTGGGGTTCCAGATACCCACATTCCGTTCAGTCCATCGCTCGAGCAGGAGGTCCTCCCAGACGCTGCTGACGTGACCGCTGCGATCGAGCGGCTGGCCTGAATGGCTGATTCCGGCCGATCCGACCCGGTCGTCGGGGTGATCGTAAACCCCGCCGCCGGACGCGACATCCGTCGGCTCACCGGCGGTGCGAGTGTGAGCGATAACTACGCGAAGCGCCGGACAGCCGCCTGCGTGCTGGCGGGACTTTCGTTGGCCCGCGAGCCGGTCCGGGCGATCGTGATGCCGGACGCTTCGAATCTCGGTCAACGGATCGTCGACGACGCCGAGGATGAGGCGGTCTCGCTGCTCGATATGCCCGTCAGCGGCAGTGCCGAAGACACCCGCCGTGCTGCCGAAGCCTTCTCGTCGATCGCCGACTGCGTGGTCGTCTTAGGTGGCGACGGGACGAACCGAGACGTGGCGACTGGGATCGGCGAAACACCCGTCGTGAGCGTCTCGACGGGCACAAACAACGTAGTTCCCACGCCGATGGACGGGACTGTCGCCGGGGGAGCTGCTGGGCTGGTCGCCGCCGGTGCGGTCGATCGGTCGGCAGTCACCTACCAGCACGGAACAATCACCGCCGAGATCCACGGCTCTGCCGGATCGGAAACCGTCTCGGGGCTTGCGACGATGGGCCTGCTTGATCGGCCGTTCGTGGGTACCCGTGCGGTGCTCGATGTCTCGTCGTTCGTCTGTGGTGTTGTCTCTCGGGCATCTCCGGCAGAGATCGGGATCTCAGGGGTTGCCGGTGGGCTCGAAACACATGCACCCGACTCGGCCGGCGGTATTGCAATGGAGTTCGGCGACGGCGGACAGACGATTCGAGCAATGACGGTCCCAGGGATTGTCGAGTCAGTCTCGATCGCCCGCTGGTCGAGGCTTGCGCCCGGCGATCCGTACACCGTGGAGATCGATCGTGGGGTCGTCACCGCCGACGGCGAGCGCGAATATGAGGTCGCCGACGCCTCAGTCAGCTTTATTATCGCCGACGATGGGCCGCGTCTCGTTGATGTGGACGCGGCGTTCGGCGCAGCCGCCGAGCGTGGGCTGTTCATCGACAGCTCCTGATCGGAATTCTTTCTCACGTCGTTTTCCAGGACAGAGATACCTCGACCTCCTCGGCAAGCAGCTCTGCGACGTGACAGGTCCGCTCGCCGGCTTCGACGATTCGTTCGAGGACGCTAGTTTCGACCGCATCAATACCACCCAGTTCGACCTCAATTTCGATCGATTCCACGGAGCCTTCCTCGGGAGCACTCGTCACCGACACGTCGATCGACTCGAAGGTGATGTCCCGCATGTCTGCCTGTATCCCGATGCTCGCGGAGAGGCACGCTGCGAGGGCACCGGTGAAGTAATCCACTGGCGTTGGGTCTGCGCCGCCGCCGAATGACGGGCTCACATCGTATGGCCACTCGTATCCTCCCGCAGTGATCGTCCCAGAGAGATCCCTCGATAGCTGTGCGGTCACGTGGCGGTTCGGAAGCGGTTGGGCCGCGCTATCGCCCGTCTTGTTTGGGATGTCCCGCGGGGTGACGCCTGCAAGGAGCGGCCATGGATTTTGTATGTTGTCGACGAGTGATCCAAGGAAGCGTGCAGCGTCCGCACCGTCGACGATTCGGTGATCGAACGAGAGATCGAGCGGTAGCACCCGCTTGACGACCACGTCCCCGTCGACCGCCACTGGCCGCTCGGTCATAGCATTGACGCCCAAGATCGCGATCTGCGGTGGATTGATTATCGGATCGAACGACTCGACACCGAGCAGCCCGAGGTTTGACACGGTAAACGTCCCGCCGGTAAGATCGTCCATCGTGTACTCCCCTGAGAGTGTCTTCTCGGTGACCCGTTGCCGCTTGGCGGCGAGTTCTGCGATCGACATCGAGTCGACTCCCCGGATCACAGGCGCAACGAGGCCATCATCGACATCGATCGCAATCGCGATGTTTCGCTCGCCGTAGATGCGGTGCACGTCGTTTTCGAACGTGCCATTGAATTCTGGGTGTTCACCCAGTGCAGCAGATATCGTCGTAAGGAGCACGTCAACCACTGAAATATCCTCGCCAGTGACAGCGCTCGATGCGGCTGCCGCGTCGACGAGCGGATCGGCAATCGCGGTCATGTGTTCGGTGACGTGGACCGCGTTTCGGTAGCTCTCGCCCAGTCGCGAGCTGATTGTCCGGCGCATCCCATCGAGCGGTCGCTCGGCTAGTATGTCCCGTCGATCGGTGTCGTCGAGTTCGCTCGCCTCGTCGCCGCCTGTTTGGCTGTCAGCCGCCGCATACGCCTCAATGTCTGCCTCCGTGATCGCCCCGTCAGGTCCTGAACCAGAGATTCCGGCGGGATCGACGCCAAGTTCATCCGCGCGTTTTTTCGCCCGCGGAGAGATTCGGACTGGTTCCTGGCTAGCAGTCGTCTCTGTAGCCGCCTCAACGTCGGCTTCAGTGATTGCACCACCCGGCCCAGTGCCCTCGACCGATTCGAGAGATACACCCAGCTCGTCGGCTCGCCGCTTCGCCCGCGGAGACGCCCGCACAGTGGCAGAATCAGTGGTTGATGCGTCCGCCTGGGATTCAGGGTCGTTCTGACTCACGTCACCGGTTTGGCCCGCTGGCTCATCTTCAACCTGATCGCCAGAGGATCCGTCAGTATCGATCGACGCGAGTAGTTCCGTAATATCCGCCTCAGGATCGGCCACGATCCCCATCGGATCGCCCGGTGGGGCGTCCTCGCCGACATCAAGAAATACCTCCCTGAGTACCCCGTCTTCCCGAGCGTCAACCGAAGCGGAAGTCTTCTCAGATTCGATCTCGGCGATCGGTTCGCCCTCGGAGACGGCTTCGTCTTCATCGACGTACCACTCGACCACGGTCCCGCTATCCATCTCCAAGCCGAGTTTCGGAATCTTGACGATGTATGCCATGTGGTACCATCACAGTTAATCAATATAGATTTGTATGTTCGTACTTGGGTTACTCAGCGACTAATGGTACTGTATTGCATCAACCGCGTGACGGAGCCACCAAGTCAATCGCCACCGGAGCTCTGCCCTGATTTCTGATGAGATACACTCACGGTTCAGATAACTTGTGGGACACTGTCTTGACGCTGATAGACGCCAGCCGAATTTGGACCGCTGATAGACGCCAGCCGAATCGAGACAACTGGAAACCTTTAGGCACCTCCCAGCACAATCAGCCGCTAAGAGATGGCCGAGGACGTCAAACCGACCCGAAAGAACCTGATGGCGATCGAGGACCGCATCGAGCTGTCCGAGCGGGGTCACGATACCCTCGAACAGAAGCGAGATGGGCTGATCATGGAGTTCATGGACATCCTCGATCAGGCCCAGGACGTGCGATCGGAGCTGAGCGACGACTACAAAACCGCTCAACGGAAGCTCAACATGGCCCGGGCAATGGAAGGCGACGTCGCTGTTCGCGGGGCGGCCGCCGCGCTGCAGGAACACCCCGAAATCACGACCCAGTCGAAGAACATCATGGGCGTGGTCGTTCCGCAGATCGAGTCCACAAAAGTCAAAAAGAACCTCGGCGAGCGCGGGTACGGACTGCTCGGCTCGTCCGCACGGATCGACGAGGCCGCAGACGCCTACGAGGAGCTCTTAGAGACGCTCATTCTCGCCGCAGAAGTCGAGACGGCGATGAAAAAGATGCTCGAAGAGATCGAGACCACCAAACGCCGTGTCAACGCCCTGGAGTTCAAGCTCTTGCCCGAGCTGTACGACAATCAAGACTATATCGAACAGAAACTCGAAGAACAAGAGCGCGAGGAGATCTTCCGGCTGAAAAAGATCAAGGGCAAAAAAGAAGAAGAAGAGCGCGAGGAGCGTGAGGCCGAACAAGAAGCCGAAGAAGCCGCAGAGACCGTCCCGGCCGACGACTGACCCGTTTTTATTCTGGTCGCTATGGCATGTCCGAACTGTGGAGCCGACCAAATTTTGTTTGTGATTCCCGCAGATCTTCGGTCGATCGCCGACAGTGACGCCGCGGCGATCTGTCCGCACTGTCTGGCGGTCGATCCGCTCGAAGATTCAGCAGAAATCGGTGCGGACGCGGACTTTTCGGCGATCGAGGCGTCGTTTCCGGACGGAGAGCCGGGCGTTGCGATCGCGTTGATCCTCGTGCGGCTCGATAGCCTCGCGCTTCACCGCCAGTCGGTCGTCGAACTGTTCGACTATGCGGAAGCAAATGGCGCAGACGTATTTTTGACGCTCGATCGGCTCATCGAATCAGACTCGGTTGAGCCGTGGTTCGATCTCGCGCGTCGGCGATCGCAGCTGGACGCGTGGGTGCAGTAGTGCTTGCAGTCAAAAAACAAAATAGCGTTATCGTTCTATCGTGCGTCGATCACGACGCTCTTGTATTGCATCGCGAAGTGCATCTGCCTCGTCGTCACTCAAAATCCCTGCCAGTTCGAGTAGCGATCGCTCGGCAGTCAATCGGAGAATAACCGCAGAAAAGGTTTCATCAGGAGATCGACGAGCATCAAGACGTTCGTATGCTTCCTCAGATATCTCGATTCGTTTCGACATGAGAGGCTCTGTTGAAGTCCTTCAGCGTTGACATTGAACAGAGCCAAAATTATATGTATTGACAGAATTCAACTTTCCATATGAATAAGAGAATCCCCGTGTCGGTATTTTTGGCTACTCTATTATATCAGTTTATTGATGCTGGTGCTGAACTGTTTTTACCGTTCTATGATCGGGGCGGAATAGTTGCACTACTTTTGTTCTGGTTGATCCCGGGAGGAACCGCGTTCATTCTTGGATATAGGGAGACTTGGCAACAGGCGATGGATAGTCAAAGACGCAAACAAGTGTATGTCTCAACCGTATTTGGCGCAGTTGCCGGTCAATTCTTGGGTCTCGTGGTGCTGCTTCCGACACCAGCCTTACCGGATATGACGCTTATCGGGGCCATAATCTTGGCGGGGATTACTGGTATGTTTGTATTGATCGCAGTAGGTGCAGGGGTTATGCTCGTCTATGCTGCTAATGGGAATGATGAATTCGTGACCTATCGTCAATCACTGATCTGTAGCGTACCATTCCTATTAATCGGATTCATATATCTGTTTATTACATTGAGTGATTTGTCCAGTCCCTATATCTCTGGAAATGATACGGTTATCTTCACTCTCGCAGGCATCTGGCTCCTGATATATGCACGAACCCTCAAACAAAACAATGATGATGGCAATGAAGGAAAACCTTCCACGGCCTAATTACTCCATCTATACTGGTTTTTAGAGAGTGCGGTCAAGATTGTGGACGATGCAGGCAAGAGCGAGTTCACGAAACTGCTTCCACCAGTGTCGTGAACGGACGAATGCACCGGATTTTCGCTTGATACGTGAGTTCACTGTCTCGCTCTGGCTCCGTTGACCGTAGAGTTCAGTATCCAACCGGGCGTTCCACGCTTTCTGCAGTGATGAGAACTCACGGTGTTTGATCAAAGGACGAATCAAATTTTCACGGGCCATCTCCCGAATTTGCTGATCGTCATATCCCTTGTCTCCAAGCAGAACTTCGACTTCAGATGCGTTGCGGTTGATGAGCGAAGGTGCGATCTGCGTATCGTGTTTACGGGTCGTTGTAATGTGGAGATCGAGGATAGCGTTTGCTCTGGTATCGACTAAGAGAGTGACCTTCAGCTGCTGAATCGTCAACTTCGCCCGTTTTGTGTAGTGCTTCGAGGCGTGGCTACGGTCAAAGCCCGAGGCGTCGATCCCCGCAACACCGTTAGTCGGGAGCAGTGAAACAGAGAGATTGAGAAGCACTCGCCAGACGGCCATATCAAGTCTGTCGAACGCCTTGCAGAGTGTAGACGGCGCAGGGAGTTCAGTAAGGTTGATTGCACTCCGTATGCGGGGCATCTCGATGAGTTCGTCGAGAAGTGTTCGATAGGTCGTGTTCTTCCGAACTTTGAGACACAGGAGTACGATGTGCTGATGAAGCGTGTAGCGTTGTTTCGAGAATTTTGAGGAGTATCGTGAGACTGCTCGCTGGGCTAAATGAAATGCTTGCTCGACAAAGCGGAGTAACTGCGATTTCGGGAGGGTCTGCATCCACTCACACTATCGACTGAATCTGTAACTCTCCAAGGATTTCAACAGAGCCACATGAGATTATTTACACACCTGTCGAGTACCGCAAAATCCCGGCAATCCCGCCAAAGGCGTCGTAGAGCTGTTCGCCCTTCTCGAAGTCCGTCGAGATGAACTTCGTCTCCGTCCCGCGCTGTTCGGCGATGTTGATCAGATGATCGATCACGTCTTCGCGTTCTTTGACCGTGGCCTCCGAGCCGTCCGCACAGTCGTGGGCGGGGGTCGAGTGACGGCGATCGATCACTTCGAACTCCTCGGTGCCGTTGCAGTCGTAGATGACGACGTCTTTCCGGAGGTCTTCGGAGATGAGCAGCCGATCGACCGAACCCATGATGAGGTTCTCACGGGTGGCCTCGAAGCCGTAGGTTGCCTCCTCGCCGGTATGGAGGTTCTCGAAGAACTCCTCCATCTCGTGTTTGTCTTTGACGATCTCCTGGTCGGCGAGCACGTCGCTTGCGCGATCGACGAGATCCTTGAGCCCGGACTCGTCGGTGTAGGAGACGTCGAACTTGCCGAGCACCTTGTCCTGGAGTTCGTGGTGGAGGTAGCCGCCGTCGAGGAACTCGTCTTTCGTTGGAGACGGGCCGCCAACGAGGATCCCGTCGAGTTCGTGTCGCTTCGACACAAAGAGATCGTTGGCCATCCCGGCGACCTCCTGATAGAAATTGTCGATCGCCTCGAGTCGCAGCCGGGCGAACCGCTGGGCTGACTGGCCGCCTTTGCGCTGCTTGCCAGGGACGAGCGAGGAGGCTGATTTAACGGCTTCGACGCGCTTGCCCTTGAGCCAGCCGACGTTCGCTTCCCGGCGATCGAGGACAATGAGCCCGAAGAGCCCCTTGTCCGAGAGCATGTGTTCGAGGGGCTCTGTGAGGAAGTCCGAGTCGCAGTGATAGCGGAAGGACTCGATCGGCTCTGGCGGCCGTTCGAGCACGCGGGTGACCATGTCGGTCTGGCCGCCGCCGCTGTCGACTGCGCCGGAGAACAGGACGATTCCGTTCTCCGGTGGGTACGTGTCGTAGTATCGCAGTCGGTCTTTGATGCTCGTCAGCGCGTCTTGGACGTTCGTCCGAGTCTGTTTGGACTTGATGTTCGCCGCCTCAGAGTGTTCTTGGGTAACGTGGGCAACGACGTCAGAGACTTGTTTGTCGTCGGGGATGTAGATTGTGACGAGTTGTGTGCCGGAGCCCTCGTACTCTTGGAGCTCTTCGATCACCTTCTTAAATTCGTATTTGCGGCGATCGGCGCTCGCCTCGTCGGCCTCGGTACTCATTACCCCCATATGGCCGTGCAGCGGGTAAGTAAGCTTTGACCTGTGACGACGCCCGGTTGTGCGTTGGGTGGCAATCGCGGTCCCGTCGAGAGCGTAGTTTTATACTTCAGTCAGGGTTTGTGAGATGTATGGCACAGGTGTACGCGATCGCCAGCGCGAAAGGCGGCGTTGGCAAAACGACGACGACGGCGAACCTCGGGGCGGTGATCGCCGACGCCGGCGCGTCGGTCGTCGTCATCGACGGTGATATCGGGATGGCGAACCTCGGCGGTGCCCTTGGGGTCACCGACGTCTCGCCGACACTGCACAACGTGTTGGCGGGCGAAGCCGATCCAACCGACGCGGCCTACGAGGTGCCGAACGGGAGTGGACTTCGGGTCGTACCGGGCGATACTGCGCTTGATTCGTTCGCATCGGCAGATCCCGGACGGCTGGAGGACGTGGTCGACGCCTTCGCAGGTGCAGATTTCGTCTTTATCGACGTTGGGGCGGGCGTGAGCCACGAGACGAGCATCCCGCTGTCGATCGCCGACGGGGTCGTACTCGTTTCAACCGCCGAACGAGATTCACTCATCGACACCGAAAAGACCCGCCAGCTGGCCGATCGGCTCGGCGGTACCGTGGTCGGGGCGATCATCACCCGTGTTGATCCGGGCGTGCCGGTCGCAGACATGGTGTCGACACACCTCAATGCAGAGATTCTTGGGACAGTCCCTGATGACACCGTCGTGCGTGAGTCGGTTGCCGCCGCAGAGCCGCTGTCGACGTATGCGCCCTACAGCGCGGCCGCCGGTGCGTACCGAACAATCGCCGGCGCGCTGACCGGATTAGAGATTCCCGAACCGCCCGAACCGCCGGCTGCGTTCACGAAAGGGTCAGCCGACGCAGGTACAGACGATCCAGAAGGCGATCTCGAGGCGGCGACGACAGCCGAATCAGTCGCAGCCCGATCGATCGACGCCGGCGACAGTAGCGATCGGCCCGACAATCCCCAGAGGGCAACAGATGGTGAGGCCGGCGAGGGGGCGTGGGCAGATGCCGCGGAGAACCGCCCGATCGGCGACGAAGACCCAGATTCTGAGGGGCCGGTCGAACATACCAATACCCATACCGAGACCGATACCACTGCGGATCAAGACGAGGACGACGTGCCCGAAGACGCGATACCGTTCCAGGGCGGATCGGACGAAGAAGACGAAGAGCCGCCAGAGATACCCGACGCCGAGGGTGGATCTGCGACCGAGACAGCCGAAGACGAGTCAGCCGAGGAAGACAACGGAAAAAAGAAGAAACGCGGTCTGTTCAGCCGGCTGTTTCGGTGATCGCGTAGGTTCATCGACAGAACGGCCACGGACGATCGCGTGGCGGCGCTTACATCGAGTCAGGCGCGGCGACCCCGATGATCGACAGCGCGTTTGCGACTGTGTGTTTCGATGCCGATACGAGCGCGAGCCGTGCATCTCGTACCGCCGGATCGTCCGCAGAAAGTACAGGACACTCGCGATAGAAGCCGTTGAACGCCTCGGCAAACTCGCGGGTGTACGTTGCGACAATGTGTGGTTTGTGCTCGTCGGCGGCCGCCTCGACAACTGCTGGGAACCGAGCAATCGTCCGAAGTAGGTCGATCGCGGCCGGATCAGATAGCGCAGCCGGATCGATCGCCCCCAACTCCGGCATCGTGTCTGCCTCGTCGAGAATTCCACAACAGCGCGCGTGGACGTACTGGACGTACGGCGCGGACTGTGCCTCGAAGTCGAGCGCCCGATCCCATTCGAAGGTGATCGCCTTTGTCGGCTGTTTCGAGACGATGTCATAGCGGACCGCGCCGATGCCGACCTGGTGGGCGATTCGATCGATGTCGTCCGCGTCAAGATCGTCGTTGCGAATCCGATCGTCGAGACGAGATTCGACCTCCTCGCGGGCCCGGTCGATCGACTCATCCAGCAGATCGTCGAGCATGACGCCGGTCCCCCGGCGGGTCGACATCTTCCCCTCCGGGAGGTTCACGTACGAGTAGATCACGTCGTCAAGGCGATCGGTGTCGTTGCCGAGGATCTCGAGTGCGGCCTGTAGCTGGCCGGCCTGGAGTTTGTGGTCCTCGCCGAGGACAGTCACCGCGCGATCGTAGTTGTCGAACTTCCACTCGTGGTGGGCGAGATCGCGGGTGGTGTAGAGGCTCGTCTCGTCCGAGCGAAGGAATACGAGGTTCTTCTCGAAGCCGTGCGCTGAGAGATCGAGCTGCCAGGCATCCTCCTCGTAGACAGCGTACTCGCTCTCTTTGAGCCGATCGGCAACCGCGGTGGTCGAGCCGTCCCGCATAAACCGGGTCTCTTTGACGAATTCGTCGAACGCCGCGGGAAGCCGCGCCAGACAGTCTTTCATGCCGCCGAGGACCTGATCGACAACGGTTCCGACCCGCTCGTAGGCTGCCTCGTCACCCGCTTCGAGCCCCTGGAGGATCGACGTGATCTCGGCTTCTGCAGCCTCAACCTCGGCTGGCTCGGCGTTTTCGAGGAAGTGGTTACCCTTGCGGTAGTACCGCACGAGATCGTACTCGACCCGATCACGGGCGGGTTCATCCTCGAGCGCAGTCTCGTCGAAGGTTTCGTACGCCCAGGTGAACACGGCCATCTGCCGGCCCGCATCGTTGACGTAATAGTGTCTGTCCACGTCGTAGCCGGCAAAATCGAGCAGGTTCGCGACCGCGTCACCGACAATCGGGTTGCGTGCCCGCCCGACGTGGACCGGACCCGTCGGGTTCGCGCTCGTGTGCTCGACGACGACACTCGTCTTTTGATCCTCCAACCGGCCGTACGAGTCGGCCTGTGCTGTCTCGAGCGTGTCTGCGAGGTAGGCGTCGTTGGTGTGGAAGTTGACATACGGTCCCTGGGTATCGACGGCCGAGAGATAGTCGACGCCATCGGGATCGATCGCATCTGCGACCGTTTGGGCCACCTGAGGTGGTGCTGCGCCCATCTCACCGGCGAGCCGGAAGGCAACGCTCGAAGCGAGCGTCGCCGGGAGGTCCTCGGGCGGTTCCTCAATGCCGAGATCGGCGCTCGGCAATTCGAGCGATTCGAGCGCCTCGGTCAGCGCCACGGCGACCGAATCGCGAAACTGTCGAAACATGTGGGTTCGTTGCGGTGGGCTCCTAAAGGTCCTTCCGAAGCGGGCCGATTCGATCGCGGGCGGTGCTCGATCGACGGCTCTTTGTTCGATGGGTGCTGAGTGCTAATACGGAAATTCGAATTCTGCGAACACCCATTCCACTTCTGATATGCATTCCATATCCGGCATGCTTATTCAGCCGGAGTGTCAACCAATACATATGCAAAACGCAGCGACTGCCGTCGGACACGACGAGCTCGCGACGCTAAAGCTCGTCGCGCTCGAGGGGGGGCTTACCCAACCGGCGAAGGTCTCGTGTTCGGGGTTGGCCGATCGGCTCTCGGCGTCGAACCAGACCGCATCGCGACGACTTCAGCGGCTCGAAGCGGCCGGATATGTCGATCGCGAGGTTGTCAGTGACGGGCAGTGGGTGACGATCACCAATGCGGGCGAGGCCGCCCTCAGGCGAGAGTACAGTGACTACCAACAGATCTTCGAGCCGGACAGTTCGCTGTCGCTGTTGGGGACAGTGACAAGCGGCATGGGCGAGGGCAAACACTACATTTCGCTGCCCGGATACATGGAGCAGTTCACCGCAAAGCTCGGCTACGAGCCGTTCGCCGGCACGCTGAATATTGAGTTGGACGATCAAAGCGTTCGGGCGCGAGCGAGGTTGCCCTCGATCGACGCGGTACCGATCGACAGCTGGGAGAGCGACGATCGAACCTTCGGTGCAGCAACGTGTTATCCTGCCCGAATTGAGACAGTCGACGGTGACGCCTATGAGCCGACCCACATCATCGTCCCCGATCGGACCCACCACGATGAGGAGAACATCGAGCTGATCGCGCCGGTCAAGCTCCGAGACAAGCTGTCGTTGAACGACAAAGAGCAGTTGACCGTCCACGTGGAGGAGGCCAACTGATGTACGACACCAACTCTACGACCAGCAGCGTCCCGACTTCCGCCGCAGCCGATGATGCAATCGACGCCGCGATCGCGGCGTTGCGAGACGGCGAGGCGGTGCTTGTCCACGACTTCGCCGACCGAGAGGGCGAAACAGATATTATCTACCCTGCGGGCGCAGTCGAACCCAAAGACGTCGTCCGGCTCAGAGAAGACGCTGGTGGGCTCATCTGTGTTGCCGTCTCCGATACGGTTGCAGATGCGTTCGGGCTGCCGTTTCTCGAAGACGAGATCGACCACCCGAGCGCTACAAGCCACGATCTCGCCTACGACAGCCGATCGTCGTTCTCGCTGCCGGTGAACCACCGCGAGACGTTCACAGGAATCACTGACGTCGATCGCGCGCTTACGATCACCGAACTCGCTGCAGCGGCCGATCGGGCGGCGGACGACCCAGAGACGTATACACCGGAGACGTTCGCCGAATCGTTCCGCTCGCCGGGGCACGTCCACGTGCTCCGTGGCGCACCCAGCCTGTTAGCGGATCGAACCGGGCACACAGAACTGGGGCTCGCGCTCGCATCAGCAGCCGGGCTCCCGCCCGCTGTCGTCGTCTGTGAGATGCTCGACGGCGCAAGTGGCGTCGCGAGGACGCCGGCAGACGCCGCGGCGTACGCTGACGCCCACGATCTGATCTACCTCGAAGGCGAAACGATCGTCGATCGGCTGGGATAACTGCTCGCACGTAGTCGACTTGTGGTGTACAGTGATCGGTTGCGATCGCATGTCACCGCTTGGCATCAATCTCGTAAATTTATACCACCCAGCGACGAACGTGTGCGTATGGGATTCGACGAGATGGATGTCGACACGATCTGGCAGAACGGTGAGTTCGTCGACTGGGCGGACGCGACCACACACGTCCTCACACATGGGCTGCACTACGGAACCGGGATTTTCGAAGGTGCGCGGGCGTACGACACCGAACAGGGATCCGCAATCTTCCGCTGGGAGGAACACCTCGATCGCCTGTTTGCGTCCGCAAAGCCATACGAGATGGACATCCCCTACACTCGCGAGGAACTCACCGACGCAACCCTCGAACTCCTGCGTCGACAGGACCTCGAAAGCGCGTACATCCGGCCGATCGCCTACTACGGCTACGACAGCCTCGGGGTGAGCCCACGCGATTGCCCGACGGACGTGGCGATCGCCTGTTGGCCGTGGGGTGCGTACCTCGGCGAGGACGCGCTCGAAAACGGTATTGAGGTGATGGTTTCCTCCTGGCGCAAACACGCGTCCAGTCAAATCCCAACGAATGCGAAAACCACCGGCCTGTACGTCAACAGTCTCCTTGCCGGCGAGGAGGCCCGTCGAAACGGTTACGCGGAGGCGATCGTGCTCAACAAAGAAGGCCAGGTTGCGGAAGGCCCCGGCGAGAACATTTTCCTCGTCCGCGACGGCGAAATCTTCACTCCCGGACTCTCACAGAGTATCCTCGACGGCATCACCCGCGACACCGTGATCACGCTCGCCGAGGAGCACGGCTACACAGTGCACGATCAGGCGGTTATCAGTCGCGGTGAACTCAACACCGCCGACGAACTGTTCTTTACCGGCTCGGCCGCAGAGGTCACCCCGATTCGGAAGGTCGACAACGTCGTGATCGGTGAGGGCACACGCGGACCAGTCACCGAAGAGCTTCAGTCAGCCTTTTTCGATCTGGTCGAACGTCGCACGGACGCCCACGACGAGTGGTTCACGTACGTCTAGTCGGGTTCGACCGGCAACCCGCGGCAAGAGACAAGAGGCCGTTCAGTCGTTCGAAGAGGACTGCTCGCGATTGGTCTCTTTCCGCGTAACGCTCGGTCGGTTCTTTGAGTCGCCGTCGGTCTCGCTGATGTGTGTCTCTTCTTCGACTGGTATCTGATGGGCGGATTCAGCGAATCCAGCGCTGAGTACCCTGGTCAAGGCTTCTTCAACCCGCTCGCCGGTGTCCTCGACGCGTTCTGGTTCGACCTCGATGACGAAGCCGGTCGTGATGTTGGGCGCGGTTGGCATGAACAGCACGATCTTGCCGTCCTGCGTTCGTTTGCCGGTTTTGAACGCGGTCATTCGGATACCGGGCCACGTCTCCAGTCGAACAGGTTCCTGTAGGTCATCGGTCCCCGACAGTGCCGTCTCGACTGCGAGTTTCGACGCGTTGTAGATCACTCTGAGCACGGGTACCCGATTGATCGCGTTGTCGATCAGCGACTCCAAGACCTTCCCGCCGGTGGTCCGCATCAGATACCCTACCGCGAGGATGAGCGTCGAAACGACCGCAAGTGCGAGCAATGCACGGACGCCCGGAACGAGACTCGCAGGGACGTTGAAAATCGTAAGATCGAGCGTAGAGATGAGCGGCAGCGAGACGATTCTGACGTAGAGCCAATTGATGATAAAAAGCAACACTGCAAGCGGGACAATAACGACGAGGCCGCTCGCGAAATCACGCTTCCACGTAGACATTCGATCGTTGATACGACGGGCAGGCCCTTAGGTGATTCCAATGTCTGCCGGAGCAGATCCCTTCTGGCAGCTGAGTGCGACAGCCACTACCGGCCGAGGACGGCACGAACCGCAAAGAGTGCGTTCTCTTTTCGCTCGCGGACGCGCCGGTAAAAATACGAGAACCACTTCTCCCCGTAGGGCGCGTACTGCCATACCTCGACGCCTTCAGATGCGAGCGATCGCTGTGCGTCCTCGCGAACACCCATCAGCATCTGGATTTCGTAGTCTGCGCCGTGTTCGTCAGCCAGCGATCGCGCGTGATCGATCATTTCAGGATCGTGGCTGCCGATCGCGATCCCTCGATCGCGGTGCTCGAAGAGAAACGAGATATCCTCGCGATACTGCTCGTTCACCTGCGATTTGTTCTTGAACGCGATCGATCGATCCTCGTCGTAGGCACCCTTGACAACACGGATCGTGCCGGGCACGTCGACCAACCGTTCGAGATCGTCCGCGGTTCGCTTGAGGTTCGATTGGATACACTGGCCAACCTGCCAGGGGTATGTCTCAGCCATTGACTCGAATACATCGAGGGTGATGTCGGTGGTCTCGGCGTCTTCCATGTCACACCACACGAACACGTCCTTCTCGGCGGCGTGCGCCACTATACGCTCGTAGTTCTCCGCGAAGACCTCATCCCCGATGTCAAGGCCGATCTGTGAGGGTTTCACCGAAACAGCGCCCGCAAGTTCTGTGGCTGCAATCTCATCGATCAGCTGTCTGTAGGTCTCGGCGTCTGCGTCGGCTTCCTGGCGATTGTCGTAGTGTTCCCCAAGGAGGTTGAGGATAACTTTCACGTCCGATTCGTTCAGCTCTCGGGTGTGATCGAGCGCGGCCGCAATCGATTCACCCGCGACGAATCGGTCGGCGATCGGCGGAATCATACAACACAGTAGCGTGTATCCGTACAAGATTGTTCACCCGTCTTTGGTCGGGTTCGACAGCCACACCGTCACCGCATCGATCGAAACCGCGGGGAGTTAAGCCGATTCCCTGACGAGGGTTCTCGTATGGTATGGTCTGTTATTGCGGTTGCATTCTGGGCGATGTTGCCTGCCTACGTTCCGAACAACGCCGCAGTGCTCGCTGGTGGGGGTGCGCCGATCGACGGCGGTCGAATGATGGGCGACTCGCGGTTGCTCGGTGACGGTAAGACGTGGCGAGGAACCGCTGTTGGGACGGTGATCGGCTTTTCGCTGGCAATGGTGCTCAACGCGATCAACGATCCCGCAAGCGCGGCGATCGGCGTGCAGTTCCCAACATTTCCACTCTTGACTGCGCTGGGACTGGCATTCGGTGCGATGCTCGGCGACATCACGGCGTCGTTCATCAAACGGCGGAGCGGCCGCGAGCGCGGCGCGGCGTTCCCCGGACTCGACCAACTCGACTTCGTGATCGGTGCGCTCGCGCTGGCGTTTCTCACATCACCAATGTGGTTCCTCGAAACATTCACGCTCGAGGTGTTGCTCGTCGTCGCGATCATGACTCCCGCACTCCACGTCACGACGAATATCGTCGCCTACGCGATCGGCGTGAAGAACGAGCCCTGGTGATCGGCGTCAAAAACGAACCGTGGTACCCAACTGCTGAACCAGCCGCGAAGTGCTCGAATCCTGTGGACAGACAGGCTCAAACCGCAGGAACCCGTATATTGACCGTGAGCCGGCCATGATTGACACCGACACGCGATCGGCGACCCGCCTCGATCGCCCTGACCTCCCAGCCGGTGCGCTCGCCGGTCGACTCCGCAGAGCGTACCTCGAAGCGATGACCGTCCGACCGCTCGGTGCGGATCGCTACATCGTCGAAACCGAGGGCGGAACGTACGTCGTCGACACGGCCGAAGGAAGTTGTACGTGTCCCGATGCGGCGATCCGCGGGGTTCGCTGCAAACACCGCTGGCGGGTGACGATCGACGAGCGAACCGGCGCGATCGGCACCGATGAACGAGTCTGCGGCGTCTGTGGAGAGCCGCTGTCGGCGTCGAACCCGACACTGCTTTGTCCGCAACACCGCCCCGAACGCGGCGAGTTCGTTCGCGACCGCGAAACCGGGGGGATCGCGATCGTCATTGCCGTCACGCCGTTTCTGGCCGAGGAGTACACGACGCCAACCGGCGAGCCGATCGCGACGTATCCCTCGAACGCCAACTACGGCGATCACGAACCGGTCGTTCTGGCGTCGTACACGGGTTCGATTGGTCCGGATACGTCGATCGAAGACGCGCCACGGTACGCGTTTCCGGCCTCGCGGCTCGTCCGTTTTGCGGACGAACGCCAAGCCATGCGGTTTCCGGGATTCACGGAGTGATCGAGCAGACCTGTGCAGTCAGCGGCGTAGTCAGGACGTGTCGCCACCGAGCATCTCGGTCGCCTCCTCGACCGTCAACAGCCCTTCCGCAAGCGCAACGAGCACATCCCGAATCGACTCCGACTCGGCCGTGTCAGCGTCGCGAAGCGCCTCAAGCGGCGTTCCAGATTCGATCGCCGTTTCTTTTTTGACGCGATAGTTCCCGCCGTCGGTTTGGTACAGCGTGGCTGGGTGAAAACAGTACCACGCTTCGCGATCGAACCGAGCGGCCACGAGTGGCTTCGCTCCGAAGTTCTGTGCGAAGTAGATGAGCGCTTCGATCTCCTCGCCGGAGAGGTAGATCGGCCGCCCCGCAGAGGCTTTCGCCTCGATCGCGTAGAAGGCGGTCCCGTCGCCGGCGAGGACATCTGGCAGCTCTCGTTCGGTCGCGCTGCCGCTCGCTGGGGCGCGCATGACGGCAAACCCAAGCTCGTCGAGGCGGTTGACGAGTTCGCGCTCGCGGCGATCGCCTTTCGCGTTCGAGCTCACGTGCCGTGATCCCAGCTGTCGAGATACTCCGCCTGCGTGTCCGAGAGCGTGTCGTGGTCGACCCCCTCAGCGTCGAGTTTGATCGACGCGATATCGCGGTCGAGTTCGTCGGGCACGTCGTGGACGCCGGCGTCGTACGCGTCGCCGTTTTCGGCGAGTTCGCGGACGCAGGCGGCCTGGACACCGAACGATTGGTCCATGACTTCGACGGGGTGCCCCAGCGCGATCGGGCTCGCGAGGTTGACGAGGCGCCCCTCTGCGAGGACGTTCAACCGCCGGCCGTCTGCGAGTTCGTAGGCCTCGACGCCGTCTCTGGCCTCGTAGCGATCGACCGCCAACTCATCGAGTGCGTCGAGGTCGATCTCGATGTCGAAGTGACCGGCGTTCGCGAGCAATACGCCGTCGTTCATGACCTCGAAGTGCTCTTCGACGACGACATCGCGGTTGCCGGTGGTCGTGATGATCACGTCGGCCTTTGCGGCGGCCTCCCGCATTGGCAACACCTCGTAGCCCTCCATGTGGGCTTCGAGTGCCTTGCGTGGGTCGACTTCGGTGACAATCACGTTCGCGTTCTGGCCGGCTGCCTTCTTTGCGACGCCCCGGCCGCAGTAGCCGTAGCCGGCGACGACGACGTTCTTGCCGGCGTACGAGAGGTTCGTCGTCATCGCGATCGTTGCCAGCGAGGACTCGCCGGTGCCGTGGACGTTGTCGAATAGCGTCTTCATCGGCGTATCGTTGACCGCGAACACCGGATATTCGAGCGCCCCGTCGGCGTCCATCGCACGCAGGCGGTGGACGCCGGTGGTCGTCTCTTCACAGCCGCCGACGATCGACTCGAGCAGTTCGGGATGATCCTCGTGGATCGCCGCGACCATGTCCATCCCGTCGTCGACGGTGATCGTCGGGTTAATCTCGAGGGCCGCGTCGATCGCCGCGTAGTAGCCCTCCTCGTCAACGCCGCGAACCGCGTAGGAGGTGATGTTTTCGTGGGTGTCGAGCGCCGCGCTCACGTCGTCGTGGGTCGAAAGCGGGTTGCAGCCGGTGATCGTAACCTCCGCACCACCCAGCGCGAGTAGCTCGACGAGGTTTGCGGTCTTTGCCTCGACGTGCATTGCCATCGCGATCCGCTGGCCCGAAAGCGGCTTGTCGGCTTCGAACTCCTCACGAAGCGCCTCCAGAATTGGCATGTGTTGGGCCGCCCAGTCCATCTTGCGTCGTCCCTCTGTCCGGGCAGCCTCGACATCGTCGAGGTGCGCAGACACCGGCGGGTACGCCGTTTCGCTCATACGCTTCGTTCGGGAACGCGAGCAAAAACCCTACCGAAGGGGGGACGCGATCGGTGACGGATGATTTTTGTGTACATACAACGTGTGTACACACATGGGAACAAAACGGGTCAACTTTCGGATTCCAGATGAGTTGATCAAAAAAGCCGACGTCGCGGCGAAGGTAACACACAAGAATCGAACCGAACTCGTGACGGAGGCGCTCAGGACGTATCTACAGGAGGTCGAAGATAAAGCAGGCTTCAAAGAGGATGTGGTCGAGCTCTATTTAGACGATGAGATCGACTTCGAGACGCTTCGGGCAGTGATCGGCAGGCAGGACGCAGCGTCGGTCCGAGCCTCGAAAACGCTCTTGGATACCGGCGAGGAGTTGGCAGACGAGCTGGCGTCGCTTGCTCGAGAATGATCGTTGTCGACACGAGTGCATTCATTTCGATCGAAATCGGCGATGCCCTCGATCTCGTTCTCTCGACGTACGAGGTCCACACGACGACAGTCGTCGTCGACGAACTTCGCTCGACTGCTGCGTACGACGACAGTCACGGGCGCGCAGCCGACGAAGTGCTCGGCTCGATCGAACGGATTTCGGTTCACGATCAGTCGCCGTCAGGAGCGACGACCACCCGTATCGATGCAGGAGAGGCCAGCTGTGCACAGGTCGTCCAAGATATCGATGCTGAGTTCCTCATTACAGACGACCTCAGGGCACTGCCGGAACTCGAGGCGCTCGTCGATTGCCGGGTCGCCATCTCGCCAATCCTGCTTCGGGCGCTGGTCACGAACGGTCTGCTCTCGAACACGGAGGCAAAAAGGCGATTGGAGGCGATCGCACACACCCGTGACTGGCTGGGTGCACCAATATACCGCCACGCCACGGAGTTATTTGATACCTAGCCGTACTGTGCCCGATCGACGAGCGCCGCCGCGTGCTCGCGAGCAGCCGACAGGACCGCAGGTTCATCGAGCGTCTGGACGACCCCATCTCGCAGCAGGAACTGCCCGTCACAGATCGTGTGTCGAACATCCGATCCGCGGGCGGCGTACGCGAGGTGGCTCACGGGATCGTGCGCCGGCGTGAGGTGGGCAGCGTCGAGGTCGATCACCGCCAGATCAGCGACTGCACCCGGTTCGATCGCCCCGCCTGGCAGGCCGATCGCCGCCGAACCGCCCTGCGTCGCCATCTCGACGACCGCGGCAGCGGGGACCGCAGACGCATCACCGTCGGCGAGTTTACCGATCATCGCGGCGTCGCGCATCTCATCGAAGATGTCGAGGTCGTTGTTCGAGGCCGCGCCGTCGGTTCCCAGTCCGACCGTGACGTCAGCCTCGCGGAGCCGCTGGATCGGCGCGATCCCGCTCGCGAGCTTCATGTTCGAGGCTGGACAGTGGATCACACTCGTCTTCGTTTCGGCGAGCAACTCGATCTCGTTGTCGTCGAGATGGACGCCGTGTGCGAGAAACGTCTCTGGGCCGAGTAGTCCGAGCTCGTCGGCGTACTCGATCGGACGCATCCCACGCTCGTCGACGATCGGCTCAACCTCGTCGACCGTCTCGTTGGCGTGCAGATGCAGTCCGACTCCGGCGTCGCCTGCGGCCTCGGCCGCCTCGCGGAGGTACGCCTCCCCGACGGTCGTGAGGCTGTGTGGCATGATCGCCGTCTCGATCCGGCCGTCAGCCGCGCCGTCGAGTCGCTTCGCGACCGCGATGCTCTCTTCGAGATCCGCCCACGCGTCGTCATCGCTCTTGGCAACCGTGACGACACCGTGGCCAAGTCGGGCACGGAGCCCGCTTTCATCGACGACATCAGCGACTCTGTCCTCGGCAAAATACATGTCGGCAAAGGCGGTAACACCCGATCGGATCATCTCGACGGCGGCCAGTTCGGTCCCGACGCGGATGTCTTCGGGCGTGAGTTCGGCCTCGATCGGCCAGATGTCCTCCTGCAGCCACGCCTCGAGCGGCTTGTCGTCGGCGTACCCACGAAGCAGCGTCATCGCCGCGTGGCCGTGGCCGTTGACGAGCCCTGGGGTGATGAGACACCCAGAGACGTCGACAATCTCGTCAGCGCCTCCGTCGTCTCCGTCGTCTCCGTCAGTCCCTATCGACTCGATCGTCCCCGTGTCCCGGTCGATCACGACATCCGCGTCGACGACTGTTCCGTCAGGACGGAGAACCGAGCCGCCGACAAGCGAAAACGTACTCATGCGGTCTGATTTCGGGCATTCGGACTTAAGCGGACGGTGTTCGATCGCGATCGATCACTGTCGGGGTGGTGAGCGACGATCGCTCCCAGCGCTTTCACCGTTCCCTGAGCCGATCGATCCGCTGGCCGAGTGGCGGCTGAATCTCGACCCACGTTCCGAGACTCGCCTCCCCGGGAGTGACGCCGCGGATGTCGGCGACAGCCTCGAATGCGTCGGCCAACGTCGCAGCACCGACCCGATCGCCGGCCCGACGATCCGCAAGGAACTGCAACCGTCGCCCAAACCAAAACAGCACCAGCGCGGCCACAGCGATCGCGAATAGGCCGTCACCGAAGTCGAGCCAGCCGGCGAACATCGCCGTCGCAATCCCGAGAACGGCCGCTGCCGCGGCGATTCGGTACTCGAGGTACAACAGTCGGGCCCGTTCGACCTCGGCGGCCACCAGTGGGGTCGCAATCTCCGGATCGAGCGTCTCCAGCACGTAATCGCTGACGAGCAGGTAGCGGTAGCCGGGCGGCCCGCGGATCGTGACCGAAATCGACGCCTCGCCAACGGTGTCGAGCACCCGAACCGCTGCAGGAGAAAACTCTGCTGGGCCAAGGAGGTTCGAAACGATCGCTGCCTCGTCTTCAGTCGTCTCTCGGGCATCCCGGACACGGAGCAACGCCAGCGGGCCGACGGTCGTCGCAACAAACAACAGCGCCACCGCGGCGAGCACGAAGACGATCGGATCGAGCTGGACCTGCAGGAGCATTCGAGCGTGGTTTCGGGGCGATCGGCGAAAGGATTTCGCTCGCGATCGTTCGGTTCGATGGGAGCCAGCGAACCACGCAGGCGTGCGGCCCCTGGCAGTCAGCGAACCACATAGGTGGCTCCGTCTCGTTTGCACATGTATGCACGCCGACAGCCTGGACCCGCAGGCGAAACGAGCCGTCGATCGGCAGGATCGAATCCCGTTCCCACACAGCCGCCGCGCGTTGCCAGTCTTTCGCCTCCTCGAGCGCATCTTTACTCGTCTCGAAAACAGATCCCTCCCGAGCGTTGGCCGGACAGTCGATCGAACGATCCCCGGTCCTGCTGGCGACATCGACGCACGGTTGTTCCTGCCCGAGGGCTCTGGTCGGTTTCCAACCGTCGTCTTCTTTCACGGCGGCGGGTACGTCTTCGGGAGCATCGACAGCCACGCGTGGCTCTGTCGGCACCTCGTCCGCGAGAGCGGTTGTGCAGTGCTGTCGGTTGACTACCGGCTTGCTCCCGAACATCCGTTTCCGGCCGCGGTCGAGGACGCGTTCGCCGCCGTCGAGTGGGCCGCCGCAAACGCTGATTCGATCGCCGGGACCGGAACGATCGCCGTCGCGGGCGACTCCGCGGGCGGGACGCTCGCTGCTGTGACCGCGCTCATGGCCGCCGAACAGGACGGCCCAGACATCGCGTATCAAGCACTTTTGTACCCGGCGATCGGGGCCAAACCAGACCATCCCTCGATGGAACACGCGGGGATCATCCTCAGCGAGGCCGACTTGCGGTGGTTCCGCGAGTGCTACTACGATAGCGAGATACACGAGCGAAATCCCTACGGAGATCCGTCAAACGCAGTTGATCTCTCCGGGCTCGCTCCTGCGACGGTGTTGACCGCAGGGTTCGATCCGCTGCGAGACGGCGCGCGAGCCTACGCCGAACGGCTTGTCCGCGACGGTGTCCAGACGCGCTACGTGAACTATGAGGCGATGCCGCACGGCTTTTTGACGTTTCGGGAGGTCGATCGCACGCGAGAGGCGATCGCCGACATCGGCGACGATCTAGCCGATGCGATCGTCGACAAGCCGCGACACTAGTTCTTATACGTCGGTGCGGCGAACTGCCGGGTATGCGCATCGCAGTGCCCAACAAGGGCCGCCTGCACGAGCCGACGATCGAACTGCTAGAGCGGGCGGGCTTACACATCGAAAACGGCGCAGACCGCAAGCTCTACGCGGAGACCGTCGATCCCGACGTCACGGTACTGTTCGCCCGCGCCGCTGACATTCCCGAATACGTCCACGATGGGGCCGCAGAGATGGGGATCACCGGGCTCGATCAGGTCCGCGAATCGGGCCGCGAGCTGGCAGAGCTGCTGGATCTCGCGTTCGGCCGCTGTCGGCTCGTCCTCGCCGCGCCTGAGGACGGCGACATCGCCTCGCCGGACGATCTGGCCGGCAAGACCGTCGCGACGGAGTTCCCACGGATTACGCGGACGTACTTCGACGATCGAGGGATCAAGCCGTCGATCGTTGAGGTCACCGGCGCGACCGAACTTACCCCGCACGTCGAGATGGCCGACGCGATCGTCGACATCACCTCCACCGGAACGACACTTGCGGTCAACCGACTGGCGATCATCGATGAGGTGCTGTCGAGTTCCGTTCGGCTGTTCGCTCGTCCAGACGTGGTCGACGACGGGAAGGTCCAACAGGTGACGACCGCGCTGTCGTCTGTGCTGGCTGCCAGCGGCAAACGATACCTGATGATGAACGTCGCCAGCGAGGACCTCGATGCTGTTAGAGACGTAATCCCAGGAATGGGCGGCCCAACTGTCATGGACATTGCCGGCACCGATGACGTCGCCGTCCACGTGGTCGTCGACGAACGAGAGGTGTTCGAGGTTATTACGGATCTCAAGTCGGTCGGCGCGAGCGACATCCTCGTGACGGAGATCGAGCGGTTGGTCGAGTGAGTCCAGTTCGAGCGATCGGTCGAGTGAGTCCAGTTCGAGCGATCGGTCGAGTGAGTCCGGTTCGAGCGACTGGTCGAGGGAGTCCAGAACGAAACAGTATTCCGATCTCGATCACAGCGGGGCAGACGCAATAAGCGCGACAACACCCACCAAGATCGCCCCAAGGAGGATCGTCACGACGACGTGGATGGCCGTAATGTACGCCGAGAGCCGACGATCTTCGCCGTAGAGATACGAAATTGCAGCAAAGTCAATGGCGAGTGCAACTGGCAGCGCGATCGCCGCAGAGATCTCAAACACCTGTGACGTTGTGGAGATGACCGCAGGAAGCGGGCCAACGCCGAGTGCTGAAATGAACTTGACGTCCCCGAGAACGTTTCTCGCGGCGATGTGGGCAGTAATCGAAAGAAACAGCGCGAGTAACCCCACCGTGCCAAGAACGGCAGTCGTCGACGCGTCAGTCTGCAGTGCGATCGACGCAAACAGCTCCATAGTGTGGGTTCGTTCTAGGCGACACTATCGGTTTCGATCCGAGAATACCCAGACGTGCGTCCTCACAACAGGCCGAGATCGCCGAGTTTCTCCTCAATAACGGCGATCGCTGCGGCAGCGTCGCCGGTGTCCTTACCGCCGGTGATGACGACTTTGCCGGAGCCGAACAACAACGAGACGACCTCCGGGTCGTCGAGCCGGTAGACGAGGCCGGGGAACTGTTCGGGTTCGTACTCGATGTGTTCGAGCCCGAGACCGATCGCGATCGCGTTGAGGTTCAACTGCACGCCAAGATCTGCGCTTGCGACGATGTTTTGGACCGTGATCTCTGGAGTACCTTCGATTGGGATGTCGAGCGCGCGGAGCTTTCCGAAGACGATATCCAGACTCTCGTGGACTGCGTCGGGTGAGCTTGCACCAGTACAGACGATCTTTCCGGAGCGAAAAATAAGCGCTGCGGACTTCGGATCGGTCGTCCGGTACACCAACCCGGGAAACTGTTCTGGATCGTAGTTCGCACCGTCGAGGTCCATCGCGACGTTCTGGAGGTCAAGCTCAATGCCGATATCCGTCGAAGCGACGACGTTCTCGATCGAGATCGACTCCGCTGAATCGCTCATACTCACTGGTTGGGGAGGCCGCCGTATAAAACCGACTTATATACTAGCTGCTCAGCACGCCCCGTCTCGACGGCGGAGCGTACGGACGTTTGCGATGGTGACACCCGCGCCGAGGACGGCGAGAACGATCGGAATCCCGACCGCGATCGAACTCTCGCGAATGAGCAGGTAGCCGCCCGCACACACCCCGAGTGCGCTGAGCTTGAGGACTGCAAAGCCGATCGGCGTGGGACGATCTGAGAGAAGATACCGGACGGCCGGGTTAGCCTCGACGACACCGGTACGGCGGACCGCGAGCACCGTCGTCAGATAATCGCCGACACCGTAGCAGCCGATCGCCGCGATCCAAGCCAACAGATCGAGGGACACGGTCGATACGAGCACGGATGCAGCGATGGTGGGAAGACACTCGTCGGTTTCGATACGCTCATACCCGTTCTGGCCGACCCACCGGTGTGTACTGTCTCGAACTCGTCGGCGAGGAGGATCGCTTTGCCGCCCGCGAAGCCGAGGCCGCAGCGACGGCGATCGAGCGAGTCGCACCGGGAGTCGCGACTGCCAGAGGAATCGATCGTGAGCGAGCACAGGGGCTTGCGTACACCCGGTTCATCTCCGAACTGGTTGGGAAATCAACCGCCGATATCGAGGCCGCTCGATTGATACTCGAGGCAGCATCGTTCGATCGAACCGGCTCGATCGCCGTCAGAGCTCGCGACGTACGCGCCAGCACCGAAATCGATACCCAGACAGTCGAACGGGTGCTCGGGAGCGTGCTGGTCGATCGCGGCTTCACCGTCGATCTCGACGATCCTGATCACGTGCTTCGAGCAGTTTTTTCGCAGGGAGCCCTCGACGGTGGGGAGCGATCGACCTGTCTGCTCGGCTGGCTATCCGTCGAAACCGATCGGGATTTCACCACCCGCAAGCCGACTGACCGACCCTTCTTTCAGCCCGGCAGCATGGCCCCGATGGACGCACGAGCGTTCGTCAACCTCGCCGGTGGCGGCCCAGATACAACGGTGTTGGATCCGATGTGTGGCACGGGTGGTGTGTTACTCGAAGCGGGGTTGCTCGGCGCGCGGCCGATCGGCGTCGACGCCCAGGCGAAGATGGTTCGCGGCGCACAGACGAACCTCGCGGCGTACGTCCCCGACTGCGAGGCGGCCGTGATCCGCGGCGACGCAACTGACCTGCCGCTTCGCGACGGATCGATCGACGCGGTCGTCTTCGATGCGCCGTACGGCCGACAGTCGAAGATCGCCCGCCACGGCCTCGCTGAGTTGGTCAGCGGTGCGCTCACCGAAGCCCGTCGGGTCGCGCCTCGGGCGGTGATGATCGCGGACCGCTCGTGGGCAGACGCAGCCGAGGCTGCCGGCTGGACGCTCGAGGATCGGTTCGTCCGGCGGGTTCACCGATCGCTCGATCGGCACGTCCACATCCTTCGGTAAGAGTGGCCGACGTGTGTACTGTTGTTTGGTAACCAAACAGCAAATATACTACTCTACCGAGTTAGTTGGTGGATTCAGATTCTAGGGGTATGCGATCGAGGCCAACAGTATCGTAGTCTTGTTCCGTCGAAAGAACGCGCGTTTTTGTTGTCGTGACGAATCCAGCGTGAAGCGCATCAAACGGGGTCAGATCGTATTCATCAATGAACGCTGCAGCGGCCAGCACTACATCCTCATGTGTGTTCGGTCGGATCGGAACCAGTTCGAGAAGGTTAGTAATCGCCCGCGGCACATCAATGTCGTACGCAGCAGCCTCGCGGTCGTAAAACAATACCAAGACCTCGGCGTATGCGAGTATTGAGGTATGGATATCCTCGTGCTCTTCGAGCGCGTGGATAGCAGCATCCTGAAGCCAATCGTCGTCTTTCACCAGCGCAGTGAGAAAGTCAGTTTCGACATACACGGTTCACTCCTCGCTATCTTTCGACCGATCTTGTGCTTCCGCTCGAGCCTCTTGGGCGATCGATTCGCGTACGCCTGTTTTCAGTTCATCGACATCTGTCTCTGCGAACGCATCGCCAACGGCTGCTCGGAGGCCTTCCACTGGGTCTGCGTCGACTGGAAAGAGCGCAACGTGGCTTGGGAGTTCGACAATTCGATACTGGTCACCGAATCGGTCACGAATCTCCTTTGGGAGGTAGATCCGCCCCCGTTCATCTGTCGACTTCGACATAGCGTGTATATGTGTCATACGGGAAAATATATGAATATTCCCGTGTCCCTGATCGATCGCAGCAGCGATCCGTTCGTTTAACCGCCTGGACTGCGCTGTGATTCCTAATGGTCGACAGCGAACTGATCGCAGCACTTCGGGACGCAGAGGCGGTGCAGTACGGCGAATTCGAACTCTCTCACGGCGGAACGAGCAGCTACTACGTCGACAAGTACCTCTTCGAGACTGACCCGGTCTGTCTGGACCTGATCGCAGCGGCGTTCGCCGATCGCATCGGCGAGGAGACGCTTGCGGGCGTCGCCCTCGGGGCCGTCCCACTCGTTTCCGTCACCGCTGTTGAGACGGGAAAGCCGTACGTGATCGTCCGCAAGAAAACAAAGGAGTACGGGACCGCAAACCGGATCGAAGGCCGCCTCTCGGCGGGCGATCAGGTCGTTGTCCTCGAAGATATTGCAACGACCGGCCAGAGCGCCCTCGACGCGGTTGAAGCGCTCCGTGCGGCCGGGGCGGTCGTCGATCGCGTGCTCGTCGTCGTCGATCGTGATGAGGGTGCCGCCGAACTGCTCGCAGACCACGACGTGCAACTCGAAGCACTCGTGACAGCCGAGGATCTCTTGGACGCTGATGCGTAGGCAATCTGAACTATCATATTCTCGGCTGATCGGCCGATACTGAAGCGTTTAAGCGACCACCGGATGTGGGTGTACGTATGAGCAAAGCAACCAAGATCACAGTCGGAACGATTGCGGTTTCGGCGATTCTCGTGATCGCGATCGTCCTCTCGTTCGCACTGGCATAGATGTTCACTGAGCGATCGTTATCGCCCCGCGTTGGAGCGGTCCGAGACGAGTACGCGCCCGACGCACTCACGTTTACGATGGAGTCGGACGCCGAAACGCTGCCGCCGGCCGCCGCCGAAGAACTCGGGCTGGTTGTCGACGCGCTCGATCCGACGACCTATCCCGAGGAGTGGCTGCCCGACGACGCCCCAGCACTACTGCGGCGCTACGCCGGCGGCGACTTCACAATTGGCATGCCCGGCGACGGGACCGTGATCTGGACCCGTCAGACTGAACCCCCCTGCGTCTTTGTCAAACACCGTGGGACAGGAACGCCCGAGGCCTTCCTCGAATTCCTGCTCGCGGAGGCGTACGTACAACTGAACCGCGGGGTCCCAGAGCACTTTTTGCCGTTCTTCGGAGAACGGTATCAATCGCTCGCCACGGCCGCGAAGCTCGGTCCAGGCGACACCTACCAGCTTGCGGCTGCGCTGTTCGACGCGTGGGTGGGCCTCCAGACCCGCGAGGTCTTTGCCGACTGGGACGATACCCACCCCGAGATCTACGACGCGTGGCTCGACGCCGGCTCGCGGCTCGACGGACGACTCGGCGACCTCTCCGGAGAGGTTGCCCGCGGGTCGACCAGCTTTGCGGAGGCGACTGAATACGCCTGCTCGGCGGTGAAACACGATCTGGATCTTCCCGCCCCGTTCGCCGCGCTCGACACACAGGTGTACCACGAGCATGGAGCGAGCTATGCGGTTCGGTGGACCGAAAAGACGTTCGATCAGCTCAGAGATACTTGACGGTTGCTGAACGGACGCTTGAGGCCGCTACTCGTTCATTTCGACGCGCACACCGCCGTCACCGTCGAGGGTGACGACGCCGTCGAACAGCGATTTGAACCGATCGATCGTCGCCTCGTCGTGGACCTCGACCGAGAGGTGGAACAACCCGACTGCGTCATGTTCGTCCAACAGGTCGAGGAATGATTTCGTTGCCTCGTAGACGCCGTCTTCGTCGGCGTAGTACGCCATCTCGGTGAGCGAGTCGACGCTGATCCGGCGTTTACCCTCGTGGCTTTCGAGAAATCGGCGGGTCTGTTCAACAATTCCGTCGAGGTCGTCCGGCGAGGAGACGTAGTGGACGTTCTCCGAGGATCGCCGCGAGTAGCCGCGCTCAACCGAGAGGGTATCGAGGATAACCGCACGAGACTCGTCGACATCGTAGTGTTCAAGCTTTTGTTCGACCTCGCGAGCGGTCGTTCGTGTCGAGACGACGAGGAAGCGATCGGTGTCTGTTTTCAGAAAGTCAGTGTCGATCCGATCGGTTTCACCGATGCTCGGGTGAATCAACAACAAGCCCGTCCCGCCCGGAAACGAGTCGGGGGCGTTCTCGATTGCCAACGAATACTCCATATCAGAGGCAACCGCCCTGTACCCTTAATCCTTGATGCCACGGCAGAACAGCGGATGCCCGACGCCGACTGTCCTCGCAGCCGTCGATCAGTATACGCTGTCAGCAGTCGCTGCGCCGACAACACTGAACACCGCGCCGACGCTCACCGCTTTGAACGTCACAGCCGTCATCTCCACGGTCGTGAGACCGTTCTCACCGAGGAACGTTTCGGGCGCGTTGAACGCCAACGCGAGAACGGTAACCGAGCCGAACGAAACGATCATTAACGAGAGGAAGCGAACGGGAATCCCGGCGACCTCAACCTCGTGATCGGCGTCACGCTTCGTGTCGGCCTTGTAGAGGGCCGCGTAGCCGATCGCGGCGACGATCCCGACAGTGGCAAGTGTCTGCCAGATGTTCATTGCCCCTGCAAGAACCCACACCTCCTCGGTGACGACGAACGGCCCAGCCAACAGGAAGCCGCCGACGATCTGTTGGGCCGAATCGGCGAGTCGGAACTCCGGCTTGAGCCGCCTCGCCGTGTCCAGTCGAAGCCGTGGTCGTGATCTCATACCGGTGGCGTGGTTCCCGGCGGTGTTAGGCGCACCGATCGCGGCCCAAAGCAGTGCTCGCGTCCCCAGACCGAACTCGTTTACTCGATGCCGAACCACTGACGTGTATGAGCGTTCGCGAGGAGTTCGACGAGTGGGCTCGGACGGGCCGCGATCGGGGGATGGAAGCGCGCCACTGGCACACCGCAAAGCACGCGCTCGCACGGATGCCTGTGGAGCCAGGTGAAACAGTCCTCGACCTTGGCACCGGCAGCGGCTACGCGCTGCGGGCGTTAGCGGAGACGAACGAAATCGGCCGGGGCTACGGTCTCGATGGGGCCCCCGAGATGGCACACAACGCGGCGGGATACACCAACGATTCGAACGTCGCGTATCTCGTCGGTGATTTCGACGCGCTGCCGTTCGACGATAACAGCGTTGACCACGCGTTTTCGATGGAAGCGTTCTACTACGCGGCCGACCCCGAGCACACCCTCTCGGAGTTAGCCCGTGTGCTTCGCTCGGGTGGCGCGTTCTACTGTGCAGTCAACTACTTCGAGGAGAACGAGGCCTCCCACGCGTGGCAGGACAACATTAGCGTCGACATGACGCTGTGGAACCGCCGTCAGTACCGCGACGCCTTTCGATCGGCAGGGTTTCACGTCGCTGAACAGGACACAATTCCCGACCAAGAGATCGAAATTCCACCGGAATCGGCGTTCCCGATCGACGGCTGGGAAACCCGCGAGGCGATGGTCGATCGCTACCGCACTTGGGGGACGCTGCTCACCGTCGGGGTGGTGCCATAGCAGATGATCGACGAGGAACCTCCCGCAGAGCCGCCACACGAAGTCGACGACGTGCCGACCATCAGCTGTTCGATCTGCGATCGCGAGTGGCAGCTGACGTACGAACTCGACGAGCTTCGGGTCGGCAACCGCGCGGTCGAGCAGTTCGCGCTCGATCACAAGCGCCATACCGGGCACTTCCCCGATGAGGTCATGCCGTGGGTCGTCACCTGTACGGAGTGTCCAGACGGCGAGGCGTATCTCGAGGAGCGACCCGCCGATCGGTGGGCACACGCTCATGCCAGACACGCCCGCCACGCGGTCATCGTCGAACACGAGTCGATCGACGGCGAGCGGACGATCGAGCCGCCCGAATCAGACAGCCTGGGGTAATCTCTAAGAGCGCTCCGGCAACGTCAGAACCGCGACGATCGCGGGCGGGACGTGCAGTGCCATCAAACCAATAGCTTCGCTCGTTGTCACACTCTCACTAGCAAACAAAAGTGCGATATCTGGAATGAATGACAGTACTAAAACAGCTGCGGCAACGCGGACAAATGTCCGGTCTGGAGTTGCAACACGCTGGCTAAGTAACCCGTAGACGACCGTTGCACCACCGATTCCGAGGGACGTCCAGACCGCAATAGCCGGATATCGGAAGAACGCTGTCGACCCGATGAGATCTTGACTTAGCGCGATCCAACCGAGCACGAAGTTGATCAAAAGCGCAATGACAAGCGCACCAAGTCCTCGGGTTACAAGTGTTCCGATGGGGACTGGGGTGTGATTACTTATAGACATCTACGATCCAGACGGGCCAGAGTCACGTGGGCAGGAAGTAACACCCAACAGTGAGTACAGCGGGCAGTTTCCAGTCGCTGCTGTGGCGAGCATCATGACTGCAATGAGACCGAGTAAGGGCGAAAGTACTGCTGGGAGTGAGATAGCTCCAAGAAGGATCGCTAGTGAGGCAGTTCCGGCAACTGCACCGACGGCTATTCTGACGTTCTGGTCTACTGACCCGACGTTTTGTTTCACAGTACCGTTATGTCCGCCAGCCGTATAAAGTCAGTGTTGTGTTTGACTAGCACAATCTAACCCCAGATACCACACTATTCGCCGTAATTTGAGAATTTTAGATTTTGATATAGTTTAAATATCACAATATTAATACTCTTCCGGGCCATAAATTTAGTTGTAATGGATTGTCAGAAAGGTCGGCTGTTTGGTTCGGTGTTCGTGCTCTTGCAGGGATTAGTGACTGCGTTGTTCCCTCAGTTGAGCGTAAGGCTCACGAAAAAAATGATCGGCAGGAACTTTACCAACGCTTCTGATCTTGAGGCAACGCCAGCATATCTCCACCAGTTACGCGCGATCGGCGTCGGCATGGTCGCCGCGAGTGGTACGCACTTACTCTTAGAAAGTATTGAGGAGAAAGATACAGAGCCGTCTGCGATCGGCAACTCCGATGACCTCTCTACCAATGATGACTAAACGGTAGTCTCCGACCAAATTCTCGCGTTATGTTCGACGCAAACAAAAGCAGAAATAGAGACTCGTCGGATTCAAAGACGTGAATCCGAGGCGTCAAACCGCTTACTGACGATCGGCCGACACAATCCGGACAACTTCAGGGTCGAACGCGAGTGTCACTTGCCCGTCGATCGGATCGGTTGTCCGCACGAGGAGTTCGGTTTCGCCCCACGAGACGTGAACTCGAGTCGTCTCACCGAGAAACTCGGAACTGACGACCGACCCAGTCAGTCGGTTCAGCGCTCTGCCCGACTTTTGACCGCGGCCATCTTCACCGGATGTCACCGACACGTATTCCGGACGGACACAGATCGTTACGGCATCGCCGCGTTCGATCGATCGATCCGCCGGAATCGCCGCGCGAATGGAAGCGCCTTCGATGTCGATCGTCGCCGTCTCACTATCCTGCTCAATCGCCGTCACGCGGCCGGAAAATACGTTGTTGTCACCGACGAACCGTGCGACGAACGGCGTGTCTGGTCGCCGATAGATCGCCTGTGGGGTCCCGATCTGTTCGATCGCACCCCCCGAAAGTACGGCGACGCGATCGGAGACAGACAGCGCCTCTTCTTGATCGTGCGTGACGTAGACAGTCGTGATTCCCAGTTCAGACTGAATGCGCTTGAGCTGGAGTCGAAGCGACTCCCGAAGCTGGGCGTCGAGCGCGCTCATCGGCTCGTCAAGCAACAGCACTCGCGGTCCCGGGGCGAGTGCTCGCGCGAGCGCAACTCGCTGTTGTTGCCCGCCGGATAGCGAGTCGGGCTCGCGATCGTCCATTCCCGCCAGATCAACGAGCGCCAACAGCTCCTGAACTCGTTCGTCCGGCGACAGATCGCCCGGAGGATCTGTGAACTGGAGGCCGTAGCCGACGTTTTCGGCAACAGTCATGTGCGGAAACAGCGCGTAGTTCTGGAAGACGACGCCAACCCCGCGGTTCTCCGGCGGAACACCCGCAACGTCCTCGTCATCAAAGCGGATCGCCCCGCTCGTCGGCGCCTCGAATCCGGCGATCAGCCGCAGCGTCGTCGTCTTCCCGCAGCCAGACGGGCCCACGAGCGTAAAGAACTCGCCGTCGGCGATCGACAACGTTGCGTCGGCGATTGCAGTTGTCTCTCCATACCGCTTTGACACGCCGTCGAGTTCGATCGTCGTCATCGATTGTGTCCTCCGTATCTCACAGTCCATCCTCCGTATCTCACAGTCCATCCTCCGTATCTCACAGTCCACCACCTCGTTCTTCAACATCGCCGCCGAAGCGATCGACGACGACGAAACTCGCCGCCGTCACAACCAGTAAAACACATCCCATCGCAGTCGCCGGACCGAGCCGCCGACCGAGGTATCGTTCGATCGCGACTGGCATCGTGTACTCTCCTGAGCCGGTCGCGAGCACGATCGTCGAGTTGAACTCGCCGATGCTAATCGCGACGGCGAAGGCCGCCCCGGCAACGACGCCAGCCCGGACCAACGGGAGCTCAATGTCGAGGAGCGTTCTCGTGCGTGTCGCCCCGAGGCTCCGTGCAGACTCAATCATTGATCGATCGATCGCCGCAAGTCCGGGCGTCACGTTACGGGTAACGAAGGGATACGCGCTTACGGCGTGGGCGGCGACGATCGCCAGCGAGCCGCCGACCGCGATCCGCCAGCCGGCGATCTCGACGCCAAACACCAGCCCGCGAAGCAGCCCCAGCCCGACGATGATCCCCGAAACCGCGAGCGGGGCCATCGCGATCGCGTCAACGAGCTTCCGACCGCGGTACCGCCGCGTGGTCACCACCGAGACGACGACGCCCATCGGCACAGCGACCGCGAGGGTTCCAAGTGCAAACATGAGCGAGTTTCGAATCGCGCCAAGCGGGCGGACCTGAAAGCTCGCGCCCGTCGCCTGTCGTTCGAGTAAGAACGCGTAGTGTGCCAGCGTAAACGAGCCGTCGCTGGCGGTCACGCTCGCAAGAATCATGCTGACGATCGGGCTGAGGAAGACGAATGCCGCGATCACGGCGTAGCCGGCGATCGCGAGCCGAGTCATAGCTGCCTTTGGTGTCCACCGATCAGGCAGTAACGACCGTCGAGGCGGTGGGTGGACACCGCGGCGAGAGATCCGTTTGGCGTCCTCGTAGCGGAGGTACCCGTACAGCAACCCAAGAGAGATAACGAGCTCAATAATTGCAAGCGCCGCGGCTTCCGTGTAGTTGAGATTGATAAGCTGGCGGTAAATGAACACCTCAATCGTTGCCAGCCCGTAGCCGCCCAGCGCGAGGACGATCGGAAACGACGCGAAGGTGAAAATGAACGTCAGCGCCGATCCCATCAAAATCGCGGGCATGAGTTGGGGAACGACCACATCGAGTGTGGCTCGCAGCGGCGATGCGCCGAGACTCCGGGCGGTTTCGATCGCTCGAGCGTCTACTGACTCCCAGGCGGCGGTCACGATCCGCGCGACGAGCGGCGCGTTATAGAACGCATGGGCGATCAAAATCGCCTTGAGCGTGAACATGAGTTCGACGGGACCGAGCCCGATGATCGCGAGCGCGCTGTTGAGCGTGCCGTTCGCGCCGAAGGTTGCGACGAAGCCGACTGCGACCATGATCGACGGTAGCACGAACGGCAAGATCGTCAGCGACCGCAGGGTTCGCCGGCCCGGAAACTCGAACCGCGCGAGCAGCCACGCCGCGGGCAGCCCGATCGCGACGCTGAGCACCGTCGAAAGCGCGGCCTGATAGGCCGTAAACGCGAAGATGTCGAGGTAGAACCGATCGGAGAGGATGTCAACAAACGCCGAAAGCGTGGGCGATCCGTCGACGATCACCGCCTCGACAAAGACAGTCGAGACCGGATAAAAAAAGACCACAACCAGGAGGGCTGCGGTCACGATCGCACCCGCCTGGAGCGCGCGGGCTTCCGTCCCGCGGACGAGCCGGCCTCGGCGATCGTCAGACCGGCCTATGGAGCGAGAATCCTCGTCAGACCGGCCTGTGGAGCGAGAGGCCTCGTCCGGGGTATCCGCGTCGCTTACGGGGGTGTCAGCTCCCCCATCAGTTGCCGGCGAACTGTCGGTTCCAGGCGTCGACCCAGTCACTGAGATTCCCTTGGAGTTCGTCGTATGTGAACGTCACTGGTTCTGGCGGTTCGTGGGCGAACTCGTCGTATTCGGGATCGAGTTCTGCGGTCGTCGTGGCCGGGAAGACGACGTTTCGCTCGGCAATTTCACCCTGAACGTCCGGCCGAAGCACGAACGACATGAACGACTCGGCGAGATCGATCGCCTCGCTGTCCGCAAAGCGTGCCATTCCTTCCGGGTTCGCGTACGCCTGATCGTTGAGGAACCGGATCTGGTGTTTACTGAGGTCTGCGTCCTCCATGTTTGCGAACACCTGATCGGTCGAGTACGAGACGACCATCGGCGCTTCACCCTCCGTGTACGCCGCGTACGAGTCCGACCACGATCCAAGGACCCGAACGTCGTTGTCCTGTAGCTCTGCCCAGTAGTCGAGGTACTCCTCTTCACCGATCGTGTGGATCGTGTGCAACAGAAACGCCCGGCCCGTCTGGCTTTCGGGACTCTGTGCGAGCAGCTCTCCGCGGTGGTCGTCCGCAAGTAGCCCCTCGAACGTCTCCGGGGCCTCGGTCTCGTTCTCGTCGTATACGAGGCTGATGTAGCCGGTTTCGAACGGGACTGCTCGGTTGTCTGGATCGAACACCAACTGTTCGCGAATGTCGGCCGCACCCTCGATCTCTCCTGCGGCCGCAAATAGCGACTCGTCGGCGTTCTCGTCAACTCGAATCAGATCGTCTGTTGTGACCCCGAGGTAGAGGTCGGCCTCGATCGTCGATCCGGCGTTCGATCGCTCAATATAGTTGTTGAGCCCGTTCGAGGGCGTCTCCCAGACGAGTTCGACGTCGTATTCGTCCTCAAACGCCTCCTTGAGCCACTCGCCGGGACTGGTGCTTGGGGCGTCCAGGAATGATTCGTACGTACCGACAGTCAGCGTCGTCGGCTCGTCATCGCCATCGCCGTTTGCGGTGCCGTCGTCGCTGCCGTTGCCGTTTCCGTCGTCACCGCCGTTGCCGCCGTCGTCTCCGTTCCCATTGCCATCATCACCGTTTCCGTTGCCGGTCCGCTCAGCGGAACAGCCTGCAAGCAGCACTGCCGTCCCGGCCGCGCCAGCCGATCGGATGAACCGTCGCCTGTCTATGTTTGTCATTACTGGATGATCACACCCAGTGGTACTTATGCCATCCGATCGGTGACCACACAGTCTTCAAGCAGCGATCGTCGGCGATCGGGTCAAAACGCCAAGTCGGGTTTTCGGGCGGAGCTGTCGGAGTCCTCTCGATCGTCGGTTCAACCCCGAAACTGTTGACTCACAGAGGTGTCTTCTTGGGCTCTGTAAACAAGCCTACTTTCTATTCAAAAACTTTTCTTGAGTAAGAACCCACAAAATTTGAAGACTGTGGGCGAAGATTTCACACATTGAAGAAAAGATGGTAATTACCTCTGCAATCGGTAGGGAACGCACAACATTCGACTCGGTGACAGAGGTACTCGCAAAAGCCAACGAGCGCAAGACTGGCGACGAGCTTGCGGGTGTCGCTGCCCGATCGGATGCCGAACGCGTTGCCGCCAAAGACGCACTGAGCCAGCTCACACTTGAAACACTCCGGGAGAATCCAGTTGTTCCCTATGAAGATGACGAGGTAACCAGAGTGATCCAGGATGCCGTCCGCGAGCCGGTCTACGAGCGAATCCGCGACTGGACAGTCGGTGAACTCCGCGAGTTCCTCGTCGACAGCACCACGACCGACGAAGACATTAGCGCCATCCGACCGGGATTGACGAGCGAGATGATCGCGGCGGTCGCGAAACTAATGTCGGATATGGATCTCGTCTTGGTTGCCTCGAAACTGACGGTGACCGCTCGCTGTAACAACACAATCGGCGAGCCCGGCCGGCTCTCGTTTCGCTTGCAACCGAACGATCCGGGCGACGACATCGAGAACATCCTCGATTCGACTCGTGAGGGACTCGCCTACGGCGTTGGCGATGCGGTTATTGGCGTTAATCCAGTGACTGACAACGTCGCAACGACGACCGAGATATTGGAAGCGACCCGCGGAATCATCGACGAATACGAGATTCCGACCCAGAACTGTTGTCTCTCGCACGTGACAACCCAGATGGATGCCATCCGTGAGGGGGCACCGGCGGACCTGATCTTTCAGAGCCTCGCGGGCACTGAAGCCGGCAACGACGAGTTCGGTGTCGACGTGGCGATGCTTGATGAGGCCTACGAACTCGGAACGCGCCGGTGCAGTTCTGCCGGTCCGAACGTTATGTACTTCGAGACCGGCCAGGGGTCTGAGCTCTCAGGGGACGCCCACCATGACGTCGACCAGGTAACGCTTGAAGCGCGGTGTTATGGCCTTGCCAAGCGGTACGATCCGTTCATCGTCAACACCGTTGTTGGCTTCATCGGCCCCGAATATCTCTACGACGGCAAGCAGGTAATCCGCGCTGGACTCGAAGATGTCTTCATGGGAAAGCTGCACGGCATTTCGATGGGCATCGACGCCTGCTACACCAACCACATTCAGGCCGATCAAAACGATATCGAGCGACTGGCGATGTTGCTCGCAAACGCCGCGAACTACTTTATTACAGTTCCGATGGGCGACGATGTGATGCTCAACTACCAATCCAACAGCTACCACGACGCCGCCTCACTCTGGGAGTTACACGACCTTCGGCCGGCGGCTGCCTTCGAAGAGTGGCTCGAAGAGATGGGCATCATGCACGAGGGGCGACTCACGGAGAAGGCGGGCGATCCAACGCTATTCGCTGGAGGCTAACCCAATGACAACCACCAATCCACCGGACGACCACGACGACCGTCTCGATCGCATTGCCGACCGCAACCCCTCTCGGCTTGGCGTGGGGCGGGCAGGGTCACGACCGCGAACCCAGACGCTTCTCGAATTCCGATCAGACCACGGGATCGCTCGGGATGCAGTCCAGAGCCACGTCAGCGACGCACTCGTCGAGGAGATGGGGCTCTTTGCCATCCAGACACTCGTCGAAGACAAAGATGCGTATCTCGCCCGACCCGATAAGGGCCGAGAGATTGCCGCGGAGACTGCCGAGTTGCTTCGCGAGGAATGCCAACAATCACCGCAGGTTCAGTTGATCGTCGCTGACGGGCTGAGTTCGACGGCGATCGAGAAGAACATTCCCGATCTCCTGCCGATTCTCCTCGATGGACTCGACCAGCGCGGACTCGACGTCGGGACGCCGATTTTCGTGACCTACGGCCGGGTTGACGTCATGGATGCAATCGGCGAGGAGCTCGACGCCGAGTCCTGTCTGGTCCTGATCGGCGAGCGGCCCGGATTGGCAACTGCCGAAAGTCTGAGTGCCTACATGGTCTACGGCCCCGAACGCGGGACGCCGACAGCGAAAAAAACGGTGATTTCCAATATCCATGCTGGTGGGCTGCCACCGGTCGAAGCCGGCGCTGAAATTGTCGATCTGATTGCCGAGATGTGTGACAAACAGGCCAGCGGCCTCGATCTTACTGCCGCAGACCGTGAGTTCGCGAAGGGATAAAGCTGCGGACACCGAAGCGCCGTAGCAATGGTGTTCAACCCGCCCACGGATGCTGGGACACTCACAAGCGTCGGGATCGACGTTGGGACCACAACGACCCATGTCGTCGTCAGCGAGTTGGCGGTCGAATCCGCTGGCGCTTCCGGATCGGAGAAGCTCGCGATCGGCGATCGGACAGTTCGCTTTCGCGGCCCAGTTCACGAAACGCCACTTATTGACCCAGAAACCGTGGACATCGACGCGGTGGCCGAACTCATCGCGTCTGACCTCAAGACCGCTGGCGTGGCACCTGAGGCAATCGATACAGGTGCAGTTATCGTGACTGGTGAGACGGCCCGTACCGCGAACGCCGAGCCGCTGGCGTACCAACTCGCCGACGAGAGCGGGAGCTTCGTCGTTGCCACCGCCGGCGCAGCGCTTGAGGCAATCCTGGCTGGGCAGGGGGCTGGATCGGCCGCCTATGCAGCCGACTCGGGAACAACAGTCGCGAACGTGGATATCGGCGGTGGCACGACCAACACCGCCATTTTTGACGCCGACGGCGTGGTCGAAACCCGATGTCTCGACGTTGGTGGACGACTTGTCGGCGTTGCCGACGGAAAAGTCACAAAACTGGCCGATCCAGCCTGCACGGTTAGTGAGGCCCACGGCCTCGGTCTTGCAGTCGGCGACCCGGTCGATCGAGAGACCCTATCTGCGCTTGCAACGGCGATGGCTGGCCTCGTGATCGACTCGCTGCTCGGACCGCCGTACGACCCACTCACACGGCAGCTATCGATCGGCTCGCTCCCAGACGAGCCACAGGCGATCGATTCGATCGTCTTTACTGGCGGGGTCGGCCGACTGATTGGTGAGTATACTGCGGCTGCCGAGGACGATCCGTTCGCCTACAACGATCTCGGGCCATTGCTTGCTGGGGCACTCTCCGACGCGGCCGCTGACACAGGGATGACAGTAACACGGCTCTCGGAGGATTTGCGTGCAACTGTCATCGGTGCGGGAACGCACACAACACAGCTCAGCGGTCGAACCGTCTTCATCGACCTCGATCTGTTACCGCTTCGGAATCTTCCTGTGGTCTCAGCTGGCTCGCTGGCCGACATTGATGACAGCGATCTCACGGCGGCGTTTTCGACGGTGCTCTCGCAGGCGACCCAGCGGTATGACGTTCGAGATGTCGGCGGCGTTGCAATTGCGATCGACGACGTGGGTGATCTCTCGTACGATCGGCTTCGGGCGGTTGCAGCGTCGTTTGCAGCGGCACTGCAGGACGGCTATTCCGCATCGGTTCCGATTGTCGTCGTTACTGAGCAGAACTGCGCGAAGGCGCTTGGCCAATTGCTGCGTGCTCGCTGTGCAGACTGGCCACTCACAGTGATCGACGAACTCGCCGTTAGCACGGGTTCGTATCTCGATATTGGCGAGCCAATTGCGCACGGTGAGACGGTTCCGGCAGTCGTAAAGACGCTGGTGTTTGGGTCATAATTACGATAATCCCTCTCAGTCCCAGGAATATTTAGGTGCGTTCGGCCTGTCGTGCTCGCATGGTCAGCCGTGGGCAGGTCGTCGGTGCCGTGTTGATTGCGGCTGCAGCGTTTTCGGTGCTCGCGCTGTGGAACGTATTGGGGACGGTACTGTTCGCGATCACGATCGCGTACGTGCTCACACCGCTTCGAAAGCAGTTTCGCGCTCGTGGCGTCCCGAAACAACTCGCAAGTGTCGCGACAACGGCGTGTGCGGTGCTCGCGGTCGCGCTGGCGCTGGCGCCGATCGCCTATCTGCTCGTGATTCGCTTCGGTGATGTCGTCACCGCGATCGAAACCCTACCGGATTCGATCCCGCTCGAATTTGCCGGCTTCACGTACACAGTGTTGCTGTCGGATCTCACCACATTTGCGATTGCACAGGCTCAGCAGCTCGGAACGGCACTCGCCGCGTCGCTGCCAGTCTTATTGATAAAGTTCGCGCTGTTTGCCCTGTTGCTCTTTGCGCTGTTAGATAACGAACAGAACATCCAACAAGCCCTTCTCGGCAGTGTTCCACCGGAGTACCACGATATCGTTGAATCGCTCGCAGAAAGCGCCCGCGAGACGCTGTCGGCGATATACATTTTACAGGCGGCGACCGCATTCGGCACGTTTCTCATCGCCTTGCCGATCTTTGTGGCGTTCGGCTACGACGCGGCGATCGCACTGGCGACGATCGCCGGCATCTTGCAGTTCGTGCCGATCGTCGGACCAACAGTGTTGCTTGTCGCCCTCGCTGGAGTCGAACTACTCGCGGGGGATACGATTGGTGCCGTGTTGATTCTCGTCGGTGGGGGCGTGCTCATTGGATGGCTCCCGGATCTGTTGATCCGTCCGCGGCTCGCGGCGTACACCACTGACATACCGGGGAGCCTCTACTTCATTGGCTTCGTCGGCGGGCTGCTCACGGTCGGGTCAATCGGTGTCATCGTCGGCCCGCTCGCGGTTGGGTTGTTGGTCGAGTCGGCGTCGATCGCCGCCAGCGAGTACAACGGCGGTGAACAACGACAGCTCTCAGACGTGTACGATGAAACGCGTCAGACAAGCGATCAGGGGCCCTCAGCGACCGGTGAGGACGACCTCGGCGATGAAGGGAGTGAGGAACGCCTCGATGAATCCAGCGATCACGAAGACGATCGCTAACCCCAGAAGAACCCGGTAGACAAGTCGGAGGGCAGTATTGAGATCCTCTCGGGGTCGCTTCCCGCGAGCCGCGCCGATCGTCACCGACGCAAGATGAAATCCTGCGCCACAGGCGACGAAGATCGCCGGCAGTTCAATGATCCCATGGGGCGCAACAAGCGCGTAGAACACGAGCGGATCGCTGATGCCGAAGATTCCCCCGACGAGCGCGCCGTTGAACAGCAGACTGACGATCGTTGGAACGCCAACGACGATACCGCCGAACGCTGCACCCGCGGCGACGAGCCAGTTGTTGATTGAAAGCGAAACAAACGTTCCGACGGGGAACGTCCCGAAGACTTCGCCGATGTTCTCGGGCCCCTCGAATGGGATCGACGTGCCGGCGGTCAGCGACAGCCCAAAGGCGACCCCACCGGCAAAGACACCGAGTGCAGCGAGGTTGGCGATCGGATGATCCCGGATAAATCCGCCGAGTGATCGGACGCCGCCTCCAAACGCGGCGATCACGCGATCGCTCGTGGCTGGCCGGTCGATCGGCGTCTCGGTCCGGTCGGCGTAGAGCGCGGTTTTGAACGCGTCGGTAAATGGCAACAAAACCAGCGGCCCTGCGAGGCCGGTTACCTGTGAGACGCCGAGAAGGCCGAAAATCGCTGAAAGCGTTCCTGAGACGGCGAGGATCGCGATCGCAACGAGCAGGTAGCCGCCAAACGCCGCCGGGCGATTGATAATAAGCCCGAAGCCGCGGCGAATCCCGCCGAACACCCCAACGTCGTCGATGACGATCGCTTGCCCAGCAAACGCCAGTCCGAGGATTGCGAGGAGACCGATCGCCGCACCAACAACCAACGAAAGGACGATCAACAGCAGGCCGATCGGCGACGCGAACACGAGGGTGATATATATTGACACGGCGAGCGGAACGATCGCAATCAAGAACAGCCCAAACCGCACGAACGCCAACGCAACGAACGATTGCCAGCGATCGGCCATCCCGTCGACAGCCGCACGGACCCCGTCACCGCCGTCGAGCGCCGCGTACACCGCACTCAGCGTTGCCGCCGCGGACACCCCGCGTGCGACGATGCCGACGATCGTACTCGCGAAGATCCCGAGCACGAACAACGCGACCACCGCCGGTGTGAATACGTCGAGCAGCGCGGCCTCGAGGCCGGGTGGAATCCCTTCGGCTGCGCCGGGGTTCGCCGGGTCGAACGTCCCGGGATCGACGGCCTCGAGTTCGGCTATCAGTCGTTCGAGCGCGCCGCTTCGAATGAGGAGGTACGCGATCGCGCCGCCAGCTACCAACACAGGGACCTGTGCTGTCAAGAGCAAGCCGGTCGCGAGCAGGTACACGGGGAGGATATCCGTCGGGCGATCGACGAGCAGTCGGCCGCCAGCGCGGAGGAACGCAGCGATCGTCATGTGCGGGCCTACAGCCCCCATGGTTGTAGGTGTATCCGTTCTACGATGCGTCGCGTGGTGCCGCGATCGCCGCGGCTGTCAAGTACGTCGACCACCAACAAAATGTAATGAGTCGAAGCGATGCCGGGCCACTGTCGCCGGATCGACCCGGCGAGGACCGGCCCTTCCGGGTGGATGCACCGTTCGAACCCGCCGGCGATCAGCCGGAAGCGATCGCCGAACTCGCCGAGGGCTACGAGAGCGGAATGCGCCAACAGACCCTCCTCGGCGTCACGGGATCGGGCAAGACGAACACGGTCTCGTGGGTCATCGAGGAGCTGAACACCCCGACGCTCGTGTTGGCACACAACAAAACGCTTGCCGCACAGCTGTACGAGGAGTTTAAATCGCTGTTTCCGGACAACGCCGTCGAGTACTTCGTCTCCTACTACGACTACTACCAGCCGGAGGCGTACATCGAACAGACCGACACCTACATTGACAAGGACATGTCGATCAACGAGGAGATCGACAAGCTCAGACACTCTGCAACGCGATCGCTGCTTACCCGCGATGACGTGATCGTCGTCGCCTCGGTGTCTGCGATCTACGGGCTTGGCGATCCGACAAACTACGTCGACATGGCGATGCGGCTCGAGGTGGGTCAGTCGATCGGCCGCGACGAACTGCTCGCACAGTTGGTCGATCTCAACTACGAGCGAAACGACATCGACTTCCAGCACGGGTCGTTTCGGGTCCGCGGGGACACCGTTGAGATCTTCCCGATGTACGGCCGCTATGCCGTCCGCGTGGAGTTCTGGGGCGACGAGATCGATCGGCTGATGAAAATTGACACGCTGAAGGGCGAGGTCCAATCCACAGAGCCGGCTGTGCTCGTGCACCCCGCCGAGCACTACTCGATCCCCGAAGAAAAGCTCGAACGGGCGATCGGCGAGATCGAGGAGCTCATGGAACAGCGGGTGAACTACTTCCAGCGACAGGGTGATCTCGTCGCCGCCCAGCGGATCGAAGAGCGAACGACATTCGACATCGAGATGCTCAAAGAGACGGGGTACTGTTCGGGGATCGAGAACTACTCCGTGCACATGTCCGATCGCGAATCCGGCGAAGCGCCCTACACACTCTTAGATTACTTCCCCGATGACTTTCTCACCGTCGTCGACGAATCCCACCAGACGCTGCCGCAGATTAAAGGCCAGTTCGCCGGCGACAAGTCCCGCAAGGATTCGCTCGTCGAGAACGGCTTCCGGCTACCGACCGCCTACGACAACCGGCCACTCACGTTCGAGGAGTTCGGCGAGAAGACCGATCGGCTGCTGTACGTCAGTGCGACTCCCGCGGACTACGAGCGCGAGCACTCCGAGCAGATCGCCGAACAGATCGTTCGACCCACCCATCTCGTCGATCCGAAGGTCGAGGTCGCCGAGGCGACCGGGCAGGTGGACGATCTCATGGATCGAATCGACGCACAGATCGAACGCGGCGATCGCACGCTCGTCACCACGCTCACGAAGCGGATGGCCGAAGACCTCACCGAGTACCTCGAAGAGGCCGGCGTGGACGTGGCATACATGCACGACGAGACCGATACGCTCGAACGCCACGAGCTGATTCGGGATCTCCGATTGGGCAACATCGACGTACTCGTTGGGATCAACCTCCTCCGGGAGGGCCTCGACATTCCGGAGGTTTCGCTCGTTGCGATCTTGGATGCCGATCAGGAGGGATTCCTCCGCTCTGAGACCACACTGGTCCAGACGATGGGACGGGCCGCCCGCAACGTTGACGGGACTGTCGTGTTATACGCCGACAAGCGAACGGACTCGATGGAGGCCGCGATCGGCGAGACCCAGCGCCGTCGCCGGATCCAACAGGAGTACAACGCCGAACACGGCTACGAGCCGATGACGATCGACAAGCCAGTCGGCGAGACGAACCTGCCCGGTGCGAAAACAGATACCAGCTCGATCTCCGCGAGCGACACGCCCGAAGACGCCGACGAGGCGGCCAGACAGGTCGAGCTGCTCGAAGACCGGATGCAGGAGGCCGCGAACAATCTCGAGTTCGAACTCGCCGCGGATATCCGTGACCGAATCGGTGAGCTGCGCCGATCGTTCGATCTCGACAAACCTGACAAGGGTGTTGCGCCCGAACGCGGCGCGAAGTTTTGATCGGCCGGTTCGATCGCGGGCGGCTCACCGGCCGCCGATAGTCCCAAAATCAGTCGTTTCGTTCGACGATGACTTCCTCGGCGTCAATCTCGTCAACGTCCTCCATCTCGTCGATCGCATCCGCCTCCCCGCCGGCCACGTCGGCAGCATCGACGTCTAACTCGTCAAGCAGTTCGTCGATGTTATCCAGTCCAAGCCACTCTTTCGTCTCCTCGTCGAATGGCAGGCTCTCGAGTGCCTTCGTGTCCGATTTCACATCGCTGCCGGAGAGCTGTTTGCCGTAGCGGCCGACGAGCGAGGTGAGCTCCTGTGGGAGGACGAACGTCGTCGATTCGCCCTGGCCGATCGCCTCGAGCGTTTCCATGCCGCGTTCGATGATCGCCCGCTCGCCCATCGAATCGGCGGCCTTCGCGCGCAAGACCGTCGAGATCGCCTCACCCTGGGCTTCGAGGATCTGGCTCTGTTTTTCACCCTGGGCGCGGATGATGTTCGACTGTTTGTCACCCTCGGCCTTTTCGACCGCGCTTCGGCGTTCACCCTGGGCTTCGAGGATCATCGCACGGCGGCGGCGCTCAGCGGACGTCTGTTGCTCCATAGCGCGTTGGACTTCCGGCGAGGGGCTCACCTCACGCACCTCGACCGCTTCGACACGGATTCCCCACTCGTCGGTGGGTTCGTCGAGTTCTTTGCGGATCTTCGCGTTGATCGCTTCCCGCCGCGAGAGCGTCTCGTCGAGTTCCATGTCGCCGATCACGGCCCGGAGTGTGGTCTGGGCGAGGTTCGAGATCGCAACCTCGTAGTTGTCGACCTCTAAGAACGCCTTCTTTGCGTCCATGATGCGGTAGTAGACGACGGCGTCCGCGCGTACGGGCGAGTTGTCGCGGGTGATCGCCTCCTGGCGCGGCACGTCGATCGTCCGCGTCCGCATGTCGAATCGGTACGTTCGTGAGACGAACGGCGGGACGAGATTCAATCCCGGTTTGAGCAGCGTCCGGAACTCGCCGAAGACCGTCAGCGCGCGCTGTTCGTACGCATCAACCATCTCAACCGCACTCGCGACAGTCACGGCTGCAAGAATGATCGCCAACAGCCCGACCGCGATGAGCGGATCGAGCCCGTTGAAGAGCAAGAAACCGACGATCGCTGCGGCTGCAACCGCAAGGAATCGCCAGACACCATCGGGGACCCCGCCGGCAGTCGAGGCGGACACCTGTTTACTCGCTCTGCCGGCTTGGGCGAACAGGCTATCTTCCATGCATATACTTACCACGCGACGTACTTACGTCTGTGGTCGGCCGCTGGGCCTGCGCGGCCTCCGCTGATCGCGTCCGCGGCGTTTTTACTCACGAGCGCCGTAGCTCGGCCGTGTTCAGCCTCAACGTCCCCGTCTCGGGGCGGGTCCGTCGGCTCGCAAACGAGCTGTACCCCGAGCTCGTGTCGTTCGATCGGATCCGCGATCGACACACGCTCGTGCTCAAGCGCTTCGGGGAAGATCTCTTCGAACACCCTCACCGCGAGAGCACCCACCACGTGGCGACGCTGAAACGTGAGGTGCGGCCGATCGCCGAGACGACAGCACCCTTCTCGATTCGACTGACACACATTGACACCTTCGACGTGCCAACTGACGGCTCCGCACCAGTCGTCTACCTCGCAGTCGAGAGCGAGGGACTCTGGGAGCTCCATTACCGACTTACTGACGCGTTCGGCGCGGTACCGCGGCTCGAAGCTGACGAGTACACACCACACGTGACGCTGGCACGCGACGGCGACCAGTCGGTCGCCGATCGGCTCTGTGACCGCGAGATCGAGCCGATCGAGTGGACCGTCTCACGACTCGGGATCTACGACGCGCGCTTTCGCGAGTCCGCAGGCGAGATTCCGTTGGGCGGCTGAGAGACGCGATCCAATTGGGTCGCTGAACAGACGGCGAGCGCGATCGCTCACCGCTCGTGTAACCGCATCGCCATCGGCTCGCGCGGATGCATCGTCAGCGACCCCCGAAGACCGAACTGCTCGTCGCCGAGGTACGCCGCCTCGTAGCGCTGGGCGACGGTTCCGAGGATGAGCTTTGCCTCCAAGAGTGAGAACTGCTTGCCGATGCAGTGTCTTGGCCCACCACCGAACGGGAAAAAGGAAAACTGCGGGCGCTCCGATCGCCGCTCGGGGGCCCACCGCTCGGGTTCGAACGTTTCGGGATCGTCGTACCACCGCGGCGATCGGTGGACGACCCACTGTGGGATCATCAACCCCGCGCCCTCGGGAATACGGTAGCCGCCGAGTTTGACGTCGATTTTTGGCTCCCGAAAGATCGTGTACACTGGCGGATATAGCCGCATCGCCTCGTTGAGCACCCAGCCGGTGTATTCGAGCTTTCGAGCGTCAGTGGCCGTGGGCGTCTCGCCACCGAGGACCGACTCCAGTTCTTCGTGGAGGCGATCGCGAACTTCTGGGTGTTCCGAGAGCAGGTACCACGTGTACGTCAGCGTGAGTGCGGTCGTGTCGTGACCCGCGAGCAGCATCGTCATCATCTCATCGCGGAGGTTCTCACGCGTCTGTTTGTCCTCGTCCATCGCCCGCAGGATAATCGAGAGGAGATCCATTGGCATGTCCCCGTCACTCCCGCGATAGCCTGATTGTCGTCGTTCTTCGACGAGTTCGTCGATCAGCGCTTCGAGCGTCTCGATCGCCTCGTCGAACTGCCGGTTCTCGGCGGTGGGTGCCCACGTGGGGATCAGAAACCGCGTCGGGTCGGGTTCAAAGCGTGCACCGAGTGGTTCGAGCTTCTCTTGGACCGTCCGAACCCGCTCGTCGGTGATATCAGTCCCGAACATCGCGTTGACGATAATCCGAACGGTGACGCGGGCCATCTCCAGTTGGATGTCGATCCGATCGCCGTCGTGCCACCCCTCGAGCATCTCCTCGGTGTGGCCCACCATCATGTCGTCGAGCCCGGTGATGCGGCTCATTCTGAATGCGGGGTTTGCGATGTTGCGCTGTCGCTGCCACGTCTCGCCCTCGCTCAAGAGCAGGCCGTCCCCGAGGAGATCGTTGATCGCATCGTCGCCGAGGTCGAGTTTTCGGTACCGCGAGGCGTCTGAGACCAACGCGCGCTCGATGTCGCGGGGGTTCGTGAGCATGTAGGTGTCGATCGGGCCGAGGTCGAATCGGACGACGTCACCGTAGGCGTCCGCACACGCCTGCATAAACGAGAAGGGATCGTTCGCGTACTGTCGGCTGTTGCCGAACAGCGGGACACCCTTTGGTCCCGGCGGTCTGATACTCATATCACTGGTAGGTGATCGCCGATAAAAAGGGTTCTGTCGGGGCTCACAGTCCGCTTCAGGACAATGGCCGCCGCCGCTTACACCGGGTCGTCAGGGTCGTGTTCGTCGGCCATCCGGGTCGCCTCCGCCGCAAAGCGTTCTCGATCGCCATCGTCGGCTGGATCGAGCTCGTCTTGCTCAGCGTCGATCGCCGCCGTCACCGGGCGACCGCGTCGCCGAAGTGTTTCGATGGCAAACTGTTTGCGCCGGACGTATTCGCCGTCGGTGGTCGCGTACACGAGCGTGACCAGGTCGCGGGAGTCGACCGATCGATCGACCAACCACAGTTGAACCATACTCGCAGTTGCGTGGCCGACGGTTTGTGCGTGTCGCTCCCGGCGATCGTTTGTCAGCGTGGATCAGCCAGCTTGACGATCGTCAGTTTCTCCGCGGAGTTTCGTGACGCGCGTCGTGAGTTCCTCGATCGCGTCGCGTTGGTGCTCAGTCGCGGTGACGATCTCGGCTGTCGCCGCTTCGGTTCCTTCCGCTCGATCGCGAACGGTTTCGAGTGTCGTTGTGAGTTCCTCGACAGTGGCTGCCTGATCGTCGGTCGCTCGTGAGACCTCCGCGATCCCGTCAGCAGCCTCGTCGATTGACTCGGCGATGTCGCCGAAGGCGTCTAGCACGCCCTCGATCTGATCGCCAGCGTGGCTGATCCGCTCATGAGATTGTGTCGCCGCTGCGACCGTCTCGTCGCTGTGTTCCTGGAGGTTTTCGATGCTTGCTGTAATCTCTTCGGTGTGAGTTCGCGTCTCGTCTGCGAGGGTTTTGACCTCCTCGGCAACGACGGCGAACCCGTCGCCGTCCTCTCCGGCGCGGGCGGCCTCGATGTTCGCGTTGAGCGCGAGCAGGTTCGTCTGTTCGGCGACATCGGAGATCACCTCGACGACATCTTCGATATCGTCCATCTGCTCGCCGAGAGTCGTGACCCGCTCGACGAGCTCATCGCCGATATCGACGACTTCGTCGGTCGCCTCTTGGGCGTCTTCGCTCGCCTCAAGTCCCTGTTCGGCCGCGTTCCTGGCTTGCTCTGCAGCCCCATCAACCTGTTCTGCGGTCGCGGCGACCTCTTCCATGCTCGCGCTGAACGTTTGCATTTCGCCCACGCCTTCGGCCAACAGCTCGTTTTGTTCGTCGACGTTCTCGGCGATCCGGCTGGCGGCCTCGGTTGCGGTTTCGATATGTTCATCCAGCGCCTCTGCGCGGCGCTCGACACCCCCGGTGAGTTCTTGCAGCTGTGAGACAGTGTGATTCAGCTGATCGATAACCGTTAGCAACTCGTCGTCAAGCAGCGCTTGATGCTTGGGTCTAGACGCCCGCGAATCCAACTGTCCGCTGGTGACCGCAGCGAGCGTCGTCTGGATCTCTTCGACGAGCGTCCGGATCGCCTCATTTCTGCGGACGTGGTCGGTCCGATCGCGCACGACCTCAACGACACCAATCAGTGAGCCGTCCTCGAAAATAGGCTGGGCTGTGAAGTCGATATGTTTTTTCTCGCCGTGTCGATCGACCATCGTACTCGAATCCTCGTACAACAACACATTCTCGTCAGCCAGTGAGAGTCCAAACGCCTCGTCTGCGTGGTCGGGCGCCTCAAGCACCTTATCTGCAAGAGTCTTTGCACGTCGGCCATCGGGGTAGAACATCTCGCTGGCGTGGTCGTGGCCGACGGCTTCTTCGGCGCTCCGACCGGTTAGTTCTGCGATCGACCGGTTCCACAACCGGATTCGCCCATCCGGACCAAGCATGAACGCTGGAACCCCGATCGCGTCAGCAAACGTCTGTGTGTCCATGCCTAGCGACGGAGACCGACTGGTTTCAGCGTCTGTCATTCCATCAGTGCGTGCAGCGGTGTTCGCTTCGGACGATTCCTGTGCCGTACCACCCGGAGGTGAGACTACAGTCCCACCATCAGTCATCGATCGCTGCCCGCTACCCCCACCAATGGTCCGAAGGCGATCCAACAGGTTTTGAAACATACTGATCTATGGACAGAGGGGATTTCTTAATATTGGGACCAAATTACCGAATTTGATAAATCGGGCTCGTCACGTTGAAACGTCTCGCGACCCGATCATAGACCGATGGATACGGCGGCGGTTCGAACCCGTGCATCGGCGCTTCCCACAGAGCCTGGCGTCTATCAGTTCCACGACGGCGAGACGATGCTGTACGTCGGGAAGGCGGTCGATCTCCGATCGCGGGTGCGATCGTACGCCGATCCGCGCAGCGATCGCATCCGCCAGATGGTCAAACGTGCCGATCGGATCGAGTTCGCAGTCACCGACACCGAAACGCAGGCGTTGTTGCTCGAAGCGAATCTCATCAAGCGAAACCAGCCCCGGTACAACGTCCGGCTGAAAGACGACAAGTCGTATCCGCTCGTGCAACTCACCGATCACCCGGTCCCGCGGATCCAAATCACGCGCGATCCGAACGACGCTGCGACAGTGTTTGGCCCCTTTACCGACAAAGGTCGCGTCGAGACAGTCATCAAGGCGATCCGCGAGACCTACGGACTCCGTGGCTGTTCGGACCACAAGTACGAGGGGCGCGATCGACCCTGTCTGGACTACGAGATGGGACTGTGCTCGGCACCGTGCACCGGCGAGATCACAGAAGCGACCTACCGCGAGGATGTCGAATCCGCAATCCGGTTCTTCGAGGGTGAGACAGGCGTACTCGCCGACCCAATCCGTCGATCGATGGAGACCGCCGCGGCCAACGAAGCGTTCGAACGGGCGGCCAATCTCCGAGATCGACTCGAAACCATCGAAGCGTTCCATGGCGGCGGCGACCGGGCAATCGCGGCCCGCGATGACGAGCGAGAGGTTGATGTCCTCGGCGCAGCCGTAACTGGCGATCAGGCGATTGTCGCTCGGTTACACAGCGAGCGCGGCCAACTCGTCGATCGATCCCGACATGTCCTTGCAGCGCCTGAGGGAGCCGATCGGGTTGCAGCAGTACTATCCGCGTTTATTCCACAGTACTACGCGGACCGATCGCTGCCAAACGCGATCCTCCTCTCTGAGGAACCCACCGACCCAGACGTACGGGCGTGGCTCGAAGCCGAGGGCGTGTCGGTTCGGGTTCCTGGGACTGGTCGTGAGGCAACCCTTGTCGACCTCGCGCTCAAGAACGCTCGGAACGGGCCTGGCCGGGGCGATCCTCTTGGCGCGCTCGCCGACGCGCTCGGGATCGATCGACCAACACGAATCGAAGGGTTTGATGTCAGCCATGCACAGGGGACCGCCGTCGTCGGGAGCGACGTCTGTTTCGTCGACGCTAGCGCAGAGAAATCGGCGTATCGACGCAAGAAGCTCAAAGATCGCAACGACGACTATGCCAATATGTACGATCTCGTCCGTTGGCGGGCCGAACGGGCGGTCAATGGCGAGGACGATCGGCCGGATCCCGATCTGCTACTCATCGACGGTGGGGACGGACAGCTCGGCGCGGCGCTGGATGCGATCGAAGCCGTCGGGTGGAATGTCCCCGCGATCGCGCTGGCGAAAGATGAAGAACTCGTCATCACGCCCGATCGCGTCTACGATTGGCCAACGGATGCGCCGCAGCTACACGTCCTCCAGCGCGTTCGCGACGAGGCCCACCGCTTTGCCGTCCAGTATCACCAGACGCTTCGAGACGACGTGAGCACAGTGCTCGATGCGGTTCCGGGCGTCGGGCCACAGACGCGATCGCGATTGCTGCGGCGGTTCGGAAGCGTCGAGAATGTGCGATCGGCGTCGAAGGCAGACCTGTGTGACGTTCCTGGCATCGGCGAGAAGACAGCTGCCGAGATCCAGCGACTGCTCTGAGGGCGTCGTTGGCCCGCAATCGGGTGGTCGCAGACCCGATCGGCAAATCATATCGAATATATGGCGAACAGGCGGAGCACGATCGCGATCCCGAACAGATGGCGAACAGGCGGAGCACGATCGCGATCCCGAACCGGTGCTCCGCACACCCGCCGTGGCCGATCCGGACCAATCCCGCTGGCAGCACCGCTGGGTGGGTGCGGCTTCGGTGATAAATCAGCGGGTGACAGAGGTGGGTGGGGCTAGGCGATTTTGTCGTACTGCGTCGAGAGCTTGTCAGCGGCCTCGTCCATCAGTTCGCGTTCGTACTCGTCAAGTTCCCACTCAATAACCTCCTCGACGCCGTCCGAACCGAGTTTCGCAGGGACGCCAAAGGCAGTGTCCTCGTAGCCGAACTCTCCATCAAGAACGAGCGAACATGGCAGTACCTCACCAGTATCGTTGAGAATTGCTTCGACCGTGTGTGCGACGCCCGTTGCAGGCCCCCACTGGGTCGCACCCTTGCGCTCGATCACGTCCATCGCGGACTCCTGAAGATCGCCGAGAATCTCCTCTTTCTCGTCGGCATCAAAGGACGGATCGCGGCCATTCACGCGTACCTTCGAAAACACAGGCACCTGTGCATCCCCGTGCTCGCCGAGAATCGTCGCATCGACGTTTTGTACGGGGGCGTCGAAGCGCTGGCTCAACACGTAGCGGAACCGTGCGGAGTCGAGGCGGCCGCCGAAACCAACGACCTGGTGGCGATCGCGATCGCCGGTCTCGGAGAGATGACGGTTGAGCAGGTCAACAGGATTCGACGTGGTGACGGTAATGAAGTCATCGTTGTACTCGGCGAGCGAGGAGCCGATGTCTTCCATGATCGGCGCGTTGTCACCCGCGAGGTCGATCCGGGTCTGACCTGGCTTGCGCGGGATGCCGGCCGTGATGACAACGACATCGGAGCCTGCAGTGGCGTCGTAGCCGCCCTGTCGGACCACCGTGTTCGAATCGTAGGCGATCCCGTGGTTGGTGTCTGCTGCCTGCCCGACGGTCTTGTCTTCCATGTCTGGGATGTCGACGAAAACCAACTCGTCGACGAAGTCCCGAAGCGCGAGATTGTATCCCGCAGCAGCGCCAACTGTCCCAGCCGCACCGATGACACTAACTTTCGTCATTCTACGTCAACAAGTGATCGGATTGCGAGTAAACGTTTCGAAACGGGCGACTTCGAGAGCAGTGGTAACCACGCGGCGGTCGTCGCGGTCCCGCTGTGTTTTTTGGACTGAGCGTCGTTAATCCGCGTATGAGTGACTTCGACAAGGAGGCCGAACGCGAGAAGCTTCGAAAGAAGTTCGCGAAAGACGAAGCGAAACGAAAACAGACCCAGCGGATGAGCGAGTTGCTCTTGCAGGGGGCAACGATGACGAACAAACACTGCGATCGCTGTGGCGATCCGCTGTTTCGACACAACGGCGAGGAGTTCTGTCCGACCTGCCGAGCAGAAGGTGTCGATAACACACAGCCCGAAACGTCAGCACCGTCGGCGCAGGAGGAAAGTTCGGCTGACTCGACTACCCAACAGCCGCAACCGGGGAATTCGGCACCGAATCCGGCAGAAAACAGCGAAACGACAGTCTCAGCGTCGACAGATCGATCGGATACCGATGCGTCGTCCACCCAGCCCAACCAGCCCAACCAGCCCAACCAGCCCAACCAGCCCAACCAGCCCAACCAGCCCAACCAGCCCAACCAGCCC
>NZ_SRSG01000059.1:75246-301713 GCF_005543295.1 Halalkalirubrum salinum
GTCGCTCGGTCGGACGATCACGAAGTTCGCGAGCGCCGCCGAACAGACAGACGATCCCCACCGCGCCCGTGATCTGCTCAAAGCTGCCCGTGAGGCGGCCGAGACGCTCAACACGCTTCGGTAGCCATAGTGTAATGTAATTTAGTTTCTTTTTCCGACAATATATTGAATTTTGCTTTCTACGAAACCTAAAGTACACACAGCCACATTACTTCGTAGTGGCTGATCCCGTGTCATCGAACCGATCGATTTCGATCAGCTGGGGTGAACTGACTGGTGCAGTCGGCGACTCGTTAACCGTGTTGCCGATCGTCGTCGCGCTGGCGGTCGTCACCGAAATATCCTTGCCGCACGTGCTCATCGCATTCGGGATCTTTCAGATCGTCTGGGGCGTTCTGTATGGGGTCCCGATGTCCGTCGAGCCAATGAAGGCGCTTGCGGCGCTCGCGATTGCCGGCGCACTCAGCTACGCCGAACTCGCGCTCGCGGGCGTCGTACTGGGTATCGTACTGTTGGCGATCGGTGCGAGCCAAACGCTGTCGCTCGTCGAACGCTGGATCGGCAGGCCGGTCATCCGCGGCGTTCAGTTCGCAGTCGGGCTGGTGTTGCTCGAAACCGCCGTCGATCTGAGTCTCTCCTCGCCAGCACTCGCGGCGATCGCCGTCGTCGTGGCTGCCGTCTTTACGTTCGCTGGCCGCCAGAATGCAGTCGCGATTGTCTTGCTCGCGGCCGGACTCGCGATCGCGTTCGGAGCCACGGGCCTTCCAATGCCCCGATCGCCCGGACTTCCGGCAATCCCAGAACTTACTGCAGGCGTTTCTCGATCGGCCGCTGACGGAATTGTTGCCCAGTTGGCGATGACGATCGGCAATGCGGCGCTGGCGACGTCCCTTCTCGTGTCGGATCTGTTCGATCGAGATATTTCCCCCGATCGGCTCTCGGCCAGTATGGGCGCGATGAACCTGCTTGCGGTGCCGATCGGCGGCATTCCGATGTGTCACGGCTGTGACGGCGTCGCCGGCAAGCACGCCTTCGGCGCACGAACCGGTGGGGCGAACCTCATTCTCGGCGTGCTGTACGTCGCCGCGGCGTTCGCGCTCACCACGGCAGTCCTGACAGCGTTTCCACTTGCGATTCTTGGCGTCCTCTTGGGCGTGGTGTCGGTATCGCTCGCGAGCCACGTCCGCGAGTCCGATCGACTGTGGCTTTCGGTCGCGATCGGCCTCGGTGCGCTCGTGACGAACCTCGGGATCGCCTTCGTGGTCGGGGTGATTGTCGATCGGCTCGTCGACCGCTACCGCGCTGAGAAACCACTAAAGACAGCTGTCACTCCAGAGTGATCGTCGTCGCGATCGCCGGGACTACCCGCCTTTGATTAGCCGAAGCACCGTCACCGAGTCTACGGTCACCGGCTGGTCTTCCGGCACTGGCGAGCCGTCGACGAGGACCGTTACTTCCTGGGGGCTTCGACCGATCGCCCGAACCAGATCCGCATACGTTTCTCCGTCGTCGACAACAACCTCGCGGGTGTCCTCGCCGACGACTTCCACGGTCACGTCCATATCGAGGGTCCGATCGGCCGCGACAAAAGCCGGTCGATCGGCGCGTATCTCGGGGAGTTTATTGGTGATCCGATCCGACCTGTGTCCATGAGCGACGCAGCGGAGACGACCGCGCCCGGGCGGGAGATCTGGATCGAGAAGTACCGCCCCCAGCGGCTCGCGGAGATCTCCGGACAGACAGACATCGTCGAGCGGCTCGAAAGCTACATTTCGCGACGAGAACTCCCACATCTGTTGTTTTCGGGACCCGCGGGCGTGGGCAAGACGACCGCGGCTACCGCGATCGCCCGCGAACTGTACGGCGAGGACTGGCACGGGAACTTCCTCGAGTTGAACGCCTCAGACGAGCGCGGGATCGACGTGGTCCGCGATCGAATCAAAAATTTCGCGCGATCCTCGTTCGGCGGTGCTGATTACCGGATTATATTCCTTGATGAAGCCGACTCACTTACATCTGACGCACAATCTGCACTCCGTCGGACAATGGAGCAGTTTTCGGACAACACCCGGTTCATCCTCTCGTGTAACTACTCTTCGAAAATCATCGATCCGATCCAGTCGCGGTGTGCGGTGTTTCGGTTCTCGCCGCTGTCCGACGAGGCGGTCGGCGAACAGATCGATCGCATCGCCGAGGCCGAAGGAATCGAACTCACCGAAGACGGCCGCGAGGCACTCATTTACGCCGCGGGCGGGGACATGCGCCGTGGAATCAACTCCCTGCAGGCGGCGGCGACGACCGGCGATATCGTCGACGAGGAGGCCGTCTACGCGATCACCTCGACTGCCCGTCCGGAGGTGATCGAGTCAATGATCACCGACGCGATCGACGGCGACTTCTCGAAGTCCCGTTCGACCCTTGACACCCTGTTGACCGAGACCGGCATGGCCGGCGGCGACATCATTGATCAGCTTCACCGATCGGTCTGGGAGTTCGGCCTCACCGAACGCGAGGCGGTCCAACTCATGGAGCGAATCGGCGAGGCCGACTACCGGATCACCGAGGGCGCGAACGAGCAGGTCCAACTTGAGGCGTTGTTGGCCTCGCTCGCGATCGAAGAGTAACCGTCAAAACCACCAGCGACCACCCACAACACCGAAACCACCAATTGCCGCCCACAGCACCGAAACCGCTTACTGCGCGCCGATCGCACCGTGACTATGCTCGTTGTTCTCTCCGATACGCACAGCACCGGGGGGCCGCAGTTGACCGATCACCTCCGCGAGATGATCGAGGCGGCTGATCTCGTGGTCCACGCCGGCGATTTCATGCGTGAACCCGTTCTCGACGCCTTCATTGCTCATGCCGAGACGTTTCGCGGCGTCTACGGCAACAACGACGACGAGGCGATCCGATCACGGCTTCCAGCGGCCCGAACCGTCACCTACGAGGGATTTCGATTCGCCGTGACCCACACCCAACGTGGAGGCCAAACAGCCCTGGCACTTTTTGGCCGCGAGCGCGATGTTGACGCAGTGCTGTTCGGTCACAGCCACAAGCCAACGTTCGAGGCGACGGGACCAATCCCGCTTTTGAATCCCGGGAGTCATGCCCAGCCGCGGGGGTATCGCCCCGGCTACGCGGTACTGGAACCGATCGGCGATCGACTCCGCGGCCGGCTCCGAACCCCAGCCGGCGAGACGTTCGAGACGTTCGAACTCCGACGACAATAGCGCAATAGTGTCATCGCCAAGAACCCGCGACAACTCGTACACTGGCCCACCGCGGTGTCGAAACGCATTTCATCCTTCCCAGTATACCGGTGGTATGGTGCTCGATCGGATCGACCCGATCTTCGTCGGGATTTTGCTGGTCTTAGTGGTGTTTTTCTTTTTTGGCTACCTGCTGGTCCGTCGAACCGTGCTCGGGCTTCGGGAAGGCTACAGAGACGGACAAAAATAACCGTGGCATCTATTGTAGCACACCAGTGCGCCGGTCGTCTCGATCGCAGTGGTGAGAGACACCCATGACAAGTCCCGAAGCGATCGCCACGTTCGCCGTCGCTGCGATCGCCAGCCTGTTTATGGCCTGGGCGATCGGCGCGGGGTCCTCAGGGTCGACCCCGTTCGCCCCCGCGGTCGGCGCAAACGCGATCTCGATCATGCGTGCGGGGCTGGTCGTCGGCGTATTGGGATTTCTCGGGGCGGTGTTGCAGGGGGCAAACGTTACCGAAGCCGTCGGCGCAGAACTCGTCGGCGGGGTGACACTCTCGGCGAGTGCGGCGATCATTGGACTGCTCACCGCTGCGATCCTCGTCGCGATCGGCGTCTTCGCCGGCTACCCGATCGCAACCGCGTTCACGGTCACTGGTGCGGTCGTCGGCGTAGGACTTGCGATGGGTGGCGACCCCGCGTGGGCAAAATATATCGAGATACTAATTCTGTGGATACTGACTCCGTTCGTGGGTGGCGGCGCAGCGTTCGCGACGGCCCGACTCCTCCGCAAAGAGTCGGTTCCTGAACGACTTGTGACTGCTGGGCTCGGGGGGCTGATCGGCGCGATCATCGCTAATATCGGCTTTGCATTCCTCGGACCGCCAGACGGACAGGGTTCAATCGCCGGCACGCTTGGGGCTGGGCTCGGTCTGCCAGCAGTCGCAGATATCGAGGTCGGTCGAATCGTCGTAACTGCTGCGATCGCCGCGATCGCAGCCGTTGTCCTGTGGGCCGATCTCAACCGCGATCGTGCCGTCGGCCAACGACATTTTTTGTTGGTGTTGGGGGCGCTCGTCGCCTTCTCGGCGGGTGGCAGTCAGGTCGGATTAGCGATCGGCCCGCTTGTGCCGATCATGGGTGACACAGGAATTCCGCTGTGGGCGCTTCTCACTGGCGGTGGCTTTGGGTTACTATTGGGCTCGTGGACGGGCGCGCCGCGAATGATCAAAGCGATCGCCCAGGATTACGCCTCGATGGGACCACGCCGCTCGATCGCAGCGCTCATTCCCTCATTTGCGATCGCCCAGATCGCCGTCGCGTTCGGCATCCCTGTCTCGTTCAACGAGATTATTGTCTCTGCGATCGTCGGCAGCGGCCTCGCGGCGGGTAATGCTGGCGTCAGTCGGACGAAGATGGTCTATACCGTTCTCGCGTGGATTGGATCGCTGGTACTGTCGTTCGGGCTGAGTTTTGGGATATACACCGCCGTCGCAGCGATCGTGTGAGACTCACTGAGCGTCGGCTTCTGCGTCTTGGGTATCGTCGATTGTTTCTGCTTGCTGAGCGGGATACTCTTCAGTCACCGTCACGCGGGCTTTCAGAATCCGCGTGTTATCCACCTGTTCGATCCGAATCACAACCCCATCGTACTCGAACTCCTCACCCTCTTCGACGAGTCGACCAGCGCGGTTGAATATAAAGCCTGCAAGCGTCTCGAACTCTTCGCCTTCAGGCAGATCGATCCCCAGAAGCTCGTTGACCTCGTCGATGTTAATTTCTCCGCGGATGATCGTCGTCTGTTCGTCGACCCGTTCGAAGGGCTCTTCTTCGTCGCCTTCGAGGATATCACCGACGATTTCTTCGACCATGTCTTCGAGCGTGATGAGTCCCTCCGTGGTCCCGAACTCGTCGATGACGATCACCATCTGAAGCCGGTTTTCCTGCATTTCGGTCATCAATTCGTCGACGTTCTTCGACTCGGGGACGTGTAGCGTCGGCTTTACCACGTCAGTTAGATCCGCCTCACCTTCCCCGTAGTAGCGCTCACGGACGAGATCACCCACGTTGACAATACCGACGATGTTGTCGAGGTTTCCCTCGTACACGGGGACGCGAACGTGATCGTACGAAACACAGGTCTCGATCGCCTCCTCTAGGGTTGCGGTCTTTTTTACTGCGGTCATGTCCAGCCGTGGGGTCATCACTTCTTTGGCGATCGTCGAGTTGAACCGGAAGATCCGATCGAGCATCTCCCGTTCTTCTTCGTCGATAACACCTTCGCGCTCGCCGGTTTCGATAATATCCTGAATTTCGTCGCGAGTGACGTACGGTGACTCGATCGCCGTATCGCTGCCGGTGAACCGATTGACGAGTCGAGTCAATCGATCGAAGATTACGACAAGGGGAAAGAGGGCGTATTCGGAGTACTTCAGCGGCTTCGCAATCCGTAGCGCCCACGATTCGGTGTGTTCGACCGCGTAGGACTTGGGGGCACTTTCGCCGAACAGTAACACGACTGCGGTGATCCCGAACGTCGCCGCGAGGACTGCCTGTCCTTGGCTGAGGTAGATCGCAAACAGTGTCGTCGCGATTGACGACATCGCGATGTTGACGATGTTATTCCCAACGAGGATCGTCACGAGGAGGCGATGAGGATTCTCTTTGAGCGCTCGTACCGTCTCAGCGTGCGGAATGCCCTCTTCGACCATCGAGTCGATCCGGTGCTGTGGCAGCGAAAAGAACGCAATCTCGGAGGATGAAAAGAACCCAGAGAGCGCAATAAGTACGACGATTGTCACTGCGCCGATGATCGTCAGTGTGCCATCGTCGATCGACGCGTCGAGAGAAGTCTGCAGCGCGATCGCACCCAGGTGAACGACGGTCGAAGACAGCAATAACCCCATATACCCTACATCGTTTTCCGCGGCCGGAATTAAGGATTGCCCTCCATTCTGCCGGAACGACTCGCGACCGACGAACGAAGACTGTCCGGCGTTGCCCAGAGCGAAGCGATTAGGGGGCTCTGTCTCCAATCTGTGGCTATGTCAGCGCCACAGATTACCCTGTACCGACTGCAGGCGTGTCCATTCTGCGAGCGGGTCGTCCGAAAGCTCGAGGAGTACGAGCTGTCGTACCGTTCGCGCTTTGTCGAGCCGATGCATTCGGAGCGGAACGTCGTCAAACGCGTCAGCGGCAAGCGATCGGTGCCGGCGATCGTCGACGAGGCCACCGGCGTCACGATGTCCGAGAGCGGAAATATCGTCGACTACCTCGATCGAACCTACGGCGCACAAACCGACGGGGGTCGCGTCGACGACTCCGATCGCGACGTGACTGATGGGGGTGCGGCCTGATGGTCGACCTCGATTTCGACGTCGTCGAGTTTGAACCGGCGGACCACCCCGCCATTGGCGAGACGGCCCCTGATTTCACCCGCCCGTTCGTTTCTGCAGAGTACTGGGAAGACACCTCGCTGTCGTCGGTCACAGCAGAGGGCCCGACATTGCTCGTTTTCTACTCGATGAACGGCGCGTTTCCGGCGACGTACGTCTGGAACGAGATTCGCGATCGCGGGTGGGCCGACCTGCTCACAGTCGTCGGGGTGACGATCTCGACGCCGTATGACCACAAGACGTTCCTCGACGACCGCGAACTCGACGTGTCGCTGTTTTCGGACCCGTCAAACGAGGTCGCTGAAACGTACGGCATCGCCCACGATCTCGACGGGATGACCGGCGTGAGCGAGCCTCGGCTGTCGTTTTTCCTTCTCGACGCCGATCGAACCGTCGAACACGCCTGGGTCGCCGCCGAGTGGCCAGAGTTCCCTGATTACGACGAACTCGAAGCGGCGATCGAGTCCGCTGTCTGACGGAGGCGCTGCTAGCGACACCCGGGTTTCGCTACGCTTTTTCATCCCGACGCCCACCGGGAGGTATGCAACCGGACGACGGATCGGCACCCGACGAGCGCCCGCAGACGGCTGTTCCTCGACATGAAATCGTCGCCGCAGCCGAGGCGGTAGCAGAGGGCGAGGCGATCGTCTATCCGACCGAGACGGTCTACGGACTGGGTGCGGATGGCAGCGATGCCGACGCCGTTTCACGCGTGTACGAACTCAAGGGCCGATCGGCCGACAAGCCGCTGTCGATCGCCGTCCCAGATATCGAGACTGCCGAGCACTGGGCACACCTGACCGATCGAGATCGATCGTTCATGCGATTGTTCCTCCCCGGCCCGGTGACCGTCGTCGTCAAGCGAAATTCCTCCTTACCACCCCAACTTACCGGCGGCGGCAATCGCGTCGGCATCCGGATTCCCGATCACCCGGTTGCACTCTCCCTCTTGGAAGAAACCGCGCCGACACCCGTGACCGCAACGAGCGCAAACCGAAGCGGTGAGCCGAGCATCAGAAATCCCGAAGATCTCCCAGCGCCAATTCGTGCGGGCGTCGCGGCGATCGTCGACGCCGGCACCACTCCCGGCGGTGTGGGGAGCACTGTTGTCGATATCGAGCGGGCGACGATCCACCGTCGTGGGGCGATCGCCGACGATGTCGAGCGGTGGCTGGCCGAGCGGTAGCTGGACGTTCCAGTAGCTGGCCGAGCGGTAGCTGGTCGAACGGTAGCTGGCCGAGCGGTAGCTGGTCGAGCGGTAACTGGACGTCTCTATTGTCTGTGTGCGCGATCACAGTCCGAGTAGCGACGAGAGCGATCGTGTCCGAACGCCGCAGGTATCCCGATACGAACAGGACGTACAGCGATCGTCGTCGACCCGTGGCGGCGGGCCATCCATCGATCGAACCGCCCGCAGCGTCCGTCTGTACGTTGCCTTCCGGCGGACGGTGAGTCGAACCTCCCGGACGACGCCGTGAGCGGGATACTCAACCAGACACCGGTCGATCGACTGCTCGCGCTCCCAGGACAGTGCCAGCGCGACGGCAACCGCACGGACCGATTGCGGTTCCCAGACGCCCGACTCCGGCGGTGCACCCGGCGTTGCGATCGTCGGCACCGCTGTGTCGCTGGCTGGCAACTGCGTCGGCTCGAGGATTTTCGTTGCTACGCCGTGGCAGTCACGGCCCGAAAGAAAGACCTCGGTCCGATCGGGCTCGGCGATCGCCGGCCACCACGGTCGGTCGCGGAGCGATTCGAGTCGGTGACGATACGTCTCAACGGACACGTCGACCGGCACCTCGGTCACGCGGTTCGGCGCAGCGAGGAGTTCCCGGTAGCGAAACGCGAGTTCGATTCGGGCGGTTGCATCCGCAGGGAGCGATCGATCGTCTGACTTGCGGGCGTAGTAGAGCTGTCTGGGGCAGTACGCGGCGCGGGCGAGGTCGCTGAAGCTGACAGTGTCCACGGGCGGCGTGGAGCCGCCATCGTATTTGAACCGCAGCCGGCAGTAGCCCCGGTTACAACGAGACGTCGGTCTCGATATCTTCGGTGGCGTCTCGTAGTCCGTCTTCGCGGGCGTCCCGCGCGAGCATCCCAGCCAGATCTGCGTCGGTCAAAAGCTCCCGGAAACCGTCGCGGAACCGATCGTTTGCCCGCGTAGACTGGAGGTCTGCCTCGACGACGGGGCTGTAGTGTTCGACTGTGTCGACCGAGGCGTCGAGTTCGGCTGCACAGTCGTCGATCGACTCCCCTGCAACGATGCGCTGTCTGAGCGTGTCGATCTCGAAGGGTGCGTCCCGATCGTCCTCGCGGACGAGGTGGAGATCCAGCCGCGCAGTCCGGATCGATTCGGCCGACACGTCGAGGCGATCGGCGAGGTCTGTGTCGCTGTCCCCATCGTGGAAGCCGTAGACGATCGTCTTGCACGCCTCGTCGTCGAACTCGGTCTGAAAGTCGTAGCGCTCTCGCATGGTTTCGATCAGTTCGGAGACCCGATCGTCGATGTCTGCGGGCTCGTCGGTGAGCGATCCCGGCGACTCCGCCTGTCGTTCTGTCACCTCCTCGGCGCCAGTTGCGTCGACGAAGATGTCCCGTAGCTCCGCCGTTTTGTCATCCATGGGTAGTGTTAGTAGTTGTTGATAATACGATTTCTTTACTCAGTGACGATCCGGTAACAGGCCGTGATACGCCAGCAGTACATTGCTCGTGTTGATTAATAAAACCGTATTTTCGACTACTGATATGTGAGTCTTCGATCGGCTGTCGTCTCATTGGCTGTCGATCAGACCGCATGTTCTGATGACTCCGTGGCGTAGCGCTCAGCGTATCGCCCGACGACTGGCACGGCGTACCGTTCGTTATTGTAGGCTTTGTACATAAGGAACGCCCACACGACAAGTCCGATCGGCGCAAGCAGGAAACTCCCGAGTCCCAACACGATTCCAATAATCCAACCAATACCTGGAACAAGCGATAATGCGCCCAAGACGACGCTCAATACGATACTCAGGACAAAGAAACCCCCAAAGACGGCGATACTCTGGACTGCGTGGAACCGGACGAACTCGTCGTCAGGTTCGAGCACGTAGAATGCGATACCCGTGATCGGTCCCAACAGATACGCGAGCGCGCCCGCGACGTTTGAATCCAATCCCGTGCCAGAGGGCCCAGTGGTCGCGTCCACCGATCTGTCCGTGGTCGCCGATCGATCAGTCTCCACAGATTCACTCGAAGACCCCGACTCGGTCGAGGCCATCTCATCATCGGAAGGTGACTTTGTTGACATGTGAGTTCTGATAGTTTTGTGGTACCTAACTGGATAGTTATAGAGCACTTATCACCGCGACAATTGGTTGTCGTAGCTCGTAAACCAGTACAGTAATATGGGTTGACGAAAACGATCGACCGATGGCAACCAATACGGAGTCGGTCGATCTCGTCGGTGACGAAACGGTCGCAAACATCGCTCGCGCGGCGCTTTTTGCCGCACTCATGGGCGCGTTTGCGTACGTCTCGTTCCCGAATCCGCTCGCTGCGGGCGTGCCGATCACGCTACAGGTTCTGGGGGTCTTTCTCGCGGGGATTATGCTCGGACCGGTTTGGGGTGCGATCGCGATGGTGTTGTACCTCGTTGCTGGGGCAATCGGCGCGCCGGTCTTTTCGGGCGGTGCCGCAGGTATTGGCCACCTGATCGCCAGTCCGACGCTTGGCTTCCTGTGGTCGTATCCGATCGCCGCAGCGGCCGTTGGCCTCGTCGTTCACCGCGGCGTCGGGCTCACCGAGTACAAATCCGCCTCGACCCCGACGCTCGTCGGCGCGATGGTCCTTGGAACCGCGATCATCTACGCGCTCGGCACTGTCGGCTTCGCGGCTATCCAGTACGATCCGTGGTACGCATCGCTCGGGCAGGCGTTCGTTGTCTCCTCGCTTCCGTTCATTCCGGTCGAGGCAGTCAAGATCGCCGCCGCGGTCGGGATCGTCAAAAGCGACGCGATCGCCGCGGCCTGACTTCTGCGCGTGATCTCTGTCGATAACCTCACCCACGCCTTTGGCGAGACAGTCGTCCTCGACTCGATCTCGCTGTCGATCGATGACGACGAATTCGTCGTTCTCACCGGACCAAACGGCTCCGGAAAGACCACGCTCGTGCGCCATTTCAACGGCCTCCACACGCCGACAGCTGGCGACGTTCGGGTCAACGGCGCGCCGGTCGAGTCAGATCTCGTCGCGGCGCGGACGGCTGTCGGTATGGTATTTCAACGCCCGGAAGACAGCTTCGTCGCGGCGACGATCGCTGCCGACGTTGCGTTTGGCCCGGAAAACCTCGGGCTATCGCACGATGAGATCGATCGGCGGGTCGAAACCGCACTCGCTGCGGTCAACCTCTCGGGGCGCGGCGACGAGCGGATTGATACGCTTTCGGGCGGCGAACAGGCGCGGGTCGCGATCGCCGGTGCGCTGGCGATGGAGCCCGATCAGCTGGTCCTCGACGAGCCCTTCTCGGGACTTGACGAGCCGGCCCGTCGATCGCTGTTGTCGCACCTGGATTCGCTGTCGGCGGACGGGACGGGGATTATCGTCGTCACACACGACTTACGTGGGGTGCTCGAACGGTGCGATCGGGTCCTCGCGCTGTCAGCAGGATCGATCGTCCTCGACGCGCCGCCGGCAATGGCGCGACAACAGCTTCCGTCGCTGGATGTGTACGTCCCGCTGACCGCCGATTCCGATCGCGAGCACAGTCGAGACTCCCACGAATCAGCGGGTCGATGATCGGCTACACGCCCGGCTCGACGATTGTCCACCGCCTCGACCCACGAGGAAAGCTCGCCGTCCAGTTGGCGTTCGCGATCGCGGCGTTCGCCCATACCACGCCGCGCGGACTGGCCGCACTGACGATCCTCGCACTCGCGATCGCGCGACTCGCGTCTGTGTCTGTAGTCCGAGCGATCCTGTCCGTTCGCGTCCTCGCGCCGTTTCTCATCGCTGCGCCGCTCGTCGCGGCGATCAGGCTCTCTCCGCCCGCGATCGACCCCAGCGCAGCTTTCCAACCGGCGCTGGCGAGCTATCGGGTGCTTCTCGTTTTTGTCGTCGCCGCGGCGTACGTCCACACGACCGCGGTTCGAGAGTCGCGCGCGGCGATTCAGCGAACGATACCGAGCCGCCCGGGTGTGCTCCTCGGCGTCGGTGTCTCGCTCGTGTTCCGGTTTCTGCCGGTGCTCCGCCGCGAGCTAACGACGGTTCGGGCCGCATCTGCCGCCCGACTTGGAACTGAGCGCCCGCTCGTTGATCGAATCCGCCGGCTCGTGGTCGTGGGCGTCAACCGATCGTTCACCCGCGCCGATCGGCTCTCGGCCGCGCTCTCTGCGCGCTGTTTCGCGTGGAATCCGACGCTTCCACAGCTATCGTTCACACGGCTCGATATCCCTGTTTTTGCGACGGCGATCGGGCTCCTCGCTGCTGCAGTCTTTGTCTGATCAGGGTCTAGCTCAGTAATAATCGCCCGGACGTTCTAGCAGGAACTTTTAAGAGCTTCGTATCCGCCCAATTAACTATGACGGTTCTACAGGCGACCCGAGAGACGTTCTGGCTGATCGGGCCGACGGGAAAAGCCGCCTTCTACTTTCTGGCGTCGGTTGCGATTCTCGTCTTTCTGTACGGCGTGTACGAGCGGTTTACGAGGTACACCCGAGGGAGTGAGGAGCCGATCGATCGACTGAGCGAGTTGCCCGCGCGGTTCGTGAGCGCCGTCAAAATCGTCGCCACGAATGAGAAACAGTTCGATCGAGACGTCTACGCCGGCGTGATGCACACGTTCATTCTCTGGGGCTTTCTCGTGTTGGTCGTCGCAACGACGATCCTTGGGATCGACATCGACCTGTATCGTCCACTAACCGGCGAGTCATTTTGGGTTGGGGACTTCTATCTCGCCTACCAGTTCGTCGTTGACGCCTTCGGGCTGTTGTTCGTGATCGGCATCTCAATGGCGATGTACCGCCGCTACGTCGTTGGCAACGCCCGGCTGTGGGGCAAACACACGGCCCGCGAGGACGACTTCTTTGTCTGGTCGCTATTCCTGTTGGGCGTTGGCGGCTTCCTCGTACAAGCGGTGTCCATGGTTGGCCAACCGCAGCGATCGGCCGAGACGGTGAGCTTCCTCGGCTACGCGATGGCTGAAGCCCTCCGCGCGATCGGGTTTGACGCCGCGATGGCCGCAACAACATACCCCGCGCTCTGGTGGAGCCACTCGATATTAGCGTTCGCATTCATCGCGTGGATCCCCTACGCGAAGCCGTTCCACATGCTCTCGTCGTTCGCGAACGTCGTCGTTCGTGACGAGAAGGCCGGTTCCCGGCTGCCGGGCGTGCCAGCCGATCTGGATCACGCCAACGCTGACTCGATCGACGATTTCACGTGGAAAGAGTTGCTCGACCAGGACGCCTGCACGAAGTGTGGTCGCTGTTCGTCGGTGTGCCCGGCCAAGGCCTCCGGGCGACCGCTCGACCCCCGAGACGTCATCCTTGATCTGAAAGCCTATCGCGAGGCGCTCGACGCCGGCAGCGAACAGCAACCGATCATCGCCGACGGCGGAACTTCGGTTATCGACGCCGAGACGATGGAGTCCTGCATGGCGTGTATGGCCTGCATGGACGCCTGTCCGGTCGAAATCGAACACCTCTCGAGCTTCACGCGAATGAACCGCCAACTCACCGACGAGGGGGCGATCGCCCCGAGCATGCAGGACGTCTTCGGCAATCTCATGCAGAAGGGCAACACGTTCGGCGATCCGCAGGCCAAACGGGCCGACTGGGCCGACGAACTCGACTTCGAGATCGACGACGCCCGAAAGACCGAGGTCGAGTATCTGTGGTACGTGGGCGATTATCCGAGCTTCGACGACCGAAACAAGCGGGTCGCGCGATCGCTCGCGCGGATCTTCGAGGCCGCAGACGTCTCCTACGGCATCCTCTTCGACGATGAAAAGTACGACGGCAACGACATCCGCCGGGTGGGCGAGGAGTTCCTCTACCTCGAACTGGCGGGCCACCACGTCGAGTCCTTCGAGGCCTGCGACTTCGAACACATCGTCTGTACGGATCCACACTCGTACAACACGATGAAAAACGAGTATCCCGAGATCGACTTCGCGGCGTTCGCCGACGATCCGGTGATGCCCTTCGAGTACGACGACGCGTGGAACGAAGACGGCGAGATTGGCGTGTTCCACTGGACGCAGGTCGTCGAACGGCTTGTCAACGATGGACGGCTCGATCTCTCCGGGACTGAGCTCGATTACACCGTCACGTATCACGATCCGTGCCATCTTGGCCGCTACAACGGCGAGTACGAGGCACCCCGCGAACTGATCCGTGCGACCGGCGCAGAGTTACACGAGATGCCACGCAGCCACGAGGACTCGTTCTGTTGTGGCGGTGGCGGCGGTGGTCTCTGGATGGACATCGACGAGGAGACAAAACCGAGCGAAGAGCGCCTGCGTGAAGCGCTCGAAGACACCGCCGCGGGCGATCGCATCGAGAAATTTGTCGTTGCCTGCCCGATGTGTACGACGATGTTCGAAGACGGCCGCAAAACTGGCGGCTTCGAGGACGATCTCGAAATCGTCGACGTGGCCGAACTCCTGTTGGAGGCGCTGGAAACGAAGGGTGCGATCGGGCCAGCCGGCGCAACTGACGCGGATGGCGGGGACGCCGCTGACTCGTCAACTGAAGACGGCCCGGGGCCAGCCGCTGCGGACTGATCGGCCAGCACCGCTGCGTAAAGCTACCTGCGCACGCGGACGGTTCCGTCGCTCTACCTGCGCACGCGGACGGTTCCGTCGCTCTACCTGCACACGCGGGCGGTTCCATCGCTCTACCTGCACACGCGGACGGTTCCGTCGCTCTACCTGCGCACGCGGACGGTTCCGTCGCTCGTGACCCCGATCGACACCCGTTGTTTGATTTCTCGGCCTTCGACAGCCTTGCCGGCAGCGTCGCTGACGACCTTCATGAGGTCCGGCGCGGTGTAGTTGACCTTCACGCCGGCTTCGTCGCAGGCGTCGTACACCTGTTTCGGCACGTCGTACAGGTCCGTCCCGGCCTCGATCGTCAGCCGGACGGGTGCTGATAACGCCTCCGAGAAGGCCACCGTTTCTTTCGCTTTCTCGATGTTCTCGCGGGCGCTCGATTCCACGCTCGAGACGTTCGCCCGCGAGGTGCCGAGCATCCGGGCGATCGTCTGCTGTTTGATTCCCTGTTCGCGCAGCGCGAGCACCTCCGCCTGTCGTGCTGTGAGCACGTTCGTCTCCGGATCGAACCCAACCGCCGCGAGAAGTTCGTCGACATCGACGTCAACGCTCTCGTCGGAGGCCACCGTTCGATCGCTCCCGCCATCTGCCATAAAGCAAGCTACGAGGTACACGCTGAAAAAGCTACACAAGTACCGACTGTGTTCAACACATCCGAGTACCGAAACTGCACAAAGAATTGACTGTCCATGGGAACGACCGGGATCGCAGGTCGTTCGGTTATTTGCCCCAGAAGTTATCCCGGCTGCCGAGTGCCTCACCACGGCGATCGCGGCGGTCGTCACGGCCCTGATATCCGGATTCTTCTGCTTCCTCGTCCTCGTCGTCTTCCATTGGGAGGCGTTCGACGACGACCTTCGATCGAGCGTGGTTTGATTTGACCTGATCGATCCGAACCTTCGCTCGGGCGTCAGGCAAAACGCCATCAACGAGGACAATGAAGCCGTCCTCTGTTCGGCCGACGCCGGCACCGCTTTCGTGGATGTCTGTGATGTCGACGACGATCTCCTCACCGGGTCGGACTGGCTGTTGTTTCAGCTCCCGGATCGGCATCTCGTAGTGGTTACACCACTCTGCACCGCCTTTGTCGCCGTAGTGTTGACAACCCATCCCGTTGATTTGTTCAGAGAACTGCGGACAGTCTTCCGCCAATGGACAGTTAGCCATGCCAGCCGATACTGGAGGAGGCGACTTTACGCTTCCGTCTGCACAGATTCGACTGCAGTAGCCGATCCACCGTCCAGCAGTGGCCGTAACACGAGGTATTTCTGCGATCGATTCCAACACCGAGTATGGCCGATCGCGCCCCCGAATTGGTCCTCCTTGTCGGGTTGGTATTAGGGACGACCGCGCTCGCAACAGGGTTGGCATTCGGTGCAGGTCCCGGGCGATCGATCCTGCTGTTTGCGATCGGCTGTTATCCCTTTGCCGCGTACGCAATACACCACGACGATGATCCGGCGGCAATCTTGCTACCGCGCGTCATCGTCGGACTGGGTGCGATCGCAGGCGTGATCGTTTTCGTCGATAGTGCCCGTCGCTTGCCGAGCACAGCCCTCGTCTACGCGTTCTCGCTCGCGCTTGTGGTGTGGCTCCCGCCGACAGCCTACGGCGCGCGGTACGGGACCCCGCCAGCAGCGCTTACCCCGTGGATCGGCGCGGCCACGGGCCTCCTCGTCGGTGCAGTTGCGCTGGTCGCAAACGCCGTGTTTGGCGGCCCGCCTGCAGGCGCGATCGCCGGCGGCCTTCTCATCATCGCCGGGCTTCGATACGGGAGCCGCCGCGGACCCGTTATCGCCTATCGCCGCCGACTCATCGTCCCGATCGGCATTGGATTCGCGGTCGTCCTCCTCGCACTCGGGATCTGGACTGCCGGCCCGCTCGACTCGTGGCTCGCGGCCGCTGTCGTCTCGATCGCCGCGCCAGCAGTCGGGTATGCGACAACGATCGACGCGGTCAGATGAACTCTCGTACTTCCGAGTACCACATATCGTGGTGATCGACCGCGTCGATCGCCTCGGCGATGTCGACTGCGATCGCGTGCCAACACCGCTGGTCAGGGTCGGCCTGATCGAGGTTGTACATCGAATCCTCGCAGGTACAGCCGCCGTCCTCGACGACGTACTCGTCGCCGTAGCCGACCACGACGACAAAATCCAGATAGCGTTTGATCCGTCGTTCCGAGACCGCTTCGATCGCCCGCTGTCCCCGGTCGCCGTGTGCGGAGAGAATCGCCTCGACGGCGTCGGGGGTCAGCTCGCCGGCGGTTTCGAGCCGATCGAGCCACGGCGGGGTCTCTCGCATACAGGGCATTCTCACGGCGTGAGCAAAACAGGTTCGATGGATCTTTCGCGCCCGCCACGGGAGGACAGGTATGCGAATTACCGAGGGTGGAATCGATATCGAAACCCCGAGCGAGCGCGACGGCGCCAGTCAGGGCAGCGGTGACGACGTCTTCTACAACCCGACCCAGGAGCTGAACCGCGACATCACGGTCGGCGTTCTGCGGGCCTACGCCGATCGCGAGCCGCGCGCGAGCACCTACCTCGATGCCATGGCGGCCTCCGGCATCCGCGGCGTCCGTGCGGCCGCAGCGGGCTACGACGTCACCTGCGCAGACATCGACCCCGACGCGATCGCACTCGCAGCACGTAATCTCGAGGCGAACGATTTCGACGGCGAGACGATCCACGGCGACGCCAATGCCGTCATGCATCAGGGGTACTTCGATATCATCGATCTCGATCCTTTTGGGACTCCCATCCCGTTTGCGGATGCTGCGTTTGCGAATGCTCGCGATCTGGTCTGTGTCACTGCGACTGACACTGCCCCGCTGTGTGGTGCCCACCAACGAAGCGGAATCAGAAAGTACAGTGCGGTCCCACAGAACACCGACTATCATCCCGAGATGGGACTTCGGACGCTCATCGGTGCGCTCGTTCGGACAGCCGCGCGATACGACACCGCGGCAACGCCAATCCTCTCGCACGTAAGCCGTCATTACGTCCGTACGTACCTCGAACTCGACAGCCGCGCCACGCAGGCCGACGCGGCGATCGACGACCTCGGCTACATTCACCACTGCGAAGACTGTCTCGAACGCGACCACGAGTATGGGCTGATTTCGACGGCCGTCTGGGAGTCGTGTCCGCACTGCGGCGGCAATCGGACACTCACGGCCGGCCCCGTCTGGCTCGGCTCGATTGCCGAACGGGAGTTCGCCTCGGCGGTTCGATCGGCCCTCTCGGCGGAGATGGGCACACAAAAACGGGCCGATCGACTTCTTGAGACGATCGAAGGCGAAATCGACACGCCAACGCACTACGATCAACACCGACTGTGTGAACTGTGGGGCGTCCCCGCCAACAGTATGGACGAATTTATCGGCTCGCTCCAGGCGGCAGGCTACGAGGCGAGCCACGCCCACTATCGGGGGACGGCGTTCAAGTGTCCCGAATCGATCGAGACGATCCGACAGGCAGCCGCACCGCGTCCGGATTGACCCGGCGGTTCATCAGCGATCGGTCCAACGGTAAGCAGCGATCGGTCCAGCGGTGAGCAGGGATTGCCCCGTCTGCTCAGCAGCGACCAACCGAGTGGTACGCAGCGATCGACCCGTTGGCTCAGCAGCGACCAACCGCGTGGTGAGCAGCGATCGGCACTTCATCCAATGCCGTTCGCTCTGTTCGGCCGCCACGCCTGCTGTCGAAACGGTCCGAATTACTATTTATCGGTGTGACGAAGTAGCGGTCGTGTCAGATTCGCGTTCTTCCCCAGTCGAACAGCTCAAGACGATGGCCGCCGTCGCACAGCGGACTCAGATTACTTTTCTCGCGGCCAGCATCGCCTACTACGCGTTTGTCTCGTTGGTCCCGTCGTTACTCTTGGCGTTTATCATTGCGAGCACCATCGGCGGAGACGCCTTTGCCAACAGCCTCCTGTCCGCGACGCAGGGCGTTCTTACCCCTGCGGGACAGGAGACCATCGTGACTGCGCTCGAAAGTACCGCTGGGCGTGGGGGCGTGACGATCGTCGGCGTCGTCCTCCTCGTGTGGGGGACGCTCAAGGTCTTTCGGGCGCTTGACACCGCCTTCCTCATGGTCTATGGACAGACACAGACCGCGTCAATTCTCGACCAATTTCGCGATGCCATCATTGTGCTCGCCTCGATCGGTATCGGCGTTCTCAGTATGATTATCGTCGGCGTCGCAATCACCACGATTCCGCTCGGGGAGTTCAGTCGACTCGTCGGGGTTCTCGCGCTTCCAGGTGTGTTGTTTGTCGTCTTTTTACCGCTGTACCGGCAGTTTCCGAATCCCTCGATTTCGACCCGCGCTGCGGTGCCCGGCGCGATCGTCGCGGCGATCGGCTGGACGCTCTTGCAGGCGGGCTTTCAGCTCTATGCGGTGAATGCCGCACAGTATCAGCTCTACGGCGTACTCGGTGGGATCTTGTTGCTCGTCACCTGGTTGTATCTCGCGGCGACACTCGTTATGATTGGGGCGGTCGTCAACGCGGTGCTCGGTGGCAACGTCGGCATGGATGCAGAGGACGTGATCGGTCCCGCAGGCGAGACGGATCGGCAACTACAACAGGGACCGCAACGACGTACCGGGTACATGGGCCGCGAGCGAACGGATCGCGAATCGACGACCGATATCGGTGGCGACGAGGAACCGTCCAACGAACGTGAGAACGTCTCCCCGTCGGGAGCGCCGGACATTGCGGACCTTGACGAACAGCTTGCCGAACTGCGAGCGGATCTTGACGCGTTCGAAGACGATGTGACGGATCGGACCGTCGAGAAACCCGCCCTCGAAGCGGAACTCAAACGCTACGTTCGCCGGCGAATGCGCCGCGGCCACGCCAGAGGCTGGGGGCCGTATCTCGTGTTGCTGTACGGCACCACGCTCACCCTCGGGGCGTTTTATTTCTTTTCGAGCGATCTGCTCGCGATCGTCGCTATGCTCATCATCTTCCTGTCGACACTGGGGCTGTACGTGCTGTTCGTCCTGTTCGGTGTCGGGCTGAACCTCGCCGGGGGACCCCGCCGGGTCATCGAGTTTGTTCGCGATCGACGGAACTGATCGCCGGCGGTCTCCGGTGATCGTCGATCGTCGGAGTTAATTGAGCGGTCCCCGTTCGACCCCTATGACCCGCGGAATCGGCGAAGCCGAACTCGTCGCCGCTCTACCCGACCCGATTGTCGCGTTCTTCGTCTTCGTGACACTGCTTGGCGACGCAGTCGTGCTCCTGGTGAGTTTGTCGCTCTTGTACTGGTTCGACCCGAAATGGATCCCTGACGGTCGCCGTGTCGCGCTCATTGTGGTTGCCCTCGCGGTCGCTGGATTCGGGATGGTTGTTGCCAGCAAGGCCACATTCGCACTCCCTCGTCCACCTTACGAGCCAGCCACGTCGGTCGGCATTCCGATCGTCGAGCAAATTGTTGCCAGCGAAACAGCCGCCGATGGCTTCGGCTTTCCGAGCGGTCACGCGATCGCGTCGACCCTGTTTTACGGCGGGCTCGCGCTGTTCGCCAGGGTGTGGTCTGCCCGTCGGCGCGCCGCGATTGCCAGTACACTCATCCTCGCGGTGAGCACCTCACGGGTACTCATCGGCGTTCACTACGTCGTCGACGTCGTTGTCGGCATTGCGCTGGGTGCAACGCTGTTGGCGGTTGTGTGGGTTGTCGCCCGATCGGCTGACGGCGAGCTTCGTCCCGATCGCGCGTTCGCCGTAGCCGCAGTCGCCGCGTTTACTGGACTGGCGATCGCCTGGTCGACCGGTCACGCAGACGAGGTCACACAGGCGTCGGTCGCGGCCGGCACGGCGATTGGCGGCGTCGTTGGCTGGGCTCGCTACGGTGCGAGCACGATCGCTGCGCCCGCACTCGGACCGCTGTCGGTGCTCGGCGCGATCGTCGTGTCTGGCGGACTATGGGCGTTTGCCTACGTCGGAGCGTCAACGGTCGCTGTCGCCGTGGCGGCGAGTGCACTCGGCATGTTTCTCATACTGGTCGCGCCGCTCGCGGTCGATCGAGGTCGGCAAAAAATAAGCGGGTGAACGCGGCTCGAGCCGAAGCGATCGTATCGAGGCCGTCTCAGAACGTTTCGAGGTACTGGTCGAGTTCCCACTGAGAAACTTCGACGATGTACTCGCTGAACTCGTGAGTCTTGGCCTCGATGAACTTCTCGGCGATGTGTTCACCGAGCGCGTCGAGGACGACCTCGTCTTCTTCAAGCGCGTCGATCGCCTCACCGAGGTTCGATGGCAGCGTGGTGATGCCGTACTCCTCGCGTTTGGCCTCGTCGAAGTCGTAGATGTTCTCGCGGATTGGGTCGTCGCAGTCGAGTCCCTGCTCGATCCCGTCGAGACCAGCGTTGATGAGCGCGGCGAACGCGAGGTACGGGTTACAGGACGGGTCAGGGAACCGTGCCTCGACCCGACTGGCCGCAGGGACGCGGGCGGCTGGCTTGCGGATAAGTGCCGAGCGGTTGCGATCGGACCACGCGACGTAAACCGGGGCTTCGTACCCGGGAACGAGCCGCTTGTAGCTGTTTACTGTCGGGTTGGTGACGGCGGTGATCGCCGGGGCGTGTTCGAGGATGCCGGCAATGAACGATCGAGCCGTCTCCGAGAGGTTGAACTGCCCGTCATCGTCGTGGAACACGTTTCCGTCTTCGTCGAACAGCGACATGTGGGTGTGCATCCCCGACCCGTTGATCCGCGCGATCGGCTTGGGCATGAACGTCGCGTGCAGGTCGTGCTGGGCGGCGATTGCCCGGACGACCGTCCGGAACGTCCCGACGTTGTCCGCCGTCGAGAGTGCGTCGTCGTACGTGAAGTTGATCTCGTGTTGGCCTTGGGCGACCTCGTGGTGGCTGGCTTCGACCTCGAAGCCCATCGATTCGAGCCCGTAAATGATGTCACGGCGCACGTCCTGTGCGAGGTCCTTCGGCGCGAGATCGAAGTAGCCGCCGGCGTCGTTGGTCTTCGTCGTCGCACGGCCGTCTTCGTCCTCTTCAAAGAGGAAGAACTCCGGTTCGGGTGCGGCGTTGACGGTGTATCCCATCTCTTCAGCACGTTTGAGCGCCTGCTTGAGGACGTAGCGCGGATCGCCCTCGAACGGCTCGCCCGTCGAGGTGTCGATCACGTCACAGATGAGCCGTGCGGCGGCACTGTCTTCTTTCTGTCTCCACGGCAAGATCGCGAACGTGTCCGGATCCGGTTTGAGCCGCATGTCCGACTCCTGGATGCGGACGAACCCCTCGATCGAGGAGCCGTCGAAGTAAATTCCCTCAGTAAAGGCCTTCTCGGCCTGTCGGGCCGGGACAGAGACGTTTTTCACTGTTCCGAGAATATCCGTAAACTGCAATCGAAGGAAGTCTACCCCTTCTTCCTCGATTTTGTCAACTACTTCCTGTTCTTTTGTGGACAATCCTCCATCTGGTTCGACGTTTTTGTCCGTCATCTTCTGAACAACTACTACGAAAACTGCCAGTATAAAGACCTTGTCGCTTGGTGCAATTACCCCGGTTGCGCAATGAAATTGGATATTCGTAAAATTCTAAACCCCTCGGTGAGTGTCAAAGTGTAATGACGTATGAAAATCTCGATGCGAAGCTGATCAACGCGCTGTTGGGTAACGGACGAGCGAGCCTTCGGAGCCTCGGCGAAGAGCTCGATGTCTCGGTGACGACCGTCTCAAATCACCTTCGAGATCTCGAATCGGAGGGTGTCGTCCGCGGGTACACGCCGATCATCGACTACGACGCGATCGGCTACGACGTGACGGCGATCGTCCAGCTGAAAGTCGAAGGCAGTGCCCTGCCGGAGATCACCGAACGGCTCCGTGAACAAAAACAGATGATAAGCGTCTACGAGGTGACTGGCGACTACGACATCATCGCGATCGGAAAGTTCACCGACACCGATGGGATGAACCGCCAAATCAAAGAGCTCCTCACGGACGCCGACATTCGTGAGTCGAACACGAGCGTCGTGTTGAACGCGGTCTCGGAGAACGAGCAGTTCGATCTGGACGTCCGCGAGTAGCTCCGGAGCGATCGACACGAAAGCGCCTGTCGTCCTGGACAACACCCATTTCTGCGGCGACTTCGTAGATGTACGTATGTCGTTTACCGTTCCGGCGTACGCGATCGTCGCGCCGTTCTTTTTTTCGCTCCTGTTCGTTCTCATCGGCTTTTGGATGGGGGTGAAGTACATCGAAAAGCGGGCGGCAGCGGTCGAGCGCGCAGAAGACGTTCCCGAACACCCGTTTGGCCTCGACGAGGCGATTAAAGCAGAGCACCGACGAAACATGGCGCTTGGTCCCGACGATATCGACGCGATCTACGGTACAGATAGCGACACCGAATCAGATACGAGCGTTGACGAGCATCATACTGACGACGACGAGCCAGCCGATCGCCGCTGAACAATAGCCAGCCGATCGCCGCTGAACAATAGCCAGCCGATCGCTACTCAGCGATAGTCGTCCGATCGCTACTCAGCGATAACCGTCCGATCGTCACTGAGCAATAACCGTCCCGATCGACAGCGATCAGCGTGCTACCCACAACCGGGCAATCAGGTCTCTGGGTCCGATCGGCTCAAAACTCGTCTTCGAACACGAACGTCCCGTTTCGTTGGACGACCTCGCCGTCGACCTCGATCGTCGAATCCCCGCTCATGTCGACAATCATATCGACGTGTTCTGCAGACTCGTTCAGTTCGTTCTCCTCGCCGACCGTCTCTGGGTACGCCGCGCCGACGGCCATGTGGACGGTGTCGCCCATCTTTTCGTCGAAGAGCATGTTGTACGTGAACTGGTCGATCGCCCGATTCATCCCGATCCCGAGCTCGCCGAGGAATCGTGAGCCGTCGTCGGTGTCTAAAATTCCCGTCAACAGCTCCTCGTTGCGTCCGGCGCTGTGAGAGACAACCTTCCCATCCTCGAATCGAACGCGAACGTCTTCGATCTCGCGGCCGTAGCGGTACAGCGGCATGTCAAAGTAGACGGTACCGTTCACGCTGTGTTTCACAGGCGCGGTGAAGACTTCGCCGCCAGGGAGGTTCTTTTCGCCGTTGTCGTTGATCGTCTGGTTGCCGGCGACGGACATCGTCACGTCAGTCTCCTCGCCAGCCGTGATTCGCACCTCGTCGGCAGGATCGAGGATCTCGACCATTTGCGCCTGGAATGCTTGCTGTTCGTCCCAGTCCAACGAGACCGCGTCCCAGACGAAGTTCTCGTAGGCTTCGGTGCTCATACCCGCAAGCTGGGCGTGTCCGCTCGTCGGGAACTGCGTCAGACACCACCGTTTCGAGAGCCGTTCGGTCTGGACCGGCTTCATCGCCCGCCGGTGAGCCGCGTTCGCCTCCGGAGGCACGTCGCTCGTTTCGGTCACGTTCGAGCCGCCGCGGGCGATAATGAACGCGTCCGTCTGTTCGTAGAACGCAAGCTGATGCTGTGGCGTTTCAAAATCGTCGGCCGCCAGCAGGTGGGCCCTTGCGGCCCGATCGCTGTAGGCGATCCAGACGGGATTCGCACCGATGTCACCGCACAGCTCGTAGAGGGCGGTCGCGAGGTCCGCAGCCTCGGGAGGCAGTTGAATAACGACGTTGTCACCCGCCTCAAGACTCACAGAGTGCTCGACGATCGTTTCCGCGTGGTCGCGGATGCGTGGGTCCATGCATGTGACCAGCAAGCACGCTGAGGAAACCCTTTCGATGCGCCGACCGCTGGGTATTTGCCCGCTGATAGAGTGGGTTTGGTATGATCGATCTCCGCAGCGACACCGTGACGCAACCGAGCGACGCCATGCGGGAGGCCGCACGAGACGCCGACGTCGGCGACGACGTCTACCGAGACGATCCAACGGTGAACGAACTGGAGCGCCGGGCCGCCGAAGCGGTCGGCACTGAGGCAGCGCTCTTCGTTCCTTCGGGGACGATGGGCAACCAGATCGCCGTTCGGGTCCATACCGATCGCGGCAACGAGCTCCTCTTGGATTCGGAAGCACATATCTACCGCTGGGAGCTCGCGGGCGCAGCGCAGCTCGCACAGGTACAGACTCGGATCGTGGATGCGGGCGATCGTTGCGTCCCAACTCCCGCACAGATCCGTGAAAACTACGTCGCCGAGGATCTCCACCGGCCGGGTACGGGACTGCTCGCGCTCGAAAATACCCACAACTACCGCGGCGGGATCGCCGTCGAGAAAGCCCACATTGATGCCGCTGTAGACGCAGCCCACGATCTCGGCGTGCCCGTTCACCTCGACGGCGCGCGGCTTTTCAACGCCGCTATGGCACTCGATACACCCGCCCCGAAGCTTGTCGAATCAGTCGATTCGGTTATGTTCTGTCTCTCGAAGGGCCTCGGCGCGCCGGTTGGCTCGATTCTCGCCGGCTCGTCGGCGTTCATCGACGAGGCGCGACGGATCCGAAAGCTGCTCGGCGGCGGGATGCGGCAGGCTGGCATGATCGCTGCACCCGGCCTGCTTGCGCTCGAAAACGTCGATCGCCTCGAAATCGATCACACCAACGCGTCAGCGCTGGCAGCAGGACTCGACGCGATCGACGGTCTCTCCGTTCCCGACCCGGAGACGAACATCGTCGTCGTCGACAGCAGTGAGGCAGGGCTGCCCGCCGAGGAATTTGTCGATCGCTGCGGGGACGTCGACGTGCTGGGTGGCGCGTTCAGCGAGTACACCACGCGGTTTTGTACGAACTGGGATGTCGATCGCGGCGATGTGGAGACGGCGGTCGATCGGATCGAAACCGCGATCGCGTAGGCACAAAAACGAACTGTCTCCGCGGACGGTTCACTCACCGATCGTCGAACCGAAACACAAACCGAGCGCCACCACTGTCGCTTTCGGTGATCGTCACGTCCCACCCGTGCGCGTCAGCAATCCGTTTTATGATCGCCAATCCAAGCCCAGTCCCATCGTTATCGGTCGTGTATCCCGTTTCGAACACCTTCGAGCGCAGTTCGGGATCGATCCCGGGACCATCATCCTCGAAAAAAAATCCGTCTTTATCCGGCAGCGAGCCGACAGTCACCGTGACAGTTGCTCCTGCATGTTCGATTGCGTCGCCGGGCGGAGCCCGGTTGCCCGTAGAACCGTGTTCCACGCTGTTGCGAACGAGATTTTCAAAGAGCTCAGTGATCCGGCCGGGATCGGCGTCGAATTCGATCGAATCCGTAACCGAAAGCGTCGCATCTTCGGTCTCCACGTTCGCCCACGCCCGCCGTACGATCGTCTCTAAGTCGACCGGAATGGCCTCGTTGATCGCCGATCCCTTCCGCGCGAGCAACAGTAGGTCAGAGACAAGCGAGTCCATCCGCTCGATCGCCTCGGCGGCCTGCGTGAGGTGGTCGGTCTTTCCGGTGGTGAGCGCCAACTCGATGTAGCCGCTCGCGACATTGATCGGGTTTCGGAGGTCGTGGCTGACGATCCCGGCGAACTCGTCAAGTCGTTCGTTTTGGGTTCGAAGCTCCTCCTCGCGCTGTTTTTGTTCTGTAATATCCGTGTATATTGCGTAGCCGCTGACGTTCGCCTCACCCAACTGCAGCGGGATCACATGTAACAAAAAGTGTCGGGGACCGTCGGCAGTCTGGCGAGTGACCGCGGCTTTAACACTCTCACCGGACTGCAGTTTCTGGTTGAATTGATCGGCCTCTTCGCGGTTCGCCTGCCCGTCGGCCGGCAGTACGTAGTCGTCGATGCTCTCGCCGCGAACTGTTGATTCCGGGTAGCCGAACGTCTCCTCGAAGGCGGCGTTCGTCCGTCGGACGATCGGTTCGTCGTCGACAAATTCGAAGGCGATAGCCGCATCCGGGATGTTCGCAAACAGCGCCGCGAGCCGATCGTGTTCGGCGTTTCGTTTTCGCTCGCTGATGATTCGCTCGATCGTCTCGCGGACGTGCATCGCGAGCAACTCCGTGAGTTCGAGGTCTCGCTGATCAAAATCAGCCGTGCTGGTCGAAACCGCCTGGAACACACCAAACTCACCGATCGGGACGCTGATCCCCGAACGATACTCGTCTTTGGCTGGTTCGGACTTCTCGGACTCGGAGACGCTTTCGACGATCTTCGACTGGCCGGTCCGGTGGGTCCACCCGGCGAGCCCCTCGCTGATGTGCATCCGCCGCGCGTCGTCAGGTTCGGCATCCGACGAGTAAGCGGCAGGAACGAGGTACTCGCCCTCTACGCGCATCACTGCACAGCGAGCGAGCGAGAGGATCTCTTCGGCAATTTCGGCCATCTTCTCGAAGGCAGTCTGCTCGTCGGCGATCGTCGCCAGCTCGGCGGCACCGCTTTGGAGCCGCTCGATTCGAAAGCGGCTTTCACGGAGTGCGTCCTCCGACTCGATCCGCGATAGCGTCGCGGTCACGTATCCGACAAGCAGTTCAGTCAGCTCGAGATCCCATTCGGTGAACGCGTCCGGTTCGGTCGAGATCACCTGAAATACGCCGAACTCGCCGATCGGGACGCTGATTCCCGATCGGTACGTTCCGTGCGTCGGATTCGCCTCGGTGTCCGCGGTGAAATCGCTCACGAGCGACGATTTTCCCGTCCGAAACGTCTTGCCCATCATTCCATAATCGAGCGGTTGGGGCTCTTCGTCCCTGTGGGTGGTGATCTTCGGTACGAACTGGTCGTCTTCGACGATCGCGAGAAAACACTGCTCAAACGCGAGCACCTGCTTTGCGACGCGTGCAGTTCGCTCGAACAACTCCTCGCGGGATTGTGTCGAAACGAGTTCCGTCGCAGCCTCGTGAAGCGCACCGATGCGGGACCGCTCGGGGCGATCGTTTCGGATCGCGACCTGGTCGACGATGGCGGCGGGGTTGTCTAACCGCGTGAATCCGTCAATGCGGTATGTGCGATCAATGTCAGTCGGGTCGGTGTCCGCACAGTACACGATCGGAGTCTCGACATCGGTCTTGATCAGCTCTGTGGTGACGACACAGTCAACGCGAACGAGCGTCGACCGATCGATCGGACAGTCCGCTGAAAGCACTGTGTAGCGCTGCTCAAGTTGCGTTTTGAGACGCTGTTTGGCTGGTTCCGACGCGACAAGAAGCACGCGCGTGGTGCCATCGGACATGTAGGTTCCCTTACGAGAGTGACCGATGAGAAGAACGTTTATAATCGTTTCGTCCGCTTTCACGATGTTGAGAATTGGAGCAGCTTACGGGGTGCTGAACCAGCGCAGGAGGATCGTCACCTCGAAAGTTCTTTGCACGCTGATGAGCCAAAGAGAGATAATGAGCACGTTAGCGGAGGAATATCGCCTCGAGTACTTCGCGGAGGAAGGCTTCGAACGAAAGGAGTGTTCCTCCTGTGGAGCGCATTTTTGGACTCGTGATCACGATCGCGAGCTCTGCGGAGAACCGCCCTGTGAGGACTACAGTTTCATCGACAACCCGGGCTTCGACGAGTCGTTCTCGCTCACCGAGATGCGCGAGGCGTTCCTCTCGTACTTCGAAGACAACGGCCATACTCGCATCGACCCCTACCCAGTCGCGGCAAACCGCTGGCGTGACGATGTGTTGTTGACACAGGCGTCGATTTACGACTTCCAGCCGCTGGTCACCTCTGGGCAGACGCCGCCGCCGGCGAACCCGCTTGCGATCTCCCAGCCGTGTATCCGGATGCAGGATATCGACAACGTCGGGAAAACCGGCCGTCACACGATGGCCTTCGAGATGATGGCCCACCACGCGTTCAACGTTCGTGAGGACGCAGACGACGAGTACGCCTACGAGGGCGAGGTGTACTGGAAGAGCGAGACGGTTCGCTACTGTGACGGGCTGTTCGAATCACTCGGGGCAGATCTCGAAGAGATCACCTACATCGAAGATCCGTGGGTCGGCGGCGGCAACGCCGGGCCAGCGATCGAGGTCATCTACCGCGGCGCGGAACTCGCCACCCTCGTCTTCATGTGCATGGAACAGGACCCAGACGGCGAGTACGAGATGAAAGACGGCAACCGCTACTCGTACATGGACACCTACATCGTCGACACCGGCTACGGGCTCGAACGGTGGACCTGGATGAGCCAGGGAACACCGACCGTGTACGAGGCCGTCTATCCCGAGACGATCAGGTTCCTCAAAAATCACGCTGGAATCGAACACACTGACGGGGAAGAGCAACTCATCCATCGCGCCGCTAAGCTCGCCGGGCGGATGGACATTGACGAAGCAGAGGACATGGAATCTGCTCGCGGTGACATCGCCGAAAAGCTCGACGTGCCGGTCGATGAGCTCGAAGCGCTGATGGAGCCGCTCGAAGACATTTACGCGATCGCTGACCACTGCCGGACGCTCGCGTACATGTTCGGCGATGGCATCGTCCCCTCGAACGTCTCGACTGGCTACCTCGCTCGGATGGTGCTTCGGCGGACGAAACGGCTCGTCGAGAGCGTCGGAGTCGACGCGCCGCTCGACGAACTGGTCGACATGCAGGCCGAACGCCTCGGCTACGAGAATCGCGACACGATCCGCGAAATCGTCCGAAGTGAGGTTCAAAAATACGAAAAAACGCTCGAACGCGGCGGCCGGAAAGTCGAGGCGCTGGCCGACGAGTACGCCGCAAGCGGCGAGGCGATTCCGCTCGACGAACTGATCGAGCTGTATGATTCCCACGGCATCCAGCCGGACATGGTCGAAGAAATCGCCGAAGAGCGGGGTGCCACCGTCGAGATTCCCGACGACTTCCACTCGCTCGTCGCTGCCAGACACGACGACGCCGGCGGAGCCGCAAGCCGGACGGAGGAAGACGATCGCGTCGCAGACCTCCCCGAGACAGAGAAGCTGTACTACGACAACCAACAGCGCACGGAGTTCGAGGCCGTCGTGCTCGACGTCTTCGAGCGCGAGGATGGCTACGACGTGGTGCTCGACCAGACGATGTTCTACCCCGAAGGCGGTGGGCAACCGGCCGATCACGGGACACTTGTCACCGACGACGTCACCGCCGAGGTGACAGATGTCCAGCTCGTCGACGACGTGATCCTGCATCGGACCGATCGCGACCCCGGCACCGGCGAGTTCGTCCGCGGGTACGTTGCTGGCGATCGCCGCCGCCAACTCATGCGACACCACACCGCGACGCACGTTATCGGCTACGCAGCCCGACAGACCCTCGGCGAGCACATTCGACAGGCCGGCGCACAAAAAGGGACGACAAGCTCGCGGCTCGACGTTCGCCACTACGAGCGGATCACCCGCGAAGAAATAAAAGAGATCGAGGCGGTCGCAAACCGGATCGTTCGTGAGAACATTGCTGTTACCCAGGAGTGGCCCCACCGAAACGACGCCGAAGCTGAATACGGATTTGACCTCTATCAGGGTGGTATCCCGCCGGGAACGAACATCCGGCTGATCCACGTCGGCGACGATGTCCAGGCCTGTGGTGGAACCCACGTCGATCGGACCGGCGATATCGGCGCGATCAAGATCCTGAAAACAGAACCCGTTCAGGATGGCGTCGAGCGGATCGTCTTCGCAGCCGGGGATGCAGCGATCGAAACCACCCAGCGAACCGAAGACGCGCTCTACGACGCCGCGGACGTGTTGGACGTTGATCCACTCGATGTCCCAGAGACTGCTGAGCGCTTTTTCACCGAGTGGAAAGCTCGGGGCAAGGAGATTGACCGACTCACCGAAGAGCTTGCGGCCGCCCGAGCCGCAAGCGGCGACGACGAGGTGACGATCGACGGCACGCCAGTCGTTATTCGCCGTGTCGACAGCGATCCCGATGAGCTGCGGGCGATGGCGAACGCGATCGTCGACGATGGAACCGTTGCGGTGCTTGGCTCCGGTGCAGGCGGCAGTGCACAGTTCGTGGTTGGCGCACCGGAAGCATCTGGAATCAACGCCGGCGAGGTCGTAAGCCAACTTGCCGCGATGGTTGGCGGCGGTGGTGGTGGCCCGCCAGACTTCGCACAGGGGGGAGGGCCGGACGTTGACGCGCTCGATGACGCGCTCGAAAGCGCCGAAGAGGTGCTCGCGCGTCTCCTCGACGCATAGCCCCGCACAGCACTTCGCTTCCATGCCAACGGTCCAATCGAACGGTGCAACCCTGTACTACGAGGCCAGCGACGGTATCGACGAGCGTACTGACCGCGCGGATGATCCGGTCGTCTTTCTTGGCGAGATCGGCCTCGGCGTGTGGGCGTGGAGTTGGCAACACGACGCACTAACGGGGCCATTTCGGACGATCGCCTACGACACTCGCGGCTGTGGGCGATCGAGCGCACCAACGGGTCCGTTCACGATCGATGATCTCGTCGCCGACCTCGTCGAAGTGCTCCGGGCGGCAAACGTCCAGCGGGCACATCTCATCGGCTGTGGGCTCGGCTCGGCGACGGCAATGCAGGCGGCCGCGGACACGAACCGAGTGCGATCGCTTACTCTCATCGGTGCTGCGAGCACCGGCGACGCGTACGATCTCCGCCACCTCCGTGCATCTCCCGATGACGAGACGGCGATTCGGGAGACGACCCGATCGGCCGTCTCAGCTACTTTCGCCGAAGAGACACCGACTGCGATCGACGACATCGTCAACATGCGCGCCGACGAAGATGCGCCGCTCAGTGTGTGGGACGACCTCGTTGCCGCGCTCGAAACGTACGATCCCGGGCCACTCTACGAGGTAACTGTGCCGACGCTCGTCGTCCACGGCAGCGAGGACGCGATCGTTCCGATTGAGGCTGGCCGCTCGCTGGCCGACGCACTTCCTCGCGGAGAGTTTTTCGGCGTCGATGGGGCTGGTCACTTTCCACAGATCGAGCAACCACAGGCGGTGGCCGATCGGCTGTTTGGCTTTCTCGTGGCCAGCGATGAGTGACTGCCGGTCACACCGAGAACAACTGTCAGTCGGCACCGAACCGCGCAGCGAGACTCGCAGAGAAATCCGTGAGGTAGATTCCGCCCCAGATCGCGACGATGAGTCCGCCGATGCTGTTGAAAAGGAGGTCCTTGAGCGTGTCTGTTGCGCCGTATTGGATCAACACCGACTGCAGCCCCACTGCCCCAGACACGATCACGAGAGTGAACTCAAGTAGCTCCCAGAGAACGCCAAACGCAAGAATAAAAATCAGGATGACGATCGGCATAAACCTCGGCGGGATATGAACCGTGTCGGAGTGTAGTTCCATCGCCCGCACAGTCGCGTAGCCGGCAGCGGCGACAACCGATGCCGACAGTGCATGAGTCATATGATCCCACCACCAGATCTGCACGTAGAGGTTCACGTTGGCGCCGGGAATGCCGGCGGTACCGATCGTATGCAAAAAGGCGGCGCTCGTGATCCAAAGCGTCAGTCTCGGGTCCATCGGCAACCCATAGTCACGCTCAAGAATCTTCGGGAGCTGCGTAACGGTGAGTGCGACGATCGAGTTGACGATCACTCCGATGCTGCCGCGTTCGAGCCCGATGAAAAACAATCCGACCAGACACAGCTCCATACCGTATGAGAGCTGCTGCTGTCGTCGTTTGGACAATCGAAGAGAGCCAAATCGGGTCATGATTCCTCGAAAATCTCGGATTTCACCGACGACGGGAGCCGGTCCCTTGCAGAGACGAACCGCCGAAAATACCCCGCGAAGATCAGCCCTGCACCGATTCCTGCGATCATCGAGTAGAAGAACTCGAGCATCAACGCCTCGTTTGTGATCACGAATGGTCGCGAAAAGACTACGTCGAACCCCCAGCGAACGAGCGCCCACAGGCCCGCGGCAGCCATGCTCGAGGCGGCCACGAGGATGATCGCAAAACCTGTCGAGAACCGGACCGCAGTAAACGACTGTAATTCGACCGCGACCACGAGTCCGATCGCCGCGACTGCCAGGTACGTCCACACCGGACCGGTGAACAGCTCGGTTCCAATCGCTAATCCTAACACCGGCAGCGCTGCCAGTACAAGCACCTCCCACGGAAGCATCACGTACCACGATCGGTACGCAATCGGCGGGACGATCGCCAACGCTGTAACGACCAACGAGAACGCCGACCAGAGGAACCGACCCGTCAAGACCTCACCAGACCAGACAGCAAGAAGCACGAGCACCACCAGCCACGAGAGCGCCGCGTTCCGGCGGCTGTCGGCGAGAACGTTGTCGATCGCACTCATACGCGCTTGGTAGCCACCCGAAACAGGTAAATCGGCCGGTCAAGAGAGCTATGCGCCACTGCACAAGCGATCACAGCGCGAGGTAGGCGGCTCCGTACCCGACGAGGGCGATCGTCGTGCCGGCAAGCGCCGTAACAATAGCGGTCAACGCCGGGGTCGACCACCCGATGAAGAACTTCGTCCGCATCGAGCGAAGCGATCTGCCACGTGGCGATCGCCGTTTCGATCGTAGCCACGACACCGTCCCACAGAGGATGCCAACCAAGAGAATCGAGAACACGAAGTGATACGACACTTCGAGTGTCGGCGGGACCAGTACGATCGCCGCGAGGCTGTAGGTAGCCCCGATCGACGCGCTCGGATCCGAGTGGATCCACAGCGACCAACCCGCGACGTGTGCGAACGCGAGAACGGCCGCCCAGATGATCGCAAGCTCGATCGAAAACGCTGCAAGGAGGTGCAGCGTCGGGTCGGTGTGCAACATCACCCGCGTGCCAACGGCGGCGACGTCGAACGGATACAGGAGCCACGGCGGCTCGCCAGTGACCAGATCGCCCCACGGATGGCTCGCGAGCCCGATGATCGCCGCAAGTGCGATTGCTAGCGGCGACAGGTCGGTTCGTCGTCGTGCGGCGATCGCGATCGCTGCGCCGCCGAGTGCGAACGCACTCATCACGAGTGCGCCGACCGGCCCGCTCACAGCGGTTGCGACGACGACAAGCCCTCCAAGCGTAACGGTCCCGAGCAGGCGGCTCCTGTCGATCGACTGATGCCCAGCCCCTCGAGAGACGAGCAGCGCGAACGCGGGTGCGGCAACGGCCGCAATCACGATCGAATGCGTCATTGCGCGGTGGACGCCCTCACTAGCGGCCCAAAAGACCGTTGGGTCCGCCCCGATCAGCAGCTGACCGGCGTCGACCGTCGCAACCGCGTACACGATATCGACGTCCGGAAGTGCCCCGAACGCCCCTGCGAGGACGCCGAAGGCGAGCGACCGCTCGCTTGACCAACCGAACCGGTTGGCACAGACCGCAGCGATCGCAAACGCGAGGAGGGCGTGACCGATAAACACGGCGGCTATAAACGGTGCACACGAATAAGCGCCTCGCAAGTGACGTGATTCCGTGGCTCCCAGAGTCAATGTGGCTGTCTGAGCGATCGCAGGGATTGCAGAATCAACGCGGGAATCTAAGCGATCGCTGGCCCACAAGAATCAACATGGCTGTCTGAGCGATCGCTGGCCCACAAGACTGCCAACACGCGTAGCGGCCGCAAGGCATTTACTCACGAGCGGTAGATGAACATAGCATATAATATGAAACCGCGATTCGCGCTGTTGAACGCCGCCCACGGGGGCGACAACACCCGACGGAACTTCCGCCGGGAGCTGGACGCTGATCTCGTCGAATTCAACGTGACTGAGGGAGAACGACCGAGGGGATTTGACTACGACGGCGTTGTCGTCACTGGCTCGCGATCGTCTGTCTACTGGGACGAGCCGTGGATCGACCCGCTGGTCGAGTACGTCGCTGATGCAGCCGATCATGGCTTGCCAATTCTCGGGGTCTGTTACGGCCATCAGGTGCTCGCAGAAGCGCTCGGCGGCCACGTCGCGGCAATGGATGGCTTCGAGATCGGCTACAACACGATCGAACGGCTCACCGATGACGAACTGTTTGACGGACTGGAGCGTGAGTTCACCGCCTTTACGACTCACGGCGACGCAGTCGTTGAATTGCCGCCAGGCTCACAGGCGATCGCCCAAAACGAGTATGGCATTCACGCGTTCCGCCGCGGGCACTGCTTCGGCGTCCAGTTCCACCCTGAGTACGACATGCAGACCGCTCGGACGGTAACCGAGGGGAAAAAAGAGCGAATTGCGGCCGATCGGGTTGCACAGACCCTCGAAGAGATCACGCCCGAGAACTACGCGGCTGCCTGCGAGGCGAAGGTTATTTTCGACAATTTCACCGAGTACGTCCGATCGCTTACCGACGCAGATACAATGACACGCGAACGTGCGGCGATCGAGGACAGCACGAACGCGGGCGCTTAAGTATCCGTCCGCCCGAGTACCGCTGATGGGAATTGATCCGAACTTCGACGCGAACCGCGACCGAGCCGACGACGAGGATCTGCTGAAGTTCACCGAGGCGGGTGTCGAGTTCGATTCAGATGTCGACGTGTGGGGACCGATCGAACCACCCGAGAAGCTTGGCATTCACGGCACTCACGTTGCGGTCGACTATGACATCTGTTTGGCCGACGGGGCCTGTCTGGAAAACTGTCCGGTGGACGTGTTCACGTGGGTCGAGACGCCCGACCACCCCGAGAGCGAAAAGAAGGTTGAACCAACCCGCGAGGATCAGTGTATCGACTGTATGCTCTGTGTTGATATCTGTCCGGTCGACGCGATCGACGTGGACGCAAGCCGAAAGTAGCCTCCCGAATCGGCCTGCACGCAGACTGTGGCGCTCACCACACTTCGATCGAGCCGTCGTTGATATCCTCGACACAGCCCTGACAGTCTGGATGATCGGCGTCGTAGCAGGCGGGTCGGCCGGCCTCGTCGACCGGAACTGCTCGCCGCTCGGCGTGGCGGCGGCAGACAATCTTCGATCGGCCGGCGTCGTCGACTGGCAGCCGCGCTGTCGGATCCGATCCGCTCGGATCGTTGGTCTTTCCGTCGACGTAGGCGTGTTTGGCCCGCTCGTACCCACGGCCGGCCTCGCGGATTCGATCGCGGAGGAACTTGCCGATCCGATCGCTCATCGGTTCGGATTTGGGCTGGATCGACATAGGTCCGTTGCCCAGGAGCGGGGTGTTTTCGTGGCTCGTCGGAACGTCGTCGAGTTTCACTTTCACTGTCCTTGCGGTACCTTTTATGCGATGAGGCTCCAACCGTCATATGTCTCCCATTGAAAAACACCGCGGAGGCAGTGAGACCATGAGCGAATTGCAGACACACGCAGCCGAGATTGCGGCACAGTTCTCAGACCACTTAGACGTATCCGAAGCCGAGGTCGAGGAGAAACTCGACAACCTCGTCACGCAGTACAAGGTACCGATCGACGAGGCCCGACGAAGCGTCACGAACAGCTACCTCAACGAGGCCGGACTCGATCGCGAAGAGATCTCCGCAGGCGGCACCGAGGAAGTCCTCGTGAACGACATCGAGGAGGACGAACAGTGGGTGGACATCACCGCGAAGGTCGTCGATCTCTGGGAACCCGGCAGCGAGGCGATCTCGCAGGTCGGACTCCTCGGTGACGAGTCGGGAACGATCAAGTTCGTCTCGTTTTCGACCTCCGAGTTACCGTTGCTCGAAGAGGGGTCCGTCTACCGACTGGGTAACGTGGTGACCGACGAGTACCAGGGACGGTACTCAGTGAAGCTCAACCGCACGACCACGATCACCGAACTTGAGGAGGATATCGAGGTCGGCGACAATGCGATCGAAGTCGAGGGCGCGATGGTCGACATCCAATCGGGCTCGGGGCTAATCAAGCGTTGCCCCGAAGAGGGCTGTACCCGCGTGCTCCAGAATGGTCGGTGTTCGGAACACGGCAACGTCGACGGCGAGTTCGACCTCCGAATCAAAGCCGTCCTCGATGATGGCACAGCGGTGCACGAGGTGATCTTCAACCGCGAGCGAACCGAGGAGCTCACTGGCATCGAACTCAAGGAAGCAAAGTCGATGGCAATGGACGCGCTCGACACGTCAATCGTCGCCGACGAGATGCGCGGCGCGCTGCTCGGACGGTACTATCGAATTACTGGGCCAACGCTCAGCCGATACGTGCTCGCTGACGAGTTCGAACGCCTAGGTGCGCCGACAGATCATGAAGAGACGCTCATCAAAGCGAGGTCGATCTAAATGAGCGCCCAAGACGAATCCGTGCCGACCCGAGAGGTCGCTCGGCGCGTGTTCGCTCGTGAGTTCAACGACGCGAGTTACACGTTCAAAGAGTCTGACGACGATCGCGCCCCGCTGTACCTGCTGTTACCGACGGGTGAACGCGCCAACCGGGTGTTCGTCGTCGGGACGCTCACCGAGACCGAGGATGTCGGCGAGGACAGCGAGTACTGGCGTGGCCGGATCGTCGACCCGACGGGGACGTTCTTTGTGTACGCCGGCCAGTACCAACCAGAGGCCGCGAGCACGCTGCGTGAACTGGAGTCGCCTGCCTACGTGTCGATCGTCGGCAAGCCACGGACGTACGAAACCGACGACGGCACAGTGAACGTCTCGCTGCGACCCGAATCGATCACCGAGGTCGACGACGACACCCGCGATCGGTGGGTCACAGAGACGGCCCAGCAGACGCTCGAACGGATCGAGCACGCCGACGACGAGGCCAACGAGTACGGCCGGATGGCCGCCGAGCAGTATGAACTCGACCTCGAGTCGTACAAGACGATGGCGTTGTCGGCGCTGGAAAGCCTCGACGAAGAGTCAGATGTTGACGCTGACGCTGATGCCGGGACACATGAATCGATTTGAGGCGTATCCGCAGGCAGTCTGTCTGACGAACGTTTAAACCGATTGCCCGACATATTCTGGTGAGATGGGCAACAAAAACAAGACAATCTCCTTTCGCGTCAACGAGGACACCTTCGAGCGACTCAGAGAGATCGCCGAAGCGCGCGACCTGTCGCTGTCGGCGGTGTTCCGCGACTACGTCGACTCGCTCGTTGCCCACGACGGCCGAGTCCGAGTCGTGCCCGAAAACGACTACGAGGCCGTCGAGGACGAAGACGCCGAGCCGTTCCCGCCGCGGGTGGAGGTCCCAAAGAGCTTCGTTCGCGAGCATGAGCGGTTAGAGCTGGAAGCCGAACACCTCCGTGAACAACTCGACGAGCACAAGGCGTACGTGAACTACTTACAAGAACAGCTCGCCGAGATGGATCGCGACGAGGAGGTCATCTTCCTCGAAGAACTCGATGGGGACGACGGCGATCAGCCCTACCAGCTCGGCTGACCGTGGCAATTTCTTGTCTCGATCGACGCGCCGAATCAGCCGGTTAGCTCGCGCTTTGCTCGACGTGCCCGCTCGGACATCTTCCGATCGCCTTCCACATCAGCGAGTGTCTCGACGGCCTCGAGCGTCCGGACGGATTGATCGAGAAACGAGAGGATATCTCCAGAGTACGCATACAGCATGTACTCGTCGCCCATGACGTCGACGATCGCGTCCGGCCCCAACCCCTGTGCACGCAACTCGAGCAGGTAGGAAATGAACTTGCGCTCCGCACAGCCACAGTAGGGATTCGACTGACAGTCGCAGTCCAGAAAGTCCTCGGCAAAATCGAGCGCTCGATCGCGAGTCGCGCTGTCAAGCTTCGAGAGGCCCTCTCCGGTGAATAACACGTCAAGCGTCGCTCCAGCGAAGGCGCTCTTCGGGAAGCCCGTCTCCAACTGGGAGGCGATCTGGCGGTGATTCTTGACGTAGATCTTGTCGGTGATGGCCACAGGTAGTTGGACGTAGTCGATCGGACGACAAAAGCGCCGCGGAACGGTGCGTGTGGGTTGCGTGGCGATCGTGTATCGATTTTGTTGGCGATCGGATGTCGACACAGAGGCGATCGGTGTGTGCCGTGTGAGGGCGGAGTGTGTGAGTCTGCGGCAGTGGCGATCGGAGTCGTAACGAATATACAGTCTGACGCAGTAGATCAAATTGCGTGTCCGGATTGGGGTAATGGTTATCCTTCAGCCTTGTGGAGGCTGAGAAGTGGATTCGATTTCCGCATCCGGACTATATAAAATATCTGACACTAATTCTCCTACGAGACTGTCACCAATTCGAATTTACAGCAGTATTTTCCGATATCCAAACCACTAGATAAGTATCCCGCGATCTATATTTGTGCCGTTTGATTGCCCCTCCTGCAACAAGCAGTACAGCACACATCGAGGACTCTCAGTACATCACACACGAGTTCACGACGAGAAACTTCCAAACCGAACCTGTGAGCACTGTGGAACAAAGTTCCGATCGGACTATCAGAAAACATACTGTTCAGAAGATTGTTATCAGAGTGCAGTATCGCGTGCTGGCGAAAATAATCCGAACTACCGCGGTGGAAAAGAGACCACTGACTGCGTTATTTGCGGCGCATCTTTCGAATATTATCCGTCTGCAAAGAAAGGATTGTATTGTTCCGACTGTGTTGAGACGGCGCAGTGGCGACATATACCGGAGTTGCGTGGAAAAAAACACCCACGCTGGAACGGCGGCAAACTCGATCTCCAGTGTGAAACCTGCAACGCACCCGTGAAGCGGTACCCGAGCAACGTCGGCGAACACGGCGTCTTCTGCAGCGACAAGTGCCGCGGCGACTGGATCGCCGAAACCTACGTCGGCGAAGATCATCCACACTGGAAGGGCGGAACGATCGGCTCCTACGGCTCATCCTGGACTCGCGTCCGCCGTCGGGCACTCGAGCGGGACGACTATACCTGCCAACACTGTGGGGCGACCGCCGAGGAGTTAGGCCGAAATCCTGACGTTCACCACATCGTTCCCGTTCGTGCGTTCGTCGAAACGCCGGTAACGACCGTCGAGGACGCACATTATCTTGAGAATCTGATCTCGCTGTGTGGCTCGTGTCACCGGAAGGCGGAGTTCGGTGCGATCGATCGGACCGTGTTGTCAAGTGCGATCGCGTGAGAGTCTGTTTTGTGTTTTTGTTCCAATTTTGCTTCCCCTCTCGGCTTTTAATGAAAAATAGCGACACAGTCCGCGCTGGATCGTTTGGCGGGTGACACAGATGATAAAAAACTCGTTTTAAACGCTGTAAGTCGTCCCGTGAAAGCATCTTGCATAAAATACGTTCCGCACCAACATTTAATTCATTTCACATTTTGTACAGACACATGGTAATTGATTCATCCAGATGGGACGGATCCGCGATCGATCGATGGAATCTGCTCCACGAGGCTCTTGCCTCTCAGGAGCGCCGAATGATACTCTACTCGTTGTGCGATGTGCCAGGTGAGAGACGAATCCCGCTCCCGGAGGCTGCGATGACGCCTGAGTCGTCGTGGGACCCAGAGAAAGCGAGTATCCGCCTCCAACACCACCATCTCCCGAAACTGGCCGACGCCGGCTACGTCCGCTGGGAGCGCGACCCGTTCTGTGTCCAACGTGGACCCCGTTTTGAGGAGGCCGAAGTGCTTTTTATGCTCATCCACGAGTCGATCGGTCGGTTTCCTCAGTCGCTGATCACCGGCTGTGAGATCTATGAGGAACTGTACTCTGACACCAGACAGTAGTATCGTCGTTGCGGTGATCGAAGCGATAGCCCACGCAGAGAAGCGCGATCCATCAGCAGTCGATGTTATCCTTGCGGACTATATCGATCCCAACGTGTTGGAGAAATTAGCCGACATGGATGAGGGCGTCTGGGAATTCACGTTTCGTGTCTCCGACCACCAGGTGCGACTAACGCATGATGGAACAATATTTGTTGACGGTGTGAAACACGATCTCGGTATCGTACGGCAAGAATGAGGATGAGCAAAATAACCACCTCTGTTGACATTGCCCAGCAGTACGGCGGATACAGATCGCCACGGTGGGGCCTGATTTGGGGTGGGCCGCGATCGGTTGGAAAACGGCAGCCCAATCTAGCTGTCTCCGATTTTGTTGGATTCCTTCTCTGTATATTTGCCGGTTGAAGTCACCTTCGTACGTAGCACTGTCAGGAGGATATGTGCCCGTCCCAAAATTAGCTGATCGCTTTTTTTATTGGTGTCCGCACAATCACCGGATCGACGTGAGTGAGCCGGGATCGTTCCGCTGGAGTAACGACACACTGCCGCCGGATTGGATGATGTTGAACGCCGTCATGAGGTCGGTTCGCGAGAGGATACCCACCAGCTCGCCGTTGGCGTCGACGACGGGCAATCGGCCGACATCGTGTTCTTGCATGGTCCGTAGCGCGACGATCGCATCGGCGTCGGGCGTGACACTTGCGATGTCATTCGACATGATCTCTTCGACGATGTAGGCGTCGCGTTCGACTTCACGGACCGTCCTAGCGTCGTCAAGCGTTACCATTCCGATGAGGTCGCCGTTCTGCAGTACTGGATAGCCCGTGTGACGCTCTTGGAACATCCGGTTGAGGAGTTCAGCAACCGTCGTCCGGGGATCGACCGTTTGTAGCTCTGCTCCGGGCGTCATGATGTCCCCGACCGTGATGTCCTGAAACGCCGCTTTGAGCGTGGACTGCTGGGCCTCTCCAGAGGCAGCCATGTAGATGAAAAACGCCAGGAGGATCAAGAATAGTTGGAACGTAAACAGTCCAAAGATCCCCATCAAAAACGCGAATATCTTCCCAACCTCGGCAGCTTGCTGGGTTGCCTTTGCGTGTGGGCGATTGCGGGCGAGCAGTGCCCGCAGGACGCGACCACCGTCCATCGGGAAGCCTGGAAGCATATTGAACCCCGCGAGGGCGACGTTCATGAACGCCAAATAGCCGAGCACGAACTTCGCTTCGGGGAGCCCTGTTGGGGTGAGTACAAACCCACCGTAGGAAATAATCCCGACGAGCACGCTCACGACCGGCCCGGCGATCGCAATGTTGAACTCCTGTTTCCAGTCTTCGGGCATCTCACGGAAGCTCGCGACGCCGCCGAGCAGCCAGAGTGTGATCGACTCAATCTCGAAGCCATACCGCATCGCGACCAGTGAGTGGCCGAACTCGTGGAGCAACACGCCAAAAAACAGCCCCACAGCTGCGCCGATACCGAGGAGCCACCGAGTGTTTCCGGTCGACAGTGCCTCAGCATCGAGGGAGGTCCCAAATGCGAGGGTCAGAAGCTCGGTAATCTGTCCGATACTTCCCCCGATGATCCACGCGAAGATCGGGAGGATCAACAGGAACGTCCAGTTGAGCTGAATCGGAATGCCGAACGCGGTTCCGATCCGTATTCCACGCATGCCTGAATCTTCTCGTCCCATCCTCTTAAGCGCGGCCCGTCCGATAATCTCTACATGGACAACACGGACACCCCTTCGGGAGCATTTGTCAGAGGGGCCGACGAGATCGACTACGAGACAGTTGACGCCGCCGAGGGACTACGCAAAGGCGTGTTGATCGACGAATCCGACGGCGCACCGACCTTTGCGATTCGCCGATTTACGATCGATCCGTCCACTGAGGTGCCGAAACACACGAACGCGGTTGAACACGAACAACATGTCCTCTCGGGCACGTACACTGTCGGATTTCGCGATCCCGAGACTGGCGAAGAGATAGAACAGACTGTCGCTGCCGGCGATTCAATCTTCGTTCCCGCTGGGACAGTTCACTGGTATCGCAACGAATCGGAGACGCAGGGATCGTTTCTGTGTGCGGTTCCGAACGGCGAGGATTCGATCGCTGTCGTCGACAAGTAGCAGACGCCGATTTCTGTCGCGTAAAATAGCCGGCTAGCCCCTGTCACCGCATCCCGTAGCCGTAAAGAGCCGAACATCTGAAATACCCGCTTCGCGTACGATCGATCGTGTCTCAGCAGGTCGCACGCGTCGGAACGTTGTTCCTCCACGAAGCCCGCGACAACTACCAGGTCGTCGTCATGCAGGACGGCGATCGGGTGTTCCGCGGTCAGCTCGACGTCAAAGAGACGAGTGCCGGGCCGCGGCCTGGAAAGTTCAAAAAAAAACAGGGCTCGACCGAAGAGCCGCGTCGACCCGAAGAGTTCGTCGAACTGGCCAGAAACGCCGATCGGATCCGAATCTCCCAGCAGACCTCTCCAACGGGTCGAAACGAGCTACAGGAGCTACTGGATGGTTACCAACTGGAGGCGCTCGTCGTCCGGACGTGCCGGCTCTGTGCGCGCAACGGGCGGTACTCACCGATCACTGACGAGACAGCGATCGCGACTGATCACGAGTACATCTGTCCAGACTGTGCAACCCGCGAACTCGAACGCGAACTCTCGTACAAAGGAGAGTTCACAGCCGCAGCCCAGGAGCGTCTCGAAGACCTCCTGTTTGAGGTGCAGGATCTCGAGCGGATCGTCAACCTCCTTTCGGGCCAACTCGACCCCGAGCTCACGAAGTTCGACGAAATTTCGGCGACGGTAGAGGACGTCGATCCGTATCCAACGAGTGATCTCGATCTCCATCCGAAGCTCCAGTCGATGCTCGAAGATCGCTTCGACTCGCTGTTGCCCGTCCAGAGTCTCTCTGTCCGCAACGGACTGTTAGACGGTAACGATCAGCTGGTCGTGAGTGCGACCGCAACCGGCAAGACGCTCGTCGGTGAGCTTGCAGGGATCGATCGTGCGCTGAAGGGCAACGGAAAGCTGCTGTTCCTCGTGCCGCTCGTTGCCCTTGCGAATCAGAAACACGAGGATTTCACCGATCGGTACAGCCAGCTTGGTCTCAACGTGACGATCCGGGTCGGCGCGAGCCGGATCAGCGGCTCGGGGAGCAGTTTTGATCCGAGCGCGGACGTGATCGTCGGCACGTATGAGGGGATCGACCACGCGCTACGAACCGGAAAAAATCTCGGGGACATTGGTACCGTGGTCATTGACGAGGTGCACACACTGAAAGAGCCTGAGCGTGGCCACCGCCTCGACGGGCTGATCTCGCGGCTGAAGTACTACGCTGAGCGGCGTTCGGCCCGATCGGACGGCTATGACGGCGCGCAGTGGATCTACCTGTCAGCAACGGTTGGCAATCCGGAGTGGCTTGCGCGACAGCTGGAGGCGACGCTGATCGAATTCGAAGAGCGGCCCGTGCCGATCGATCGTCACGTCACCTTCGCAGACGCCTTAGAGAAGACCCGCATCGAAAACCGGCTGGTCAAACGCGAGTTCGACACGAAATCCTCGAAAGGCTACCGCGGGCAGACGATCATTTTCACTAACTCCCGACGTCGCTGCCACGAGATTAGCCGAAAGCTGCAGTACAGCTCCGCGCCGTATCACGCTGGGCTCGATTATAAGCGCCGAAAGCAGGTCGAACGACAGTTTGCCGACCAGGATCTCGCGGCGGTCGTCACGACCGCAGCGCTGGCGGCCGGTGTCGACTTCCCCGCCTCGCAGGTGATTTTTGACACGCTTGCGATGGGGATTGAATGGCTCTCCGTACAGGAGTTCAGCCAGATGCTCGGACGGGCCGGCCGGCCGGACTACCATGATCGCGGCACCGTCTACATGCTCGTCGAGCCGGACTGTTCGTACCACAACTCGATGGAGATGACAGAAGACGAGGTTGCGTTCAAACTCCTGAAAGGCGAGATGGAGGACGTCAAAAACGTCTACGACGATCACGCCGCCGGCGAAGAGACGCTCGCGAATATCGTCGTCGCCGGCAAGAAGGCCAAGCGACTGAACGACCGAATGCTCGGCGAGATAGACACGACTCGAGCCGTCGGCCGACTGTTGGAGTGGGAGTTCATTGATGGCCTTGCGCCGACACTGCTGGGGCGAGCCGTCTGTCGACATTTCCTCGCACCGGATGACGCGTTTCGGCTGCTCGATGGGATCCGAAACGGGCTTGATCCGTACGCGATCGTCGCCGAGCAGGAACTGGCCGACGACGATCTGTAGGGATCGCTTCGAAACACCAGCAGTCAGGGATGACTGAGAATTACAGCAGTCTGAGATGACTGAGAATAACGACTGTCTGGGTTGACACCGCGTGGGGGCGCGTCGATCGACATCAACGTTTATATTCACAAACGAGACAGAACAAGTATGAGTGACCAATCGGTTTCGGGTAGCAATCGCTCACCCACCGCTGAGGAGGCGATGCATCTTACACTCGATATGCCGTTTGAGGATGCAGTCCCCTTCGTCCAGCTCGAACACGAACTCGCGGACTTTGAGACCGTCAAACTCACGCGACTTGATGAGATGATCGCGGGGATGCTCGGAGAGGAAGTTGAACGGACCGCGTTACTTGTCGTCTGTCACCCGGAGATCGCTCGCGACGCGCTGGCGATCGACCAGACGCTCGCTGGGATGCTTCCGTGTACGACAGTCGTCTACGAGCGCCCAGACGATCCGTATGTCCATGTCCACCACGTCTCGGCGACGAAGGCGATCCGCGATCTCGGCTGTGCGGATGCCGAGGCAGCCGGGGATGTCGAGGAACTCGTTTCGTTCACCGGCGATCGGATGCAGGCGGTCTGGGAAAATATCGAAGCGAACGCCGAGATCGCGACGGCTGTCTGAGCAGTCCCGCCTTTTCTACACATGTTGTAATCACGAGCGCTGTAGCTCCCGCTTCGAGGAGTAGCCTGCAAAAAATTCGATCGGAACTGACGCGTGTGCGTCGTAGGCCGACGATTGAAAACCGATACGCGAAATGAGGGTGTGGTGTAGGCTCGTGTGGCCGCGCTTACATCGCGCCGCCCATGCCGCCCATGCCACCCATACCGCCCATACCACCCATACCGCCGCCGGCTGGCATGTCGTCGTCATCGTCGTCAGTCGACGCGCGGAGGTCGCCCGCGGCGATGACATCGTCGATTCGGAGAATCATGACGGCTGCCTCGGTGGCCGATTCGATCGCCTGGGTCTTGACACGGAGCGGCTCGACAACGCCTTCTGCCTCCATGTCGATCACGTCGCCGCTGTACGCGTCGAGGCCCGCACCAAACTCGCCGGCGTCGTGGCGCGAGCGCAGATCAACGAGCGAGTCGATCGGGTCGTGACCCGCGTTCTCTGCGAGGGTCCGTGGGATGACTTCGAGCGCGTCGGCGAACGCCTCAACAGCGAGCTGCTCGCGACCGCCGACAGAGTCTGCGAAGTCGCGAAGCTGCAGAGCGAGTTCGGTCTCAGCTGCGCCGCCGCCGGGCAGAACCTTGCCGTCTTCGAGCGTGGTGCGAACGACGCCGAGGGAGTCCTCGATCGCGCGTTCGACCTCGTCAACAACGTGTTCGGTGCCGCCGCGGACGACGAGGGTGACGCTCTTTGCGTCCTCGACGTCCTCGACGAAGAGCCGCTCGTCGCCGCCGATGTCCTTCTGGGCGACCGAGCCCGCAAAGCCGAGGTCGTCCTCGGTGATGTCGTCGAGGTTGGCAACGACGCGAGCGCCGGTCGATCGCGCGAGTGCCTTCAGGTCAGAGTCCTTGACGCGGCGGGCCGCGATGATGCCCTCCTCGGCGAGGTAGTGTTGGGCCATGTCGTCGATCCCGTCGCCAACGAAGACGACGTCAACGCCGACATCAACGAGCTGATCGACCATCTCCTTGAGCTGGGCTTCCTCCTGGTCGAGGAACTCCTGCAGCTGGGAGGGATCGGTGACGTTGACTTCGGCGTCGATCTCGGTCTCTTTGATCTCGAGTGCGCCATCGAAAACGGCCACGTTGGCGTCCTCGACGCCGTATGGCATGTTGTCGTGAACGCGCTCTTTGTCGACGACGACACCCTCGATGAGCTCGGAGGTGTCGATCGAGCCGCCGACGACCTTCTCGACATTGACGTTGTCGGTGTCGATCTCGTCGTCGTCCTGCACGGCCAAGACAGCGTCGACGACCAGATCGGCGAGTAGGTCTTTCGCGCCTTCGGCGCCCTTGCCGGTCATCGCCGTCTTTGCGATCTCGACAAGCACCTCGCGGTTGTCGGTGCCGACGTCGATCGCTTCGTTCTCGACGATCTCTTTGGCCTTCTCGGCGGCCTGTCGGAACCCTTGCGCGATCGTTGTCGCGTGGATGTCCGAATCGAGCAGGTCTTCTGCCTCATCGAGGAGTTCGCCGGCGATGACGACAGCGGACGTGGTCCCGTCGCCGACCTCGTCCTCTTGGGTCTCGGAGACCTCGACGATCATGTTCGCCGCCGGGTGGTCGATGTCCATCTCTTTGAGGATGGTAACGCCGTCGTTCGTGACGACGACCGATCCCCCCGAGTCAACGAGCATTTTGTCCATTCCTTTCGGTCCGAGCGTGGTGCGGACCGACTCCGCGACGGCCTTGCCCGCGGAGATGTTCATTGTCTGCGCGTCTTTACCGGATGTGCGCTGGCTGTCCTCCGAGAGTACGATCATGGGCTGGTTGCCCATCCGCTGTCGCTGAGACATAATCACTCACCGATTGTTTGTGCTTCTATAAAAAAGCTTCGAAAAATGGTTCGCTAATCGCCATACGTGGGCGTGGTTACCTATGGCATGGATAGGCATCTATGTATGGTATGTATTGACTAGATCCAATCGCCGGATACGTTATCGAGGCTGTCCGAGATCGGGCCCGCCTGTGAGCTCGTTGTGTTTGCGTTCGAGGAACGAGTACACGGCACCGTGCGGCGCGCCGTCGAGGATCATCGAAACCGCCTGTCGAACCGCCTCAACTTCTTCAGGGTCGCCGATAATCCCGAGGGTTGAGCCGTAGATCACGACGTGTGCGCCGGTGAGTTCCTCCATCAGTTCTCGGGTACGACCGTTCTCGCCGATCAGCCGACCCTTCTGTCGACGGAGGTCGTTTTTGTTTCGGGTCTGGGCGTCGAGTTTGATCAGATCGAACATCCGCAGATCGCCGTCCAGAAGCGTCAAGGCGGTTTCAGGTTTAAAACCGCGCCCGATTGCCCGGACGATATCGGGTGCGTCAAGCGCCGTGACGGGATCGCCGACGGATTCAACCGCGACGGAGCCAGATTCCGAATCGATGTCGAGACGGACCTCCGCGCGGGATTCAATTTCCCGCATCGTCTCACCACCCTCGCCGATGAGGACGCCGATCCGGTCCTGCGGAATCGTGACGTGTTGCATGGGTGTAGTACCGCTCGGACCCGTTTAACGCTGTTTACTTGCTATCCCAACAAGTATATATTATCGTGTAGACATTCATGGATATGGATAAATTGTATCGCCGTCGACAGCTGTTAGCCGCTGGTGCAACCGCCGGTGCCGTCGCTGCTGCCGGGTGTCTGGGAACACGTGAGGGGGCGGTCCCGGCGCCGACCGTGACCGACGATCGGATCGACGACGAGTGGCGGGTAGTCGACGAATCAAACGACCAGGTCTTCGAAGAGTCCTACGGCCCGATCACCGTCCAGGCGCTGTCTCGATCGACAGTCTACGAGTACGTAAGCGTGGCCGAATCGATCGCCGAAACGCTTGACGCCGAAGGGTCGCCAGTCATGTTTTTCACGACCCGGATCGACCTCCGTCCAGCGATCGACTCGCTTCCGTTTGGTGTCGGCCGCGATCGTATCATGACAGAAGTCGAAACCGCCGCCGAGGAGGCATTCCGAGCCGAGCTCGAAAATAGCGGGATCGAGAACGTCGATACAGCCGATACGCGGACGATCGAGGTCGACACAGGACACGAAGCCACACTGTTCGAGTTTTCGGGGACGTATCCGGTCGCTGGCGAACTCTCGTTCGGCGGACTTTCTCAGTCGTTCGACGACGAGATCGAGATCGCCGCTCACGTGGGTGTATGGCACGACGGAACTGACGTGTTACTCGCTGGCGGTGCGTATCCCACCGACCCGCTCGTCGAACCGTTCGAAGAGACGATCGAAGACGCACCCGTCGAAGTCGGAGACGTACTCGACAGTGACACCGAAGAGGCGCTCTCGACTGATCCCGAAACGTTCGAGGAAGACATCGATGCGTTGCTCCGCTCTGTCGAGTAGACGCATTGCTCCGCTCTGTCGAGGTGGCACGGTTGACCACACGCAGCCTTAACTTCCGGGAACGGCGTGTTTTTGCGAGACTCGACCGAACGATTGGATATGCGTGCTGCTATCTTTCATGGCCCCGGCGAGATTGGCGTCGAAGACCGACCGCGACCGACGATTGAGTCGCCGACCGACGCGATCGTCCGCGTGACCCACACCGCAATCTGCGGCTCTGACTTGTGGTTTTATCGCGGCGACAGCGATCGCGATCCAGGCACTCCGGTCGGCCACGAACCCATGGGAATCGTCGAGTCGGTCGGCGACGATGTGGTCTCGGTCGCGCCGGGTGATCGCGTGCTCGCGCCGTTCGCGATCTCCTGTGGCTCCTGTGAGTTCTGCCGGAAGGGACTGCACACCTCCTGTGTCAACCGCGACTCGTGGGGCGGCGATAACGGCGGCGGGCAGGGCGAGTACGTCCGCTCGACGCACGCTGGCGGAACGCTTGTCCGCGTCCCTGATCGCTACGCCGACGACGAGGGCGTGCTTCGATCGCTCCTCCCCCTCACAGACGTGATGGGAACCGGCCACCACGCCGCCGTGAGCGCAGGTGTCGAGGCTGGTTCGACCGCAGTTGTGATCGGCGACGGGGCGGTGGGCCTGTGTGGTGTGCTGGCCGCTCGTCGGCTCGGGGCTGAACGGATCATTGCGGTCGGCCACCACGAGGACCGACTTGAGATCGCCCGCGAATTCGGCGCAACCGAGACTGTCTCTGCGCGCGGTGACGCGGCGATCGATCGGATCACAGCGCTCACCTACGGCGGCGCAAATCACGTGATGGAGTGTGTTGGCGCGGCGAGCGCGATGAACACGGCGATCGAGGTCGCCCGGCCAGGTGGAACGATCGGCTACGTCGGCGTCCCGTACGGCGTCGAATCCGAAGGACTGGATGTCTTCGGCTTGTTTGGCGACAACATCACACTCCGCGGCGGCGTCGCGCCCGTCCGCGCATACGCTGACGAACTGATGGCAGACATCCTTGGCGGGACGCTCGATCCCTCCCCGATCTTCACTGAGACGATCGGCCTCAGCGAGGTCGCAGAGGGCTACCGAATGATGGACGAGCGCGAGGCGATCAAGGTGCTCGTCAAGCCACAGGAGTGACCGATCGCCGAAACGTACAGGCCGATCGAGCCGAAACAGTCGAGCATGTCCCTCGAAACGTCCGATCGACCGCAGCTATACGTCGTGAGAAACGAGGTCGATCCGGACCACGAGTATCACTGTGATGCACTCGCCGCTCGGTTCCCCGACGCAATCGAGGTCGACTACCCCGCTGGCGAGCGCGTTTCACTGGATGACGCCGACGGCGTCGTGCTGACAGGCAGCACCGCCGGCGTGTACGAGGCCGATCGGCATCCGTGGATCGACGAACAAAAAGCGCTGGTCCGCGAACTCGTCGATCGGCAGATCCCCACACTCGGGGTGTGTTTCGGCCACCAGATCGCAAACGCTGCTCTCGGTGGGCGCGTCGAACACGTTGGAACCGACGCGACACTCGTCCAGGCCGAACTCGACAGCGATCCACTCTTTTCGGGAATCGAATCGGTCGTCGTCTCGCTTCACGGCGATCACGTCACGAAGGCAGGTGCGAAAATGGACGTGATTGCGTCGGCCGAGCACTGTCAGATCTACGGCACGCGACACCGATCGGCTCCCCTCTGGACGGTGCAGTTTCACCCCGAAATCACCGCGTCCCTTCGCGATCGGCTGATCGAGGATTTTGAGTGGCACTCCTCACAATACTCGTTTGCGGATGTCGATGCTGAGGGGCTGTTTGATAACTATCGCGCGTGCGTCGATCGTGGGGACTGCTGACGTTGGCGGCGATCGTGGTGTGGTGGCGGACCGTATGCCTACGTGTTTTTATTAGATTACTTTGGACTGTTCGACCTTACCGCAGGAGTACGGGTACACGCGCATTCACCCAGATAATGTGTAACACAATATCGCTGTGTTTGGTAAGCCGATCGGGTTTTCAAAAACTCATATATAACGATACAGCGCCTGGCCATAGGGAGCGTTGTGGTACATCCAAGCGAAGACACTAGCGAACGGTCATTGAAGAGTACGTTCAACAACACACGACGGCAGTTCGTTGCCGGGACAGTAGGCGTCCTGGCGGCTGGAGGCGCACTTACTGGATCTGTGCTCGCAGATGAGCACGAAGATGACGAAGACAACGAGGAGAACGGCGAAGAAAACGGCGATGAGGAAGTACCCGAGTCGGAGTTTGAGGACGATGTGGCGATCCTCAACTACGCCCTGACGCTCGAGTACCTTGAGGCGCGGTTCTATCAGGAGGGCCTCGACAACATCGGTGAGGATGCGCTCTGTAACTGCGAAGCGCTTGAAGAGGACAGTTATTTGGGCGAGAATGCGTACAGCGAACTCCGTACGATTCAAGAGCACGAGGAATCCCACGTCGAGACGCTCGTTGAGGCTATTGAGAGTCTCGATGGAGAACCGGTTGAGGAACCCGAGTTTGACTTCGGACTGGCAGTAGAGTACCCGATGGCGTTCCTCGGGACGGCTGCCCAACTCGAAGATATCGGAGTATCTGCCTACGCGGGCGCGGCACCGTACATCGAAAACGAGGATCTGGTTGCGCCGGCGCTCGGGATCCACAGCGTCGAGGCACGGCACGCTTCGTTCCTGCGGACACTGACCGGCCAGACCAGCTTCCCAGACGTAATCGACGAGCCCCGATCACGGGCAGAGGTTCTTGAACTTGCCGGACAGTTCATTGTTGATGCGGAAGAGGACGCAGATGACGAGGACGATGAAACGTCTGACGGTGAGGACGACATGCCAGACGACGAGGGGGACTCCGGGAACGGAAATGGCGACGGCAACGAAACGGACACGGATAACGGCACTGGAAACGAAACGGACACCGGGAACGGAACCGGCAACGAAACGGACACCGGAACCGGCAACGAGACGGATACCGGGAACGGAAATGGCAACGAAACGGACACCGGGAACGGAAATGGCAACGAAACGTCCGATTCGTCATAATCCTTAAGAATTACATCACTAGCTGCTGGTAGTTGTCGCTGAAACGCGACACTACCGGTTCCTAAGGGTGAGATACTGTCGGTAATTTCACGCTACACAGAACATCGCATTCGATCGCCCCGACTCACGGCGTCGGATCGGCCGTCGTCACGAACTCGTGGAGATTCGAAGCCTCGACAGTGAGTCCCTGCCTATTGAAAAACGAGGCGACATTCTCGCAGTCGCGATCGAGGAAGTCTCCTGCGTTTGGGTGGTGAACTGTCACGGCCTGTCCGAGGTCGATTACGACGAGTTCACCGTCGTGGATGATGAGGTTATACTCCGAGAGATCACCGTGGACGAGTCCCGCACTGTAGAGCCGCCGCATGTACTCGCGGACGACCTCGTAGGCGGTCTGTGGGTTCTCGACAGTCACCTCAGCGAGCCGGCGGGCCCGATCGTCCGCCTGCCCGACGAGTTCCATCACGAGAACGTTGCGCTGGACGGCGATCGGTTCGGGCACCCGGACACCGGCCGCCGCCGCGCGTTCGAGGTTCGCAAACTCCTTTTTTGTCCACGCAAGGACAGTCTTGCCCTTGTCGTTGCCAATTCCACGAAAGCGTGGATCGCCCTCTAAGTACTCGCGCATCTGCCGGAAGTCCGATGCGTTGATCCGGTAGATCTTGATGGCGACCTCCCGGTCGTCTGCACCCAACGCCTCGTAGACGTTGGCCTCCTTGCCAGTCGAGACGGGACCGCCGAAGGCGCTAACGTAGCCGTCCTGGACGAGTTTATAGATCGCGGCGTAAGTGGCGTCGTCGAACACGGACTGTTCGACCTTCAGCCGTTCGTTGTCCTTGATCCGCTTTCTAAACTCGTCGAAGTCCCGATCGCGCTGTCGGGCGATCCGGTCGGCGTCGGTGTCGGAGACGTCGATCTCCTCCCACTCGTCGCCGAAGCTTTCGGCCTCCGTCGGGTCGACCATCCCGAACTCGTCAGTCATTCGCATTGGACTACGAGAGCGAGACCCAAAAGCCCCGCTGGTGACGATCGACTAGTCGCGAGCAGCCCCTCAATTCACAGATATATGCACAAACAAAACATATATTGAGAGTAAACCCGTACACCTTGGCATGGCACCGTTCGATCCGGCTCCTGATACCGACACAGCGACACCCCGGTGGCAGGACGGAACAGAGACATTCGATCGAGTCTACGATGTCGTCCTCGGGGTGACATCCCCAACGCCGTATACAGACATCGCGGAACTCGCAGATTGCTCTCCGAATGCGGCAAAAAAGCACCTCGATCGCTTAGTGGAGATGGGTATCGTCCGAGCAGATTCCGACAGCCGACCCGCAACATACGAACGTAACGAGGGATACCTCGAATGGCAAGACGCGAGCCAAATCGCGGCTGATCTCTCGGTAACAGAAATCATCGACCGGGTAGCAAAACTCGAAGAGCGCCGCACAGCGTACGAGGAACGGTTCGGGACAACTGATCCGACGACCGTCTCCGCCTTTGACACACCTGACCACGATAGCCTCCACAAGCGGATGATCGCGGTACATGAGTGGCAGGGCGTGATTCGGGACCTGCGATTGTATGAACTTGCCCGCCAGCTCGCCGAAAACGATGGTCACCTGATTCCGGCGTGAATGTCACCGCCGACAGATTCACCGCCGGATTCGACGGGCCCACCCGATCGACAGACGCTTCGGCTACTTGAGCGCCACCTGGCGTCTGATCCGTTAGTCAGCACCACCGCATTCGAGCCAGATTCGTACGAACCGCGGCTGCTTTGTGGCCGACTCGACGTCGAACAGTATCCCACGTCGGTGACTGCTGCCCGAGTCGACGTTCGATGGTTCACCACTGGTGATTTCTCGTTTCACTATCTGGAAATAGGGGCCAACGACGATCGGTGGGAGTGTCGCTGGGATCGACACCCAAATAGCCAGGATATACGGCTGCACTTTCATCAGCCACCAACTGGCAAGGAGATCAGCGATCTTCACGTGGAATCCACGCACCCGCTTTCGGTTTACTCGACGGTTTTCACGGCGATCGAACAGCGAATCGAACAGTTGTGGTGATAGCCTTACCGACGCTGCGATCGTCGAGCCGCGCCGCTCCCGGATGGTGCGATCAAAATACAAAAACGGGCTACTGAATGTGGCCTTCGCGGCGGAGCTGGTCAGCTTCGGACTTCTCGTAGCGCCAGGCGATGTCGCCCTTCTCGTCTTGCCAGTCCCACGGCTCGACGAGGACGATGTCGCCCTCGCGGATCCAGATACGCTTTTGCATTCGTCCGGGGATCCGGGCGGTCCGCTCGACTCCGTCCGCACAGCGAACTCTCACGCGATTCGCCCCGAGCATGTCCGTGACCTCCGCGAACACCTCGTCCTCGTCAGGCATTCGGAGGTCGCGGCGGCCGTCGTTCTCCGTCATGTATCGGCTCGTTCGTTGGCGTTGGGGTTAAATTCGGGGGATTCGCACCACATGTGGACCGTTACCGGCGGCCGTCGGAAGTGTTCGTGTTCGAAAACAGACCGAATCACCGTCGATCGACAGCGTTTACAGGATCCTGCAAGCAGATGCGGACATGAACGCGATTGACACGCTCGGCTACGTCGGTATCGTTGGCATCGTCTTGATTCTCGTGGGCGTTGGGGTGATTTCCGTCCGCGATCCAGTCATCGGTGCGGGAATGATGTTCGCGCTCGCGGGCGTTGCGCTCGTCGCCCGCGGGATCGCTGCGAACGTCATGCGGCTGTTTGGGATGGGCTGATGGATAAAGCGTATAAGAACGAAAATACGGCGTGATGCTACGCTTCGAGCTGTTTTCGACCGGGTTCGATGAGCCGATCGAGCGCGTCAGCGAGCGCACCCTTCGCGTCCATCGGGTGCAGTTCACCGGACTCCATGTCGGCCTCCAGCGCCGCGTAACTGTCGTATTCGAGATTTCCACCGTACTTGTCGGGACGTTCGACCGTTACCGTCTCGAAGCGCGGGAACACGTGATATTCGAAAATCTGCAATACCGGATTTTCGCGTTCGCGACCCTCCTCGTCGGGATCTGGATCGGCCGTCGGCGGACAAAAGGCGGCGTTGACTTTCTCTTCGATCGCGTCTGTGGAGTCCTCCATCGAGATTGTCGTTCCTGCGCTCGAAGACATCTTGCCAATCCCTGTCTCTAAGTCGGCGATAAGCGGCGTGTGCAGGCTGGTTGGCGCGTCCTCGCCGATCGATGGCAAGGTGTCGCGGGCGAGCATGTGGACCTTCCGCTGTTCCATCCCGCCGACGGCAAGATCGACGTCAAGGTAGACGATGTCGAGCGCCTGCATCAGCGGGTACACCGCCTGTGAGACCCTGACCGTGTCCCCGCTTTTGATCTCAGCCATTGCCCGTTCGGCCCGCGACAGCGACGTTTCGAGTTCGAGTGCGTGCAGATCGAGGATGTACTCACGATCGAACTGGAACGTCGATCCAAGGACGAACTCAGTTTTGTCCTCGTCGAGCCCGTAGGCGATAAACTGCTCTTTCATCCGCTCGGCGGTCGCTTCGATCTCCTCGAAGGTGCCCTTGCCGTTGAGGTAGGCGTGAACGTCCGCAAGCAATACGGTGATGTCGAAGCCAGCTTCCTGGAGGTCGATCAGCTTCGTCGCGGTGAGCATGTGGCCGATGTGGAGGACGCCCGAGGGCTCGTAGCCGACGTACGCCCGTTTTCCGTCCGCGGCAGCTAGCGCACGCACCTCCTCCTCGGTGACGACCTCGGAGGCGTTTCGCATGATCAACTCGTAGGCGTCCATGTGTTTCGTTCAGCCGGGGTTGGTCATATGACTTCTGGATGTGTGCGACTGTGTCGATCGGGGTCCGATCGATCGGTCACCGCCGACAAGAGCCCGTCTCAGCCGCTGCGGCCGTCCGCACGGTGTTCGCTGATAATCTGATCGACCATATTTGCGCTCTTTTCTCGCTCGCGTTCGGCAGCGCGCTCTTGCCAGCCGGCGATCGCCGCCTGAATCTCGTCTTCGCGGGCGACCGCGAGTTCGTCAACCTCCTGGATCGTCACCTCCTCGGCGGGTGCGACCGGGATGTCCGCCTCGAATAGGAGCTCCGAGGCGATATCCGAGAGCCCACCATCGCGCAGGACGATCCGTGGGTCAACGTCAACGAGCCGCTGAGCCGTGCTTCGGCCTGCGCCGCTGGCATCCCGGAGATAGATGACGTCTCCGGTTGCGAGGCCGTAGGCTTCCTCGGCGTCGGCGATCGCCCCCTTCGTGAACTGCTCGATGATTTTGACCGACACGAGGTTTCGCCCCTCTGCAATATCCGAGAAATCGGAGTGATCGAGTTTCCAGAGGCGCTTGAGCCGTTCGAGCTTCGCGTCGAGTTCATCCGCACGCGTTTCGGCGTCGTCGCGTTCGCGTTCAAGCCGATCGATCTCGCGTTTGAGCCGGGTGACCTCCCGTCGTTCGCGTGCCTCACGGCGCTCTTTTCGCTTGGCCTCGGTGAGCTGTTCTTTGTACGACTCGATCGTTTCGTCGCGTTCGTCGAGTTTTGCTTTGAGCGTCTCCACGTGCCCCGAGAGGCGATCGACCTGCTGTTCGAGTGCGGCGATCCGCTTTTGTTCGGGTGTCCGCTTGGGCTCCGGCTGGCTGGTGTCCTCTTCGGTTGTGTCGTCATCGTCCGACAGGGCATTCAACGCGGTCTCGACGGAGTGCTCACCAGCCACGACCTTCGCGATGACCTCTTCGCGATCGAACGCCGGCGGGGTCTTGTCGGTGATGCGATCGAACTGCTCGGCATGGTCATCGAAGGCGTACAGCGCTGCCGCCATCGCGTCGCGCTCGTGGTCGTTCTCGTAGCTCTCCTCGCGGGTCCGGTGGAGCTTTTCATCGACCGGGATGTCGCTGTTTGGATTCCAACCGGCGGCATCGAAGCTCCGGCGGAACTTCTCGACGGTTTCTGGCATCGGATAGACGTCGGCGGCAACGATCACCGGCCGGCCGTGTTCGATGATCCACTCGGTCACGGCGGCGGTGTCGGCGGTCCGACTGGAGTACGTTTCGAGTACGCGCCCATCAAGCGAGACGATCGCCACGCCCGTCGTCGTTCCCGGGTCGATCCCCACGATGACTCGATCGCGCCGCTGGACGAGTGGCCGATACTCAATCCCGTCGAGGCATTCGCGCTCAATTTCGATCCGCGTGTCGCCCGATCGGTTCGCCGACACCGGCAACTCGTCGGGGGTGGCCTCGACGGTGAAAACGGCGTTCGAGTAGCCGCCGTACTTCTCGGTCACGTCCATCTCGTACGCAAGACTGGCGTCGTCGAGCTTCGATTCGACTTCGCGGGCGCGTTTGCGGACGTTGCCATGAATCCGGCGAGTGTAGCGATCCTGGCTCCACCCGCCCTTGCCGGTCGATCGGCCCCGAGAGACCTTCACGGTCGTCGTGTTCGTGAAGGCAGCGACCTCGTGGCCGACGCCCATCGCGGCGAGGCGCGCGGCGGCTTCGGCCTCTCGCATCGGCTTTTTGTCGTACGGCACGCCGTGTCTGGAGGCGACTCGCGAAAGCGGTTCGGGGCGCTCTGCGCCGGTAACCTGGACAAGTTTCGTCGAAGACGGAAGCGATCGAAGCAACTGCACCAGCGCGCCTTTGTCTTCTGCGAGTTCGTAGGCGTTGTCCGTCCCGATCAGTGCGGGCTCTGTTGAATCGATCAGCCGCAAGAGCTTCCGGTAGGAGACGACGTCCCGGGTCACGGAGCCGTCATCGAGGATCACGAGCGCGTACGATGGCGCGTCCCCACGGATGTCGCCGCTTTGGATGTCGACGCCGAAGACCACCGAATCCAGCGCGTGTGTCCGGGCGTTCACGCCGCAGGATACGGCATCAGCAAATAAATAGCCCACGCCGGCACGATCACAGAGAACCGCTCGGTCGATCTGTCACCGGATGGCTGTTTCGTCAGTTGACAGCTGGCCCCGTTGGTTGGCCTGTCGACAATCTGTGGCGACTACACGGACGGTCTCTGCGAGCCGGTGATACGTTTGCGGGCCACGTTTGTGGACGAACGCGTGTACTGGTCCCAGCGGTGGGAGTTCTGCCCGTTCCGTCGCCGACATCATGATAACCGGGAGTGTTGGATCGATCGCCTTTGCCTCCGATCGTACTGCCGGCCCGTTCATTTCTGGCATGCGAAAGTCAGTAACGAGGCAGTCGATCGGTCGGCCGACACGGAGGAGATTTAGCCCGGCAGAAGGCGTAGGTACGGTGGTGAGCGTAAATCCTCCGAGCTGATCAAACGTATCCGCGAGCAGTTCGAGCGTGGCCTCGTCGTCGTCGATCGCGAGTACCCGGATTCGGCCTGGCATGGGTGGATGTTCGCTCGATCGGGTATAATGGCTGCTAAGAGGGCTATATAGCTCGACTGTACGCTATGGTTTGGTACTGATCGCCGCAACGATCGACAACGCTCACTCCTCCGCATCCGGGAACGGCACCTCGATCCGTTGGCCGTCCTCGGCGATGAACACCTCGCCGTCGAACTCGGCGGCGGCCGCTTCGCGAATTGCCGACGCATCACCTGCATATCGCGAGGAGATATGGGTCAACGCGAGTCGCTTTGCACCGGCCTGACTCGCGATGCTCCCCGCCTCACGACCCGTCGAGTGGGCCGTTTCTCGCGCACGACCGGCATCGTCCTCGGCGAACGTTGCGTCGTGGATCAACAGATCCGCATCCGTGGCTGCCTCGACGGTCGCTCCGACTGGCCGCGTGTCGCCGGTGTAGACGACTCGTCGTCCCGGTCGCGGCTCGCCAACGACCTGTTCGGGTTCGATTACGCGGCCGTCATCCAGTTCGACGCTTTCGCCGCGATGCAACCGGCCGTAGGCGGGCCCGGGCGGGATCTCGAGTTCGTGTTCTGCGGTTTCGCGATCGAACCGCCCGGGGCGATCGTCTTCCACCAGTGCATATCCCTGTGCTCGCGTGTGATGATTCGTCTCGAAGACTCGGACCTCGTAGTCTTCCATCCGCAGGGCGACGTTCCCCGGGGCGACCTCGTTGATCCTGATTGGGAACCCCGGCCGGTGGCCTGCAGCCTGGGTGAGGTCTTTGATTTCTTGTCTGGTTCCTGGCGGGACGTGGATGGCGAGGGAGGCGTCACGATCGTTAAAATCCCAGCTCTGGATCAGTCCCGGAATCCCGAGGACGTGATCGCCGTGGAGGTGCGTCACGAAGAGATGCGAGACGTTGAACCCGGTCCCAAAGCGCATCATCTGTCGTTGGGTACCCTCCCCGCAGTCGAACAAGAGGCGATCGCCCTCGCGGTTGACGAGCACCGCGCTCGGCGCCCGGCGGGTGGTTGGGACAGCCCCGCTGGTCCCGAGAAACGTCACGCGTAAAGACATACCTGCGTCTCATCGGCCGACCGATAAACCGGCTTCGGAACCGACCGATTCTTACCGTCCGATCGCTGAGTCATCCCTAATGGACGGGCCGCTCTGGATCGACACGCACGCGCCGGCGATCGAGGACCTCCCACAGGAGCCGGTCCGAAGCCGACTGCGTCGCGCGGTCGACGAGCCGATGAACCTCGTCGTGCAGGGACCGAAAGGCGTTGGTAAAACCGCCGCCGTCAGAGCGCTTGCGGACGCAGCCCACGAGGACTCCGACAGCGACCTCATCGAGATCAACGTCGCGGACTTCTTCGGGCGCACAAAAAAAGAGATCCGAAGCGATCCGCGCTTCTCGCAGTTTCTCACAGGCCGCAGCCGAATGGCAAAACGCGACATGATCAACCGTGTCCTCAAAGAGTCCGCGAGCTACGCACCCGTGTCAGGAACATACAAGACGATCGTCCTCGACAACGCCGAGGCGATTCGTGAGGACTTCCAGCAGGCCCTCCGGCGGGTGATGGAGAAACACCACCGAACCACCCAGTTCGTGCTCGCGACGCGACAGCCCTCAAAGCTCATCGCGCCGATCCGATCGCGGTGTTTCCCAGTCCCGGTTCGATCGCCGACGATCGACGAGACGATCGAGGTGCTCGAAGCGATCTGTACAGCCGAGGACGTTGACTACGACGTCGACGGCCTCGAGTTCATCGCCAGCGCCGCCGGCGGTAACCTCCGAAAGGCGATTTTGACCGCCCAGACGACCGCTTCGGGCTCGGAGGCAGTGACGATGCAGGCCGCCTACGAGACACTTGGGGAGATCGGCGACGACGATGCCCTGCTGTCGGCGTTGTCGGCGGCGCGAACCGGTGATCTGAAAGACGCCAGAAAGACGATCGACGACCTGCTCGACTCGGGGTATGACGGAAAGACGCTGCTCGAAGAACTGCTCAGGGTTTCCCGGAAGGGCGACTTCGACGCTGTCTCGGTTGCACGCCTGCACATGCTCGCTGGCGAGGCAGATTTCGACCTCGTGACCGGGCTCAATGCCACAATCCACCTCACGCACCTGATCGGCGCATGGGCGGCTGGTCGAACTGAACTCCGGGAGCCTGCACCCGCATGAGTCTCCGACCGTCGCTTCCGTCGATCGCCGTCGCGCCGGGCGCATGGCGATACGCCGCGGCCGCGTTTGCAGGTGCGGTGCTCTTGGTGCCGATCGCCTTTCCGGCGGCGATCGCTGCGCTCGTGCTCGGAATTTTTGTGTTGTGGTTTCACCGCGATCCCGATCGATCGCCGCCGGAGACTGGATTTGTCTCCCCCGCCGACGGCAGCGTCTCGGTCATCAGAACGGAGTCCGACGAGAACGGACGCGATCGGGTCCGGGTGGGCGTGTTCATGAACGTCACCGATGTGCACGTCAACCGCGCGCCGGCGGGTGGGATGGTTCGATCAGTCGACCACAGATCCGGCGCGTACAAGCCCGCGTTCTCAAAAGACTCCGATCGCAACGAGCGGGTCGTGATCGACCTCGACGGCTACGAAGTCGCGCTGATCGCCGGCTGGTTCGCGCGTCGGATTCATCCCTCGGTCGATTCGGGTCAGGAAGTTCACCGCGGCGATCGGATCGGGCACGTCTCCTTCGGCAGTCGGGCAGATGTGCTGTTACCGCCACGGTACAGCCTTGGGGATGTGTGTGTTGAGCGCGGTGATCGCGTCCGAGCTGGCGAGACTGTCGTAGCCGATCGGTAACTGAGCTAACGCGTCGATCGTTTCGAAGTCCTTTTGACCCGAGCGATCAGAGTCGACCGCATGGACGTAGATCGGGAGTATCTTCGGCAGATCGCCTTTTCTCTCGCCGCGGTCGTGCTCTTTTTTGCCGTACTGTTGGCTATTGGTTCCGCGGAGAACACGACAAACGGGCTCACTCCCGACGGTGCGATCGCCGTTGTCGGCGCGATAACCGGATTCATTATCATTATGGCCGCGATCGGGCTGTTCCTCGCGAAAAAGTGAGCACTGGGGTCGATTGTCAGCGTTCGGTTGCTGATTGCGTTTGAGATCATTCTCTCCAACACTGCGGTTCAATACACAGTCGTGTCCACTGGCGGGCACACTTATGTATTTCAATGAATTACATTGTATACATGGCGTCGATCAGTGCGCGGGTTCCCGACGACGACGAAGACGAACTTGAGGCAGTCAGTGAACTCTTGGACGAAGACAAGAGTACAATCATCCGCAAAGCACTCGCTGAGGGCCTGAAATCGATTCGCCGACGCGTTGCTATCGAACGGTATCAGAGTGGGGAGATTTCGGTCAACGAAGCTGCCCGGCTTGCCAACGTGAGCCTCGCAGAGTGGCTCGAGATCGCTCGTGAGCACAACCTTACGACCCAGCTCTCTCCGGAGGACCTCGAATTCGATGCTGCGGCTGCGCATGAGCTATGACGCGCATTTTTTGTGATGCCACGGCGCTCATTGCGCTCGGCGCGATCGGCGAACTCGAGCACCTCACCAGCTTTTCTGGGACGCTTGTTGTCCTTCAAGCAGTCAAAAACGAGGTGACGACAGAACCCGCCAACACAAATCTCAGTCACTTTGGTGAGACAGACGATATCGAGACGGCAGATCCGCGTATTCACGATCGGCTGGAGCAAGCCAAAACGGTCCTTGCTGAAACAGATGAGAATGGTGATGTGTTTCTCATTGCTGCGGTTCTCGCTTACAGGGCCGAGGATCGTCCGGTCGGTATCATCTCTGACGATCGGCGTGTTCGGACTACTGCTCGCGGTCTCGGTGCAACCGTAACGGGCACGATTGGGGTCGTCGTCAGGGCCGTAAAAGAAGGACTGCCTCGAGAGCAAGCGTACACACTCGTCGATCGAATTGACTCACACGGTCTTCACATGACCGGCAGTCTTCGAGCGAAGGCGTACGAACTCATCGATGCGGCTGCTGAGACAAGATCGATCGAGTAACCACCACTGTCCGGAGCGCGTGTCAGTTACGCGTTCGCTTCCCGCCAGTCGGTCACCGAATCGCCCCGCTCGTCGAGCTGTCGTTTGTAGTAGGTGAGCGGATCGCCAGCAACCGTCCAGTGGTCGTCTTCGTTGTGACACAGCCCGTACGCTGCGAGGGTCTCACAGGTCGGCGGAGGGTACTGTGTGCCGCGATTGTCGGCCAGATACTCCGTTTGGTAGCGAATGCCCTCCGGCTCAAGCGAGGCATCCGCACAGAAGGCGACGATCTCGTCGGGGTCCATCCCGATCCCGGTGAGAAACGCCATCAGTGAGAAACTCTCGAAGGGCTCCAGCTGGGTACCTGCTTCGGCCTTCTGCAGCAGATTTTCGACACAGGGTGGAAATAGCTCGCGGGCAACAAAGTCGATTTCTTCGATGGTCGTTCGCTGCGACAACAGCCGTTCGATGTCGGAGAGCTCATCCGACAGGGCGGTGGCGATCGGGTCCTCACGGGAGAGTCCCTCGAATGGTAGCCCTTCGGCGACTCGCTGGGCGATCGCCTCTCGAAGCAGCCGGTTCAGTCCCGTGCGCTGGACGCGAACCCGGCCGTCCCACACTTCGCGGTTGACGAGTTTCCAGCTTGGCCGCCACTCCGCGGACGTGAGCTTGAGGTACGGCCCAAGATCGATCCAGAACTGATCGCTCTCGCGGGCGCGAGTCGTGTCGACTTCGCCACGCTGTCTCCCGGCTCCTTCGTGGCTTCGATCGGGCGTCACTGCCGCTGAGAGGTCGAGTTCGGCCAACAGGCGATCCCGGTCGAGACGGTCGGTATCGGTGCTGCGGAGGTCATCGTCTCCGGCCGCGAGATCAGCTTCGAGCCGCTCGATCGCGGTTTTGGCCTCTGCTTGGGCGTACTTGTCGATCGCCGGGCTCGAATCGACGAGCGAGACGAGGATGCGGGCGATCGGGTACGACAGCAGCTCCTGTGTTTCGGTCCAGTCCTCTGGCGTCTCGGAGGCTGCCGTGCCCTCGAGCAGCGCGCGTTTGACCCGCTCGTGGGCGCGATCGACGGCCGGATCTGCGGAGTTGACGAGCGTGCCGAGATCGACATCGGCCGATCGAACCGCCTCCCGAGCCGCCTCGAAGAACGGGTAGCGGGCGAAGAGCGGGCGCATGTACGCACATCTGCGGGGGACTCGAATAAGCCCGACGGTCCGTCTCGGATACCTCCGAGCGGTTCGTTGCCGGTCGACGCTGAACCGGACAACTCTTTAGAACCGGACGAATAGGGGCGTATCGTGCCGCGCTTTCAGTACCCTTGCCCTGGCTGTCGGACGACAAACAGCCTCCACGACGCCGACTGTCGCTTCGAGGGGACGCCGTGGCCCGAGATCGAGAAGGCCTACACGGACATTATTGCCGTGCTCACGACCGGTGAGTGTACGGAATCGACGCTGCGATCCACGACCCACGGCGACTGGAGCGACAGACATACCGGCGCGCTCGAGACGCTCAAGCGCGATCGACGCGTCGACCAGGACGACGACGGGACGCTCCGGCTGTTGACTGCCGCTGAGTACAAAGAGCTCGTTTCGGAGCCGACGATCGAACCCATGCGGACGATCTACGAACGCGGCAGCGTTCCCGGTTGTCACGACCACGCGGTCTTTGCGATGATTGCGTGGTACGAGATGGTCGGACTCTCTTGGCGAGAAACTCGCGAGAACGTGATCGACTGGCTGCATTCCAGCGGGACGTGGGCCCGCGGCGGCTTCGAAGAATCCTCTCCTGGCGAACTCGTCGACACCAAACGGCACGTCTACGAGTCCGGCTACGGGTGGAAGCAGGCCGCTCAAGAGGCGAAAGCGGTCATCGATCGATCGCGGTAAGAGCCCTCAGTGGTCGGGTAGGATACAAATACTTGCTGCAGGTTAGTTGTCGCGCCCTATTCGAAGTTTGGCGACCGCAGTGTCCTAAAACGATCGTCAAAACGACGATCAGTTGTCGTTCTCGATGTCGATCGAACGCAACGTGGTGGAGCGATCGCCGTCATCGTAGATGAGGCTGACTGTCCCAGATGCACCAGTGGTTTTGAAGGTAACCGTGTTACCCGCGCTTAGTGATCCGTTGACCTGCCACCGTCCGTCTTCGTCAGCGACATCGTCACCGGGGTCGTCGACAGCACTGACATCACCGCTCAGCACGATGTACGCAGTCCCGTTCGAGATCTCGTCACCGCTGCGGTGTGTGAACGTCGTCGTGTTCGCGTCGCTGTCGTGTTCGGCGTCGAACGACGCGCTCGGCGTCGTATCGCCGATTCCTTCGCCAAGCCCGATCACGAACGTCCCGATGACGGCCGCGAGGATGACGGTAATCGCAACCATCAGGATAACACCGATGACCGGCGAGACAGCTCGTTCTTCAGCGAGTAATTGTGTGAATTTCATGATATGTACGAGAGTGGTCGACCGATTTTGGCAATTAATAACTTCTTAACCGTAATCGAGACGATCTCGTGCTGTGAATAATAGTACTCGCTGTAGAGAGATAAATACATCGTGACGCGTGTGTACACCTGCCGACAAGCGGTAGGAGTAGATTACCGATCGATATCGTAAGTATCTGCGATCATCCGTGCTAACACGCCGTCACGGCGGAAGACGATGTGGACCGCGACAAACGCGTGATCGGCGGGTTCGAGAACGAACACTGCTCGTTCGTTGTCGTCATCGAGGTCTGTCTCGGCTCGTTGGATGAGCGGCTCGATCGGAATCCCGCCAGTACGGATCGCGTCGATCGTCCGTCCACCCGGCCCGTCCGCGAAGACGTACAACACCCCGTTTGGCTCCGTGTCAGTGTTTTGTGTCACGATCGAGTGCATTCCCTCGCCCGCTGCCTGCGCAGTGTGCCACGCCTCGACCGCGGCCTCGTACATTCCCTCGACCACCTCAGCGTAGTAGATCCGATCGGCCCGCTCGACCGTCGCCTCGACGACCCGCGCCACGTCGCCGTCCCACTCAATTGTCGCCTCAACAATCGATCCGGCGTGCAGGTCGAGGTCCTCGATCGCGGCGGCGATCGGTGCGAGCGCGTCCTCGTTGGCGGTTTCGGGCGCGTCGATCGCGGTGACGGCCTCCGAAAGGGAGATCAGCCGCGCGAGGGATTGATCGCGATCAACCGAGAGCACCCGGTAGCGATCGGTCGTCGTTGCGTCCATCTGTTAGGCCACCTGCGCGGCGGTTTCGCGGATTACGCTGTCGAGGATCTCCGGCAGCGTTGGGTGATACGCGCGATCCGGGAGGTCGCGGACGTCCAGGCCGAGTTCGACGATCACCTGCATCGTCTTGGCCATCGTGTCCGCGTGGGCGTGCAGCCCTTGGTAGCCGAGTACGGTCCCCGTTTCGGCGTCAACGGTGAGCCGTGCGAGGCCGTGCGGGATGTCCTTGACTTTGAACACGCCGTCGTCTTTGGCCCACCGAGTCGCTTCCACCACCTCGTGACCAGCCGCACGAGCAGTCTCGGCGGTGTGGCCGACGCGGGCGAACGGATAGACGCTCGCTCCAGAGAACATTACGTGATGGTGGACGTTCTCGTAGGGTTCGGGTTCTGCGCCGGCCGCCATGTCGAGGATATTCTCAGCGGCTTTGTAGCCCTGTTCTTTGGCGACGTGGAGGATCGGCTCGTGGCTGTTGACGTCGCCGACCACCAAGACCCGATCGTCGTCGACCGCCTGCATCGTGTCGCGAACCCACCCTGACCGTGGATCGAGCACGGTTGGTTCGAGATTGAGCCGATCGAGATTTGGCTCTCGACCGGTGAACAAAAACAGCTGTTCGGCGTCGATCGTGTCGGCTTTTCCGTCGACTTCGACATGGAGCCGAACGCCGTCCTCGGTCGATTCGATCGCCTGCTCGTAGGTGTGTGTGCGGATGTCGATGCCGAACTCCTCGCGGTAGATCGCCATGAGTTCGTCGCCAAAGGCCGAGTCGGCCTCGTCGAGCGGGCGTGCGTCGTGTTCGACCACGGTGAGGTCCTCGACACCCGCCTCAACGAGGTACGGCGCGAGCTCGATTCCGACGTAGCCAAAGCCCATCATGATCCCTGAGTCTGGCAGGGTCGTCGCGTCGAGGACATCTGCGCTCGTCATGTACTCGACCTCGTCCATGCCCGGGAGTTCAGGGACCTTCGGAACTGAGCCGGTTGCGATGACGACGTAGTCGGGCTCGTAGGTCTCGTCGGCGACCATGACGGTTCGATCGTCGATGAACGTCGCCGGCTTGTGGATAAACTCGACGCCGTCGCGGGCGGCCATGTCATGGACGGCCCCACGGCGGTGTTCGGCGAAGCTGAGCACCTGTTCGTCTTTCGTCTCGACGACGCTCTTGAGGTCGATCGCGTGGGGCTCACCAGTCAGTCGCTCGTCGGCGCGGGCCTGATAGCGGTGGGCTGCCGCCGACAGCACGGCCTTCGAGGGCATACAGCCGTCAAGGATACAGAGCCCACCGCCCGGATCGCCGTCGTCGACGAGCGTGAGCCGATCGATCGGTCCCTCGGGGCCGACGTGGTCGACCAACCCTTCTGCGGTTGCGACGCCGGCGCTGCCGTACGCGCCGATCACGAGAACGTGCATACCACGGCTTTGCCCGAGGGCCACTTAGTTGTAGCAGACTCCGGCGGAGTCCGCCGGCAGCGGTCGGTCCGCGCTGTCTGACTGTGGGCAGTCGCTCACTCTGAGCGTCGCTGATCAGCGTGCCCTGGATAGTCTCGCTCGAAGCGATCCTCGATCGCCGGCCGATCGAAGCGGATCACCGTCGGCCGCCCGTGCGGACACTCGTAGGGATTCTCGCAGCCGTCGAGTGCCTCCAGCAGTCCGACGATCGATCCCTCGGTCAGCGACGTGTTCCCCGTCACCGACGGATGACAAGCGAGGTCCGCGAGGAGTTCGTCGGCCACATCGTCGATCGTCTCTGTGCCGCCGTCTGCGGCGGTCACCAGGGAAACAAGCACGTCTCGAAGGATCTCGGGCTCGACTGTCGCGTCGAGAATGGCTGGCACCTGTCCGACCCGGAGCCAGCGATCGTCGATCCGCTCGGCAGCGAATCCGAGTTCGGCGATCGACGCTCGGTGTTCGTCAAACAGCGCGGCCTCTCGGGCAGTGAGTTCGAGTTCGACCGGTGTCGCGAGGGCCTGGGCGGTCCCATCTGCTGCGAACGCCGCCTGGAGACGCTCGTAGTGCACCCGCTCGTCGGCGGCGTGCTGGTCGATCAACACGAGGCCGTCCTCGCTCTCGGCGACGACGTAGGTGTCGTACAGTTGCCCGAGGACGCGAAGCGACGGCAGTGCGTCATACGTTCGCGCGGCTGTCGCATCGTCGCCGTCCAGCGTCCGCTGGGTTCCCGTGTCGGCGATCGCTGCGTGTCGACTGGGATCTGTCGTCTCATCTGGTTGTGACGCAGCGGTGTTTGTCACAGACTGAGTCGTGTCGGTCACGGACGCAGCGGTATCCGTCTCGGATGTGGTCGGAGCCGTTAGGGCCGCCGTGGATTCGGATGAGTCAGTTGTCTCTGTGGGCGATCGATCCTGCGTGGGGGCTGCGTCAGTTGATCTCGCCTGCGTCTCGTCTCGTACAGTTTCGTCGGGGAGGGCGTCTTTTTTTGGGTTAGTCGATTTCTGTTCAGCCTGCTTTCGCTCCTCAGCCGCCTCCTCGCCGCCGAGTCCGTCGACCGTCCACGCCTGCGCGCTCTCGGGATCGATCGGTTCGGCGGTCGTACTCTGGCGATCGGCTGGTTCGGCGGTTGGGCGTTGGCGATCGGCTGGTTCGGCGGTTGGGCGTTGGCGATCGGCTGGTTCGGCGGTTGGGCGTTGGCGATCGTCCTCCTCGGGTGCCTCATTGTGATCGCGAGCGGTGTCGACGGCCGATCCGCCGACGACTGGCTCTTCGCTGGTTGCCGGTTCAATTTCAGTCTCCGCAGGGGCCGATCGCCCGCGAGGTGCCGACGACCGTATCAACCCGGCGTCAACCAGCGACTCGGCGACCGCAGCCTGCACGGTCTTCGAGACCGCCTCCTCCTCGTCGAAGCGGACCTCGAGCTTGCGCGGGTGGACGTTTACGTCGACAGACGCCGGCGGGACCGAGACGAAGAGGACGGCGAAGGGATACCGATCGGCGGCGAGTTGGCCGCCGTAGGCGTCAACCACGGCTTCCCGAAGCGTCGCGGCCGTCACGTATCGATCGTTGACGAACGTCGCCAGATACTCGCGGGTGCTTCGGTTTGTCTCGGGGTGGCTGACGAGCCCGTGGATTCGTTTGATCGGTCCTGAATCGGGCGTCTCGTCGATCTCGATCATTGACTCGGCGACCGTTCGGCCGTAGACGGCCAAGATCGCCGATCGAAGATCACCGTTGCCTTCCGTCGCAAAGCGCTCGCGGCCGTCGTGTTCGAGCGCGAACGCGACATCCGGATTCGCCAGCGCGTACTGCGTCACAACGGTCTGGACGTGATCGAACTCCGTGGCGTCGCGTTTGAGGAACTTCCGTCTGGCCGGCGTGTTGTAAAACAGCTCTTCGACCTCGATCGTCGTCCCAGTCGGACAGCCGACCGGCCGCGGCTCGTCTGCGTCGCCGCCCTCGACGCGTAGCTCTGCGCCGACGGGCTGAGCTTCGGGTTTCGATCGGAGCGTGAGCTTCGAGACCGCGGCGATCGTCGACAGCGCCTCGCCGCGAAAACCGAGGCTCGCAACGCCTGATTCGAGGTCGTCGATCGCGCGGATCTTGCTCGTCGTGTGCGGCTCGACAGCGATCGACAGCTCCGCTCGTGGAATTCCCGCCCCGTCGTCAGCGACTCTGATCCCGTCTGTACCGCCGCTCTTGACGGCGACGGAGATCCGCGACGCGCCGGCGTCGAGGCTGTTTTCGACGAGCTCTTTGACCACCGAGGCGGGGCGCTCGACGACCTCGCCCGCAGCGATTCGCTCGACTGTCGCCTGATCCAGCGGCTCGATCGACCGGCGATCGTCGCTCATGGACTGACGATCGTCGCTCACGGACCGATCACCGCCGCGCGTGGGCCGTTGTTCGTCGGTATTATCATTGATTACGATTCTGGGCGGCGAGCACTTGAACACGGGTGTTCGTTTATCGGGCGCACGGGAGTCACACGCCCGAATCATTCGAGCGATCGTCGACATCCTCGGGTCGATCGACATCCCGACGGATTCCCGGATCGGCGACCGCGACCAGCGCGCTATTGTCGCCGCCGAGGAGGATCGCTCGCCCGCCGATGTCTCCATCGACGTCACGAAGTGCCGAAAAATGGCTTCGATCGAAGAGCACCGGGTTCCCCCGTTGGCCATCGACGGCGGGCGCGAGGGCATCTCCAGCGTCGTCGGCATAGGCAGCGACGAGCGTCTGGATCGTTTCGGGTCGAACGAACGGCATGTCACCTAGCGCGATGACCACAGCATCGGCATCCGTGGCGGCGATCGCCTTGATCCCACGTGCGACCGATGTTGCTTGGCCGTCCGCGTAGCGATCGTTTTCGACGATCGTCACGTCAAGCCCGGCCAGCGCGGTACGGACACGATCTGCCTCGTGTCCGACCACGACAGTCACGCCGTCAAGATCGGCCGCGAGCAGGGTTTCGGCAACATGACGGACGATCGGCCGCCCGTCGACGTCTGTTACGAGCTTATTTCGATCGCCGAAGCGGCTGCTCGTTCCCGCAGCAAGGAGGAGTCCTGCAACCCGCAGCCCGTTAGTTACCGCCTCGTGGCGCGGTGGGTCGACGATCGGGAGCTCCGATCGATCCTCGTCCGTCATCGTTCGACCACAGGATACGGCACAACCTCAACGGAGTCGTCGGCGCTCAAGCCGCTCTCGGTCAGGACGAACCCGTCCGCCCGGGACGCGCGAGTGCTCGAAGAGAGAACACTCGGATTGAATGTCCGATCGTACACCGACAACCCTGATCCCGTCTGTCCGAGCGGGGTCACGACCCGATTAGCCGCATCATTCGTCAGGGTTCCGTCATTCGCGATCGTCACTGGAATCGCGTACGCGAACCCCTCGACGGGGAGTTCGACGTCGGCGTCGATCCGCGCAGACAGCTACGGGAGCGAGATATCTCCGGTAAAGATGGGACGTGCGACGAGCGTGGTGACCGCATGTGCACCGATCGGCTTGCCGGGGATCGCGAGCGCAACCGCGTCGTACTCGGGAAGATCCGCAACCGCGATCGGCTTTCCGGGCCGGAGCTTCACTCGGTGGAACAGGACATCGCCAAGTTCCTCGAGTGCACTGATGACGTAGTCTTTCTTCCCAACGCTCGTCCCGCCGGTGGTGATCACCACGTCATAGCGATCGGCGAGGGCGGCGATGCGATCGACGACCTGGTCGCGATCGTCCGGGACACTTCCCTCGTATGTCGCCTCCCCGCCCCACGATCGGACCAGCCCGGCGAGCATCGGCGAGTCGAGATCCTGGCTGCGCCCCTCGTGGATCTCTGTACCCGTCGCGAGCACGCCTGCGGTGATCCGCGCTTTAGCTGGAACCGTCTCGCATCCGAGATCGCCGAGCAGTATCGCGTCCTTCGGGCTGAGCCGATCGCCCGCGTCGAACAGCGTCTCCCCGGCGGCGACGTTGCTCGCTTTGGCGTAGACGTATGTTCCCGGCTCGATCGCTGTGCCGGTCAACTCCCCGTCCTCGACAGTTGCCTCCTCGCGTTTGAGGACCGCGTTTGCACCCGCCGGCAGCGGCGCGCCCGTCGCGATCGGGATCGCTTCGCCGGCCTCGATCGCGGGCGCAGTGTCCTCTGGAAAGACGTCCCCCTCGTGGACGGTCAGTGGATACGACTCGGTCGCGTCGATCGCGTACCCGTCCATCGTCGCGAAGCTCTCTGGGGGACTGTCGGCCTCGGCGACGATCGGCTCAGAGAGCGTCCGTCCAGCGATCGAATCGAGTGAGCACTCTTCGGTATCGAGGCGATCAAGGACTCGCTCGCGCAGCGCGAGTACGCGCTCGGCCCCCGCCCGCCAGGTCAGCATATCGTCGTGGCCGTGGTTAACGCCCCCCGTTGAGGATCCGTCTGACTCCGTCATCGCGATCGATCGCGGCTGTACACCCCGATCGGCCTCGACCTCGGCGGCGGCTCGCCGTATCAGATTGCTCACAGCATTGTCGCAGAAGCACTCGCGGTGTCGAACGATCGTGACCCGACTCACCTCAAAACCCGTGAGGGACACATCCATGAGCGAGTGTCGATCGAGCCGTCGGATTGACGGCTCCGATGGCCACCATCTTGGCTGGCCGCGTCGATCAGGCAGTTAACTTTGCGAAAACTATGTATATGCTATTCACATAGGCTACACCAATGGGAAACCTGACCGATACGAAAATCTCCGAAAAGAACCTCACGACAGTCCCCAAACCAGTGCGGAACTTCCTCGATCTCAAAGAGGGCGATCGTGTCGAATGGCACGTCGAAGACGGTCGTATCGTGGTCAAAAAACGCGAGCCGTGACTCGCCGCAGAATCATTTGATGACGAACACCGGAACGGACGCGTTGTCGACGACCCGATCGGAGACGCTCCCGAGGCTTTCGAGCTTCTCGCGCGGCGTTTTGCCGTGTGTCCCAATGACGATCACGTCGATGCCGTGTTCGTCGGCGTAGCGGACGATCGCCTTGTCGGGAGTTCCTTCGACGATCGCAGACTCGCTCTCGACGCCCGCCGTTTTGGCCTGGTCTTCAACCGTCGCGAGGGCGGTTTCACCCTGCTCGCGGAGGTCGCTGGCCACGTCCGTGCGGAGTTCCTCGGAGCTCGCCTGGACGATCCGTCTGTCGAGGACGTACAGCGCGTGGATGGTTGCGTCGTTGTCTTTCGCGAGCGGAATCGCGTGTGTGAGCGTGTTTTCGACCGTTTTGCTACCATCAGTTGGGATGAGAATTGAATCGTACATTGTGTGTTGTCCTTGGACCGATGAAGAATTAAATACCGGCCCCGATCGCAGACAGCCGAGAACGCGTCTGGACGGCTGGGCCGATCGTAGCCAATCGAGAATCCTTCTACGCAGTCAGCCCGATCGATCCGGTGGCTCCGCCCCGGTGTCTTCGAGTGACTCCTGCCACGACTGTACTTTCGCCATGAGTTCGATCGGAGATGTTTCGTTGACGTCGATCCCCGCCAACTCGGCCACGACAGACTCGGCTTCGGGATCGAGGCCAGCGTTGGACTTCTTTTCGTTGCTCTCTTGTCGATCGATCTCTTGATCGTCGCCTGCAGACCCGCCGTTGGTCGCCGCGCTAGCATTCCCTGTGGTGAACTGCCCGCTTGCGAGATCGAAGACGGCCTGCACGGGTTCGCTCCCCTCACCGCCTCTGGCCTCGATCGCCTTCTCCTCGCGGAGCCGATCGAGCACGTCGCCAGCCCGATCGACAACGGGGGCGGGCACGCCGGCGAGATCAGCCACGTGGACGCCGTAAGAGCGATCGGTCGGGCCGTCTCGGACCGTCCGCAGGAAGGTCACGTCGCCGTCGCGCTCATCGACGTCGATGTGGACGTTTTCGACCCGCGGGAGGTGTTCGGCGAGCGTCGTGAGTTCGTGGTAGTGGGTCGCAAACAGCGTCTTCGCGCGGATCTCGTTGTGGAGGTACTCGGTGGCCGCCCAGGCGATCGAGATGCCGTCGTAGGTGGCGGTCCCGCGGCCGACCTCGTCGAGAATGACGAGCGACTCCTCGGTCGCCGAATGAAGGATGTTCGAGAGCTCCTGCATCTCGACCATGAACGTCGATCGCCCCTGGGCGAGTTCGTCAAGCGCGCCGACACGGGTGTAGATGCCGTCGACGACGCCGATCGTCGCCTCACGGGCGGGCACGAAGCTCCCTGCCTGTGCGAGCAGCGTGATGAGCGCGGCCTGTCGCATATACGTCGACTTCCCGCTCATATTCGGCCCTGTGACGAGCAAGAGCCGGCGATCGCCGCCCAGCCGGAGATCGTTCGGGACGAACTCCGTCGTCGTCTCGACGACCGGGTGTCGCCCCGCCTCGATCTCGATCGTCCCCGGCTCCGTGAGTCTCGGTCGGGTCCAGCCGCGTTTGGCCGCGTGGGTCCCGAAAGAAGCGAGCGCGTCAATCTCTGCGAGCGCACGCCCGACGTCCTGCAACAGCGCCGATCGATCGGCGACGCGCTCGCGAAGTTCCTCGAACAGTTCCCGTTCTAGTTCGCCTCTGACCTCCTCGAGCCGAAGGATCTGGCGCTCGCGTTCGGCCAGTTCGTCGGTGACGAATCGTTTCGAGTTCTTCAGCGTTTTCACGTGCGTGAACGAGTCGGGCACGTCGTCAGCTTCGGACTTGCCGACCTGGATGTAGTAGCCGTCGGTCGTGTTGCGATCGACGGTGACGTGGGTGAGGCCGTACTGGCGTTTGACACGATCGGCCAGCCCGTCGATCCACTCTAGCGCCGCGTCGTGTTCGTCGATCAGCTCGTCGAGTTCGTCGTCGTAGCCGTACGCGAACAGTCTGCCCTGTGTGACGGTTGCCGGTGGCTCCTCGGCGATCGCCGCCTCGAGTTCTGCGGCGAGCGCTTCGGTGGCCTGTCGATCGGGCCGGTCGACGATCGCCGAAAGCGGCGACTCGGCGAGTTCGGTATCTGCGATATCATCGGCCAGCTGTGGGAGGATCGACAGCGTCGTTGCGACCGACGTGAGATCGCGGGCGTTGGCGCTCCCGCTTGCGGCCATGCTCGCGAGCCGTTCGAGATCGTAGCCCCCAGATAGCCGATCGCGGATTCGATCGCGGGCCAGTGCGGCGGATGCCAGTGCCTCGACGGCGTCGTGGCGACGCTGCAGCGCGGCTCGATCGCGGCTCGGCCGGGTGAGCCACTCTCGAAGCAGCCGTGTGCCAGGGGCAGTGACAGTGTGGTCGATCGTCTCGAACAGTGATCCCGATCGATCCCCGCGCATCGTCTCGACGAGCTCAAGATTTCGCTGGGTGGTCGCATCGAGGGCGACCCCAGAGTCGTCTGCGTACGCCTGCAACCGCGTCATTGACTGGGTCACCCCCACTCCGGTCGCGTCGACGTACGACAACACGGCGCCAGCGGCGGCGATCGCCACTGTTGAATCAACGCCAATGCTGTCGAGGGTCTCCTCGCCGAAGGTCGATCGAATCGCGTGCGTCGCCCGTCCAGGGGCGAACGCGTTCGTCTCGTGCAGTGTTACTGAACTGTCGAGATCCTCGCGAATTCGACTCAGGAAGTCGTCGTCGTTTCGCAGCCCCGGCCCGGGAAGGAGTTCGGCGGGGGCAAATCGGTATAGTTCGGCGTGGGCGTCGTCGATCGTCTCGGCTTCTGTGAGGAGAAACCGGCCAGTCGTTACGTCCGCAAATGTGAGGCCATACGGGCCGTCGGTGTTGTCGTCTCCTGTCGCAACTGTCCCAGCCGCGACAATCGCCGCGAGGTACTGTGCGGCCGCGTCAGTCGTCTCAAGCAAGGTCCCGGGTGTGACGGTTCGGACGATCTCGCGGTAGATCTCGCCGTCGTCGGTTTCGCGCTGATCGGCCACCGCAACCCGGTAGCCACGCTCGACGAGTGCTTTGAGATACGGCGTGAGCTCAGAGAGTGGCACGCCCGCCATCGGGTACGAAGAGCCGTGTGAGGACTTCTGTGAAACCGCCAGATCGAGCACCTCCCCGACCGTTTCGGCGTCATCAGCAAAGAACTCGTAGAAATCGCCGCACTGCATCGCCAACAGGTCGGCGTCGCTGTCGGCTTTCAGCGACAGGAACTCCCCGACGATTCCGTCTGCCATATCCGTGGTGTACGCGCGGCCGAATAAAACGCTGCGGGTCGGCGATCGCGCGGTGCGATCGCACCGCAGCTGTCCGGCTGATCTGTCCTGCACACCGCACCACCCACCTATATCATCGATCGCGGTCGAAATACCATCAAGATATGTTCGGAACGAGTGGTGTACGGGGACGGTTCGGCGAGGAAATCACCGCGGGGTTGGCGCTGTCGATCGGCCGCGCGCTCGTCGCCGATGGGGCCGATCGCGTCGTCATCGGACGGGATCCGCGAACGACAGGCCCGTTGCTCGCGGACGCGCTGGCGGCTGGAATCCGCGAGTGCGGCGGCGAGGTCACAGACGTGGGGATGGCGTCGACGCCGACGATCGCCCGCAGCGTCGCCTGGGCCGGTGCGGACGCGGGTGTCTCGATCACCGCCTCGCACAACCCGCCGACGGACAACGGAATCAAACTGTGGACGCCGTCGGGGATGGCCTTCGACGCCGATCGGCGTGCCCGGATTACGGAACTCGTCGAGCGGGAGACATTCGAGCCCGCCGCCTGGGACGCGGTCGGCGATCGCGAGTCTTTCGAGGGGGCGATCGATCGCCACGCAGCAGCGATCGCTGCGGCGGTCGATCCTGTCGACGGGCTTCGAGTGCTCGTCGACATCGGCAACGGTGCCGGCGGCGTGACAGTCCGCGCGTTGCGGTCGATCGGCTGCACAGTCGAGACGCTCAATGAGGGTCCAGACGGCCGGTTTCCAGCACGACCAAGCGAGCCCACCGCCGAAAACTGTACGACGCTGGCGGCTGCGGTCGCCGCGACGGACGCCGATCTCGGGATTGCCCACGACGGCGACGCCGATCGGATGATGGCCGTCGACAAGACTGGCTCGTTCGTTCCCGGTGACGCCCTGTTGGCGCTGTTCGCCCGCGATGTCGCCGACGCCGGCGATCAGGTCGCGATGCCGGTGAACACGAGCCTCGCGGTCGAGGACGCGTTGGCCGCGATCGACGCATCCGTGGTTCGCACGCGAGTCGGTGACGTGTACGTCGCTGAAGCGGCCCGCGAGGATGGTGTGGTCTTTGGTGGTGAGCCAAGCGGCGCGTGGATCTGGCCCGCGGCGACGCTGTGTCCGGACGGGCCGTTCGCCGCCGCACAACTGGCCGCGTTCGTCGATCGTATGGGCTCGCTAGCAGATGCGGTCGGAACGATCGAACAGTACCCCATCCGGCGTGAGAGCCATGAGACGACCGCGAAGGCCGCAGTCATGGAGACGGTGGCCGATCGCCTGACCGCAGAGTACGATTCGGTCTCAACGATCGACGGCGTTCGCGTCGAAACTGACGACGGGTGGTTCCTCGTCCGCGCCAGCGGGACCGAGCCGATCGTTCGAGTCACTGCTGAGGCACGGACCGACGACCGCGCGGACGAACTCGCGGCCGTTGGGCGATCGTACGTGACAACTGCGATCGAAGCGGAGGGCTGAACAGTTCGAAGCGTTCCCCGATCCAAACAGTGCGGATAGCCGAACGATATTTCCGATCGGTCCGTGACCCACTTGTATGGACGCCGTGATCATGGCCGCCGGAAAGGGAACCCGGATGCGGCCGTTGACCGAAACGCGCCCGAAGCCGCTGTTGCCTGTCGGGGGCACGACGTTGCTCGAACGCGTACTGTCACAGTGTGTCGGACTCGTCGATCGGTTTGTGCTCGTCGTTGGCTACGAGCGTGAATCGATCGAGGCGGCGATCGGCGATACCTTCGAGGGTATCCCAGTCGCGTACGTTGAACAGGCCGAGCGGCTTGGCACCGCCCACGCGATCGGCCAGACCGAAGACGTGGTTTCAGGTCCGTTTCTCGTACTCAATGGCGATGTCGTGGTCGATCGAGACGTCATCGAACAGCTCGCCGCGGCCGAGGGTCACGCGATCGCGGTGACGACCGTCGAAGATCCCTCCTCGTACGGTGTTGTCGATACTGAAGACGACGAGGTCACGGCGCTGTACGAAAAGCCCGACGACCCGCCGTCGAACCAGATCAACGTCGGGCTGTACGCGTTTCGACCGAGTGTGTTCGACGCGATCGACCGGACCGAATCGAGCGAACGCGGCGAGTACGAGATCACCGAGTCGATCGAACACCTCTTGACCGCCGGCGAACGCGTCGCTGCCGTCGAGTACGACGGCACGTGGCTCGACGTCGGCCGGCCGTGGGAGCTACTGGCCGCCAACGAGATCCTCTTGAGCGAACTCGGCGGATCTGGTGAGCCAGCCCAGCGCCTCGACGGCACCGTCGAGGACGGCGCGACGCTCAATGGTCCGGTGATCGTCGAGGAGGGCGCGCGAGTCCGATCGGGCGCGTACATCGATGGGCCGGTGATCGTCCAATCAGGCGCAGACGTCGGACCAAACTGCTACGTCCGCGGGGCGACCGTCGTCGGCGAAGACGTCCGGATCGGCAACGCGGTCGAGGTCAAAAACTCGATCGTGATGGCCGACACCGCGATCGGCCACCTCTCGTACGTCGGCGATTCGATCCTCGGCGAAGCCGTGAACTTCGGCGCGGGGACGATCGTCGCGAACCTCAGACACGACGGGGAGTCGGTTCGGATGACCGTCAAAGGCGATCGCGTCGACACGACCCGGCGAAAGCTCGGCGTCGTGGTCGGCGATCGAACGAAAACCGGAATCGACACCAGTCTGAACGCCGGGGTTATCCTCGGTGTCGGGGCTCGAACGGGCGTTGGCGAGGCTGTGACGCGCGATCGAGACGGCGAATAAAAAGCCAAAAGCGGCTGTGCGATCCGTACAAACCCGCGGAGCCGTCACCAGGTCAGTCCTTCGTAGATAATCCCGTCACGGCGATCGATCGCCCGTCGACCGTCAACGACGACGGGCGTCGCCATCGTGTCGAAGGCGTCGTCGAGCGCAGCGATCTCGTCCCACTCGGTGACCACGAGCGCGGCGGCCGCGCCGTCGACAGCCGCCTCCGGGGAGTCCGCGTACTCGATGTCGGGGAACTGCTCGCGCATGCGATCGCTCGCAACCGGATCGTAGGCGACGACTGTCGCGTCGCGTTCGAGCAGTCCCTCGATGACTGGAATCGATCGAGCGTTCCGGATGTCATCGGTCCCCGGCTTAAATGAGAGCCCGAGGACGGCGACTCGCTCGCCCGCCACGTCGACGTGCCGATCCATGAGAGAGAGAAGCTGCACCGGTTGTCGATCGTTTACTGTCACGGCCGCATCGAGCATGACTGGGTCGTACCCCTTTGCGCGGCCGGCCGCGGCGATCGCACTGACGTCTTTCAAAAAGCAAGATCCGCCCCAACCAAGCCCCGATCGGAGGAACCGCGCGCCGATCCGATCGTCCAAGCCGATTGCGTCGGCGACCTCGTAGCTGTCGACGTCGTAGGCCTTGCAGATGTTGCCGAGCTCGTTGATGAGGCTCACCTTCGAGGCGAGGAACGCGTTGTTCGCGTACTTGATCATCTCCGCCTCTCGAATGCCCGTCTCCACGACCGCGGTATCAGCGTTGGAGGCATCGACGAGCGGGTCGAACACCGCGTTGAGCCGATCGCCCGCGAACGCGGTGTCTGTGCCGAAGACGATTTTGTCGGGATGTCTGAAATCCTCGACCGCAGTGCCCTCTCGGAGGAATTCGGGGTTCATTGCGACCTCGAAGTCCTCCCCGCGCGTGAGGTCCCCGCCGGCTTCGACGGCCGGTGCGACGACCGTCTCTGTGGTCCCCGGGACGACAGTGCTTTTGACGACGACGAGGTGGCGATCGGACGTGGCTGCGAGCGTGGCGCCGAGGGTTTCGGCGGCCGCCTCGATGATGCTCGTGTCGTTGCTGCCGTCCTCGTTGGATGGCGTCGGCAACGCGAGGAACGTCACCTCGGTGTCCAACAGGTCCTCGTAGTCTGTCGAGGCCGTAAGCCGATCGCCTGCGTGAGTGCTGACGAGGTCCGCAAGGCCTGGCTCGTGGATCGGCGGCGTCCCCGCGTTGAGTTGCTCGACGATCGACTCGTCGATGTCAATATTCACTACCTCGTGGCCGAGGTCGGCGAAACATGCGGCGATCGTCGTGCCGACGTAGCCGCTGCCGACGATTGACACTCGCATGTCGGTTACTCAGCAGCCGCCGCGTCGGTCAGGCGCTCTTCGGCCTCGTCGCGGTCTTCTGGGTAGCCGATGTCGAGGCGCCAGCCGTCGATCGGGATCGCGTCGATCGTCCGCCCTGATTGGATCAGCAGATCGATCGCCTCACTGATCTCGTATTCGCCGCGGTTCGACGGCTGGACAAGGTGACATGCGTGGAAGATCGCGGGCGTAAACGTGTAGAAGCCGGTCATCACGAGGTTCGATGGCGGATCATCTGGTTTTTCGATCACGTCGGTGATCTCGCCGTACTTGTTCGTATCACAGACGCCGTAGCGGCTCGCGTCCTCCCAGTCGACTTCCTCGACGAGGAACGCCGCGTCTGCGCGATCTTCTTCCTGACGCTTGACAACGTCCGCGAGGTTGGCCTGGAAGATGTTGTCTCCGAGCATCAACATGAAGTCGTCATCGATGTACTCCTCGACGGTGAGTAACGCGTGCGCCAACCCAGACTGGTCACGCTGGTGGGCGTACGTGATCGGAACGCCCTCGAACTCGTCGCCGTAGTGTTCGATGATGTTCTCTTTGAGGTATCCCACGACAACGACGAACTCGTCTGCGCCGAGCTCGGCAAGCTGTTCGAAACAGTGCGTAAGGATCGGCTTGCCGGCTACCTCGACCATTCCTTTCGGTTTGTCCTCGGTAAGGGGGCGGAGACGCGTCCCCTTTCCTGCGGCGAGCACAACTGCTTTCATTGGTACATAAACCGACACCATCGATCGGAATATATCTTTGCATGCGATCGATACGAAGCCAGTTTTGATGTACGATGCCGCCGAATACGGACGTATGAAACTTGGTATTGTCTCGGATACTCATGACAACCTCGACCTGGTCGACGCGGCAGTTTCGACCTTCCAAACGACGGGCGTCGACGTCGTCATCCACTGCGGGGATTTCATCGCACCGTTCGCCGTTTCTCGGCTCAACACGGACGCCTTCGACGTCTACGGCGTTCGCGGAAACAACGACGGCGAGGAGTCGATCGGCCCGACGATCGACGAGTTCGGGACCTTCTGGGGCGAGTGTGGCACGGAAACGTTCGATGGGACGTCCGTGGCCGTCTATCACGGGACGAGTCCAACCCTGACAAACGCCCTCGCCGACTGCGGCGACTACGACTTCGTCTTCCACGGTCACTCCCACGAACACGGAGCCTGGAAGCACGGCGAAACCGTTCGCGTGAACCCCGGCGGATTACCTCTGTCGTTTGCCGACGACGCGTTCCACGTGGCGATCGTCGACACCGATCGATCGGGACTCGACGCTGTCACACACCACGAACTCCCGTAGCAATTCACCCGGAAAAATAGATCCGAAGTATCGCCAATTAATCGTCCGCCGAGTGCGGGACAACTCGCTGTCGGATCCCCTCGAAGAGACTCTCTAACCCGACGCCCAGTCGATCGTCAGTGATTGCCATGCTATCGGCTTGGCTCTCTCGATCGGTGATCGCACGGATCGCGTCGATGTTTTCGGGGACGACATCAGCTTCCTGATGGATCGACTGAAAGAGATACAGGTCACGACCGTCAGTGGAGATCGAGTCCGCCCAGATGCAGTTCTCCCAGAGGTCTCCCCGCGGCCGCCCGGTGTCCATTGCGAACTCTTTGAGCTTCCCGGTGCCGTCGATTCCGGCCTCTTGGGGCACTAAAAACAGCCGCGACTCCGCAGAAAGAAGCTCGCGCACCTCCGCTGCAGACGGCTCACTTTCGAGGGTGATATTGACGCTGTGGAGGTGCATAAGCGTCGCTGGGACCTTCACGCCCAGTGTGTCGATGTTCACGTCTGGGTAGATCGTGTTCACGTCCGGGCCGTGGTGGGACGGGACGGTGATCGGGTCGGGCAGAATGTCGTTGATCGGGCCGCGATCGACCTGGCCTGGATCGCCGCCACGGCGGATGAGCGTCACTCGCGCCTTCTCGACGCCGTACGTCTCTTGCAGCGGCGCGAGCAGACGCGACAGCCCGGTTGTGTTACAGGAGACGACCCGAACCACGTCGGCGTCGATCGCATCGTCGTAGTTCGCGCGGGCGACGAAACTCGCGTCAACAGCGTCGGCGTCCTCGCCACCCTGCAAAATTGCGGGCGTCTCGTACTGCCGATACAGTTCGCAGTTTGCCTCGCCAATCCCTGAGGGCGTGGCGTCGACGATGACGTCGCTGGCGATGATCAAGTCTTCGACCTCGCCGGCGAGGTCGATGCCCGCCTCAGCGAATCGATCGGATCGTTCGGGAATCGCCGCATAGAGCGGGTATCCCTTCCGGACGGCCGCTTCGGCCTCGTAGTTTGGCTGGGTCTTTGCAACACCGGTGAGCGTCATGTCGGGCTGGGCACCGATTGCATCGGCGACGCGCTTACCGATCGTCCCGTACCCATTGACGCCGACGCGTATCATATCTACTTCTCCCGTAGCCCAGGGTATAATTCTTTCGAGGATTTTGAAGAGAAATTAACTCCGCGGCGAGTAACGGATTGTCCCGTTCGCCGCGGCCTGGCTCGGCAGATCGGGGCGGCCAGCGAGGAGAACCCCTATGTCGATCGCCCCAAAATCAGGAGCCATGGACGACCACGGTATCCCGTCGGCGCTTGCTTCTGCAGTCAACACCGCGATCGAGCAGTGTCTAGACCTCTCGACTGACGAGTCGTGTTTGATCGTGACCGATGACGCCCGGGAGACGATCGGGACTGCACTCTACGCGGCTGCGGCCGACGTGACAGACGACGTGTCGATTATGCAGTATCCCCCGGGAGCACAACACGGTGAGGAGCCGCCAGCTGCCGTCGCCGCGGCGATGACCGCGGTCGATGCTTTTCTCGCACCGACGACAAAGAGTCTCAGCCACACCCGCGCTCGCGGGAACGCAACCGACGCAGGGGCTCGTGGATCGACCCTCCCTGGAATTACTGAGGCGGTGTTCACAACCGGGCTGGACGCTGACTACGAGGCGATCGCCGCCGAGTGTGCTGACCTCCTTGCGACGATCGGCGACGCCTCCGAGATCAGGGTGACGTCTCCGCAGGGCACCGATATCACGTTCGAGCCGGGCGATCGCGAGTGGCTCTCTGACACTGGATTAGTTCACGAGCCCGGTGACTTCTCGAACCTCCCGGCCGGCGAGGTCTTCATTAGCCCCGAAACAGCGACGGGCCGCTATGTCGTCGACGGGACGATGATGCCCTACGGCCGGCTCGATCCTGACCAGACGCTGTCGTTCGAGGTCGAAGACGGCTACGTGACCGAGGTGTCCGACGACGAGGTTCGATCACAGATCGAAACCGCCGCCGAGACGGTCGGTCGGGACGCGTACAACCTCGCTGAGTTGGGAATCGGGACCAACGTCGGTGTGACCGACCTCGTCGGGTCTGTGTTACTTGACGAGAAAGCCGCCGGTACCGTGCACATCGCGATCGGCGATGACGCTGGGATCGGCGGCGACACCGACGCCCCGCTGCACCTCGACGGCATTTTGACTGACCCGACGGTGTACGCCGACGGGGAGCCGATCGAGCTACCGTCACCGTCGCCAGCAGAATAACCAGCTCGCCACCGTGACACCAAGACACAGATAACCAGCTCGCCACCGTGACACCAAGACACAGATAATCAGCTCGCCACCGAGACAACGGCACGCACAGAGTCCGCACAAGCGCGCTTTTTTACGCGTTCGCCGGATAGACGGCCGCATGAGCGAGATTCACGCCGGCGATCGGATTACCGTCGCCTGTCCGGCCTGTTCGCCGGACGAACCTGTTATCCACGAGGTCCTCAAACCGGGTGGGACAGTGACTGTCAGGTGTATTGACTGCCACCACGTCCACAAGACACAGATCGAGACCACGGCCGACATCGAGGTTGCCGTCGTCGTCTCTCAGGGCGAGGAGTCATTTCACACGCAACTTGAGGCCGATCCGGACGAGACGATCGAGGCCGGCGACGAGTTCATTGTCGATACCGATGAGGCGATCCACCAGGTTCGGGTGACGTCGATCGAGATCGGCGACGATCGCCGGACGGAGCACGCGACAATGAGCGAGGTCAACACCGTGTGGACTCGCGTGGTCGACAACGTGAGTGTCAACGTGACGCTGCACCCAAAAGACGGCAACCGAGATCAAACACGGAGTCTCACGATCCAGGTGCCTGGTGACTACGAGTTCCGTATCGGCGAGACCGAGTCCTTCGGCGAGGAGGAGTTCGAAATTGAGGGAATCTACGTCCGAAGAGAGGTTGAGGGATACCGATTTGACAAACTCGATCACGAGGGTGATATGGTGTTTGCGAAAGACATCAAACGGATCTACGCGCGCGACGAGACGACAACCGCGTGGTCCGCGTGGTAGCGACGGATACGGTACCACGTCGCGGGGCGCTCGGGAGCGTGCAGTTGATTAGCCTCGATCGCTGAGTGCCTCCAATGGATCGTTCGACCCTCCGGGAGGACATGATCGACAGCCTCGAATACGGGCTGGAGCAACCGCTCTCGGGTGCGGTGTTGACCGCGCTTCGATCGGTCCCCCGTGAGGCGTTCGTCCCTGAGTCGCCGTACCAAAACCGCAGCAGCGAGGTTGCGGGTACCCGCGTGCTCGCCCCCGGAACGGTTGCGGCGCTGTTCGAACCGCTGTCGCTGACGCAGGGCTGTTCGGTCCTCATCGTCGGTGCAGGCGTGGGGTACACCGCCGCAATCGCCGCCGAACTGGCCGGCGAAACCGCTGTCCACGCGATCGACATAGATCGATCGCTCGTCCACCGCGCGCGAACGAACCTCGCAGACGCCGGCTACGATGGCGTCCTCGTCGATCGAGCGGACGGGGCGAACGGACTCGCCCACTACGCGCCGTTCGATCGCATCCTGATCGAGGCGGCGGTGGTCCGTCCCCCGACCGCGCTCCAATCGCAACTGGCTCCCGGCGGACGGATCGTGTTTCCGAAGGGGACTGGTGCCGGCGAGCAGCCGATCGTCGCGATGGAGGCCAATGCTGACGGCAGCCTCCGATCTGTTGGGGAGTTTGCCACCGGACAGTTCCGACCACTGCTCGCCGCGAGCGAACGATCGAAGAGCCGCCCACGAAATCGGATGCACCGCGAAGACGCTGAGTTTGCCGAACAGGGCTATTTTGCAAAACACGGCTGGGAACACGAGTGGATCGACTGGGACGATCGGCTGTAACCGGCCGATCAAAGCAGTTAGATGCCCACAACGCGTATGTTTGCTGTGTCCGAACGTCAAGGATCTGTCGGGGCCGAGGAGGGTGTCAGGGCAGACCCTGAACCTAAACCTGAATCTGAGATGGAGAGCGACGGAGAGGGGAATGAGTCGATCGATCCTGAGTCGATCGACCTCGAGGAGCTGTCGATCAAAGAGCGGATCGTGCTCGCGACCATTCAGCGCCCGACAACGGCGTTTGTGTTGGTGTTGTTGCTGTTGATCGCGTTCACGTTTTTGATCGCGTTTTTGATGTACGTGGCGTTCGCCGTGACGTGACAGATGGTCCCAGCTACGCGTCGTTGGGATGAGTCAATTCGTAATCGCTCGCCCAATTGATTGCGGGGTGGTCGATCTTCTGAATAGTTGCCTCCTCGATCGGAATCCAATACAGTGTCTCTGTCGGTGGATACCGAACCAGAAACACGTCGATACGACCGGTATATGGCTTTTCGTGGTAGTCTCCGTTCTTAGTGGTCTGTGAGTGGGTATTGAATCTGATAGTGTGTTCTTTGTTTTGCCAGGCGGTCTTGCACTGAACTCGGTATAATTGGTCGCCATCGTCAGCGATCAGGTCGTACGGATCGTTATCACCGAAAGGGACTGATACGCTGTATCCTAGTTCGATCAACGTGGTGAGTGCTTTGGCTTCAGTCTCATCGCCAACATCTTTGCTGTTTCCAGTCGACGGGAGCGTCGTCACGGTAAATTCATGCAGGGCCCAATCAGTCAAAAATCGATCTCTTGGCTGCGTTCGACAATGCTTGATATAAAATTGCATGAATTGATGAAGCGCCATATCCGTATTCCTGGGCTGCGTTCGACAATGCTTGATATAATATGTTCGAGACGAAATTTGAACCTCGGTCGCTCGGCTTGCGCCTCGCTCCCTGGTTCAAATCCCTTAGAAACCGATTTCCGATCACAGGATACTCACGGTCAGCGTGCTGACCGCTCGTGTGAGTGGAGATCGGAAAAACGCCCGAGGCGGGATTTGAACCCGCGTCACAACCGTGACAGGGTTGTATGATGGGCCACTACACCACCCGGGCAATAAAGACAGCGCCCGAGGCGGGATTTGAACCCGCGTCACAACCGTGACAGGGTTGTATGATGGGCCACTACACCACCCGGGCACGCTGTCTTATCGCATCCTATCGTATCCGGGAGGTACAAATAAGGCTTACCATCCGACGGCAGCGTGCGGATCGCTCCCGACCCAGCCGTTCGCAAAGGTTTTTATTAACTCTCCACGTGAGTACAGCTATCACGATCGCACCGTGGTCCGAGAGCGCCGCTGCCCAGCGACGCTTGACAAAGATTAAATGGACGGGTCCAATAGGGACCTGTAGTATCTCGTGATAGCCGTTTCTTCCCCCAGCCAAACGCACTCATGGTAGACGTAAGCCAACACGAACTAGTACCGGAACACATCCTGCTCGACGATGACTCGGAAGTCGAGGAGGTGCTCGAGGAGTACAACATCAAACGAACCGATCTCCCGAAGATCAAACGCAACGATCCGGCGCTGCCCGACGAGGCCGAACCGGGCGATGTGATCAAGATCGTTCGGGACTCACGAACCACCGACACCGCGATCGTCTATCGGTTGGTGGTACGATGAACCGACAGGATCGCCGCGTCGTCTCCCGAGAGTTCTTCTCGGACGATCGGCTCGCCGAACACCACTTCCGCTCGTTCAACAACTTCCTGAACCGCGGCATGCAGGAGGTCGTCGACGAGAAAGCGACGATCGACACCGATATCGGCGACAAAGAGGGCCAAGAGCCCGTCTACGTCGAACTCGGCGACGTCAGAATCCTGACGCCCCGGGTCCGAGAGGCCGACGGCTCCGAAGAACTCCTGTACCCACAGGAGGCCCGCCTGCGCAACATCACCTACGCTGCGCCGGTGTTCATGGAGATGTCGATTATCCGCGGCGGCGAAGAGGAACCCGAGACCGTCGTCGACTCGACGGAGACCAAGGTCGGCCGGATGCCGATCATGGTCGGCTCGGACAACTGTAACATCACCGGTTTCTCGGACGAAGAGCTGATCGAGATCGGCGAAGATCCCGTCGATCCCGGCGGCTACTTCATCGTCAACGGCTCCGAGCGGGTGTTGATGACGAGCGAGGACCTCGCACCGAACAAGATTCTCGCGGAGTACGACACGAAGTACGGCGACGAGATTCAGGTCGCCAAAACGTTCAGCCAGCGCCGCGGCTACCGCGCGCTGGTGCTTTGCGAGCGGAACCGAAGCGGGCTGCTTGAGGTCTCGTTCCCCTCGGTCTCCGGCAGTGTCGACTTCGTCACGCTCGTTCGCGCGCTCGGGCTCGAATCCGACGAGGAGATCGTCCACCGGGTTTCGGACGACCCCGAGATCGTGAAGTTCATGCTGGAGAACCTAGAGGAGGCCGACGTCCAGACCGAAGAGGAGGCGATCGAGAAACTCGGCAAGCGCGTCGCCTCCGGACAGGGCAAAAACTACCAGCTCAAGCGGGCAAACTACGTGATCGATCGGTACCTCCTGCCACACCTCCACGAAGAGGGTGTCGAAGAGGAAGACGTCCGGATCAACAAGTCGTTTTACCTCTGTCGGATGGCCGAGGCGTGTTTCGAACTCGCGCTCAACCGCCGCGAATCCGACGACAAGGACCACTACGCGAACAAGCGCCTGAAGGTCTCCGGCGATCTCATGAAGGACCTGTTCCGGACGGCGCTGAACAAGCTCTCTCGGGACGTCAAATACCAGCTCGAACGAGCAACGATGCGGAACCGTCAGCTGACGGTCAATACGGTTGTACGTTCGGACGTGCTGACAGAGCGGCTCGAACATCCGATCGCGACGGGCAACTGGGTCGGCGGCCGCTCTGGAGTCTCTCAGCTGGTCGATCGAACAGACTACATGGGCGTACTGAGCCACCTTCGGCGGCTGCGATCGCCACTGTCGCGATCGCAACCGCACTTTGAGGCGCGTGACCTGCACGCGACACAGTGGGGTCGGATCTGTCCATCTGAGACGCCCGAAGGACCGAACTGTGGACTGGTGAAGAACTTCGCGCAGGCGATGGAACTGAGCCAGAATATCGAGGACGAACAGGCGCTCAAACGAGAGCTCGCGTCGATGGGTGTCGAGGGGATTCCCGGCATCGAAGGCGTGAACCGAACGACACCGGCGGACGACTAACACATGGCGCAAGCACGAGAAGCGAAAGTATACGTTAACGGTAGCTTGGTTGGGACACACCCTGACCCCGAACAGCTCGCAAACCAGATTCGAGAGGCCCGACGGCGCGGAGACGTCTCCGAGATGGTCAACGTCTCAGTGAAAGAGCGCACCCGTGAGGTCATTGTCAACGCTGACGCGGGGCGGGCACGTCGCCCGCTGATCGTCGTCGAGAACGGCGAGCCGCTCCTCGGCGACGAGGAGATCGCAGCGGTCGAGGCCGACGAACTGTCGTTCGAGGATCTCGTCGATCGCGGCTATGTCGAGTTCATCGACGCCGAAGAAGAAGAGGACATCTACGTAGGCGTCGACGAGGACGAACTCACCGACGACCACACGCACCTCGAGATTGACCCACAGCTGATCTTCGGGATCGGCGCAGGGATGATTCCATACCCCGAGCACAACGCCTCGCCGCGGATTACGATGGGTGCAGGGATGATGAAGCAGTCACTCGGGCTGCCGTCGGCAAACTACCGGATCCGTCCGGATACCCGTCAGCATCTCATGCACTACCCGCAGCTGGCGATGGTCAAAACGCAGACGACAGAACAGATCAACTTCGACGAGCGCCCGGCCGCACAGAACTTTACCGTCGCAGTCATGTCCTACGAGGGGTTCAACATCGAGGATGCGCTCGTCATGAACAAAGGCTCCGTGGAGCGTGCGCTCGCGCGATCGCACTTCTTCCGAACCTACGAGGGCGAAGAACGACGCTATCCGGGCGGTCAGGAAGACCGATTCGAGATCCCGGATCAAGACGTTCGCGGCGCGCGCGGCGAAGACGCGTACACGCATCTCGATGAAGATGGGCTCGTAAACCCCGAGACGGTCGTTGACGAGAACTCCGTGCTGCTCGGAAAGACGAGTCCGCCGCGGTTCCTCGAAGAACCAGACGACATGGGCGGGCTCTCTCCGCAGAAGCGCCGGGAGACGTCCGTGACGATGCGATCGGGCGAAGACGGCGTCGTCGACACAGTGACGCTCATGGAGGGCGAGGACGGTTCGAAGCTCTCGAAAGTGAAGGTCCGCGACGAGCGGATTCCAGAGCTGGGCGACAAGTTCGCGTCCCGACACGGTCAAAAGGGCGTTGTCGGTCACCTTGCACCACAGGAGGACATGCCGTTTACCGAAGACGGCGTCGTTCCCGACTTGGTCATCAATCCCCACGCCCTGCCGTCGCGGATGACGGTCGGCCACGTGTTGGAGATGCTCGGTGGGAAGGTCGGCGCACTCGAAGGTCGGCGTGTCGACGGGACGCCGTTCCAGGGCGAAAACGAGGATGAGCTTCGCGGCGCACTCGAAGAACACGGGTACAAATCCTCTGGCAAGGAGATCATGTACTCGGGTGTGACCGGCGAGAAGATCGAGGCCGAGATTTTTGTGGGGATCATTTTCTACCACAAGCTGTACCACATGGTCTCGAACAAGCTCCACGCGCGATCGCGCGGGCCGGTGCAGGTCCTGACGCGACAGCCGACCGAAGGCCGAGCCCGCGAGGGTGGCCTCCGTGTGGGCGAGATGGAGCGGGAGGTGTTGATCGGCCACGGTGCGGCGATGGCGCTGAAAGAGCGGCTGCTGGACTCCTCTGACCGCGAGGAAGTGTACATCTCTGCAGATACTGGTATGGTCGCCGTCGAGGACAGAGAGCAGCGCCGGATCTACGACCCCGTGACCGGCGACGAGGACAACATCCACAAGATCGAGGTCAGCTACGCGTTCAAGCTGCTGTTGGACGAGATGAAGGCACTCGGGATTCGACCGACACTCGAACTCGTGGACGCGGTCTAACTGGAGGAACCCACATATGTCAATGCAATCACCAAAAGAAATCGGCGGGATCAGCTTCGGGCTGATGGACCCCGAGACGTATCGAGACATGTCCGCGACGAAGGTCATTACCGCGGATACCTACGACGACGACGGTTATCCGATCGACATGGGCCTCATGGACCCGCGGCTGGGTGTTATCGACCCCGGCTTGGAGTGTCGGACGTGCGGGCGACATTCAGGCTCGTGTAACGGGCACTTCGGCCACATCGAGCTGGCCGCACCCGTTATCCACGTCGGATTCACGAAACTCATTCGCCGGCTACTGCGGGCGACGTGTCGCAACTGCGGGCGGCTCACGATGTCCGAGGAGGCCAAAGAAGAGTTCCGCGATCGGCTCATCCGTGCTGAAGAAATCAACGAAGACCCCGACGACGTGCTGAAAGCTGCCGTCCGACAGGCGCGGAAGTCTTCGACGTGTCCGAACTGTGGCGAGCCGCAGGCGGACATCAAACACGAGAAGCCGACGACTTACTACGAAGTCCAGAACGTCCTCTCAGGCGAGTACTCCGAGCTGATCGCCGAGGCGATGCAGCCCGATCCCGACGACGAGGACGACGTTGGGATGGCTCCCCAAGAGCTGGCTGAGGAGGCTGATCTCTCCTTGCAACGGGTCAACGAGATCCTCGCCGGCGAGTTCCGGCCACGAAAGGAAGATCGTCGCTCTCTCGAGAAGGCGCTCGGGATTGATCTGACTGAAGAGGACATGAACAAGCTCATGCCCTCGGACATTCGCGATTGGTTCGAAGACATCCCTGATGAGGACATCGAGGTTCTCGGGATCGATTCAGAGAAATCGCGTCCAGAGTGGATTATTCTCACCGTCTTGCCGGTCCCACCGGTGACGACACGGCCATCGATCACCCTCGACAACGGCCAGCGATCCGAGGACGACCTGACGCACAAACTGGTCGATATCATTCGGATCAATCAGCGATTCATGGAGAACCGCGAGGCCGGTGCGCCGCAACTGATTATCGAGGACCTCTGGGAGCTGTTGCAGTACCACGTCACGACGTTCATCGACAACGAGATTTCGGGTACACCGCCCGCGCGTCACCGATCGGGTCGGCCGCTAAAGACCCTCAGCCAGCGCTTGAAAGGCAAGGAAGGCCGGTTCCGCGGCTCGCTGTCGGGGAAACGCGTCAACTTCTCCGCGCGGACTGTAATCAGTCCGGACCCGACGTTGAGTCTCAACGAGGTCGGGATTCCAGACCGTGTCGCTACGGAGATGACGATCACGATCAACGTCACCGATCGGAATATCGAGGAGGCCAGACAGTACGTTAGCAACGGTCCCGACCGGCACCCGGGATCGAACTATGTCAAACGTCCTGATGGCCGTCGCCTGAAGGTCACTCAAAAGAACTGTGAAGAGCTGGCGACGAAAGTCGAAGCCGGCTGGGAGGTCAACCGCCACCTGGTCGACGGAGATATTGTGATCTTCAACCGCCAGCCGTCGCTGCACCGGATGAGTATCATGGCCCACGAGGTCGTCGTGATGCCGTACAAGACGTTCCGGCTCAACACCGTCGTCTGTCCGCCGTACAACGCTGACTTCGACGGCGACGAGATGAACCTCCACGCCCTGCAGACTGAGGAGGCCCGCGCGGAGGCACGCGTGCTCATGCGCGTTCAAGAGCAGATCCTTAGCCCGCGATTCGGCGAGAACATTATTGGGGCAATCCAGGACCACATTTCGGGAACGTATCTGTTGACCCACGAGAACCCCGAGTTCTCCGAGACGCAGGCGCTTGACTTGCTTCGGGCAACCCGAGTCGACGAACTGCCTGGCGCTGACGGCACCGACGAGGTGGGCGAACCCTACTGGACGGGACGGACGATCTTTTCGCTCCTGTTGCCGGAGGATCTTCACCTCGAGTTCACCTCCTCGGCGGGCGATACAGTGCTCATCGAGAACGGCACGCTCGTCTCAGGGACGATCGACGAGGACGCCGTCGGCGCGTTCGGCGGTGAGATCGTCGACACACTCGTCAAGAACTACTCGGAGCGACGGGCCCGGATCTTTGTCAACGAGATCGCCTCGCTCGCGATGCGTGCGATCATGCACTTTGGGTTCTCGATCGGGATCGACGACGAGTCGATTCCGCCGGCGGCCGACGAACAGGTCGACGAAGCGATCGCGAACGCTTACGAACGGATCGAGGGGCTCATCGAGACGTACCGCAACGGCGAACTCGAATCGCTGCCGGGACGAACGGTCGATGAGACGCTGGAGATGAAGATCATGCAGACGCTCGGAAAGGCTCGTGACTCCGCCGGCGAGATCGCGGAAGACCACTTCACCGAGGACAACCCAGCGGTCGTGATGGCCCGATCGGGCGCGCGTGGGTCGATGTTGAACCTCACGCAGATGGCTGGCTGTGTCGGCCAGCAGGCGGTTCGCGGCGAGCGAATCAACCGTGGGTACGAGGATCGGACCCTCGCACACTACCAGGCGGACGATCTCTCCGCGGAGGCACACGGCTTCGTGGAGAATTCCTATCGTGGCGGGTTGACGCCGCGGGAGTTCTTCTTCCACGCGATGGGTGGCCGCGAGGGGCTTGTCGACACGGCGGTCCGGACCTCGAAGTCCGGGTACCTCCAGCGGCGGCTCATCAACGCGCTGTCGGAACTGGAAGCACAGTACGACGGCACCGTCCGGGACACCTCCGGGACGGTTGTCCAGTTCGAGTACGGTGAGGACGGCACCTCGCCGGTTCGGGTGTCTTCGTCGGCCGATCACGAGATCGACGTCGAGGGGATCGCCGATCGGATCGTCGAGGCGGAGTTCGACTCCGACGCGGAAAAGGAGGCATTCCTCGGCCGCCAGGAGCCGCCGACGAACCTCTCAGAGTATGCTGAGCCGCGCGGCTACGAGGAGGTGGAATCCGATGACTGAGTACGAATACGTCACTGCCGACATTGAAGCGATCGTCGAAGATGCTGACCTGCCGCGACGGCTGAAAGATCGCGTCTACGAGGTCATCGACGAACGCGGCGGTGTCACGACAGAGCAAGCCGACGAGATCGCGCGGGCGGTGTCCTCACAGTACAACGATACGCGGGTCGACGCACTCGATCCGGTCGGAACGGTGTCGGCGCAGTCGATCGGTGAACCCGGAACGCAGATGTCGATTCCGTACGACGAGAAGGTAATCGTCCGGCAAAACGGGGATACAGCTGTTACTGAAATTGGCCCATTTGTCGACGGAATTCTGGCAGGAACAGAGACCCGATCGATCGAAGATCACGAGGTCGGTCTCGCACCAACTGGTGTAGAAGTTCTGAGTCTCCGCGAGGATGAAAAGACCGACTGGAAACCAGTCGAAGAAGTGAGCCGACACGAAACACCAGACGAATTACTCGAAATCGGCCTCGAGTCGGGTCGGACGATTAGAGCGACCAAGTCGCACTCGTTTGTTACCCGTGAGGAGAATCGGGTCGTTCCAGTTTCCGGTGACGATCTCAATGCTGGTGATTGGTTGCCTGTTATTGGATCCTACGATACTACTGAACCGACAACAGAGATCGATCTCCGATCGGCCCTCCCAAGTGATTCGTACTGGTTTACGTCCACACTGACAGACGGCGGTGTCGACGCTGTTCCTGGTGGATCCGACCAACTTCGAAATAAGCGTCAGGCACTGTCTGAGGGTACACTGAAGACGGATTACGTGTATCCGAAAGGAGGCACAGTTGGTCTTCCACAGTCCTTCCCGCTTGATGAAGAGACTGGATTCTTTGTTGGTGCTTGGCTCGCGGAGGGGAACTGTACAGAGTACTATACGTCGATCTCCAACATCGATCCCGAATATCAGGACCGAATTCGAGCATTTGGCGATCGGTTCGACCTGAGTCGGAACGAGTACGAGAACACAAGCGGATTCTCGACCGGATACGATATTCGGCTCAACGGGACTGTGCTCGCGGACGTCCTTCGTTCGATCGCGACAAAAGACGGGCAGAAAGTCGTCCCGTCAGTTGCATTTGGAGCAACAGATGAGTTCGTTTCTGGCCTGCTCGCAGGGTACTTCGGTGGAGATGGAAATATATCAAAAAGTGCAATTCGGGCGAGTTCGACGTCTGAACAGTTGATTCACGGGATCTCCTTACTCCTTGCACGGTTTGATGTGTACGCAACCCTCGGCTCACAGGATAATTCGACGACACTGCGTATCCCGAAAAAGTACGCTCCGACGTTTGCTGAACACGTGCCAGTAGTTGGTGACCGTGGCGACCAACTAAGAGTACTTGTAGAGTCCGTTGATCCAGATGCTGCGGACAGCACGGACCAGATACCGAACTTCGGAAACGTCTTACGAGAAGTTGCAGACGCAGCTGGAATCCCCAAGAGACAGATCAACAGCGCCACGAAGCGCCAGCGCATTGGTCGCCGAAGACTTGAGCGGCTCGCCGATCGCGTTGAGAGTGAGGAAGCCGTAGATGGATTAGATGCGATGGATGCCATCGAACAAGCGATCGCTGGAGATGTTGTCTGGGAGCGCATCGAATCGATCGATCGCGTCGAGAGTGACCACCCGTACGTCTACGACTTCTCCGTCGAGGGCTTAGAGACATTCACGACTGCCCAGGGTGTTGTCACACACAATACGATGAACACCTTCCACTACGCGGGTGTCGCCGAGATCGACGTGACCCAGGGCCTACCGCGGCTCATTGAGTTGGTCGACGCGCGGAAGACGCCGGACACGCCGATGATGACCGTCTACCTCGAAGACGAGTACGCGATCGATCGCGAGCGGGCTCACGAGGTCGTCTGGTCGATTGAATCGACGAAAATTCTCGCGCTGGGTGACGTCTCGACGAACGTCGCCGATATGGTCGTTCGGGTCGATCTCAACGAGGACACCCTTCTTGAGCGGTGGCCGACAGTTGACGATGCGGGCGTTGTTGCGTCCGAGATCGCCGAGACGATCGAGGATGCACTTGGGGTAGACACTCGTCGCAGCGGGACGGCAATCGAGTTCGGCCCGAGCGAGCCGAGCTACCGCGAACTCCTCCAGCTCGTCGAACAGCTCCGAGATGTCGTGTTCAAAGGCATCGAGGAGGTCACGCGCGTCGTGATCCGCAAAGAGCAACTCGACGACGGCACAGAAGAGTTCGTGCTGTACACCGAGGGATCGGCGTTCGGCGACGTGCTCGCGATCGAGGGCGTCGACGCCTCCCGGACGACGTGTAACAACATCCACGAGATCCACAAGAATCTCGGAATCGAGGCAGCCCGCGAAGCCATTATTAACGAGACTGTCAACACGCTCGAAGAGCAGGGGCTTGACGACGTGAACGTCAGACACATGATGCTCGTCGCAGATATCATGACCAACCGCGGGACGATCGAGTCGATCGGTCGTCACGGCATCTCCGGATCGAAGGATTCGGTGCTCGCGCGGGCGGCGTTCGAGGTGACGGTGAACCACCTCCTGTCGGCGGCGATCCACGGCAAGGCCGACAGACTCGACGGCGTCATCGAGAATGTGATCGTCGGCAAGCCGGTGTCGATCGGGACTGGCGACGTGAAGCTCCGGATGGGCTCGATCAGCACCGACGGCGGCAAGCCTGCAGACGACTGATGCGAGTCACGCTTTCGGACGAGGCGATGCGGTTCATCGGGCTGTTCGATCAAGAGACCGGCGTCAGCCCCCGTGATTGTCTCGTCGAGAGCGATCGACTCGTGTTCGTGATCCCTGCCGGCGAGATGGCCGACGCGATCGGTCCCGGCGGCAAGACCGTCAAACGCTTCGAGCGGAAGGTCAGTCGCTCGATCGAACTCGTCGAAGACGCGGACACCCGCGAGGCGTTCATCGAGAGCGCGCTCGCACCCGCCGCGGTTCGCGGCATGACGATCTCAGAACAGAACGGGAACGTCGCGTTCGTTGAGGTTCCAGAGGCCGATCGGGGCGTTGCGATCGGTCGAGACGGGCGTAATATCGAAACTGCACGGCGACTCGCACGACGTCACTACGATATCGACGACATTCAGCTAACGTGAACCACGACGCGATTGAGAACGCGCGCACAACAGACCTGTGAGCTGAAACGACGACGTTTCTGGTCTCGAACGCGGCTCTTGTCGGCACTCGATCGGTCCACGCGGAATTCTTGTGTTACCGAAACGGACTCAGATCGCCGTAGCGCACCCTAAGAAGCGATCTCGACACGTTTTGGTGGATTCAAAAAGGGAGGCTTAAGTAGCTCGGTCGGAAACGCGTAGGTACTATGGCAAACGGCAAATACGCCGCCCGTAAGCTCAAACAGGACCGCCAGAAGCGTCGGTGGTCAGATTCGGAGTACGCTCGCCGAGAGCGTGGGCTCAAAAAGAAGTCAGATCCCCTCGAAGGTGCACCACAGGGCCGCGGTATCGTCCTCGAAAAAGTCGGTATCGAGGCGAAACAGCCCAACTCGGCGATTCGAAAGTGCGTTCGGGTCCAGCTGATCAAAAACGGCAAGCAGGTCACCGCGTTCTGTCCCGGTGACGGCGCGATTAGCTTCATCGACGAACACGACGAAGTGACGATCGCCGGGATCGGCGGCGCGAAGGGTCGCGCAATGGGCGACCTCTCGGGAGTGAACTATAAGGTCGAGAAAGTCAACGGTGTCTCGATGATCGAACTCGTCCGTGGGAACGCCGAGAAGCCGGTGAGATAAGATGGCAGAAAGCGAAGCTCCCGAGCCAGAACCCGAAGCCGACGAAGAATCCGAGGAGACCGCCTCCTCGAACGCACTGTTATTCGACGTCTGGGACGTCTCAGAGATCGAGTACACGGATCCGAGCACCAAACGGTACCTGAACGTGACGCCGATCGCACACACGATGGGCCGACACGCCAACAAGCAGTTCGAGAAGTCCGAGATCTCGGTCGTCGAGCGGCTTATCAACCGGCTGATGCAAAGCGAGGATAACTCCGGGAAGAAACAGAAGGCCGTCGGAATCGTCCACGACGCTTTCGAGACGGTCCACGAGCGGACCGAAGAGAACCCTGTCCAAGTGCTCGTTCGGGCGGTCGAAAACGCCGCACCGCGAGAGGAGACCGTTCGGCTGAAATACGGTGGAATCTCGGTGCCGAAGGCAGTCGACGTGGCCCCCCAGCGTCGCGTCGACCAGGCGCTGAAGTTCCTCGCGGACGGAACCGCGAGTGCGAGCTACAAAACAACGACGAGCGCGAGCGACGCGCTGGCTCAACAGATCATTGGCGCGGCAGACTACGACGTGCAGGCGTACGCGATCGCCCAGAGGGAAGAGCGCGAGCGCGTTGCCGCTGCAGCCCGCTAACGTCGCAGATTCTATTCTCTTTGTCTTTTTGTCTTTTTGCTCCGATCAGTCAGCAGCGACGCCAGTCGCGTACTCGCGGGTCACATCTACGAGCGACTTCCGGTACTCGCTTTCTGTCGGGTCGTCACCGAGCGATCGGAACCGTCGTTTGAACGCCGAGACATCAACGGATGGCGCGTCGTCAGCGGCAGCGTGAGCGAGGTCGTACAGCCGGTGGGAGCGATCGACGACGCTGTGGCGCTCGACGAGCGCAAGCGCGAATGCGGCATTGACGGCGGTGATTTCGGGATCTGATCCCGGCGTTTCTGGCGTCGAATCTGGACGTGGTCCCGGACGTGGTCGGTCAGCGACAGCGGCGGCGAGCTGCGATTCGAGGAAGCAGACGAGCTTCGTTGCTGGCGCAAGCGAGAGGGTGATGTCGTCAGCGTAGATGTCTTTCATATGGTTTGCGATCTGGTAGCAGTGGGTAAGTTTGCGGCGTTCGATCGACTCGCCAGTCAATCCCAAAAACAGCGCCTCTTCCACCGATTGGATGTGGGAGGGGTGTTCCTCCTCGTAACGGGCCATGTGGGCGTACTCGTGTAAGGCGAGTTCACGCGCCATGACGCTCGTTGCGGCCTGTCTGGAGATATTCAGGACGTGCCGATCGGGGTAGTGAGCTGCCCACGTGCGGACGTCGGGATCCTCTCGGATACGGACGTGCACTGGAAGTTGTAGATCGCGTTCTGTAGTAAGCAGGTCCGCCGCACTGAGAAACGGATCTGGCGGCACCTGCCCCAACACTCGGACATCCATGTGTATTAGTATCATGGATTGTGGACGTATTATTCTTCCGTGAGACCAGCTTGCGGCAACGTGTCGGGGAATGGAGTGCGATCGTGTGCGACCTTGTTGCACACATATCTGGGAGAAATCCGGGTGTATCCCGCGTATTCGGCCGAATCAAAGAACGGAGAAACACTATCCTTTTGACCCTCCTGCCGGTAAAGGACTGTATAATGGGCCGACGAAAGAAGATTGTACAAGAGTGTGAGAAGCTGATGGACAACCCGGAGAATATCCGGAACATTGCCATCGCTGCTCACGTCGACCACGGCAAAACGACGCTTTCGGACAACCTCCTCGCCGGGGCGGGCATGATTTCGGACGACACCGCGGGTCAACAGCTCGCGATGGATACGAAAGAGGACGAACAAGAGCGTGGGATCACGATCGACGCAGCGAATGTGTCGATGACCCACGAGTGGGAGGACACAAACCACCTTATCAACCTCATCGACACGCCGGGTCACGTTGACTTCGGCGGTGACGTGACTCGCGCAATGCGGGCGGTCGACGGGGCACTTGTTGTTGTTGACGCTGTCGAGGGCGCGATGCCACAGACCGAGACTGTCGTTCGACAGGCACTTCGGGAAGGTGTCAAGCCGGCACTGTTCATCAACAAGGTCGATCGACTCATCAACGAACTCCAAGAGGGTCCCGAAGAGATGCAACAGCGGCTCCTCGACGTCATCCGCGACGTGAATGAGCTCATCCGCGGGATGACAGAGGAGAAAGACTACGACTGGACGGTCTCCGTCGAAGACGGCACCGTCGCCTTCGGGTCCGCCCTGTACAAGTGGGGCGTCTCGATGCCGTCGATGCAAGAGACCGGGATCTCCTTCGGCGAAGTCATCGAGATGGAACAAAATGACCAGCGCCAGGAGCTCCACGAGGCGACGCCGCTGTCGGACGTCGTCCTCGACATGGTCGCCGAGCATTTCCCGAATCCGCTCGACGCTCAGCCACGCCGGATCCCAACGATCTGGCGCGGCGACAGCGAAAGCGAGTTGGCCGAATCGATGCGGCTCGTCGACGATGACGGAGAAGTCGTCTTTATGTCAACAGATATCTCAATGGACCCTCACGCCGGCGAAATCGCGACCGGGCGGCTCTTTTCGGGCACGATCGAGAAAGGCCAGGAGCTGTACGTCTCTGGGACCGCAGGCAAAAACCGCGTCCAGTCGGTTGGGATCTTCATGGGCGGTGAGCGCGAGGAGGTCGAGCGCGTTCCCGCCGGTAACATCGCCGCAGTGACCGGGCTGCGAGACGCGATCGCCGGCTCGACGGTCTCATCCGTGGAGATGACGCCGTTCGAGTCGATCGAGCACATCTCCGAGCCGGTCATCACCAAAAGCGTCGAGGCGACGAAGATGGACGACCTGCCGAAGCTCATCGAGATTCTCCAGCAGGTCGCAAAGGAGGATCCAACGATCCGGATCGAGATCAACGAGGATACCGGCGAGCACCTGATCAGCGGACAGGGCGAGCTCCACCTGGAGGTCATCACCCAGCGAATCCGTGACAACCAGGGCATTCCGGTCCACACCGGCGAACCGATCGTCGTCTACCGCGAACAACCTCAACAGCAGTCCCGCGAGGTCGAGGGTGTCTCGCCAAACCGCCACAACAAGTTCTACATCACGGCGGAGCCGCTGAGCCAGGATATCGTCGACGAGATCAAACTCGGGAACGTCTCGATGGACATGCCCGAACTCGAACGACGTGAAGCGCTCCAGGAGGCCGGCATGGACAAAGACACCTCCCAGAATGTCGAGCACATGTTCAAGACGAACATTCTCATCGACGACACGAAGGGGATTCAGCACCTCAACGAGACGATGGAACTCGTCATCGAGGGACTCGAAGAAGCCCTCGACAACGGCCCGTTGGCCGCCGAGCCGGTCCAGGGTGCGTTGCTTCGGCTGCACGACGCTCGGCTGCACGAGGACACGATCCACCGTGGGCCCGCACAGGTGATCCCCGCGGTTCGAGACGCCGTGCACCGATCGCTCATCGACGCGAAGATCAAGCTGCTCGAGCCGATTCAGAACGTCCGGATCGACGTTCCGTCCGAGTACATGGGATCGGCCTCTGGCGAGATTCAGGGTCGACGCGGTCGCGTCGACGACATGTACCAGGAGGGTGATTTGATGGTGATCGAAGGAATCGCCCCGGTCGAAGAGATGATCGGGTTCTCCTCAGACGTCCGCTCTGCGACTGAGGGCCGTGCGTCCTGGAACACCGAGAACGCCGGATTCCGTGTCATGTCCGATAACCTCCAGATTGACAAGATCACCGAAATCAGAGAGCGCAAGGGCATGAAGCTCGAGCTGCCGCCGTCGGTCGACTACATCTGAGCGCCCGCACTCACAGCGATCGATCGGTGCGTTGGCCCTGCCTGCCAATTGGTGTCGCATTTTTTAACACGATTCGCCTTCGACGAAGTCTTATAGCCAACGGAAATATACATCCATAGTACATGTGGAGGCAGCTACGACCCGCCACCCGACGTATCGAGCCGGAGCTCTCACGCGACGCGTCGGGATCCACAACACCGCCGCGATTGCCAACGGAGGGACACCGATGACCGCGACGGATCGAACCGAGACTCAGACCCACACCGTTCGCCTCGAACTCGTCGACGAGCCGGGTGAACTGCTACGAGCACTCAAACCCATCTCCGAGAACGGTGGGAACCTCATGTCGATCTACCACGAACGGGGGAACCTCACCCCACGGGGACACATTCCGGTTGAGATCGACTTCTCGTGTGCGCCCCACCAGTTCGAGACGATCGTCGATGCCCTGCGTGGGGAGGGCGTGAACGTGATCCAGGCAGGGACCGAGCGGTACGACGAGGAGCTCACAGTGTTGCTCGTCGGCCATCTCGTCGACACCGATCTCTCGGATACTTTACAAAAGATCGAAGCCTGCGCGAACGCGTCGCTGAAAGACCTCTCGTTGTCTGCCCCGAAGGGGACCGAGGAGGCCTCGAGCGCGCTGTTACGGTTGGCCGCTCGATCGGGAACCACCGAAGAGACGCTGTCGACGCTTCGGTCGATCGCTGACGGGAAAGACCTGCACGTGGTTGAACCGCTCACGGAGGGGAGCCGATGACCGGTCGGCTCGCGGTGATTGGCGCTGGCGCAGTCGGGCGCTCGGTCGTCGAACTTGCCGGTGAGTACGGCTACTCGGTGACCGCAGTCGCTGATTCTTCGAGTGCGGCGATCGACAGTGAGGGGCTTGACGCCGAGGCTGTGCTCGACCGGAAAGATGAAACAGGGAGCGTTGGGAATGAGACGCCTGAGGCGGCGTTGGACGCAGCATACGACGTTCTCATCGAGGCGACACCGACAACGCTCGGGGACGCCGAACCCGGGTTTTCACACGTCGAGGCGGCGCTCGAACGCGATCGTCACGCCGTGTTGGCAAATAAAGGCCCTGTCGCAGAGCGCTACGGTGACCTCATGGATCTCGTCGATGCCAGTGAGGGCGATATTCGGTTTGAAGCGACAGTCGGGGGCGCGATTCCGGCGCTCTCGACGATCGAAGACGTTGGTGCGACGAATATCACGGCCGCACGCGGTGTGCTCAACGGAACCGCGAACTTCATTCTCACCCGGATGGCCGCAGAGGGACTCGATTATGAGCACGTCCTCGCGGAAGCCCAGGATCTGGGCGTCGCGGAAGCTGATCCGACCTTCGACGTCGAAGGGACAGACGCCGCGCTCAAGTGTGTTATCCTGGCGAACGTGTTGGGCCAGGGCGATCGGGAGTTCACGCTCTCGGATGCGACTGTCGAGGGGATCACGAACGTCCCCGGCAGCGCGCTTGAGTTGGCCGCGGAGTCCGGCCGGACTGTCCGGCTTGTTGGTGAAGCTTCTCCGGGGGCAGTCCGTGTCGGGCCGCGGCTGATCCCCGAAAACGGGACGCTCGCGGTGAGTGGAACCCAAAATATCGTCCAACTTGAAACCGAACACGCCGGACAGCTGAACATCAGCGGTCGCGGTGCGGGCGGTCCAGAAACCGCAACGGCGGTGCTTTCTGACGTCGGTCGGCTGTTTTGAGTCTACAGAGAAAGCAGGCAGAGTGCCTCGGGGCTTGACCCCGAGAGTGAATGCCGTCACAATATTAAACAATTTAAGAGATTCGAGCTATAATACACTGACAACGACCAGAAACAAACATCTCAAAGTATGAACTAGATGACCTCTAGTTCTTTGCTGGTCGTTGGTTTGGAATTGCGACTCCTCTCAAAACCGTCCATTGGGCGTGAGACGGGAGTTGTCGGGTCGTGGTGGAGCGACCGACTCCCACGGACACATCGGCGTGTTCGAGTGTTAATTCCAGCCGACTCCAACCGGAGAAGGTCGGGAGGAATTAAATTCGCCTGCGGGTGCGGTGCAAACCCAAGACGGTGAAACCTCGGGGCTTGACCCCGAGGTACTTCACGAGGTTGGGTTGCGGTGTTGTCACTGTCTCGAATCGCGGTCAGAACAGACTCCGCGTCGTGTGTCACCCCCGCATGCGACAACAGTCCACAAACCGCAAGACGGCGAGCGGGTGATCGAGGGGTCGTATCGAAATGGTTTTAGGGTAAACAGCCGAAAGATCCCCACAGAGCGCCTTAGCGCGTGACATACCATGAGTGACAAACCACACCAGAACTTGGCCATTATCGGCCACGTTGACCACGGCAAGAGTACGCTCGTGGGCCGACTCCTCTTCGAGACAGGATCGGTCCCCGAGCACGTAATTGAACAGCACCGCGAAGAAGCCGAAGAGAAGGGCAAAGGCGGCTTCGAGTTCGCGTACGTGATGGACAACCTGGCGGAAGAGCGAGAGCGCGGTGTCACGATCGACATCGCCCACCAGGAATTCGACACGGATACATACTACTTCACGATCGTCGACTGTCCGGGCCACCGTGACTTCGTGAAGAACATGATCACGGGCGCCTCCCAGGCAGACAACGCGGTCCTCGTCGTCGCCGCAGACGACGGTGTCGCGCCGCAGACCCGCGAGCACGTGTTCCTGGCACGGACGCTCGGAATCAACGAACTCATCATCGGCGTCAACAAGATGGACCTCGTCGACTACAGCGAGGACACCTTCGAAGACGTCAAAGAGGAGGTCAACCAGCTCCTCAAGCAGGTTCGGTTTAGCGACGAGACCACCTTCATCCCGATCTCGGCATTCGAGGGCGACAACATCTCCGAAGCATCCGAGAGCACGGGCTGGTACGACGGCCCAACTCTCTTGGAAGCACTCAATGACCTGCCAGAGGTCGAGCCGCCGACGGACGCGCCGCTTCGGCTGCCGATTCAGGACGTCTACACGATCTCCGGTATTGGGACCGTCCCTGTCGGACGAATCGAGACTGGGACGATGAGCCCCGGTGACAACGTCTCCTTCCAGCCGTCGGACGTCGGCGGCGAGGTCAAGACAGTCGAGATGCACCACGAAGAGGTCCCGCAGGCCGGCCCCGGCGACAACGTCGGATTCAATGTCCGTGGGATCGGCAAGGACGACATCCGTCGCGGTGACGTCTGTGGTCCCGCCGACGACCCGCCAAAGGTCGCCGAGACCTTCACGGCCCAGCTCGTCGTGATGCAGCACCCAAGCGTCATCACCGCTGGTTACACGCCGGTCTTCCACGCGCACACCGCACAGGTTGCGTGTACGATCGAGTCGATCGATCAGAAGCTCGACCCCGCCTCCGGCGAGGTCGCCGAAGAGAATCCGGACTTCATCCAGTCCGGCGACGCCGCGATCGTCACCGTGCGACCGCAGAAACCGCTCAGCATCGAGCCGTCCAGCGAGATCCCAGAGCTCGGCAGCTTCGCTGTCCGTGACATGGGACAGACCATCGCAGCCGGCAAAGTGCTCGAAGTCAACGAGCGATAAATGCAGCAAGCACGCGTTCGCCTCGCGGGAACCAGCCCCGAGGACCTCGACAACATCTGCGACGATGTGCGCGAGATCGCCGAGAAGACAGGCGTCAGCCTGAGCGGACCGATCCCGCTGCCGACGAAGACGCTGGAGATCCCTGCGCGCAAGTCACCCGACGGCGAAGGGACCGCGACGTGGGAGCACTGGGAGATGCGCGTTCACAAGCGTCTCGTCGACATCGACGCGGACGAACGCGCGCTCAGACAGCTCATGCGTATCCAAGTGCCAAACGACGTGAGCATCGAGATCGTCCTCGAAGACTGAGATCGACTGCCGGCTGCGATCGAGTCGCGGCCACTCAGCTCACACGGCGCTAAGGTGTATCACACCTCGCTTCGATTTCTTTTCTTTTAGCTTCGGAGCGACTGCGATAGCGCTCGACGTTGGACACTCCTCGAGCATGGTCGTGTTTGGGAGACATGCAGCCGAGGCTCCCGGCGATCGCTTTTACTGGATACACAGCCTACGTGCTGTATGGCTCGCAGCCCGACGATCGAGGTGCTTGTTGTTTGTACGGTCGTCTTCGTCGTGCAATCGATACTCGGGTTGTTCAGTTCTCCGATCGCGACAGGGCTGTTCGCGCTGACCGGCCCCGTGGCGGTCAACCCGCTTTCGATCGTGACGAGCGTGTACGCCCACGCAGGGCTCGGCCACTACGTCGCGAACATGGTTGCGCTGTTGGTGTTCGGCCTGCTCGTCGAGCGGCGAACGACACGCGCCCGTTTTCACGTGTTCTTTCTCAGCGTCGGGATGCTCGCCGGTATCGCGGAGGTGACGATCGGCGGGCTCCTCCGGGGACCCGTGGCAGTGCTCGGTGCCAGTGGCGCGATCTTCGGGCTGCTGGGGTACCTGCTCGCGGGGAATACGGTTTCGCGGACGGTGTTCCGATCGATCGAGCTGTCTGGACGCGCCCAGCTCGCGCTGTTTGCGGTTGTGGCACTGGGTGTGACGATCGCCACGGGCCAGCCGGGGGTTGCACTCATCGCGCACTTTACCGGGTTGCTGCTCGGATTGGTCGCTGGTCGTGTTGGGCTGTTAGATGTGCGGCGATCGGGACACAGCACCGCATACGACGGCTAAAACAGAAGCTACAAGTATTGACGTCGGCTCTATTTTTGTGAGGGCTCGTAGATCAGTGGCAGATCGCTTCCTTCGCAAGGAAGAGGCCCCGGGTTCAAATCCCGGCGAGTCCATTCGTCTCACTTCGTTCGACTCATTCCCTCGCCAACCCTCGCGAATGCTTCGCGTTCGCTCGGTCCCGGCGAGCCCACTTTTGCCTTATCCGCTATTTTCGGGAGATTCAGATTCTCTACCGCCCACTGAGTATGTCATTACTGATTCGGTGAGAATTCGTTACGAGTCGTGACGGGGGTCATCGCTGGCCTGGATTCGCAGTCTTCGACTCGGAGACAGTCAAAATAATCACTCGGTCAACGGGACAGACTGACAAGCACACCGAGTGGGTCGGAAGTGGTAATCTCCGAAACGCTTTAGATTATAGTTCGCGTACTATGAACTATGTCTGACGCTCCACCTATCACGTACTCACCGGACGCGGCACACACTGCTCGCCGGTTTTTTGCCTTCCAAAAATTGTTGGGAACTCCCGAACTCGCCCGGTTCTACACGGATCTGCTGATCAACTCCCCGACGGCGGTCACCGCGGCCCGTGAGCGCCAGGGATGCTCGAAAAGCACTGCGTACAAGTATGCCAACACGCTGGCCGAGTTGGGAGTCGCAACTGAACTCGACGAATACGAGGACGGATCGGCCCTCTGGCGTGCCGACCCTGTGAGCGGCAACTGGACGGACGAAACGACGCTCGAACTCGGTCCAGTTATCATCGCCGTCTACGGGGCCACCAGCGTCGATGATGACCTCGAACTGTTCGTTGACCGTCACGGGAAGGCAGCACTCGCCCCCGCCGTCACGGCGACAATCGACTACCTGAAAGGCAACACGACACGCCGCGGCGTCGCGGATGACCTTGACGTCCCTGCTGTAGAGGCCATCGCAGTTACACAGGCGATCGAGCGGATCATCGCCGTGGTGAAAGACCACGATCCGACGCTCGACGACGTCACGTTCGACGTAGACGTCCACGACCGGGCGATCGAGCAGGCACCGTACCAGCGCAGCGATGAGTGAGCCGCATCCGTCGCCGTTTCCGACTGCGCTCATCCTCGATACGAGCTTTCTCCGGACGATCGGTGGGGCGGGAAGTGAGCCCTACCAGACGTTCGTCCAGTACGTCCAGGCCGAAGACCGAGAGCTGTACTTGAGTAGTGGTGTCGTCGAAGAACTCACCGAACAGCGTGGCTACATCAGCGTCGATTGGGTGGACCGAGCGGACACGACGGAGTGGATCACTCTCGCAGGTGAACTCCAACTAGGGGTCCGAGTACACGATGGACCGCGTGCCGGCGAAGTCATGGATCGGGTTCACGAGCGGTTGGCAGCGTTCGAACAGACGAACCCCGACGAGCTGCGAAAGACGGACTCGGAACTGCCGGCAGTCGGGGTGATGCTTCTCGGCTCTACGCCACACGGCTCCGTCGGGATTCTGATGGACGACCGAAACGCTGAACGAGCGATCACTGGCGTCATCGAGAACTCATACTACGAAGGACGCATCCGTGTCATCGATATTTGGACGGCAATTGAATACATGGAGTCACAACTCGGGTGAGCGAGGGAACCCGAGAGAAGCATAGAATTTATCCTCCGGTGTCACTACTGTCTGTTGCATTACCACAACGACTGGCGGACTAATCGCCTGACAGCACGGGGATTAAACGGATTTTTTGAAGTAGCGTAACGGAATCCCGGCGAGTCCACTCACTTTCTTCCGTCGCTTCGCTCCGTCAGTCGTTCGTGGACTCGCCGACCTTCGCGAAACCTCCGGTTTCGCTCAGTCCCGGCGAGTTAATTTGTCTCGCTTCGACGAGATTCCCGTAGCTCTTGATCGATCGGTGCCTGTTCCAGTGTGGTTTCTTTGGTCTCATACTCTGCCTGAGAGTACATGCTGAGATTTACAACGAAGAGAGAAATTCACCCATAAAAATAAGTCGTGTGTGTTGATATATTCTTCCAAGATTGATCCATGTCGTTAGGTACAAATCAACAGTTGGCAAGTGATGTTGTCTCAGCAATCAAGGAATGGACGCCATCAGAGGCTCACGGTCACGAGTCGAAGTTTCAAAACGAGTTGCAGGAGTATCTCGATTATCGACTAAACTCGGGCAGCAGCATGATCGGTGCAAATGAGCAAATTGTAGTCGAACGTGAACACGGCAATGTCAACGGAGATGTCGTTGTCAATGGGGCCATCGGGATTGAGATGAAACGTGACTTTTCGAACAACCAAGCCAAGAAACTACGCGGGCAAATTGAAGAATACCAGAGAGAGTACACTCATGTCATTGCTCTCGCTTGCGGTATTGAAGATATGGACGGGTGGCGAAAATTGAAAAACGACTACGAGAATCAGCCAGGTATAGGGATGAATCCAGACGATGCCCCCGTACGGTTCATTCACAAAGCAAAATCAAACTACGGAACAGGAGACTCCGCGAGTAATTACGAGCATGCAGATGGGAGCAGTCAGGGTGGGGCAGAATTAGAAGAACTCGCTGAAGTCATTGAGGGGGGCGTGAAAGGGTATCAATCACTTACAGATGGTGGACCTATGGACTCTGGTAAAGCCGTTATAGCTGTCGCCCAGGCCGTCTTTGTTGTTGGTTTTGTTCTTGTTCTTATCGGCGTTATTTTGTTCAGTTTTGTTCTGTGAATAGCCCATCCTGTTTAACTCTACTGAGACGCTGAGTAACTGATATGCATCGTGTTCGAGCAGGGAGATATATTTAATATGAGGATATGCTGAAATACTCATTTTTTGACACATACTTCGTACCGCATACGGAGGGTAATTCCAGCAACAAAAAAGCAAATTACGGCAGCGATCGAGGTGATTGAGAGTGTAGATTTATATCAAAATGGGTGTCTGTTACCCCGAGATGACGGGTTTCACCGATCGCCCATCCATCGAGAGATAAAATAGGGACGTAACGAATCAAGATTTGGCTTAGTGACGAGTGAAAGCGGGTTCTTGATCGGTGAGTGCGATTGTTAGAGCCGTCCTTACGACGATCTGCTGCATCGATCGTTCTTCATGCAACTCTTACTCATTTGATTAAATCAAAAGAAATCTTGAGTAGGTATGCGGTGATCTCGATCCGACGACAATCCAGCAGTTCAACACGTCAGTACTTGGAACTCGATATCGGATATCGATCGAAAGTAGATATCAATAGCGTAAGTATGTTATTTATTCGGATTCTCCGCTTGCCAGTGTGGTCGACCGATCTCCATCGTCGAACACCAATGAGACCGTTTCACCGGAGCTAACGTTACCCACTCTTAGTGATTCTCCCGCTGTTAGTTTTTCATTGATTTGTACTCGGCCGTCAACGTCGGTAGCATTAATGCCGTTAATGTCGCTCTCAGAAACGTCCCCAACAATGTATGACTGATTAACCGGGATAGAATCGCCACTTCTGTGAGTGAAGGTAATATTATCTCCTTCTGGTTCCACATCAAACGATGCCTGCGGCGTTGTATCCCCAACCCCATCACCGAGTCCGATCACGAAGGTCCCGATCACCGCAGCCAAAATTACGGTGATCGCCACCATGAGTATGACTCCTATGACGGGTGAAACGGCGCGTTCCTCTGTGAGTAACGTTTTGATTGTCATGATTGCTCCGTATCGACAGTGCACCAGTAGGAAGCACCCAACCCACACCGAGGGTGCCTCCGGGCAAGTCACCTGCCGTTATCCGTGAACATCCTGGACACGTATATAAAATATCGCCTCAAATTATCATGTATGAAACCTACAGTATATAAAACCGCTCTTTATCCCCAATTTAGAGCCGATCGCGACGACCGACGTTCTGTGCCCGTCCAGTCATATTATCTGATATGTTCCGTCTCTTAATAATTGATGTGAGTCACAACACAACGAAATTCTTTTTCTAGAGAAAGTTATCTTCGAAAATAGCCGTGCCTCGTTCGCTGTGGGAGCGTCGAGACTAGCTGCTGTAGCCCTTCGACTCGCTGTCGATCGGGCCAGCGAAAGTGCGATACAGGAATCTGAAGTACCAAAGCACCAGCAATAAGACGGGAAGCCCGAGGATCGTGGTCAGGTTGAGCGCAAGCGGAGAGACAACAACGGCATCGATGGTGAGCCCGCTTTCGGGATAGATCGTCGGGTAGAGGAGGGTGCCGACAAGCCCGACTAAGAGAAACGAGAGCCCGACGGTCGATCCGAACCAGAGCCGGTGTCGACCCTGTCTGGCGGCGACAATCCCACCGATCCCGAAAACGACGCTGGCAAGAACGACAGCGATCGCCGGCAGTGTCCACAAGAGGGCTCGAACGTTCGAGGGGTTGAGCCAGGAGACAACTATCAGCAAAAGGACAACGCCGCCGAGATAGGCAGCCGTCGACGCAGTGCCGTATCGAACCATTGTGTCGGCCAGTGAGCCGCTCGTTTTGGCCGCCAGAAAGGCTGCTCCGCTGGTCAGACAGAGCGCAACGAGGCCGACGCCGGTGAGCAGACTCGGAAGGCTGACCACCGACGTTCCGAAGATCCAACTGCCGACCAGTGTACCGAGAAGCAACGGGGTGACGGTGCTGCCGAAGACGAACAGCTGATCACACCGTCGGCGCCACGCAGGGTCCTCACGCTGTTCGCGGAGCTCAGGCGCGATACCGCGAAAGAGCAGTGCCATCACGATCGCGATCGCAAGCAGGTAGTGCTCGCTCAACAGCCGCGAGTAGACCGCCGGAAACGCTGCCAAGAGGGTCGTCCCAAAGGCGACAATCCAGACCTCGTTCGCGTCCCAGATCGGCCCAAATGCCGACAGCAGTGTTTCGCGATCGTGCTCGTCACGGGTGGCATACAGCATGCCGATCCCGAAGTCCATCCCGTCGAGGGCGACGTACATCGCCAGTGTGAACATGACGACGCCGAACCAGACGGTCGGCAGCGACTCGATGAGATACGAGTCGACCGGAATCAGCAGGGGACTAGTCATCGCCGCCCACCCAGGGGAGCTGCGGTCGATCAGACTCCGCAGGCGTTCGGACTCCCATCCGTTCGAGTTCGGCCTCGATCAGCCACTTGAGAACGAAACCGAACGCCGTCAACAAGGCGAGATAGAGGACGACAAACGCGAGGAGCGTACCCGTCGCTTCGGTGCCCGTCAGCGTGGTCGATACTGCATCGTTGGTCTTGAGGACATCCTGAATAACCCAGGGCTGTCGACCGATTTCAGTGACGTACCAGCCAGTTAGCAGGGCGATAAAACCCAACGGGCTTGCCAGCATCATCGCCTGAAGGTACCGGGTACTCTCGTGGAGTCTGCCCTGTCGAAGCAAGTACCCACCCCAGAGAGCAAGGCCAATGAACAGGAACCCGAGTCCGACCATTACGCGGAACGACCAGAAGACAAGTGCGACAGGTGGATTGTCGTCGTACTCGTGTAAGCCAATAACCTCGGCTTGGAAATCACCCCCACTGGCGAGAAAGGAGCCCAAAGCAGGGAGACTGATCGTAAAGAGGTTGTCCGTCCGCGGATCTGTGAGTGCGTCAACGCTTTTCGGCACGGCAATCAGATGGAGATCAGCCTGACCGGTATCGTAGTGAGCTTCCATGGCGGCGAACTTCTGTGGCTGGGTGTCGGCGACGTGTCGACCGTAGGCGTCTCCGTGGATCGCCTGAAACGGCGCAGTGATCAAAAGCAGGACGACCGCCATTTTGAGGGCGGTATTCCACGCCTTCGACGTGCGGTTGTGCCAGACGAAGTAGGCAGCGATGCCGGCGACGACCAGCGTCACTGAGATCACTGACGCGTTGATCATGTGGACGTACATCCACGGCATCCGCGGGGTGAAAAACGCCGCTATCGGGTCCGTGAGCGTGGCAATCTCCATTCCGTTGCGATCGATAAGCTCGAAGCCCTGTGGCGTCTGCATCCACGCGTTGACGACGAGAATCCAAAATCCAGAGAGCCATGCTCCAAAGCCGGTTAGCACTGCTGAAAGGATGTAGGTCCGATCGGAAACCCGCTCGCGACCGAATAGCAAGACACCGAGGAAGACAGCCTCGAGAAAGAAGGCCATCTTGGCCTCAAACGCTAAGGGTCCGCCGATTAGCTCACCGGCGACCTCAGAGAACACCGGGAAGTTCGTCCCGAACTGGAAACTCATCGGGATTCCCGTTACCGTCCCCATCACGAAACCGACAGCAAACACCCTGACCCAGAACTCCCGAAGGCTGGTGTAGGCTGCCGCGTCGCTTGTGACATCTTTCCAGGTGAAGTAGATAATAAACGGCGCCAGTCCGATCGAGAGCGCCGCAAAGATGATGTGTACAGTAATCGTCCAGCCGAACTGCGCTCTGCTTGCCAGTTCGGGAGATAACAGTAGACTGGTTTCTACGAGTTGGACCCCACCGCTCAGTACAGCGTTGGATGCGGCTATCATACGCTCTTGTCCCCGTAAAACAAGGCAGTGAGCTATCTATACAGTTGTGGTATGATAGTGAAATTCTAGTGTGAGAAATAAGCTATTTGCTGGTGTATTTTTGATACTCATACCAAATATAAGTGTTAATATTGTTTATTATATACTATAGCCCGTTGCACGTCTTCAAAATTAGTGCGAATCTACCCCCTATTTCGCTGCTTTTGCAGTACAAACCCCGACATTAGAGTACATATATGTCCGCTGGGGCCCAGCTAATAATGAAGATGCAATAGGCTATACTATACTGGTACCAATGTTCTGGTCCGATTATACCCCGCACATCTGTCGATCGACAGCTGTGTCACCGACAGAAGCCAGTCTTTGCAACCGCGGCGACGGCCTCGGCAACAGATCCCGGCTGGAGACCAAGTTCGTCGTCAGAAACCGATTCGAGGTAATCGATCGCTGCAGCCTTCTCAGGCACTACGTCTGGGTGTTCGACAGCGAAGTGGACCAACGCGATGTGTCCATAGGTATTCACGACCTCGTGGGAGTCTTCGAGAAGATCGAAAAGCCGCATTGAGGTCCGTGGGAACCGTTGGGGATCTTCGCCGAGGAGGTTTCCGGCGGCGATCGCTGCCGCCGTCCGGACGCGTGGCTCGCTCGCAGTGGCCGAACGAGCGATCGAGCGGTCTCCCTGGCTCACGCGCTCGGTGTCTCGAGACCCAACCTCTGCGAGCAGCGAGAGTGCACTGACCCGCAGGTTGGAACTCGGGCTATCGAGCCGTGAGAGCGCAGGATCAATTCCTTTTGTCGCAGCCTGCTCGTTTACTGTCGCCATCTGTGCGAGCGATCGGAGCCCAACGAACGCCAGCTCCGGATCATCCGACCGAGCGACGGTCCGAAACCCCTCACTCCACACCACGAGCTCCCGGGGGCAACGAATCCCGATCCACTCGATCGTGTCGCTGGCCCGACGGTGGACTGACCGGTCGAGAGATCCACTTTCCAACAGCACGAGCAGATCGCCGATCCGATCACCGGCTGCCGCCACATCAGTGAACACGAGATCGTACACTCGAGCAACGTATTCAGCCGACGACAGCGGTTCTGGATCCTCAGTAGACTCGTCGTCGAATCCACGGTCCGCGCGGACGTCTGTTTGAGTCGATCGATATACAGAGGGATCTGCTGGCTGTAGGTCGGTAACAGCATCGATCGACGGGACGCAGACAGATGACTGATCGGTGGCGTGGCCCGGTCTGATGTGAGAGCGCTCGTCGTGGTTTGAGGAGCCCGGGTTCGGTGCAACCATTATACGAAAACACCCATGATGTATGAGCTATCCAAACCACGGAAATTAAACTTTTGTCAGACAGTATCGAATCTGAGAATCAGCTAGCCACGTAGTGCCTCGACAGGTCGAAGCGTTGCAGCCTTGTACGCCGGGTATGCGCCAGAAATAAGACAGATGAGAACACCGAACGCGAACGCACCAAGCAGGTACAGACCGTTTGAGGCGACGAACACCACATCGAAGCCGATCGGTGAGATGAATACGAGTCCGATCGCTGCCAGTCCTGCCAGGACCGCCCCAAAAAAGCCACCAACGACACCGAGGAGCGCGGCTTCGGCCAACAGCACTCTGAGCACGTCGGCTTTGTGAACCCCGACAGCCCGGAGTACGCCGATCTCTTGTTTTCGCTCGTTTGTGCTCATCAGCATAACATTGAAAATACTCACACCGGCGACGACAAGTGAAATACCGGCGATGCCGAGGAGGAACCGGTTCAACAGCGAGAAGAACTCGTCGATCGTCGCAAGCAAACTCGAGAGCTCAAACACAGAGACTCGTTCTTCACGGGCGTTGAGCTGTGTTCGAATTCGATCGGCGATGGCCGTCGCTGCGGCTCCGGAATCAGCCTGAACGACGACTTGATCGTACGTCCGTCCGCCAATCGCAGATTCAGGAAGGACGACCGCGTTGTTCGGCGAGACCGGCGAGATTTGCTCTTCGGATTCGAGGATCGCGATTACCCGATAGCGTGCGCCGGCAACCTCAATTGCGCTGCCAACGTCGAGATTGAGCTCATCGGCAACAGCTGCGCCAACGATCGCACCCTGTCTATGGCGGTCGGGGATTGTCCCTGCAGCAGCAGTAAAGAGTATACCTGGCGTATCAGTCCCGTAGACCTGTCCAAGCGTTTGGCCGCCGCTGGCGCTGATGAGGGCGTTGTCCGTTCGAAGCGCAACCGCACTCCCATCCCCCCCTGTCGCGCGAGCGATCGCATCGACATCTCGAACGGTGAGGCTGTTCGTGCCAGTATCTTCGTTCGGGGTGACAATTACTTGATCACCGATCCCGCCGAGTTCTGCATCTGCAGACAAAGCGAGGACGTTTCCAAAAATTCCGAGCGATGCAATGGCGAACACACCAATGAGCACACCAAGGGCAGCCAGAGCAGTTCGAATCCGGTTGCGCCCCAGGTTTCGCACGGCCATTCTGATCGCCGGAATCGATCGATCGAGTTGCCGGCGAAGCCTTGTACGCAGAAGTTCACTTGTCACGAGAGATCACCCCGTCGATGAGTTCGATCGTCCGATCGGCGTATTCGCTCACCAACTCGTCGTGGGTGACGGCGATCACGCTCACGCCGCCATCGCAAATATGGCGAAACTCTTCGAGAATTGTGGCACCTGTATCGCGATCGAGGTTCCCCGTCGGCTCGTCCGCGAGGACAATTTCGGGCTCGTTGATGAGCGATCGCGCGATCGCGACCCGCTGTTTTTGTCCTCCTGAGAGCTCATTCGGGGTGTGGTCGGTTCGATCTGCGAGCCCAACCCGTGAGAGCAGCTCGATCGCTCGATCAGTCGCATCGCGATCACGATCGAACATCGTCGGCATAGTAACATTTTCCATGGCTGTGAGCGTTTCCAGGAGGTGAAAATCCTGAAATACAAAGCCGATTGACGCTTTTCTGGCACGGGTTCGTTCACGGTCGGAGAGCTCGGTCACGTCACGACCCCGCAGACGAACAGTGCCACGTGTTGGTGTGTCAAGTAGCCCGAGAAGATTCAACATCGTGCTCTTGCCGCTCCCGCTTGGTCCGACGATCGAGACGAACTCTCCAGTCTGGACCGTTAGATCGACACCAGACAGCGCCTCAACTGTCTCGCCGCCGGTTTCGTACCGTTTGACGACCGACTCGAGTGCGATCGCTTGTCGTCTCAGTTCGGGAGCAGGCGACGGTGAGCCAAGCGGACTGGTTTGGTTCATTGGCGGCGGTACACGATCGCGGTGACTCCGATGAGAACCGCCCCGAGTATCGAAATCACGGCTAGCCCAGCGACTGGAATACTCGATCCAAAGACCGCTCCACGAGAGGCACCTCCGTCGGACGCGCCGCCACGAGCGTGCGCATCATCATATGGAAGTGCAAACTGTTCGGTTCGGGTCTCACCGTCAACGCGGAAGGTCACCTCAACCGGCACAGTCGTCGCGTTGGCACCGTCGACAGTCGCGGTGAGATCGAACGGCGCAAACTCACCGGGTTCGAGCGTCCCGACAAAGTAGTCTCGCTGTGGGTACGTCGGTGCGACGTGTTCGGTCTCGTTGATTGTGACGACAACGCCGGAGACGGTTCCGCCCGCTGGATTCCCGAGGTTGCCAGTCAGCGTAAGTGTATCCTCGGATCGCTGTATGTCTGCGCCAGTAAGTGTCACGTCGCCAGCATCAGGGCGGTGGTCGTACTGAAGTACCGTCTCGTGGGAGCGGTCGCCCGTCTCGTATGTGGTATTGAACTGTACCGTCCCGGCTGGGACGCGGCTCAGATCAACCGTCGTGGTCGCCGACTCACCGGGGGCGAGCGGACCCTGAACAGTTACTCTGGGGAGTTCCTCGCCATCAACAGTTGGCGTCACGACGACCGCTTCGGCAGGGGCATTTCCGAAGTTCGTCACTGTCAGACGGACGCCTCCCATCGACTCACTCTCATCAGTATCGTCATCGTTATTCCCGCCCTGCCCCCCGAGGAGCCCATCCAGGCCGGCGATCCCACCGTCGGGCGATACGCTCACCCCGTCGTTCGAGGTGGCTTCGTCACTCGAGGCTACAGCGGCACTGACACCGAGATCAGCCACGAGAGGCTCAGCGGTATAATCGACGGGCCGATCGACGGTTGCTGTTGCACCGCTCGAGGTGGTGTAGGTAACCGAAATTTGGGCCGTCTCATTGCTGGCACTGCGTGGAACGACTGTCATCGATCGTTCGGCTGTTTCGCCAGGGGCAAGCGAGGCGATCGATCGCTGATCGGTCACCGCCTCTAGGTTCGCTCCAGAGACCGAGAGAACGACGTTTCTGAGCGGTTCGTTCGTCGGATTGCTCACATTCAGTGCGAGTGTGGTTTCGGTCCCCGCAACGGTTTCAACAGGATCAACGTCAACGAGCGGTGGCGCCTGTTCGACGACAATCGAGAGCGGACGAGTCGCGGTCGTTGTGTCACCGTCCTCGTCAGTGGTTTCAGCAACGACGCGGAGCGATCGCTCGCCAGACTCTTCGAACGTGGTTGTCACCGGAACGGTGAGGCTGCCGCCTGGACTGAGCGAACCAAGCGAATCCGCACTCGCGAGTTCGTCGCCGTCGGTCGTTTCAATCCGAACTGAATCGAGTTCCACGGCGGTCTGGCTCGCACCGTCGAGCGCGACCGTCACGTCGATCGTTGTCGGCTCACCGGTAACGACCGTCTCGGTCGTGGGTGTCGCCTCAGTGACTGTGAGCCGTGCGTCTGGAACGGCTGTCGCGACCGCGATCGCCGATGTTGCGAACAGCACGAGAACCGCTAGGAGGACCAATCGTCGCATCAAGTATTGTAGGGGACACACACGCATATGCGTGTCGCAGGCAGCCACCGACCATAGTCGTGCAAAGCTGGCGTCTCAGACCTCGTGTGTCGCTTCTTCGGGATCGTCGACAACCTCGATCCCACGGTTGTTCACCGCGTATGGATCGAGGCCGACCTCCTGGAGGTATTGTTTGTAGAGCCGTTCAGCGGTCTCGCCGTCTTTTTGTTTGTCGGAAGCGCGATCGGCCAGTTCGATAAGGTTCTCGGGGACATCGTTCTCGTGGACGATCCAGTGGTTGACGAGGTCCGAGAGCCGCCGGATCGGACTGGTGAAGTGCCCGTAGATGTCGAAGTTCAGCGCGTGGTGGCCGCCGAAGGGGTCGTTCATGTACTTCGCCCGCGGCATCACCTTGAGCACGGCGCGTTGGATTTTACTGAGCGATCGGCCGGGTGACTCTTCGAGTGCGGCGTTGACCGCCTTTCGTGGATCGTCCCACGACGCCCCCGGAATCGAGACGCCATCGAGTTCCTGGATCTCTCTGAGCGCTTTGTTCCACTGGTCCGGGGTCGGCTGGGGGTGGACGCGGTACATCGCCTCGACGCCGCGGTTCCACATCAGCTCGTGGGTGACCGCCTTGTTCGCCTTCAGCATGCACTCCTCGACGATCGTGTGCGCGCGATCGCGCGAGGGATTCAATACTAGCGAGCCGTCGGCCTTCCGCTGTTCGTGCATCTGGTCGGCCAACTCGTAGACGAGCGCACACTCGGCGGCAAGTGGCTCGCCCTCGGCGTCGATCCGGGCTTCGGTTTCGCTGTACGTGAGCCGCTCGTCGCTGTGGATGACTGATTTGTAGATGTCGAGTTCCTCGAACGACAGCGTCTCTTTGTCGATCTCCATCTCGACGGTGTGCGCGAGTCGATCCTCGTTCGGAACGAGAGAGCAGACCGTCTCGGCGAGCACCGGTGGCAGCATATGCACCGTGTACGACGGTAGGTACACCGTGTTACATCGCTTGACTGCCTCCGCCCACATGTCTGAGTCCGGGTGGACGTAGTGGCTCACGTCGGCGATGTGCACCCACAGCGTGTAGGTCTCTTCGTGTTCGGCGATGCTGATCGCGTCGTCGAAGTCCTGGGCGTCAATCGGATCGGTCGTCCACGTGGTGAGGTCTCTCAGATCCGCGCGATCGTCGAGTTCGGCGTCGATCTCGGCGGTCACGTCCTCGGTTCGCTTTCGAGCCTCGACCAGTACGTCGGAGGGGAATGAATCGCGGATCTCGAACTCCTCGAAGAGTTCCTCGCGTTTGGCCTCGAGGCGCTCGGCCATCTCCTCGGTGATTTTCACGGGGCCCTGGCCCTCGGCCGTGCCGGCGTAGGCCTGTTCGTCAGTCATACCGCTTACAACGAGGGTCGGGTAAAAAGGCGTGTCGGGGCGAGTGCCCTGGCAATTTGACGGCTCAAACGGGCAGCAACGCGACCCAATACTGGCCACCGATGACCCACCCGATCGCGATCGTAACCATGCCGATCGCGATCGGCACGAGCGACATACCGAACAGCCGAAGCGCGGTGCGGCGGACTGATGTATCAGAGACGACAAACGGCGAGCCGTCGAGAATTGCCGCCTTCGCCTCGCCGATCCCCGCGTCTGGATTCGGGCTCGTCGCGCCGACGACGGTGGCCTCGTCGCCGGCCAGAAGGTGTCGCTGGGTATACCGGCGGCGACGACCGGTTCCGATCTCGATCGGGCCGATCGACAGCGACGTCTCCTCGGAATCCACATCGTCGGTGTGTTCGATGAAGCGCTGGATCGGGTCGGGTGGGGTCTCTCCGCCGTCAACGACGAGACGGTAATCGCGGGCCAACGAGTACCGCGCGGCTGTCGGATCGATTCGGACGTCCGCGCTGCCAGCGTCGACGACGAATGGTACCCCTGCGGCTCCCTCGTCGATCGTTACCCACGATCGGGTTTTGCCCTGCTGTCGGCGCTCTTCGACCTCGTACTCGACGACCAGCGTTTCGTCGTCGGTGAACGGTGCTGGAAGCGTCTCGTCTACTGGACGAACAGGGCCCTGAACGCAGACGCGGGACTCGTCGTCGGCGATCGAGAGCCCGTCAGTCGGCCGCAAACGAAGGATACGGATCGCGGTCACCGAATGGGAGAGTCCGTAGACGATCAACGCCGCGCCGACCAACGCGAGGAGGCCGAAGACGACTGCAACAGACGGGATGGTACCGAAGTGTGCAGCGGTGGTCTCAAGCGGGGGGTGCATGTGCGCGCCGTCGTAACCGATCGGTGAAAACGTTGGGATCAGTGTCACGACACACACCTAGACAAACCGATAAATATGTATCGAGTCCTCCGGACGAGTAATAGCGGTATGTACGTGTCTGTGTCGGTATTTTTCGCTCATAGTTAGCTTTGTTTTAATCTGTTTCAACAGTATATTATGAACATTCTGTTGATTGTCTTGGATTCTGTCCGGGCAAAAAACTGTTCACTGTACGGCCATCGACGAGAGACAACTCCCGAACTCGAAGCCTTAGCGGCCGAAGCGACGGTGTACGACCACGCTAGAGCGCCCTCAAACTGGACGCTACCATGTCACGTCTCGATGTTCACAGGGTTGGAGACACACGTCCACGAGGTAACGGTTCATCACCGTCTCAATCCGGGGCATACGGTGTTTGAATGGCTGGCAAATGAGGGCTACAAAACCGGATTGTTCACCGAGAACGGGTTTCTGGCGTCTCACGAAGTCGGACTCAAAAATGCGTTTGAAACAGTCGAGACGATCCCAGAGAATGCCCATGATCGCTACCTGACCGGCAAAATCAACGACGGCCCAAACGGCTACTACTACGCCGATCGGTTCCTCTCATGGGCGGAAGATCGTGGTAAGCCGTGGGCAGCGTGTCTCAATCTCATGGACGGCCATCGACCGTTCGAGCCCGCACCGCCATACGACCACTGGGGCGATCAGCGTGCCCGAAGACTCCAACAAGAGCTCGACCTCCGGTGGGAGCCGACATTCCACGGTGGTGACCGCCCGTACTGGCAGCTCAACGGGCTCGAATCGTTGTACGATGGAGCAATCAGGCAGGCTGATGCGATCGTTGGCTACGTGACAGAGCACCTTCGCGAGCAGGGCATGTTGGAAGAGACCCTGTTGGTTGTCTGTGGCGACCACGGCGACGGGTTTGGTGAAGACGGCTACCTCCCCGGCGAGCCGCCAGCTGTCTCACACATCGTTCCGATGCACGAATCCTTGCTACACGTCCCGCTCATTGTACGGCATCCAGGCGGCAATGGTGGTGATCGAATCAGTAAACCAGCTGCACTCACTCGATTCCCAACAGTGGTACGGGCAGCCATTGACGGTGGCCGGGCGTCGTTTGTCCCCGAACACCTAGTCGTCTCAACAAAGCTACCCGTGACTGCAGATCTCAAACGCCAGTTCGAAGCTGCCAGCGAAGCGCCCGAGCCGCTGTTTGCACCGAGCCGTGCGGTTTACGACACCGTTGGCAGCGTAGTTCGCAAACGGTACCATCACGGAGACGCCGCAGGGACACTATTGACGCCGAGTGCAAACGCAAGCGTTGTCGATCGGATCGATAGGGATTCGGAAACGCTCACTCACACGGCGATCGATGAGGTGTTCAACAGATTCGAACCACAGGAGGTTCGATCGCCAAGACCAGACGACGAACTGCAGACAGAAACCAAAGAACAGCTTCGAGCGCTCGGATACTACTAGTTTGGCATCGGGTTAGGACTCTTCGATCGGGCCGTACTCCTCTTCCATGCGGTCGACGTACCGGCGCAAAAACTCCGCTTGGCTGAGTCCGTCAGCTTCGATCTCACAAATGAGCGCTTCGAGTTCGGTTCGCGGCTGGTGGGAGATGTCCTTGAAACACGGCTTACAGAGGTACTCGAACGCCTTGTCGTGTCGTTCCCACCGATTTCCCTCCTTGTCGTACTCGCGTGCATCCGCTCGCGGCACCGAGTCTCCACAGGCGATACAGACGACGGTGTTTTTGTCCCGGCCTCCGCGGGAGCCCCACATGCGACCCACTTCGTGGGCATTCGACTTAGCGTTTATCCGTGCGCTGGACGCACCCGACTGAAGAACGCGCGTTTTATTCGGCTCTCGATCGATGACTCGCATATGGAAGTCAAATCCCGCCACCATCTACGAAGCGACGCGATCGCGAAGCTACAGGACGCTGTCGACTCAGGACTCGGCGTCTCGATCGACGGCGATAGCTTCGAGCTCGTCGAGCTTGCAGATGCCGCGTTCGACATCGTCCTTGTGGATGGAGAGCCGTTCGTGTTTTACACTGACGACGAGCCGTTTTTGACCGTCCGCGGCGCGAACGAACACCCACCCGAATCCGGCATCGTCACCGTCGACGCTGGCGCAATCTCGTTTGTCTCCAACGGCGCCGACGTGATGCGACCGGGCATCACCGACGCCGACGAGTCGATCGAGGCGGGCGACCTCGTGGCGATCGCAGAGGAAACACACGGGAAGGTGTTGGCGATCGGCCGCGCACTCGTTGACGGCGATGAGATGGTCGGTGACTCCGGAAAAGTCATCGAGTCGATTCACCACGTGGGCGACGAACTATACGACCTCTCGATCTAACCGCGAAGTGGCTGCTGCAGGCATGCAGGGGACTACTCGGCAGCGTCGATGTCGTCGTCCTCGTAGGCGTCGGCGTACTTTTCGACGGTGGTTTCATAGCCGCGCAGCGCGGCCTCGTAGGTCGTCCGCAGGTCGTCGATCGGTGTTTCGGTCGCGTCGACACGAAGATCGTTGTAGAACCGCGAGTAGGCAAACTCCTCAGTCGAGGCGACCTGCAGCGCAGCGCTCTGAATCGGGAGGTCTTCGCGCTTATCGCCGCCCTCGGCGTGGCCCGTCGCGAGCGCATCGATGAGCCGTGAGGCAAGCGGTTCCTCGCCAAATGCGGTGGATTCGTAGGCCGCAGCGGTCTGTTCGATGACCGCTTCGCCGGTGAGAAGGTTCCCGGCGACAGTGTAGTTCTCACCGGTCGTGTGTCCGTACCAGTCTTTGCACGCATCGCCGGAGAACGCGAACGTCGTCTCGGCGTCCACGCCGTGGAGTTGGCGGTTCTCACGGCCCGAATCCGCATTCAACAGCGCCTCGAGGGCGTCGTCGATCGCAAGCCCATCGGCGAGATACTGTTGGCCTTTTCGACCGAGTTCGACGTTGACGAGACTCTGCGTGGCGATCGCGCCGTCTTCGGAGGCGAACGGACAGAGCGTTCCAACGCCGGGAAGCCGAGTTGTCACCGCGACGCCGAACCGAAGCTGAGAGTCGCCGTCGTCGTCCGTGTAGGGTTCTCGAACGCAGATGCTGAAGGTCATGGGCGGTATTTCTCGGGCAGTGACAAAAAGTCCGGTGTGGCGGCCCGATCGGCCGGAACCTAGCGTCCGGATGCGCGCAGTGCACCACGAGGTGAACGGTCGGGGGGTTACAATGTCCGTCTGACGTAAGAACTAACCTCCGAGCCTCGTTGTAGCGTGTATGGGCATCATGAGCAAGATCCTTGGCGGCGGTGGGGAGCGATCGACAGAGGACTACGTCGAACTGGACATGGATGATTTCGATGCGGCGAGCGCCGGCCCCGGACTCAGCGTTCGGATCGCCGAGATCAGCGACAAACAAGACGTAATTGCGATCAAAGACGCGGTGTACGACGGCGATCTCGTCATCGCAGACATCACCCGCCACAGTACAAGCGATCGAACGGTCGAACACATCATCGACGAACTCCGGCAGGTGGCTGACGAGGTCGACGGCGATATCGTCCAGAAAGGCGACGATCAATTGATTATCACGCCGACCGGAATCAGCGTCTCGCGACAAAAACTGAACTAATTGGTGACACCCAGCGGTGGTCCGGCCCGATCGACGACTACCGCTCGAACTCGGTGAGGTCCGGAGAGCGATCGGCGTCGATCTCATCGTGGACCTCGTGGTAGGTCTGCTGGTAGCGCCACAATTTTCGAAACAACACCAGCCCGAAGATACCCATGAATAGCCCGACGTAGGCGACGAAGGAGGCGAACTCCGGGATTCCCGTTAGACCGCGGATGACCGCAGAGCCGATTCCGACTGTCGAGTTGTACGTCGCGTGGATCACTGCGGCGATGAGCAATCCTTTCAGAATAATTGGTCCGCGGTTTTCGGGGTTGAACTTTGCGAGCCCGAGATAGTACCCCGCAAACGCCGAGTAGACGACGTGACCCGGACCAGCGAGCGCGCGGATCGCGGCGATCTCCCCGCCAGCAGTAAAGGCGCTGATCCCGAGGGAAAGATCTGCCAACATCCCAGATTCCTGGAGGTTCTGGACAATATACAAGAGATTCTCAATAAATGCGAATCCAAGACCGGCGATCGCGCCGTACACCGCGCCGTCGAGGACGGAGTCGAACCGGGCGTCGTTGTACGCGTACAGCCGAACCGCGAGCAACTTCACAGTCTCCTCGCCGGGGCCGACGATTAAGAAGAAAAACAGTATTAGTCCAACGAAGCCGAGCGGTTCAAAAAAGCCTCGGAGCTCAGTGTTGACGATCGCCGCGAACGTCGCCGTCAAAATAGACAGCAGAAACGTCGCAACGAGAAGCGAAAGTGGTTCTCGTGCGGTCACGTCCGAGTAGTAGACATATCCGGCGAGCCCAAGCGCTGGGACGACCGACAGGACGGTCAAAAGCCCCAACGCGGGGTTCAAGATGGTTCCGAGGCCGACCGCACCGAGGATTGATAGCAAAATCAACAGCGCAATTGCGAGCACAATCGCCTTGGCACTGCGGGTCAGCAGCCAATACAGTGCCACCGAGAGTCCGTCGAGAGAGGTTCGTTCCTCCCAGGTAGCGATATCGTAGAGGTCTCGCTGTCCGTCACTGGCAGATTCGATCGGATCCCGTCGCTCAGCCATTACCGATACGTTCGGCGAGCGATTACCTAACAGTTGTCACCAGTGAACACCTAAACGACCTTGAGGCCGGAGCTACCATCTACCGGTATGGCAGACGCTGAGATCGACAAGGTGGATAAGACGATCCTTCACGCCCTACAGGAGGACGCACGAAACATCTCTTCGGGAGACATCGCTGAACGGACCGGAACCTCTGACAGCACGGTTAGAAAACGGATCCAGCGGCTCGAGTCGACAGGTGTGATCAAGGGATATAGCGCGATGGTCGATTACCAGCGATCGGGCTATCCGCTCAGAATGTTGTTGTACTGTACGGCGTCGATCCCAGAGCGCGGCGGACTCGTGCCGGATATTCTCGACATCGACGGGGTCGTCTCGGTCCAGGAGTTGGTCACCGGTGAAAAAAACCTGCTCGTGACCGCAGTCGGGGAATCAGACAGTGACATCACGCCGATCGCTCAGGCGCTGTTGGAACTGGGGATTACTGTCGCCGACGAGGTGCTCGTCCGGAGCCACGAAACGCAGCCATTCAATGGGTTCGATCGTCCCAGCGAAGACCACGACTAGCACAGCACCCGTTTGACGTCTGTTCCTGTGGCCCGCCGAACGACGGCACTGACCGGATTAACGGTGCCCGAGAGGTTGTCAGAGTCGCCATCAAGCACGGTGAGCGCCGCACGCCGACCCGGTTCGATGACACCACAGTCGAAGCCAGCGATCTCCGCGCCGGCCGTCGTCGCCATCCGAAGCACCTCTCTGTCGGTGACGTCGAACCCGGCGGCGGTGAAGGCCATCTCGCGGAACATTGACGGCGGGTTGAGCATGACGTTGTCCGTCCCGAGCGCGACGGTCGTGTGATCGAGCAGCGCTCGAATCGGCGGCCGGCCGACGCCGAGCGTGGCGTTCGCGCGCGGGCAAACCGCGATCGGGATCGATCGATCGGCGACCACCTCGAGATGTTCGGCAGCTGCGTGGACCATGTGGACGAGGAGGTCCGGGTCCAACTCGAGCGCCGGAAAGATGTCTGTCGGGTCGGGCTCGCCCGCGTGGATCGCGAAGGGAACGCCAGCAGCGTCGCAAGCGTCCCGCTCGGTGGCGAAGTCGTCGTCGTTCGCGCCGCTGGCACCGTAACCGTCGGCAATATCGAGGACCGTGATGTCGCCGCTGCCGAGGATGAAGACGTCGAGATCGACGCCGTCTGCGGCTGCACGGAGCGCACGGGCACCTGGCGGCCCCGACTCGCGGAAGTCGATACAACCCATCGTTCCCGTCTGTTGCATGTACCGGAGCGTCCGTCGCATGGCAGTCACGAGTTCGTCGCGATCGGCTGCCGCGAGCGCTCGGTGTTTCACGCTGTCGGGCGGCGCAACTGCCTCCTCGAGGCCAAGCCCGACTGCGGCGTCTTTCGTTACCGAGTCGCCAAGGTGCGTGTGGGCGTTGACGAATGCGGGGAGAATGATATCCGTTGACGCCGTCTCGGTTTCTTCGACCGCTTCGATCCGTCCGTCTTCGATCACGACACGCCCGTGGATTGGCTCGAACGATCGGCCACGGAGCACGGTTCCATCCAGTTCCATGGCGTCGATCGGCACTCGATCCCGAAATACGTGTGTGTTTGGCGCCATCGAACGAGATGGTAATTTCTCGGCTCCAAACGATCGACTCGTTGCCCTGCACACAACCGCGTCCCTGCGAACTGAGCGCTGACAGGTACAAATAGGATGGTTTGTCGCGATGGCTGGTGCCTGATGGTTTATGACGATGGTCAGTGTGTCCGCTGAGAACATAATGTTCTATAATGTGGTTTAATTCGAACGTTTTGTGAATATAGTTAGATTTAATAGTGAATCTGTTCGTAAAATCGGTAGAGACGATCGATCGCGGTCGTACGTGGGCTGGACGCCCGGCGCGATCGACTATCGTCGGACCAATCGATGACCGAGCACGAACCGAAACCGACTGTTGGACAGCTTCCGACCGTATCCACCGCGGCGTCACACGTGCCGAACGCGGTGACGACCCTCTGTTGGCTCCTGTGGATTGTGGGCCTCGGGGTCCTCGCCGCACACATCCGAGGCGGCGGCCCGTGGGAAATCCCTGGTATCGTCGTCGTGGACGGGCTCACCGCCGTCATGTGGACGGTGGTTGGGTTCTTCGCTGCGATCGTCGCGAGCTACTCGAAACGGTATCTCGCTGGTAGCCAGACGATCGAGCAGTTCTTTGCCCGGGTGTTCGCGTTTACGCTGGTCGTGATGGTCCTCGTCGCCGCCGACAGCCTGGCGCTGTTCGTGGCCGCGTGGATCGCGATGGGGCTCGTGATGGCGTCGTTGATCGGACACAACAGCAAGTGGCCGCAGGCACAGGCGGCCGCCGCACTCGCCCGGCGGTACTTTTTGGCTGGCGGCCTCTCGCTGGCTGTCGCGGTTACCGGCCTCTGGTGGTTCGGCGACATTACGTCGGTTTCGGGCGTCGAGGCGGCGATCGCGTCGCTGCCCCGACCAGGCCTCGTGGCGATCGCCACCGCACTGGTAGTGACAGCGGCGATCCAGTCTGCGCTCCTGCCGTTTCACACCTGGTTGCTCTCGTCGATGACCGCCCCAACCCCTGCGTCGGCGCTCATGCACGCGGGATTCGTCAACGCTGGCGGCATCTTGCTCGTCCGGTTCGCGCCGATCGTGGCCGCCGAACCTGCGATCATGGCGGCGATCGTGCTCGTCGGCGCGGCGAGCGCGCTGGGAGGGAAGCTCCTGAAGACCGTCACGACCGACGCGAAGCGGGCGCTTGGCTGCTCGACAGTCGGGCAGATGGGCTTTATGCTCATGCAGGTCGGGCTTGGCTTCTTCGCCGCCGCGGTGGCACACCTGATTGTCCACGGCTTCTACAAGGCCTACCAGTTCCTCTCAGCGGGGAGTGCGATCGAACATACCGCACCGAGGCCCTCCGAGGCGGCAGCCACCGAACCGCCCAAATCGACCGGACTGGGTGGATTCGTCGCGATCGCCGCGACGGGCCTCGCGGGCGGGGCGTTGTTCGCCTGGCTGACCGGCAAAGGGACGTCCCTCGACAGCGGGCTCGTGTTGACGCTGCTCGTCGTGGTGACCGTCCTGCACGCCTCTCGGGATGTCGTCCGCTCGAGTGGCGTTCCCGCGTCGGTTCGCTACGGCGCCGTGCCGCTCGTCGCCCTGCCGGCGATCGCGGTCTACGCCGGGGTGTATCAACTCGTCTCCAGCCGGCTCGCAGCGCTCCCCGCTGTTGGCGAACCGGCATCGTTGACGGCGGTACACATCCTGATTGCGGCGGCGTTCCTCATCGCATACATCGCTGTCGAGACCGGGGTCTACCGCCGCAGTCGCCGGCTGTACGTCGCGTTGGTGAACGCGACGCAGCCACCATCGAATACGCTGTTATTCACCACGGAGGAATACAATGAGCAGTGAGCACGCGATCGACCGGAGCATCGCCGCGGCCGCTGACGCGGTCGGAACCGTCTGGCCACTCCACTCGTTCGTGACGGCCAATCCACTGGCTGGCTTCGAGGATCGACCGTTCCACGAGGCGGTCGCAGACGCAGAATCAGTTCTTGGCGGCCGAGGGTATCCGACCGCAGCCGTCTTTGAGCAGGCCCTGGAGTCGGGAGCGATCGACCCCGATCTCCTCCGCGGACGGCTGGCCGAACACGGCTACGAGACGGATCTCGAGGCGTCACTCGATCGTCTCGCAGACAACGAGTCGGTGGTGCCGTCTCCCGAGAAGGCGACAGCGACCGAGCGCGTGGACGCGGTCGTGACAAAGTGGCTCGCGGCGTTTCTGGATCAGGGCCGCGCCGAATGGCCGATGCCAGACCGTGAATCAGGCTTTTACGCCGCGTTCTGCGCGATGGCCCCCCACGACAGCGACATTCCCGACGCAGCGGCGATCGACGCCCTCCCTTCGGAACCGACTGCGGCGATTCGGTCGATGCTCACCGATCGGGCTGTCGGGAGCTGGCAGGATGTCTTCGAGTTCCACCTCGCGGCGCTGCCGGGCTGGACGGGGCTTATCAAACAGCGTGCGGCCGACAACGGGTCGTGGCAGTCGGCGTACCCGATCACGCTGGCGGGCTATCTGGCGGTTCGGCTGGCGCTTGCTGACGGATTCGACGCGCCGATCGTCCCGCCGGAGGAGTTCACGACGTCTCAGCCGCACGGAGACGATGTTCCGCTCGAAGAGGTCTGGCTGTCCGCGTGGGAGGAGACGTATCGGACGGAGCTCGTGACGGCGATCGCCGACGACTCTGGGTCGACGAGAGCGGACGCTGCGGCGGCCGAGCGGCCGGACGCGCAGTTGGTGTTCTGCATTGACACCCGATCGGAGATCATCCGCCGGCACATCGAATCCACCGGCGCGTACGAGACTCACGGCTACGCCGGATTCTTCGGGATTCCGATGCGCTACGAGGGGTACGACTCCGACGTGAGTGTCGACGCCTGTCCGCCGATCCTTGAGGCCCAACACCACATCACCGATCAGCCAGCCGAGGCTGCAGCGGGTGAACGGAGCCGCTACGATCGCTGGCACGCCGTCACCGAGACGGCGACGCACGCGATGAAGTCGCTGAAATCCAATGCCGCAACGGCGTTCAGCTTCGTCGAGAGCGCTGGAATGGGATACGCGGCCGCGTTGGCCGTGCGGACGATCGCCCCGAGTTGGTTCGCGAACGCGCTCCAGAAAGCCGGCAACCGCGGGCCCGACGACCACGAGTTTTGTGCGCCGTCGATCGAACACGAGCACGACCACGCACCAGATGAGCTGCCGACCGGGCTCACACTCGACGAGCGGGTCGAGTACGCCGCAACGGCGTTCGAACTCATGGGAATTGAGCAGTTTGCCCGGGTCGTCGCGTTCGTCGGCCACGCTAGCGAGACGGCGAACAATCCGTTCGAATCGAGCCTCGACTGTGGCGCCTGTGCGGGCAACCCCGGCGGGCCGAACGCTCGGGTGCTCGCGGCGATCTGCAACGACGAGGCAGTACAGGCGGCACTCGCCGATCGCGGGATCGAGATCCCAGACGACACCGTCTTCGTCGCCGGCGAACACACGACGACGACCGATGAGGTGACGTTGTACACGGATTCTGTCCCTGAGACGCACGCAGACGACATCGCCGAACTCCGGGCCGATCTCTCGACTGCACGCGAGCGTGCGGCCGGCGAACGCGCAGGGGACATGGGTGCAGACCCCTCGACGGGCGTTCGCGAAACTGAACGCCGCGCGGCTGACTGGGCCGAGACGCGTCCCGAGTGGGGCCTCGCGGGCAACGCGGGCTTTGTCATCGGCCCACGGGCGCTCACTGCGGGACTCGATCTCGACGGACGGGCATTCCTGCACTCGTACGACTGGCGGACTGATTCGGACGGCTCGGCACTCGAGGCGATTTTGGCCGGGCCGATGGTCGTCACCCAGTGGATCAACACCCAGTACTACTTTTCCACGGTGGACAACGCGGCCTACGGCAGCGGATCGAAGGTGACACACAACCCGGTCGGAAACATCGGGGTGTATCAGGGCAACGGCGGCGACCTGATGACCGGGCTCCCGCTGCAGTCGACGATGGCGGCCGACAATGAGCCGTATCACCAGCCGCTGCGGCTCTCGACGATCGTCCACGCGCCGGTCGATCGCGTCACCGACATTCTGGCCGACCACCCCGAAGTCGCCGAACTACTCGACAACGGCTGGCTCTCGCTGACGGTCATTGACCCCCAACAGGACGGCCGGGCGCTGCAGTATGAAAAAGAGCTCGCGTGGACGGCGATCGACGAGGAACCGGAACCGATCGAGTCGATCAACAGACCACAGCCTCCAGCGGCTGCAGACGATTGAGATCGACGGAGTCGAGTCCATGACCGCCGGCGATCGCGCTTAGAGGAGACGCCAGACCGGCCGTAGATCGGCGAGATTCAAAAGGATCGACGGCGAACAGAGCGTATGCACTTCGACAGGCGGACACAGGCAGCGCTCGAAGCTGTCGGACTGGACCGCGAGGAAATCCGGGAGGCGTCCGATCGCGTCACGGAGGCGGTCCGGGCCGACGCCGATCGGATCGCAGCCTTTTTTGATGGCGGCGGAACCGTCTACTCCGATATGGAACTGGCTCACAGCACAGCTTCGATCCACGAACACACCGTCGACCACGTGGACCTGTACACCCACGGGGCAGCGCTGCGCGGGTACCTTCGGTTCGACACCTGGGGCGTGCCGATCGAGGGCGGTCGCATACTGAACGATGAGGTGATCGAACTGACGCTCGGACCGACCGTCGACGGCCGCGTCCGGTTCGCACACGATCGAGACGAGCTGTGAGTATGTCGGAAACTGCTGTTCGGGTTCGGGGCATCTACACGACCGCGCTTACCCGACTCCTGCTCGACGAAGCGCTGACAGTTGTCCAGGCGTCCGAGCCGATCGAGCGGCGCTTCGAGACCTCGTTCCCGACAACTGCAGCGGACGCGGTAGTCGAGACAACCACAGATCGCCAGGGGGTCTCGATCACCGGCCATCCCGATGCCGTCGCGGACGTCTGCGACGCGATCGGGTCGGTCGGAATCGACACGTTCGTCTGGCGGGACGCGCTTGCGCCGGGGACGATCGCCGACGGACGGGTCGAACGGACGGTAGGTGGTGGGGCGATTGTCGATCTCGGGCTCGAATCGATCGACGGCCCCGGGGACGGGACCGGCTATCTGCCCTTCAGCGCGGTCGACGATCGGATCGACACGGGCGACGTGGTTCGCGTGCAGGTCGAATCGGGGGCTCCGCCGTGGGGAGACAGTCGCCCGCGTCTGCGTGGATCGATCGCGGTCGACGCGGGGCTTGCGAGGGTCATCCCCGGCAGTGACGGCGTCACGGTCGACACGCACGATGAGGCCGCCGGCCGGGAACTGGTCGGGATGACGGAGTTACTCGGGACGACTCCACCGGATGGATGGGGACTGCACTGGTCGCACGCGGCGACGAAGGCCGTGATGGACGAGCTGTCAGCGTCGCTGGCTGTGGCGACCGATCGAGCCGAAACGATTGCAGAAGCGCTCCCCGGAGCGATCGAGGGCGGCACGGACGCGGCGGGAGATGAGCCCATGGTTCTCGTGAGCGATCGCGAGGCGCGGTGGGCGTGGTTCGGCCGAGAGTCGCGATTCGAGCTGGACGAGATTCGGCAATCGGTCACGACCACCATGACCGGCCACCACCGGATCAAAGCCGGGACCGATCGTGCGAGCGCCGGGGTAGACTTCGTCGAGGCGCTGTGTGATCTCGACAGCGAGGCGGAATTTCCATTCGAGGTCGTGACCGATCAGTTCGGCCCGGCGACAGGCGATCGCGTCGCGATCGAACACGGCAAACCCGACGGACGCGCGTTTGCGCTCGGAACGGGAACAGTGACCGAACGGACCGCAGATGGGACGCTCACGATCGAGCGGGAGATGACCGGCGGCGGAACGTACGACGCGCTGGGGGTCGATCGGGTCGCAGGCGACATCGCAACGACAACCGTTCGTGAGGGGCGATGGTGGTATCCGACTGTGTATCGAAGCGCCGACGGCGACCTGAAGGGGACGTATGTGAACGTCTGTACGCCTGTGGAGTGTTTCCCGGACGCAGTCCGGTATATCGATCTTCACGTCGACGTCATCAAACACGCCGACGGGCGCGTAAAGCGAGTCGACGACGACGAACTCGACGAAGCAGTGCAAGCGGGGGAACTGACCGAAGAGATCGCCGAAAAGGCCCGATCGGTTGCGGCGTCGATCGATCGGGCGCTGAAGTCGTAAAAATCTCAGAAGTGGTCGGCAGACTCTGTCGAGTACTGTAGATCGCCACCGCGGCCGCCTTCGACAGTGTCTGCACCCATGTCGCCCGTCGAAGGAACCTTGACCTGAACGTCTGTTATCTCTTCAAACTCAAAATACATGTCGCGTTGAATGTTCTCAGCGGTAATATTCGAGATCCCACAGCCCGAGCAGGTCCCGCCGAGTTCGACCACGACCTGTCCAGTCTCTGGATTTGCCTCACGGACAACGCTTGTGCCCCCGTGCATCTGAATAATCGGCATCTGTTTGACCATCCACGTCTCGATCCGCGATTTGAGGCTCTCGTCAGTCATTACCACCCCTTGGCGGCGCAGCTATGGGTAAGTTGTGGTTTTCTCCATCTGCTGTGAGCCGTGAGAAAGTATAACACGATAATTCGGGGTCGATCGCTGCGAGCGGTTACTGTTGGTCGGGACAGACACTCAGAGCCGCGAGCGATCGCCGGTTCCGCCGGTCATGGCGCTCGCGACCGCGCCTTTGACGACCACGTCGTCGCCGAGCGACGTGAGTTCGAGTTGTGGGATGTTAATGAACACCATCTCCTCGAGTTTCTCGCGGATCGGCTCAAGGATCTGTTCGGGATTGTTCAATGCGACCGCACCGCCGACTTTGACGATGAGTGGGGCGTACGCGTGGATGATGTTGGCGATCCCCATCGCGTTCCAGTGGCCGAGTTGATCGACCACGTGTGTCGCAAAGTCGTCGGAGCCGGCGTGTTCGAACACATCGACTGCAGAGAAGTCGGGATCTTCCAGTGGGAGTGCCGTGTCGATCGGATCCTCCGCGTGGAGTCGTTCGGCGTACCGCGGGATGTTGTTGCCCGAGCAGTACGCTTCCCAATGACCCTCGTGACCACAGCCACACGTCATGAACCCGTGCGGATCGAGCGTCAGGTGCCCGACCTCGCCCGCATTCCCGTCCCACCCTGCCAGGACGTTCCCGTCGACGCAAACGCCCGCGCCAACGCCCGAGGATATTGTCACGTACACCATATCCGCGGGGTTTCGTTCTGAGTGGAACCGCTCGCCGATTACGCCGGCGTTGGTGTCGTTGTGGAGGTACACTTCCTCAGTATCGAGGAGCTTCGAGATCGGCCCGGTAAGTGGAATCCGATCGATCGTATCCGGCAGGTTTGCGGGGTTTTCGACCGCACCCTCCGCAAGGTCCAGCGGCCCGATCGAACCAATCCCACACGCGACCGCGTCGGTCGGGTCGATGCTTGCCTTCTCACATGCGGCCCGGACGATGCGAAGCACCGCCTCAGTGACGGCGATACCGGTGGGACCACGTGGAGTGCGATCGAACGCGCTGCCAAGAATCGTCGCCGACTCGTCTGCGACGACCGATCGGACGTTTGTCGCCCCAAGGTCGACGCCAACGTAGTAGGCCATTACCAAAATGAGATACCCGATTCCACTTAATTAAGCCGTTTTTTCTTCGTGTATGCCGGCGGGTTACTTTGTATCTGAACGGACAAACGTTACCGGACACGGAGCCGAGAGCATGATCTCCTGGGCCGTGCTCCCGAAGACAGCCTTGCCTGCTGGCGATCGTCGTCGCCCGCCGACAATAACGCGATCGGCGTCGGAGGCTTCGGCGAGGTCAACAATCTGCTCGCCGTGTGAGCCGACCGCGCCGCGGATCTCGTAGTTGATGGTAGCCGCATCGAGTGCCTTTGCGAGCGCCCTGATCGACGAGTGGCGGTTCGCGACAGTGTCCACATTGACCTCATCGCGTGTCCGATCGAAATCGAGGTTTTCGACAGCCTCGTCGTACTCTGATTGGGTGAACACGTGTGCGAGAACGACTGTTGCGCCGGTTGGACCGGCCACGTCGATCGTCTCTTCAGCTAACCGCTCGATTCTGTCTGCATCGCTTGGCCCGACGGCCAAGAGGATCGTATTGATTGCCATAATACTGTATTGGACGGCAGCACAGTTAAAACTAGCGGAATTTTTACTCGGAAGCGAATAAATAATTCGTGTTATTTCTACGTGTTATCATTTTGCAGAGTATGCATGCTAACATGACGCACATATTCTGAACAAAACAACCGCTGCGGGCGAGAAAGGGGGCAGACAGAAAGATCGATCGCCGATCGGTCGACACGATCTGAGAATGCAGTCAGCTCAGAGGGATTATCGTAGCCATCCGGAGATTTTGAAACCGATCCTCCGACCCTGTGTCTCGGTCCCTCAGCAGCAAATTATGACGTTCTACGATAATCCCTATCAGACGTCGGGCGCGTCGTCTTCGACCGATCGCTTCAGCGATTCACGGCGAGATTTCGCGTCGCGTCCGGTCGCTTGTAACAGGAACTCGTTCTTGTCGCTGACCGCGTCTGCCGCGGCGTCGGCGTTGCCCTCGGCAATGACTTCTTCAGCGGGTCGTTCCTCGAAGTGGACAGCAAGTTTGTCTTTTTTACCGCTGTACGACGCTGCGCCCGCGAGAATCCGATCGAACACGGGGTTGGTCGGCTCCTCGACGACATAGAGTTCGTGACCGTTGTGTTCTTCGGTGCCAGTCACTGGGCCAAAGTACTCTTCGATCGTCGCTTTCATATCGGGGATTCGGTCTTCCAGATGTTCGCCACGACGCATTTTGTACTCCTTCATGGAAGAGGCGTTAGCAAGCGGATGGTTTACCTGTTTCGTCGTTTCGACGGTACGGTGTGTGTCAGCGAGGTGCGATCGTTCCCAACCGAGTCAACGAGGTGCGATCGTTCCCAACCGAGTCAACGACAGATTGCCTCACAGCGACGGATCATCGAGCGGTCGCTCCGAGATATACCCTCGTCGACACTCGGGACAGATATCGCCGGCACGCATCGACGACCGCCCCGCCTGCCGGGTGAGCCCACACTCGGGACAGAAAAACTCCGTTCGAATGTCGTCTTCCATGCGCTCGAACGACACGTCAGTTGTATCGACGCGAGTAAATCCATCGTCTGGCTCGAGTACGTCGTCGGAAGTGTCGGAAGTGTCGGAGGGCCCAGCGGGTTGCTCGGGCGAAAAGCCGCCACTGAACGTTACATCATCGGGGGCACCCTCAGTTGGCTCTGCCGCGTCGAATCCCTCGTCCTCACCGTCATGATCGGGCCACGGGGTTGGTTCGCTGTCGCCAGCGTCGGTGGCGACATCGTCGTGATCGGGCCACTCGCCGGGAGCACGGGTGCTCGGCTGGCCGGCGTCCGTATCCGTCTCAGAGAGAATGATCCCATCATCCTCGGCCGCGGAGGGTTCCGCAGTCGGTTCAGTACGCTCATCGGTTGGGTGAGAGTCGTCCGATTCAACAGCGTGGGTCGGATCATCACTGCTGAATGATTCGTCGACGTCTGTCGATTGAGGTCCTGTCGTGATAATTTCAGCGTCGTCAGTCACCTCGGGCTGCTCTGTGGCGGTGGAATCCAGATCAGCGGTCGCTGGATCGTCCGGGAAGTCGTCGTGATCGGGCGCTTCAGAAGTGCGAGCGCCAGGTCCGGACGTCTCTCCGGGGACTGTCGATACGGCCGGGTCAGCCCCCTCCTCGGAGGGAGAGTTCTGCTCATCGGCAGCCGCCCGCGAAAGCTGTTCGATCGAGGTGACCTCCTTGTTCTCACTGACGATCCGCTCGGTTCCACAACGTGCGCAGGTCGTGACCTCCCGGACCGTGACAACCATTTCGTCGCCCCGTTCCTCCCGTTCGCGTTTGAGCTCGGGATCGCCGAAGTCGTGCCCGAGCAGACACCTGAGTCCCATTAGCCGACATTCCGAGTTCTGCGACTAAAAAGTACCCCCTCTTGTGTCTGCCGCCCGTCAGACGCGCACCAGCGGATGTGCTGGCCGAGGAGGGCGAGTGAGACCAACGCTGGCCGGTACACGTTTACCGGTACCCGTCCATAGAGATAGTCATGGGAGCGAAGCGGGAGTTCCGCAACCGATCGGACGTGGAGGTCGAGATCCTGGACGCGCTCGTCGATCGGAACGAAGAGGGCATGACGGTGCTCGAACTCCGGGCGGCAGTCGACCACGACATCGATCGGATCGAGTCTGGGCTCTCAGAATTAAAAGACGATCGGCTGATCACCGTTGAGGAAAACGGAAGCCGCCTCAAGATCTACCCTGCCGAGCGGGTTGTCCCCGATGTGATCGAAACCGAACCCGACGAGTCGGGGCTCCTCGAGAGCGTTCGCGATCGGCTGGGGTTGTGAGGAGTCGATCGAACTAATCGAACCGATCGAACAGAGCAATAGTGGCCGCCCAAGACGGCGTTGTTTTACTGGCGGACACCTAATTGGAGCGTATGACTCTCGTCGGTGAGCTTCACACGGAATACGGCGCGACGTTCGCCGATCGCGGCGGCACGTCTGTCGTCGCGAACTACGGCCGCCCCGAACGAGTGGGCCGAGCGGTCCGAAATGGCGTTGGCGTCATCGAACACGGCTACGGAATCGTCCGCATTACCGGGGACGACCGCCTCGACTATGTCGACAACATCGTCTCGAACCGTGTCCCGACCGCAGATGGACACGGCGTGTACGCGTTCGTGTTGGACCCGAACGGTCGGATCGAGACCGATATGTACGTCTACAACGCCGGCGAGCGACTGCTGTTATTTACCCCACCGGAGACCACCGACGCGATCGTCGAGGAGTGGCGGTCGAAAGTATTCATCCAAGATGTAACGATCGAAGACGCCTCTACGGAGCTTGCGGTCTTCGGCGTCCACGGGCCCCAATCGACCGAAAAAGTTGCGAGTGTGCTCAACGGCGCCGGCGCGCCCGAACCCGAGCTTACGTTCGATCGCGGGACGATGGGTGATGTCGGCGTGACGGTGATTGCGGGCGACAACCCAATCGGCGAGGAGGGCTACGAGGTCATCTGTGCGGCCGGAGACGCCCCAGACCTGTTTGAGACGCTGATGACTCGCGGGATGAACGCCGCGCCGTTCGGCTACGACACGTGGGACGCGCTGACGCTCGAGGCAGGTACGCCACTCTTTCGGAGCGAGTTGCGCGACCGACTCCCGAACACGACTGGCGTTCCGAACGCCGTCGACTTCGAGAAGGGCTGTTTCATCGGCCAGGAGGTGGTCTCGAAGGTCGAAAACCGCGGCCAGCCGAGCCGTCGGCTCATCGGGCTCCGCTGTGCGGAACCGGTCGACGCCGGCGCAGCGATCGTCGACGGCGAGACGATCGGCGAGATCACCCGATCGGCATACGGGCCGACGGTCGAAACCAACCTGGCGTTCGGTTACGTCCCCTACGACGTAGATCTTGAGACGGTCACGATTGAATCAAACGGGTCCACGGTCGAGGGAACGGTCACCGCGCTTCCCTTTGTCTCCAGTGGGCGCCAGTCCGATCGCTGTCCGCGCTAGATGGACACGACATAATAACGCGATCGGGTTACTGGTGTTCAAAACAGGGTGACTGGCGTCGGAAGCAGTTCTCGCCCGGCCGTGGCGTGTCTCTCAGCGTGGATTGATACGATCGTTCTTTGCGGGCGAGCCGCTCAGAAGCCGTATCGTTTGTGCGCTTCGTCGATCGGAACGATCTATAGGACTCGCACCTCTTTTTTCTCTTCTAAAGGGAACAGCGAGAGTTCCACGGGTTTCCGAAATGTCCGTTTTCGGCTTTCGCAAATCTTCGATTTGCTCAACACCTGACCCGTGGGTGAATAGCGTACGCTTGCCTAATGTTCCGTCTCCTCGATGTACCGACGAACCACATCCTCGGAAACTGCATCCATTGTTCCGGCGTAGTATCCGTCCTTCCACAGGCCACTTCCCCAGAAGTACCGCTGTTTGAGTTCAGGGTGACGCTTGAGAATCGTTCGTCTCGAGTAGCGCTTGAACTGCTTCGCTATCTCGGCAGGACTCCATTTGGGGTCGGCCTCTACGAACAAGTGAACGTGGTCGGTGGCAATCTCTATCGACACAATCTCGTGACTAAACCGTTCAGCAGTCCCTTGGAACAATTCCACAAGTTCGTCTCGAACTAATTCCAACACCCTGTGCCGGTACTAAGCGGAGCGAAGCCCCGCGAGGTACGCAAAGCTTCGCTTTGCTTGACTTCGGACATTGCAAATCTCTGATTTGCAAGCAGTCAATCTTTGATTGACGACACCATACGAAATGATACTTACACAAACTAATCGAATGTGCATGACTCCTATAGTCTTCTATCATAATCCCTACTTTTATTATCATTAAATGCGATAGTTAAGGTATGGGTATCGAAGAAGTCACGAAGACCGCACGCACCCGACTCTGTATCGAGTCTGGTGAGCGGTCGTGGCTCAAAGATGCCCGTTACATTGCACGAGACATAGCCAACGACACACTCCGACTCAAACAACAAGGCTACAACAAGACCGAGATTCAACGGGAAGTTGACCGTGAGGACTTCCTTCGGAACAACAAGTGCGCGGTCGTCGGCAAAGCTCTGCAAGCGTGGGATTCCTACAAAGAACTTCTCAACTGGTGGTACAACCAAGACGACACCAACGTCGGGAAACCGTCGCCACCAGCCACAGACAAGAAAGGAGCCTACCCACTTGTCATGGCACACACCGAAGGGTACCGACTCACCTACAACGACGAAACTCACCGCGTTCAGTTCCGTGTGAGTCCGAAGCCGTACAAGAAGGTGAAAGGACACCTTCGAGGACGATCAGAAGACCTCAATCTCATCGAGTCAGCATTGGTGGAAGATGAGTGGTCGTTGGGGCAGGCCGAACTTCTGTCTCGAAAATCAAAGATTTTCGACGAGTCATCGAAGTGCCGTGGCACTTCGAGATACCGAGATGGCGTGTACTACCTACACGTCACGGTCAAAACAAAAATCCAAGTGCCTGAACCAGAAGACGCTGACACACTCGTCGGCGTCGATATTAACGAGCGCAACATCGCTCTCACCGCTCTTACTCGTGAGACGGTGGAGACGCTCGGAACACTCGTACTTGATTACGGCTCGGTGAAAGCCGAACGCCAACGCTACCACACCATCACGAAACGGTGTCAAGAACACGGCCAACACTCCATCCACCACCAACTCGGAGAGAAAGAAGAACGCTATACGGAGTGGATTCTTCACCGACTCTCCCGAGTCGTGGTGGAGTTTGCTCAACAGTTCTCGAACCCAGTTATCGTGTTTGAGGACTTGAGTGGGATTCGAGACGCCATCAAGTACGGCACGTACATGAACCGTCGATTGCACAAACTGCCGTTCCACAAGTTCGAGAAACAGGTTCGATACAAGGCCACGTGGAATCAAATCCCGTGTGAGACGGTTGAGTCGCCGTACAACTCGAAGTCATGTTCGTGCTGTGGACACCGTGGCTACCGCCAAGGTCGGCGGTTCCGGTGTACGAATGATTCGTGTGCGGTTCAGCAAGACCATGCTGACCGGAACGCAAGTGTGAATGTGGCGTGGCGAGCGTGGGCAAAACACGCTGGCGTAGATGTTGAATTGGTTAATTACCGGACTCACAAAACCCAACCACAAGTTCGGTTGGTGCGTCTGTCCGGGTCGGGGCGCTCTGTAAACCGCCCATCCTCATCCCGTGAAATCGCTTCGCGTGGAGTGCTATCGGCATAGGCTGAGGAAATTACAAAAGCCACGGGTCACCCGACCCGTGGTTGTTTACCTCTTGGAACCATTGCTCGAGATCCTGCCGTCGACGCTGCTGGGCAAGTTCCTGAAGGAGTTCGTCGTAGGTCTGCCCGGGCTCTTTCAGGTCGTGGAGTTCTTTCCGGGTTTGTTCGGTCACCGGGATGCGTTTGTCAGCCGACATGGGTTACACGGATGTACAAGACTGACAGCTTTAACAGTTCGATCGCTATTCACTCAGATCCGATCGACTCGCTTCGCTGTCCGTCCGCTGTGCAAAGAATTGTTCAGGCCGGCGATCGGCCCGCCTCACGGACGACCAACGAGTCGTTTGAGATGGGCGGCTGAAAAAAACGAGGTCGGTTTGTCCATATGGACGCCGATCTCCCCGGACAAGGCCCTAAGCCCGGCCCGCTGGACCGGTTCAGGGAGCGAATATGCGCGCCTGATGAGCTTCCCGAGCCGAATTTCGGCCGACAGCGCCCGCCGCCAGGTGTCTTCATAGATCGCCAACGACTCGGGACGACTGGGCTGGATGTGCCTGGCTGCGCAGTCCGCTGCCGTCATCCCGTAGAGGATCCCGCCGCCGGTGAACGGCTTGGTCTGTGCAGCGGCGTCGCCGATGAGAAAGACTCGATCGGTCGTTACCCGATTGGGCGGGCCGATCGGGATCGCCCCCGAGCAGAATCGATCGGTCTCGACGCTGTACTGGGTGGTGAGCCGATCGAACAGCTCGTTGACTTCGGTTCCCGGTGGAGCTGCCAGGCCGTACTCAACGCCAGCATCTCCGCGGGGAATTCGCCACGCAAAAAACGTCGGGGCAGTGAGGTGGACGTCGACGTACTCGCCGTGGTCGTTCTCGTCGGTGAACGCGAGCACACCGTGGAGCTTCTCGTCTGGCTCTGGAAGCTCAACGGTACGGCGGACCCGCGAGACCGGCCCATCACAGCCGGCAACCATCTGACTCTCGAACGTGCGTGTCTCGCCGGTTTCGGCCCGTTTTGCGGTCACAACGACGCGGTCGGCCCGTTCGTCAACGGCCGTAACGGTGTGGCCCTCGCGGACATCCGCCCCAGCGCGCCGGGCGCATTCGGCGAGCGTGCGATCGAGTTCGACACGGTCGATTACGTTCGATACCTCCTCAGTTTTATAAAACAGGTGCGGATCGTCGTCGGGTCCGCCCACGTGGAAGTGTGCGCCGTAGATCCGGTTTTGAAACAGCCGATCCCTGGCGGCGGCAGGAACGTAGTCCCAGATGTCCGTGCTCACGTGTCCCGAGCAGGCCAGCGGCGTGCCGATCTCGCCTTTTTCGAGGGCGAGCACATCGTGGCCGGCCTCTGCCGCTCGACGGGCAAAGCGAGCGCCAGCGGGGCCGACACCGACGACGATGAAGTCGTACATACCCGTTAGTACCGATCCGAAGCTAAAGAAGGTGTCAGTCCGCGATCGTCTCACGGCCAGCCCGGAAACAGAGCGTTGGTGCCGGTCGAACGGCCGTCACCGCCTGAGCTCGAAGCGTTCGAACTCTGCGGGGCGGTCACGCCAACGATCGTGGCGATCCTCGGCGTCGAGAAGCTGTTCGAGCCGAATTTCGAAGGCTTCCTCGGAGATCTCGTCTCGGGCGTACGCGGCTTTGAGCGCGTCGACATCGTCGATCGACCACGGATCGAGCGGTGCTGGCTCGGACTTGGTGCGGTCGGTCGATCGCTTTTCGAGCACTCGAGTCGCGCCGTACCACACGAGGGCGATCGGGATGAGCGGGACCGACAACAACAAAAGCGCCGCGAGGAAGGCGAAGGGCAGTAAGCCAGCGAGAAAGCCGTATACGCCCCAAAGCATCCCCGAACCGACCGCGAACGCCAACAATAGCAAAAATATCGAGGCGACGGTTACGGCGGCGATTTTCACTCGGCGGTGGAGGGTCATACCAGCAGATATCACCGCGAACGGGAAATATGTTGCTCAGGGGTGCTGGCAGCTACGCGCCGCGCCGATGCTCCACGCGGCGGATCTCGCTCAGTCCGCGATCGCACACAGTCCCCTCGGCGTCTGCGTCTCGAACGCCTCGGGCCACGCCAGCCCGATCGGCATCCACGAAGAGCCGAAGTCGATCGACCGGAACACCCCGCGGTTCGTCACCGCATAAAAAACGCCCCGAGATGGCCCGCTCGCAAGGACGGCCCGAACGACACCTACACCGACGGGCAGGCCGCGATCGTCCAGGCGCTCCCACGGCTCACCGTTTCGTTTGCGATAGACGTACGTGTCGGCGCGATCGACCGTGTGTGCTTGGCGGGCGCTGTGGGCAGCCGACACCAAGACCATGTCTGGGTCGTCGCGATCGACGGCGACACTCCAGCAGTACCGGTGGGAGAGCCCTTCCTGTGGGTACGTCCACGTCGTACCGCCGTCTGTCGTTTCGGCGTAGCCATCCCCCGCGGCGGCGTAGGCGCGTTCGGGCTCGGCAGGGTGTGTCGCGATCGAGTGGGTGTCGAGCCGTCCGCTCGGCACGCGATCTTGCCACGTCTGCCCACCGTCGACGGTCCGCACCAGCGCGCCGGCCTCGACGGCGACGTAGAGTCGATCGGGATCGGTTAGATGCGGTTCGATCCACCGAACGTGGTGGGTGTGCGGCCGCGGCGGAAACGACCACTCACTCGCAGACGACAGGTCGGTAAGGCCTGCTCGCTCGGCCCAGCTCTCGCCGCCGTCGGTTGACCGGTACACGCGGCTCGGCTCCGTGCCAACCCACACCAGCTCGGGATCGTCTGGGGCCACGGCCACAGCGGTGACCGCTTCCGGCGCAATCGCGTCTACGCCGATCCGCTGGAACGTCTGGCCGCCATCGGTCGATCGCTGCAGGCCGTGCTCGAAGGTTCCGACGAACACGTGGTCTGGACGCGCTGGATGGACCTCGACGCACTCCAGTCGGTGTCCGTCCAGCGCCCGGGTCGTCTGGGTCGCAGCGCCAACCGTCAGAAACCCAGACTCCATTGCCACGTGAAGTGTGGTCATAGGTATCAATGTGCGGGGAGGTGACAAAAACGATCGGGAGAGCGCCACGGAGAATCCGCGATGCGGTCAGTCGTCGCTCGCCGCCTTCGCAGGCTTGCGGCGATCGCTTCGCGGGCCCTCAATCTCGACGGCGGGCAGTTCGTCGCGGAGGTATGTTCCGGTGTAGGTTCCCTCCTGGCGAGCGATCGCTTCGGGCGTGCCGTAGGCGACCAGATCGCCGCCGTTTTCGCCGCCCTCGGGACCGAGGTCGATCACGCGATCGGCGTTTTTGACGAGATCGAGCTCGTGTTCGATGACGACGACACTGTTGCCGTTGTCGACGAGACGGTGGAGCACGTCGATCAGCTTCCGCTCGTCCTCTTTGTGGAGTCCAGTCGTCGGCTCGTCGAGCAGATACAGGGTGTCACCGGTGTCGCGTTTGCCGAGTTCTTCGGCGAGTTTGATCCGCTGGGCTTCCCCGCCCGAGAGCGTCGTCGAGGGCTGTCCGAGCGTCATGTACCCGAGCCCGACATCCTCAAGCAGCTGCAGCCGACGGCGAATCTGGCTGTTTGCCTCAAAGAACGCGAGGGCTTCTGAAACCTCCATGTCGAGGACGTCTGCGATCGTCTTGTCCTTGTAGGTCACCTCAAGGGTCTCGTCGTTGTACCGCGCACCCTCACACTGCTCACAGGGGACGTACACGTCCGAGAGGAAGTTCATCTCGATCTTGACGGTACCCTGTCCGCCACACTCCTCACAGCGGCCGCCCTTAACATTGAACGAAAAGCGGCCCTTCTCGTAGCCGCGTTGTTTGGCGAGTTTCGTCTCGGCGAACAGGTCGCGGACGTAGTCGAAGACGTTCGTGTACGTCGCGGGGTTCGATCGCGGCGTCCGACCGATCGGGCTCTGATCGATGAGCCGAACCGTGTCGATCTCGTCGATTCCCTCGATCGCGTCGTGCTCACCCGGATCGACCGAGGTGTTGTCGTTCATGGTTCGCGCGAGCCCCTTGTAGAGGATGTCGTGCATGAGCGTCGACTTCCCGGAGCCGGAGACGCCGGTGACGGCAGTGAACACCCCAAGCGGGAACTCCACATCCAGATCGCGGAGGTTGTGTTGGCGCGCCCCGCGGACGACGAGTTCGCCGTCGGGGTCGCGGCGGGTCTCAGGGACCGGGATTTCCTTGCGGCCCGAAAGGTACTCAGCAGTGACGGAATCTTCGGCGTCGACAATCTCGTCAAACGTTCCTTCTGCGACGACGTCGCCGCCACGCTTGCCGGGGCCGGGGCCCATGTCGATGATGTGGTCCGCGCGCCGCATCGTCTCCTCGTCGTGTTCGACGACGACGAGGGTGTTTCCGAGATCGCGAAGGCCACACAACGTATCGAGCAGTCGATCGTTGTCCCGCTGGTGCAACCCAATTGAGGGCTCATCGAGGACGTACAACACGCCAACGAGCCCGGAGCCGACCTGGGTTGCGAGTCGAATCCGCTGGCTCTCGCCGCCCGACAGCGTCGAGGCCTCTCGATCGAGCGTGAGATACTCTAAGCCGACCTCTTCCATGAAGCCGAGCCGGGCGCGGATCTCCTTGAGGATCTCTTCGGCGATCGTCCGATCGCGATCGGACATCCCTGCCTCCATGCCCTCGAAGTGCTCGCGGGCCTCGCCGATACTCATTCGGTTGACCTCGGTGATCGCGGTGTCTGCGACGAGCACGTGCCGAGATTGTTCGCGCAGCCGGGTGCCATCACAGGACGGGCACGTCGTCGTCGCCATGTACTCCTCGATGTGCTCTCTCGTGCCCTGTGAGTCGGTTTCGACGTGGCGGCGCTGGAGGTTTGGGATGACCCCCTCGAAGCGTTTGGTCTTTCGGCGCGTGCCGTTTCGGGTCGTCCGCTCGAAGACGACCTCCTCGTCGGTGCCGTAGAGGAACTGGCGTTGAATCTCCTCGTCCAGTTCCTCCCACGGGGTGTTGACACTCACGCCGAAGTGCTTTGCTACCGAGTCGATCCGAGTCCGGTAGTACGATCGGTTGTAGCTCCACGCCTCGAAGACGTCCCGCAGCGGCTTCGTTGGATCAACGACGATCAGATCCTTGTCGACCTCTTTGCTCTGGCCGATTCCCTCACACTCGGGACACGCCCCGTATGGGCTGTTAAACGAGAACGATCGGGTCTCGATCTCTGAAAACTGAAAGTCGCTGTTGGGATTCCCCAGCGACTCAGAGAACTCTAACGTGAGCCGATCGTCGCCCTCGCCGGCCAGATCGCCGGTCGATCGGGTGTTCGAACCGATGTCGAGGTCTGCTGGCGGATCGGGAATGATGATCTTGAGGAGGCCGTCGGTCTCTTCGAGCGCAGTTTCGACGCTGTCTGTAATCCGCGATTTCGCGTCTGCGGAGAGCACGACCCGGTCGACGATCACGTCGATCGTGTGGTCGTAGTTTTTATCCAGTTCAGGTTTCTCTGTGGTGAGGTCGTAGCGCTCGCCGTCGACTTCCACGCGGGCATAGCCATCGGCGACGAGTTCGTCGAAGAGGTCCTCGAAGGCACCCTTCTGGTCGCGGACAATCGGCGCGGCGATCATCGCTTTCGTCCCCGCAGGCAACGACAACAGCTGTGAAACCATATCCTGGGCGCTCTGCTCGCCGACCGGTTCGCCGGTGATCGGGTCGTGTTGGACGCCGACCCGCGCGTACAACAGCCGGAGGTAGTCGTGGAGTTCGGTGACGGTCCCGACGGTCGATCGGGGGTTGTTCGCGCCGTTTTTCTGGTCAATCGAGATCGCCGGCGACAGCCCCTCGACGGCCTCGACCTGCGGTTTGTCCATCTGCCCGAGGAAGTTTCGCGCGTACGCCGACAGCGACTCGATGTAGCGCCGCTGGCCCTCGGCGTAGACGGTGTCGAACGCGAGTGAGGACTTCCCAGAGCCGGACAGCCCGGTCACGACGGTGAATTTGTCGCGGGGGATCTCGACGTCGAGTTCTTTGAGGTTGTGTTCCTCCGCGCCACGGACGGAGATGACGTCATCCGTCATCGACCAATCGACCCCTCCTCGGCGCGGGAGTCACGTGAAAACTGTGTTTCGTCGGTTCGATCGCCGATCGCGTACATGTACGTGCACACGGGCGCAAGGAACTTAACCCGCCCGTTCGCGCCGATCGGACCAGCCCGTTCGCGCCGATCGGACCAGCCCATTCGCGCCGATCGGACCAGCCCATTCGCGCCGATCAACCGGCCTCGTATCCCGACTGGCCGGGCCGGCTACACTCGATCGCCGAGCATGTTTTCGACGTACTTTGCGATCACATCGACTTCGACGTGGACCGGGTCGCCGACGGACTTGCCCTCGAAGTTTGTCACCTCGTAGGTCGTTGGGATGATCGCGACCTCGAACGTCCCGGTCTCGCGGTCGATCGACGCCACCGTCAAAGAGATGCCGTCCAGACAGATCGAGCCCTTCTCGACGACGTACGCCGCGTGATCTGCTGGGAGTTCGAACCCAAAGCGCCAGTCGTCGCCGACGCGGTCGATCGAACGGATCTCGGCGGTCGTGTCGACGTGGCCCTGGACGACGTGACCGTCAAACCTGCCGTCTGCAGGCATCGCGCGTTCGATGTTGACTGCGTCGCCGGCCTCGACGGCGCCGAGGTAGGTCTTCTCGACCGTCTCTTCGGCCAAGAAGATCGTGAACCAGTCGTCACCGAACGTCTCAACGGTGAGACAGACGCCGCTGACGGCGATCGACTGACCGTGATGAAGATCGTCGAGTCCCTCGGCGGCGATCCGAAGCCGCCGCCCACCCTCGTCGTCGGATACGTCCTTGATCTCGCCTGCGGTTTCCACGATGCCGGTGAACATAACCAATTGTTGGACGGCACGGCCAAAACGCATTGCGACTCTGCGGAGCCGGGCGTCGATCGGTCAGCGGGGAATCGCGATCGCACCCACCACAATGGGATCGGTCGCACGGCTTTTGCCGTTCGGCGGGGTAAACACCGCCAATGAGACTCGGGATCTTCGACATGCTTACCCTTGCGGGCTCGTTGATTTTCGCGATCCCCGTGGGAAACTTCGGCGTCAGCCAACTGTTGGCCGGCGAGACGGCGATGGGCGTTGGGATGATCGTCGTCGCGATCGCGATGGTCGTGGTACCCCAGTACGTGTTAGATCCGCGAACGATCGCGAAACGACTCTTCGCTGGGCTGTTGCCGGAACGGCTCCAGCGGAGTGACACAGACAATCGATCCGACGGCGATGAACCGAGCGAGGAGTCAACCGTTCGTTCTGATCGGGGCTAAGCGACAGAAGTGAGCCAATGTGTGTGATCGGATCGGGAGTGAACGGCTGAGACAATACCAATGAATGACAAATAAAAGATTAGTTGGGGCAAAATCAGCATCCGGGAGCGAATGATTTATCCTGAACATCTATGATATACAGTCGATGGCAACAGCAGACGCAGAGGCGTCAGCAATTGAGACGATCGGGTATCGAATCGCGACCGTAGTCGAACGGTGGGTGCCGAGCCCGTTTTTATTTGCGATCATTCTGACGTATCTCGTGTACATCGGCGCGTTGATTTTCGGGCAAATTGGCGTGATCGAGCAGCCGGGCGGCGGCACAGCCGGGCCGTTCGCGCTGATTGAACTGTGGTATGGCGGATTTTGGGATTTCCTTGCGTTCGCCATGCAGATGACGCTCATTCTCATGACCGGCTTCGCGCTTGCGTACCACCCAAAAATCAACGATGCGCTGGTCCGGCTGTCGTCAATCCCCAAAACCGGCGGCCAAGCGGTAGTGCTGGTTGCCGTGTTTGCAATGGCGATTGCCTGGCTCCACTGGGGATTCAGTCTGATTCTCGGCGCAATTTTCGCCCGTGAAATGGGAAAGACCGCACACGAGCGGGGCATTGACGTCCACTATCCTGTCCTCGCGGTTGCGGGATACATGGGCCTTGGACTGACGTGGCACTGGGGGCTGTCGGGATCGGCCCCGCTCCTTTTGACAGACGCGAACGCCGTCGGCGAAGGGACTGCGTTTGCGATGCTTGACGGTCCGGTTCCGGCCGGTGAGACGATCCTCCACGGCTACGGCATCGCGTTGACGCTCTTGTCGATCGTATTCGCTGCGATCGTCCTGTATCTGATTACCCCTTCGGGCGATCGATCCCGCGGGATCACCGAATACATCCCTGAAAGCGAACTGTTCGACGCCGCCGCCGACGGGGGTGCCGACGACCCTGACGAGCCGCCAGCAACCGACCCAGAGCCGGAACCGGGCGCGGAGGCGACCGAGACTCGTCCGGTCCCTGCGGAGATAATCGACAACAGTCGGCTGTTAGGCGGGCTCGTCGCACTGGGTGGGGTTGCATACGTCGTGTGGCTGTTTGTCGATCAAGGACGCAGCGCGCTGGCGCTGAACGTCGTCAACTTCGGCTTCCTGATGGCAGGGCTGTTGGTCTGGACGAATCCTTCGGCGTACCGCGCGAAGTTCGGAGAGGCCGCAGGGGCCGCCGCAGGGATCATCCTTCTGTTTCCGTTTTTCGCAGGCATTCAGGGAATTATGGCCGGATCGGGCCTCGCAGGCGAGATCGCACAGATACTGATCGATCTGTCGACGCCAGAGACGTTCCCAGTATTCGCGTGGCTCGCGGCCGCTGCGGTGAACCTCTTTGTGCCCTCCGGCGGCGGTGAGTGGATCGTCCTCGGACCATCTGTGCTCGATGCGGCGATCGAACAGAACGTCCCCGTCGGACAGGCGACAATGGCGTACGCAGTTGGAGACGCCCACACCAATCTGTTGAATCCGTTCTGGGCGATCCCGCTTTTGGCGATCACGCGGATCAAAGCCCGCGAGATGTTCGGCTACGCCGTCGTGATGTTGCTTGCGCTGTTCCCGTTCCTCACCGTGCTGTTACTCGTGTTGCCGTACGAGGCCCTCGGGTTCTGACTGGGTCGCAAGCAAAAGCGAACAGACTGGTTTTACGCGGTCCAGATATCGCTCCACTCCGTCGACGGAATGCGAATTCGATCGCCGTCGCCGTCACCATCGATTGGCTCAAGAATTACACCCGTGATTTTGCCAACCGAGCTCGTCTCAGTTTCGACGATCCGATACGTTCGGCCGTCCCCGCGTGGATCCTCGACAGTGTCGCCGATCTCCATTGTGCTCAGGTCTTCCATACTGGGTGGTACCACATCGAGGGATAAAATCGTTGAGCTGATCGGTCACGGCCGTGTGCCCACCCGGCGACGGGCAAACATGATCGCTGTCGATCAGTCAAGAAACCGATCGGTGCTGGGCACAATTGACCGCGGGTATGTCGCGAGCCGCTCAGCGCCGCCGTCGGTGATAACGACGAGGTCTTCTAAACGGACACCGCCGCGATCGGGATCGTACACTCCGGGTTCGATCGTCACGACGTGACCGGGTTGCAGTTCCGTATCGCCGGTGAGCCCGGGCGCTTCGTGGAGACTCACCCCGACACCGTGACCAGTCCCGTGGGTGAACCCTGCCTCGCCTTCCTCGGCAGCCGGGAAGCCATAGGCGGCGAGTTCGGCAGCAGCCTCTGCATGCACCGACGCAGCGGTGACCCCGGGAGCTAGCTCCGCAAAAGCCACATCCAGCGCAGATTCGACCGCGACATACGCGCGCCGTTCCCACCCACCGTCGCCGTCGACGACGAAGGTGCGGGTAAGGTCACCGTAGTATCCGTGTGGTCCCCGTGGGGAGATGTCGATCAACACCGTCTCACCAGGGTCGATCGCGGCGTCGCCGGTGAAATGAAGATCCGCTGCACTCTTGCCTGCACCGATTACCGTGTTTCCGGCGTCTCTGACCCCGCGGGCCGCTAACTCGGCGTTGATCTCCCTGCGGAGGCGTCCGGTTGTCAGTCGATCGCCGTCCCAGCGAAGTTCGTCGTTGATCTCGGTGCTCTCGGCGAGAACGGTCTCCGCGCGGGCCATCCCTGCAGTTGCGGCGGTCTGGACTATCTGTAGCCGATCGAGCTCCATGTCGGTTTTTACTGCTCGCTGTTCGGCGACCGCGCTGGTCGATTGGAGCTCGTAGCCTGCCTGCTGGAGATACACGGCCGCATCGTGCGGAATGTGCTGTGGGACGAGCACGCTGCCGGTCGTAACGCCAACTGCGTCGAGCGCCTCGACTGCCCGAACCCCCGCTGGTTCGCCTGCGGCGTGTGATCGGACCGATCGATCGACAGCATCGACGGTTACGTGGGCGGTGACGAACTCCCGTTCGGCCTGCTCGCGGAACAGCCGCGGGGCACACAGAATCGCGCGACCGCCACCGCCAGCCGGCTCCTGGCTGTCCGCAGGGACGTGGACGAACGCGTACGGCCGATCTGGCCCCGAAAAGCGCGTCAGGTACCGCATCGTATCATCGAACCGATCGCCCACGTGAACGAACGCTCTCGCGTCGGCGTCATCGATCGCGCGACGCAGAAATGATAGCCGCGTCGTCGGGATCACCGGGTCAACCGGCCTCTCGGGCTGTCCGCTCACGGCTCGGGTTCGACTGGCTCAAGCTGGTCGTCGATCGGCTCTTGTGCTGCCTCGAGTAGCTCGTCGAGCGGCTCGTCGCGGATCTCATTGTGCAACAACACGCTGATCGGGAGCGTCGGTGCGCCGCTAATCAGGTTCTCCATGAGGACCAACCGCTCGCGTGCCCGACTCATCCCAACGTAAAACACCCGTCGTTCATTATCGGTGAGCCGCGGGACGGGACTCGTCCGCTTCGTGAATTCGGCTTCGCCGTCCTCCTCGCGGCCACTAATCGTTGCAGCCATCTGCTCGACGACCTTCTCGGTCAGGTCGGTTGCAACGAAGACGTGATCGGCCTCCCGGCCCTTCGCGGAGTGGATCGTTCCCACCCGCACCGCGTTCGGGTCACGGCCATGGTAGTCGCCGGCGAAGTACGCGTCGATCGATTTGCGCTGGAAGCTCGTCACCTTTCGGACCATGTCGCTCGCAGCGGTGGGGTCTGGCATGAACGGCGCGAAGCGTTTGACCTCCTCGGGACCGAGCGGAACCGTCGAGATGTCGTCGGCGTCAGCGTTCTCTTCGAGCTCTTCGAGGAAGTCGTAGAACTCCTCGCGATCGTTCGATCCAAACGCCGAGGACTGCAACATGTCTGCGAGCCGTCTGCCCTGCAGTAACGTCATCGCCTCGTCAGCGTCATATGCTTCGACCGCCCGGACGTAGTCAGTGAGCCGATCGGTCCACAACCGCTGGTCGGTCAGTGCTTTGAACGGGATTCCTTCCCCAACAAACTCCTCGATGAACTGAAACAGCTGATACCGCGCCCGGAATAATAACATGATGCTCCCTTCATCCTCGTCGACGGTGTAGCGGACGTTCCGAACCAACTCGAGGATCGATGGATTCTGGATCCCCTCGACGACGCCACCCTCTTTGCGCGGCCTGAGATCTTTCTCCTGGCGCTTTTCGATGTGACGAATCTCTTTATTGACGGCGTTGAGAATCTTCGAGGGCAGCCGGTAGGAGTTCGGCAGGATCTCGTCGTGGTCCCGTTCGGTGTCCAACAGCAGATCTGGATCTGCACCCTGCCACGCGTAGACGACCTGGTCGTCGTCTCCGGCGATGAGGACCTTCTTCATGTGGGGTTTCCACTCCTCGTACACGTCGTATTGTAGCGTCGTGATATCCTGAAACTCGTCAATGATGAGATAATCGACGTTCGGCAGGAGCGATCGCTGTTTGACCCGTTCGAGCATGTCTGCGAACCCGACGAGGCCGTGATCGCCCTTGTAGGCGCGCCACGCGCGGATCGCCTCGGGGATCTCGATTCGATCGTCGTCAGTCGTCCACGTTGGGGTATACTTGTTACCCTCCTGGGCTCGGGGGTCGATATCCGGCGGCAGTCGGACCTCCTCGACGTTCCACTGGAAGGGCACGTCGTACCAGTCGGCGACGTCACGGCGGGTCCGCTGGAGCCACTGGCTCGTGGCGATGATCTTGTTGCCGATCGTTGTCGATCGGGCGGTTCGGCGGCCGCCGCTTTTGTACTCGTCCTCGTATTCGAGGCCGTACTCCTCACAGAACGCCTCCTTGTCGGACTCGCTCACGACGTCACCTCGTGAGAGGTTCAATAGCTCGTAGGCCTTCGCGTGCATCGTCGAGACGTTACCCTGCAGCGCTCGAGGTGTCGTGTCGGTTCGCTCGGCCAGTCGTTCGCGGATCTCCGCGGCGGCCGCGCGGGTATACGAGACCACGAGGATGTCGCGGATCGTCACGTCATCCTCCGCCAGTAGTTCGTCGACCCGATCGAGCAGCGCGGTCGTCTTCCCGCTGCCGGGACCACCGAACAACCGGGTCACGGTCACGTTCTTGCTCATTGTCCGCGTACACGCGCTGCTGGGTGATAAACGACGTGACTCGACGATGGAAAATCAGGGCCGCAGTCGACTAAACGGGCGTCCACCCACAGACGGTACAACGTGTTGCTGTCTCATCGTGGATGCCCCCACACTCTGGGCACTGTTTTTTGTTATACGATCGCTCCCATCGCGGCGCGGATATCTCGTGGCCATTCGTTTCGAGGAACTGATCGAACAACTCGTCGTCAGTGCGCGGTGCTGAGGCCATACATGCTATGGTATGGCATACCTCTACTTAGCTGTTTGGGCGGTTCCCAAATCAAGAGAATCACTGATCGGTTCAGTACATCAAATTGCTCCGAGACGCTCGCACCCAGCTGCGGAAACGCCTAACCGCAATCAGGCGAAACAGCATACAATGGCGACACTCGAACGGCTCAGGGTATATCCAGTGAAAGGCCTCGACGGGATCGACCTCGAGGCGGCAACGGTGTTGGACGGTGGGACAATCGAACACGACCGCGAGTACGCGCTCTTCGACGAGAACAACGAGGTGTTCAACGCAAAGCGCAGCGATCGCTTTCACCGCCTCCAGATAGCCTACGACACCGACACCGGCACGCTCACGGTTCGACCGCCCGACGGCGACACACGACAGTTCAACCTCCGAGAGGATCGCGAGACCGCGAGCGAGTGGTTCAGCGGCTACTTCGGGACTGATCTCTCGCTGCGACGCGACGACGCGATCGGGTTCGTCGATCGACGGCAGATGGGCCCTTCAGTCATTAGCACCGCGACCCTCCAGACGGTCGCCTCGTGGTTTGACGACCTGACCGTCGAGAGCGTGCGGCGACGACTCCGGGCGAACATTGAGATCTCTGGCGTTGAGCCGTTCTGGGAGGACCGCTTTGTCGGCGAGCGCGCTCCATCATTTGAGATCGACGGGGTGACCGTCGAGGGCGTGACGCCGTGTGCGCGCTGTGCCGTCCCCGAACGGGACCCAGACACCGGCGAACCGCTCCCAGAGTTCCGGCAGCGATTTATCGAAAAGCGCGAGGAGACATTTCCTGAGCACGCCGATCGGGAGGCGTTCGATCACTTCTACACACTGATGCTCATTTCACGCGTCTCCGAGGCCGATCGCGGCAGCACGCTTCGGGTCGGCGATCCGGTGGCCCTCACAGACGAGCAGTAGCTGCGGTGTCGGCGATCCGGTGATGGTCGGAGATGATCTGTAGTTGCGGTGTCGGCGATCACACGATCGAGAGTGCCCCGCCCACGATCCCGATCGTCACCAGCAGCCGGCCGAGGCTCCCAAGAAACGTCGCGATCGCAAACCAGACGTAGTTCCGATCGAGCACAGCGAATGCGTAGATCGAGAGAGTATCCGGGAAAAACGGGACCGAGAGTGCGATCGCCAATCCCGCGTAGCCGTAGCGGCGTGCGAGTTGAACCGACCGTTTTTCTGACCACTCGAGAATGTTCCAGCGCGATTGCCGAAGCCATCGCGTGACCGGCCCGGCATCTTTGACCTCCTGACCGATGTGGAAAGCAAACACGCTCCCAGCGGCCTTGCCGGTCGCACTCACGAGCATAATGCACGAGAGTTGCGCCCACGTTGGAAGCCCAAGATCAAGCGGGGCTGCGAGCACGACCTCACTCGGTCCGGGCAGCGCGAACGCGATCAGAAACGAGTACACAAAAATAATAACTATCCCGGGCCAGCCGGTCGCAGATTCGACAACCGCCGTCATCTCGCCGAACATCAACGCAGTCTCCACTGTTGACGCTGACTCACCCCCAGGTCCATCTCGCGTCGAGAACGTATCGGTAGACCCCACTGACGAAGATCGCGACCGCGTTCGCGGCCAGATAGAGGAAGTTTTGCCAATCGACGAGCAGGTACAAGATCGCGAGCTGGATCGGAACCGCCGATCCGCGGACGAGATTTGTCTTTAGGAGTCCGATCGCGTACTCGAGGCGCTCTGTCTTTTTTGAGGCGCGGAACGTCCAGTAGTTGTTGAGCACGTACGAGAGGATGATTGTTACCTCGATCGCGATCGTCGCCGCGATCAGGTAGTTGACATGGGCAATGTCGACAAACAGGTAAAGGAGAACCATCTGCACGCCCGCAGCGAACACGCCGACCAAGAGGAACCGCCGCAGTCGGATCGCAACCGGCCCCTCGTATACCTCGCGAATGAAGCTCCGGATCATGTGTGGTTATTTATATCCAAGCGCTTGCAGCCGTGCGTCCAGATCCTCATCAACCGCCGCGGCGGACGGCTCTTCGTCACCCTGTGCAGCCCGATCGTGGAGTCGATCGGCGTGCGCTTTCGCAATCGGCTCAAAGCGGTCGATGACCTCGCGGCTCTCGGCGGTGTCCGCATCTGAAAGGTCCTCTTGTTGTATCGGATCCGGCGGGCGGTGATACAGCTCTTCGGCACCAGTGTCGGTGTTTTGGATGTAGATCCAATCGCGGTCGCGAACGCTCACAAGCAGGTCTCCGTCCGACAGTGCCCGCGGGATCGGCTGTGCGGTGACGTCCTCGCCACGAACCGACACCGAGACGACCGGCTCGTCTGGCGGGGCCTCTCCTTCGCAGATGCTGTCAACGAGTGACACCCCTTCCCACGCGTCTGCTCGGTCGACGGAGAGGAGCTCGGCGATCGTCGGCGGGATCGCGTCCAGGCCGACCTGCCCCTCAATGTGGCGCGCCTCAGCGTCTGGAACGTCGACGATGAACGGGACGTGAATCAGTTCGTCATACAGCTTTGGGTAGTGTGCGAGGTGGCCGTGTTCTTGGAACTCTTCGCCGTGATCGCCGGCGACGACGATCGCCGTGTTGTCGTCGAACCCCTCCGCGGAGAGCGTCTCCGTAAGCCGGCCGACACTGGCGTCGATCTGTCGGACAGCCGCCTGATACAGCGTTCGGAGGTCCGAAAGTGTCCGTTCGCCGACTTCGAGCCCGAGACCGGTTCGGGTGTGTGCGTGCAACATTCGGTGGGTTCCGAGAATGTTCGAGGAAACCTCTCGAATGTACCGCGGCGCGGGGACGTACGGGGTGTGTGCGTCCATGTAGTGGACCCACAAAAAGAACGGCCCGTCAGTCTCCTCGAGGAACTCCGCAGCAGCGTGTTCGACGTCGAACATCCGTGAGGTGTCTAGAAACGGCCGATCGTCGGTTTTACCACGGACCAACGAGTTCAGACGTCGAACTGGTGAGGTCGCGAGCTGAATCCATGCCTCGACAGTAGGGTGGGTCGCCAAATAGCGACTGTAAATACTCGACCCAACACTCGCGACGAACGGTTCGAACTCGTCGAACCCCTCGTCGTAGCCCCAGTGGGACGTCAAAAAGCCGTTCGCGGCGTTGAAGCCGCCAGTTTCGATTCCGGCATCCGAAAGTGCCTGCGCGAGTGGCGTCGATTCGGCGATTCCGATGTCGTTCGTATCTGAAAAAACGTGCCGTGAAGCGAGGATAGAAGGAAATGAGAAGGGCGTCCAGTTTCCGTTTGCGAAGGCGCGATCGAACACGGTCCCACGATCAGCAATCGAGTCCAAAACGGGCGTGTGGCGGCTGTCGTCGTACGCGCCAAGCGCGTCGGTTCGGAGCGAGTCGATCGTGATGAGAAGGACGTTCGAGACGTCCGATGTGCGGTCCGTGTTCATATGAAGGTGATGGTGACGTAGGAAGGAAGGTCGTCAGAGTCCGAGTGCGTTGTCAGGATCGACACCGTCGTGTCCACGTTGGTCCTAATAATGACAGCGTTCGTAATGATAGTTTCGATGTAGAGCACAAAACCAGCGGAGAATTCACAAGAAATTGGCCAGCAATGGCCTTTTGCGTGCAAAATCCTAACTACAAATCCGGGCGCTCGGACCGCAATATACGGTATCGGTGACGAGCGCACGACACACAGATGACCCACACGACAACCGTACTCGTTATTGGCGGTGGCGCAACCGGCGTCGGGATCGTTCGGGACCTTGCACTCAGAGGTATTGATGCGACACTCGTCGATCGCGGCGGACTCGCAAGCGGAACCTCGGGGCGGTCTCACGGCCTGTTACACAGCGGCGCGCGCTACGCAGAGGCCGATCCAAACGGTGCCAAAGAGTGTATCGAGGAAAATCGGATTCTTCGGGATATTGCGGGTGAATGCATTCGCGACAGCAGCGGGCTGTTTGTCGAGCTTTCAGAAGACGATTCGGCGTACTTCGAATCAAAGCTGGATGCGTGTCACGATCTTGGGATCCCGGCGACCGAGCTGACCGGCACGGAGGCCAGAGCACGCGTGGCCGATCTCTCCGAGACGGTCCAGCGGGGCTTTGCCGTTCCGGACGGCGTCGTCTACCCGTCTCGGCTCGTCGCAGCGACAGCCGGAGATGCAGTCGAACACGGAGCGACGATCCACACACACGCGCCGGTCGAAGGGATAACGACGACCGCCGGCGACGATCGACGAATCCAATCAGTCGCAGTGGGCGGGACCGTGGATGACGAAATCCGTGCGGAGATCGTCGTCAACGCCGCCGGTGCGTGGGCTGAAGGCTGCGCAGCGATGGCTGACGTGTCGGTGCCAATGCGCCCGACAAAAGGCGTCATGGTGGCCGTTCCGTACGAAGGGATCGAGCCAGTCCTCAACCGCTGTCGACCGCCAGCCGACGGCGACATCATTATCCCGCATGACGAGCAGGTGATCCTGGGAACAACAAGCGTGGCGGTCGACGATCCCGACGAGTACGCTACCGACGCTGCTGAGATCGAGTTGATGTTCGACGAGTGCGCTGCGATGGTGCCCGCGCTTAAGCGCCGTAGCGCTGTCCGGCCCTACTGGGGCGTCAGACCACTGTACGCGCTCGATGAGGACGATCGAGGCACCGTTGACGAAGGAACTGGCGACGCCCGAGGCATCTCGCGGGATTTCACCCTCCTCGATCATCGGAAAGATGGCGTCGAAAACTTCCTGACGATCGTCGGCGGCAAACTCACCACCCACCGCCAGATGGCAGCGGCCGTCGCCGATCGTATTGCCGATCGTCTCGGGGTGACGACTGCGTGTCGGACCGCTGAGCAACCGCTCGCAGCCGCAGACGACCCGGCAGCGATCGATGCACTTGTCGATCAGTTTGACGCGCGATCGCCCGCCGACGAGGACGTTCTCACGCACCCGGAGCACATAGAGACCTGAATGACACAATGAAGCACATAGAGACCTAAATGACACAATGAAGCACATAGAGACCTGAATGACACAATGAAGCACATAAAGACCTGAATGACACAATGAATATCTGACGTCCAACTGTTTGCGGGCGTTACGATCTCCTTGCGCACGCGAGACCGGAGCCCGCACAACCGAACAATGTGCGCGGCGGGGACCCCGGTCACCAGAATGACAGCACGAAAAACTCGTGTCGTAAGTGGCGTAAAAGCGTCGAGCGCATTGGAAGCGTCGATAGCGCGGACTGTTGAGGAATCTGTATTCTATACTTTGTATGTTCGCGTTACCAGCACGATCGGCAGCCGGATTGGATATGTAGTCAAAAAATTGTCCATTTGCATGAACTATACCAGTCCGGAGTACATCCAGCAGGGTATGACACAACGCGTCACTGTCTCGCTCGACGACGATTCGAAGACGTCACTTGAGAGGCTCAGTACTGAAACGGGCAACGGACAAAGCGAAGTTATCCGCCGTGCACTGGCATTTTACGCGGCGAACTTCGGGGCGGCAAAAGTCCAACCAAGTGATAACTTAGAACAGTACTACCAGATGCTCTCGTCTGGCGAGCACATTCTGTTAGATGTCGACTTCCTACACGCCTTCCTCGAACACGTCTACGATCGTGATGGGCCCGATCCGTCGTTCGTCGAGGCCGCCGATCGGGTCTCAGACTATCACGCTTGTGAGTACGCAGAACGATTCGACGACATCGGAGACGTACTCGAGTGGCTCTCGTTCTGTGGGTTTCTTGCGGTTCGACACGAAGATGACGGAGTGTATCACGTCGTGTTCCCATCTGAGCCGGTTCGCTGGTTCATGTCGCGATTTATTGAGCGCAGCACAGCCGAGTTACCGACCGACATCAGGATCGAGCCGGGCGTTTCAAAAGCGATCATTACCGAGCGTCCGGCGGCGGATACAGTGTGATGTGTCACCTCATACCATTTCATACGGTTTCACACCAGCTTTTTTGATCGCCCCACCGCGTATGAGGAATGCTTAACAACTTTTTTACAAAACACAGCGAGGCTTGTGAGTGGATAACGAATATGTCACTCACAGATCGTCTGAAATCGGTTGGACCCGGTGCATTAGTCGCAGCGGCGTTCATCGGACCCGGAACCGTCACGACAGCAAGCGTCATTGGCGCAGAATACGCCTACGTACTACTTTGGACAATCGTCTTCTCGATTTTGGCGACCATGGTGCTCCAAGAGATGAGCGCCCGATTGGGGTTGATTACCCAGCAAGGCCTAGGTGAGGCGTTGCGCAAGCAGTTCGACAATCCCGTGTTGAGCGCGATCGCGGTCGGGCTGGTGGTGACGGCGATCGGTATTGGCACAGCTGCGTTTCAGACCGGAAACATCACCGGCGGTGCAGCGGGACTCACGACGATCACCGGCGTGGGAGAGAACGTCTGGGGCCCGGTTATTGGGCTCGTCGCCGGGGCGTTACTGTTCACTGCCAATTACAAGCTCATCGAGCGGGTCTTTATCGGGCTCGTGGTGGTGATGGGGCTTGCATTCGTCGTGAACGCAATCGCCGTTCGACCCGACTTCGGCGCGCTGAGTGTCGGGCTCGTCCCCACAATACCGGACGGTTCGGCGCTGCTGATTGCCGGACTTATTGGTACGACGGTCGTAGGATACAACCTCTTTCTGCATGCGAGTACGGTCCAAGAGAAGTGGAGCGATCCGGATGACCTCAAGGAGGTCCAGTACGACACGATCCTTCTCGTCGCGGTCGGCGGGCTAATTACCATGGCAATCGTCATCACCGCTGCGGCAGTGTTCCCGGAGGGCACCACGATCGCAGATGTCGGCGAAATGGCCGACCAGCTCGAGCCGGTCATGGGAGGATATGCGCTGACGTTCTTCGCGATCGGCTTATTCGCGGCTGGCTTTACGAGTGCAATGAGCGCACCGCTCGCCGGGGCATACGCCACAGCGGGTGCACTCGGCTGGGAGCGGGACCTCAAATCTACTCGATTCAGGGCAATCTGGATGACGATCCTCGGGGTCGGTATTATTTTCTCCGGGATGGGTTTCAACCCGGTGGAAGTCATTCTTCTCGCACAGGTTGCGAACGGGCTGCTGTTGCCTATTCTCGCGATCTTCCTAATCTACGCGATGAACAACGAGGCGTTGCTCGGTGAGCACACGAACTCTCCTGTGCAAAACGTGCTCGGGGGTATCGTCACGCTGGTCGCGATCATGATCAGCGTGTTGACACTCAACGACAATCTTCCGGCGTTTATTGAGGTTCTGACTGGATTACTCGGATAATCAGTATGCAAAAAGAAACCGCGATCGGCGTCGACGTCGGCGGCACGTTCACCGACGTGGCGTTGTCAGTAGACGATCGACTCGTAACGGCGAAAGTACCGACGACCGACGACCAGAGCGTCGGCGTCTTAGCGGGGATCGCGAAAGCCTGCGAGACGGCCGGAATCGATCCGAGCGATCTCGACGAGTTCGCCCACGCGATGACCGTATCGGTCAATGCCCTGCTCGAGCGTGGTGGCGCGAAGACTGCACTCGTGACGACCGAGGGCTTTCGAGATGTCTTAGAGATTGGCCGGCAGGACCGACCAGACTTGTACGATCTCGAGGTAGAGAAACCGGAACCGCTCGTCCCGCGACGACGACGATTCGAGGTCGACGAGCGAACCACGGCCGAGGGCGTCGAACAGCCGGTCGATCCCGACGCAGTGCGTTCGCTCGCGGCGACTCTCAGAGCACAGGACATCGAGGCCGTCGCCGTCTCCCTGCTGCACGCCTACGCAGATCCCACGAACGAGGCAGTCGTTACTGAGATCCTTCGAAAAGAACTCGACGTCCCAGTTTCGGCCTCCCACGAGGTGCTCGCAGAATTCCGTGAGTACGAGCGTACTTCGACGACAGCCGTCGACGCCTACGTTCGACCGGCGATCGACAGCTACGTCGGCCGACTGGTCGAAGAAGCACAAGCGTCGGGGATTCCTGCACCGAAGATCATGCAGGCCAACGGCGGGATCGCCGATCCCGAAACGGTCCGTAAACACGCCGTGACGACGACGCTTTCGGGCCCCGCAGCCGGCGTTGTCGGCGCTGCGGCGACCGTCGACGACACCGACGTCGAGGGACTCGTCACGTTCGACATGGGCGGGACCTCAAGCGACGTCAGTCTCGTCCGGGACGGCGACGCAGAACGGACGACTGATTCTGAGATCGCGGGCATCCCGATCCGCACGCCAATGGTCGACGTCAACACCGTCGGCGCGGGCGGCGGTTCCATCGCCTGGGTCGACACCGGTGGGGCGTTGCGTGTCGGCCCCCGATCTGCGGGTGCCAATCCCGGCCCCGCCTGCTACGGACGTGGGGGAACGGAAGCGACGGTGACCGACGCTAACGTCGTGCTCGGCTACATCGGAGCCGAGACTGCTCTCGGTGGCGAGATGACGCTCGACGTCACGGCTGCCCGCGATGCGCTCGAGGCACTCGCTGCGGAAGCGGGACTCGGGGGCGCACTCGAGGCAGCCCAGGGCGTCTACCGCGTCGCCAACGCGACAATGACCCGGACGATCCGATCGGTGACCGTCGAGCGAGGGCACGACCCGCGCGAGTTCGCGCTCGTCGCCTTCGGGGGGGCCGGCCCAATGCACGCAACCGCACTCGCGGAGGCGCTCGAGATCGACCGCGTTGTCGTTCCTCGACCCAGCGGTGTGCTTTCGGCGTTCGGGCTGCTGGCGGCCGACGAGAGCTACGACGCCGTGCGGACAGTAGGTGTTGAGCTGTCCACGGCCGATCGCGACCGACTCGATCGTGTGTACGACGATCTCGTTTCTGACGTCCTCGCAGACGTTTCAGACCGTGACACGGCGGTCGTTTCACGTGCCGCTGACTGTCGATACGCCGGGCAGAGCTTCGAGTTGACAGTTCCTGTCGACGAGACGCTCGACATGTCAGCAATTCGAGAGCGATTTCAGGAGGCCCACGATCGGGCCTACGGCTACACGATGCAAGCGGAGATTGAGATCGTCAATCTGCGAACAACGGCGACGGTCGAAGGAGCTGAACCGGTCGTCCGTCACGACGGTAATGGAGACGCCGTACTCGGCAGTCGAGAAGCACACTTCCCAGATGTCGGTCCCAGAGAAACAGCCGTGTACGATCGCGACCGACTGGAGAGCGGGACGACGATCACCGGGCCAGCAGTGTTAGAACAGGCAGAGAGTACGACCGTCATGCCACCCTCTTGGGTGGGTGATGTGCTCGCGGACGGAACGCTCGTTATGCGCCAGGAGGATATACGCAACCGATGACGAACAGAACCGACGACCGAATCGATCCGATCACGCTCGAGGTGTTGCGCAACCAGTTCGAAAGCGCCGCCGAAGAGATGGGACAAACCCTGATTCGTGGGGCGTACTCACCAAATATCAAAGAACGGCGAGACTGCTCGACCGCACTGTTCGACGCGGCGGGCCGGATGATCGCGCAGGCCGAACACATCCCGGTGCATCTCGGTGCGATGCCACAGGCCGTCGACGCCGTCAAAACGTACGATCCTGAACCGGGCGACGTCTTTGTGCTCAACGATCCCTTCAGCGGAGGCACCCACTTGCCGGACGTGACGATGGTCTCACCGCTTGCACCCGAGGGTGAGATTGTCGGGTACGCTGTCTCGAGAGCCCACCACGCAGACGTCGGCGGGATGACCCCCGGAAGTATGCCCGCCGGTGCACGCGAGATCTATCAGGAAGGGCTTCGCATTCCACCGATTCGTCTCGTCGAAAACGGCGAGATTCGCGAAGACGTTCGCTCGCTCGTGCTCGCGAACGTGCGAAATCCTAGCGAACGAAAGGCAGACTTCCGTGCGCAGCTGGCGGCGAACGAACGCGCGGAGGTCCGCCTCGCGTCGCTGTTCGACGAACACGGACGCGAGACCGTCATCGACGGGTTCGATGCCTTGATCGAGTACTCTCGCGAGCGGATCGTCCGCGAGATCGAGGCGCTTCCGGATGGAACGTACAAGGCGACGGATCTCCTCGAGGGTGACGGGCTCACAGACGAGGACATCGAGATCGCCGTGACAGTAACTATCGACGGCGACACGATCGACGTCGACTTCACCGGAACGGCCGACCAGGTCAGCGGCAACCTCAACGCACCCCTTGCGGTCGCGATGAGCGCAGTTTACTTTGTCGTTCGCTGTGTCACAGATCCCGAAATTCCGCCGAATCACGGCTGTTATGAGCCCATCACAGTCGAGGCGCCGAAGGGATCGTTGCTCAATCCCGAGCCACCGGCGGCGGTTGTCGGCGGGAACGTCGAGACCAGCCAACGGGTCACCGACGTTGTCTTCACAGCGCTCGCAGCAGCTGCCCCCGGCCGCGTTCCCGCACAGAGTCAGGGCACGATGAACAACCTGACGATCGGCGCACGGGACGGCTCTTTTACCTACTACGAGACGATCGGCGGTGGCTTCGGTGCGCGTGCAAACAAAGACGGGATGGACGGCGTGCAGGTTGGGATGACGAACACGCTCAACACGCCCATCGAGTCGATCGAGACGGAGTACCCCTTGCGGGTCGAACGGTATGCGTTCAGGCCGAACAGCGGCGGTCGCGGCCAGTTCCGTGGCGGGCTCGGCATCGAGCGAACCGTTACCGTCGAGCGAGACGCGACGATTTCGCTTTTGACCGAACGTCGTCGCCACGCGCCGAAAGGCGTCGACGGCGGCAAAGACGGGGGGCTGGGAGCGAATCTGATCGACGACGAGCCGGTCGCAGCCAAGACAACTGTCGACGTCGAGGCGGGGACCACAGTAACGGTTAGAACCCCCGGTGGCGGCGGCCATGGCGACCCCAACGATCGTGACGAAAAGGCGAGGGCGGCCGACCACGCAGACGGAAAGCGAACCGAAGGTGATCAATGATCGACGACGACTCACGGGGTCGACTTGGCCTGGTGGTCCCCTCTTCAAACACGACCGCAGAGGTCGAGTTTTCCCAATACACCCCCGAAGGTGTCTCGATTCACGCGGCACGAATGCCGCTCGAGTCAGTCACGGTCGACGAACTCGATTCGATGAGTGCGGATGCGTCCCGGGCAGCCGAGCTACTGGGGCACGCCAACGTTGACGTCGTCGCGTACGCCTGTACAACCGGGAGCCTTCTCCACGGCCCCGGGTTCGACGCCGAGTTGGAGGAGGCGCTTTCGGCCGCAGCCGGTGTTCCGGCAGTTGCCACGGCCCGCTCGGTCGTCCGAGCTCTCAACACCCTCGGAGCCGAACGAATCGCTGTCGCAACGCCGTATACCGCTGATCTCGACGAGCGAGAACGAGACTTCCTCGAGGCGGCTGGCTTCGAGATCGTCGCGATGGATGGCCGCGCGATCGAGGCGAACACGGAAATCGGTGCGCTCGGACCCGGCGACGCACACAACCAGGTGGTGATACTCTCGGAGACGACCGGAAGCGTCGATGCCATCTTCGTCTCCTGTACGAACTATCGGGCTATCGATGCGGTCGAGTCCCTCGAGTCAGAACTTGAGATCCCGGTGATAACGAGCAACAGTGCGACGCTATGGGATGCGTGTCGCGTCTCGTCGATCGCCACGGACGGAGCGGGAGTACTGTTCGATCACTAACAGAAATAGCCGACCACAGATCGGACAACCCGCGTCGTTTGTAGACCCTCAGCCTCCGTCACCGAGCCAGAACGGTCTGGCGAACAACCGGTTCTGGCTGGCGAACGAAACGCAACACGAGTCGTGGACACAAGGAGCCGCCGATGGTGGTGAGGGAGAGCGGTTTGATTTTCAGTGTGTCGAGCCACCGTCGGGGCGAGCCGGAGCCGACGGTGCGTCGACAGCTCTCGCGGTGGGCGTCTCAACGTCTACGGTATCAAACCGATCGAGCTCTGCCTGCAGCGTGCCAGTCTGATCACCGAGTGCGGTGAGCTCTTCGCGCATGTCGGCGATCGCCTGGGCGGTCTGTTCGGAGGAGGCCGCGGCCGTATCGCTCTCGTCGGCGATAGCTCGCGCTTGGTCGGCAACGCTGACGATCGCGTGTGTCACTTCCTCGGCGGTCGCGGCACCGTCATCGGTTGCACGGGCAACCTCCTCCATCGAGACTTCGAGCCCAGACATCGAGTCTGCAACGGATTCGAATACTTCGCCGGCATCGTCGACCGACCGACGGCCGTCGTCGATCAGCGATCGGAGATCGTCGATGTCGTTTCGGACGCCCGTCACCTCCTCGAGGGTTCCTTCGACGTCCCCACGGATAGTGGCAGAGTGGTCTTGGGTCTGGTCGGCGAGCTTTTTGACCTCGTCGGCCACGACGGCGAATCCATCGCCGGCACCGCCTTCGGTCGATCCACTCGCGCGTGCGGCCTCGATGTTCGCGTTCAACGCGAGGATGTTCGTTTGTTCAGCGATGTCGTCGATGAGCGCTGTCGCGTCCGACACAGAATCCATTCGGGTGTCGACCGCCTCGATCAGTTCGACGAGCGCACTCACGTGGGTGTCGACATCGTCCATCACGTCGATCGCGGCCTGGATCTGTTCTGTGCCGTCGTCTGTTATTTCTGCCGTGCGACTAGACTCCGCGGAGACCTCCTCAGCACTGGAGGCAATCTCTTCGATCGCCGCCGAGAGGTCACTCATCTCGTCGCTCGCGGACTCGAGTCCTTCGACCTGTTCGCGGAGTCGATCCGAGAGCTCGCGGACGTCTTCGGCCTGTTCGCGCTGTGTGCGTTCGAGCCGTTCGGCGCGATTGCGCGCCGATTCGGTGGTTGACTCGACGCTGTCGGCGAACCGACGGAGTTCGGTAATGACTGTCGAGAGGTCATGAGTCATGTCAGTGTACGCGCTGCTGACCTGTTGCATCGCATCGATATCGCTGTCGCGTGGCGGACGTTGTGTCAAATCTCGGTTTGCGACAGCCGACAGCGCGTCGGCCATGATCGCTGCTTCTGCCCGAAGCGTCTCGTTGAGTGCACCCATCTGTTCGCGCTGGGCTTCAGCCTCCTCACGAGCGGCGGCGACTTCCCGCTGTTTCGCTTCGAGCGCTTCGATGTCTGCGACGCGATCGTCGAGATCGCTGTGGGTCGCTTCGAGCGACTGCCAGTTGAACAGGATTGCAATGGCCAACCCAGAGACGAACACGGCGTGGATAAGCCCCCAGATCGCAGGGTTCTCGATCGCAGCCGGGTGGTTGAACACCGCGATGTGTCCGAACAGTCCGAAGATGCTGTGTTGGGCGGCGACGTAGCCGATCGAGACGGCAAACGGCACCCAGTCTTCATACAGTGCCACGACGCCAACGCCAACGAAGTACACGAAGTGCGCTTCGATGAACCCGCCCGAAAAGTATGCCAGCACCGCCGCACAGGTCATGAATCCAAGCGATGCGAACGACGATCGAATCCGCCGTGGGAGTTGTGGAATTGCGGCCACCACGACAAATCCAGCGATAATGCCGATGCCGACGATCGCGTTGACGAGCGGGATTACCGGGAACTCAGCTCCGGTTACGGGTTCCACCCCGACGAGTCTACTCAAGAGGAACAAAAACGGGATGTGCAGGGCGATGACTGCCAGTATGACTCGATGGCGCGTCTGAAACGATGCGTCCGTGATCCGTGTCCCGTCTGGAATCCGTCGGATGAAGGTTCGTACCTTCGATAGTGGCGGTTCGGTTTCGGTGGCAGACTCACTCATCATTCAATTACTGCTGGATCCGCCATCGGGTCATATATATTTACGGCTGGGATTATTATATCTGATATCGCCTTCCAACACACAGCAGAAGCCAACATAAAGAGTACCGACGGATTTCTGACTTGTTGTAAAGTACGATACGTTCCGTGTTGACTACGCATCACGCGGGTGAAAATAATCTCACGAAGCGGTTGTGGACAACATATTTGTAGGTGTTTGCCGTGGACATTACGTTATGAGAATCTCGCCGCGAGTACAACCTGGAGACACCTCGACAAATTATAGCATGATTCCGGGAGCGTGAACGGATGAGCCACCCAACCAGCTTCCGGCATGCGCTTTGGGATGGACTCCGGACGATCTATCGAGGAATCAGACGGACCGTCGCAACCGACAAAGAGCACAGCGGACCGGCATTTGTAGTGTCGGCGAATCTTCCCGACGTGGAGGCTGCGCTCGGTCGGCAGTATTTTGCGCCAAACTGGGCGTTCTCGTACAACAAGCGGGGCGAGGAGTTGAACCTCGCACGAATCGTGCACAATCGCCGTGAAATCAACCAGCACGAGTACATCTGGTGGCAGACACACGTTCGCGGCTGGATCCAGGATGATGGATCGGTCCGGCTTCGATCGCACTACGAGCTCGAGCCGACAGCGTACGATCAAGACCACCTTGACGGAATCGGCCTCGACGTCGACGCGGGTACCGATATTCTTGCCGAGGTGCTAGACGAAGAGGGGCTGTCCTACGAGTACTACGAGGATCTGCCCGCCGGTGGGCTGTCGAGATGAGTACCTACTCGTGAATTTTTGCGGTGAAAAATTGAACGCGACGAGATTAAACGGGGACATTGTTCGCGGTGAAATCAACCGGGAAACTCGATCGATCGAGACCGCTAGGTAGCTTGCTTCGCTGGTTGGTGTGAAAACGGGCGGAATCGAACCTCACTCCCCACTTGGTTTGCTGGTGGGTGGGTTCGGGCGGAATCGAACCTCACTCTTCACTTGGTTTGCTGGTGGGTGGGTTCGGGCGGAATCGAACCTCACTCGCAGCACAGCTGCTCGCTGGCTCGATTCCGCCCTCACAATTGCTCACACACGGCTCGCTTCGCTCGCCGGTGTGAGTGGGTTCGGGCGGAATCGAACCGCCGATCTCGTCCTTGTAAGGGACACGTCATAACCACTAGACCACGAACCCTGTACCCGTCGTACCCTGTCCGAACGAATAACGCTTTCTTTCTCCCCGGCCGAAACCGACAGCGGCGAAACCGCTATCTGATCGTCGACCCTCAAACAGACCGTGAACGCGCGCCAGACGATCGTCGCCATCCTCCTCATCGCCGCGATCGGTGGCTACGCCGCCTACAGCCTCGGATTCATCGCCGGCGGCGACTACGAGTGGACGACCGTCGAAATCGAAGACTCAGAAACCGGCGATCGCCTCGCAACGGTCGACGCCCGAGTCGCTGACGACTTCGCGAAACGCTACACAGGATTGAGCGACACCGCGTCGCTTGAGGAAAACGAGGGCATGCTGTTCGTTCACGACGAGACTGACTCACACACGTACGTCATGCGAGACATGGACTTCCCGCTCGACATCATCTTCATCGACGCCGACGGCCAGATCACCGAGATCCACTCCGCGCCGACTGAACCCGACGCTGATTCACTAACCGAATACCGCGGCGAGGGAATGTACGTGTTAGAGGTGAACGAAGGGTTCGCCGAACGCCACAACGTCTCGGTTGGCAATCGTGTCCAGATCGATCTTGACGAGCGACGTGACGATCGATAGCGCTTCGAAGAGCAGCACAGCGATCGATAGCGCTCACCGGCCGTCTCGCTCATCACGTAACGGCAATTGTGTCTGCTACTATTTCGATTCGAAGCGAATACTCTTGCAGGAGAGGCGCTAAACGGGGTGTAATGAGTAGCATCGACTGGGAGAAGGATGATCCGTTCGAGGATCAGCGCGAGTCGGTCGAAAAGCCGATGAAACGGCTATTGTTCGAGTATGGCCGCCCGCACTGGTTTTCGGTCGCTGCGGGAATCTCCGCGAGTATCCTCGCCCGGATCCTTGACCTTCTGCCACCGCTTTTGCTCGGCATCGCGATCGACGGCATCTTCCTCAACAACGAGCCGTTCGCGCTGCCGTTGGTCCCTGAAGCATGGCTCCCGGCAACCGAATCCGAACAGTTCATGTTGACTGTCGGAATTATTGCCGGCTCGTTCCTCGTTGGCGCAGCGTTCCACTGGATCCGCAACTGGGGATTCAACGCGTTCGCCCAGAACATCCAACACGAGGTTCGAACCGACACCTACGACAAGATCCAGCGACTCGACATGGAGTTCTTCGCCGACAAACAAACCGGTGAAATGATGTCGATCCTCTCGAACGACGTCAACCAGCTCGAACGATTCCTCAACGACGGGCTGAACTCCTCGTTCCGCCTCGGCGTGATGGTCCTCGGGATCGCCGTCATCCTCGTCTCGTTGAACCCACAGCTGGCACTCGTCGCGATGTCACCGGTCCCGCTCATCGCCGTGTTCACCTACGTGTTCGTCAAGCGAATCCAGCCGAAGTACGCCGCCGTTCGATCGAGCGTCGGAAAGGTGAACTCCAGACTGGAAAACAACCTTGGTGGGATCCAGGTCATCAAGTCCTCGAACACCGAGAACTTCGAATCCGATCGCGTCGACGACGTCTCACAGAAGTACTTCGACACGAACTGGGGGGCGATCGCAATCCGGATCAAGTTCTTCCCCGGCCTGCAACTCATCTCTGGAATCGGCTTCGTGCTCACGTTCCTCGTCGGCGGCTACTGGGTGTTTACCGGGGCTGGCCCGGGGCCGTTCACCGGCACGCTCAACGAGGGTGCGTTCGTGACGTTTATCCTGTTGACCCAACAGCTCGTCTGGCCGATGGCCCAGTTCGGCCAGATCATCAACATGTACCAGCGGGCGGAGGCCTCCGCCGAGCGGATCTTCGGATTGATGGACGAAGAGGGACGAATCGAATCCGAGACGGACGTCAACAATCTCGTCATCAGCGACGGCACCGTCACGTACGACGACGTATCGTTCAGCTACACTGACGGCGAGCAGATCCTCGAAGACGTGTCCTTCAGGGTTGACGGCGGCGACACGCTCGCGCTCGTCGGGCCCACGGGCGCGGGCAAATCGACCGTCCTCAAGCTGTTGCTCCGGCTGTACGACGCCGACGAGGGGACGATCGCGATCGACGGCCAGGACGTGACCGACGTGCGGCTGTCGAGTCTCAGACAGTCCATGGGCTACGTGGGACAGGACTCGTACCTGTTTTACGGGACCGTCGAGGACAACATCGCCTACGGCACCTTCGACGCCGACGAGGACGCGATCGTCGAGGCAGCCAAGGCCGCCGAAGCCCACGAGTTCATCACGAACCTCCCAGAGGGCTACGACACGATGGTCGGCGAGCGCGGCGTGAAGCTCTCTGGCGGGCAGCGCCAGCGCGTCGCGATCGCCCGGGCAATCCTGAAAGATCCCGACATTCTCGTCCTCGACGAGGCGACCTCCGACGTGGACACCGAGACCGAGATGCTGATCCAACGCAGTCTCGACGACCTCACCGCAGACCGGACCACGTTTGCGATCGCCCACCGACTGTCGACGATCAAAGACGCTGATACGATTGTCGTCCTCGAAGACGGCCAAATCGTCGAGCGCGGCAGCCACGACGCGTTGCTCGACAACGACGGACTGTACGCGCACCTGTGGGGCGTTCAGGCCGGCGAGATCGACTCGCTGCCTCAGGAGTTCATCGAACGGGCCGCCCGCCGGCAGGCACGCACCGAAGTCGATGCTGACGACGACTGACCGCCACCGAGCGGCGAAATTGAAGTGCCCGCCGATCGATCGTCCTGTATGAAGCTGACAGAGGCGACGTGGACGGACGTCCGCGACGCCGACCCTACACTCGGGATGATTCCAGTCGGGAGCACCGAACAACACGGGCCACACGCACCGCTCGGCACTGATCTGTTGCACGCCGAGTCAGTCGCCGAGGCGGCGGCCGATCAGTACTGCGAACAGACGGGTTCGCCGGTCGCCGTTGCGCCACCGATTCCGATCGGTATCGCCGAGGAACACCGCCGTTTCGACGGCACGCTCTGGGTCTCTCCTGACACCTTCCGGGCGTACGTCCGCGAAACCGCTGCGAGCATGGCGTTTCACGGAATCGATCGGCTCGTCATCGTCAACGGCCACGGTGGCAACATCGACGCGCTGGCGGAGACCGCAGCCACGGTATCACGCCACGAAGATGCCTACGCCGTCGCGTTCACGTGGTTCAACGCGGTCGGCGAGCACACGAAGCGGATGGGCCACGCCGGGCCGCTGGAGACGGGACTGTTGCGACATACCCATCCGGAACTGGTGCGAGAGGATCGCGTCGAGGAGGCGGCTGCGGACGGAAGCGATCGGTGGGGCGAGTGGGTTGCCGGCGTCAATCTGGCACACGACTCCAGTGAGTTCACCGACTCGGGAGTCGTCGGCGATCCGAGTGAGGGTGACCCAGCACTCGGCGAAGAATTGTTAGAAAGCGCGGCTGACGCACTCGTCGAACTGTTAGCTGCGGTCAAAAATCGCGACGTCGATCGGTATCCGGTCGGGTGAGCGCACGCAGTATTACGCGTCGTCGTCGTCCGCCCCATCGGCGTGGGCCTCGTCCAATGCGCCCTTGAGCTGTGGCACGGTCCCCGCGAGCGTGGCGACCTGTTCTCGGGTCGTTTCGATCTGTTCGAACAACGACTCAACGGTCTCCAGCTCGGCTTCGAGGTCCTCTGCATCCTCGAAGGCGTCCGCACGCTCGCCGATCGCGTACCACTTTTTGGCCTGTCGGAGTTCGTCAGCGGCGTCGCCGAGATCGAGCGATCCCTTTAGCGCGTTCAGCGCACCCAACACGTTGTCGGCTTCGACGGCCCAGAAGTCCTCGGTCGTCGGCAGGGCGGCCTTTGCCGCGTCGAGGTGGTCCTCGACGTCGCCGCGCATCTCGTTTGCAGCCTCGCTGAACAGCTCGTCGTCGTCGAACGTCGCTTGGCTCATACGCGAGTATTCGACCGCTCGCCGTTTAAACCCGATCCCAAAAGCGAAAGTGAAATATAAGCAATCGAGCCGAGAGACTGCCTTTCGGACGCGGTCGACCGATCAGTTTCAGTTCGGTGCCTCGGCGATCATCGTGATTATTCTTCGACTGCAACGAGTTTCATCAACGGATACCCTTCCTCCATTTCCATCCGCGTCCGAACGGTCGTCCCCTCGCGTTCGATCCGCATCTCGACCTCCATGAGTGAGCCAGTCAGTTCGGTATAACCGTTTTCGTGGCCGATCGCTGCCGCGACAGCCTCGTCGTCGATTTCGACGGTAACGGACGCACAGAACGGCTGGTTTTCGATCGATTCGGCCATCGCACGCTCGAGGCTTCGGGTACTGTCGGGGCTGACGGGCGTGCCCGCAAACTGGTGGTACAGCGATCCAAACTTGATTCCTGCTTCGAAACACGCCTGCTCGCGATCGGTTGGCATGTGCGATGTTTCACCTGCGGCCGTTAATCGGTGTCGACCGGGCCGAAGATGATGCCTCCCAGAGGTACACAGAAGAAAACCGCGTCTTACTTACGCTCGCTCGACGGTTAGACGAACGAATGGATCGACCAGTCCTGCTCACCGGGGCCGGCGGACGCGTCGGACAGGCCATTTTGCAGCACCTCGGTGACGCGTACGACTGGCGATTGCTCGACCGCGAGCCCTTGACCGACAAGAAACTGCCCGACGGAGTCGATCGATCGGCGGTAACGGTCGCTGACGTCACCGATCGGCGCGCGATCAAAGACGCGATGGCTGGCGTAGGTGTCGTGATTCACCTCGCGGGCGACCCACGGAAGACGGCACCGTGGACGAGCGTACTAAAAAACAACATCGATGGCACGCAGGCGATCTACGAGGCAGCCCACAATGCGGGTGTCGAAAAGATCGCGTTTGCCTCGTCGAACCACGCGGTGGGTGCGTACGAGACTGAGGAACGAACACCGGATCTGTACCGTGAGACCGACGAGTACCGTCTTGACGGCACCGAACTGCCCAGACCGGGTAATCTCTACGGCGTCTCGAAGGCGACCGGGGAGTTCCTCGGTCGATACTATTACGACGAGTACGGCCTCTCGACGGTCGCGGTCCGGATCGGTAATCTCACCAAAGAACACCCGCCGCGGAACTACGAGCGCGGGCAGGCAATGTGGCTCTCTCACCGTGACTGTGCACACCTATTCGAACGGTGTATCCTCGCGGACTACGGCTTCGAAATCGTCTACGGGATCTCCGATAACGATCGAAAGTACTACTCGATCGATCGTGCCCGAGAGATACTCGGGTACGATCCACAGGATAACTCCGCGGCGTACCATCTTGACGGAACACCAAGAGAGCAGTGAGTCGAACCGCCGCAACAGCTCAGAAGTCGTAGCTGACGCCAGTGAGCTCCGTAGAGACGTCCCAGAGCCGCTCGGCGTCCGCCTCGTCGTAGGATCGATCGCTCGACTCTTGCATCGTCGGCGCGCCGCGCATGTTCAACAGCCCGCCGGGCCCGACGTACTCGCCGCCGGACAGTTCTGGATGCGTCGCGGCGTACAACAACGGCCACGCGCCCTGTTCGGCCGGCTGTCCGAAGAGCGCGTTTGCGACGCCCATGAGCGCCGTCTTGAGCTGCGACCCCTCCATTTCGGGTCCGCGACGCTGGAGATTCGTGGCAGCGTATCCGGGATGACAGGCGATAGAGATGGTGTCGGCGTCAGTCTGCGTGAGGCGGCGATCGAGCTCGTAGGCAAACAGCAGATTCGCGAGCTTGCTCTGGGCGTACGCGTCCCACTTGTCGTATGATTGCTCGCTGTGGAGGTCATCAAAGTCGATCGCACCGCGTTCGTGAACGCCACTGCTGTGGGTGACGATCCGGCTTTCGCCGTCAGTGTCACGAATTCGATCGAGGAGCAACCCAGTCAACGCAAAGTGGCCGAGATGATTGACGCCAAACTGGGTCTCCAAGCCGTCTTCGGTCTCTGTTCGGGGGATCGCCATCACGCCGGCGTTGTTACAGAGGATGTCGATCGGCGTGTCCTCCTCGAGAAGTTTCTCCGCGAACCGACGGATCGATTCGAGGCTCGCGAGATCGAGCTTACCGACTGCGAGCGACGCGTTCGGGATCTCCTCGCGGATCGATTGCACCGCGTCTTTGCCGCGATCGACGCTGCGACACGCGAGGATCACGCGCGCGCCCTTTCGAGCAAACGCTTTGGTCGCCTCGTAGCCGAGGCCGCTGTTCGCGCCGGTGACGACGACCGTCTGATCGTGCATCTCTGACATATCCATCGCAGTCCAGTCGGTGGAGGCCATACGATCGGTACGGGTGCCGAACGGATAGATCCCTCACTCGTCTGTGCCATCGAACAGTCCCGAGACGTCGTCCTCCCTCGCGCGCCGGCGCTCAACGTGGCTTTGGAGGCGGTCGTAAACGACCGCGCGTCGATCGCGGTTGCGAATGAACTCGGTCAACAGCCCGGCGAACCGCGATTGCCCGCGATCGGCCTCTTCGGCCGCATACGTGCCCGCATCATCGAGGATCGAGCGGTCGTACTCCCCCTCACCGGCGATCGTGGCCGCGGCGATCGTCAGTTCAGGAATTCGTAACGTCGAAACAGTTACCACGGTACCTCGGTGGCGGAGCTTTGGTGGGGATTGTCGTTCGATCCGCTCGGGATCGGCCGCAAACGCCCGGAGGATCGATCGGATGCGAGCGACGTCAACGCCGCGATACTGCTCGCCGAGCGGCTCGAGATAGCCGATCGCGCTCGAACAGAGGCCGACACAGCCGCTCCAGTTTCGCGATCGGGCGTGGTGAATTGCCGCAGTGAACTGGATGAGCCCGTGGAGAAGCCGCTCGTCATCACTCCCAGAGTCAAGTTCGAGCCACCGGTCCTCCCAGGCATCGTGGGCGGCGTGGAACTCACCGGCGTTGTAGACGGCGATCCCTGCCCGGAGCACGTGGTCCATGGCTGTATGGAAGGCCAGCGAGTGGAAAACGGCGACGATCGCTCACTGGGTTTGCTCTCCGCTCAGATCCCCCGAGAGTTTTACTATGTACTGTTTGCTCGGCTCGGAGTGTTGTGTGAAAAAACGTCCTGACGGAGGTCTACGCGAGTTTACGAGCGTAGACCACGTCAGAGCGCGGACGTAGTGAGCGCCCTGAAGAAGATTTGAACTCGCCAAGATGTTCCAGGCGTGCGGCGCTTCGCGCCGTTCCGGGCTGCAACTTGTCTGCTCAAAGCTCCTTGAGTTTCTTTCAACACTACCGCTCGCTCCGCTCGGAGTATTGTGTTAAAAACGTCCTGACGGAGGTCCACGCGAGTTTGCGAGCGTGGACCACGTCAGGGCGCGAACGAAGTGAGCGTCCTGACGGAGATTTGAACTCGATCGCTCACTGCGTTCGCTCTCTGCTCAAATCTCCGGTGTCCGTTTTCCAAACACGGGCGACTCGCTATCGCTCGTCGCCTTTGTGTTTGGAAAAGCGTCCTGACGGAGATTTGAACTCCGGTCCCTGGCTCCGCAAGCCAAGAGGATAGTCCACTACCCTACCAGGACTCAATCAAGAGTACCCGGCACCGACATAAGACGGTTACGGTCCGGCGACTGTGTGCGCTCAATCGACACGCTAGATGGACCGCGCTGGCTCGCGTAGCAGCGGGTGAGACAAACGGCCATTTGTGCGTACGCGACCTTTTCGTGCTCAGGAAGCGACAGCGTACGTATGAACCGCCTCCGTCGATCGGTCCTCCAACGCGCTGCGATCGCCCTCCTGATCAGCTCAGTGCCAGGCTGTCTCACACGGTCGGGTCCCGGAGGCACAGATGATGACGGCTCTGGCCCCGACGATACCGGGAACGATACGGACGACTCAGACGATACGGACGATTCAAGCGATCCAGACGAAGCGAACGATGCGGACGATTCAGACGACGACAGCGAGCCTGACATCACCGCAGAATCGTTCCAGACGAGCGGCAGCTGTCAGAACCCCGAATCAGCGTCGATCGAGTGGGCCGACGAGTCGATCGCGATCGAGGGGTGCATTGTCGGCCGAAACGGCTGTGCAGACGCCCGGCTCGTCCCACTCACGCAAACGACGGCAGACGGCACTCTCGACGTCGTCGTCCAAACCTTCGTCGATGCCGACGACAACGAGGCGTGTACGGAGGTGCTGATCAACATCAGGTATGAATTGCGGCTGCGTGTCCCCTCGTCAGGTGACCCAACGCGGATTCAGGTGACTCACGACGATGTGAACGGTCGATCGGCTGTCGCAACCACAGACCGGCCCTGACGGTTGATCCAGCGGTTTTTATTCGATTACGACTCACCGGCAGATATGCGACGCACAGCTGCGATCGGGACCGCAGAAATTCGGGGCTACCTCGGCCAAGGACAACGTTTAACCGCAGGCTGGCCCTGCCACAAGCTACGAATATGGGAGCCATAGAGGACGCCTACGACGACCTCGACACCGACGTGTCATTTGAGGAGTTCGCCGACGCAGTCGAACAGAAGGTCGAGGAGATGGCGGGGCTCGCCGACGAGGAAACCGCTGCAATGTTGATTGCTCATGAACTGAAAGATGAGCAAGTCAACGGGATCGCCGACATTGCCCCTGGGATGGACGACGTCAAATTCATGGGCAAGGTCGTCTCGATCGGCGAACTCCGGACGTTCGAACGGGAAGGCGACGACGAGGACGGCCGTGTTGTCAACGTCGAGGTCGCCGATGAGACCGGTCGGATCAGAGTCTCACTGTGGGATGAGGTTGCAATGGCTGCGGTCGGCACCGAAGACGACCCCGGCGAACTGGAGGTTGGTGATATCCTCAGGATCGCCGGCCGACCGAAAGACGGCTACAATGGCGTCGAGGTCAGCGCCAACAAGGTTGAACCCGACGAAGACGCCGAGATCGACGTACCCGTGATGGACACCTACCGCATCGAAGACCTCACGCTTGGTGCCTCGGATGTGACACTGAAAGGAAAGATTCTCGATGTCGATACCGTCCGGACGTTCTCACGAGACGACGGCTCCGAAGGGAAAGTTGCGAACATGACACTCGGTGATCCGACCGGCCGCGTTCGACTCACTCTCTGGGACGAGAAGGCCGATCGCGTGGACGATTTCGACGGCGGAGAGTCGATCGAAGTCATCGACGGCTATGTCCGCGATCGCGATGGAGATATCGAGCTACACCTGGGCTCCCGCGGGACAATCGAACCGCTCGAGGACCCGATCGAGTACATCCCCGAGACGACAGACATCGCAGACCTCGAAATTGGCCAGACTGTCGACATCGCCGGCGGCGTAATCGAAGCCGATCCCAAGCGGACGTTCGATCGCGACGACGGTTCAGAGGGGCAGGTCAGAAATGTCCGAATCAAAGACGATACCGGTGACATCAGGGTCGCGATGTGGGGTGGAAAAGCCGATACGGATATTGATTTGGCTGATCGTGTCGTCTTCACTGACGTGGAAATCAAAGAGGGCTGGCAGGACGATCTCGAAGCCTCTGCGGGCTGGCGATCGGCGGTAAGCGTGCTTGAGCCGGAGTCCGCCTCAAGTGAGTCCGCTGAAACGTCTGCGTCGCAGGCCAGCAGCGACAACGTTGGGTTGGACACATTCGAAGACAGTAATGCTAGTTCGGACGCAATAGACTCTGCAGCGACAACGTCCGCAGAGGAGAGTGGAGGCGCGGTCACAGCCGAGGCGATCGAAATCACCGGAACGGTCGTTCAGGCTGGTGACCCGGTCGTGTTGATGAACGGCAACGAGACGTGGAGCGTCAATACCGACGAGTCCGTACGCCTCGGCGAGGAAATCACGGTTCGAGGGCCCGAAGCGGACGGAACGATCGAGGCCGAAGACGTCTTTTGAGGAACTGCGGCGGCGCAACGGAAAGGATTATACGCCGATCGAACTCGTATGTGCGTATGAGCGTTGAGTTGCCGTTCGCGCCTGTTGATGCGATCATCCGGCGCAACGCCGGGTCGCTGCGGGTGAGCGCCGGTGCAGCCAAAGAGCTTGCGCGTCGGATTCAACGTCGGGGTGCCTCTCTGGCCCGTGAAGCCGCTGCGGTTGCAGAAGCTGACGGCCGAAAGACGCTGATGGCGAGCGATTTTGGCGTCGAGCAAGTCGTTGCCCGTGACGAACTCGAACTGCCGATCGCCCCCGTCGATCGGATCGCGCGACTCGACATCGACGATAAGTATCGGGTGTCAATGGAGGCACGGATTGCCCTCGCAGACATCCTCGAAGACTACGCGGACAACGTTGCCCGGGCGGCAACAAAGCTCGCACATCACGCGGACAGACGAACCGTACAAGCAGAAGACATCGAGACGTACTTTTCACTCTTCGAGTAATGCAGTTCGGCTACAGTGACCTCTGTTTGGCACACGATCCCGGTGAACGCCACCCCGAATCAGCCGATCGGCTCCGCGCGATCAAACGCGGCCTCCAGAAACGCCATGGCGTTTCCTATCACGACGCCGACCGCGCAGACGCGAGCGCGGTGAAGGCAGTTCACGAGTCTGCGTATGTCGAAGAGGTCCAGGAATTTTGTGCATCCGGTGGAGGCAGTTGGGATCCAGACACAATCGCCGTCGAGAAGACGTGGGAAGCGGCGCTACAGAGCGCGGGCTTGGCACAGTGGGCCGCGATGGAAGCACTAGACGGCGCTGACGGGCGTCAAACGCCGTTTTCGATCGGTCGCCCACCAGGGCATCACGCCGTCGAAGACGACGCGATGGGGTTTTGTTTCTTCAACAACGCGGCTGTCGCCGCCCAGGCGGCGATCGACGACACCGGGATCGATCGAGTTGCAATCTTTGATTGGGATGTCCACCACGGCAACGGTACCCAGGACATCTTCTACGACCGCGACGACGTGTTTTACGCGTCGATCCACGAAGACGGACTCTACCCGGGAACCGGCGACCGAGACGAGATCGGAACCGGAGACGGCGAGAGGACGACACTGAACGCACCGCTGGCTGCCGGTGCCGGGGATGCGGATTTTTTATACGTTATCGACGAAGCGATCGCACCCGCGCTCGAGGCCTTCGAGCCCGAGTTGGTCATCATCAGCGCGGGGTTCGATGCCCATCAACACGACCCAATCTCGCGGATGCGAGTCTCGACAGAGGGATACGCGCTCATGACCGCGCGGATGCAGTCACTGCAGGCGTCGCTCGATATGCCGCTGGCATTTGTCCTGGAGGGAGGGTACGGCCTCGATACCCTGTCTGAGGGGGTTTCGATCGTTCACGAGACGTTCGATGGCCGCGAACCGATGCCGTGTGAGGATGACCCCACTGACAAGACCAAGGCGATCGTCTCGGAGCTACGCACGGCTCTCGATCTGTAGCGACCAAGCTGTTAGTGACCGACGGGTGCCATGATCAGGGCGTCGGTTCGAAGTACTCCCGAAGCGCTCGACCAAACGGCTCACAGAGTGTGGAAAGCTCATCGCCCGAGCGGATGTCGTATCCGGATTCAAGCGCAGACTCTATGTGCGTCCCCAGCCCGACCTCAAAGATCTGATCGCTCTGGAGGAGCGCACGGACGTCAGTGAACTCACGAGGTCGTTCGACGACGTAGCGATCGCCGTCGAGAAACGGCCCGTAGACGTCGGCGGTTGACTCGTACGCAGTAGTGAACCCTTCGGCGTGGGGTCTCACGTGGACCGGCGGCCCCTCGTGACGTTCGATTGCTGGGAGAGTGTCGGTTTCGAGTTCAACGAGGATGACCGATTGCGTGTCTGCAAATGTGGTTGATCGACAGACGCCGAAGCCGCAGCGGTCGAGTTCTGAAACGAGTCCACGACGCGATTTTCGCAGTTGTGGATACAGTTGATCTTCGACGATGTCCGGTGTCTCGAAGACGATCGCCAGGACCGCTGTTTCGCGGCGACGCAGATGCGCGTCGAGTTCGGCGGGTGAAAGCGGCTCGACCGGGGGTGGAAAGAACAGTTCGAGCTGCGGGTCCGCGCGGAGTTCTCGAGCGTAGTGTTGGAGCCGTGCGACGTTCTCCGCGGAGACAACTGCGGCAACGTTGCGATCGGAATCCGTGGGGTCGATGACGACGAGCGGGTCGTCGAAGTGACTCGTCCCGTGGGATTCAGGGTCGTAGACGACCGGCGGCCGCCACTCCGCGGCTGCATCGACGAGCGGCGCAAAGCCACCGTGTTCGACGACGAGCAACTCGGTCAAATAGCCCGAGAAACCCTGGGTTTTGAGATCGCTCCCATAGACGCCGATCCCCTTGAAAAACCGCTTGCAGACCCGGACTGCCTCGCGGAGCTCGTCGGTCAAACAGGCAGCGAGGTACTCGTTGTGAAATGGCGTTCGATCGACCGCTGAAACTAATCCAGACGCGTCTTCGACGGCATAACACGGGACGAGATCGATGTCGAACCCCTCGTACGTTCCGGTGACGTACGGGTGTTCGGCGTACTCCTCGTGCCCGTCAGGCAACACGGTATGACCGATCTGCAGGCCGTAGCGTTCGAGGTCGTCGCGATCAAGTTCCGGCGAGAATCGGACGAAGAGATCAATGTCTCGATCGCCAGCGAGCCACGTCCCTCGGGCGGTGCTCCCAACGCGGATAACCTCGGCGTCAACCGGCAGCGTCGAAATCGCCCGGTCGGCTGCCTGCGTCAGCTCGGCGGCGATGAGATCGAGACGATCGCGTTCGTCGGCATCCGGCGAGACGCGATCGAGGACAGTCTCGCAGACGCGATCGAGGGAGTCCATACTCTCGATTTCTGTGGCGCGTGTGAAAGCGTGTCGCTTCCGTGGGGTGAAAACGAAAGCCCTAATTATGCCACGGCGAAACGAACGACTGCGAGCCGTCGTAGCTCAGTTGGTAGAGCACCTCGCTGTTAACGAGGTGGTCCCAGGTTCGAGTCCTGGCGACGGCGTTGTTCTCTGCGGACCGGTCGTTGAGCGATCGCGTTTGCGTCATCGGCTCCCGATAGGCTCAATAGGCGGCATCAAAAATGTGGGGACAACGGGCCTTTAGCTTAGTCTGGTTAAAGCCCCCGGCTCATAGTTCCGCCGGCACGCGATCGGTGGGATGAGACACCGGGTGATCACCGGTTCAAATCCGGTAGGGCCCATTCCCCGGCGAACGACAGTGAGCCGTGGGAGAGTAGCATACGCGTTTGAATCAGACGAGTCACAGCCCGCGCAGCGAAGCGAGCAGGAATGTCTCGGCGAGGTTCAAATCCGGGAGGACCGATGTACTCGCGCCCAGCGAAACCGATCGTGTCGCCTGCCTTGACCGCGATCGCGCTGATCGCCACGATACCCAGCGGTTAAGTAACTCTCCGATGACCGTCGTTGCAATGACGACTGCGACTTCGTGGTTTCGGGATGCAGTGATCTATTCGCTCGACGTGAAGACGTTTAACGACAGCGACGGCGACGGCTGGGGTGATTTTCAGGGACTGATCGATCGGCTCAACTACCTCGACTCACTGGGCGTCGACTGTCTGTGGATCCGACCGTTCTTTCCGAGCCCGCTGCGAGACAACGGCTACGATGTCGCCGACTACTACGGCGTCGACGATCGTCTCGGGACGCTCGGGGACGTTCGAGAACTCGTCGATCGGGCCCACGACCGTGGGATTCGGATCCTGACAGACATGGTGTTCAACCACACCTCCTCGGAGCATCCGTGGTTCCAGCGGGCGCGATCGGACCCACACTCGCCGTATCACGACTACTATCTGTGGACCGAACACCCCGAGGAGGCGTTTTCACACCCGAACATCTTCCCCGATCGCGAGGATGGCGTCTGGACACACGACCAAGTAGCGGGCAAGTGGTACTACCACCAGTTCTATCACCACCAGCCCGACCTCAACACCGCGAATCCGGCGGTGCGCGAGGAAATCTACGACGTGCTTCGATTCTGGCTGCAGATCGGTGTTGACGGCTTCCGGATCGACGCGGCTCACCCAATGTTGCACCCGAAAGGCCACAACGCAGTGACGCCCGACATCGGGATGGGTCTATTCGAGGAGATGAAGTCGGTCGTCCGCGACGAACGCGAGGACGCAATCCTGCTGGCGGAAGCGGACGATCAGCCCGAAGTCCTCCGGGAGTACTTCGCCGACGGCGACGGTTTCGATATGCTGTTCGACTTCGTGACGAACCAGCACATGGCGTACGCTATCGCCGTCAAGGATATGTGGCCCATGTACCGCGCGAATGAGCAGCTTCCGGACCTCGGAGCGATCGGCCAGTGGGCGAACTTCCTGCGGAACCACGACGAGTTCAATCTCCTGAAACTGCCGGGTGAGGCGTTCGAACACGCACGGCAGTTCTTCGGCGACGACGAGGGAGACTCGTGGATCTTCGATCGCGGACACCGCCTTCGGCTCGCGGATCTCTACGCCGGTGATCACGATCGGATCGCGCTCGCACACAGCCTCATGTTCTCTCTCCGTGGGACGCCCGTGTTGTTATCGGGCGACGAGATTGGGATGGGTGCAGATATCTCGTTGCCGGAACGCGAGTCGGTCCGGACGCCAATGCAGTGGTCTGCCAACGACAACGGCGGCTTCTCGACCGCAGCGCCAGAAGCGTGTTACAATCCCGTTATCGACGAGGGCGAGTACAGCTACGAGCAGCTCAATGTTGCCGAGCAACTCGCCGATCCGGGATCGTTGCTCAACCGGATCAAGGCCTTGATTGACGCCCGAACGATGTGTCCCGAAATCGGCTCGGGATCCTACTCGATCCTCGACGTCCCCCCAAAAGAGGTGTTCGTCCACCGCATGGACGCTCGCAACACGGTGCTCATTGCTGCGCACAATGCCGCGACCGACCGACGAGAGGTGCAGATCCCCTTCGAGGTTCCTGCTGACGCTGCGACGAAGATCGTCGGCCCGGGATCGTACGCGATCGAAGATGAGACTATTCAGTTCGATCTCGGCGAGTGCGAGTACGTCTGGGTCCGTGGGGACACACGTGGCGATCGGATACCGATGGGCGAAGCCTAAGTCAAAAAGTTATCAGCAGCTCAGTCGCTCTGGATCCGCGGCGCGAGCATGTAGGTCACGTGACCGAGGCCCTCGGCGAACTCGTAGTGCAGTTTGACGGGGAACTCCTCGCCGAGGTCGATCGTCACCTCGGTGTCTTTCGGGATCGCCTTATTCATGTCTTTGAGGTAATCCAGCGAGAACAGCGAGTTTGCGGGCCCGGCGGTGAGGTCGATCAGGTCCTCGCGTTCGAGCTTGAGATCGACGTCGTCGGTGTCGCCCTGGGCTTCGATGTAGAACGCCTCTTCAGCCTCATCAACCCGGAGCGCGATGTGATCGGACACCATGTCCGCAGCCTTGATCCCGCGATCGAGCTGTGCGCCCTCGACGACGATCGATGCCGGCAGATCGAGTTCGGGAATATCTGGTTCCTGTCGGATCGAATCGGGATCGATGAGTGCAAGCGTGTAGGACAGCCCCTCCATTTCGATGTGGAGCTTCCGCGTCTCCTCGTCGAGTTCGAGATGCACGAGGTCGCCGCTGTTCGCCATTCCGGCGATATCCTCGAGTCGGCCGAGATTGACGCCGATAACGCCGCCGTCGGCCTCGTAGGACTCGAACGCCGCGGCGTCGAGCGTGAGATCGACCATGCCAACGTTGGCCGGGTCAACGGCTCGAATCGAGAGGTCTTCTTCATTCAACCGGATCTTGCACTCGTCGACCAGCACGCTCACAGAGTCGAGCGCGTCCCGGAGCGTCGACGCGCTCACGATGGCCTTGAACATATACCATTCGCTACGTAATCACCCCCTAAAAATACACCCGATTCGACCGCTTTCGGGACCACGTTCGGCCGCCGACGATCGTGTGGTATCGGCGCTCGACGGTCGAGCCCGATCAGTCGAGTTCGGCGTCGACAACCGGACGGACAATTGCCTCGCCGGCTTCAAGTACCGCGTCGAGACGCTCGGGACTGGATGCCTCCGCGTAGATCCGAAGCTTTGGTTCGGTCCCGCTTGGCCGAACGAGCAGCCACGAGCCGTCTTCGAGCAGGAGTTTGAAGCCGTCTTTTGTGACGATCGAGTCGATTTCCTTGCCGGCAACCGTTTCGGGCAGTGCTGCCTCGAGTGCGTCCAACACCGCACCCTTCGCGTTGTCGGGACAGTCGACACTGATCTTGTCGGCGTGGATCTCACCGTACTCCTCGGCAAGTCGGTCGAGCCGATCGTCGAACGGCTTGGCCGCAGCGATCGCACCCGCAAACAGCGCCATCAACACACCGTCTTTTTCGCGGAGATGTCCGCGAACGGAGAACCCACCTGACTCCTCGCCGCCGACGATGACGCCGTCGTCGTCCATCCCCTGGGCAACCCACTTGAAGCCGACGGGTACCTCGACGATCGACTCGCCGTGGGCCTCTGCGATCCGATCGAGCAGGAACGTCGTCGAGACGGTTCGGACTGCCCCGTTGGTCCCCTGTTCGGTTGTTGCCTCGCCATCGAGCAGCGCGTCGTAGAGGACGGCGAAAAACAGGTTCTCGTCGAGATAGCCCGCCTCGGGGGTACAGATCGCGATCCGATCCGCATCGCCGTCGTTTGCGACACCGAGGTCAGCATCGTGTTCGTCGACCGCGTCGGCCAACTCGGCGAGATTCTCTGCGCTCGGTTCGGGCGAGCCGCCGCCGAACGTCGGATCACGCTCACTGCGACGACTGATGACGGTCGCGCCAGCGGACTCGAGGAGTGCGTCGGTGACGCCGCGGCCGCTGCCGTGGATCGCGTCGTAGACGACGGTCAGCCTAGACAGATCGACCTCGCCGAAGTGTTCTGCAACGAGTTCGTGGGCGTGGTCGGCGTGCGGTTTGACTGGATCGACGCGAGTGACACTCCCGCGTTCGGCTTCGGGCAGCAGATCGGGTTCGGCGAGGTTCGCCTCGATCGATTCGGTGACTTCCGGCAGGGCAGGCGCGCCGTCGTCGGGGATGAACTTCACGCCGTTGTACTCCGGGGGATTGTGCGAGGCAGTGACCATGAGCGCGCCAGCGAGGTCGCGATCGACGATCGCATACGCCGCAGTCGGCGTCGGGCAGTCTCGCTCGGGGAGATACACGTCGAAGCCGTTGCCAGAAAGCACCTCCGCGAGACTTTCTGCGAATCCCTCTGAGGTATCTCGTGCGTCGTAGCCGACGAACACCGCCCTGTCGTCGCCGGCTTCGGTGAGGTGGGTTGCAACCGCCTGTCCAACCATCCGGAGCCGATCGTCGGTGAAGGTGTCGAGAGTCGCCCGCCAGCCGTCTGTCCCAAACGCAATTTTGTCCATACGACATCTCATGAGACGATCCGGAATAAAATGGGATGATGCTCGATCGAGGTCCCGTTCGGATGCCGGTGTGTTTTTTCGCACGGAGAACGGACTCTGGGCATGACACGAATCGTCGGTGTCTGTGGGAGTCGACGGGCCGAAAGCACCACCCGAGCAGCGATCGCCCACGCACTCGACGCCGCTGCCGATGTCGGAGCGGAACCGGACCTTCTTGATTTGGGGACCGTTGATCTTCCGCTGTACCATCCCGATCGCGACGAGCAAGGCGAGTCAGCCGCGCTGTGTGCACGAGTTCGATCGGCCCACGGCGTGATTCTCGGGTCGCCGGTGTATCACGGCTCGTACTCCTCGACGTTCCGAAACTTCCACGACTACTGTGGCAAATCCGAGTACGAAAACACGGCGGTTGGGCTGGTTGCGACCGCCGGTGGCGGCTCCTACGGTCCAGCCCTCGAACACATGCGGAGTACTGTCCGGGGAGTACATGGGTGGACTGTCCCAGAACAGGTGGGGCTCAGAAAGGCGTCCAGAAAGGTCGAAGGCGATCGTATCGTCGACGCCGACACGAGGGAACGACTCGAACGCGTCGCCCGTCAGGTCGTCTGGGCGGCCGAACGACTGCATGGCCGGGAGTGATCACCTGTCGGTCGATCGCGCTGGCTCTGGCTCCGGGGACGATTCAATGAGCGCCGCCTTGTCCGATCGCCGGAGCTGTTTGATCTCGTGTTCGCGGGTCATTGCGGCCGATTGGTCGGCATATGATTCGAGGTGAACGAGCGAGACAGGTGTTCGACCACGGGTGTACTTCGCGCCGGTACCGGCGTTGTGTTCGGCGAGGCGCCGATCGGGATCGGTGGTGTATCCGGTGTAGTACGTGCCGTCGTCACATTCGAGGACGTAGACGTAGTGCGATTTCACAGCCGCTGATTCGTGCGGTGTAATAAAAAATTCGGGTCGTTGGAACCGCGTGGCCCACACCCAGTCCCCGTCTCGCCACCGGCGATCGGGGACACTCTTGTGGAGCGGTTGGATCCGCGGCCCAGTTATTGGTTTTGTATGCGGGAGCGGTCACGGGCCGCTTCGGCGATTCCGGCGTTTGCCGAACAGGACGGGCAGGCGTTGAGCCGGCCGTGCTCGTCGGCGAAGACGCGAGCGAAGCGGTCAGAGACGTGTCCCCCGCAGTGGTCACAACGTGGCATCTGTTGGACCGGCACTCAACCGCTGCCGGCAGCAATATATTGGGGATACAGGCTCAAATACTCTTCATTTGTCGGAATTTGGACTCGACGATTCGGTGCCGCTCGATCGCGCCTCGGCGATCGCTCGCGCGATGAGTCCGGCCTGCGCCCCCGCCGTGTAGCCCGCGTCGATATTGACGACTGAAAGTGCCGTACATGACTGTACCATCCCGTAGAACGCCGCCTCGCCGTCCCCGCCTGCGCCGTAGCCGACACTCACGGGTAGCCCAATCACCGGCGCATCGACCAATCCTGCGACGACCGTCGCCAGCGCGCCCTCACGGCCGGCCGCGACGACGAGTACGTCCGCGCGGCGAAGTCGATCGAGTTGATCGACAACCCGCGTCAGGTTTGCGACACCCACATCACAGATGAGCTCGACCGTTGGCCCACTCTCGCGGGCGATCGCCGCTGCCTCCCCCGCGACCGGGAGATCTGCGGTGCCGCCAGTGACGACAGCGACCGTTGCGTCGATCGACGGCTGCTCAACCCCATCTGCCCGGGCGACGAGTGTTCGAGCCTGCACATTGTGGTCGATCGTCGCTGCCGTGAGCTGTGTCTTGAGCGCCGCGGCCACGTTGGGTTCGAGACGGGTGAGGATCGCTCGCCCAGTGGTCTCGAGCGCCGTCGTGGCGAGTTCGATGAGCTGTGCTTCGGATTTGCCGTCCGCAAGGATCGCCTCACAGATTCCGCGGCGACGTTCACGGGCTGCGTCAAACCGACCGGACTCCGTGGTCGCGTACCCGCGGAGCTCGGCCTCCGCTTCGGCAACGCTGCGCTCGCCGTCAGCAACCGCGCGTAAGATCTCTCGCATGCCATCGGAGAGGCGATCGAGGGTGTCGAAGCTGTCGATCGATGTCGGAACGCGCTTGCGGGGCGTTCGCGTATTTAAACGTACCGGTGTACAGCCCTCAAAACGACGGTATTCGGTAGTTTCGGCAGAACAGTATGGGAATCCTTATTAAGCCGGAATCGGTACGACCGATTGCATGGCAGATCTTATCGTCAAAGCAGCCGTCAAGGAAGCGCTGGCCGACAAAAACGTCGCTTCGGACTTCTACGACGCGCTCGATGAGGAAGTTGCGGAGCTGCTCGAAGACGCCGCCCGACGCGCGGAAGAGAACGACCGAAAGACCGTCCAGCCGCGCGACCTGTAAGGCGGTTTTACCCCTTTTTGACCGGTGAGCGGCCTCCGTTCACCGGTCGATTTCGATCCGATCGACTCCCGTAGCGGTGCCCACGTATATCACGTCTGTGAGGCCAACGAACAGCCCGTGTTCCAGCACGCCCGGGAGCGAAGCAAGCTCTGTAGCCAGGGCGGCAGGATCGTCGATCGGACCGAACGAGCAGTCGAGAACGAGATTCCCGTTGTCGGTGACGACAGGGCCGTCTTTGTGCGCGGCTCGCCGGAGTGTCGCCTCGCCATCGAGAGCGGCCACCGCCGCCGCAACTGTCGTCCGAGCGGCCGGGAGCACCTCGATCGGAACTGATCGGTCGAGCACGTCGGCGGTTTTCGACGGATCGACGACGATCGAAAGCCGATCGGCTGCGGCGGCGACGATCTTCTCACGAGCATGGGCAGCGCCGCCGCCTTTGATGCACGCACCGGTCGCGGGAACGATCTGGTCGGCGCCATCAATGGCGAGGTCGATCTGCTCGGTGTCGGCGACTGGGACGAGCGGAATTGCGTGCTCCCGGGCGAGTTCCCGGGCGGCAAACGAGGTCGGCACGCCGCGGACATCGAGCCCGCTGTCGACTGCCCGCCCGATCGCTCGAATAGCGTGTGCAGCCGTGCTGCCCGTGCCAAGCCCGACTATCATGCCGTCTTCGACCGCGGCGGCAGCGGCCTCACCGGCCCGGCGCTTTGCGTCGTCGTTTCCGCCTTCGGTTTTCATGGCAGTCGATTCTCGTGGAGACAAAAAGAGCTTCGTGCCGAGCGCCGACAATCGGCTCACAGACCACATCGCCGCCGGTCACTTCAGTCGATCAAGCACGGCCTGAGAATCGTACAACAGCGAGAGCTCTCGCGAGCGCCCTCGACCCTCTACGTCTGCGTACTCGGCAGTGATGATACCGAGTTGGTCGAGCTTGTTGATGATCTCCGAGTAGCGGGTGTATCCGAGCCCTGTCTCGGTATGGAACGCGTCAAACACCTCGCCAGCGAGTTTGCCGTCATTGTCAGCGACGACCCGGACGAGCGCGCGTTCGGATTCCGAAAGCCCACGAAGCCGCCGGGAGAGGTGTACGTGTTTGGACTTGTCGTAGGCGTCGTCGATGTCTTCGATCGCGATCGTCCGGGCCGCGCGCATCTCGGCATGCAAGCCGGCCCGGCGCATGAGGTCGATCCCGACCCGGAGATCGCCGCTTTCGGCGGTCAACTCGGCAATGCGATCGAGTTCAGGAGCACCGAGCACTCCGTCGTGAAAGCCCCGGGTGGCCCGCTCACGGAGAATATCGACGATCTCATCGACGTCGTACACGGGAAAGTACACCTCCTCCGGACGAAACACGCTTTGAACCCGCGTGTCGAGTTCGTCCATCAGCTCCAAAGAGAGATCCGAGGAGATGACGATCACGCCGATCCGGGCCCCCGGATGTGCCTCGTGGGCACGAAGCAGCGAGTACAGCGCATCAGAGGCCTCGTTCTCATAGAAGAGGTAGTTGACGTCGTCGAGTGCGACCACGAGAACCTCGTCGTCTTCGACGAGCCGATCGGCGACTTGCCCAAAGAGCTTTTTAAATGAGATACCCGAGGAGGGCGGTTCGTAATCGAAGATCGCCTCGAACAGCCGTGAAAAGACGGCGTAGCGCGTCGAATCGACTTGACAGTTGACCCGTACTGTCCGGACGTCCGTCTGCCCGGAAAGTTCCCCGAAGAGCTTCTGGACCGCAGTCGTCTTGCCGGTCCCGGGCGGACCGCGGATCATTGTGTTCAGCGGGCGTGATCCACGGACGGCAGGCCGGAGGGCGTACTTCAGGCTCTCGAGTTGGCTCTCGCGGTGGCGGAACGTCTCCGGGAGGTGATCAATCTCGAAGACCCGTTCGTTGCGGAACACAGTCTCGTCCCACGACAGCATCCCACCCTCGGGCTCATCAGCCATTGTCAAGAGTGCGATCCTCAGAGTACTTAATCATTCCCCGGAGCCAAGGTGAAAGTGGGGACCCGATCGGACGAAACGAAAGATCTCGCCGCGAGTCACCGCCGATTTCACTCTCACCGTGGCTGGCAGTCAATATCTCCGATTAGGGGCCTGTATCCGCCGGCAGCTGAATCTGATCGATCGTTCGATACGTCGGGCCATCCTCGCCCAGCACGCTCTCTTTGAGCCGTACCTCACTGACCTCGAACCCGCCGATCGAGGCGTCAGCGGCGAGTTCGCGCTGGACACGGTCTTTGCCGCGCGCGTCATCCATCCGCGCCAGCGTGACGTGCGGCGTGAACTCGTGTTGCTCGGGGTCGAATCCGACGGCGACGAGTTCTCGTTCGATCGGCTCCTGCAGCGCTGACACCCTCTCAGCTCCCTCGTGGACGCCGGCCCAGACAACGGTGATGTACTCCGGAGACGGAAATGCACCGAATCCGCCGAGCGTACACCGGAACGGCCCCACGCCTGCCGCCGCGACCGCAGTCTCGATCGCGTTCATAATGGCCGCCGTCTGGTCCGGATCGACGTCGCCGAGAAATTTCAGCGTGATGTGTGCCTGCGAGGGATCAACAAACCGTAGTCCCGCCGCATCGCGAAAGCGCTCCTGTGCGTCGCCGATCGCGTCGGCGAGCGTCTCAGGAAGGTCGATCGCAACGAAACACCGCATATCGGTGGATTCTGCGCCCAACGACGTAACGCTTACCCGGGTTCCGGCGGTAGAGTAGGGTATGACTGATGATCGCGAGCGCCGCCACCGCTTTTCGGAGGGCCAAGGCGTCGACGAGGACTACGACGAGTTCACGCTGGATCCACCGGAGCTGAAAGTTGATCCAACGAAGGTCGATCCGGTCGACTCGCGGGTGTTGACCGACATCCTCGATCGGCGCAACATCAACGCCGACAGCGTCGACGTGGAGACCCTGATCGACGTCGGGCTGTCGTACATGGGGATCAACCGCTACGAGGAGGCGACAGAGACGTTCGAGCGTGCCGCCCGATTTGCCGAAGAGGACTCCATCGAGAGCCAGGAGGCGTGGGTGAACAAAGGTGTTGCCCACGCCCAACTGGAGGAGTACGACGAGGCGATCGGCGCCTATCAGGAGGCGCTGCGGATCGATGACGACTCGGAGTTTGCTGCGGACGCAGAGACGAACCTGGCGTACTCGCTGTGGGAGTTCGGCGAGACCGAACAGGCGCTCGACCACGCCGAACGCGCCGTCGAACTCGATCCGCGATCGCCGCAGGCGTGGTACAATCGTGGCTTCTTCCTCTCCGAGCGCGGGCTCTATGAGGATGCAGTCGACGCCTTCGACAACGCGATCCGGCTGGGAATGCGAAGCGCCGAAGTGTTAGAAGAGAAGGCGGTGGCGCTCGAGGAACTCGGCAACTACGAGGAGGCCGAAACAGTCCAGGAACAGGCCGACGAACTCCGCGCGGAGGCCGAGGACGAACTGATCGAGCAGCATCGAAGTGGTCAGTAACCGCCCTGTTTAAACGATCTCGGCGACCCGCTCAAGCGTTGTGTACTGTGCGTTCGTGTACGCGATCACCCGTACCGCAGACAGGGTGTCGGCGTCGAATCGATCGATCGCCCGACAGACGATTTTTGCACCTGTTTCAAAATCGAACCCCGCAGCGCCGGTGCCAAGCACGGGGAGCACGATCGACTCACAGCCGAGTTCTTCGGCGGTCTCCAGCGCCCTTTTTGTCGCCGTATGGATGCTCTCCCGAGTCGCACGGCCGTCGCCGTAGTGGGGCATCGCTGCGGCGTGGATGACGTAATCGGCGTCGAGATCGAACGCGTCCGTGACGGCGGACTCGCCGAGGTCGATCGGTCCTTTGGCCATGGCGGCCTCGTTGATGGGGCCGTTTGCCTCGCGACGCAACGCGCCGGCGACCCCGCTGCCCATGCGGAGGCTGGTGCCGGCAGCGTTCACGAGCGCATCAGCGGACTGTGCGGCGATGTCACCCTGAACAGTCTCGATCTCCATACGTAGACGATCGACGCCCACGCTCAAAGTGGTTGCCCGGGCGGACAGCCGACAGATGGATGTATGAGCAGTGGGTACCGACCGGTACGATGCTCCTCCGTGAACGAGAGACGCCGAAGGGGTTGTTGGTGTCACTGTGCGATCGCGACTGTCTCGGTGAGACGTACGCGGAGGGACCGGTCACCTTGGAGGTGACAGAGTCGTTCTACGGCGGCCCCGAGGCCGAAGAGGTCGACGAAGCCGCAGCGATCGACGGCCTCCGACGAGCCAGCGTTGCGAACATCGTCGGCGAGACGGCCGTGACTATGGCGATCGATGCTGGCCTCGTTGACGAGGACCGTGTCCTCGAAGTAGGGGACACGCTGCACGCACAATTACTCTGGCTGTGACTGCAGTGGCCGCGTCACCGGAGGATTCGCCCAAACAGCAACGTGCGCTACCCGCGTCCTTAGCCGTCGAGTAACCGAATTTCGTTCCGTTGGACGTGGGAGACCGAAGGGATGTTAGCCTTCCAATCCCTATCATAGTTCAATGAGTACCCAGCGAACGTATCCGATCGACGTGGCGTCGATCCGCGAGGATTTCCCGATCCTCGATCGCCATGTTGGCGGCGACGTGACGGTTGCCGGCGAATCCGACGGAGACACAGAGCCGCTCGTCTACCTCGACAACGGCGCGACGAGCCAGACGCCTCGACAGGTGGTCGACGCTATTGTGGACTACTACTACGGCTACAACTCGAACGTCCACCGCGGCATTCACCAGCTGAGCCAGGAGGCCTCCGTGGCGTACGAGGCGGCACACGATCGAGTCGCCGAGTTCATCAACGCGGCCGGCCGCGAGGAAATTGTCTTTACGAAAAATACCACCGAGTCGATGAACCTCGTCGCGTACGCGTGGGGGCTCGAAGAACTCAGCCCTGGAGACAGCGTCGTCACGACGGAGATGGAACACCACGCCGCGCTCGTGACCTGGCAGCAGATCTGCAAAAAGACCGGCGCGGAGCTTCGGTTCATCCGGATCGACGGCGAGGGGCGGTTGGATATGGACCACGCCGCCGAGTTGATCGACGACTCGACGAAAATGGTCTCGGCAGTCCACATCTCGAACACGCTGGGAACAATCAACCCAGTGAGTGATCTCTGTGACCTCGCACACGAACACGACGCGTACGCCTTCATCGACGGCGCGCAGGCGGTTCCGACGCGGCCGGTCGACGTCGCGGCGATCGACGCGGACTTCTACGCCTTCTCGGGACACAAAATGCTCGGTCCGACGGGAATCGGCGTCCTGTACGGCAAAGAGTCGATCCTCGAATCGATGAGCCCGTACCTCTACGGTGGCGAAATGATCCGAACGGTCACCTACGAAGAGTCCACCTGGGAGGACCTCCCGTGGAAGTTCGAGGCCGGCACGCCTGTCATCGAGCAGGGGATCGCACTCCACGCGGCGATCGACTATCTTGAGGACATCGGGATGGAGAACGTCCAGAGACACGAAGAGCTGCTGGCCGAGTACGCCTACGAGGAGCTGACCGCACACGGCGACGTCGAGATCTACGGCCCGCCTGGCGACGATCGCGGCGGCCTCGTGGCGTTCAACCTCGAAGGCGTCCACGCCCACGATCTGTCGAGCATCCTCAACGACTACGCGGTGGCGATCCGAGCAGGCGATCACTGTACGCAGCCACTGCACGACAAACTCGGCGTCGCCGCCTCGGCCCGCGCCTCGTTTTACATTTACAACACGACCGAGGAGATCGATCGGCTCGTCGAAGCGGTCGACGCGGCCAGACAGCTGTTTGCGTGAACGCCTCTGCCGTCATCTTGGTGTGAGCGTGTCGTTCGATGCGTGTCGGTGACCTACTGATGGACTGCGTAGTGTTTGTGTCGGCCCTCAGTCCGAGGGAGCAGCAGTTGGGGACATCGACGCACGAACTTGGCTGATTCTGACACGGAGAATTGTGGCGGCGATCAGCCCGATGACCATTGCAGCGGCAATGACGTACATCGCACCCTCAAAGCTGCCGGTCGTGTCTCTGAAGTACGCGATCATCTGCGGGGAGGCGAGCCCCGCAATTGACCACGCAGTAAGCGTGTATCCGTGGATGACTGCGACGGCCTTCGTCCCAAAGAGGTCACCAATATACGCGGGAAGACACGCAAATGAGCCACCCATACAGCTGACAACAAGAAAGAGCATCGCTGCAAATATCCAGACGTTGGTCACATTCGGCATCGCGAGGAACACCGCACACTGGATTGCGAGAAAGAACGTGAACATGTTCGTTCGTCCGGTGTAATCAGAAAGCGCCGCCCAGCCGATTCGTCCGCCGGCGTTGAAAATCCCGATCGCGCCGACGATGGTCGCAGCGAGCGCTGCAGAGGCACCGGTGATTGCCTGGGTCATGTTCGCCGCCTGTGACAACACCATCAGCCCGGCGGAGATGCTGAAAAAGAGCACGATCCACAGTAAATAAAACCGTGGTGTCCGGAGCGCTTCTCGGCCCGTCAGCTGCTCAAGATCAGCCGCAGTTGATCCGACTGGCCCCTCGGCAGCACCCGACTCGGTTAAATCGCCTGGGGCCCAGCCGTGGGGCGGCTTTTCGAGGTAGAGCGATCCGAGGACGATCATACAAAAATACCCAATCCCGAGGGCGTAGAAGGTGCGTGAGACCGTCGTGACGTTCATGAGAGTCTGGGCAGTAGGAGCGGTAACGAGTGCGCCGCCACCGAAGCCCATGACTGCTAACCCGGTCGCAAGACCACGCTTATCGGGAAACCATGCAACCAGCGTTGAGACCGGCGCGATGTACCCGATCCCGAGTCCGATACCACCGAGAACCCCGAACGTCGCGAGGAACATCGGTAAGATCCCAAGTTGGACACTCAAGCCGGCACCCAAGATTCCAGCCCCAAAAATTATGGCTGAGACCAATCCCGCGCGGCGAGGGCCATGTCGTTCGACAAACCAACCCATGCTGGCTGCAGTGACTCCGAGGAAGAACAATCCGAGGCTGAACGCGAGAGTCACCTGAGAGTTCGACCAACCGTGCAGTTCTTGCAGCGGATTCTGATACACACTGTATGCGTAGATCGATCCGATCGACGTGTGAATCAACACCGCTGAAAGTGCAATGAGCCACCGGTTTTTGTCAGCACCTGACATTGAGATCCGTATGGAATCTATAAATAAAAATCATTATATTGTCAGCACAAAGAGATGATCAATGGCACCGATAGATGAAAAGGCGTACGTCGCCGCTAACACGGCCTGCTATGGAGGATGTTAGTGTGCCCCGGAACCCTTTTAGAGACACCTACCGTAGCAATTTCCAACGATGGGACTCGGATCGGACATGTACCGCCAGCAGATTCTGGATCACTACAAAAGCCCTCGCAACTACGGGGAGATGGAGGAGCCAACGTTCTCTCACGTCGGCGAGAATCCGTCCTGTGGGGACACAATCCAGGTCGACGTGCGGCTCGAAGACGACGAAGAGACGATCGAGTACGTGAGCTTTACCGGCGACGGCTGTGCGATCTCACAGGCCTCCGCCAGCATGCTATCTGAGCGGTTACAGGGGATGACACTCACCGAACTCCACGAACTCGACACCGACGACATCACCGAGATGCTCGGCGTGACGATCTCGCCGATGCGCGTGAAGTGTGCCGTGTTGGCCCGACAGGTCGCCCAGGACGGTGCGAAGCTACATAACGACGATATCGACGATCTCGAACTCACCAACCTCGAAGCAGACGAAAACTGAGCGAGCGATTGTTTTGGTCGATACAAGTGCTCAGAGCCGATCGGCAAGATCCTCCGCAAAGTAGGTCAAAATCAAGTCCGCGCCAGCGCGCTTGATCGACAACAGCGACTCGTAGGCCGTCTCCTCGAGATCGAGCCAGCCCTTCTCGCTTGCGGCGTGTATCATTGCGTACTCGCCAGAGACGTTGTAGGCGGCCACCGGCTGGTCGAACGATCGCCGAACCGCGGAGACGATATCGAGATACGGCAGCGCGGGTTTGACCATGAGCACGTCCGCGCCCTGTTCGACGTCAAGTTCGACCTCGCGGATCGCCTCGCGGGCGTTGGCGGGATCCATCTGGTAGTGACGCCGATCGCCGAACGCGGGCGCGCCATCGGCGGCGTCTCGGAACGGCCCGTAAAACGAGGATTCGTATTTCGCCGCGTAGCTCATAATCGGCACGTTCGCGTATCCCTCGTCGTCTAATGCCGCCCGAATCGCGCCGACCATCCCGTCTGTCATCGACGAGGGTGCGACCATGTCTGCGCCGGCGTCAGCCTGTGAGACTGCTGTTTTGGCGAGCAGTTCCAGCGTCTCGTCGTTTTTTACCGTCAGCGTTGGATCTGTAGCGGCGCTGGATTCGACGATGCCGCAGTGGCCGTGGTCTGTGTACTCACAGAGACAGACGTCGCCGATGAGGTAGACATCCGTTTCGGCGCTGATCGCTCCCATTGCCCGCTGAACGACGCCGTCTTCGGCGTATGCTCGGCTGCCGACGGCGTCTTTCGATTTGGGGATGCCGAACACCATGACCGCCGAGACGCCGGTGTCAGCGATCTCTTCAACGCGATCGACCGCCTCCTCAACGGGGACTCGCTCGTGGCCGGGCATCGACTCGATCGGGATCCGCTCGTCGGTCGTCGCGTCGACAAACACCGGGGCGATCAGGTCGTTGGGCGTCACCGTCGTCTCACGGACGAGCGGGCGCACCCCGTCGGTCCGGAGCCGCCGCGGGCGTGCCTCGGGCTCGAACTCCATAACGTAGCGTCGGCGATCGACCAAAAAAACCGTATCGTTCGGCGACGGCCGTTCGAAACGGCGGGCCTAGTCGGTTCGGGTGACGTCTAGCTGTTCGCGAAGGGCTGCGAGTTCCTCAGAGTCAGACAGCTCCGTGAGGCGCTCGCGGAAGTGCTCCGAACAGAGACCGACGGAGATGCCGTCGCTCTTCGCGGCGTAGGCAGCCTCGCGGTCGCAGTAATGACAGCGCATATCGGAGCTATGACCCCGACGAGCTATAAGGTTGCGCTCGCGGGAGCAACTCGCGGACTTCGGTCACTGTGTCACCGTCAATCGAGACGAGACCCAGCTGGTCGCTGTGGGCGTCACTCCCTCCAGTTACGAGAAGTTCGTCGCGATCGATCGCCGCCTCAAGACGATCGGTGTCGACGTCGAACCCGTAGGGATAGTACCGCTCGACAGCGTCGAGTGAGTCAAGCCGCGAGAGCGCGGCAGCCGGGTCCGGATATCGAAACGGGTGGGCGAGCGAGACGAACGCGCAGGCGTTCGCAAGCAGCTTGACACCTCGGTCGAACGGCGTTACGTCTCGGGCGACGTAACACGGTCCGTCGTTTCCGATCAGCTCGTCGAACGCGCCGTCGAAATCGTAGGGTGCGTCGCTGTCGGCGATCGCCCGCGCGATGTGGGGTCGGCCGATCCCTGCACGTGGCTCAATGCCGAGTTCGATGTCAAGGCGATTTTCGACGGCGTTGATGATGCGCGTGCCCCGATCGATCCGATCGCGCTGGATTCGATCGAGTTCGGCAACGAGGTCATCAGTGGGGCGAACCGCATATCCGAGCAGATCGAGCTGTTGAACTGGCGTCTGCACCCGGAGTTCGATGCTCCTGACGACGACAATCCCATCAATCGAAACCACCGGTGCGGGCAGTTCCGGGTGAATCACGTCGTGGTCTGTCACCGCAACGAGATCGACACCGCCAGCAGCGGCAGCTGCAGGAAGCCGATCGATTGTCAACGTCCCGTCGGAGGCAGTCGTGTGGACATGCAGATCCGCACGCGAAGGGCCAGCGTCCATACAAGTACCAACGCGGCCACCGCAAAACCGCTATCGGCCGATTGTCCGACCGTCCGATCTTCTGGTCGTCCCGAGCTTCCGACAGCCGGAACGACGGGTAGTTCCTTAACTATCATTAAGGAATATCTATGAACTCATATACATACATAGAAAATCATTAAGGATCTTCCCCAGAGACCAACTGTTGATGCGATTGCACAGCACTGACGACCTGCTGACAGCCCACGAGTATCCCGCGACAACCACCGAGTTGATCACCGCCTACGGTGACAGCCGAATCGAACTCCAGAACGGAACCGAGACGCTCGGAGATGTACTCTCACGCCTCAGTGAAGAGACCTACCACGACTCAGCGGATGCGCGGGCAGCGGTCATGTCGGCGCTGAGCCACAAGGCGATCGGCCGACGCTTCTACAGCGATCGTGACCAGTACGCTCTTGGTGAGGACGGTCCCGATCCAGTGTCGTTCTGAACGCAACGGCGAGAGTCAAGCGCAAACCAACTTCTCCGGTCGCTTGCGTGTGGTAGTGGCATCTGTCAACAGCCACGGTAGGCAGCGTTGGCGTTTTCGAGCTGCCAGCTACCGTGCGTCGCGGCTAAACAGGCCCTGTTCGCCGATCGAAATCGCGTTCGACTGCCACGCGAGTGTGGCGAGGACCACCGCAACGGCGACTGAGCGGACGACAAGAGACTGTGGCGCAAGCGGTGCGAACATAATGAGGACCGACCCTACAAGAAGGAGGATCCGAACCGGCAGGGCGATTGGTCCGTCGAGGTAGTTGATGAGCGCCGCGGCGACCCCCGCAAACGCGATCGCGACCGAGACGAACGCGATGATCGTCGCAGGCAACTCCCAGTACAGGAGGCTGTCGTTGACGACAAAGACGTACGGAAGAATAAACAGCGGTGCGGCGAGGATGATCGACTTCCAGGAGGTTACCCAGAAGTTTCCGCCGCTGACGTTCGAGGCAACGAGACAGGCGATGGCAACCGGCGGCGTCAGCGCCGAGAGAATCGCGAAGTAGAACACGAAAAAGTGCGCACTCAAAATCGGAATCCCTAGTTCGACCAGCGCGGGAGCGATGAGCAACACCGCAGTGATGTACGCGGCGACAGTCGGCATACCAAGCCCGAACAGCAACGCGGCGATCATCGCAAAGAACAATAGCAGCCACGCGACGCCACCGGAGAGGCCGATCAGGCTGTTGGCGAACACCTGCGTGAAGCCGGTGAGGCTCAACACGCCAACAAAGACGTTCATCACACCGATCGCGACACCGATCGGGGCGGCGTTTTCAAGCCCTCTGCCCAGTCCGTCAAGCGTGTCGACACCGAAATCTCTGAGGTCGTAGTCATCGCCAAGAACGACGTTTTGAACGAACGCAGCCGGGAAGACGGAAGCGATCGACCAGAAGCCAGCGTACAGTGGATCGAACAACAGGATGACGAGCGTGTAAATCAGTACGCCGACGGGGACCCAAAGAGCAAGACCTTCAACGAGGAGGTTTCGCGCAGTGATTGCGCCAAATGAAACCGTCGATGGTGACCGACCGAACAGGCGTTCGAGCGCGTCAGTTCGCTCTTGTGTGGTGTCCTCAGCCTCGATCTCATCGATGTCGATTTCAGACTCCGAGAGACCCACCTTCAGCGTCGTGAGGTGGACGCCGATCGCGACGGAGAGGTAAAAAAGCAGCGCGGGGAGCAATCCGACGGCAATAATGGTAAGATATCGCGTGCCGGTGATCTGCGCCATGACAAATGCCGCCGCCCCCATGATTGGCGGCATAATCTGTCCCCCACTGGAAGCAACTGCCTCGAAGGAGGCGGCAGTCTCTTTATCCATTCCGTGGCGCTTCAAAAGCGGGATTGTGAACGCCCCAGTCGTCGCTGCGTTCGCCGCGGCGCTGCCGTTTACCGATCCCATCCCGAGGCTCGTAATCGTCGTCATTTGCGCGAGCCCAGATTTGATCCGACGACCCACAAGCGTCCCAATCTGAATAAAGTAATCGAGCGCACCGTATGCTTCGAGCATACCAGCAAGGATGAGGAAAATAACGATATACGTCGCCGATACGCCGGTGATCACACCAAAGAGCCCCTCACTGTATTCGATGCTGAGCGCTTGGATAACACGATTCAATGAGACACCGTTGTGATTCAAAATCCCCGGAAAGTACGGCCCATAGAGGGCGTAGACGATTCCACCGAGACCGACAATCGAGAGGATTGGCCCATAGACCCGTCTCGTGATGTCTAACACGAGCACGATCAACAGCGCACCGACGAACATATCCAGGTCGGTGTAGATCCCGATCGTTTCATACACCATCCGGTCGTAGTTCGTAAAGAGGTAGTACGTCGCGGCAGCGACGAGTCCAGCCTCAACAAGCGCGATCGCATTGCCGAGGCGCTCTCGGAGCGTCTCCGGTCCTGGGTCGTACGCCAACACAGCCGCACCGATCGCCATCAATCCGATGTGGATGACGCGGTGTTGGTTCTGTTCGACGAAGAAGCTCCGGACGTACCAGAGGTGGTAGACGGCAGCAACGACGCCGAGGAAGATCAAAAAGCCGTACTTGGCTGTTCGTAGCGTGTCCGTTCTGTCGGTGTCTGTGGACTGAAATAGTGACATTGTATCGATGAGGCGTGTACGCACCAAACTGAGCGGGGACGTGAACGAGGGTGTTACCCTTCGTAGTCTTCGAGAGACGTGAAGTCGTCGCTCCAGAGATCCTCTTCACGGTAGTAGCGCTCAGCACCCGGGTGGACCGGCGCGTCAGGTGAGGCGAGCAACAGATCCCCGACGAGGTCTGGACCGGCACCTTGGAGCACGGCGCTTGCGTCGCGGACTGCGTCGATATTTTCCATCACAGTGCTGACGAACTCGTAGCCGAGGTCCTCGTCGATGGATTCGGGGAAGATCGTCTCGTAGCCGACACCGACAGACGGCGTTGCATCCATTTCCATATCCTGTTCCCAGACGTCAGTCGGTGCCTCGATGTATTCGTATGGGAGTCCCGAGTCGATAACATCCTCTTCGGAGAACTCCCACTCGACGACCGAGACGTCTGTCGTTGCGTCCATCTCTTGCTCCCAGCCGGCGAGCGTTACCAGACTGACACTGTAGACGATACAGATGTCGAGTCGGCCATCACTCATCGACGAACCCTGGTCGCCCCAGTCAAGCGATCGGATGTTGTATTTTTCCTGCGGATCTTCAATACCAGACATTCGGAATCCGTCGAGTCCCGCAAAGAAGTTCGTTCCGCCCTGCTGGCCGAACGCCATGTTGATCGAGCCGTCCTGTGGAATGTCAGAAACGGTTTCGATGTCGGCCAACTCGTCGACATCGCGTTTGACGAGATAATACTCGAGCGACATGAACGGGAGAACCTGCGTCATCGTCTCGCTCAAGCCGTCGTTGTAGGGCTCTTCCGCACGATTGGCTTTGAACACACTCCAGGATGTACTCTGAGCGATATCGATCTCGCCTTGATCGACGAGCGTCGGGTTTGCTGCTGTGCCGCCCGTCGTCTGGGCACTCATGTCGATCCGATCAGACTCTTCGGAGATAACCTGTGACATCGCGACTCCGGACGCGTGGGTTGCCGAGTCGGATCCAGAGGTTCCGATCGTCCACTCAACAGTGTCGTCGCCGTTACCGTTGCCACCGTTTCCGTTGCCACCGTTTCCGTCATCACCGTTTCCGTCATCACCGTTTCCGTCGTCACCGTTTCCGTCGTCACCGTTTCCGTTACCGCCGTTGCCATTACCGCCGCCGGTACAGCCAGCGACGCCAACGACACCAATCGAACCTGCGGCTTTGAGGAATCGACGCCTGTTCTGTTTCGTAGAACCCAATTGAGTATCACGGTCCATAATGGATCTATTTATACAAACAAAGAGTATAATATATATTAATTGTGATTGCAGAGAAAAACACGAATGTACACAGAAAATAGACAAGCGCACCATGAAAATGAAAGTGAGTAAACAAGTAAACGATTCACCACAGCCGTTCTCGGTTGAATACCGCGGGATGGACGTGGTCTTCGGACGGGGGGAGCTCACCAGACTCGGATCGAGGCTCGAAACACACGGCTGTACCCGCGCCATCGTCGTCTGTGGGTCGAACGTGGGCGGGAACGACGAACTCATGGAGCCGCTTCGGGACGGGCTCGGTTCGATGCTCGTTGACGTGTTCGACGAGACAACGGCCGCAAAGCGGATCGAAACCGCCTTCGACGGGATCGAGGCGGTCTCCGCAGCCGAGGCGGATGTGATTGTCGGCGTCGGCGGGGGAAGCAGCCTCAATGTGGCCAGACAATTGAGTGTGTTGGCCGCGGACGGCCGACCAATCGACGAGATACGCGAGGCAGCGCGATCGGGTGAGACTGTGGAACTCTCCGCAGCGACCGAGCCCACGCCGGTTGCAGTCGTGCCGACGACGTTCGCCGGGGCAGATATGTCTCCCGGCGGAAGCCTCGCAGTTTTGCGTGCCGAGGAATCACCGACCGGCCAGCCGGTCGTTGCGAGCGGATCGCTCACACCCCTGCTCGTGGTCGAGGACCCCGCCGCGTTCGAGACAACACCGATGGGTGCGCTGGCAGGATCAGCGATGAACGGCTTCGACAAGGCGATCGAAACCCTCTACGCACGAGATCAGACCCCGATCACGGATGCACTTGCCGTGCGGGCGCTTCGATACCTCGGACCGGCACTGAAAACGCTGCGAACGGACACAGAAGCGAGCGCGATCGACCGCGCCGTCGTCGGAACGATCCTCTCGCAGTTCGAGAACCGGCCGTCGATCGTCCACGCGTTCGGCCATGCGTTCGCGCGGCGATACCCCGTTCAACAGGGCGTTGCACACGCAGTGGCGGTTCCAGCCGTGCTCCGATACGTCTTCGACACGGTCGAAGGAGGGCGATACGACATGGCCGACGGACTACGAATCGACACCGCGGATCTGTCCGAGGACGCAATCGCCGAAGCGATCGTTGAGCGTGTAACCGAGATCCGAGACGCACTCGGACTCCCGAGGCGGTTTGGCGAACTCTCCGGGACAACGCGAGAAGATATTCCAGAACTTGCGCAGTTCGTGCTCGACGATCCGGTTCTCGATCGTGCACCGTCAGGGTTGGATCCGACGATCGAAGCGAGTGAAGCTGTGCTTCGGGAGACGTGGTGAGCGCGAGTCGCCGACGCTGCTACCGGCTGCGGTTCGAAAAGACGGAAGCGATGTTCAGCGGCAGCCGTCCGATCGTGTACCCCTCGTAGGAGCCGTCCGGACGGGCGCGGAAGACGATCGCCGGCTTGTGTCGGACCGCGGGCTGTTCGGCGAGCACGGCAGCCCAGTCGTCGTCCGGAAACGACGAGCAATCAACACACAGAACGACGCCGCCGGCGTGATGGGTGAGCTGGCCGCTCGTTTTCGACTCCGCAGTATCTCGAACCGCCGTCACCGGCGAGTTGGCCGATCGGCGGTTTGGCGGCAGTGGTCGGGTAACTTCGACGAGGACGCCGTCGCTGCCGTCGGAGTTGATCGGATCTGCACGATAGTCGATCGAGTGGCCGGTCGTCACCTCGATTTCAGGCGTGATCGCATAGCCCGCGTCGACAAGCAGTCGGCCGACGACGAATTCACCCATTGCCGCGGCCATTCGGGTTCGATCGAGATACTGCGAGGTGCCGAGCTTGCCGGCCATCACATCGCGGGAAGGATCGAGCGCACCCGTTTTCAGGAATGTCTCGAAGAATCCGAGGGCAGCGTCTCGGGTTGTGTCGGGAAAGCCAGCGTGGTGCTCCGAAAAGAACTGCCGTGTCGTCTCACGGCCGTCCTTCGAGAGGAACACTGGCAGAAAGAACCACGAGATGTGCGGATACGATTCGAGCCACGGCGACTCGTCGTGGAGTTGTTTGAGCAGTTCGCGTTGGGCCCACCGGGCGATCGGATACGGCACCTCCTCGAAGCCGTACTTGTTGGTCCGCCACAGTGTTTCGGGCGTTTCGGTATTCCCCAGCCAGTAGCCTGCAGGGGCAGCGTTGAGGCCATTGGGGCCAATATCTCCAGCACTCCAGCAAAACAGCGCCATGTCGCCGTTGTCCATCTCGAACCGTCGTGCCTCGTAGCCAGACGGTGCCGAGAAGTGCGGCGATCGCTGTGTCGCACCGAGATTTCGATCCAGCGGCTCGAAGAGGTCGCGATTGACCCGATCGGGGGTCCACGACCCACGAGCGTATCGGAAGCGAAGCGGCTTTGCCACAGATAGGCTCAGACGTCAAGAGCAAAAACGTGTTTGGGTCGCAGTGTGTGTATATATAATGAACTTTCATAACCGTTAGATATATACCGGACAGTTTCCAAGTCAAGGTATACCATGTCAATGGGTGCCTACGACGAAGACGAACACGAGCGGCGCGAACAGAAGACGAGTACGATCGACGCAGATTTCGAGAGTGGTCGGTCAGAGTACGAGGGGACAGTGTCTTACGACACTGGCGAGTCCGCAGAGGCACTATTGGACCAGTTCAAACAGCTTCAGGGCAAGTGAACGGCGGCAATTGTACTCGCGGTGTTTCTACTGCACACTATTGAGAGAAGTCGGTTTCGCGATCGAAATAAGAGGTCGAAACGGGACTGCGATAGTGACAGGTCATTGTTGTCACGGCGAGCCCGAGCCATCATCCGGTGCGCGGACCGCATCCCATCCAGGCGTCTCCGGGGCACCGTCGGCGGTTTCGATCGCACCTGGTTCTTCGATCGTGGCGGCTGATCCAGACGTGTCCGCGCGATCATCCCACGTCTGGATTGATCGACCGACCCACGAGTCTGCGGCGGCGGCGAGTTCGCGGTAGCGATCGGCCGCCGCCTCGTTGATCTCGATCGTTCCGGGGCTCGATCCACAGGCGACACCGACGAAGCGGGTACGATCGTCGTCGGTCAGTTCGGCTGCAGCAAGCCGAGAAACGATCCCCGAAAGCTCGTCGGGATCGGGATAGGCGAACACAGTCGTTCCGATCGCAGCCGAGAATGTCGGGTCTGCGTCCGCAGGCGGCGTCGAATCGAGGAGACGTTTTGGCCCGCCGATCGACGTTTCGACGCGCTCGCACTCTGTTTCGCGCTCCAGTTGGAGGTTGTAGCCGGGGTAGACGCGACACGTATTTGGATACAGCTCCGAGTCGTGGATTCGACACTGCAGCGTCTCGGGATCGAGAAAACAACAGGCGGGGAGCCACCGCCGCTCGCCATCGAACGGGGCAACGGCCTTCGTGGGTTTGCGAAGGCCAAGGTAGAACACGGGACGATTGCCGATCGCCGCGAGCGCAACCCCATCGACGCGAACGCTGTCGTCGTCGGGCCCGGCTTCGAACAGTCGAGGGGTCATCGCGTCGCCGTAGCCGGCGTCAACGAGCGATCGTGCTTCACCGCTGCGAAGCGGAGCGAGGTTGTACGTGTCGTCGATCGGCGGGCGATCACTGCCGTGTTCCGCAGACGGCGGGACGTCCGCGATCGGACGCCAGTCGATGCAACAGCCAGCACAGCCCTCGCAGTTGACGTCCATACCCGCGCTACGATCGCCGATCGCATAACGCTTGATCCGGGTCAAGCAATCGCATAACGCTTGATCCGGTTCGTTCGATCCCCTCGAGCGTGTTTTGCGCCGGCAAATCGCTCGGTGTCTCCCGAGCGATCGGATGGATTCATACCGCTTCAAACCCTACAGAGACTATGACGAGTCGGCGCTGTGACGGGTGTGACACGAAGGTGAAGATCGCCGGCGGGATCGGCGATCTGTGGAGCCGCAGCTGGGGACCGACCGGCGGGATGTTGTTAGAGCTTGCAGACGGGAGCGATCACTTCCTCTGTCTGGACTGTGTCGATCGGCTGCCGGACGATCGCGAGCCGACAGCCGCAGATGTGGACGCGCTGCGGGTACCTGACGAGGAGTGAACGAGGCGTCTAGGTGCGGGTGTCGAGCCTCGCACCCGCAGGCTTTTGCCCGCGGACGCGCCACTGTCGCTCGTGCAACCGTCGCGGATCTACGAGGCGTTTCCGGCCCCGAGCTACCGCGGCGCACAAAAGGAGGCGCTCGCGGACATCAAAGCCGCCTTCGAGGCCGGCAACGACGTGGTGTTGGTCCGCGCGCCAACTGGCAGCGGCAAGTCGCTCCTCGCGCGGGCGATCATGGGCTGTGCGCGATCGCTCCAAGAAGCCAAGCCCGCCCAAGCGACCGGCGCATACTACACCACCCCACAGGTGTCTCAACTCGACGACGTGGCCGAAGACGACCTCTTAGCTGATTTCAACGTGATCCGGGGGAAAAGCAACTACACGTGCATTCTCCCGGATGAACACGACACGCCGGTCAACCAGGCACCCTGTGCCCGCCAGCAAGGGTTCGACTGCACGGTGAAGCACCGCTGTCCATACTACTCCGATCGCGCGATCGCCTCTGGGCGCGAAATTGCCGCGATGACGCTCGCGTATTTCATGCAAACGGCGGGCTCAGAGCTGTTTCGCAAACGCGACGTAGTCGTGATCGACGAGGCCCACGGGCTGGCCGAGTGGGCCGAAATGTACGCGACAATCGAGCTCTCACCTGATCGCGTTCCCGTGTGGGACGGACTCAACGTACCGGACGTCCACGAGGCGGACGATCCGCTCGATCGAACGGTGCGGTTCGCTGAGTCGCTCGTTGGTGTCTGCTCGCGGGCGAAAGACGCGCTGACCGGTCGCCCAGAGCTCTCCGCCCAGGAGGTTGCCCGGCGCGATCGGCTGAACGAACTCATTTCGGAACTGAAATGGTTTGTCGAGGACTATCGCGATATCGACAGCCCGACGACGTGGGTCGTCGATCAGGCCGGCGGGGCGGGGTCGCCGCTGTCGATCAAGCCGCTGGATCCGGCCCGGTACCTCCACCACACGGTGTGGGACCGGGGGAACAAGTTCGCGCTGTTGTCAGCAACGATTCTCAACAAGGCGGCGTTTTGTCGTGGGGTCGGACTCGATCCCTCGCGGGTAGCGCTCGTCGATGTCGAACACACGTTTCCGCTGGAGAATCGTCCGCTGTACGACGTGACACAGGGGAAGATGACGTACGAACACCGCGAGGAGACGATCCCGAAGATCGCGCGGACGATCGTCCAGCTCATGGCCACCCACCCAGATGAGAAGGGAATCGTCCACGCGCACTCGTACGGGATTGCAGCCGACCTCGTTTCCAATCTCGAACAGTTCGGGGTCGGCGCACGGGTTCGAAGCCATGAGGCGGCCGAGCGCGACGCCGCACTCGAAGCGTGGAAGGCGACGACCGCACCGGACGTGTTCGTCTCGGTGAAGATGGAGGAGGCGCTGGACCTGCGAGACGAGCTCGCGCGGTGGCAGGTGGTGTGCAAAGCGCCGTATCTCAACACGAACGACTCTCGGGTCGCCAGACGGCTTGAAGACGGCCAGTGGGCGTGGTACCACCGCGCGGCGCTGCGAACCGTCATACAGGGCTGTGGTCGAGTCGTTCGCGCCCCGGACGACTACGGCGCGACCTATCTGGCAGATTCGAGCCTATTGGACCTGTTCGATCGCGCCCGCTCGGACATGCCGCCGTGGTTCGCTGCCGCGGTCGATCGGCTCGACGCGCCGTCGCTTCCCGAATTCAACCCTGCGGACGCGCTGGCTGCGTACGACACCGAACCCAGGGCCGCGGGGCGATCGAATCCGAATCGAACCAACGGGGGGCCGGCTGGTGGGTCGACCACGAAAGACACGGAGCGCCGAACCAGCGGCTCGACAGATCGACAGACGAGTGACAGCAATCAGGACGGAGAACCGACTGGCCGCCGCAAGCGCCACCCGCTATCTGACGTGTGGGGCGACGGCTAGAGTAACGTCACGCCCCACGCGACCATCGAGCTCACCATCAGGAACGCGAAAAATATCGCGAAGAGCTGGGATCGATCCATATTTTACCTAACTTTGCGGATACGCTTAGAACCTCCGGAGCGCCTATCAACGCTGAGAGATGGAGCGAATATCGACGAACGTCTACGCCGATCGGGGACCGTGGGGAATAATTCATAATGTTTGTTAATGTAGTATTTATTTGGCCAGTTATATTTCTTTTTCTAACCGGTTTGTAAACCGCTTCCTGTATTTTATGATCGTCTTGCTACTGTGTCTCACGATAGTTTTACATACGTCCCATACACAGTAAGTGTATGGCGACACACGGTCTCCAAACCGCACTGACGCTGTACCGCAGCGGAACGTACTCACTCGAGCAGGCAGCCGCCAAGGCCGGTCGATCGGAAGCCGCGTTCCGCCGTGTACTCAAGCAGTACGGCATCGACCATACAGAGGCCGATCGTCGCGATCCCGCTGGCGCAACCGAGCAATCGCTCAAGGCAGACTGAACAGCCGACTCATTTTTCCAGAAGCGACCGATTGTCGAGCGGTGCCTACAACTCGTCGCCGTCAGTAGGGACAATGTACACGCCCGATCGATCCTTCAAGACGGAAACGGTGGTCGTCTCCGCAGTCACGAAGGATGGGCGAGAAACAGTGATCGACTCGTAGGTCTCTGGGTCGAGAATCTGCACTGCGTGATCGTCTTCGATCGCGACAACAGTCGTTTCGACAGCTTCAGAGACCACACCAATCTTCCGCGCGTCGGGAGCAGTCCCGTCTTCGCGCGGCGCGTCATACCGATCGCCGCCAGCGAGACGCGTGCCTTTCAGCGTCCCACGCGCGCTCGTAACGAGAACAGGTCCGTCTCCGTCTTTTGGATCGATCACGTCCCCGGCAGTGTAGCGCGGAAGCCGCACAACGAATGTAACCCGATACACCTCGTTACCATCGCCGTCTTCGGTCACGAGTGTCGGGTGGTTGTTGATTGTTCCGCCGAGGACATCACGGATGCGTGAGGCCGCACCCTGGCCGAGTTGGTTCGTCGACAGCTGGATGTCCGCGCCGTCGTCAGTCCGATCGACGGTGGAAATAAACGCGTTTCTGTCACCCGTCGCCTCGCGATCTGCCACATACGACTCCGCGAGGGCGATCGCCTTGTCGACTTCAGCCTCGGTGGGCGTGCGCCCGTCCGCGCGGAGCTGGATTTCGCTGGCGTAGTAGCCGCCGGCGATCCGTCCGCAGCGGTCACATGAACCGTACGAGAGCTTCACGGGGACGGTGATCTCGGCGTCGATTGGTGTCTCGCGGACAACACCGCTGAACGCACAGTGCATCCGGATCGTGGTCTCGTCGACCTGTTCGGGCTCGACGACCCACTCGACGTCGCGGGCGTTCACGTGAACCGACAGCGCCTCGGTAACTTCCTCGATTGCCACGTCCGTGTAGTCGCGCGCGCCAACGTCGACCCAGCGGTTGCCGCGCTCGATCGCCCCACAGCCCGAACAGACGTGGACCTGCACGCGGTCTGGGGCATCAACCAGTGCAAAATCTTCGAAGTAACACGCATCACAGAGGGCAGCTTCCCGGCCGCGTGGCTCGCCGGGCAGCGGTTCCGCGCGATCGGGGATTGACGCCCCACAGCGCGGACAGAACTCGCGTGCGTCGCTCATACCAGTTGTAGCCGGGCGATCCGGATAAGCGACGCGAAAGCCGCCCACAACAGCGGCGTCGTCATCCCTCGAGGTAGTCGATCGCCTCCTCGTCTGTCACCTGCGTGAAATCACGGAAGTGGTGCCCGACCGCGACGAACGGCTGGGGTGTCTCGATAACGACGACCTCATCGGCCGACGACTGCAGCTCTGCAACGACCTCGGCGGGTGCAACGGGGACTGCTAACACGACCCGATCGGCGCCGGCCGCCTGCAGCTGTCGAAGACACGCGCGAGCAGTCGCCCCTGTTGCAACCCCGTCGTCGACCAACACGACAGTCAACCCCGAGAGGTCACCGACGGCCTCGGTCGGATACTGCTCGGCTTTTTGTTGAGCGGCCTCGGCTTCTTCTGCGCGAGTGCGATCGATGTACTCCTCGGAGACCGACAGCCGCGAAACGAGCTCGTCGTTGAGCCAGAGGCTGCCGTCGGCGGCGACCGCACCAAGTGCCAGCTCAGGATTGTTCGGTGCGCCGAGTTTCGAGGCGATGACGACGTCGAGCGGGGCCTCGAAGTGGTCGGCGACTGGCCGAGCGACGGGGAGTCCACCTCGGGGAATGCCGAAGACGCGATCGGGGCGGATGTCTTTCTCATCGAGCAATGCTGCGAGCCGTTCGCCGGCTGCGTAGCGGGTTTCGAAAGCCATGGTCTGGATTTCAGATGTCTGGTGTTAAGTCTCGTACAGGACTGGTTCGTCGACGTGTTCGGTAGCTGCTGTCTGCCAACTATGACTCGGCTGCCAGCCGAACAGCGCCTCAGCTTTCTGCATCGAGAACGCACTCTCGTCGTCATTGAGGTCGATCGTTTCGGGCACCGAGCCGAAACACGCCTCGAACAGGTCGACGGTCGGACGATCGAAGTAGTTCTCTACGGCCATTGCGTGAACAGCCTCGTGAGTACCCGACGGAAGGGGGTTGTTGACGGCGGTCGAAACGAGGTCGGCGACATCACGAACGTCGATGTATGCCCAGAAGTTGCCGTCTCCAGAGGAGACGTCCGCGAGTTGCTCGGGCTCACGGCAGTGGTACTCGCCAGGATACTGGATCCACGACGGACGGATCGAGACTGCCGAAACGCCGTGCTTTCGCGCGACCATTGAGGCGATCTCTTCGGCGACGACCTTGCCGGTCCCGTAGGGATCTTCGGGGCGGTTCGGCTCGGACTCGACGATCGGCACGCGATCAGGGTGCTCGCCGTCGCGACCGAACGCGTAGCCGTAGACGCTCTCACTGGAGGCGTTGACAATGTTTGCGCCCGCGCGACCCGCAGCGGTCAACACGTTGTACGCGGCGATCGTGTTGGTCTCGTACACCTCCCCGCCGGAATGTCTCGTTGGCGAGGGGTGCGCAGCCCAGTGGACCACGTGGTCGGGTTCGAGTTCGCCGACGAGATCGTAGGCACGACCACGGTCTGTCAGGTCTGCCGCCCGAAAATCGATGCTGTCGGCCGGCGAGACCTCGAATCCAGGGTGGGTGAGATCGACACACCAGACGAAGTGCTCCTTGGCGAGCCGATCGACGATCCATCGGCCCGATCGCCCCAGCCCGCCAGTAACCATGACAGTGTCCATATGTCCTGGTTATCCAGCGTTTTATAAAATACCACGTGACCGTATCCCGGTAGCCTTTATGCCGACGAACGGCTACTTTCGGGTATGAAATGGAGTACAGACTGGGGGCTTCGGGGTCGAATGGCGATCACGATGTTCCTGCTCTTCGGGCTGTACATCGTCTTCCTCGGATTCCTCGTGGTTTCCACGGATATCGGGATAATCGGTGTGATTGTGATCATGGGGCTGTTCTCGTTCGTTCAGTACTACTACAGCGATCGCATCGCCCTCTACAGCATGGGGGCAAAGGAAGTCTCGCCAGAAGAACAGCCGGAGCTCCACCGGATGGTCGATCGGCTCTCCCAGCAGGCGGACCTGCCGAAGCCGGCGGTCGCGATCGCAGATACGCAGGTGCCGAACGCCTTCGCAACCGGGCGGAATCAAAAGAACGCGACCGTCGCCGTCACGAGCGGACTGCTCCGGACACTCAATCAGGAAGAACTCGAAGGCGTCCTCGCGCACGAGCTCGCACACATCAAAAACCGCGACGTGATGGTGATGACGATCGCGTCGTTCCTCTCGTCGATCGCGTTCATCATCGTCCGGTGGGGATGGCTCTTTGCGGGCAACGACCGCAACGCCCCACCGATATGGGTGGCGATCGCCGTCTCGTTACTCGTGTGGGTCGTCTCGTTCCTGCTCATTCGGCTCCTCAGCCGCTACCGCGAATACGTCGCCGATCGCGGCGCGGCCGCCATCACCGGCAATCCCGCCGCGCTCGCCTCTGCGCTCATGGCGATCAACGGGCGGATGGACCGCGTCCCCAAAGAAGACCTCCGCGAACAGGCGGAAATGAACGCGTTCTTCATTTTCCCGATCCGATCGGGCTTCATCGGCCGGATCGCGAGCACGCACCCGCCGATGGAAAAACGCATCGAGCGACTCCGCGAGATGGAACGCGAACTGGCGACGGCCTGAAACGGCACCCAGATATTTTTATTCGTTGCCGAAAATCTCCCAGCTATGGGCTACTGGAAAGAGCTAATCAAAGGAAATCCCGTAATCACAGGGGCAACAATCGTCATTAGCCTCGCGTTGTTGATCCCGATCGTTGCGATCGAGCCCGGGATTGTCGCCGTGTTGGCGACGTTCGCGTTCTTGACATGGCTCGTGGGGCGGGTTACCGGATCCTCCACAGAAGAGACTCATTCCGAGATCGAAGAGACCCCGATCGACGAACTCGAACGGCAGTACATACGGGGCGAGATCACCGAAGCAGAGTTCGAACACCGACTATCGGTGCTTTTGGATGCAGATGAGCGGACCGACCGGAGACAGGGAACCGATCGACTGCAGACACGGAGTCGTCGACAGACCGAACGAGCACACGAGCAGTGAGTGGCTGGACACTGAAGCGCCCATCACACACGCTGCAGCAACCGAAACAGTCCGTCGCGCCTTTCTTTGTCGCCCCCGTAGGCAACTGCATGGGCGTGTTTGATACGATCCGATCGGTACTCGGTGTCCGTGCGGAGGCTGATGCGACTCGCGAGGCAGACCCCGAGGATCTGTTCGGAATGTCGACGGCGTATATGACGATGGAAGCCGAGCTCGGCTATGAAAACGCCGGATCGGCGGCACTGTGTTTCTCTGCGGTCGATAGCACCGACTTCGGTGAGATGGTCGAAGAAGTCGAAGCGATCCTCGAGGCCGGGGAAGCAGAGACCGGAACGACGTTTCGAAAACACCTCGATCACCACGGCTACAACTGGGTGATCCTCGAGGATTCCGACCCCGAGGACCTGCTGACGAGCATTCACTTTGCTGCGGACACATTCATCGAACAAGGGTACGGCTCGCGGTTGCTGGCTGCGGTCTTTGCGTTCGACAAGGGAGATCGTCACGCTTACTGGATCTACTCGTTCCGCCGGGGAGCGTACTACCCATTCGTGCCGACCGGCTCCAGCACGCGCGACACGAAGACCGAATTCAAACTTCAATCGGTACTCGACGGTGAGCTCGGAATCGAATCCGACGAGAGTTACTGGTACCCGTTGTGGCCCGATCGCGCGGGCGACTACCCGTGGGAGTGAGCACCACCAGCGACGGTGACGACTCGTACGAATAGCCATCATAACGTACCATCCCGTGGCGAAGGTGTAGCTGACCGATAGCTACCAGCGTAGGCCAGTGAACGGACGATCGACCGCCGAAATTTCACTTTCACTCTACAGTAAACGATGCTTTATGTACGGTGCCGAACAAAGGTGGATATATGCCAGAAGACGATCTCGAAGCCCTACCAGGTGTTGGGCCCGCAACCGCTGATAAACTGATCGAAAACGGCTACGATAGCTACCAGAGCGTCGCCGTCGCCAGCCCCGGCGAGCTGTCGAACAAAGCCGATATCGGCGATAGCACCGCCGCAGACATCATCAACGCCGCACGTGATACCGCTGACGTTGGTGGCTTCGAGACGGGCGCGGCCGTGCTCGAGCGCCGCGAACAGATCGGCAAGCTCTCCTGGCAAATTCCCGAGGTCGACGAGATGCTCGGCGGCGGCCTCGAAACACAGTCGATCACCGAGGTCTATGGCGAGTTCGGTGCCGGCAAATCGCAGGTCACCCACCAGATGGCGGTCAACGTCCAGCTGCCGAAAGAACACGGCGGCCTCCGAGGATCGTGTATCTTCATCGACTCGGAAGACACCTTCCGCCCTGAGCGGATCGACGACATGGTTCGAGGCCTCGACGATGAGCTCATCGAAGCCACACTGGCCGATCGCGAAATCGAAGGCAGCATCGACGACGAGGAGACAATGACCGAACTCGTCGAGTCGTTCCTCGATCGCATCCACGTCGCGAAGGCGTTCAACTCCAACCATCAGATTCTCCTTGCGGAGAAGGCAAAAGAGCTCGCGGGCGAGCACGAAGAGACCGAGTGGCCCGTCCGGATGGTCTGTGTCGACTCGCTGACCGCCCACTTCCGCGCAGAGTACGTCGGCCGAGGCCAACTAGCCGATCGCCAACAAAAACTGAACAAACACCTCCACGATCTAATGCGAATCGGGGATCTGTTCAACACCTGCATTCTCGTGACAAACCAGGTTGCGTCGAACCCCGATTCGTACTTCGGCGATCCAACCCAGCCGATCGGCGGCAACATCCTCGGACACACCTCGACGTTCCGAATGTACCTCCGCAAATCGAAGGGGAACAAACGAATTGTCCGGCTCGTTGACGCCCCGAACCTCGCAGACGGCGAAAGCGTAATGCGGGTCGAAGGCGACGGATTAAAGCCCGAATAAGCGTCGTTCACACTGCGTCTGCAGATCAAACGCCTACAATCACCGCCGACAAAATTTTTCGCGCGCACCCCGGATACTGAGCGGCCGCAGTTGGGGAAATAGCATCAAAAATATTATAAGACAGTCGTCAAATTGTCAGGCAAGATTTGTCACACATTCTGGAGACCCACTACCTTATATTCATTGTACCTGTCCTTATATAAGACGATCGTTGGATAATACAATAGAGAAATTTCGTTTTTCAACGATTACCCTTATATGTATCGCTTCCATGAGCTACTGATGTGAGAGAGCACACAAACATGACGCAAAAAAGTAAATTGTCGTGTGATTGTCCAAGGAACAGTGGAATTAGTACCGGTGTTGAGGTGATCGTATGAGCGTCGATCCGGCAGTCCTCGTCGAGGGGATCAACCTGATGTGGGTTGCGCTCGTATGCTTCCTCATCTTCTTCATGCACGCCGGCTTCGCGATGTTGGAGGCTGGGCAGGTTCGGTCAAAGAACGTCGCAAACCAGTTGACAAAGAACCTCTTGACGTGGAGCGTTGGAGTCATCGCATACTTTTTCGTCGGCTTCGCGATCGAGGGGCTTGTCGGTGCGTACACCGGCGGTGGCTCACTGGGAATCGGTGAGGCCTTCGGGATCATCTCGCCGGCCGACGGCAACGACTGGATCGGCTGGCTCTTCGGCGCAGTATTCGCGATGACGGCAGCGACGATCGTCTCCGGGGCGGTCGCCGGCCGCGCAAAGCTCCGTGCGTACGTGACGTACACCATACTGCTCGCGGGCGTGATCTACCCGGTCGTCGTCGGCCTGACGTGGGCGGGTGGCTTCCTGGCCTCGTTCGGCTACTACGACTTCGCCGGCGGGATGATCGTCCACGGAATGGGCGGGATTGCCGGGCTTACCGCGGCATACGTGATCGGCCCGCGCATGGGTCGGTACGCTGAGGACGGCTCGACGAACGTCATTCCCGGCCACTCGATGACCTTCGCGGTCCTCGGGACGCTCATTCTCGCGTTTGGCTGGTACGGCTTCAACGTCGGCACAACCGCGACCGTCTTTGCGGTCGAAGGCGGCGAACTCGTCCTCGACGGCTACGCGGTCGTCGGCCGGGTCGCCTTCGCAACGACTGTTGGGATGGCCGCAGGCGCGATCGGTGCAGCAGCCGCGTCACTGTACCTCTCTGGAAAGGTCGACACGCTGTACGTCGCCAACGGGATCTTGGCCGGCCTCGTCGGCGTGACGGGAATCGCAGACGGGATCACCTGGTGGGGAACGATCGCGGTCGGACTCATCTGCGGACTGCAACTTCCGCTGGTCTTCGAGTTCGTCAGCGACACACTGAAGATTGACGACGTCTGTGCGGTGTTCCCGGTCCACGGCTCTGCCGGTGTGATCGGTGTTCTCGCGTTCCCGTTCGTCGCAGTAAGCGGATTTTCGGTGGCAGTGCTTATCGAACAGATCGTGTTCGTTGCGGTCGTAACCGTCTGGACAGTTGCTGCGACTGCGGCAGTCTTCGGCGCGTTCAAAATGATGGGGCAGGCCCGCGTCTCCCCGGAACACGAACGCGAAGGGCTCGACCTCTCCGAGCACGGCGTCGACACCTACCCCGAGTTCGGCAAGCCGGAAACAGCCGCCGATGGTGGCTCTGTCCGCACTGACGGAGGTGAGGTCAATGAGTGAAGAAAGCGAAATCAAGATGATCACCACGATTATCCGGCCTGAAAAGCTCGGTGATGTCAAAAAGGCGCTCGCAGAGGCAGGCGCGCCGTCGCTAACGGTGACGAACGTCTCTGGGCGAGGAAGCCAACCCGCAAAGAAAGGCAGCTGGCGCGGCGAAGAGTACACCGTTGATCTCCACCAGAAGGTCAAAATCGAGTGTGTGATCGCCGACGTGCCCGTCGACGACGTCGTGGATGCGATCCGCGAGGCCGCAAACACCGGCGAGCCGGGCGATGGAAAGATATTCGTCCTGCCCGTCGACGACGCGATCCAGGTCCGGACGGGAAAGACCGGCACAGAGGCGGTGTAATCTCGACAGCGCGCTTCACTCGCCGAAACTAATTAACTGTACAGCATCCCAAACGATCCGAAGTCGTCTATCATGCTTCCTGGTCGTATTCCGGGAGCACCGTTCTCACCAGACACGGAGCGACAGCGTTGACCCGTAGCGAAACCGCGTCGGGGTGTCGTCGTCGCTCCAGAACGCCTTTCTCGTCGGCGATCGAACCGTCGTGTATGAATCACGATCGCTCCAGAGCGCTGTACGATCGAGCGCTCTCGGTGCTCGCAGGGGGGGTCAACTCCTCAGTGCGGGCGACGATGCCGTACCCGTTTTTTATCAGCCGCGGTGACGGCGCACACGTCGTCGACGCTGACGGCAACCGCTACATCGACTACGTGATGGGCTACGGGCCGCTGTTGTACGGCCACGACGTTCCAGAACCGGTGCAGGCGGCGATCCAATCGCACGCCTCAGCGGGGCCGATGTACGGCGCACCGACCGAAATCGAGGTCGACCACGCCGAGTTTGTCGCCAGACACGTCCCGAGTGTTGAGATGATCCGATTCGTCAACTCGGGCACTGAGGCGACGGTGTCAGCGGTTCGGTTGGCTCGCGGCTACACCGATCGCGACAAGATCGTCGTCATGCAGGGCGGCTACCACGGCGCACAGGAATCAACGCTCGTTGAGGGGACCCCAGAGAACCCCCACCCGAGCACTGCGGGAATCCCAGAGAGTTTTGCACAGTACACCATTCCGGTGCCGTTCAACGACGAGGCGGCGATTCGAGAGATATTCGAGAAACACGGCGCAGAGATCGCCGGCGTCCTCGTCGAGCCAATCCTCGCGAATATGGGGATCGTGATGCCCGTCGACGGCTACCACGAGACCCTCCGGGAGCTGTGTGACGACCACGGCGCGCTGTTGATTTTCGACGAGGTCATCACCGGATTTCGGGTCGGTGGGCTCGGCTGTGCGCAGTCGAAATTCGGCGTGACGCCCGACCTGACGACGTTCGGGAAGATCATCGGCGGCGGGTTCCCCGTCGGCGCGATCGGCGGCCGCGCAGAGATCATCGAACACTTCACCCCCTCGGGAGATGTCTTCCAGTCGGGGACGTTTTCGGGACATCCGGTAACCATGGCTGCTGGCTTGGCGTACCTCGAATACGCCGCCGAACACGACGTCTACGAGCACATCAACACCCTCGGCGATCGACTTCGCCGGGGGATTTCGGATATCGTCGCCGACCAGGCCCCAGAGTACACGGTGGTCGGGACCGACAGCATGTTCAAGACAATCTTCACCCGCGAGGGCCCCGACGATCGCGACGGCCACTGTGCGGCCGGCTGTACACAGAATCCCGAGTGCCCACGCTACGGGCTCTGTCCGAAGACCGGCGCGGACGTGGCGCGTACAGAGACCGATCGCTGGGAGCGGATTTTCTGGCAGGAAATGAAAGAGCAGGGAATCTTCCTCACCGCCAACCAGTTTGAATCGCAGTTTGTTTCCTACGCACACACAGCAGAGGACGTCGATCGGACGCTTGAGGCGTATAAAGAAGCGATCTGAGCGGACGGCGCACTAATACGCGTGCGGGCGACCGCGAACTGCAGCCCTTTTCCCTCCCGGTCTCAGATCGTAGCGTATGACCACAGACGCAGACAACGGCCTCCGCCTTGCGACGCGCGGCTCTGATCTCGCCCGCCGGCAGGCCGCAGGCGTCCAGTCGTCGCTGTCGACGCGACGGCGGCCCGTGACGCTCACCGAGGTGTCGACCCGAGGCGACGAGATCCGCGACGAGCTCATCAGTCGGCTGGGCAAGACCGGTGCGTTCGTCCGATCGCTCGACGAGAAGGTGCTTTCGAGCAAGCTCGATGCGGCAGTCCACTCGATGAAAGACATGCCGACGGAGATGCCTGAGAGGCTTGTCGTCGCCGGCGTTCCAGATCGTGCCCCCTCAGGAGACGTGCTCGTAACCCCCGACGGCACCAGCCTCGATCGACTGCCACAGGGAGCGACCGTCGGCACCTCGTCGTTGCGCCGAACCGCCCAACTGCTTGCAAACCGGGCGGATCTTGAGGTCGTGCCGCTTCGGGGCAACGTCGACACGCGAGTACAGAAGCTCCTCGCGCCGACCCTGCAGCGCGAACACGAGGCACGCTTGGAGGCCGACAGCGATCACACGGACGACGCTGAGTCCGAAGCCGAGGACAACGAGTTCGATCAGACCGCAGAGGAGTGGTTCCAAACCCTGTCAGAACTCGAACGGGAGGCACTCGGCCGGACTGTCGACACGGAACTCGACGCGATCGTCCTCGCAGAAGCTGGCCTCAAGCGACTGGGATTGCTCGATCAGTTGGAGACCGAGCGGCTCGATCGCCGCGAGTTCGTTCCCGCACCCGGCCAGGGGGCGATCGCCGTCACCGCAACCGATCCCGAGACGATTGAAACAATCCGCAAGGGGATCGATCATCCACAGACACGGGTCGAGACGACCGTCGAGCGAACGGTACTGTCTGAACTCGGTGGGGGCTGTATCGCGCCGATCGGCGTAAGCGCGATCGTCCAGGGCGAGCACGTCCAGACCCACGCCAGGATTCTGTCGACAGACGGCACCGAAGAGGTGTCCGCGAGCGAGGATCTGAACGTGGAATCGCACCCCGAAGCGGCGGTGGCGTTCGCAAAACGGCTGCGGGCGGAGGGCGCGGCTGAATTGATCGAGGCAGCCACGAAGGAGGCCGAACGAGAGGATGACTGAGAACACGAAAGACGGCGACAGGAGTGCAGACGAGTCAACGGGAACGGTCTATCTCGTGGGCAGCGGTCCGGGCGACCCGGATCTACTGACAGTGAAAGCAAAACGGCTGCTCGAGACCGCAGACGTCGTCTTACACGACAAGCTTCCCGGCCCGGATATCATCGGGATGATTCCGGAGACCAACCGCGAAGACGTGGGCAAGCGCGCCGGCGGCGAGTGGACCCCCCAAGAGTACACCAACCGCCGGCTCGTCGAGCTCGCAACGGCTGGCAAGACTGTCGTTCGGCTCAAGGGCGGCGACCCGTTCGTCTTCGGCCGCGGCGGTGAGGAGATGGAACACCTCGCCGAGAACGGCGTGCCCTTCGAGGTCGTGCCGGGAATCACCGCTGCGATCGCCGGGCCCGGCGTTGCCGGAATTCCGGTCACCCACCGCGATCACGTTTCGAGCGTCTCGTTCGTGACGGGCCATGAGGATCCCACAAAGGACGAGTCTGCGATCGACTGGGGAGCGCTCGCGGCGACCGGCGGGACGCTCGTCGTGTTGATGGGCGTGGGAAAGCTCCCGCTGTATACTGACGCACTCCTCGAGGCGGGGATGGCTCCCGAGACGCCGGTTGCACTTGTCGAGCGAGCGACCTGGCCGGACATGCGCGTCGCAACCGGAACACTCGATTCGATCGTCGGGGTCCGCGACGAGGCGGGGATCGAACCGCCGGCGATCACAGTCATCGGCGAGGTCGCAGCCACGCGCGATCGGGTGCTCGAATTTCTTCGGAATGGGGAACAGCAATGACCGATCGCCCCTGCGTGGCCGTTTTTCGGCCGGATGACGAACGAATCGACGCCGCGGTCGAGACCCTCGAATCGCTCGGGGTCGACGCCGTCGCGGATCCGATGTTGGCGATCGAACCGACAGGGACGCTGCCGGGATCGGACGCCGAGTTCGTCGTCTTCACCAGCAAAACCGGCGTTGAGCTTGTCGCCGAAGCCGGCTGGGACCCCGGCGACGCGACGCTCTGTGTCATCGGCCCAAAGACCGCCGACGCGGCCCGTGCGGTGGACTGGACCGTCGACGTTGTTCCCGAGACGTTTACCTCCGCAGGACTGGTCGAGGTGCTGGCCGAGCAGATCCAGGGAGCACACGTCGAGGTTGCCCGCAGCGACCACGGCAGCGACGTCCTGCTTGCGGGCCTCGACGACGCCGATGCCAAGGTGACCGAAACAGTGTTGTACCGGCTGTCGATCCCTGAGTCAGCAGGTCGATCGATCGAACTCGCCGTGGCAGGCGACCTTGACGGCGCGGCATTCACCTCCTCGCTCACGATTGAACACTTCCTGACGGTCGCCGATCGGACCGACGACCGCGCGGCCGCGATCGCTGGGCTGGAGGATGCCGTCGTCGGCGCGATCGGCCCACCGACCGCCGAAACCGCCACGGCGGCTGGAATTGACGTTGATGTGATTCCAGAGGATGCGACATTTGATGCGCTGGCGGAAGCGGTTTCGAAGGCGATCACCGACGACGAATAAGAGGCGATCACCGACGACGAATAAGAGGCGGTTCCAAAAGCGATCACCGACCGAGAATAGGCGGTTACGTCGTCCGGAGGTAGTCTTGGGTGGGCTCGTACACCTCGCCCTTCCGGCGAAGCTTTTCAATTTCTTTTTCGGCTTTGGTCTGATCCATTCCGATCTCGCCGGCGCGTTCGAGAATTTCGTCGATCGGCGCGCCCTCCTCGTATTCCGCTTCGATGTCCGCGATGAGGCTTTTGATGTTCTTGATCCGATCGCGCTGGCTTTTCGAGGTGCCCGTCTCGACGACGTCGGCATCGAACTCCCCAGTTTCGGGATCGACACCGATGTCTTGCAGACACGAGCGGACGATATCGATCACGCGCGTTGCGTCTTCGGGCTCGACGGTGTCCGACAGGCGGATGCGTGCGCTCGCCTCCGACAGCCTGACCAGCCCTTCAAGCTTCCGGGCGGTAACGGGAACTGGCGCATCCTCGTCGGCACCCTTCGATCGGAGGTCGACGTAGAAGTCCCGAATCGCCTCTTTTGCCTCGTCTGTCATCGTCGGGAAGCAGCTCCGCTTGGCGTGGGCGATGTACTTTCTGAGGAGCTCGGCGTCGATCTCTGGTGCGACTTCCTCTGTCACTTCGTCGACCTGCGCTTGGGTGAACTCGGAGGTCGTGAGCCGCTCGCGTTGGGTGTTCAGCTCCCCGGCGTAGTTCGTTTTGAGGATGTGCTCGGCGAGGTTAGCGTCGTGATCGGGATCGGGCTGGTCTGTGACGGTGAAAATCAGATCGAATCGCGAGATCAACGCCGGCTCGAGGTCGATCTGCTCGCCGATCGGCTCGTAGCGATCGAACCGGCCGTACTTGGGGTTCGCCGCGCCGAGCAGCGAGCACCGCGATTTGAGTGTCGCGTTGATTCCGGCCTTCGAAACGCTGATCTGCTGTTGTTCGAGCGCCTCGTGCATCGCAGAGCGGTCCTCGGAGTTGTGGACGACCATGCCGTTGGCGACGAAGTTGTGCGTCTCCTCGACGGTGAGATCGTAGACTTTCGGGTCAGGTCGATCTCCTACAGTCGACGTATCGATCTGGGTGACCGAAGCGACGCGACGACAGGTCACGTCACCGTGAGGGTCTTCGGGCTGGTCGGTCTCTGACCGATCGACCGGGGCTCCCGACGACTCGGGGATGACAACGGAGCCACCGTCCGTCGCCGCGGCTGGTGACTGCGTCGGACGGTCCTCGGGGACGTACACTCGATCGCCCGCCTCAAGCGCTGCGGCTGAGCGTTCGATCCGCTCGCCGTCTTCGAAGACGAAGAACGGATGGTCGGGCGTCGACGTGAGTGATTCGCCGGATTCGAGCGTCACCGCCGTGAGTTCCTCGGGCGCGTTGTACTCGTGGACCGCAGTCACCGATCGGCGGACGAGCCGACCCGCCTCGGTCATGGTCCACACGTCGAAATCGACATCGCGGATTGTACGACCGTTCGGGAGTTCTTCGATCGCACCCGCGGTGGCTGCCTCCTCCGCAATAGCCTCGATTCGTTTGGATTGGCCATCTCCACGTTGGACGAGGGTATCACCAGTCACACAGCGCATCTTGTCTAACTCGTCGACAGCGGCGATCCCCTTGTCCGCGAGCACGAGCGCACCGGCTTCGAGCGTCCACTGCTGGCCGTCGCCGAAGTCATCGCGTACCGCCGCAGCGGTGTTGTGCGTAATCACGCCGTTGGCGACGAAGTTATGCGTCTCTGGGACGGTCAGATCGTAGACCTCCTTCCGCCCGGTGTCTTCGATCGAAACGACCTCGTCCCACCGGAGTTGTGCGTCGATGGCCTCCTCAACGATCGTGTGCGCCTCGCCCAGATCGAGATCTGCACACATCGCTGTCGCGCGCGATCGAGAGGGATTGTCTCCACGGGTCAGATTCGTATGATACGACCCTGCTGGTATGTCCACGGCTTCAAGCGCAGAGCCAATCGGGAGTTTCTCACCCCGTCGATCGGCATCGTCGACAACCTCCTCAAGCGCCTTCGATTTGACCGACGCGCCGAACCCAATCCGATCCGCGAAGCCATCGAGATTTCGGCCGTAGATCGCAAGATGGGTCTGTACTGCTTTGGTCTCGATCGTCTGCCCAGAGTCGAGTTCGTACGTGCCGCGGCGATCGCGGTCGCGGGTTCGTGAACGAATACCGTACGTTTCGAGCATGAGCTGTACCTGTCTGGCAAGCGCAGGACTGATCGTCGAGAACTGCACGCTCGATCCACCGTCGGTTCGTCCACACACCGACCCGTCGGCGTCGAACAACCCACGGAGGAACGCGTCGGCGTGTTCGGCCGTCGTCAGCCGCGGGTCGAGTGCTAACTCGTCTTTCGGTGTCCGCATACCAAGATTTGCAAACCACCGCGCGATCGTGACGCTCTGGATCCGAATGCACGGGACTCGCCCGTCTTGATGTTCGATTTCGACGGATTTGTCGAACTGCGATTCGATGATCGACGCAGCCCGATTCAAAATCTCCTCGTCGCTGTTCGAGATGCGAACCATGCCACGGTTGCCGTCCCGGCGATCGATCGCAATGTCGCCGTCACCGAAGACCAGACCGACGAGATACAGTAACTCCTCGTCGAACTCGGTTGGGATTCGGATGCTGTCGCCGTGGTTGACCATTGCTCGTTCGATGTCGATATCGTCGAAATCTGCGTCGATCGCCGCAAGAATCCGACCAAGTCGATCCCGCGGGAGGTGTCTGTTCGACAGCGAATCGTAAATGAAGTCCTCCGACAGCCCGATCGCAGCCGCTGCATCCCGAAGCGTGCCGAACGTCGCGGTGAGCTCACGGCGAAGGAACTCGATAGATTCTGCGGTCGGCTTGAGTTTCTCGGTGGTCAACCCGAGGAAGTCTGATACCGGCGGCGTCGATCGATCGATCACGTCGTATTTCGGCACCGCGACGTGATCGCCGGATTCAACATCCGACATCGATCGCCACTCAAGACCCTCGTCACTACAGACGAGCACTGGCGTGTTAACCGACGTTTCGAGCCGCTTGCCGTGGGCAGTTTCGAGGCGACGGCATGGCTTTTTCGGCATCCGCCACACGTGAGAACTCGATCGGCGGTCGATCGAGCCAGCGTCGCGGTTGTACGTGTAGAGGCCGTATTCAGCTTCAGCCGGTACGTTCTCATCAACCGGCTTGGGATGATGTTCGTGGGCGAGTTCACGGATCGGACGCAGTCCGTCGTCGGTGTGAATCAGCGTATCGCCGGTGACACAAAGCCCCGCCGACGAGGACCCTTTCCCAGAGGTGTACACCGATCGCGGGGCGATATTCTGGATGTACGAGAGCATCTGGGAGTTGTGCGAGACGATCTCGTTCGTGAGATAGGTGTGTGTGCCATCGATTTCGAGATCGTACACCCACGCCTCGTTGGGGTCGTAGCGGTCGATCGAGTCGATTCGATCCCAGCGGATCTGTCGAGACGCCGGCGCTGCGGGAGATTGAGACGCGACACCCCCGTCCGCGATCGAGACGGACGCGGTCCCCCCATCTGCGATCGCTACCGGGGCAGTGGCGATCGCGTCGCCAACGCTGAGCCGATCGGCCCGGCAAGCAACGTGACCGCCAGCGGTGGGGACAAAAAGCGGGTGCGACGGCGTGACGTCGAGTTCGCGGCCAGCTTCGGTTCGGATCCGGTACATCGTATCGGGAGCCTCGCGTTTCCACACTTTGGTTGCCGTCGCCGGCGCGATCGTCCCGTCAGTGTGGAGCGAGGGTACCTCGATGGCAACGTCGTCCCACATACCGTCGTCAATCGGTTTTGGATCAGTCAGATTTGATTCGACGAGTTCGCCGATTGGAGCCGATCGTCCGTCCGCAAGGGTGACCGCAGTGTCTCCTGAGACGCACTTGCCGGTCCCCGGGTCGCCGATGAGAAGCATGTGCAGGTCGCCGCGGATCCGCGAGCCGTCAGGGAGGTGTTTGGTGACGCCCGAAAACAGCTGTAAGATCATCGCGAGCTTCTCCTCGTCGTAGCCGTAGATCGACGGCGCGACCGAGGCGACCATCTTTTCGTAAATGTCGGGGTCCGAAGAGAGTTCAACGATCTCGGTCACGTCCTCTTCAGAGATGTCCATGTCTTCGAACTCCTCGTCCTCGACAGTAATCGAGACGCCGTCCATGTAGAGATCGAACAGCGCAGACTTCTCTTGGCCGTCAGACATCTGCTCGATGTGTAACACCCCGACGACAGTGACATGATCGCCTGGAGTCACCTTCCCGGTGATGTCGTCTTCGATATTGATGTCGATGCTCTGAGGCGTTTCGCCGCCGCGAAGCCCCTCGGGGCTCTCTTGGACCCGAATTTTCTGGGCGTCGATGAACTCGGATTGATCGAAGTTGATGCGGAACGGCCCCTGTCGCTCACAGCCTTGACACTCGTGAGGTTCTTGAAAGCCACCGTCGGCCTGCGGAATGTACGTCATCGTGCCACAGCGTTGGCACTCGAAGGCCGCCTCGGTAATCTTCGGCCGAACGTCGGTCGCCTTGCGGACGATTCCCTGCACCGCGATCAGCGTACCGATGTGATCGTCGTGGACCCGAATGTTTCGGATGTCGATCGTCCCCGGGAGATTTCGCATCCGGACGTGAGCGTTGCCGAGTTTGACATCCGCAGGGAGGTCGAACAGCCGTAGTCCCTCTTCAGCGTACTCGGTGAGCTGGTCGGGTTTCGCCCGAAAGTCCTCCGCGAGGTCCCGATCGAACCGATACAGATCGTCGTAGTCGATGTATAGCGATCGCTGCTCGTTCGGGTACCGCTGGGCGAGTTTCCCGATCTCGTCCCGGTAGTATCCCCGATAGAACTGAATGAACCGCTCTGTGAGGTCCTGGTTTCCCGCCTGAGCCATTGAAAATAGGGTATGTCGTCATCACGTATGAACCTCAGCATCTCTCAATATACCCGAACGTTTGTGGTGTGGGCGATCGAGGCGATCTGTGAGCCTGTACGAAAGAGAAATCAGCCGCTCGGGTGGTAGTGTGTAGTGATTCGAACAGATTACCGCTAAAATGCTCACTCGTCGTCTTCGTCTGCGAGAGCCTGATACAAGTCTGCGTTCTCCTCAACATCACGAGCCATGTCTCGTTCGGCGTCCCAGTTCATCGGCATACTAGTATTAACGGGGTTTCCGGTGAAATGTGTTTCCCTCAGGAGCGCTATTTCTCGCTCATAACGGTCCCCCAGAACCCGCAGATTACGCGGCTTTCGTCAGTGGTACTGATGATGACTCACCTCCGACACTAGAAACGTCTCTCGCCGTCGTGCGATTTCTGGTTATAAATGAGTGGGTTCGCCCAGATTTGAACTGGGGTTACAACGTCCCAAACGTCGAAGGATACCAAGCTACCCCACGAACCCGTGATCAATCGTTGCGCCGTTTTGATCTAAAGGGTTTCGTTCTCGGGACGGCCACGCGATCAGCTGACACGGGATGTGGGTGGTACACTCATTCATCCGGAGCAAGCGTCGACAGCGCAAACCCCCACGGTACGTCGACAGCTTCGTCACCGAATCCCTGTTCGAACGCGTAGCCGTCGCCATCCTGCGGATCAGCTGTCTCGGGGTGTGTCGTAACAATGAATCGCATGGTGCTGCGCTCACCGGGATCGTACGCCGTTGTACTCCGGCCCCGGACGATCGACTCATGAGGAAGAAATGCCGGTTCCCACCAGCCTGAGTCGGTGCGATCGACGAACCCTGGCGCGTACCCGGTCGCAGGAAGGAGAACCAGTCGTCGTGCCGCCGGTCCAAGCCCGACAGACGAAGCGAATGGCCAGCGCCGCATCGATGTGATCAGTGATCGCTCGTCGGTGACATTCTCAAGTGTCACCTCGATCAGGCCCGGATGAGTGTCGGTGACCGGTGCAAGCACGTCGACGGTGAACCGACCCATGAACTCCTCGGGAAGTTCCACCTCGTCGGCGACCACAAGCTCATGCACGATCGCTCCGTCGTCGGTCCCCCGATCGACAAGTTCGACCGTACCCGTTACCGAAAGCTGCCAGCCGTCGTGATCATTTTCCCGATCGGCGGGAAACAGCGTCTGTTCGATGGAAAATTCGTACGTGCCTGGCTGAATGCCGTGGGTCTCATCCGAAATCGAGTAGGTTTCGCGCACCGTGTCGCCAGGCTGGATCGCTGTCGAGAGGCCGATACTGTTCACGCCTGTAATCCCGAGATGGGGGCTGGTATGCACGTGAGTGGTCTCTTCGTAGGCCGGCGTCCAGGCAACGAGGTTCTGCGCATCATCGTGTAGCGAGAAGATACCGAACGGCTCTGGGGCACCGGTGTTGAAACTGAGTACTTCATCGCTCTGGTTCTCAATAGCAAGCGAGATCGACACCGTGTCGTCCTCGTCGACACCATCTCCGTCGATCGCAAACGAAACGGCTACTGGGGCATCCTCGTCGACAGTGACGTCCGATTCCGAACGCACGTCGAAGCCACCCATGCCGAAAGAAAAGTCAGTCTCGGCGTAGGTCGGCTCCGCTGGGGCCGCTCCGCGATCAGGAATCGGCTCTGCATCCGACGGCCACACGCCGGCATGGCCGTCTCCTGACTCGATCGCCATCACTCGACCGCCAACACTCACGTACAGCGTTTCGTCAGCGATCGCAGGGGGGCTCACCGGCCACTGGAACCGAAGCCACCACTCAAGGTCGCCTGTTTTGCGATCGAATGCGTATATCCGGGTTCGCGTGGTGACGTAAACCGTCTTCTCGGTACCGACAGCGCTCCCGGCCCCGAGATGGTCATCCCCGTAGGTCCACTCGACCTCGCCGGTCGCAGTATCCACAGCGAACGCCCGACCAATCCACTCGTCGTCTTCTCGTTGCCGACCTGGGAAATAGAGTGTGTCATCAATCGCGGCGATGTCCGTGTTGCGAAAGCTTCCGGGAAGCGTCCAGTCACGGTCGCCGGTCGCAGCATCGTGAGCGATCAGATCGCCGCGTGTGCCAACAAAGACGGTCCCGTTCGCGACAGTCGGTGGTCCGCCAGCTCGATCGATTTCCTTTTTCCACTCGGTCTCACCTGTTTCGGCGTCGAGCGCGAGCAGATCGGCGTTCCCAACGGCGAAGACACGTCCGTCCGCGACTGTCGGGGTCGTGATCGTGTGGATCTCGCGATGCCAGCGTCTGTCTCCGGTCGCGACATCCAGTGCAACAAGTGGACCACCCCCGCCCGCAGCAGTGAAAACGGTGTCATCGGCGAATGCGAGCCCCCACGAGGTATCGAGGTGGTCCATCCACTTCTGTTCGCCCGTCTCAGCGTTGAGCGCGTACACCCCACTCGCTGCCGCGTAGACGGTTCCATCGTTGACCGCGAGTGCGCGTGCAATATCGTCGCCGATCGGCGCCTCCCATTGTGTGTCACCGGTGGTCTCATCGAGCGCAACAACCAACTGGTTTTGGAGGCCAGTTCCGGCGTATACCGTCCCGTCCTCGATGACCGGAGCGGTCGAGAGCCCCCACGTATTGCTCCACCAACGGATCCGCCCACCACCATCCGGGCCGGCCATGGCTGTGGCTCCAGTGTGCGCGCCATCGGCCTGGAATTGACGCCATTCATTATTTACGGTGTCGGAGGTGGAGTTGGGATCAGTGTGTGGATTTTCTGTCTCATCGAGACACCCGGTGAAGAGGGCGACACCTCCAGTCGTCGCCCCAGACAGCAGCGTTCTGCGGTACATACGTGAATGTGTGGTCTCGATCAAAAAGTAGTTCTGTAGACACAAACACCGATCGTACATACCGGTGAACCACTACGGCGATTTGAGTTCTAGCTCCTGCGAGCAACCGATCTGAGAGTGAAGACTCGTTTGGACGAATCGCGAGCGTACCCGTACTCAGATCGATACTGCGTACAGACTATTGTCATTGCTGCCAAAGTAGAGTGTCTCGTCTACGAGCGTCAGTGACTCGTGTACTGTCCTGTCAGTTTCAAACATCCATTGTCGTTCACCAGACGTGCGATCGAGTGCATAGATTCCTGCTGCAGTGCGCCCGCCAGCACCAATGTAGAGGGTCTCGTCTGCGATCACCGGGGAGGAGTTGTAAATGGTGCCGCCGGTTTCGAACGTCCACACTTCGTCTCCCGTTTTGGCCTCAAGCGCATACACCGTCCCGTCAGCACTGCCGACATAGACCGTCTGATCGAGGACTGTTGGCGAGGACTGGACGCGATCGGCTGTCTCGAACGACCACTGTTCTGTTCCATCCTGCCGGTCGAGCGCATACAGCTGCGAATCGTAACTCCCGACATAGAGCGTCTCATTCCACCGTGCGACCGCACTATTGACGTAATCACCGGTCCCATAGCGCCATTCTTCCTGTCCGTTTTCAGCCCGAACGGCATACACATACCCGTCGTTGGAGCCAACATACAGCAGTTCCGCATCAAGAACGGCACGCGAAAGAATGTCGTCACCTGGCGAGTCAAACTGCCAGTTTGGCTCACCAGTCTCTCGAGAGAGCGCAAAGAGCGTATTGCTCGCACCGCTTCCGATGAAGACCGTCTCCTCAGTAACTGTTGGTGTTGCACCGACATATCCCTCGGTATCGAATTCCCACGTTTGTTCTCCGTCTTCTTTGGTTATCGCGTAGATGTACCCGTCCCAACTGCCACTATACACGTGCTGCTGTCTGACGATCGGCGAGCCAGCAACGCGAGCACCGGTCTGAAACTGCCACACTTCGTCGCCGGAGTCAGCGTCCACTGCGTAGACACTCCGGTCTCGACTTCCAGTATACACGAGTCCGTCGTCAACGGCAGGTACTGATGTCACACTATCGCCCGTCTCAAACGCCCATTGCAGACGGGACTCGGAGTCGCTGGCATCGATCGCGTGACAGCCACTGACGAGAGTGGCTCCGCCAGCACCGACCCTAGCGAGAAATCCACGGCGGTTCATAGCGACACATTTGAAACAAATCAAGTTATAGCCCCCGAACTGTCAAACAGCTATTTAATTTATCGTACTACGACGTACTTCCAAGCGAAGTGTGAATCTGGAGACCCTATTTGTGAAATTTTACTGAGGGGTACTGGCTGTAGAAGAACTTGACCGAACTATAGCGA
>NZ_SRSG01000060.1:0-30850 GCF_005543295.1 Halalkalirubrum salinum
CCGTTATTTCTTTAGCAGAACGCGGTATTCCTGATTGAGTTCTGAGAGGAGTCTCTGTGTAGCTTCCACGATCACACTTCATTTGGATAGATCGGTGGGGGCTGTATCCCCAGCAGGGCCTCCATCTCCGCGTGAAACGGCGCTTCCCGATCGCGCAACCTTGCCAGCCAAGCGGTGGCATTCCGAATACGTCACACGATGAGTGACACACTGGGAGGCCCACTCGAATCAACGCAGGAACGACACTAACTCAGATGCACCGCGAGCACTCCGTGAAACACCCGATTTGGCGAGGTAGGCGCTTTTGAACGCCGCGATTTTCGCCGCGGCTCCCGCTTTGAGCGCGCCGAGCTTCGTGTAGTAGCCGCTCTTTCTCGCTCCGGCGATCGTATAGTGCCTCGTCGCCATCGAAACCGGTGCTCGCCGCCCACGGACGGTGGTAGAGCCGTCGCGGATCGCCGCAACGATGTCATCAGCGGTAAGGGCATCCCGTGAGACCCCTGAAATCTCGATTTCGGTGAACGCACGGCCGACGTATTCGAGTTTGTGTGCGTCGCTCGCGGCGAGTTCTGGATAGCCGTGTTTTTGGGCAAACCGGCGGGCTCGACGATTCTTGTAGCCCGTAAAGAGCCACGCATTGAACGTCTCAATGCCGTCACAGTCGTCGATGTACCTCCGTCGAACGCCGTGTCTGGTTCGCTGTGATGGGTGGGGAACGACTGCGACGCCGCCGCGATTTCGGATCCACTCGACGGTTTCGCTGAACGGAGCACGATGTGGCGGCATTTCGGACACCCCGATCGCCAACAGATGTCCGCGACGTGTCGACACCTCGACACCGGGGATGCCGATGAGCCCGTACGATTCGGCCAACTCGGCGGCTCGAAGTGACTCTGTGAGCACGTCGTGGTCGGTGATTACCACCGCGTCGAGACCAATGTCCGCCGCGTGCTCGAGGATCAACTCGATCGGCTCATGGCCATCGTAGGAGCCATCTGAGTGGACGTGCGGATCGATCCGAACGGTAGTTTGCTGCACACCCGTCGCTACTCTCGCCAGGGATATAAGCCCGTGGCATGTTCGTTATCAATCAGTTATTCGCCAAATACGGAGACGGCTCCCCTTCGAGACCATATCACCGATCGCTCCCTACTGGACCGATGGGCACAGTCGTTCTCCGAGTTCGACGCCGTTCCAGAACGCTGCGTGGGCACGTCCTTCCCCAACGACCCAATCGCCAGCGGCGTACAGATCGATCGCTTCGAGTGCCTCGATCGGCTCGGCATCAACTGCGGCGTCGGGCAACGCGTACCGCCAGCCTTGATCGTCAACCCAGTCAGGATCTGTGAGGCGATCGTCACCGATCAACTCGGCGACGTGTCCGGCGGCGTCTGGGGCGGCGATGTCCATTGGCTCGTCGTAGCGTTCTGTTGACCATTCGGGAGACATCTGCGCGATAAGCAGGCACTCGCCGTCGGGAACGTGGCCGTCTTTGCACTCTTCACGGGAGACCCAACCAACTGGATGTTGGTGATCGACGTTAACGAGCCCGTAGTATGGGCGATCGAGCTCGAAGGGGTAGTGCAAGACGAACGTTCGGATTGTCCGGTACGGGACCGCTTGTACCGCTCTAGTAGCAGACTCCAGTCGGGCTGTGTGTTCCCCATCAACGGTCGTTTCCGCGAGCAACGCTGCAGTCTGGGGGGCCGGCGGCGTGAGCACAACCGTCTCGAACGGGCCGTGCGGTTCCTCTTCAGTGTCGGTGATTGTCCACGCCCCCTCGCGGCGTTCGATCGACGCAGCCCTGACGCCGTGTTCGATGGTTGCCGCAGCTTCGTCGAGGGCCCGCTTTGCGAACTGTGTCATTCCTTTCGTCCAGTTCCACTTGTCGGCGTCCGGACGATCGCCCTCCGAGACGGTCCCGGTGCGATCGAACGTCCAGACCGGCTCATCGATGTTGACGAGCCCATCGCTCCCAAGTTCTGACAGTAGCGCCGCCGTTCGACTGGCGTCCCCTTCGCTGGGGTTAACATAGTTCGCACCGTGATCGTACCGACAGCCGTGTTTCCTTCGGGTGGCCGCGCGTCCGCCGACGCCGCGGCTCTTTTCGAGAATCGTTACGTCAGCGTCCGTTGCTGCGAGTGATCGGGCAACGCCAGCGCCTGCGAGTCCTGCTCCGACGATGCCGATCGATCCGATTGCATCCGTGTCGCTCATCTTGAGTAACAGTAGGGTGGGAACCGGGAAAACCCCCTCGCGAGCAGCCACCTGTCGCCCTGAGCAGACATCCGATCCACTGCCGAGTACTAATAAACGCTTTTGAGGCCACGGGCTGACCTCCATGTCATGTACGACGCGGTACTCTTCGATAACGACGGCGTCCTCGTCTCTCGGACCGCCTACGACGCCCTCCAGGAGGCCGCGTGGACGACGTTTGCGTCACTCGGCGTTGACGATCCCGACCCCGAACACGTCGAATTGATCACGATCGGTGTGACCCCCGAAATGGTTCACTCGCTCTCGGCAACATATGGGCTCGATCCCGACACGCTGTGGCGAACCCGCGATCAAACCGCCGCGCGTATCCAACACGCCGAAATCGACGCCGGCAGAAAAACGCCGTACGAAGACGTTCACGCGCTCGATCGACTGGGTATTCCGATGGGAATCGTCAGCTCGAATCAGCAGGCGACAGTCGACTACCTGATCGAACGGTATCCGTTCTACCGGTCGTTCGCCGTTGCTTACGGGCGTGAGCCCGAAATTGAGAGTCTCGCGCGAAAAAAGCCCGCGCCACACTACATCGAGCAGGCGTTGTCCGCGCTTAAGGCCGATCGTGCACTATTCGTCGGCGACAACGACTCGGATATCCGCGCGGCTAAAAACGCCGGCATTGACTCTGCGTTCATCCGCCGACCGCATCGGTTCGACCACGAGCCAGATCCAAAACCGACGTACATCGTCGATGATCTCCACGATGTCGTCGATCTGTGTCGGCGTCGGACCGTTCACTCTTGAGTGTCGAATTGACACGCACTGCGGTGTAGCGACCGGACCGAAAGGCCCACGTCCGCGGTCGCCGTCGATCGGACCATGACATCTACCGAGGTACCTACGATCGGGCTCGGAACGATGGGACTCGACGGCCCCGCCGGTGTCGAGACAGTCCGGACCGCGATCGAACTCGGGTACCGACATCTCGACACCGCACAAATATACGACAACGAGGACGTTGTCGGAAACGGAATCGAGCGAGCCAGCGTCGATCGCGAGTCGCTATTCGTCGCAACGAAAGTCTGGGCAGATAGCCTCGAGCCAGCAGCGGTACGGCGGACGGCCGCTGAGAGCACGGCCCGACTGGGCGTCGAGACGATCGATCTCCTCTATGTCCACCGCCCGATCGAGACATATGATCCAGAGCAGACACTTCCAGCCTTCGAAGCGCTTCAGGCGGCCGGAACGATCCAACATATCGGGGTGAGCAACTTCACACTCGCAGAACTCGACAGGGCAAGAGACATCCTCTCGGGAGATATCTTTGCGCACCAGATCGAGCTCCATCCGTTGTTTTACACGCCGGAACTGATAGAGCACGCCATGGCCCACGACTACTACGTGGTCGCGTACTCGCCGCTTGCTGGCGGTGCGGTGTTCGACGTTCCTGAACTGACCGCGATCGCCGAGAAACATGAAACGAGTGAAGCGGCAGTCTCGATCGCCTGGCTCGCTGGGAAAGATAGCGTTCTCGTCATTCCAAAAGCCTCGAGTGAGCTACATCTTCGTGCGAACCTCGAAGCTGCCCAGCTCAGGCTGGATCCAGAAGACATCGACGCGATTGAGTCGATCGATCGCGAGCGAGAGCTCTACCCAGAGTGAGTACGCGAAAGGAGAGAAAGATTGGCAGTCTCAGTTCGTGCTGCGTCGGTTTTCCAGCGCTTCGACGACCTCTCGCCCGACGGGAATGAGCACCCAGAAGGCGAACGCACCCAAGAGCGCGGTCCACAAGAATACGTCGGTGAGGAAGATTCCGATCGCGTCGAACGTTGTTTCGGGCTCTACGGGCGTGGCGATCAACTGGGTGTCGTAAAACGACGGCGTCTGGTACCACGCGGCCAGGGTGATCCACGCCAATGCTGCGGTCGAGAAGATCCCAATGCCTTTGATGAACTCGTCAGCCATTGGTTGAATCTTCGTCGGAGTCCTCTTGAGACTTTCCCATCCCCTCTGTGCGGAACCGCGTCCCAAGTACGTACACCGCGGTCCCAAATGCGATCGTCCCCAACCCGGCCACGGCTAACACTGCGCTCAGCACGTCGTCGCCAACGCCGAGTCCGATCGCGTCGAATCCGAGTTCGAGGATCCGCCTGAACACGCTGACCTGTAGCGTCGCCGCGTCGAGCAAAAAGAAGCCGCCGACGATACAGATCGCCGCGATCATCGTCGAGAAGACGACGATCGTTTTGTACAGCCGCATTGGCACGACGACGTCTCGTCGGCCGCGGCGATCGGCGCTGTCTGAGCCGGTCGACGAATCTGGCATACCCAGTCTACGGCCGAGAGGTACTTTTATGCGACGTTATCAGTTGCTGGACAATGCGCGGTACTTGAGACGGCTGCGGACAGTCAGCCGTCCAACTGCTCTCTGAGAACCTGGTTTGCGGTTCCTGGATCGGCGCTCCCGCGGCTTTTTTGCATCACCTGTCCGACGAGGAAGTTCAGCGCACCGTCCTCGCCGTCGTGGTAGTCCTCGACGGCGTCTGGGTTCTCGTCGATCGCCGCTTCGACGAAGCCGACAATCTCGTCGTCGTTTGCCTTCCCAAGACCCTCACGGTCGATGATCGTGTCTGGATCGTTGCCGTCGTCGAGCATCGATCGCAGGACGATCTCCTCGGCGTTTTTCGTGGTTACCTCCTCGGCGTCAACGAGTTCGATCAGGCGAGTGAATTCGTCGAGACGATCGGCCACGTCGGTGATCTCCATATCTCGGTAGTTTAACTCGCCGAGGAGGTTGTCGGCGACCCACGTCGCCGCCAGATCGGGATCGAACGATTCTGCGACATCTTCGAAGAAGTCTGCAACCTCCTTCGTGGAGGTGAGCTTCGAGGCTGATTCGGCGTCGAGACCGTACTCGGCTTCGAAGCGATCGCGGCGGGCGTCCGGAAGTTCCGGAATTGGAATCCGTTCTTTCCAGTCAGAGACCTCAAGTGGCGGGATGTCTGCCTCTCTGAAGTAGCGGTAGTCTTTTTCTTCTTCCTTCGATCGCATCGAGACGGTGATGCCGCGGGATTCGTCCCAGTGGCGCGTCTCCTGCTCGACAGCGCGGCCGCGCTGGATCGCGTTGCGCTGGCGGGTGACCTCGTAGGCCAGGGCCTTTTCGGCGCCCTTGTGGCTGGAGATGTTTTTGACCTCGGTACGGTTGGCCGATCTGAGTGCGTCCTCGGAGATTTCCCCATCCTCGTCGACCGCCTCAGCATCGACGAGCGAGATGTTCGCGTCAACTCGGAGACTGCCGTCGCGGGTCGGGTCGAAAACGCCGAGATATTCGAGCACCTCTTCGAGCTTCGCGAGGAAGGCTCGGGTTTCGGCGGGCGATCGGAAGTCCGGTTCCGTGACGATCTCGACGAGCGGGGTGCCTGCGCGGTTGTAGTTGATGAGCGTGTAGTCGGCAGTATCGATCGAGCCGCCCTTGTGCTGGAGACTGCCCGGGTCTTCTTCGAGATGCGCGCGAGTGATGCCAATCTTTCGGCGCGTCCCTTCGACGCTGATCTCGATCGAGCCGTTCGCACAGATCGGCGCGTCGTACTGGGTGAGCTGGAAGTTCTTTGGCAGATCCGGGTAATAGTAGTTCTTCCGGTGGAATGTGGTCTGTTCGGGGATATCTGCCGAGAGGGCTTTGCCGATCTTGACGGCTGCCTCGACGGCACCTTCGTTGAGCACGGGTAACGCCCCCGGTAGTCCAAGACAGACCGGGCACGTCCGGCTGTTCGGTTCCTCGTCCTCGGCGGCGCGTGTCGAACAGCCGCAGAAGATCTTCGTTGCCGTTTCGAGCTGGACGTGGACTTCCAGCCCGATCACGACCGCGAGTTCGCGTTGTTCGACGGCCTGCGCTGTCATTACGCCGGCTTTGCTTGCCGTCGGCTAAAGACTAACGGGATGTGCGGATTCGCTGTCGATCGCCCGTGTCGACTGTTTGTGTCACTATGTCACACATATGTCTGACGCAGATTTATACCACAGGCCCGGTCGTATATATACATGACACAACAGGAGGAACTCCGATCGAGGATCGCTGAACTGCAGGCTGCGGTCAACGGCCTCACAGAGGAACTCGTCGAAACCAAAGAGCGGGTTCGGATTCTCGAAGCCGAACTCTCGGATGCTCAATCGGCTGCCGCAGACGCTGAAGCGGAGGTCGAAGCGCTCACAGCGGCTGCGGAGGACTCCGAAGAAGAATCGTCGGTGAACGAGTGGACAACAAAAAGCGATGATCACGTCGAGGTTGTCAAACACGAGCGAACCGAACCGGCGACCGACACGGACGCAGAAACAGATGCCGACACAGACGAACCGATCGACGCTGATAAACCCTCCGAGTCACAGAATACAGACGATACGGATTCGACCGAAGAAAGCGACATAATCGTCGCCTAACGTCCGCGACATGCGAACGTCTTGCTCAGGCGATGAACCGTCGATCGACTACGCTGCTCCCCCGACTACATGCACATCAAACGGCTCGTCTTGGACGGATTCAAAAGCTTTGGACGACCGACCGAGATCCCCTTTTACGAGGATTTTACGGTTATCACTGGTCCGAACGGCTCCGGGAAATCGAACATCATCGACGGCGTGTTGTTCGCGCTCGGGCTGGCACGCACCCGCGGGATCCGCGCGGAGAAGCTCACTGACCTGATCTACAACCCCGGCCACGACGACGGGGCCGAGACGGGCGGCACAAAGGAAGCGAGCGTGACGGTCGTCCTCGCGAACGACGATCGATCGATTTCTCGAGATCAGGTGATCTCCGCGGCGGGAACCGATCGAATCGGCGACGTCGACGAGATTACGATCAAACGGCGGGTCAAACAAACTGAGGAAAACTACTACTCGTATTACTATCTCAACGAGCGATCGGTCAATCTCTCTGATATCCAAGACCTCCTCGCGCAAGCCGGCGTCGCCCCCGAAGGGTACAACGTCGTCATGCAGGGAGACGTGACCGAGATCATCAACATGTCGGCGTACCAGCGCCGCGGCATCATCGACGAGATCGCTGGCGTCGCGGAGTTCGATCAGAAAAAGGAGGCTGCCTTCGAAGAGCTCGACGCCGTCCAAGAGCGGATCACCGAGGCCGAACTGAAGATCGAGGACAAGCGCGATCGGTTAGAGCGCCTCGAAGACGAACGCGACACGGCGCTTGAGTACCAGTCGCTTCGGGAGGAAAAACAAGAGTACGAAGGCTACCGTAAGGCCGCCGAGCTCGAAGACAAACGCGAGGAACTGGCCGAGACTGAAGCAGAAATCAACGAGGTCGAGGGTACGCTCGCCGATCGCCAGGCAGAACTCGACACCAAACAGGGTCGGCTCACCCGACTGAAGGACGAGCTCACCGAGCTCAACCGAGAGATCGAGCGGAAAGGCGAAGATGAGCAGTTGGCGATCAAACGCGAGATCGAATCAGTCAAAGGCGAGATCGATCGGCTTGAGGGTCGGATCGAAAACGCCGAGGCTCGGATGGAAGACGCCGAGTCTGAGCGGCGAAGTGCCTTTGTCGAGATTGACCGCAAGCAGGAGGTTCTCGACGAGCTAGAGGGCGACATCCGCTCGATCAAGGTGAAAAAGGCCTCGACGAAGCGCGATATTGAAGAAAAAGAATCTGCGCTTGCGGACGTCCAAGCGGAGATCGACGGGATTGACACCGAGTACGACGAGTTGAAAGCCGACTTGGCCGATCGAAACGAGCGCCTCGAGTCGATCAAACAGGAGCGAAACGACCTCCAACGTGAGAAAGATCGGCTCCTCGACGACGCCCGCCGGCGCTCGAACGAAATCGAGGAGACAAACGAGGCCATAGCTGACACTCACGACCGAATCCCAGAACTGAAACGAAAGCGCTCAGAGCTACACAGCGAACTCAACAAGGCCGAACGGAACGTCGAGACGATTGAAGCGACAATCGAGACCCTCAAAACCGAGCGCGCAAAGGCCAAAGACGAACTCGACGCGGTTGCCGCCGAAATCCAAGAGAAACAAGCCGAGTACGCCGAGTTAGAGACGCGATCGAACGACGGATCGAGTTCGTGGCCGCGGGCGGTATCGACGATCAAAAACGCCGGCCTCGCAGGCGTCCACGGACCTGTCGGCGAGCTCGGAAGCGTCCCCGGCGAGTACGCAACCGCGTGTGAAACCGCGGCGGGTGGCCGACTGGCGAACGTCGTTGTTGACGACGATGGAGTTGGCTCCGATTGTATTGATTATCTCAAACGTCGAAACGCGGGCCGAGCGACGTTTCTGCCGATCTCGAAGATGGACAATCGCGGCCTTCCACGACTGCCCTCACACTCGGGTGTCGTTGATTTCGCTCGAAACCTCGTCGAGTACGATTCGCGCTACGAGTCGATCTTCTCGTACGTGCTCGGCTCGACGGTCGTCGTCGAAGACATGCAGACCGCTCGGGATCTGATGGGCGAGTACCGCATGGTGACGCTAGACGGGGACCTTGTCGAGCGATCGGGTGCGATGACCGGTGGCTCAGGTGGTGGATCGCGGTACGCCTTCTCGAAGTCCGGCAACGGCCGGCTCGAACGGCTCGCCGAGGAGATCGCCTCCCTAGAGGACAAACGCCAGTCGCTCACCGACACGATCCGCGAAACCGAATCGGATATCGACGCCGCTCGCGATCGAAAATCCGACGCGGCTGAGAAGGTTCGGTCGATCGAAGCCGATATCGAATCCGTCGAATCGGACATTGCGGACGCCGAGGGGGAGATCGAGGCGTTAGAATCCCGCCTCGACGAACTCGAAGACGAGCGAGAGTCGGTCAACGCCGAGATGGCCGAGCTGGACGAGAAAATCGACGAACTCACCTCAGAGCGCGAGTCCGTTGCAGCTGAGATCGCTGAGATCGAAGACGAGCTGTCTGACTCGCGGATTCCAGAACTGACCGCCGAGGCCGACGAGATCCGCGCGGAGATCGACGAACTCGAAGACCGGATGGACGACCTCAACGGGCAACTCAACGAGAAACAGCTCGAAGCCGAGTACGCTGAGGACGCGATCGAGAGCCTCGAAGAGACGATCGAGGCCGCACAAAATAGAAAGGCAGACGCCCAAGAGACGATCGCCGAGCTCGAATCGGAGATCGACGAGCGCGAAGACGCCCTCGATGAGAAGCGTGACGCGATCGAAGAGCTCGAATCTGAGCTGGTCGATCTCAAAGAAGACAGAAAAGCACTGCAAGCGGACGTCGAGGATGCCCGCGAAGAGCGGGATGCTGCGCGCGAAGCAGCAAAATCGGTCGAATCAGAGCTCGAGTCACTACGCGAGACGGCCGAACGGCTCGAGTGGGAGATCGACGAACTCCAGTCGCAGGTTGGCGACTACGATCCCGAGGACATCCCAGACCACGACGAGGTCGAGCGATCGATCGCCAAACTCGAAGCAGAGATGGAGGCCCTAGAGCCGGTGAACATGCTCGCGATCGACGAGTACGACGAGGTCGAATCCGAACTCGACAGGCTCACTGAGGGACGCGACACCCTCGTGACAGAGCGCGATGGGATCGAAGAGCGGATCGATCGCTATGAGTCCCAGAAGAAGGCGACGTTTATGAGTGCCTTCGAGTCGATCAACGACCACTTCCAGGACATCTTCTCTCGGCTTTCGGCGGGGACTGGCGAGTTGGTGCTCGAAAATCCCGACGATCCGTTCGAAGACGGTTTGACAATGAAGGCCCAGCCGGCGGACAAGCCCGTCCAGCGGCTGAACGCGATGTCCGGCGGCGAGAAATCCTTGACCGCGCTGGCGTTCATTTTCGCCATCCAGCGGCACAACCCCGCGCCGTTTTACGCGCTTGATGAGATCGATGCGTTCCTCGACGCGGTCAACGCCGAGCGAGTCGGCGAGATGATCGACGACCTCGCGGGCGATGCGCAGTTCGTGGTCGTTTCGCACCGCGCAGCGCTGCTCGAACGATCCGAGCGGGCGATTGGCGTCACGATGCAGTCGGACAATATTAGTGCGGTGACCGGGATCCAGTTCGGTGAGGAGGCTGAGCCTGCGGACGCGGAGGTGCAGGCGGATGATTGAGATGCGATCGAAGTTCGATCGGCTGATTGGGACCCGAGGTGAGACTCGATGACGAACTCACCTGATGCGACTGGCATTGCGCCGCCGACCGAAACGGTTCCCACACTCCCTAAAGAAACCGACGAAGACGAGGTTGAGCCGGTCGAACTGCTCGTTCAACTCGCCGAGGAGGGTGAGATCGAGCCGTGGGACATCGACATCGTTGAGGTGACAGACGCGTTTCTCTCGAAACTCGAGGAGACCGATCTACGAACGACGGGGCGAGCGCTGTTTTATGCGAGCGTGCTCCTCCGGATGAAAGGCGACGAACTCCTCGCCGAGCCCGATCCAGAGCCTGAACCGGAGCCGTGGGAGGCCGAGATGCGGATGGATGCCCCAGCCGGCGACGGATTCGACCCGATCGACGCGCTCGAATCGGAAATGGAGCGCCGACTCGACAGAAAAAGCACCCGTGGCTCCCCGGAAACGCTCGACGAGTTGGTCGCCGAACTGCGGGAGGCAGAACGCGAAAACTGGTGGAAACGCCGCCGCGAGTACGACACTACCGATTCACCGCGGGGATTCGATCGCGGCCGACAGACGCTTGATTACCGCGCAGCCGACGACATTCGCCACGAGGGCGAACCGACGGAGGACGACGTCACGGGGACGACCCACACCGAAGACATCGAGTCGGTGATCGCAGACGTCATCGACGAGATCGACGAGCGATTCGATCGCGGTCGGGACGCGCTGTTATTCGCCGAAATCGAATCAATCGGGGGGCGGACGTTTATGACCTACCTGTCGCTTCTGTTTTTGGCGCATCGGGGACGGCTCACGCTCCGCCAGGACGACTTCTTCGGCGACCTATGGATCGAAGCGCCCGCTGTGGGGAGTTCGGACGAGCAGACCAACGATCGGTAATTGGGTCAGCCAATCAGGCGGCTTCGATCAACTCAGCTCTAGATCTGCGGCATCCTTCCACTCACCGATCCCCGAGGGATCGAGGTGGACGTGAACGTCGCCAACGTGTTCTTCCGATCGCAGTGTCTCGACGAGTTCGGTCTCGATTGCATGCGCTTCCTGGAGCGTGAGCGTTCCGTCAACTTCGACGTGGACCTCAACTTCGAGGACTGTCCCCTCGTAAAACACGGTCAGGTCGTGGATCCCCTCGACAGCAGGGTGTTCGCGGAGGCGGGTGGCGATTGCTTCGCGCTCGGCTTCTGTGGGTGCGGCACCGACGAGGTAGTTGACGTTCTCGCGGGCAATTTCGACGCCCTGGTAGACGACCAGCAGACTTACGAGTCCGCCGGCGAGGGGATCGAGCAGCGGGAAGCCGAAGAAGACGCCAATTACGCCCACGATCGCGGCGATTGACGTGTAGATGTCGTTGAGACAGTCCGCCGCCAGCGCCGCCAGTGCCGTCGAGTCGATCGACTCGTTGATGGCCGCGGTGTATCGGTAGACGAGGTACATGTCGACGATCGCGAACGCCAGTGCGGCGAGCAGTATCCAGCTAAACGTGACGTCAGCGCCAAAGAACAGACCACGCGCGGATTCGTACAGGAGGTTCCCACCGAGCAATACGATCACCGCCCCGACGAACAGCGCAGTTAGCGGTTCGATTCGGGTGTGACCGTGAGGGTGGTGTGTGTCCGGTTCATCGAAGCTGCTGTCCCCCCAGACGAGCACCACAACGCTTGCGACGAGATCGGCAACTGAATGGGCCGCGTCGGCGATAAGCGCGACGCTGTTGAACGCGAGTCCCGCCGCCCCCTCGACGACGATCTTGATCACGTTGCCGACCACGTTCGCCCACGTCGCGCGAGAAAAGCGATCGCGATCTGATCGGTCGGCCATACCAATTCTGGATGTCGCGTACCTATATGAATTGTCGTTATCCCGACCGGACCCCATTAGTCGCAGGGACTCGTTGGTCATCCATGGCCATCGCCCGTCTTGATCACTTCGTGCTCACGGTTGCAGATATCGATCGAACCCTCGAGTTTTACGACCGATTTGCGGGCATAACGCCGATCACGTTCGGAGACGGCCGACACGGGCTTTTGATCGGCGATCAAAAAATCAATCTCCACGAAGCGGGCGAAAATATAACGCCGCGGGCAGCCGAGCCGAGTGTGGGCGGCGGAGATTTCTGTCTCGTGACGTCCACTCCCGTCTCGGAACTCAAAGCCGATCTCGAAGCCGACGGAATAGCAATTGAGCTTGGGCCGATCGATCGAACGGGCGCGCGCAGCGACCTCCGATCGATCTACCTTCGCGATCCCGACGGAAACCTTCTGGAGTTGGCTAACGAAGGATAGCCGCGGTTGTCCTCTTGTCGATCGACACTGTGTCCTAGAGGTACTCCCCGACGAGTAGTTCGACCCGATCGCGGGTATCGCCGGGAATCGCCGCAGTAGGGGTGTTGATTGTTCCTTCGAGTGAGGTGTGGGCCGCACACTCGTGGTCTGTAGGGAGTGATTCGATCGCGGCTTCGACGGTCGCTTTGATCGCCGCCTGGTTCTTTTCGGCGTTTTCGAGCACCTCTTCGAGCGTGACCTCGTTGTCTTTTTTCCACACGTCGTAGTCGGTGACGCCGGCGATCGTCGCGTATGCCATCTCGGCCTCGCGGGCGAGTTTTGCCTCGGGAATTGCGGTCATTCCGACGAGATCCCACCCCTGCGATCGGAAGAACTCGCTTTCGGCGCGCGTCGAGTACTGTGGCCCTTCGATACAGACGTACGTCCCGCCTTTGACGACAGTAGCGTCGGTTGCGTCTTCTGCGGCAGTCGCGAGGTGATCGACCAGCTCTGGACTGTACGGCTCGGTGAAGGGCTGGTGGACGACGATCCCCTCCCCGAAGAACGTCAGCTCGCGGTTTCGGGTCCGATCGAAGATCTGGTCGGGGATCACGAGCGTCCCCGGTGACAGCTCCTCACGAAGCGAGCCAACCGCGTTCGAAGCGAAGATGTGGGTGACGCCGACAGATTTGAGCGCGTAGATGTTCGCCCGGTATGGGAGGTTCGTCGGCGATCGGCCGTGAGAAGAACCGTGTCGCGGTAAGAATGCGACCTCTCGGCCGGTATCGCCGAATTCGCCGATCGTGACCGGGGCGCTTGGCTCGCCGTAGGGGGTGTCGATCGATTCCTCGCGGACGTCCTCGAGCGGCAGTGCCTCGTAGATCCCGCTGCCGCCGATGAAGCCTATTTTGCTCATACCGATACTGCGCACGCATTCCACAAAACCGTGCTGACATGGCAATGATGCCATGTGTCACGGTACCAGCCCTTGAAAGCGTTCAAATACCCACCGCGTGTTTCGGAACGTAGTGTCACAGACCGAGACGAACAGGCTCACCCACGGCGATCTGGTTCGACCGATGATCGCGCTGGCGTGGCCGATGGTTGTGATCCAGCTGCTGCAGGTGGCGTACAACGTCGCCGATACGGCGTTTCTCGGCGCGGTTTCCGAGGACGCCGTTGGCGCGCTGAGCCTCGCGTTTCCGCTGATTTTCTTTCTGATCTCGGTCGGCGGCGGCTTCACCGCCGCGGGTGCGATCTTGGTCGCCCAATACACCGGCGCAAAAAGCGGCGGCTCAGCCGACGAGATCGCCGGGCAGACGCTGTCGTTCGTGACGATCATCGCGGTCGGAATCGCGATCGTCGGTTTTTTCGCGACCGAGCCGATGCTGGCGCTGTTGCCGGCGGACGCGGAGACACAAGCCCGGATTGTCCCGCTTGCGGCGGATTACATGCGGATCTTCTTCCTCGGGATGCCGTTTCTGTTCGGGTTTTTCATCTTCGTGTCCATCATGCGCGGCTACGGCGACACCCGGACCCCAATGCGAATCATGTTCGTCAGCGTGCTGGTCAACGTCGTCTTGGATGCGGTGCTTATCTTCGGCCTCGGGCCGATCCCACGGCTGGAGATCGAAGGCGCGGCAATCGCGACCGTTAGCTCCCGTGCGATCGCGACCGCCCTCGGGCTGTACATCCTCTTTCGGACTGACGCGGGGCCGGATATCGAGGTGGCGTACCTCGTGCCGGACGTGAGTCAGATCAAAGAGATCGTCTCACTCGGTGTGCCGAGCGCGATCGAACAGTCCTCCTCGTCGCTGGCGTTCATCGTCCTCACGGCCATGGTGGTGACGTTCTCCCCGGAGATCGTCGCTGCCTACGGGCTGGGGAACCGGCTCATTTCGCTCGTGTTCTTGCCAGCCATGGGGCTGTCACAGGCGATCGATACGGTCGTCGGCCAGAACCTCGGGGCCGACAGGGCCGATCGCGCAAAACGCGCCTCACGACTCGCGATGGGCATGACCGCGCTCGTGATGGCCGTCCTGACGGTGATCCTGTACGCGTTCCCCGAGCCGATCGTTCGGGTGTTTCTCTCGGCGGATACACCGGGAGCGTCGACGACGATCGGCTACGCCGTCGATTACATGCAGATCGCGGCGTTCATGTTTGTGTTTATGGGCACGCTACAGATCATGCTCGGGACGTTCCGCGGGGCGGGCAACACGAAGACGGCAATGGCCTTTTCGATGGTCACACTCTGGGTCGCCCGTGTCCCGCTCACGTACGTCTTTGTATTCGTCCTCGGCTGGGCGGAGACCGGCATCTGGTACGCAGTGCTACTCGGCGATATTGTCGGTTTCTTCGCCGCGCTGGTGTGGTACCTGCGTGGAACCTGGGCGACAAAAATCATCGACGAGGGCCCCAGCACGGGCAACGACGCTGGTGGAGAGGCCGATCGAGACGCATCTGCCGATGCAGCGACCGACCCCTCTGTGACAGACTAGTCGTCTCTCAATGGGCGGCGCCGTCAGACGCCCTCGATCGTGCCGCGGAACGCGGTGATCGCCGCCATAGCCTCGTCGATCTGCTCGGCGATCGGCTCTTCAGCGTCCGCCGCGATCTCTCTAAGGGCGTGTTCGATCCGCGCCAGTCGGCCGTGGTCGGCTCCAAACTGCCGATCCGCAAGGTCCGCGAGTGTTTCTGCCTGCGCCCGCAGCCGGGTTTCGATCTCGCCATCAGCCGCGTCGGCAGCCGTTTTGAGCGTCTCGCTCGCTTCGTTGAGGTGTCCTTTGCTCATACGCGCACGTCCGTCGGGCACGGTGATAATTCGTTCGCCGTTGTGTACGTGTTAAATGATGGCGCCGGACTGCAAGATTGCGATCGCGACGGTCAGCGCCGGGACGCTGACGAGCGTCGTCACGAGGACGACCGTGCTCACGTACTCGGCGACGGTGAGTTCGCCGATCGTTTCTTCGCCCGCGAACTCGACGATCAATACCAGCGGTGTCACCGCCGCCGGCATCGCCGTTTCCAGGACAAACACCCGCGCGACGGTCGGGTCCGAAAATCCGAGCGCGATCGCGATCGCAAGGCCAACAAACGGCGCGATCACCATCTTCAAAATTGTCGGCTTCGTCGCCCGCGAGAGTGCTGCCTCGTAGTTTGTTTCCGCGAGCTGGATTCCAAGAATGAGGAGCATCACTGGAATAGACGAGTCTCCAACGAGTCCGACAGCCTCCATTGCAGCGGTCTCCGCCGGTGGGACGAGATCAAACGCCCGGAGCCCGAGCGCGGCGAGCACCGCGTAGACGAGTGGAATCTTCGCGACGCGCTTGACTCCCGACAGGCCGCTGGCCCCGCTGCTCCGAGAGGCGATGTAGACGCCGACGGTGTACACGAGCACCGCCTGGGCGGTGAGAAAGACGACTGCGGTCTGTCTCCCGATCGACCCAAACGCGAAATCAGAGACTGGAATCCCATAGTTTCCCGAGTTCGTAAAGGCGATCACGAGGATCAACGCACTGAAAAGCGGTTCTTGCTCGCCGGTCAGCCGGCCGACCGCCTCGCCGATCGCGATCATCACGACCGTGAACGCCAACACGCCCGCAGCAATGCGGAGCAACGTCTCGCCGGCGAGTTCTGTCACCGCGAGGCTGTGAAACACGAGTGCCGGCGCGAGGACGTACACGACAGCAGTGTTCAACGCGCCGGGATCAATCTCCTTTCTGCGGCCGAGAACAAACCCCGCCGCGGCGATCGAGACGATCGGCAAGATCGCTTCGCCGAAAATTCCGATGAGGCCGGTCATCGCGAGGCGACCTCCTCGCGGTATCGCGTCCGGATCGTCGAAAAGAGCGATCGGCCCAGATCCGTCTGGAGCCGCGGCTCCGCGGTCGCAAAGAACTCGTCCAGATTCTCGTACGCCTCGAACGCCGCGGCATCTGCGTCGGGATCGTACCGCTTTTCACGCTCGTAGACGAGCGCCTGCAGGCACATGTCGATTAGGTCCATCTCCTTGACGGCGATCGCCTCCGGCGAGTTTCGCTCCTCGTATTCCTTCCACGCAGCTACAAGATCGTCTGTCTGCAGGGGGTCTGTCAACTCGTCGATCGCCGATCGCTCTAGTGTCTCTTTTTTTTCTGGATCGATCGTCTCTGCGGCCGGATCCGCCCGGGTTGGGAGATCTCCTGTCTCAGTCTCCGCGAGGTCGTGGAGAATTGCTAGACGGATCGTGCGATCGACATCCAGCGGTTCCGCACGGTCCTCGAAGCGATCGTCCCCGGCGAATTCTGTGGCCAGCCGATCGCCGTACACTAAACACAGAAACGCCACTCCCCACGTGTGCGCGGCGACGGATTCGGGATCGGTGATTCCGCGGAGCTGCCAGCCAGTTCGCGATTCGTCTTTCAGTCCGTACGCTCGACACAGCGCGTCCAGTTCGTCGTCCGTCACGGCTCGTTACTCGCGATCGTCGACGAGCGCCCACTCGGTTTCGGAAACTGTTACGGCGACCTCACGGCGAACCATCTCTGTAAGTACCTCGTCGAGGCGATTCGGCTGGGCGATCTCCATTTCGATGCGATCGATGTTGTGGTACTCAGAGAGGTAGTGGCGGATGTCTTCGGTGGTGAACGCCTCCTGATCGGCCTTCGCCATCACTCCAGAGCTGAGGTCGATCATGTCTTCGATGAAGTTCCACGGATAGACGACCCACGTCCACTCTTCGAGCTGTTCGCCCACGAAATCCGGCTCGAACTCGCTGGTCTGGAGCAACTGCAGCGTCGCGGTCCTGATCTCACCAGCATTTCGCTTTTCGACGTACTCTTGTGCGCGCTTGATCGATCCGCCGGTGTCGGCAATGTCGTCGATGATCAGCACGTCTTTGCCCTCGACGGAGCCCTCCGGCATCGGATAGCGAATCTGTGGCTCGCCGCTCTTTTCGGCGGTTCCAACGTAATGTTCCATCTTCAGGCTCGTGAGGTCGTTCAGTCCGAGGAAGTCACAGATACACCGGCCGGCGAACCAGCCGCCGCGCGCGAGCGCAACAATCACGTCCGGTTCGAACTCTGCGGCTTTGACCTGCGTGCTCACGTCGCGGCAGCGGCCGTAGATGTACTCCCAGTTCGTGATGGTACAGTTGAACGTGTCCGGGAGATCGCTCATGTCGTCTGTGCATGGTCGCCTTCGGCCTATAAGCGTTACAGTTTCGATGACGCGGCCGCCGGAAACTACAGGTGGGCCCCGTCCGTCACATCGACCATGTCCGCTCCTGACGCGTTCGATCACGAATCACACATGCGCCGGGCGATCGAACTCGCCCGCGAGGCTGCCGAGCGCGGCAACCACCCGTTTGGGACCGTGCTCGTCCGCGATGACGAAATTGTCATGGAGGACAGAAACACTGTTGTCACCGAAAACGACATCCGTCGACACCCTGAACTGCACCTCGCAATGGAAGCGACACGCAAAATGAGTGACGACGAGCGTGCGGAGACGGTCATGTACACGAGCACAGAGCCGTGCCCCATGTGCGCTGGCGGGATGCGCTATGCGGGCTTCGATCGGGTCGTCTACAGCGTCGGCAGCAACGAGATCGTCGAGTTCACCAGTAGCGAACCGTTCCCGGTCCGATCGGCGGCGATCCTTGCGGGGATCACCGATGTCGTTGGACCGGTACTGAACGAGGACGGTCGAGCAGTCCACGAGGACTTCTGGTAGCCGTGTCTCGAGTACTCGTCGTCGCTCACAAACCACCACTCATCCCGCTCGCATGATCTGCTGTTGGCCCGCTGTGACCCTGTCGATCGCGTCGGCCGCTATACCGGCAGTTCAGCACGGTACAACGCCGCTGGTGTCGGACCCCGCTTCGACAGTTGTTATTCTTGAAGCGCTCGCAGTTCCAGTTATCCTGCTGTTTTTTTATCTCGACGGGATGGTACTCGGCAAGGTTACCCCTCCGGCTGCGTTCTATATCGCGTATGTTGCCTTCGTCTCACCCGAAATGTCAACACTGGTTGTCGTTGCGATCATGTCGGTGATCGCCTCTTCACTCGGGCAATTTACACTCTACCGCGGGTTCAACACCGAAAGCCCGGAGTTCATTGGCATCCGGAGAGCGGTACCGTACGCCGATCGCCTCCCGTGGATCATCCGCCGGCGCGTTGGCGATAAGCGAATGCAGGTCGTCACCCGGCTGTTCGAGCGGTTTGGCGGGTTCGCCCTCGCGGTCACGAACACCATTCCGCTCATCCGATCGCTGATGAGCATACCCGCAGGGATGAGCAGATACAGCCGAACTCGGTTTCTCGTATTCTCGACGATCGGAAATGCCGTCTACCTTGTGTTCTTGACTGCCGTCGCCGAGGGAATCGTCGACGTCGCAATATTCGTCCGGTAACCAGTTGCGAGAAACCGTCGTTTTATTCAGCCAGCCGCAGTCATGACTCGTATGGATACCCGTCGCTGTCTGCTCGTCGACGCGTTCACCGACGAACCGCTGTCAGGAAACGCCGCTGGAGTCGTCCCGGATGCGAACGGACTCACCGAGACCCAGATGCAGGCGATCGCGCGCGAGCTCTCAGTCAGCGAAACCGCGTTCATTTTTGCGAGCGATCAGGCCGATCGCTGCGTCCGATATTTCACTCCGACCCAGGAGGTTGACCTGTGCGGGCACGCGACAATTGCGAGTCACGCGCACTTGTTCGAAGACGGTGTTGTCGATCCGGGAACGCATTCGCTCGAAACGAACGTGGGTGTGCTTGACATCGAAACTGCCGAAGACGGAACGGTGTGGATGACCCAGCGCGAGCCGTCGATCGAGAAACTCGAAATCGGCTCCGAGGAGCTTTCGGCGGCGCTCGGGATCGGTCGTGAGGCGATCGAAGAGATCGGTGAGGAGTTGCCGGTGGCCCGTTCGAGCACTGGACTTGCGTTCTTGATCGTGCCGGTGGCATTCCTCTCGCCGCTTGGGGCTGCCACGCCGGACATGGACGCGATCGAAGCGCTCTCAGACCGGCTCGATGTCGCTGGCATCTACGCGTTTACCTTCGACACGCTCCGGGCGGATTCGACGCTTCACGGCCGGGCATTTGCCCCAGGCTCGGGTATCCCAGAGGATCCCGTTACCGGCACCGCCAGCGGCGCGTGCGGGGCGTACCTCGAACGGTTCGGCGCGCTCGATAGCTTCGCGGAGGATCTGCAGTTCGAGCAAGGCCACTTTGTCGATCGGCCCGGCCGAGTCAGGGTGCAGATCCGCACTGACGACACAACCGGCGGCACAACGGTTCGGGTTGGCGGGCGCGCGGTGACGGCGCTCGATGGGTCGATTGCGATCCCACCCCTCGATGCGGATGAGATAATCGAGGCGTGACCGCTGTTCGATCGCTCGTCGATCACCCGTGTTGAACCAGCGATCACTCGCAGCCGAGTACCTTTTTTCCACGGTTGCATCCTCCGGAAAGTTCTTTAGGTACGTGGTGGATCACACACATACGAAATGGCTGTACCTTGGCTGGAAGACGTACGCGCCGACGATATCGACACCGTCGGCGGGAAGGCTGCGTCGCTCGGCGAACTGATTGGCGCGGAGCTACCGGTCCCGAATGGATTCGTCGTGACTGCCGGGACCTACCGGGAGTTCATCGAAGCTGCCGAAATCGACGAGGAACTCTTCGCGGCGATGGAGATCGACACCGAGGATTCGAGCGCGCTTGCGGCCGCCGAAGAGACGGCCTACGAGTTGATCCTCGAGACACCGTTCCCCGAGTCGGTCCGCGAGGAGATCCTCGAGGCGTATCGATCGCTCGGCGAGGACGGCGAGGAGGCCTTCGTTGCGGTCCGCTCCTCGGCAACGGCAGAGGATCTGCCTGACGCCTCCTTTGCGGGTCAACAGGAGACTTTCCTCAATGTTCGCGAACAGCAGTTGCTCGATCGCGTCAAGGAGTGCTGGGCCTCGCTTTTTTCCCAGCGGGCGATCTACTACCGCAACCGCCAGGGGTTCCCTCACGACAAGGTGGATATCGCGGTCGTCGTACAGCGGATGGTCGACGCCGAGAAATCTGGAGTCATGTTTACCAGCCATCCCTCGACGGGTGAGCCGGAAATTATCATCGAGGCCGCCTGGGGGCTCGGAGAGGCGGTCGTCTCTGGAACAGTGTCCCCAGACAACTACATTGTCGATCGCGAAACTGCGACCACTGAGGATGTGACTGTCGCCACAAAAAACATTCAGATGGTCAAAGACCCCGAAACGGGCGAGACGATCGAAGAGGACGTTCCCGAGGACAAACGCGACGCTCGGGTGTTGACAGATGAGGAGATCGAGTCACTCGTCGAACTCGGTAAAATTGTCGAAGACCACTACGAGAGCCCACAAGACGTCGAATGGGCGATCTACGAAGGTGACGTCTACATGCTGCAGTCGCGGCCGATCACGACGATCGCCGAACAAAAGAACATCGAAAGCGCCGCAAACAGTCACGAGAACGCCGAGAGCGAGACGAGCGCTGCCAATGGCGGGACGAACGATGACGAAGACGAAGGTGAGGTACTCGTCAGCGGGCTCGGCTCCGCGCCAGGGGTGGTGTCGGGGGCCGTTCGAATTGTCACCAAGCTCGATCACCTCGATCAGGTTGCCGAAGGTGACATCATTGTTACCGAAATGACGATGCCTGACATGGTACCGGCGATGAAGCGAGCGGTGGGCATCATTACCGACGAGGGCGGAATGACGAGTCACGCGGCGATCATCTCTCGAGAACTCGGCGTGCCCGCAGTCGTTGGCACGGGCGATGCGACCCGAACGCTCTCGAACGGACAGATGGTCACGCTTGACGGTTCAAAGGGGACGGTGCTTGCGGGTGATTTGACCGATGAAAAAGAGTCTGACTCTGGGGTCGATGAGGAACCACTCTCCGCTGAGTCTGTCGACGAGGTTCGGCCACAAACGCCGGTCAAACCCATGACCGCCACGGAGGTAAAGGTCAACGTCTCGATTCCCGAAGCCGCCGAACGCGCAGCCGCGACGGGGGCTGACGGTGTCGGGCTGCTTCGGATGGAACACATGGTGTTGTCGCTGGGGAAGACGCCAGAACAGTACATCATGGACCACGGCGAGCGTGCGTATCAGGACGAGCTGATCAAGGGAATCAGAAACGTCGCCGACGCCTTCTACCCTCGACCGGTCCGCGCGCGAACCATGGACGCGCCGACCGACGAGTTTAGACAGCTGGACGGCGGTAAGAACGAACCACGCGAACACAACCCGATGCTCGGCTACCGTGGCATCCGCCGGAGTCTCGACAAGCCGGACGTCTTCGCCCAGGAGCTCGCGGCGTATCGCCGGCTATACGACATGGGCTACGACAACGTCGAACTAATGCTCCCGCTTGTCAACGACGCCGAGGATGTCATCCGCGCGAAAGAACAGATGAAAGCGGCCGGGATCGATCCCGACAAGCGTCGCTGGGGCGTGATGATCGAAACTCCCGCCAGCGCGCTGTCGATCGAGCAGATCGCCAAAACAGGCATCGACTTTGCCTCCTTTGGGACGAACGATCTGACCCAGTATACACTTGCGGTCGACCGGAACAACGAGAATGTCGCCGATCGCTTCGATGAGCTTCATCCGGCGGTCAAAGAGCTGATGGGCGACACGATCGAAACCTGCCGAGAGTTGGACATCGACACGAGTATCTGCGGGCAGGCAGCCTCGAAACCCGAGATGGTTCGGTTCCTCGTCAAGCAAGGAATCAGTTCGCTCTCGGCGAACATCGACGCAGTTCGAGACGTCCAACACGAGGTTAAACGGTTCGAACAGAAGTTGCTTCTCGATTCGGTTCGCTAAGAATCTCGGTGACGCTGTCGATTCGATCGCACAGCGATCACTACTCTCACCAGAGCGGAACCACTATACCCGACGTTGGCCTACCGACGATCGATGCACCGGCAGCCGCCTCGGCAGTCGTTCGATCGGGTGCTCTCGTCGATGTGTACCCAGCCGCACCCGGCCGCGCGGGCGGCTGCTGCGGACTTCTATGCGAGCAATCCCGGCGACCCCGAGACGTATCAGTCGATCGCCAAACTGGAAGCGCGAGCCGTGTCACTGCTCGGGAGCGTTGTCGGAGACCGATCGATCGACGGCTATATCACGAGCGGCGGCACCGAATCCAACATCCAGGCGGTTCGGGCGGCTCGAAACAGCCATCCCTCGACTACACCCAACGTCGTCGCGCCCGAAACGGCACACTTCAGCTTCAGCAAGGCCGCCGAGGTGCTTTCGGTCGAGCTTCGGACAGTCCCGGTCGACGAAACATATCGGGCAGATATCGACGCAACCGCCGCGGCGATCGACGCCAACACTGCGCTCGTCGTCGGCATTGCTGGGACGACTGAACACGGCCGAGTTGACCCGATCCCCGAACTCTGTGAACTCGCCCACGACACCGGGGCACGCATGCACGTCGACGCTGCGTGGGGTGGATTCGTGTTGCCGTTCACCTCGTTCGAGTGGAGCTTTGCCGACGCGCCGGTCGACTCGATGACGATCGACCCCCACAAGTTCGGCCAGGCGGTCGTGCCTGCGGGGGGGTTGCTCGTCCGCGATCGGTCATTGTTGGACGCGCTGGCGACCGAAACGCCATATCTCGAGTCAACCACGCAGGCGTCGCTCACTGGAACACGAAGCGGTGCGGGGGTCGCGAGTGCGGTTGCGGCGATGGAGGCGCTGTGGCCTGAGGGCTACTGTGAGACGTACGAGCGGACGATGGCAATCGCCGAACGGCTCGCCGACGCGCTTGATAATCGCGGCTTCGACACGGTCGAGCCGCACCTGCCGCTCGTCACCGCATCGATTCCGCGATCGCTCTTCTTGTCGCTGCGGGAGGCCGGCTGGCGGATCGCAACGACGGCAGCAGGTGCACTTCGGGTCGTCTGTATGCCCCACGTCACCGAAGCGACGATCGACGCCTTCCTCGCCGATCTCGATCGGCTTCGGTGAGTCCCGAAATACAAAGAGCCGATTGTTGGCCGTACTCCCAGCTACGAAGACGGCCAGCGGAGTTCAAATCGGGCACCGTTGTCGGACTGAACGCGCACGTCCCACCCATGGGCGTCGGCGATCTCGGAAACGATCGCGAGTCCGAGCCCTGTACCCTCGGCATCACTCGTCACCCCCCACTCAAACACGGACTCAGCAATGTCGGAATCGACACCTGGACCGTCGTCCGCAACGTAAAATCCACGTTCGTCGCCGTCAGCGATCGCCCTGACAGTAACGGTGACACGTTCACCGGCGTGTTCGACGGCGTTCGAAAACAGGTTCTCGAAGAGCTGTTGGAGCCGGCTGCGATCACCCGCAACGGTCATATCGACATCGATCGTCACCGTCGCCGTGTCGGGGGCGGTGCTCGCCCACGCGTCAGCAGCGACCGAATCGATCGCGACCGGGACTGGATTCTCGACAGCCGTTCCCTCTCGTGCCAGCGAGAGGAGATTGTTAATTAGTGTCTCCATCCGATCGAGTGCATCTGTTGTTCGATGGAGATACCCGAGCGCGTCGTCATCGTCGATCGCTGCTTCTAAGAGATTAGTGTACCCCTGTGCGACGTTCATCGGGTTCCGGAGATCGTGGGACACGACGCTGGCGAACGCTTCGAGCCGATCGTTTTGTCGTTGGAGTTCCTGTTCTCGTTGTTTGAGTGCGTCGTGGTGGGCTGCACCGTCGAGCGCCGCCTCTGTCGTCGCAGCGAGGATCTCGGCGAAGTCGCGATCGATCTGATCGAAGTCATCGAAGAGATCGGATCCAATGAGCAAAAGTCCGTGCTCTCCAAGCGGGTGGAGAATGACACTTCGGAGTCTGGGGTTCTCTCTCGACAGGTTCGGCTCTTTTGTAATGTCCGGGTAGTACGCTGGCTCGCCGGTCACAAACGCACCGCCGGTGAGGCCCTCGCCCACGTCAAAACTCAGTCGTGACTCAGTCATCTCATATAGGTCCAGGAGCTCTTGAGATACTGCAGTCGGTTCAAGTCGGTCTGTTTTTTCGTTTACTAACAGTACCGTGACAAACGCCGAATTCAGGACGGATTCAGTTGCCTCGACAGCCGTCTGAACCGTCTGTTTGACTGTTTTAGATGAGAGGAGCGATCGGGTCGTCTGCTGGAGTGTCTCGAAGGTCTGTTCGTACTGCGATCGATCGGTGATATCTCGAACGACGCCAACCGATCCGATCGATTCGCCCGTTTTGTCGGTCAACACCGTCACATGCGCCTCTCCGATGATTATCAGCTCTCCGCCGTGCTCGACAGTCATCTCGAAGCGACCGTGTCTGCGCTCAGGATGGGCTTCGATTTCACGGAGTGTCTCGATAGCGCGCTCGACGCTGTCGTCAGTGAGGAACGCGTCTGGTCGTTTCCCAACGATTTCGGCGCGATCGATCCCGAGTGAATCAGCCATCGCACGATTCACACATTCGATCACTCCATCCGCTGAGAGCACGTACATCGGATCACCGACGGACTCTACGAGCAGTTCGTAACGCTCGAGCCGACGCGCTCGGGCCGTCTCTTCGGTCGTTTCGGTATATACTGCGTACCACTGCGTCGGCTCTGTTCCGGAGAGCTCGAACGTCCGAAGCCGAAAGTATCGATCATCGTTTGTCGTCTCTCGATGAATTGCCGTGTCGATCGATTCGCCCGATCTGATCTGCGTTATGAGTGCTGCTGTCGGATCCCCGCCATCCGCCGAGACGACTCGCTCGTCGAGCGATTGCCCGATGATCGCATTTGCGGAGATCCCAAACACCGACTCGAACGCTGGGTTCACGGCGGTGACGATCGGCTCGCCGTCGCTGAAACTATACCGAACGGCCGGATCTGGTGAGTGGGTAAAGAATGCGCCGTCGACCTCGGGTGTATTGCCGGCGGATTCGGTCGGCGACTGATCTTCCAGTTCGCGATCCGGCATTACCTCCAGTACCAAACTCTGGGTATTAAATCCTGCTCTGCGATCGAATCCGCGGGTTTTAGATGCTCCTCGTGGCCTAACTTAGGACAGATGAGCCACGAGGAATTTCCAACCGATGCGCCTGCAGTGGTGACCTGTGGGTTGCCCTACGCGAACGGCGACTTACACGTCGGCCACCTCCGGACGTACGTCGGTGGCGACGTCTTTTCGCGAGCGCTCGAAACGCTCGGGCAACAGACCGCCTTCGTCTCCGGTTCGGACATGCACGGGACGCCCGTCGCGGTTAACGCCGAATCTGAAGGCGTCTCTCCCGAATCGTTCGCACTGGAGTGGCACGAGATCTACAAAGAGACGTTCCCGAAGTTCAACGTCGACTTCGACAACTACGGCCACACTCACGACGAGACCAATACGGCAATCACCCGATCGATCGTCCGAACCCTCGAACAAGAGGGATACGTCTATGAAAAACAGATCATGGTCGCCTACGATCCGATTGACGACCAGTACCTCCCCGATCGGTACGTCGAGGGGACCTGTCCGTACTGTGGGGAACACGCCCGCGGAGACGAGTGCGACGAGGGATGTCAGCGCCACCTCGAACCAGGTGAGATCGAAGATCCGATCTCGGCGATCTCGGGGAACCCTGCTGAATACCGCGAGCGGACGCACAAGTTCTTCGAAGTATCAGCGTTTTCCGAGTATCTCAGCGACTTTCTCGACGGGCTCGAGGGAACCTCGAACGCCAGAAACCAGCCCCGAGAGTGGATCGAATCGGGCCTGAAAGACTGGTGTATCACCCGAGATATGGACTGGGGGATTGACTACCCCGGCGCGGATGCTTCGGATGAATCATCTTCTGACCGCGAGGCTGACGGATCGAGCGATCTCGTGCTTTACGTGTGGGTCGACGCCCCAATCGAGTACATTTCCTCGACGAAACAGTACACCGATCGGATCGGTCCAGACGTGTACGACTGGGAGGAGACCTGGCGTGGTGACGGTGAGATCGTCCACGTCATCGGCCGCGACATCATTCAACACCACACGATCTTCTGGCCCGCAATGTTGCGCGGCGCGGGCTACACCGAACCGCGCGCCGTGATGGCGTCTGGGTTCGTGACGCTCGGTGGCAAGGGCTTTTCAACGAGCCGCAACCGCGCTGTGTGGGCCGAAGAGTACCTTGAGGAGGGCTTCCACCCGGACCTCCTGCGGTATTATCTCGCCACGAACGGTGGCTTCCAACAGGACGTCGACTTCTCCTGGGAGAAGTTCCGCGATCGCGTGAACAACGAACTCGTTGGGACGGTTGGGAACTTCCTGTACCGATCGCTGCTTTTCGCCCACCGGAACTACGCCGGCACGCCCGACGCGTCGGTCTCCCCTGAGGTCGAATCGCGAATCGAGGAGGCGATCGAGGCGTTCACCGCAGGGGTCAACGACTACTCGATCCGCGATGCGGGCAACGCGGCGGTTCGACTGGCGAGTTTCGGCAACGAGTACATCCAGCGCAACGAGCCCTGGAAGCTCACTGACGACGATCCCGAGCAGGCCGCACAGGTAATTTTTGACTGCGTCCAGATCGCAAAGGCGATCGCCGTCCTCTTCGCGCCCATCGCACCCGATCGGTGTGCGGCACTATGGGCGCAGCTTGGTGAAGACGGCTCGGTTCACGACGTGACTGTCGACGCCGCCTTGGTGCCACCGGCGCGATCGTTCGACGAGCCCGAGGAACTCTTCGAGAAGATTCCCGATGAGCGCGTCGAAGAGCTCAACGAGAAACTTGAGGCACGCGTCGCAGAAGCGACCGACGACGACACAGACGATGCACCGGGCGAAGAGACTGAGACCACAGACACGACAGATATGGACGACATTGAACCACTGACCACAGATCGTATTAGCTTCGAAGAATTCCAGGAACTCGACATTCGAGTCGGGGAAATCGTATCCGCAGCGGGAATCGAGGGCGCGGACAAACTCGCGAAACTCGAGGTCGACATCGGCCTCGAGACCAGACAGATCGTCGCCGGCATCAAACAGCTACACGACCTCGAATCGCTACCTGGCACCCGGGTGGTAATCGTCGCCAATCTCGAAAAGGCCGAGCTGTTCGGCGTTGAGTCGAACGGTATGTTGCTGGCGGCGGGCGAAAAAGCAGATATTCTCACGACCCACGGCGACGCGGCGCCCGGAACGAAGATCCGGTAGCATCCGGCGACTAGTGGGGATTCTACTCACCTGAGAACTCTCCATCATATATATACGTTTTGGTTGTGACATTCCAGGTGGAGGAAGTACATAATCATGTCAACATAACCAAACGAACAAACGCTTCGATCGGAACTCTTCGGCCGGGAGGTCGAGTTCAACTACTCAGAGACCTGGGTCGCGTACTCGATGGTCGGTCTTCGGATCGTGATGGCCTGGGTGTTCTTACAGGCAGGGCTCGAGAAGCTCGCAGAGGGTGGCTTTGGCGATCCGCTCGCGTGGTCATCGGCAGGCTTTCTGAACAACGCGGTTGCTGAGGCGAACCCACTGAGAGGATTGTTCTTGTTCTTCGGACAGTATCCAGGACTCATCGATCCACTCGTCGTCTTCGGGCAGATCCTGATCGGACTCGCGTTGCTTTTCGGAGCGTTTGTCCGATTTGCTGCCATGATGGGTGGTCTCCAGATGCTGTTCTTCTGGACGGCCGCCTGGCAGGGCGGACTGGCCGCGGGATTCCCAGTTGATCACGGCTACTTCGTCGATAGCTCGTTCGTCTACCTGTTGTTGCTGTTCGGCCTCGGCGCGTGGGGTGCTGGACGAATCCTCGGAATCGATGGGATCCTCGAAGAGTCGGAGTTCGTTCGGAACAACCCGTGGCTGCGATTCTTCATGGGATAGGACATTCACTTAGTTTTCGGTCTACTTTTTTTGTTGCGATCGACGAACGATTTAATACACATACGGGTGCCGATTCGATCAGATCTCTCGTATTCCGAACGAACGTTTACTCGGGTTCGAGTCTATCGTGGGGCTTTTTAGGTTAGTCAGACCAAGCGCGAGCATGCGCAATGCGAAAATCGTCTGCACGATCGGTCCCGCTTCCGACGATCGGGCCACGATCAGGAGGCTGGCCGATGCAGGGATGTCTGTGGTTCGGCTCAACGCGAGCCATGGAACGACGGCGCACAGAGCCGATGTGATCGCCCGGGCGCGAGCGGTCGACGAAGCGATCGACGAGCCACTTGCGATCATGGTCGACCTAAAGGGACCGGAAGTTAGGACCGCCGAGATCGACGAGCCGATTCAACTCGAGGCAGGCTCAGTTGTCGAATTTCTCGTTGGTGACGATGCAACCCCAGTACAGGTCGGGCTGACGATTTCGATCGCCTCAGCCGAGCCCGGCGATACAATCTTACTTGACGACGGCCGTATCGAGGCGACGATCACTCGGATTGACGGGGAGTCAGTGTTCGCGGAGATCGACTCTGGCGGACAGCTCTCAAGCCGTAAAGGTGTCAACGTCCCTGGTGTCGATCTCGATATCGAGCTCATTACCGACGCCGATCTGGCAGAACTCGAACTCGCTGCTGACAAACAAGCGGATTTCGTCGCCGCCAGCTTCGTTCGCGACGCCGAAGACATATATGCGATCGCCGATCAACTCGAAGAGTTTGGCGCGGATATCCCCGTCGTCGCGAAGATCGAACGCGCGGGTGCGGTCGACAACCTCGACGAAATCATTGAAGCAGCGGACGGCGTGATGGTCGCTCGTGGAGACCTCGGCGTCGAGTGTCCACTCGAAGACGTCCCGATCATCCAAAAACGGATCATTAACAAGTGCGTTGCCGCCGGGGTGCCGGTTATCACGGCCACAGAAATGCTCGATTCGATGGTTCGATCGCGCCGACCAACGCGTGCGGAGGCCTCTGACGTGGCCAACGCTGTGTTAGACGGGACTGACGCCGTGATGCTTTCTGGAGAGACTGCGATCGGTCAACACCCAGTGCGGGTCGTCGAGACCATGGCAAACATCGTTCGACAGGTCGAATCAAGCGCCGAATACGACGCCACGGTCGAACAGCGCGTCCCCGCTGCCAGCGAGCAGTCTCGGACAGAGGCACTGGCGCGATCGGCCCGCTATCTCGCCCGCGACATCAGTGCCTCCGCGGTCGTTGCTGCCTCCGAATCGGGATACACCGCTCGACGCACAGCGAAGTTCCGTCCGGGCGTGCCAATCATCGCAACCACCCCGAACGATCGGGTTCGCCGTCAACTCGCACTGTCTTGGGGTGTCCACCCAAAGCTTTCACCCTACAGTGAGAGTGTCGATGACGTTCTCGAAGACGGTGTTGCGGCCGCCCTCGAGTCTGGTGCGGCCGAAAGCGGCGACACGATCGTCGTCCTTTCAGGAATGATGACCGAGTTAGAGGGCTCGAATGCGACGAACATGCTGAAGGTCCACGTCGCTGCTGAGACGATCGCGACCGGCAAACAGGTTACCGGCGGCCGTATCTCTGGACAGATCGCACGCAGCACAGACGGCAATATGAGTGGGATCGAGGAGGGCGATATTCTGGTCCTGCCAGCCGAGTTCGACGGCGAATTCAGCGGCGACGTGTCGAAGCTCGCTGGCATTGTCGATGCCCGCGGAGGAATGACAGGCTATCCGGCGGTCGTTGCCCGGGAACTGGGCATTCCGATGGTCAGCGGCGCATCGATTCCCGATAAAATCACTGATGGCACGACAATCACACTCGACGCCGAACGTGGCGTCGTCTATGAAGGGAATATCACCCCGGGCGCGCGACGCCGGTGAAATTATCTCAGTATCTGTTAATCTCTAAACTGTCGACACGCATTTGCGGCTTCGAACCGTATCGCTGCTAATGCGTTCATCCGATCGCTCAGACGATGGATCCGCCACGATCGACGACGAAGACACCGTGGCAAGCGAAGATACAGTGATGACTGAACATGACGAAAACGTGATGGTCAAAGATAGGATGTCGACCGATGACGCTGTTGCTCGCGAACCGATGCCGATCGTTCCCGAGCAGATCTCTCTGGAGAACGCGGCGTTTGTTGTGCTCGGGGTCGCGTTGACTGTCGTCGTCATCCTCACGGCGGTCTAAAGAGTACAGCGAGAGTTCCACGGGTTTCCGAAAACGTCTGTTTTCGGCTTTCGCAAATCTTCGATTTGCTCAACACCTGAGCCGTGGGTGAATCGCGTCCGCTCCTCGTCATAATCCACGGTTTTATTCCGCATCAACTCGTTGAATCTGATAGGAGCTCACCGTTAACAACCGCTC
>NZ_SRSG01000060.1:30997-31162 GCF_005543295.1 Halalkalirubrum salinum
TAAAGATTCGCACGCTTTACCGCCCGATTCTGGGCGTGACGTGTCTCTGCGAACGCCACGGGTCACCCGACCGATCTATCCAAATGAAGTGTGATCGTGGAAGCTACACAGAGACTCCTCTCAGAACTCAATCAGGAATACCGCGTTCTGCTAAAGAAATAACGG